>NZ_JAZDWA010000003.1:202217-543831 GCF_036350715.1 Vibrio sp. YYF0003
CATTCTAAAGGTACACTACAAAACTAACGTTCGGTAGCTCCTCGAAGCTTTACATTCTAAAGGTACACTACAAAACTAACGTTCGGTAGCTCCTTGATACTGTGTATAATAGACAAAAAAATACTTAACGTAAAGTAGTTATGGAGCTTCGAATGCCTTTAGAGCAGTTGGTTAATGTGATCTCATCCCCTCGTCTATCTTTTTATGAGTCATTCCTGAGCTATACCAAATCGGAATCTAAAGTCGGCGCATATCTGGCTTTTCAATCGATTTCAAGTAGCTTTTTTCCAGTGGTGCAAATGGTTGAAGTTGGGTTGCGAAACTCAATTCATAACATTGCAAAAAAACACTTTAAAGATGATGAGTGGTTTCTAACAAAGCCGATTTCAGAGAAATCCAAAGAGCTAGTTAAATCGGCAGTTAAAAAAGCAAAAAGTGAATGCGGTGATAAATACAGTCCTGATGATGTCGTTTGTCGGCTTACTTTAGGTTTTTGGGTTTATATGTTAGACAGCGAGTACCGTAATACTGCTTCGGATAGTTTCTTATGGTCACCTGATAATAGAAAGGAGGTTTTTTCCAATGCGAAAAACCCTTGGGGTTCTGATTTGACAGTTGCAGCTTTATTTGATGAGTATCATAAGGTACTTCTACTGAGAAATCGATTATTTCACCATGAGCCGATTTGGAAGAAGCATAACTGTAATCATGTAAGTAAAGCTGTCGCCAATGTTAAAAAAGACCATGCATTTTTACTTAAAACACTGAACTATTTATCGCCCGCTAAAGCGGACATTTTGAAGTGTATTGATATTCCAAACAAATTTGACGCTACTTGTACCGTAGAACATGTGAACGGTGTTATAGCTAAAGTTGAAAAAGAACTGACAGCTTAAATGTGAATGAGCGGAAAATAATAGTTTAATGACTTTATTGCTTACAAGGGAACTGCTGAGGATTTAGGATGATATATAGGTTGAGATATTTCGGATAAGTGTTGTGTAAGGTAAATCCACACTAACATATATGGCCGAATGCTTACGCTAGCGCGTTTTGGGGCATAAATGTTTGAGAAATGGCATCGTTCGATTCTACGCTAGTATTTGAAAGAGGTTATTGCACATTTTGATTTAGATGTTCTATATCACTTCGCTTCGGTACAATCCGAAAAAAGGTACAATAGCGGTACAGTCACTAGTTTTGACTAATTTACGCAAACTACGCTAAACTACTGTTTAGTAATTACTTTAACCTATTTTAAATTACGCTAAACTTACCTCGGTTTACCTAGACTTCCTGTATTAGTGGCTAACTCATAATCGATTGGTCCGCAGTTCAAGTCTGCGAGGGGCCACCATATTCCAGAAGGCTCGTAGAGAAATCTACGGGCCTTTGTCTTTTCTGGTCCGGTCTATATCCTGTCCTAAGTCTTGTCCGGTAAGTTCTAACCTTTATAAGAGTCTGCATCAGTAAACACGCCTACTCTACTTTAACCTAAGGACAAAAAATACCAGTACCAAAACAGAATCAGCTTTTGTATGTAAGTTGCGCAAAAAATTGTCCTAGGAGTATTACGGGGACAGTTTCCGGGTTGAATACCATCTCCGTGTTGACGGGCATTTATCGACGTCGATGACGACAACTAGCATGAGAATTTATGTAGTGGGATCTTGGTGGTGTGAGGTCTGGGAAAAGTTTCTGGGCCAACCTAGTGCGGCCAACCCAGCGTTCTAGAGTTGGGGGTAGTTGAGTTAGAAGTAGTAACGAGCACCAGCATAAAAGCCACGTATCGCAATTTCTACGTCATCAATTTCAGTATTTGCGCTTCGATAACCAACATTTAAGCTAACGCTTTCATTGATGTTATATCCACCCTCTACACCAAATTGATAGCCTGTCTCAGATTCTTCAACTGCGTTTGTCTTATCTTTCAGAGTCATTTGACCTAGGCCAACTACACCCGCGATGTAAGTACCATTATTAAAAGTATATTTAGGCTTAAGGTTAGCAAAAATCGCATACCCATCTGCTTTCATCGTTCCTAAAAAATCCACCTCACCAAAATTTTGGTATTCCACTTCGCCAGCAAGTTTAAAAGACTCTTCTAGCTTTGACTCATACCCAACAACGGCATTAAAACCAACGTCATTTGATTCCTCGATTGATACACTACTATTTTCTAGTTCCGTATCATTCGCAAATGCCACGTCAGCTCCTAAGTAAAATCCAGTTTTTGTCCCAGCAACTGCTGCACTACTTATGAAAAAAGACAATACTGCAAAAGAAAATACATTTTTGGTTTTCATTTTTATCTCTAAAATTTGATGATTTTTTATAGCCACATCTAACCATGACATTTTAATTAATAATTACAATGAATTATCGTGCGCCATAATATTCAAAACAGAACTTACAAGCCATGACTCAAATCACACCGACTGAATGATATGCAAAAAGACTCTTAAGCAAATGTTTTTACTAAACGTATTAAACTGGCACAACAAAAAAAGTAACTTAAATCGTACTTATGAAAAAGAAAGTGGGCAAACACACAACCTATGCCTGACCTGAATCTTAAATTCAGTTCGACACATCAGAGAAAAGCGCACCAATAAAAGCTCGTAGAGAAATCTACGGGCCTTTGTCTTTTCTGGTTGTGAACTTTGCCAGGTAAATACCCCGCCCGTCGTATACCAATACCAGCCGTTTAGTAAGCATAAAATCGCACAAGAACAACTAATTCGTTGCTTAGTATTGGTATTCTAAGTTTTCTCATCAATAGATACCCATGTGTATTACAAACACATGAGCAGCCATTGAGATACAGATATCAAGTCACACACTATTAATTCAGCAGGTTCAAAGCTGCATTAGGAATTACTCTGGCTTGAGCTAACATAGATGATGAAGATTGTTGAAGAATTTTAGCTCGAGTCATTTCAGTTGTTTCTTTTGCGAAATCTGTATCAGTACGATTTCCTTTCGAAGCACTAATATTTTCATGCATATTAGTTAAATTAGAGAGCATGCGATCAAATCGATTATGTAGTGCTCCCATATCTGCTTGATGTCCATCCACATAATTCAATGCGGAATCAATGACAGCGACCGCTTCGTGGGCTCCTCCTGTACTGGTTACATCGATGTTCTCAACAATCGACTTGCGGCCATTGTCGAAGTTCAGCTCTTTAGCCAGACATCCAGAAAAACAAACCTCATCTTCTGCAACAGCTGAACCAACAAACATTTGCAGTTCACCACTACCCGATACCGATGCTGTAATAAACTCTTGCTGTCCGTTGATATAAGTTGCAAGCTCTTCAATATCATCTCCAATTTTAGCTTCGATGTTAAGGCTCACATCGTTCCCAGATTTGTCGATGAAATCAATGCTGAGCTTGTGGCCATCTTCCCCGACAACCCAGTCTGCACCTTTGGCTTCTTGTGCAACAAATATCTTTCCACCCATCGATGAAGCGCTAGAGCGCATATCCTTTAGCTCAAGGAGAATCGTTTCATTGTTGGAACCCACTTGAAGTGCTTTCTTACCATATGTGCCATCGAGCAAGTTAATGCCTGCAAAGTTGGCTGAACTCGCGATACTATGAAGCTCATCCTTTAAAGCTTGGACATTTTTTTGAATAGCTTGCCGATCTGCTATTGAGTACGCTCCGTTGGCTGCTTGTAATGATTGGTCTCTCATATCTTGTAGAATATGAGATATTTCTCTCATAGATCCTTCTGCAGTCTGAACTATGGCTACTCCGTCATTAACATTCTTAGCTGCTACATCTAACCCTCGAGTTTGTACATGTAATCGATTCGAAATTTGTAAACCAGCCGCATCATCTTTAGCACTGTTGATCTTTTTTCCCGAAGAAAGTTTAAGTATTGAAGAATTAAAATCTTCAGATGCATCAGCAACGTGACGTCGTGTTGCTAACGCAGCGGTGTTGTTGTGTAGGCTCAATGTCACGCATGGCCCTCCTTTCCATTATTACTGCTTGAAATTATGGAACTAAAGTCTCATTTTAAATATCGACCAAAACCATCTGCACTTTAGTGACTTTATGCATAATTAGTTGAATAATTTAACTTTATTACATTCGTCGCATAAATGATTAACCAACCTTTAAAGACAGATAGCCAACTGGTAGGGGATACGTTAACAGAAGCAAAATTCTCACTGACGGGAGACATTAGTAGGTGACCGAGCGATCAAACGTTGACGGGGTTTATAATTATGATAAATTAGCCGTATAGACGTCCAAAAAATATAAATGGAGTTATTATGGAAAGTTTTAGCCAAATTAAGCAGTTACCTTTTATTCTCATAGCAGCATTGAGCTTAGTGGCATGTGGGCAAAAAGAAGACTCTGTCATTAAGGTTGGAGCAACCGTTGGACCTCATGCACAAGTTGTAGAAGCGGTCGCCAAAGAAGCAGAAAAACAAGGACTTAAAGTAGAGGTGGTTGAGTTTTCCGATTACGTAACACCAAACGCAGCATTGAGTGATGGCAGTATCGACATCAACAGCTATCAGCATCAACCGTTTCTAGATAACTTCAACAACAGCCACAACGCTCACTTAGTCTCTATCGGCCAATCTATTCTGATGCGTATGGGAGTTTACTCAAACAAGTTCCGTTCTCTTGAAGACCTACCTGAGAATGCGCGCATTGCGATCCCGAATGATCCAACCAACGGTGGTCGCGGCCTACTCCTACTTGCTGATGCGGGCTTAATTACATTGAGACCGGGTGTCGGCCATAAAGCGGCGTTGACAGACATTACGGAGAATCCAAAAGCATTTCAGTTCGTTGAAGTTGATGCAGCCCAGTTGCCAAGAACATTAGACGATGTCGATGCGGCAACCATTACGATGAACTATGTGATGTCATCAGGGCTTGATCCTAAAAAACAAGGGATCTATTTAGAATCGAAAGAAGCACCTCTGGCTGTTATGGTTATCGCAACACGCGAAGCAGATAAGAATAAAGAAGAGTACAAGAAGTTTGTATCGATCTATCAGTCTCAGGAGATTCGTGACTTTTTAGATAAAACCTTTAAGGGCACGATTGAGCCTGCATTTTAAGGATTAGAAACAGCATAACGCTTGATAGTACTCTGCCATCACCTTTCGCATAGGTAATGGCAATATTGAAAAAGGCTCGTGGAAACATCCATGAGCCTTTGTGCTTTTTAGATACTGGCCTGAGGTCAATAGCCAACTGCTCTTAAAGATGATCAGCGTATTGACGGCGTTCTGCTTCAAGCTTCATCGCCAAGTAACTTTGCCTAGCGACGACTAGATCTGGGCGATTGATAAGTTTCCAGAGAAAATACGGCGGGATGAAGAAAATAACAAAGTATAAAGACTCATGGAAAAAGACATCAGCAATAGAGTTTTGATGCTCAAAATATGCTGTTAGAGCAAAAACATCCAGCAGTACACCCAATACTCCGAAAACAACACAGACCACAATGGCTAAACCCAATATCTCTCGAAGAAAATATTTGTATATCATGGCACTACTTCCTTTTAGCAGTATGTCTGACCAACATACTCCTCTATCCGAGCCCTTAACTTGATTATAGTCAATTTAGCCTTAATTTAGAGCCACAAGTAATCAACTCATAGCTCACCTTAAATATTAGAAGTGTCAGTAATAATGATGTGGGTGTACGTCAGTATATTGCTTTCCAAACTGATTCTCTGATAGGAACTTGAGCTTTTTTAATTATTGAAAAAAACTTACATTCAAAGTGCCATGATCTTGTTGACTGGTTTTACAATAATCACAAAGTGGTATTTTTGGAGGGTTATGAGGAGATATTTAGGCTAGCGCTCTAATCTAAATAAATCTCCATAAGATTATTAAATAATATGTGCTTTACATTGTTTAGCCAGGAAAAATTAATCACCTACTATTGTTATTTATTCATTGCTAGTATCTTTCGGAATTGCCTGGGACTAAACCCATGAGCTTCTTTAAACTTTTTACAAAAATAAGAAGTGCTATTAAATCCAGATTGCATAGAAATCTCATCGACGCTCAAACTCGTATTCGTTATAAGTACCGTTGCATACTCTAAGCGAGCGTTTGAAATTATCTGACCCATGCTTGTTTGGCTGTTTTTGAGTTTTCTAGTGAGAGTGGATTTAGAGGTGTATGTGAGATTGCAGATATCTTCTAGTGACCATTTCCTTTTTAGATCTTTGTTTATAATTTCATTAATCTTTTTTTCTAAAGGCTCATAGTTACATAGAACTTTATTATTCTTTATTTTATCTAACTTTAGGTTTATTAATTCTATTAGTGTGTTTTTATTCTTTAAATCTAGTATGTTGACCTCAATATAAGCATTGATCAAATTCATAGTCTTTTCTTGCCTACAAGACAAATTCATTCCATCAACATGATAAGTGGTTAAAATTAGATCACTTTTAGATATAGACTTTAATGAAAACCTCACTAAGGCATTAGGTGGAATAAAAATAGCCACATTAGGCTGTACTTTTTTTATCCCTCCATTATAGAAGATTATCCCTTCACCACTGATGCTTATAATATGGCTATTGCGAGTAAATAGAGAACCTTCAATTTTATGACTAAGATTTATTACTCTTTTCCTAATCATTTTTATTCCTGTATATCTTTAATTTATTCTTATTAAAATGATCTGCTGCTAAAGAATAGACTACAAAATGAGATAAAAAGGGTTTTAATTCATTAGCATACAGTAAATTAGAGTCTACAATTATTCGTGCGGTTAAACAATACTAACACACGAACACTCTTAGTTTGGAATCGGTTACACGAGGGGATTACCTAGATGACAAGTGCCAAATCTATCTGATTACACATTCTAAAATGTCAATGATAAGTGTTTGCTTTTGATTTTTTCTTCATTAACTCTGATTCTTGATGATCATCTCGTTCGTTAGTCACCTTTCTTGGTCTAGAGTAAAAATAACCTTGTGCTAAAATATTATATTTTTTAAGATATTCATTCTGGAAGTAAGTCTCGACCCCTTCAATTATTAAACCGTGTTTACAATAAGGCCTTAAAACAAAAATAAGAGACTTTAAACAATCATCATCACCAGAATTGTATAATAAGAATGACCTATCTATTTTAATATAGTCCCATTCAATTAACCCTAAAGATAAGTGAGCCGCTATATTTTCTTCATAATAATCGTCAAGAACGATAAACATACCTAACTTTTGAAGTCGTTTTATATTTTTTAGTATTTTACTATATTTAATAGAAGTGCTTATTTCATTTATTTCTATATGAAATTTATTGTAGATATTTTTATTTATAACTGTCTCTACAAATTCATCATCTTCTAATGCAGATAGATTTAAATTCAAAAAAATACCTTTAGACGTTTTTATATTACTAAAATATTCCATCTGTAGAAGAAAAACAGTTTTAATGAATTCATCGTCAATATTATCGAAGAAGGATTCACTATTTAATGTTTCTCCTGATTCATTAATTACTCTTGAGAGGCATTCGCAATAGATCGTTTCTCCAGATTTAGGGAGGTATATTGGCTGCAATAAAAACTCTAGGGTTACATAGCTATTTTTGTTGCTTATTGTAACGCCACCACACGTTGAATATTCAACAGTAAACATACGCACTCCTACTTTTGCACAGTTTGCAAATATAGTTGAGTTTTTGTTGCAATCCTATAGTTGCGTAATAAATTTAAAAAATATGAGTTTTTTCTTTTATTTAAATTTAATCCGTCAAAAAAATAACATTGTGACGAGAGTAGTAAAGCTATGGATGATTACCTTCAGACTAGTTAATAATGTTCAAAAAAAAAGAAAATTATGACTAAATATTATCGGGCGAGAGAAGATTCAAGACCCAATATAAACCCACCAAATCGCCTTGGTAATGACATTGATTACACTGATAATTTACTCGCTCATCACTCTTTGATGACATTCATTCTCGTTTTTAAGACTACGCTTTGCATTTATCAGCAATGTGAATGAAAGAGGAAATATGAAAAAATACACCTACCCTATCCTCGCGATTTCAGGTGGTCTTTTACTGACTGGCTGTAATGGCGGTGACTCTTCATCCGACACAGAAGCAGCAACTTTTTCTCTTGCGGTTTCAGATGCTCCTGTCGATGATGCAAATAAAGTCGTTTTAGCTTTTGAAGATGTGGTTTTAATCCCGTTTGACCCTGAAACAGGTGATAAGACTGGCGACGCTATCATTATGAACGTCAGCGAAGACGGTGCATTACGTCAAGTAGACCTAATGCAGTATCAAGGTAGTAATGCAGAAACCATCATTAGAGAGCAAACTATCGCACCTGGCGATTATGCGATGTGCTTGTACGCAAAAGATGGCAGACAGCTAAACGACACAACACTTTCTTACGTCGAAAAAACTGACGGCACAGTGAAAGGCCTTGTAGTGAACAGCAAAGGCAGCTGTTATGGAACGAAGCCTGATACCAGCGATCAAGGCCGCCTGAAGTTCTCGCAAAAAGGTCAGTACGTAAAAGTACATACAGGTCATAACAGCTACGTCGTTGAATTTGATCTACGTAAAGGCCTGGCAGATCCAACAGGTCAGGATCATATGAACATGAACTCGAATGCGGTGAGCTTGGTTAACGCATCAGAGGCTGGCCATATTGGCGGTGTAGTTAGCTCCGTACAGTACAACGCGTGTGAAGCAGACAGTGCAAGTTGGAACGCAATTAACGACGTGCCAGCTGTACACTCAGTTTATCTATATGCTGGTGAGATGGATCGCAGCACGATGGGTGACTTAGGTGCGCCAGCAGAATTTAACACACCAGTTGCGATTGCTGATGTAAATGAGACCGAAGATGAACTTGGCAATTTAACGTACGATTACGAGTTTGGTTTTATTGGTCCAGGAACTTACACCATTGGCTACACATGTACTTCATACATTGACAGCCCGGATACCCATGAAACTTCTGAAGACGGTTTCTTAATGTACCAACACTATACGCCTGTAGAAGTGGTTGAGGGTGAACACACAGAACAAGACATCTACCCGATTCTGTAGTTCTCACACTTAGAATAGAGAAAGCCGCTTACTGGTTTGTAAGCGGCTTTTTATTTTTGGTCTGTCAGACATTAACTGGCGGACAGCTCTGCCAGTCGCTTCGCGGCGCGGCTATGACGAACCATCAAGTCCTGTAAATCCACACCGATCACTTCACCATCATGGACCCGCCATTGGCCAGCTACCATCACTCGGTCAGCCTGTTGTGCGCCACATAGCAGTAAAGCCGCCAGCGGATCATGACTCCCTGAGAAGCGAATATCATCCAGCTTAAACATGGCAATGTCAGCCTGATAACCGATGTTTAGTTCTCCAATATCTTGTCGCCCCATCGCAAGAGCAGAACCTTTTGTCGCCCAGCGCAGAGCATCAAAATGCGTTACTTTTGCTGAGCCATACTGAAGGCGTTGCAGGTACATCGCCATGCGGACTTCAGCAATCATATTGGAGCCATCGTTTGAGGCAGAACCATCCACGCCAAGGCCAACTTTCACACCGGCCTGTTCAAGCTCCAAGTTTTTACACATACCAGAGGCCAGCATCATATTGGATGTCGGACAGTGACTGACTCCCACTCCTGCTTTACCTAAGCGCAGAATCTCTTCAGAGTTGAAATGAATACCGTGAGCCAGCCAGGTCCGCTCGTTTAACCAGCCAACATCTTCGAGGTAATCAACCGGACGTAATCCAAATTGCTTGATGCAAAAGTTCTCTTCATCAATGGTTTCACACAAGTGGGTATGCACCATGACATTCTCATCTTGCGCGATTCGTGCTGTCTCTTTCATCAGATCCGTCGTCACCGAAAATGGTGAGCACGGTGCCAGTGCAATTTGGGTCATCGCCCCATCGTGATGATGATGGTACTCGTTAATCAGTCGTTTGCTGTCGTCAATAATCGCTTGCTCGGTTTGAATCGTGTGCCTTGGTGGTAAGCCGCCCTGATCTTCCCCCAGGCTCATGGAGCCACGGGTGAAAATGGCACGCACACCAAGTTGCTGTGCGGCTTCAACCTGCAGATCGATGGCATGTTCCAGACCATTGGGTAATAGATAGTGATGATCCGAAGCGGTCGTGCACCCTGAGCGCATTAGCTCGACTAAAGCCAATTCAGTGGCAACACTCATCATGTCCTGGTCAAGGTTCGCCCACACCGGATAAAGGCTTTTCAGCCAGTGAAACAGCTCTTTATTGAGAGCATCGGGATAAGCGCGAGTCAAAGTTTGATAAAAGTGGTGGTGGGCATTGATTAGCCCTGGAGTGATAACGTGCTGTCTGGCGTTGACTACCGAATCGATTTTGCTGTCAGGCGTGGCATTTAAGGCCACCAGCTCAACAATTTTGTTTCCGCGAATCACCAGACCTCCGCGAGCGTCCTGCTCATTGCCAGTGTAAATCGCGAGTGGATTCTTAATCCAGATTGTTTCCATTCATAAATATCCTTAGCCGTTTCAACCATTGCAGGGGAATCGGACTTGTACCTACACCTTCACGTAGAAGATGTTGAGTGATTTTATTTGATTAATAATACCGATATAACGGCATGTAAATAGCCCAAATAATGAGCCGTAACTACCATAGCATAAGCCCAACTAAATCGGACAAAAATTCCTCACCGACCTCTGAATCTAACCTCAGCGTTCAATAAATCGTCACTCTTTTGTCACCAAAGACTCACTGTTTTGCCGCTGAACTGTCATCTGTAATTCCTACTATCCAGTTAGAAACTTGCACGCTGAGGTAAATATGGATAGCACTACCCCTTTTCGTCTCCCTCGTAAAACGCCATTTGGCATTGGTGAAAATGTCGCTGAGTGGGCAACCGGACTAAGCCGACTCGATAAGTTCTATGCGCAAAGACCCGTTAATGCAGATATTCAAACCTTTTTACGCTTCACGCTGTCGATTTTAGGTATCGATTACCGAATTGCTCATGGCTCACTCGACGCCGTTCCAAAACAAGGCCCTACCGTCATTGTTGCCAACCACCCTCTCGGCTGCGTCGAAGGCGTCATACTGGCAGAGTTACTGCTCATGGTTCGAGATGACATCCAAATCCTGGCGAATCAATACCTTAAAACCGTCCCGGAACTCGACCAGTTATTTATTGGTGTAGATGTGTTTGAAGGTAAGGATGCGGTCAAGTCCAACATGAAAGCACTGCGGGCGGCGAACAGACACCTAGCAAACGGCGGATTGTTGTTAGTTTTCCCTGCGGGTGAAGTATCGCAACTGGTTGACGCTAAGCAGCAGCGTTTAGAAGACAAAGAGTGGAGCCGCAGTGTCAGTAGCCTGATTCGTAAAAATAAGGCGACGACGGTACCCGTATTTATTAACGGACAAAACTCAAAACGCTTCTACATGGCGGGTAAAATTCATCCTTTGCTAAGAACCTTAATGCTGGGAAGAGAGCTGCTCAATAAGAATGCGCAGACGATTGAATTATCGTTTGGACAAGCGATTAAATTTAAAGAGCTGAATAACCTCAGTGATGATCAGGTGGTCAATTATTTGAGGCTCAATACCTACCTGCTTAACCGTGATCCCAGCACTCCTGGGCAAACCACATCGATGAATGCTTTGCTGCCTATTGCGGCAGGGTTACCGATAAGCCAATTACTCGATGAGCTGCACAGCTTACCTCCAGAAGCCAAACTTCTTGAAAGTGGTGAGTTTGAGGTCTACTGCACATCCGCTTATCAGATCCCATCTCTACTGCATGAGATCGGTCGTCTACGTGAATACAACTTTCGTCAGGTGGGCGAAGGCACAGGGCAAGCGATCGATATCGATCATTTCGATCATGATTACCTGCACCTATTTGTCTGGGATCGTGAAAATCAATGTATGGTAGGCGCTTATCGTCTGGGGTTAGTCGATAAATTAATGACAAAACATGGCGTTGAAGGGTTGTACTCCCGCACACTGTTTAACTATGACCAGCGCTTTATCGACAAGATGGGTAAATCGATTGAGATGGGACGCTCGGTGATTGCGGAGCAATACCAAAAGAGCATGAGTGCCCTGCTACTGCTTTGGAAAGGCATTGCAACATTCGTACATAGAAACCCAGAGTATACGCACCTGTTTGGTCCGGTCAGCATAAGTAACGATTACAGCCAAACCGCTCGTCAATTACTGGCTCAGTCCATGACACTGCATCACTACGACAATGCCTGTGCTGAACACGTTACCCCATCCAACCCGCTTCCCGAGACTAACCTGAACTGGAACACCAGCATGCTCACCGCGTTAGGCGATTTGCAGCTGCTGTCTCGTGTGATCGCTCGAATTGATGAAGGCAAAGGGGTTCCTGTTTTACTGCGTCAGTATTTGAGCTTAAACGGCAAACTGGTCTGCTTTAACGTTGATCCTGCCTTTAACAACGCGCTAGACGGATTAATTATGGTGGACTTACGCGACGTGCCAGAAAAGACACTGGCACGATACATGGGGCTGGAAAATACGCGAACATATTTAGCACAACACCTCGATAAATAACTTACCAGAGAAATAGTGCATTGCTGATACAAGTAATGCACTATCCTTTTAATTTGTAAGAAATATAACCGAAATTTTCAGATATTTCTGACATCACACTCATTTGCTCAGTCAATCAGTCACTATGTGCTGATATTGCGCAGCATATCTCGTTACAAAATTTCAAAAAAACCACAACCAGACGCAGGTCACATTTTTACCAACAACCAAACCAAGACAAAATGTGACATTGATCGATCTAAATATTTAATTCGATCCCAGAAATAAATCATAAGTGATTTTGATCACATTATATTTTTAATTCAAATTTGTAATAAGATCGATTTGATCACTAAGATTTTTATTGACAGATTTAAAACCTGCATTTTGTTATTAAGTTACATATCAATAAATTGATCGCCATCACTTAAAAAATGCTTTTTATCTGAAGAAGTGCGGGTGTAGATCACGAAAAGCCCGTTGTCAGTTCTAATTGGAAATTGTGTGATAAATTGATTGGGTACTAAGCAATCAAACAAGCGGTTTTGGCGAACCGTTTACGACAACAATATTCATCAGAACATCGAACGGGGAATTGTTATGATATCACCAGATGCTAAGATCAAGATACAAAATTTTGGTCGCTTTCTGTCTAACATGGTAATGCCTAACATTGGCGCATTTATCGCGTGGGGCTTTATCACTGCACTATTCATCCCAACCGGATGGTTGCCAAATGAGACTTTGGCTTCAATGGTTGGTCCTATGATCACTTACTTGCTGCCACTACTTATCGGTTACACCGGTGGTAAATTAGTCGGCGGCGATCGCGGTGCTGTAGTCGGCGCAATCACCACAATGGGCGTGATTGTCGGTACAGACATCCCTATGTTCATGGGAGCGATGATCGTCGGTCCAATGGGCGGCTTGGCGATTAAAAAATTCGACAACTACATCGATGGCAAAGTGAAAAGTGGCTTTGAGATGTTGGTAAACAACTTCTCTGCAGGCATCATCGGTATGCTGTGTGCCATTCTTGCTTTCTTCCTGATCGGTCCTTTTGTAAAAGTACTTTCTGGTGCTTTAGCAGCAGGCGTAAACTTCCTTGTATCAGCGCACCTTCTACCTCTGACTTCTATTTTTGTTGAGCCAGCGAAGATTCTGTTCCTGAACAACGCAATTAACCACGGCATCTTCTCACCACTGGGCATTCAACAGGCGTCAGAAACAGGTCAATCTATTTTCTTCCTGATTGAAGCAAACCCAGGTCCGGGTCTAGGTATTCTTCTGGCGTACATGGTGTTTGGCAAAGGTACTGCTCGTCAGACTGCTGGTGGTGCTTCTATCATCCACTTCTTTGGTGGTATCCATGAGATTTACTTCCCATACATTCTGATGAACCCACGCCTCATCCTAGCGGCTATCGCAGGTGGTATGACAGGTGTGTTCGTTCTCACTATGTTCAACGCAGGTATCGTTTCTCCAGCGTCTCCAGGTTCTATCTTCGCGGTACTATTGATGACGCAAAAAGGCTCGATCGTTGGTGTTCTAGCCTCTATCGCGGCGGCAGCGGGCGTGTCGTTCACCGTAGCATCTCTGTTAATGAAGACTCAAACATCGACAGAAGAAGACGGCGATAAAGCAGCGCTAGAAAAAGCAACGTCACAAATGAAAGACATGAAATCTGCATCAAAAAACAATGCAGCGGTAAACAGTGAAAGCAAAGGCGACGTAGACCTTGCGACAGTGCAAAGCATTATTGTCGCTTGTGACGCCGGCATGGGCTCCAGCGCGATGGGTGCGAGCATGCTACGCAAGAAAGTTCAGGACGCAGGTCTGAACATCCACGTCACTAACCTTGCTATTAACAATTTATCAGAGAGTGCAGATATCGTGATTACTCATAAAGATTTGACGGATCGTGCACGTAAGCATGCTCCTAACGCACACCACATTTCACTGACTAACTTCCTGGACAGCGAAATGTACAACCAACTCGTCACCAAACTGCTTGCGGCACAAACTTCATCTGCCAATGACGATCAGATGGTAAAAGTATCGGTTCTTGCAGCAAACGACGACAATTTTGAAGAACAGCAACCATCTGTATTCCAGATTCAACGTGAAAACATCCACTTAGGTTTAAGCGCGGCTAACAAAGAAGAAGCGATTCGCTTTGCGGGCAACAAGTTAGTTGAACTTGGCTACGTTGAACCAGAATACGTAGATGCGATGTTTGATCGTGAAGCACTGGTTCCGACTTACCTTGGCGAATCTATCGCGGTGCCACACGGCACGATTGAAGCGAAAGATCGCGTTAAAAAGACTGGCATTGTTATCTGCCAATACCCATCGGGTATCCAATTTACTGAAGACGAAGACGATGTAGCGAAACTGGTTATCGGCATTGCCGCTAAAAATGATGAGCACATCCAAGTTATTACCACCATTACGAACGCACTCGATGAGCCAGAGGCAATTGAGAAGCTAACCAGCACCACGGATGTAGAAGAGATCCTCAACATCCTTGGCCGCGAACAAGCCGCTTAATTACTTCACTTAATTTGCTCCTGAGCAAACAGAGGTCAGCTGTCACCCCCTATGCGGTTGGCCTCCCCCTAGATTCGTTAGTCAATATTTCAGACATTGGTAGGTAACAGTTATGAAAAATGCAGTTCATTTTGGCGCAGGTAACATTGGTCGTGGTTTCATCGGTAAACTTTTAGCAGACGCAGACGTCGAGGTCACTTTCGCTGACGTTGATGCCCCGTTGGTAGACCAACTCAGTCATAAACAAGAATACAAAGTTAAAGTGGTGGGCACGGAGTGCCAAATAGACACAGTCACGCATGTCACCGCAGTTAACTCAGCAAGTGAAGACGTGATTGACCGCATCGTAAAAACCGATTTAGTGACAACCGCCGTTGGTCCCAACGTGCTGGACATCATTGCGAAAACCATTGCAACCGGCATCACCAAACGTTTCGAAGCGGGGAATGAATCACCATTGAACATCATCGCCTGTGAGAACATGGTTCGCGGCACGACCCATTTAAAAGGCGAAGTGTACAAGCATCTTGATGCGTCACTGCACGCAAAAGCCGATGAGCTCGTTGGCTTCGTCGATTCTGCAGTAGACCGTATCGTGCCACCAGCAGAAGCTGCCAACGATGATCCACTGGAAGTAACGGTAGAAAGCTTCAGCGAGTGGATTGTTGACGAGCAACAATTCAAAGGGGAAATCCCGGACATCGCTGGGATGGAAAAGACCAACAACCTGATGGCGTTTGTGGAACGTAAACTGTTCACCCTAAATACCGGCCACTGTATTACGGCTTACTTGGGCTGCTTGAAAGGACACCGCACCATTAGAGAAGCGATTGAAGATCCTGAGATTCAGGCTGAAGTAAAGCAGGCCATGATCGAGAGTGGTGAAGTGCTGATTCGTCGTTATGGCTTCGACCGCGACATGCACAATGCCTACATCGAGAAGATTCTGGGCCGTTTTGCCAATCCATACTTAGTTGATGAAGTTGACCGCGTTGGACGTCAGCCAATTCGCAAATTAGGTGCAAATGATAGATTAGTGAAGCCATTACTCGGTACAATTGAATATGGCACTGAAAATCAAACACTTTTAAAAGGGATAGCGGCGGCGTTGAAGTACACTAACGACACCGATCCTCAAGCGGTTGAATTACAAACTTCATTAAAAGAAGTCGGCGTGAAGCCAACGCTCGCGAAATACACAGGTCTTGCAGAAGACAGCGCTGAGGTGGCTCATATTGAGGCACTCTACAACCAGCTGTAATTAACTCAGAGGGGGGCAATGCTCCCCTTATAATAACGACTTAACAACTACTCAGTATATGGCAGATAACATCAACGAAACCGAGATCATTGAACGACTCAACGGCGCACCCTCAGTGCGGGGCTTCTTTATTGCCACGGTCGACGTCTTTAACGAGTCGATCGACGGTCTGATACAAAGAATTTTCCGTAAAGATAACTTCGCTGTTCAATCGGTTGTCGGCCCGCTACTACAAGACTCAGGCCCACTGGGCGATCTGTCTGTTCGTCTAAAATTACTGTTTGGTTTGGGCGTACTACCTGACGATATTTACCACGATATTGAAGATATCATTAAGCTCAAAAATCAACTCAACAGCGACGCATCCGACTACGAGTTCACTGACCCAAACATTCTCGATCCGATCAAAAAGCTGCATTTGGTGAAGAAAATGGGCATGGTGCAACTGGAAGTCAATGAACCGGATGACGACATCGATCTGGAGTTCTATCAGCTTCAACTTCAGCGCCAACAACAAATCATCAAATCAGGGCTTTCCCTCGCCATTGTCGAAATCTGCAATGAACTTGGCAAGGAAAGTCCTTTTTAATAGTTAAACATTACTAACGCTATCTTTGTGCAGTACTGACTACTGCTTTGAATTATTACTACCTCTACTCACCGATTCCTCGACCTGATGTTTTGTTTAGAGAATGTCACCTCTCGACATTCTCACTCGTTAATACAACCATTCACTCCCCGTCAAGTCTCCTATCAATAAGTAGTCGAACCATAACAAAAATAAATGAAACATCGTTTTACATATGTGACTCCAATCTATAATCCGTACTATTTAAATTGTCGGAACTCGACGTTTAATTATTATCTATCCGTCGATTATCAACGGAGAGAGTTATGAGTGAGTTGTCGTCCACCATTAATAAAGAGCAAAACCCCGAGACAGAACAGCTGTCCGAGTTGCCATTAATGGAAGTGCTGGAATTACTCAATGCGCACGATGCCAGTGTTGCTGTGTCGATTAATAAAGTGCTGCCAGATGTCGCCAAAGCGGTTGAACTGATTGCCTCGCAGATGAGACAAGGCGGCCGTTTATTCTATGTTGGTGCAGGAACCAGCGGCCGACTTGGTGTTTTAGACTCAGCAGAATGCCCCCCTACTTTTGGTACCGATCCTGCTCTGGTCCAGTCTATTATCGCAGGCGGTCTTGACGCTATGCTCGCGGCTGTGGAAGACATTGAAGACTGCAAAGAGTCCGCTCCTGCCGAACTTCGCCAGCGCCAACTGACTTCGCAAGATGTAGTGGTTGGGATTGCCGCAAGTGGAAGAACGCCCTTCGTCATTTCAGCACTGGATTACGCCAGACAGATCGGCGCGAAAACCATTGCACTCAGTACCCGAGGACCTGGGCTTATTTCGCAACACGCGGATGTGTCTATTGCACCGGATGTCGGCGCAGAGGTACTGGCAGGCTCGACACGGATGAAAAGCGGCTCAGCACAAAAGATGTTACTGGGCATGCTGAGTACCTCGGTCATGCTGCAACTGGGTAAAGTGCACGGAAACCTGATGGTAGACGTCAAAGCGAATAACCAGAAGCTGCGCATTCGTGCCCAGCACATGGTGCAGCAAATTTGTGAAGTGGATGAGTTAACCGCCGCCAAGCTATTGGATTCGGTGGAATACAATGTTCGTGCTGCGGTATTGCTGCACACGTTGGACACTTCACCTTCTAAAGCGTTGGCTCTTGCGGCACAACCCTTCCAACCTCTGAAACAGCAGTTACTGCAAGGAAAATAGCATGGCAAATAAGATAGAACATCTGGAACTCATTGCCGATCACATTGAACGGCATATTGGCGGCTTTGATAACGTCGCGACCCTGACCAACTGCATGACACGCGTACGTATCGTGCTTAAAGACCGCTCCCAATTTAATATGGATGCACTACGAGAGGTTGAGGGTATTAAAGGTGTCGTTGATGCCGGAGAACAATATCAAATTATCGTCGGCATGGGCACTGCGGCAAAAGTCGCTGGCGTTCTTAATAAACGAATGAAAGGTGCAGGTATTGAGGAAGGTTCGGCGGAGGCCCCTGTTGCGCAACCATTTTCGATTCGTCGCGCTCTCAACACCTTAGCCGCAATTTTTGTACCTACCATTCCAGCTTTGATCGGATGTGGTTTAGTTCTGGGGATGGTGAACATCTTCAAACTCGTCGCTCCGGAATTTGTCGCAGCCAACCCAGATATCTTCTCGCTATTCACTGTCGTTGGTAAAGCCGTATTCGCCGTGCTTTCTGTCATGATCGGTATGAATACCGCCAAAGAACTTCAGGCGTCTCCTGCGATTGGTGCGGTGATGGCTGCAGTTTTGGCTGCGCCGGGCCTTGCCAATATCGAGTTATTTGGTAACGCATTAGTTCCGGGCGGCGGCGGCATGTTTGCTGTATTGTTGGTCTGTGTCTTTTCTTCTAAGTTTGAGCTTTGGTTCCGTAGCCACTGTAAAGAAAGTCTCGACCTTATCTTTACTCCAACCGTGACGATTTTGGTGTCGTCGGCAGTGGCTTTGTTCATCTTGCAGCCTATCGCCCACTCGGTAAACGTGTGGCTAGGTAACTTGGTTTCGGTTGCACTGCTTAATGAATCCGCAGGTTCCGTAGCGGTTGGCGGTGTCCTGGGTGGTGGCTTCCTGTTCCTACTATTAACAGGCTTACACCAAGGTCTTATCCCTATTCATGCGCAAATTCTTGAGACTTTTGGTCTTAACTACCTGTTCCCGATTTTAGCGATGGGTGGCATGGGGCAAGTCGGCGCTGCGGCGTACGTATACCTTAAGTCGAAGAATGAACGCCTGAAGAAGACCATCACTGGTGCTCTGCCTGTTGGTATTCTGGGTGTTGGCGAACCACTGTTGTTTGGTGTGTCACTACCGCTAGGTAAAACCTTTATTGCAGGCTGTATTGGCGGTTTTGCTGGTGGTGCCATGATGGCCGCGTTCAAGATTGGCATCATCATTCCATTTGGTACTGCTGGGCTTTCTCTGATTCCACTGGTTGGCGAGGGGCAGATTCCATCATTCCTTCTTGCGGTAGTGTGTGCATGGATTGTCGGTTTTATCGCGTCGATGCTCTTAGGGTTTACCGATCCAGTCGAAAAGACAGCGAAAAGTCGCTAATATCATCCCGTCGTACAATTCGTTGCGGCGGGACGAATTCACTGTAGAGGCATCAATGGAAAGCATCATCAATAAAGTCAAAGTACTCGCTCATTCCACTAACCTGAACGAGCAAAGAATTTCGCACTTTATTATTGAGCAACAGTTTGACCTCTCCAAGTTTAGCGCCACCAAAGTCGGCGCTAAACTGGGTATCAGCGACTCCTCGGTGATTCGCTATGCCAAGAGCATCGGCTGTAGCGGCTTTCCCGATTTAAAACTGAAGCTCGCGGCACTTGCTCCACAAACACAGAAGCTGCCCACTCAATCTCTGTATGCAGAAATCGAAAGCAGTGACTCAACCCAAACCATCATTGAGAAATCAAAAAACTTATTTACCAGTAAGATTGAACAATCTCTAAGCCTGATTGATACCGATACCATTGAGCGCAGTGCTGAGTTACTGCTCAAGGCAAACAAGATTCTGCTCTCAGGTATTGGGGCTTCTGCGGTGGTCGCCGCCGACATCAACCACAAGCTGATTCGCTCTGGTTTTAACGTTCAGTTCAACCTGGATTACCACATTCAAATCGTCCAGGCTTCACTGCTGAAAAAAGACGATGTATTGCTGGTGGTATCGGCGCGAGGCAATACACAAGAAGTGTTGGCCACGATTGAAAAAGCACGCGCCAACGGTGCCAAAGTGATCGCACTGACTCGTTACGGAAAAGGCAAAGTGGCTCAGCTATCGGATTTCGTCATTCCTTATAGCTACACCGAAGAGCACAACCAATTAGGTATGGTCACGCCACAACTGCTGCAGATGATTGCTTTCGACATCCTGTTTTTCAAACTCAATACACTGACTGACTCTGTCAGCATGAACACGGCGTTGGACTCACTTCGTCAAATTCAGCCTTAACGCACTCCATCGAACAATGTGAGCCCGCAACCTGGGTTTACCACCGCGGTTACATTCGCAACACTGTGAAGATGCTTCCCCTATTTTGTCTATGAGCATAAAAGAAAAAGCCACCTATCACGCGCGGCGTAATAGGTGGCTTTGTAATTCACTTGGTAATGAGTAGTGTTATTCCACGGTAACTGCTTTTGCCAGGTTACGTGGTTGGTCAACGTCAGTACCTTTGATCAGAGCAATGTAGTAAGACAGCAACTGCATTGGAATGGTGTAGTAAATCGCTGCAGTGATTTCGCTTACGTGTGGCATTGTGATGATCTTCATTGTGTCATCGCCTTCAAAGCCTGCATCAGCGTCAGCAAATACGTACAGTAGACCGCCACGTGCACGAACTTCTTCAACGTTTGATTTCAGCTTCTCAAGCAGGTCATTACTTGGCGCAACCACAACCACTGGCATGTCAGCATCAATAAGTGCTAACGGACCGTGTTTTAGTTCACCTGCTGCGTAAGCTTCAGCATGAATGTAAGAGATCTCTTTTAGTTTCAGAGAGGCTTCCATCGCGATTGGGTAGAACTCACCACGGCCAAGGAACAGAGTATGGTGCTTATCAGCAAAATCCGTTGCCAGTGCTTCGATCTCTTTTTCAAAAGACAACGCCTGATTGATTTGCTCTGGTAGGGCGTGCAGTGCTTCTACGATCTCTTTTTCTTTCTCTTTGCTGATACGGTTTTGTTGCTTACCAAGCGCAGTAACCAGCATCAACAGTGCAGATAGCTGAGTAGTAAATGCTTTGGTAGAAGCCACACCGATTTCAACACCAGCGCGAGTCATAAAGGCAAAATCAGATTCACGAACAAGAGAAGAACCAGCCACGTTACAGATGGTCATTGCCGCCATGTAGCCTTTCTCTTTCGCAAGACGAAGCGCTGCTAGCGTATCGGCCGTTTCACCAGACTGAGATAGCGTGATAAGAAGGCTGTTTGGACGAGTAACAAACTTGCGGTAGCGGAACTCAGATGCGATTTCTACGTCACAGCTTACGCCAGCAATATCTTCAAACCAGTAACGAGCTGTCATACCCGCGTTATAAGAAGTACCACAAGCTACGATTTGTACGTGCTCGACTTTACTTAGAATGTCTGCCGCATGCACACCAATCGCATCCGTCACAACAGAATCGGCAGTAATGCGACCTTCCATTGTGTTGATTAACGCTTTTGGCTGCTCGTAGATTTCTTTCTGCATGAAGTGGCGGTACTGACCTTTATCACCCGCGTCGTGCTCAGCATTAGACTCAGTGATTTCACGCTCTACATGCTCACCCGTTTCATCATAAACGGTCACTTCACGGCGCGTAATTTCAGCTACGTCACCTTCTTCCAGGTACATGAAGCGGCGAGTAACGTTAAGCAATGCCAATTGGTCTGAAGCCAGGAAGTTTTCACCCACACCAAAACCAATAACAATCGGGCTACCAGAGCGAGCCACAACAATGCGAGAAGGATCTTTACGATCCAACGCTACTGTGCCGTAAGCGCCTTCCAGTTGCTTCGCTGTTTTTTGTACCGCTTCAAGCAGCGTTTCTGACGTGCGAAGTTCCCACTCAACAAGGTGTGCAATCACTTCAGTATCAGTTTGAGATTCGAATACGTAGCCACGCTCACGAAGTATTTCACGCAGTTCTTCGTAGTTTTCGATGATGCCGTTATGCACAACAGTGATATCACCTGACATGTGTGGGTGCGCATTGATTTCTGAAGGCTCACCGTGTGTCGCCCAGCGCGTGTGCGCAATACCAGTGCCGCCAATCACTTTCTCTGAATCAACCGCATCAGCCAGCTCTTGCACTTTGCCTAGACGACGAACGCGAGTCAGATTATTTTCAGCATCGACGATCGCTACGCCCGCCGAGTCATAGCCACGGTACTCCAGACGACGTAGACCTTCGACCAAAATTTCTGCAACATCTCGTTGTGCCACTGCACCGACGATTCCACACATGTTTTTTCTCCGATTTTAGTTTTGTTCTTCCCTAGCCATGATTTCATATAGAGGCAGCAAGCAAAGGCCCGTACATGAGGGAAGTAAATTTAAAAATGTTAGTTTGAATATAAGTTTGTTAGGCGCAAATGACTTTCACGCCATGCTGTTCAATCTGTGATTTGTGTCCATCTTGTATATCCGCATCGGTTACCAGCACATCGATCTGTTGCCATGCGAGCTCAAGATTCGGAATACGGCGACCAATTTTTTCAGACTCAATCATTACAATGACTTCGCGGGACACTTCTGCCATCACATTACTTAAGCCAACCAGCTCATTAAATGTGGTCGTTCCGCGCTCTAGGTCGATACCATCAGCACCAATAAAAAGCTGGTCAAAGTCATAAGCTCTTAAAACAGACTCAGCCACTTTGCCTTGAAAGGATTCAGAGTGTGTATCCCAGGTCCCGCCTGTCATTAATAAAGTCGGTTCACTTTCCAGCTCATTAAGGGCATTTGCCACATGCAATGAGTTGGTCATTACGACTAAACCACGCTTGTCGTTTAGTTGCTGTATTAATGCTGCGGTCGTACTGCCACTGTCGATAACAATGCGATTGTGGTCTCGGATCAGCGATGCGGCCGCTTTGGCTAAATTTAACTTTCGAGTCGAAACATTTGGACTCAATTCTTCATGGATAACTTCCGTTGGGATCGCGATCGCTCCACCATAACGACGCAAAAGCTGTCCATTTTTCTCTAAAGAAGCTAAGTCCTTTCTAATCGTGACTTCAGAGGTCTCAAACTGATGAGCCAATTCATCGACACTGACTTCGCCCAGTTCAGAAACTAGGTTAGAAATAGCGTGTCTTCTTAGTTGAGTGTTTCGTTTCGACATTTACGTTTTGATTTTAAGTTTCGTTTCGAAAGTTATTATAGTCAAATCGAAACTTTTAAGTCCATTTATTTCGATCCAAAAAATTAATATTTCTCGATAAAACCTTGTCCTAAGACAATTCTTAAACAGTGATATTGGATTCATTCGGTGGTAGAATTCGCCACCGAAAAGAAAAAAAATTACAGAAATGACGGCTATTTTTTTGCAACTTTCTGCATATAAAGTGGGATTAGTCACAAAAAGGTAACCAAAATCACCGATCTTTAAGTCATAAAATGACTAAACTTGGTGAAAGACTTTCAGAATCTGAAGTTCAATAATGTGGCGGAAAATCGGTGGGTGACAGGCACAAAATGTCATCAAAAACGCCCTGACTTCAGAGTAAATAACCGACTTTCAAATTGTAACTATACTTACCGGAGAGTATCTTCCATGAAAAAGACCAAAATCGTTTGTACGATTGGCCCTAAAACTGAATCTGTAGAGAAGCTAACTGAACTAGTAAACGCAGGCATGAACGTTATGCGTCTTAACTTCTCTCACGGTGACTATGAAGAGCACGGCACTCGTATTGCGAACTTCCGCCAAGTAATGGAAGCAACTGGCAAACAACTGGCAATCCTTCTTGATACTAAAGGTCCAGAAATCCGTACTATCAAACTAGAAGGCGGTAACGACGTTGATCTAGTTGCTGGTCAAGAATTCACTTTCACAACTGACACTTCAGTTGTTGGTAACAAAGACACTGTAGCAGTGACTTACGCTGGTTTCGCAGCAGACCTAAACGTTGGTAACACTATCCTTGTAGACGACGGTCTAATCGAGATGGAAGTTATCGCGACTACTGAAACTGAAGTTAAATGTAAAGTACTTAACAACGGTGCACTAGGCGAAAACAAAGGTGTTAACCTACCTGGCGTTTCTGTAAACCTACCAGCTCTATCTGAAAAAGATAAGAACGACCTTAAGTTTGGTTGTGAGCAAGGCGTTGACTTCGTTGCGGCTTCTTTCATCCGTAAAGCTTCTGACGTTCAAGAAATCCGTGACGTACTTGCTGCAAACGGCGGCGAGAACATCCACATCATCTCTAAGATCGAAAACCAAGAAGGTGTTGATAACTTCGATGAGATCCTAGAGCTTTCTGACGGCATCATGGTTGCACGTGGTGACCTAGGTGTTGAAATCCCAGCAGAAGAAGTAATCTTCGCTCAGAAAATGATGATCGAGAAGTGTAACCGTGCACGTAAGATGGTTATCACTGCAACTCAAATGCTTGATTCTATGATCAACAACCCACGTCCTACTCGTGCGGAAGCAGGCGACGTTGCTAACGCTGTAATGGATGGCACTGACGCAGTAATGCTTTCTGGTGAAACTGCAAAAGGTAAATACCCTGTTGAAGCAGTAACTATCATGGCGCAAATCGCTAAACGTACTGATTCAGTTCTTAAAGCGGAACTAGGTTCTCGTCTAGACAGCCCACGTCTACGTATCACTGAAGCGGTATGTAAAGGCGCTGTAGACACTGCTGAGAAACTGGCTGCTCCACTTATCGTTGTTGCAACTGAAGGCGGTAAGTCTGCACGTTCAGTACGTAAGTACTTCCCAACTGCAAACATCCTAGCACTAACAACTAACACTAAGACAGCTGCACAGCTTGTTCTTACTAAAGGTGTTACGCCAATCGTTGTTGACTCTATCGAAAACACAGACGCATTCTACGTGACTGGTAAAGAGCTTGCTCTAGAGTCTGGCCTAGGTAACAAAGGCGACATCGTTGTGATGGTTTCTGGTGCTCTAGTAGCTTCAGGTACTACAAACACTGCATCTGTACACGTTCTTTAATTCGAAACGTTTACAAGATAAATAAAAAGAGGGCTTCGGCCCTCTTTTTTGTTTTTGCTTATCACGAAACTGATTCACCGGTTGGCTGGTACCAAATTTAAAAAGCCACCGATTTTCACGGTGGCTTTTCTTGGTAGCAAGCTATCGGTTAGCGTTAAGGCTTCAGCGCACGTTCTCCACGCGCAATGCCAACTACCCCACTACGAGCAACTTCCACTACTTCCGTAACTTCCGAAATTGCTTTAATAAACGCATCCAGTTTCTCACTGGTGCCCGCCAATTGAACGGTATATTGAGAAGCAGTAACATCGACAATCTGTCCGCGGAAGATGTCTGCTGTGCGTTTTACTTCAGCACGAGCAAAGCCACTCGCTTTCACCTTCACCATCATCAGTTCACGTTCAAGGTGCTCAAGCTCTGTTACTTCCTGAACTTTTAGCACATCAATTAACTTATGTAGCTGTTTCTGAATCTGCTCAAGTTGCATCTCGTTTGAGGTCGTTGTGATATTCATACGAGAAAGAGTTTCGTCGTCTGTAGGAGAAACCGTCAAAGACTCAATGTTGTAACCACGTTGAGAGAACAAGCCTACAACGCGAGACAACGCACCAGGTTGGTTTTCCAATAGCAATGAAATAATGTGTCTCATATTAAGTTCTCTCCGTTTTGCTTAGCCACATTTTGTCCATACCCTCACCTTTAATCTGCATAGGGTAAACGTGCTCAGTTTCATCGACGTTAATGTCAACGAACACTAAGCGGTCTTTCATATCGAGTGCTTTTTGCAAACCAGCTTCTAGCTGATCTGGCGTTTCGATACGAATACCAACGTGACCATAAGCTTCTGCAATTGCTGCAAAATCAGGAACAGAACTCATGTATGAATTAGAGTGACGACCTTGGTAAATAATGTCTTGCCACTGTTTTACCATGCCTAGGAAACGGTTATTCAGGTTGATGATCTTCACTGGGATGTCGTACTGCATTGCGGTCGACAACTCTTGAATGTTCATTTGAATACTGCCGTCACCGGTAACCACAACCACTTCTTCTTCTGGCATAGCGAATTTAACACCCAAACCAGCAGGAAGACCAAAGCCCATCGTGCCCAAACCGCCTGAGTTGATCCAACGGCGTGGTTTATTAAATGGGTAGTAAAGCGCAGCAAACATTTGGTGCTGACCTACATCTGAAGCAACATAAGCATCGCCATTGGTCAGTTTGTGCAGAGTTTCAATAACTTGCTGAGGCTTAATAATCTCTGATGAGGTTTCATAGGATAAGCACTGACGATCGCGCCAAACTTGAATGTCTTCCCACCACGCTTTGATCGCTTCTTCGTCGTTTGCACCTTCTTGCTCAGCCAGCAAACCTAGCATGGTCGTAAGCACTTTTTCTGCCGAACCAACGATTGGTAAATCTACTTTCACGTTTTTTGAAATCGACGATGGGTCGATATCAATATGCATAACTTTCGCATTCGGACAGTATTTTTCCAAATTGTTCGTCGTACGGTCATCAAAACGAACCCCGATACCAAAAATCAGGTCAGCTTCGTGCATTGCCATGTTGGCTTCGTACGTACCGTGCATACCCAACATACCCAGCGAGTTTTTGTGCATGCCAGGGAATGCACCCAAGCCCATCAAGGTGCTCACTACAGGAAGGTTCAGCTTGTCTGCCAGTTCAAAGATATGCTCGTGTGCGCCGGAAATCACCGCACCACCACCGACATAAAGCACAGGTTTTTTCGCTTCAAGTAGAGACTTGAGTGCTTTCTTGATTTGGCCTTTGTGCCCCGAAGTGGTTGGCTTGTATGAACGCATCGAAATGCTTTCTGGATACTGGTAAGGCAGTTTGATTTGCGGATTCATAACATCTTTTGGCAAATCAATCACAACTGGACCAGGGCGACCTGTCGTCGAAATGTAAAACGCTTTTTTGATGGTTTCAGGAATATCTTCCGCTTTCTTTACTAAAAAGCTGTGTTTTACCACTGGGCGAGAGACACCAACAATGTCACATTCCTGGAATGCATCGTTACCAATCAGGTTGTTCGGTACGTTACCTGAGATAACGATCATTGGGATAGAGTCCATATAAGCGGTCGCAATACCTGTAATTGTATTGGTCGCGCCAGGACCTGAACATACCAGTACGACACCCGGCTTGCCGGTAGCACGAGCATAGCCATCGGCCATATGCGTTGCGGCTTGTTCATGTCTTACTAGTACGTGTTTAATTTGGTCGGTTTTGGCGTGCAGTGCGTCATAGATATCTAGAACGGAACCGCCAGGGTAACCAAAGATCTGCGATACATTCTCTTCGATCAGAGATTGCACAACCATCTCTGCACCTGACAACATTGCTGTCATAATTGCTCTCCTTACCCAGTTTCCACACCGTAAGGTCAACGGATAGGTCTGGTTTTACATAGTTTAGGGCTTATTCGTAGCCTAATCGAAATACTTCCACGTTTTCGGCTATGTCTTGCGTTCGTCATAACATCCCGCAAGGTTACCCAACAAATGTAACGTTTTATTATCAACGGGTCTAATGAGATCCAGATCTCATTTCTTAACAAGATACCAAGAATTGGATTGATAGAAGAAAGAGCAGCCAGAGAAGCGAAAATAGACAGTATGATCAATGAGCGTATTGGTTAAAAAAAGAATATTATTTCATATGCAACTCTATATTTGTCGAAAAATCCCCCTTAACCAGACGAAAATACAGTAGGAACACTGGTAAATAAAAAAGTCCCCAGACATGAACGAGGCATCTCTGGGGACTTTTTAATCAATTTGAAATCTAAGCGAGTTCAAGTTAAGCGAACTAGTGCTTTTCCTTGTACATTTCTTCGATTTCATCTTGGTATTTGTCGTTGATAACTTTACGACGCAATTTTTGTGTCGGTGTCAGCTCACCATCATCCATCGAGAAAGCCTTTGGCAACAGTTTAAACTTTTTAACTTGTTCAAACTTAGCCAGCTCTTTTTGCAGTTCATTAACTCGCTTTTCGAGCATTTCTACGACTTGGTGATGTTTGATCAACTCAACGCGATCGTGATACGCAATGTTCAACTCTTTGGCATACTCTTCCAACGAATCAAAACAAGGCACAATCAACGCTGAGACGAATTTACGTGTATCAGCGATAACCGCAATCTGCTCGATAAAGTGATCTTTACCGATGGCACCCTCAATCATCTGTGGCGCAATGTACTTACCACCCGAGGTTTTCATCAACTCTTTAATACGATCAGTGATAAAGAGATTGCCGTTTTCATCAATATGACCGGCATCGCCAGTTTTCAGGAAACCGTGCTCATCGAACGTTTTTTCAGTCTCTTCTGGCATTTTGTAGTAGCCACGCATGACCATAGGGCCACGAACTAAAATTTCGTTGTTTGCACCGATTTTGACTTGTGCGCCCGGCATCGATGTACCGATAGAGTCAGGATCAAAACAGTAATCATCCCAACAGGATACGGTCGCGGTTGTTTCCGTCATGCCGTAGCCTAACTTAACGTTAATGCCCATCGCATGGAAGAAACGGCCGATGGTTTCATCCAGCTTCGCGCCGCCACAAGGCATGAAGTTAATACGTCCACCTAATAGCGCACGTAGCTTACTCAGTACCAACTTATCAGCCAGAGCATGAGCTTTACGCAGCATGATTGAAGGCTGACGCTTTTCCTGATGGCATAACGCCATTTTAGCGCCCATGTTCACCGCCCAGGTAAACATGATCTTACGGTGGATCGGTGCACGAGACACCTTCTCATGAATCGCAGAAAAAATCTTTTCGTAGAAGCGAGGCACTGCACACATCACAGTTGGACGAACCTGACTGAGCGCGTCTCGCACTTGCGCTGTGTCTTTGAGGTAACAGTTGGTTGCGCCTTTATACAGGACATAGAATGTCCACGCTCGCTCGAACACATGAGACAATGGCAGGAAACACAGCGAGACGTCATCCTGAGATAGGCTCAAGCGTTTATCATGCCCTTCTAGCTGCGCGGCAATATTAGCGTAATCCAGCATTACCCCTTTCGGTTGTCCTGTTGTACCAGAGGTATAAATCAGGGTAAGCAAATCATCTTCACAAGCCTGTGCAACACGAGCGTCCAACTCTTCTTGGTAACGGCTGTTGCCCTTGGCAATAAAATCCTTCCAAGAAGCAACAAATGGATGATCTCCAAGCTCGATATCGTCAGACATCGCCACGATCAGTTCTAACTGACTGCATTGCTCGAAAATACTGACGGCTGCATCAAACTGAGGCTGCTCACCCACAAACAGAACTTTCACGTCTGCATTGTCGAGGATATACGCCGACTGCGCAGCCGTATTAGTCGGATAGATAGGAACCGTCACACTGCGTACTTGCAGTGCGGCGAAATCAGCAATCGTCCATTGCGGCATGTTATTTGAGAAAATGCCGACCTTATCCTGAACTCTCAATCCCTGAGCCAAAAGTGCAAGCGATAGTTCATCCACTTGCTGACCAAATTGCTGCCAAGTAATACCTTGCCATTCATTGCCCACTTTGTGTTTTAGAGCAACGCGAGTATCACCTTTCGCAATTTGTTCACGAATACGTTTAACGATATGAAAATCTAACTTGGCCATTTTTACTTACCTTTGGCTTACAGGTGTAAGCTAATTGAGCGAGCAAGTGTACTCACAGGGCGGCAAAACGCAACTGACGAATATCAAACTTCTCTTTATTAAGAGATCGGCTTCACTAATGAGTGCGAACCACCCCACCGATAGTCGGATAGAAAAGCACTTAACTTTCTGTTTATATTAACCATTGTAAAAAATAAAAAGCCCCGAAAGAGCAAACCTTCCGGGGCTTTGTAATTGTAAAATTTGGTGAGTATTTGAGGAATCTTCCGCATCAAACACTCAGTACTTACTGAGATACCGGACTCAACCGGTAGCTCATACTTCACTTATTTTTGTGCGACAACTTCGCCACAGATAATCATCAACTGATCACGAAGCCAGATGTGGCCTTTGTCTTTCTCACTAGACTCATGCCAGCTCAGATATCCACTGATTTCTTTACTTGCAAATGGCAGTTCCAGAATTTGCAGCTGATCGCTGTTTACCGCATTTTCTGCCATCCAGCGTGGCGCAATCGTCACAAGCTCAGATTGACTTACCACATACAGCAGGTTGCTCAGGCTTGAACCTTCATACGCAGCCAGACAATCAAGCTCGCGGTACGCTTGCTCAGAGAAGCTACGCTGACCATGCACTCGTGAAAGTTTCGCGTGTTTTTCGTTAATCAGCTGTTCTTCAGTGACCATGCCCTGAATACGTGAATGCGTTTTAGAAGCAATCACCACCAGTTCATCTTTAAAAATTTCTGTGCTCGAGAAACCTTGCTCATCAAAGCGAGCGTAGTCGATCACAAAATCAATCTCCTGGTAACGCATGCGTTCAGACAGAAGACGGTCGAATTCAGCGTCTAAATGAAGCTGAACGCTCGGTGCCTGTTGCGCCACTTTAGACATAATCTTTGGTGCAAAACGTAAATCACATGGGCTACAGATCGCCAGTTTAAATAAGCGCGTTGAAGACTCCGGTTGGAATACAGAGCTTGGCAGCTCATTGCGGATCAATTGCAGCGCCTGACGGATGGGACCAAATAGCTGACGAGCGCGTTGGGTTGGCTGAATGCCTCGACCCTGACGCATGAATAGTTCGTCATTAAACATCACTTTTAAACGTGCGACTGCGTTACTTACTGCTGGTTGAGACATACCTAAGTTGTGTGCTGCGCGAGTGATATTTTGCTCCTGCATTACGGCATCAAATACCGTTAACAGGTTTAAATCTACACCACGCAAAGTACTTTCCATACGGTAGCTAGCAATTGCGCTCATCGCGTCTTTTTTATCTAACATTGAGTGCGCCTCTTTTGTAATCGTCAATTTGGTTCAATGAATTCATAGCGAATAGAATCCCATCTCGCACAAAAGACGGCGGCTGGATTCAATTATCTCACGAATAGAAAACCTGATTTTTATTATATTTATCGGCCGCATAATTCCGGCTCGAACCGTACTATCAACGAATTGATTAGGGTTTCGCAACTAGATTGACAATTAATCAGTAAATTTTAGCCCTTAAATTATTTATCCTTTAAAAATCAATATATTGATAAAAACATAAAAAAATATAAAATCGCTAAAATCAGGCAAATCAAGCCCATGGGTCGTGTTTTCAACAGTGAGAAAAATGAGCCCAAAACCCATTCACTGAGAATATGAATAAATTTTTTAAGAGAAACACAGTCAATAACCCTGAGCAATTTTACTTAGAAAAGCACAGTAGCAACGACAGTACGATTGAATCAAAACTAACATGAAGTGAATAAAAATGCAGCAGTAATTATTGCACTGCTGCATTAAAATTACTTGGTTATGGCTTTTTAGATATGAGAGACGTAACTCGGAAAGTCCACTTGCTCCCACAACTGCCTGGACAACTCTTCTTGAGAATCCCATGAGCCTTGCAGCACCCAATGAACGATCGCCTGAGCCACATCCGGATACTTAACGCTCTCCGCTTGTTGCTCTTTCAGCCAATGGCGCACCGCTGAAATGTCTAAGCTGTCCATCGAAGAAGCAAGCCCTAAATCTTCGAGCGTTGCGACATTACTTTGCTGTTCAAATTGACCCGCTAATGGTTTCAACAATAACTTCTTGCCGAGAGAAAGCGCCTCTGACGGCAGCTCAAAACCACCATTGGCGATGACGCCACTACAACGATGTAGGTGATGCTGAAAATTGGTATGGCACAGTGGACGCAGCTCGATATTCTCGATCACTTCACTTTCTATCACATCAGGGTGATAACAAATGAATGACTGCTGATTAAAGTGGAACAATAGATCAGCAATGTCCTCAATAGATTCAAAAGGCAAGTAAACCAACACGAAGTTATCGCAGTGTTCCTGACTGTCCAATGTATGAATGATAGGAGGCAGTATGGGCTGATCGAAATGATACCAGTGCAAACCCAGATGATGTTGTGAGGGAGCAAAGTGTTCAATCATTGACTTATCCAGCCAACTTGCGCCTTTAAGCGGAACGGGATAACGGAAGGCATTCTGATGGCTGATCCCAATACATGGCTTGTTCTGCTTACGGGCAGCCCATGCCGTCACAGGTTCAAAATCATTAATCACCAGATCATAAGTAGAGAGGTCTAACTGATTCACTTCTTTAAAAAACTGAATCAAATTGTTGTTAAGTGCCGTTTTTGCGTAGTTTACCGATCCTTTTTCGGTCACAAAAGTGAGCCCTCGACGCGTTTGATAATCACCAAACGCTTCCATTGAAAAGTACTTGTTTGGGTCACGACCAGAAAACAGAAAATCGACTTGCACATCTCGCATTCCAAATGCTTTGCTCATGGCTCTGGCGCGAGCAATATGACCATTTCCGGTGCCTTGCACACCGTATAGGATTTTCATCAATTAAACTCCGATCATTGAAATAGCGAGCCCACCACACAAACTTCCCAACAGCGCACCGATGATGATGTCCGTGAAAAAGTGCACCCCGAGGAAGATACGTGCAGAGCCGATCAAGCTCGCCCAGAAATAAGCAGCAAATCCCAGTTGTGGGTAAAAGTGATCAATAAGTGTTGCCATGACAAAAGCGGCAGCAGTATGTCCGGACGGTAAACTGTAGCGATCAGAAGGGGTAATAAAAGCAGGTAACAAAGCGCTCAGTTCTTCAGGACGGCGACGCTTAAAACTGTTTTTCAGCGTCCAATAGATTGGCAGTTCGACGGCAAATGCCAGCAGCCCGGCAAGCAGAAACCATAACCCCTGCTCCTTATCCAGGTACCACGCCAGTACTCCAAGAACTAAGTAAAGATGGCCATCACCACTGTGTGAAATCCCTTTGCTAATATTTGCTACTTGCTGATTAAAGCGGTGTTGTAAACAAACGCTAGAAAGTGCTAAGTCGAACTTAGCGATGGCCGTTATTGGCTGAGTAATTGTCTCTATCGTTCTCATATGACCTTCCCTCACTTTGACAACGCCTTTTACGCAAATTAGGTGTTTTTAGTGACAGCCACATGACGGGAAGTTGGACAATTAATGACAGGAATGGCATCGATGTGATTTACCCGGCCTCAAGACAGCCGAACAAATCAATATTTTTACGTGCCATTTATGGACGTATTGGGACATGATGGGGGTTAGGCTTGCGGTGCGTCGATATACCAGACCTTTCTCTTTTTACGACAGGCCCGCAAGGCACCAGTGGTAAACTCACCATTTTTACTCAGCTCATAGCTGAGTACCCGGCAAGTGTAGCTTCCCTGAAGCTCATACCGATATTCAAAGTTATCATCGGTAACCTTAGCGGACGCGAGTAAAGGATTGGGTGGTGTAGAAAGAAGATCACGCTCGCCGACATTACTCCGCGCATAATCTTGATGGACATAGCCTTTGATCACCCCTCGCTGCTCGACCAAATACCATGGCAGGTCGGAGACCTTAGCGACAACATTAAATACTTCCCCTTTACTGACTGAGCTCAGTTCTTCCCCATCCGAACTGGGCTTGGAGCGCAAATGCAATGTCGACTTTGAGCGATAAGGTACATCCATAAACTCTAATCCCTGGTATACCTCAATGCCCTCTTCCATCGGTCTGACGACTTCAGCCTGATGCAATTCGTTAGGCTGAACATGAATCTTCCACCACGCATAGGTTTCAGGGTCTTTCCCCTTAAACCTATCGCGATTGTCAGACTCCAGCGCAACCAACATCTGATTTAAGAAATACTCTCGGCCTTCGTAACTCAAGTACATATCCATTTGATCACGAATTACCGCGACGACCTGAGCCTGATCATTCGCAACGGTAGGTGGAACGATCAGAGTTGTTTGTGATTGAAACAGCTGACAACCTGATAAGCTGATCAATGTTAGTGCTAGTGCTGAACATCCAAATTGTTTTGCTTTAGCCATTAATCCTCTGCCTTTGTAACTTTCACTTAGTTCAAGAACTACCTCAGAAACTGAACACAAAGACGCCTCATTGTCTTGTCGAACCAATCTAAGCAATAGGCTGTGTTATCATCACTTCGAGATAGACTATAAACTCTATCTATCGATTCTCAACCAACAATTCAATGCTTGTCTGGATAGCTTGTAAGCCTGATCCCTCTATTTAATGATCAACCTAATGAACCCGTGATCTTTATCGAGAGTTTGACTGAATCATGGAACCCCCTATCAGCTCACTTTTTACGGGATGAAATACTCCTCTTTGCAATCGACTCATCCGATATGAATAAAAAATCGACTTTAGGGTTGACGTAGTTCATGGAGTGCGGTACTAATTTGTTAACTTAATTTTGTGGAAAGCTTAACAATTATGTCAGCTCATTTTTCTATCCTGCTTAGCCTCCTCCTGATCGTGACCAGTTCGCGCGGGTAGGCTGTGGAAGAAAAATAACCACACCAAGTTCTAAGAACCCGCATGCAAATGCGGGTTTTTTTATACCTAAATACCGGAAGTAAACGATTAACTCACACGAAAGTGCAGAAATCATTAAGGAAGCAAACATGAACGATCAAGTCATTATATTCGACACCACTTTGCGTGATGGCGAGCAAGCGTTATCAGCAAGCTTGACGGTTAAAGAAAAACTGCAAATTGCCTATGCGCTGGAAAGGCTGGGCGTTGATGTCATCGAAGCAGGTTTCCCTATCTCTTCTCCGGGTGATTTCGAGTCAGTACAAACCATTGCTAAAAACATTAAAAACAGCCGAATTTGTGCTCTTTCGCGTGCCGTTGCGAAAGACATCGATGCTGCTGCAGAAGCATTGAAAGTCGCTGACCAGTTCCGTATTCATACATTTTTGGCTACATCGACCATTCACGTCGAAGACAAGCTACGCCGCAGCTATGACGATGTGCTAGAAATGGCGGTGAATGCAGTCAAACATGCACGTAACTACACCGATGATGTTGAGTTTTCTTGTGAAGATGCCGGTCGTACACCAATCGACAACCTATGCCGTATGGTTGAAGCTGCAATCAATGCAGGTGCGACAACCGTTAACATTCCTGATACTGTGGGCTACACGGTACCAAGTGAGTTTGGCGGCATCATTGAAACGCTATTTAACCGCGTACCAAACATCGACAAAGCCATCATTTCGGTTCACTGCCATGATGATTTAGGTATGTCCGTTGCTAACTCTATTGCCGCTGTTCAGGCAGGTGCGCGTCAGGTAGAAGGTACAATTAATGGTATCGGTGAGCGTGCGGGTAACTGCTCTCTTGAAGAAATCGCGATGATCATCAAAACGCGCGAAGAACTAATGGGCGTTCGCACTGGCATCAAACATGATGAAATCCACCGTACCAGTAAGTTAGTCAGCCAACTATGTAATATGCCTATCCAGAGTAACAAAGCGATCGTCGGTGCCAACGCGTTTAGCCACTCTTCAGGCATTCACCAAGATGGCATGCTGAAGAACAAGAATACCTACGAGATCATGACTCCTGAGTCGATTGGTCTTAAGAACCAAGCGCTTAATTTAACCAGCCGCAGCGGTCGTGCAGCAGTGAAGAGCCACATGGAAACCATGGGTTATAAAGAAGATGAGTACAACCTAGATGCGCTGTACGCTGACTTCTTGAAGCTAGCAGACCGTAAAGGACAAGTTTTCGATTACGACTTGGAAGCGCTAATGCACTTCTCTAACCTTCGTGAAGAAGACGACTTCTACAAGTTGAACTACTTGAGCGTGCAATCAGGCAGCGTGATGGCAACCACCAGCATTAAAATGCAATGTGGCGATGAAGAAATGTGTGAAGCGGCAGTCGGTAATGGTCCTGTAGATGCGCTATACCAGTGTATTTACCGCGTAACAGGCTACGAAATCGTGCTAGACAAGTTCGACTTAACAGCAAAAGGTGAAGGTGAAGATGGTTTAGGCCAAGCTGATATCATCGCTAACTACAAAGGTCGTAAGTACCATGGTACTGGTGTTTCAACGGATATCGTAGAAGCGTCAGGTCAGGCTCTACTGCACGTAATCAACAGCATTCACCGTGCCGACAAGATTGCCGAAATCAAGCAAAAGAAAATTGCGACTGTTTAATAGCTAACGTTACTTCCAAGCACACAACAGAATAACTTCGATATAAAATTTAGCTAAAAATTAGAATATTAAAGGATTAACATGACAGACAAATCATACAAAATCGCCGTTCTACCTGGTGACGGTATTGGCCCTGAAGTGATGGCACAAGCGCACAAAGTTCTTGATGCAATCGAGAAAAAGCATGGCCTTTCTTTTGAGCGTGATGAGCACGATGTCGGCGGTATTGCTATTGATAATCATGGCTGCCCACTTCCTGAAACAACGGTAAAAGCGTGTGAAGAGTCTGATGCGGTTCTATTTGGTTCAGTAGGTGGCCCTAAGTGGGAACACCTACCACCAAACGACCAACCAGAGCGCGGCGCTCTGCTTCCACTGCGCAAACACTTCCAACTGTTCTGTAACCTACGTCCAGCTCAGATTCACAGCGGCTTAGAGGCATTTTCTCCTCTTCGTGCTGATATCTCTGAGCGTGGTTTTGACATTGTGGTGGTTCGCGAACTGACTGGCGGTATTTACTTCGGCCAACCAAAAGGTCGTGAAGGCGAAGGCGCAACAGAGAAAGCGTTTGATACCGAGGTTTACCACCGCTTTGAGATCGAGCGTATCGCTAAAATTGCCTTTGAATCTGCACGTCTACGTCGTAAGAAAGTTTGCTCAATCGACAAAGCGAACGTACTACAGAGCTCTATCTTATGGCGTGAAGTAGTAGAAGAGATCGCGAAAGACTACCCAGATGTCGAGCTGTCTCACATGTACATCGACAACGCCACCATGCAGCTAATCAAAGATCCAGCGCAGTTCGATGTAATGCTATGTTCAAACATCTTCGGTGACATCATCTCGGATGAATGTGCAATGATTACTGGCTCGATGGGCATGCTACCTTCTGCAAGCCTTAACGAAAGCAAGTTTGGTCTTTACGAACCAGCTGGCGGTAGTGCACCAGATATCGCAGGTAAAAACATCGCGAACCCAGTAGCACAAATTCTTTCAGCTGCGCTAATGCTACGTTACAGCCTGGGTGAAGAAGCAGCGGCTCAAGACATTGAATCCGCCGTATCGAAAGCACTTTCTGCTGGCGAACTTACCGCTGATTTAGCAAGCGACAAGCCTGCACTGACCACGTCAGAAATGGGTGACAAGATCGCCGAGTACATCTTGAACTCATAAGTTAAACTAGATTGATAATAATTATTCGCCTCTGATAAGCCGTTATCAGGGGCAGCACACAGGATTAGTGATAATGGGCAAAACACTTTACGAGAAGGTCTACGACGCACACGTTGCTGTCGCAGCTGAAGGGGAAAACCCGATTCTTTATATTGATCGTCACTTGGTACACGAAGTTACCTCTCCACAGGCTTTTGATGGCTTGCGTGAAAAGGGCCGTCAAGTGCGTCAGGTAAGCAAAACGTTCGCAACGATGGACCACAACGTTTCGACCACAACCAAAGACATCAACGCTTCTGGTGAGATGGCTCGTATCCAGATGGAAACGCTATCGAAAAACTGTGAAGAATTCGGTGTAACCCTTTACGACCTAAACCACAAATACCAAGGCATTGTCCACGTTATGGGCCCTGAGCTAGGTATTACTCTGCCGGGCATGACCATTGTTTGTGGTGACTCTCACACAGCAACACACGGTGCGTTCGGTTCACTGGCTTTCGGTATCGGTACATCTGAAGTTGAACACGTACTAGCGACTCAAACGCTAAAACAAGCACGTGCGAAAACAATGAAAATCGAAGTGAAAGGTAAAGTCGCTCCGGGCATTACAGCAAAAGATATCGTGCTGGCGATCATCGGTAAAACGACAGCGGCGGGCGGTACTGGCTACGTAGTTGAGTTCTGCGGTGAAGCGATTACGGACCTTTCAATGGAAGGCCGTATGACAGTTTGTAACATGGCTATCGAATTAGGCGCGAAAGCAGGTCTGATTGCACCGGATGAAACCACGTTCGAATACATCAAAGGCCGTAAATTCTCACCACAAGGTGCAGATTTTGACGCGGCGGTTGAATACTGGAAAACACTAAAAACTGACGATGATGCTGAATTTGATGCCGTAGTAACGCTAAACGCGGCGGACATCAAACCGCAAGTAACTTGGGGTACAAACCCAGGTCAGGTTATCGCGGTTGACCAACCGATTCCTTCACCAGAAAGTTTTTCAGACCCTGTGGAAAAAGCATCGGCAGCAAAAGCGCTGGCTTACATGGGACTAGAAGCGGGTAAATCACTGTCAGACTACCCAGTTGATAAAGTGTTTGTTGGTTCTTGTACTAACTCACGTATTGAAGACATGCGCGCAGCGGCAGAAGTGGCTAAAGGCCGCAAAGTCGCGTCACATGTTCAGGCATTGATTGTTCCTGGCTCTGAGCAAGTGAAGGCACAAGCAGAAGCGGAAGGCTTGGATGTTATCTTTAAAGAAGCGGGCTTTGAATGGCGTCTACCGGGCTGTTCAATGTGTCTGGCGATGAACAACGACCGCCTAGGTCCTCAGGAGCGTTGTGCATCGACTTCAAACCGTAACTTTGAAGGTCGTCAAGGCCGTGATGGTCGTACCCACTTGGTTAGTCCTGCAATGGCGGCGGCGGCGGCTATCGCTGGTCACTTTGTTGATATTCGTGAACTAGATTAAGGAAAAAACAGATGTCAGGTTTTAAACAACACAAAGGCTTAGTTGTTCCTCTAGATGCAGCGAACGTTGATACTGATGCCATCATACCAAAGCAGTTCCTACAAAAGGTGTCTCGCCTGGGTTTCGGTAAACACCTATTCCATGACTGGCGCTTCCTTGATGATGCTGGTGAACAACCAAACCCTGAGTTTGTGATGAACGCACCACGTTACCAAGGTGCTTCTATCCTACTTGCGCGTGAAAACTTCGGTTGTGGCTCTTCTCGTGAGCACGCTCCTTGGGCGTTAGCCGATTACGGCATTAAAGCGATGATCGCACCAAGCTTTGCAGATATCTTCTATGGCAACTCAATCAACAACCAAATGGTGCCAGTGCGTCTGACTGATCAAGAGGTTGATGAACTGTTCCAATACGTTGAAGCGAATGAAGGTGCACAGATTGAAGTGGATCTTGAAGCGAACAAAGTGCGTGCCAATGGCAAAGAGTACGATTTCGAAATCGATGAGTTCCGTCGCCACTGTCTACTGAATGGCTTGGACAACATCGGCTTGACGCTTCAGCACGAAGATAAAATTGCGGAATATGAAGCGAATATTCCAAGCTTCCTGCGCTAAGACGCTTTAGGCAATAAACAAGTAAAAGGCTGACCATTGTCAGCCTTTTTTCATTTTTACGTGTCGATAAAAGTAAGAAAACAAACACTAATCCGGTCTACACTAACTACAAACTTTAACCGACGGTATCGCTATGATGCGTTTTTTATTGCTCCTTTGCGCCCTATTTTCTTTTTCCGTTTTCTCCGCTCCCAAAGCTGATCTATGGCCCTACTGGAACCACTCAAATGAGGCCAGCCAAACACAAGTCTCTCACCAAGAGTGGCAACAATTACTCGACAGCTATCTTGTCACTCAGGGGGAAAATACGTTATTTCGCTACCGCGCTGTGTCGGCAGCGGATAAAGCAACACTCAAACAGTACATTCAGCGTCTGGCAAAACTCGATCCTTTGCAGTACCGCAAAGCTGAGCAATATGCTTACTGGGTAAACCTGTACAACGCCATCACTGTGGATCTGATATTGGATAATTACCCGATAAAGTCGATCACTAAGTTAGGAGGGCTGTTTAGTTTTGGGCCCTGGGATGAAGACGTCATTACCATTAATAATCAAAACTTAACTCTGAATGATATTGAGCATCGAATTCTTCGCCCCATCTGGCAAGATCCAAGAACACATTACGCAGTTAACTGTGCAAGCCTGGGCTGTCCGAACTTGCAAGCTCAGGCGTTTACCGCTGACAACACACAGACCTTGTTAGACAGCGCAGCGAAAACATTTATCAACAGTAAGAAAGGCGTTTCTATCGAAGGAGACACGGCGAAAATTTCTTCAATTTATGATTGGTTTGCGGTGGATTTTGGTGGTGAGAACAACGTGTTTAATCATATCAGGCAATACGCACCGCTGTACAACCGCTTTTCCGGTCGAGTTAAATACGACTACGATTGGAATTTGAATCAAGCTAACTGATTTCACTGAATGGATAGCTTGAATAGCTTTGAGTCACCTGTAACCCAAAAACTCAAAAAGGGCACCAAGTGCCCTTTTTACTTTCATCTCTGATAGAACTAAAAAGATTTACTTAAAGCCTTTTACTTTCTTAATCAGATCATAAGCATTTTGAATTTCTTGCGATTTTTCTTTGGCTACATTCATCATTTCTGGAGGCAGACCTTTCGCCATCAGCTTATCTGGGTGGTGCTCGTTCATCAGCTTACGATAAGCACGCTTAACCGTTTTGCTGTCGGCATCCGCCGAAACATCAAGGATTTTATACGCATCCGCTAACTGATCAGCTTGAGATGCTTGCTGCCACCCTGCACCAGACGACTGGTACTGGCCTTGATGCTGACCATGAAAACCGCCCTGATGCTGGAAGCGAAACGCCGCTTCTTGCATGTGTAGTCTTCGCTCTAGCTGCTCAGAAGAAAATCCTAAAGCGCGTGCAATTTTATGCAGCACATTTCGTTCACTTGGATGAATCTCGCCATCGGCAAAGGCGGCTGAAATTTGCAACTCCAAGAAAAATTGCAGTAAATCGAAACGACCCGCCGTCGAGATCTTAACCCTAACCAACACCTCTTCCAGCGGGAAATCACTTTCCTTACCTTCACGAAATGCGTCTTGCGCTGCACGGCGCTGTTCACCATGCAGGTTCATACGGTCCATCATTGCGGACGCAAGCTGAATCTCTTCTTTAGTGACCTGACCTTTCGATTTTGCCACGTGTCCCATGACCGCAAAGGCCGCTTTGAAAAATTCTTCCTGACGTTGCGCCTGACTCGGTCCTTTGCCGAACCCACCAGTAGAGAACCCCGCATGACTCAAACGGCGTGCTTTATCAAACTGATGGCCAACAAATAAGCCAAATAGCAAGCCGAGTGGCCCGCCAAGTAACAAGCCAAAAAAGGCACCTAATATTTTGCCAAAAATATGCATTATGTGTTCTCTATCAATGAATTTTTATCGACGAAAGCGGTCTTATAGTGCCGTATGCAACGATTTCCTTTATGATAATGGAATTAGTTTTATTTCGGCTAGGCCATTCGCCTGCTTATCTTTGCAGCTACTTTATCTCGATTATGCCACAGCGAGTCAATGAGCTGGGACATTTACGACGATAGTAGTTGATTCATTTGGCTATTACGCTAGGGTACAACGAGCCCTATAGCCATCGAGTAATATCAATTACCGTAAGTAAGTGAGTAGTTATTTACTACGATTGGTATAACAGTGACACAGGAAAGTTCGATTCAATGCAACATTTTTCCCGCACATTTTTAGCGGCCTCTATCAGCACCGCCTTGTTTGTACCTACCACTCAAGCTGACGCGAATATCCATGATAGTGTGCAGGAAATGCCCACCACAGATCAATGTTTGGTCGAAACGAGTGGTGAGCAGGACGCTTTAAATGCACCCGTAGTAGTCGAAGCTGACAGACTGCAAGCCATTAGTGGCGATAAAGCACAGTACTCTGGTAACGTCCAAGTCACGCAAGGTCAAAAGAAAATCACCGCAGATAGCGTAACGCTGCACCAACAAGACAACGTCGTGGTTGCTGAAGGTAATGTCACCTTCAATGACGGTCAGGTCGAAGCCCGATCGGATCGCGTCACCAGCGATATTGATCAAGACACTTTCTCTCTCGAGAACACAGACTACCACTTCATTTGCCAACAAGGCCGAGGAACAGCGGCTTATATTGCGCGTACTGGCCAGTCGATTTATGAACTGGAAGACGGTTCTATCACCTCCTGCCCTCAGGGGGATAACTCTTGGCGTCTGGTTGCGTCGGGTATCGATGTCGACCAGGATGAAGAGACGGCAACACTGCACCACCCTCGTTTTGAAGTGTTAGATGTTCCAATCTTCTACGTCCCTTACCTGACAATGCCAATTGGTAATACACGTAAATCGGGTCTGCTATTCCCTTCTCTATCGTACGGTTCTAGCGATGGTATGGAAGTAGAAGTGCCATTCTACTGGAACATTGCACCTCAATACGATATGACCCTGACCACGCTCTACATGCAGCAACGTGGTACCAAATTCGACACTGACTTCCGCTATCTAACCGATGGTTGGGGAGAAGGTGAAATCAAAGGCGAATACCTAAATTCAGACAGAAAGTATGCCGATGAAACGCGCTGGGGCTACCAGTTTAAGCATGAAGGCATTATCGACAAGCATTGGGTTGTCGATATCGATTACTCAGAAGTGAGCGATATCGATTACTTCCTGGATCTCGACTCTGATATCGGTAACCGTGAAGACGGTCAACTGATGCAGGAAGGAGAAGTCCAGTACCGTTCAGATTTCTGGGACGCCTCATTAACGGTTCGTGACTTCCAGGTCTTGTTGCAAGAAGAAAACAAACCTTACCGTTTGATGCCTCAGTTAGCGTTAAACTACTACACGCCAGTGTGGGGAAATTACCTGAACTTTGATGTTAAAAGCCAACTTAGCCGCTTTGACACCAGTGATAACGCAAAACCTGATGCAACTCGCTTTCATATCGAGCCAGGCTTTACTATCCCACTGTCAAACTCTTGGTCGGCCTGGACCACAGAAGCACGCGTACTTGCGACTTACTACTCACAAGACTTAAATGGTCTTACAGACTCTGATCTAGAGCTTCAGCTGGATGAAAAAGTGTCTCGTGTGATTCCAGAGTTCCGTAGTAATGCGCAGATTTACCTTGAACGTGATACCAGCTGGGTCGAAGGTTACACCCAAACTCTGGAACCGCAGGTCCAGTACTTGTACGTACCGAAAGAAGATCAAACCAATATCTACAACTACGATACAACGTTGCTGCAAACCGATTACTACGGTCTATTCCGTAGCCGTAAGTACAGTAGTATTGATAAGATCGCATCCGCAAACCAGCTAAGCTACGGTGCGAGCACACGTTTCTTTGATGACGATTATAAAGAACGTCTCAATATTTCATTTGGTCAAATCTACTACTTTGATAAAAAGACCAAGCTGAGCAACAACCCAACCGATCCAGATGAAACAACAAACTATTCGTCTTGGGCGATTGAAGCTGATTTCAACTACAACGATTCCGTGTTCTATCATGGCGGTATTCAGTACGACATCGACCTAGGCTCAATGCAACTTGCGAACAGCACGTTAGAGTACCAGTTCGACGGTGGCTTTATTCAAAGTAACTACCGTTATGTCACTCGTGAATATATTGAAGATACGATCATTCTCGAAAACCTGGACACCATTACTCGTAAAGGTATTTCTCAGGCAGGTATTGTTGCCGCTTACGAATTCAACCAGAACTGGTCCGCCAGTGGTCAGTACTACTATGACCTAAATGAAAATAACGACTTAGAATGGCTAGCAGGCTTACGCTATCAATCTGATTGTTGGTATATCGGTTTAACCTACTCTAACCAACTGTTAGGCTGGGAAGACCAGATTATCGGCGGCTCAGGGGCATCAGCAGAATACGAAAGCAACTTCAGTGTTAGCGTCGGTATTCAAGGGTTTGCCACCAACCAAACCAACGGCACTGCTGCCAAAGAATTGGAAGGCTCAGATAACACAATCAAATATGGTCGCCCATTCTATCTGAACAATTAATCGAATTAAGCGTCTTAGAGTAAATAAGACACTAATTAAAAATACTGACGGAATTTTAAATGAAAATTTGGAAATCAATCTTATTTACGACCCTACTCTCTTGCGGAGCCGTTGCAGCACCAGTAGAGCTTGATAAGGTTGCTGTTATCGTTAATGACGGTGTCATTCTACAAAGTGATATCGACACAGCACTAAAAACGCTACAAGCCAATGCTCGCCAAAGTGGTAAAAGCCTACCTTCTGCCCAGGTTCTGCATGATCAAGTAGTAGAAAAACTGATTCTTGATACGCTTCAAGGCCAGGAAGCGGATCGTATCGGCGTTCGTATCGACGATAGCCGCCTTAACCAGGCAATTGCAGAAATTGCACGCAACAACAATCAAAGTGTGGAGCAACTAACGGCATCGATTGCAAGCGAAGGGCTAAGTTACACAGAATTCCGCGAGCAAATCCGTAAGGAAATTGCAGCGTCAGAAGCACGTAACGCGCTTGTGCGTCGTCGTGTAAACATTCTGCCTGCGGAAGTAGACAGCCTTTCAGAACAGTTATCACAAGAAACCAACGCCACGGTTCAATACAAAATCAGCCATATCCAGCTGCGCTTCTCTGATGATCAAGAAAAGTCGGCAGTAGAAGCAGAAGCAAAAGCGCTGGCCAAAAAACTCAATGACGGCGCTGATTTCACTGAAATGGCTTACACCTACTCTAAAGGGCCAAAAGCCTTGCAAGGTGGTGACTGGGGCTGGATGCGCAAAGAGGAAATGCCAACCATCTTTGCCGACCAAATCAATATGCAGAACAAAGGCAGCATCATCGGTCCATTCCGTAGTGGTGTTGGTTTCCATATCCTGAAAATTGACGATGTAAAAGGTCTGGAAACTGTTGCAGTAACGGAAGTTAACGCACGCCACATCCTGATCAAACCAACGGTTATCCTGAGTGATGACGGTGCTAAAAAACAATTAAATGAATATGCTCGCCGCATTAAAGCAGGTGAAGCAACGTTTGCTCAGTTAGCGTCTCAATACAGCCAAGACCCAGGCTCTGCTGCTCAGAACGGTGAACTTGGTTACCAAACTCCGGACCTTTACGTACCTGAATTTAAACATCAGGTAGAAACACTACCAGTGGGTTCGATCAGTGAACCATTCAAAACCGTTCACGGCTGGCATATCGTAGAAGTGCTGGATCGCCGTCAGGTTGACCGTACTGACTCTGCATTGAAGAATAAAGCTTACCGCATTCTCTTCAACCGTAAGTTTAATGAAGAAGCAGGCGCATGGATGCAGGAACTGCGTGCAAGTGCGTTTGTTGAAATCGTGGATGACAGCAATGACAACTAATTTAGTCCGCAGAATTGTCGTGACCGCAGGGGAACCTGCGGGTATCGGCCCTGACCTGGTGCTTGCTCTCTCAAAAGAAGACTGGGCACACCAAATCGTCGTCTGCGCAGATAAGAACATGTTAATGGAACGAGCCAAATTACTTGGTATCGATGTCCAACTCTCTGATTATAATCCAGAAGAAGCGCCACAAGCACAGAAAGCCGGCACGCTTATCGTTGATCATGTTGAAATATCAGAAAGCGCGGTTGCTGGCCAGCTCAATGAAGCGAATGGCCACTATGTATTAAAAACGCTAGAAAGAGCCGCTTTAGGCTGTATGAATGACGAATTTGATGCTATTGTCACCGGCCCTGTTCATAAGGGGGTGATCAATCGCTCTGGCGTTGCATTCAGTGGACATACTGAATTCTTTGCCGAGAAGTCTAATACGCCGTTAGTTGTGATGATGCTGGCGACGGAAGGACTGCGTGTTGCGCTGGTAACCACACATATTCCTTTGGCGTATGTGTCAAAAGCCGTCACTGAAGAGCGATTAGAGAAAATCATCGATATTCTTCATAAAGACCTCGTTGAAAAATTTGCCATCAAGCAACCAAACATCTATGTTTGCGGGCTTAACCCACATGCGGGAGAAGATGGTTGTTTAGGTCGTGAAGAGATCGAAACCATCACTCCGACACTGGAAAAGATTCGACAAGAAAAAGGGTTTAATCTGATCGGCCCATTGCCGGCAGATACCATTTTCAATGACAAATATTTAAACGATGCTGATGCTGTTTTAGGCATGTACCACGATCAAGTATTGCCAGTTTTAAAATACAAAGGCTTTGGTCGTTCAGTAAACATTACGCTTGGTCTACCTTTTATTAGAACATCGGTGGATCACGGTACTGCATTAGATCTGGCAGGGACAGGTCAGGCGGATACAGGGAGTTTCCGAACAGCGCTCACGCATGCGATAGAATTGGTAGAGAAGAAACAATGAGAAATGATGTCCATTTAGGACACAAAGCGCGTAAACGTTTTGGTCAAAACTTCCTGAACGATCCATACATTATTGATGGTATCGTATCAGCGATTAACCCAAGACCAGGCCAGAATCTGGTTGAAATCGGTCCAGGTCTGGGCGCTATTACTGAACCAGTAGGTCGCGAAGTCGACAAGTTCACCGTTATCGAACTTGACCGAGATCTGGCAGAGCGTTTACGTAACCACCCAGAGCTGGCGGACAAGTTAACGATTCATGAAGGCGATGCGATGCGTTTCGACTTCACACAGCTCGTAAAACCGAACAACAAGCTACGTATCTTCGGTAACTTGCCGTACAACATCTCTACCCCGTTGATGTTTCATCTTTTTGAATTCCATAAAGACATTCAAGACATGCACTTTATGCTTCAAAAAGAAGTGGTTAACCGTTTGGCAGCAGGTCCAGGCAGCAAAGCTTACGGCCGTCTGACGGTCATGGCTCAGTACTACTGTAAAGTGGTGCCAGTACTGGAAGTGCCACCAACAGCATTCGTACCGCCACCGAAAGTAGACTCAGCCGTCGTTCGTCTGGTTCCTTACGAAGTACTACCATGTCCAGCTAAAGACTTACGTTTACTGGATCGCGTATGTCGTGAAGGCTTTAACCAACGCCGTAAGACCGTGCGTAACTGCTACAAATCACTGTTGAGTACAGAAGTGCTGGAAGAGTTGGGAATCAACCCAAGTATGCGTCCAGAGAACCTGACGCTAGAGCAATTCGTCGCGATGGCGAACTGGCTGGCGGATAACCCACAGCACTAAGTAAACCAAACAATAAGCCAAACCCTGTCGGTTTGGCTTATTGCTAATTTTTCCAAGGAGTGTACATGGACGTCATTCAACCCTGCATTAAAATTCAAGTTCACACCAAATACATCGAAGAACAGTCTAATCCCGAGCTACAACGCTACGTTTTTGCCTACACCATCACGATTAAAAACCTGAGCCAGCAAACTGTGCAATTGATTAGCCGTCGTTGGTTGATCACCGACTCTAATGGCAAACAGATGACCGTTGAAGGCGATGGTGTGGTTGGCCAGCAACCGTTTATTCCAAGTAACGATGAATACACCTACAGCAGTGGGACTGCGCTAGAAACACCCGTCGGTGTTATGCAGGGACACTATAAAATGCTAGATGAACATGGTCAGGAGTTCATCGCTGAAATAGAACCGTTCCGTCTTGCCATTCCGAATGTTTTAAATTAATAAGATTGGAGAGTCAGTGGCTACCTATATTGTTGGTGATATCCAAGGCTGCTTTGAAGAACTGCAGCGTCTATTAGAACAAGTATCTTTCTCTCCCAAGAATGATCAACTCTGGCTAGCGGGTGATCTCGTCGCCAGAGGACCTAAGTCGTTAGAAACCTTACGTTTTGTTAAATCATTGGGTGACAGTGCCAAAGTGGTACTTGGCAATCACGACCTGCATTTACTTGCCGTCGCTCATGGCGTTAAGAAATTGAAAGATAAAGACAGAACCGCCCCAATCTTTTCGGCCCCAGACTGTAAAAAGTTATTGCAATGGCTCTCTAAGCAACCGCTTCTTGCGGAGCATGATGACTTCGTTATGTGCCATGCCGGAATTTCACCACAGTGGAATTTGGCAACAGCCCGCCAATGTGCCCGCGAAGTAGAAAACATCCTGCAAAGCGATCACTTATCGTGGCTACTGCACAATATGTACAGTAACAAACCAGATTACTGGGATGATTCTCTGACAGGGTTAGATCGCTATCGCTATACCATCAATGCATTTACGCGTATGCGCTTTTGCTTTCCAGATGGACGCCTGGACATGGATTGCAAACTTCCGCCACAACAAGTGACAGATGAAGAGTTAATTCCTTGGTTTGATCTTCCACAGAGAGTGGAGCTAGGCAAGACTGTCCTATTCGGACATTGGGCGGCATTACAAGGCCATATCGATGAAGAAGTGATTGGTCTGGATACTGGCTGTGTTTGGGGTGGAGAACTAACGATGATCCGTTGGGAAGATAAACAAATTTTTACCCAACAGGCATTAAGTTAAGCGATTCATTCTCTTAACATAAACCTACACGACAAACAAAAAGCACCGCATTCGCGGTGCTTTTTTATAACCATTATTTTTCCAGAATCGTAAAGCGCATGTTGTAGGCGTTTTTCTCATCCGCTTGATACGCTTCAGAATAAGTTTCTTTAAACTCATTCCCCCAATCAGGGAACTGCGTATCACCTTCGATAGCTGCCTCAATATGTGTCACATACAACTTCGTTGCGAGTGGTAGACAGGCTGAGTAAATAGCTCCACCACCAATGATCATCACTTCTTCCACATCACCCGCAACCTCTAATGCTTGATCAATGGACGTCACTGTCGTCACCCCTTCGATACTTAGAGATTCATCACGACTGATAACGATATTAAGACGACCAGGCAACGGACGTCCGATAGACTCATACGTTTTGCGTCCCATGACGACGGGCTTACCCATGGTGCAACGCTTAAACCATACGAAGTCAGCCGGCAAGTGCCATGGCATTTGATTATCTTTACCAATGATACGATTGTCTGCCATCGCGGCAATCATACTAATGATCATGTCGGGTCCTTATACTATCGGTCTGCGGCGATAGAATAACAGCCCCGGAACAGCAAGGCCAATGGCTAAACCTGCAATAATAAACATGGCCTTAAGAAAATTTTCCATGCACGTCGCAAGTAGCTCAGGTGAGTAACCTAAATGGTTTATCTCTACCATCGCAATCATGGCTTTGTAGGCAAACACGCCGGGAACCATAGGGATCAGAGCAGCAACGGTGAATACTTTCGGGTGGGCCAAAAAGCGACGAGACCAATACACACCAATCATCCCAACTAAGGTCGCAGCGAAGAAGGTTGCCCACTCAATAGGAATCCCGAACTGCATCATTAAATAACGACTACCATGACCAATCGCGCCGCCTACCGCACAATAGATTAATGCTTTATGCGGCACATTGAAGACCAATGCAAAGCCCACTGCCGGAATAGCGGCAAAAAACATGTCGTTTAATAATCCAACCAGCAAATCGACAGTACTCATCTGATGCTCCATCCCCAAATCCCGGTCACACTCATCGCTGCCACTATGCCTAAACAGGTCGCAAGCGTTAATAAACTCGCCATGACAAAGCGGGCAATCCCCATATTGATATGACCTTTGAGCATGTCGGCTACTGAGTTAATCAATGGGAAGCCCGGCACTAGCATCAACACTGACGATGCCATCGCGACCGTAGGCAAGTTACCAATCTGATAAATTTCCGCCTGCGCAGAAATTAAGGTCGTCACAAATGCCGTAGCGGCAAAATTGAGTAAAGGATTGAAATGACGGTGGCCAATTTCCTGACGAACAATCATGCCGACTGCAGAGGCTAAGAAAGTCATGAAAAATATGCTTATATCCCCTCCCGCTAAATGACTGAATGCCGCACATGATAGTCCGATCATAAAGACCACCAGCCATCGGTTATAGCGCTCAGGACTGATATGATTAAGCTTTTTCTGCGCCATGGTTGAATCGAGCAACCCTCGTTCCATCATGATACAAATACGCTGAATTTGCGTGATAACTCGCATATTGATACCACGATCGGCGCAACTTCGTGTTGTGGTAATACAATGCCCATCCATCAGCGTGGTTACGACAAGTGCATTTGCAGAGAGTGCTACCGCGACTTCATGAACACCACAAGCAAGGCCAATGCGGCGCATGATATCGCTCACTAAGGTACTTTCAGCACCATGAGCAAGCAACATCTGTCCGGCTTGAGCAACAAGACGAGAAATCGCCCTTTGATTTGATACCGATACCTTTGTGGTAGGTATAGTTTCTAATGCCATAGATACATCTAAGTCCTTTTAGGGTCTGCATAATTAATGATACTAGTTCCAGAAATTAATAAATCATTCTTGCTGGACCAAATCGCCTATAGTCGCGTGAGAATATTAGAATTAGAACCACTAAATACCGCACATTCTTCCTTGCTTTAAACGATGTTTCCTACGCAATTTTATGATCACACATTACTGGCATGAGTATTATTGTGCCGTAAATCACATCATCTAAATATGATTAGATACAAAAAAAGCCGCAATAGGCATTGCGGCTTGATTAAATTTTCTTGGTAATTATTACCGGATGATAAAATTAGTCACGAACGTAGACAACGTGACCGTCATCTTCTTCATCGTCCCAGTCATCCCAATCGTCGTCGTCATCTTCAGTAACAACGTCTTTACCAGCCATTGCGTCTTTATGGTAGTCATCCCACATGAAATTAACTTTATCTTCTTCAGCAACTTCTTCCTCTTCACGAGGTAGGTTTTCCATAAAGTCTGCCAGCTTGTAACAAAGTTCTTTCGTACCAGAACGGTTGATTGCCGAGATCTTAAAGTACTCGTCTTCCCAACCTAGCGCATCCAAGATCTCTTGGATCTTTTCATTCGCTTCTTCTTCCGGCATTAGATCAACTTTGTTGAACACTAACCAACGAGGCTTATCAGCTAGCTTTTCACTGTACTGTTCCAACTCATCAATGATCGTTAGTGCGTTTTGCACTGGATCAGACTGATCAATCGGCATGATATCGATCATGTGCAGTAAAACGCGGCAACGTTCTAGATGTTTCAGGAATCGAATACCTAAACCTGCACCATCCGCAGCGCCTTCAATCAGACCAGGGATATCCGCAACTACAAAGCTTTTCTCAGGTACAACACTAACCACGCCTAAGCTTGGGATAAGCGTCGTAAATGGGTAATCCGCCACTTTTGGTTTTGCAGCAGATACAGCACGAATAAAGGTTGATTTACCGGCGTTTGGCAAGCCAAGCATACCAACGTCAGCAAGCAGTAATAGCTCTAGACGAATTTCACGAACTTCACCTTTAGTACCCAACGTTCTCTGACGAGGAGCGCGGTTTACAGAAGATTTAAAGCGCGTGTTGCCCAGACCGTGCCAACCACCTTTAGCTACCATTACTTTTTTGCCGTGTTCAGCAACTTCTGCAACGATTTCGTTAGTGTGGATATCAACTGCACGAGTACCAACCGGAACACGCATCACAATATCTTTACCACGCTTACCAGTACAGTTACCACCGCGGCCATTTTCTCCACGCTCTGCTTCGTAAAAGCGTTGGAAACGGTAATCGATTAGGGTGTTTAGGTTTTCGTCAGCTTGGATATATACATCGCCGCCGTCACCACCATCACCGCCATCAGGACCACCTTTAGTGATGAATTTTTCACGCCAGAAACTAACAACGCCGCTACCGCCGTCGCCTGCCTGAACTTTTACTACAGCTTCATCTACGAACTTCATCTTTTACTCCGACTACTTCGTGCGTGGATTAAATCTACTTTGTCATCCGACAATTTTAGCAGATGACAGATCTAAACTCCCAGATTCGAATCGCTTTGGATCTACCGAGAAGTTTCGATATGTCGACTGCCTACAAATAAAAAACCCCGCCGATTCGGCAGGGCTTTTGAATTCAGCTTAAAGCTATTAAGTAATTAAGTTAAAAACTAATTACTCAGCTTCGATGCTAACAAACTTACGGTTCTTAGGACCTTTCACTTCGAACTTCACTTTACCTTCAGTAAGAGCGAATAGAGTGTGGTCTTTACCGATACCTACGTTGTTACCAGCGTGGAACTTAGTACCACGTTGACGAACGATGATGTTACCTGCAAGTACAGATTCACCACCGAAACGCTTAACACCTAGACGTTTGCTTTCTGAATCGCGGCCGTTACGAGTAGAACCACCAGCTTTTTTGTGTGCCATTGTTAAACTCTCCTAATAGATTAAGCGTTGATACCAGTGATCTTCACTTCAGTGAACCACTGACGGTGACCCTGTTGCTTACGAGAGTGCTTACGACGACGGAACTTAACGATTTTAACTTTATCGCCACGACCGTGTTGTACAACTTCAGCAACAATTTTGCCGCCCTCTACAAGAGGAGCACCAACTTTGATGTCTTCGCCGTTAGCAACAAGAAGAACTTTATCAAATTCTACAGTTGCACCAGTTTCAACGTCTAATTTCTCTAAACGAAGAGTTTGACCTTCGCTTACACGGTGTTGTTTACCACCAGATTGGAAAACAGCGTACATATTTTACTCCGCTTTTTCCGCACAGCCTTTCGTGAGGGTGTGCGCTAAACTAATCATCAATAGGGCGCAGATTCTACAGAAGAGATGTCCCTATGACAAGCCATATTTTGAAAAAATTGGCGAAAAGCTAATCGCCAAAGAAAAGTGCGGCAATCATGCCCTTTAGTAATGTATTAATCAACGTTTTTTAGTGTATTATTCGACAATTATATAAATCGAATAAGCCTTGCAGGGTCTAACTTCAGCCGGATATACAATGGATTTTAAAACTATCCAAGCGCTTACTGCCAATGACATGGCAAAAGTGAATGAAACAATTCAAGCCCAACTAAATTCTGATGTCTCTTTAATCAATCAGCTCGGTTTCTATATCGTCAGTGGTGGAGGCAAACGCCTAAGACCGCTATTGGCGATTTTGTCGGCCCGTGCACTTGGTTATCAAGGCAGCGGTCATACCATGGCAGCTGCGTTTATTGAGTTCATCCATACAGCAACGCTGTTGCACGATGATGTGGTAGACGAGTCAGATATGCGCCGTGGTAAAGCGACCGCAAATGCTGCCTTTGGCAACGCAGCAAGCGTGCTAGTTGGGGATTTTATCTATACTCGCTCATTCCAGATGATGACTGAGCTAGGATCCATGAAGATCCTTCAGTTAATGAGTAACGCCGTAAACGTGATCGCCGAAGGTGAAGTTCAGCAATTAATGAACTGTAACGATCCTGACACGACAGAAGAAAGCTACATGCAGGTCATCTACTCTAAGACGGCACGCCTGTTTGAGTCTGCGACACAAATTGGTGCCATCCTGAATGATGCCCCTGAGCACGTTGAAATCGCATTACAGAATTACGGTAAGTACTTAGGTACCGCATTCCAACTGATTGACGATGTCATGGACTACACATCAGATGGCGAAGACATGGGTAAAAATGTTGGCGATGATTTAGCAGAAGGTAAACCTACCCTTCCTCTACTTCATGCGATGAGAAACACGACACCTGAAAATGCTCAGATGATCCGTGAAGCGATCGAGAAAGCAAACGGAATGGATCGTCTTGACGATATCCTCGCTGTCATGAAAGAAGCAGGTTCTTTAGAGTACACGACTCAAAAAGCCCTCGACGAAGCCGACAAGGCAATCGCGGAGCTGTCTGTACTGCCTGAGTCAGAGTATAAAGAAGCACTCGTTACACTGGCTCATGTAGCGGTTAAACGCACTCGATAAGCACTGCTAACTGGACCAGCAAGGCGATCAATTATAACCACCGACCAACGTTGGTGGTTTAAGGCTGAAAATAAAAAGGAAGAGCACGCTCTTCCTTTTCTCGTTCCAGTGTTGTTTGCTCAACTAATAATAACGGTCGCTCCCTCCGTGTAGCTGCGGGTCATCTTCTATCTCGTCAAACGTGACTGCAATTTGCTGGTCAGTTCCCTGTTTAGCCAGTAAAACGGTTTCTGCTTCACGATCAACGACAAGAATCGTACCGACACCTTGTTGGCACTCTACAACCATGCCTTTACGGATTCGACTTGCTTCCATACCCTACTCCTGATTGACATTGTTGGCGTTACACCTTTTACGTCAGACAGAATAAAGGGATCAAAAAAGCCGACCCTAAGATCGGCTTTTTGTAAACGTATAAACGCTTAAAATTATTTCGCGAACTCAACACCGATGTTGATATCACCATTTAGCGTTTCTAGCATGTTGTCTAGAGCAGACTTTTCGTAGTCGCTTAGTGCACCGTAGCTTAGTACTTCCTCAACACCTTCTTTACCTAGCTTCACTGGCTGAGCAAAGTATGGTGCGTGCTCACCGTCACCTTCAACGTAAGCACACTCAACAACGCCTTCTTCACCTTGAAGAGCACGTACTAGAGACAGACCAAAGCGACACGCTGCTTGGCCCATAGATAGAGTTGCACTACCGCCACCCGCTTTCGCTTCAACGACTTCAGTACCCGCGTTTTGGATACGCTTAGTCAGTGCTTCAACTTCTTCAGCAGTAAACTCAACGCCTTCTACTTGAGAAAGCAGAGGAAGAATAGTCACACCTGAATGACCACCGATAACTGGTACACGAACATCACTTGGATCTTTGTCTTTCAGCTCAGCAACGAAGGTTTCTGAACGAATAACGTCAAGTGTAGTTACACCGAATAGTCTGCGCTTGTCATAAACGCCAGCTTTTTTAAGTACTTCTGCAGCGATTGGCACAGTAGTATTCACAGGGTTAGTGATGATACCAACACATGCTTTCGGACAAACTACAGCAATTTTCTCAGCCAATGCCTTAACGATACCAGCATTAACGTTAAATAGATCCGCACGATCCATACCTGGCTTACGTGCAACACCAGCAGAAATTAGAACCACATCTGCGCCTTCCAGTGCAGGTGTTGGATCCTCACCTGCGTATCCTTTGATCGATACTGGTGTTGGGATGTGGCTAAGATCAGCGGCAACACCTGGAGTTACAGGGGCAATATCATATAGGGCTAAATCAGAACCAGCAGGAAGACGGTTCTTTAGTAAAAGGGCAAGGGCTTGACCGATACCGCCAGCGGCACCAATAACGGCTACTTTCATGTAGTTCTCCTTGAGAGTATTTTTTTATAAATGTATTTGTAGGGTAGTTTTTAACCAACCAAGTAAAGCTATAGGAATCACAACTTGATTACAATCAATTAACGCCAGCTTTGCGACCTCGCGCAAATCCGCATTTTCGTGCTACACAAACGGTTGGATTATTCTTTTATTCATTTGAAATGACAATAGATTACGGGAAATAAAACAGATGTATGATTCACCGTTAAATGGAATGTCATTCTGTTTATAATTTACAGTGATGTAACTAGCATTATCTCGGGACTTTTTGGAACTGTCTGAATATATATGCGAGAATATGCAAAATTGCTGATCCGTAATTAAGAGAATCATAATGACTATGCGCAATACTGAAAAACAAGATAACCTAGTTCGAGCTTTTAAAGCCCTGTTAAAGGAAGAAAGCTTTGGCTCACAGGGCGAGATTGTTGATGCTCTAAAACTGCAAGGTTTTGAAAGTATTAACCAATCTAAAGTGTCTCGCATGCTGACTAAGTTTGGTGCTGTTCGTACCCGTAATGCAAAAATGGAAATGGTTTACTGTCTTCCTGCAGAACTGGGTGTCCCAACGACAAGCAGTTCTTTGCGTGAACTCGTGTTGGATATCGACCACAATGCCGCGTTAGTTGTTATCCATACTGGTCCTGGCGCTGCGCAACTTATCGCTCGTATGCTGGACTCTCTTGGCAAATCTGAAGGCATCTTGGGTGTTGTCGCTGGTGATGACACTATCTTTATCACTCCGACGTTGCCAGTATCGACAGAGCAGTTGTTCAAATCCGTGTGTGAACTGTTCGAATACACTGGCTAACAACTGTAGGTTGAAGTCACCTAACTGATTGTGAGCTATAAGATAAATCCTATTCTGTAGCTCACAACTTCCTTCCCCTATCGCGTTTTAAGGTTATTTTTTAATCATTTTTTTGTGATATATATCACGCTATTAATTTTTCCTTCCTTTCCCCTCATTCAATCGTAAACTACTGTTATAAAAGAAATAAAATAACAACTTAATCACTGGCTATTAACGCAATCTTCAGGTTTATTCGCTATAACTTTTAACAGTCGGATAATTTTCTGCCAATTTTTTGTTATGATTTGTTCGCTTTTTCAAACAATTGGATTGGAAAAGATGCCGTTTCCAAACAGGAAACTCCAGAAGTGATTGATGGTTATTTCCGGGTAAATAATGAAATATAAGGAAGGGAATTTCATGGCATTTAACAAACTACTCAAAGTAGGCGCTATCGCTGCAGCCGTTATGGGTGCAGGCGCAGTTAACGCTCAAGAGTTTATTACTATCGGTACGGGCTCGGTGACAGGTGTTTACTATCCTACTGGCGGTGCTATCTGTAAATTGGTCAACAAAGGTCGTAAAGATCACAACATTCGTTGTTCGGTTGAGTCGACTGGTGGTTCTATTTACAACGTTAACACTATCCGTGCTGGCGAATTAGACTTCGGTATCGTTCAGTCGGATTGGCAGTACCATGGCTACAACGGTACGAGTGAGTTTGCTGCACAAGGCCCGTACAATAAGCTACGCGCAATGTTCTCTCTGCATACCGAACCTTTCAACATCATTGCTCGATCAGACTCTGGCATCGAAAACGTTAAAGACCTGAAAGGTAAACGCGTCAACATCGGTAACCCAGGTTCTGGTGACCGTGCAACAATGGGTGTAGTGATGGACGCGATGGGCTGGACCCTAGATAGCTTCCAGTTAGCTTCAGAGCTTAAAGGTTCTGAGCGTTCTCAAGCACTTTGTGACAACAAAATCGACGCATTTATTTACATGGTTGGTCACCCAAATGGCTCAATCAAAGAAGCAACCACGTCATGTGATGCGAAGCTAGTTCCAGCGACTGGTCCTGAGATCGACAAGATCGTTTCAAGTACCCCTTACTACGCGTACAGCACAGTACCTGCCGGCATGTATCGTGGTACGGATCAAGACGTTAAGAGCTTTGGTGTAGCTGCAACAATGGTTACTTCAACAGACGTTTCTGATGAAGTGGCATACAATGTTGCAAAAGCAGTATTTGAAAACTTCGACACATTCAAACGCCTGCACCCAGCTTTCGCGAACCTGAAAAAAGAAGACATGGTGAAAGCAGGTCTTTCAATTCCTCTTCATCCAGGCGCGGCTAAGTACTACAAAGAAGTGGGACTGCTAAAGTAAGCACCACGGACTCAAAAGCAAGGCAGGAACAAGTAGTTTCTGCCTGATTTAGTATGCTGGTTGTCGCAGGATCGCCAGCATACTTTGTTTATTACCTTAGGTGCTTCTGGATGCCAAACTTAATGTGACTGACTTGTTCTGGTTTTTGAGAGCCTGCAACATTCCAAAGTCATGGTAAGTCACCCGACATTTGTCAGTTTTGCCGCTGATTCATTTCTCCATGAAGACAGCGATAAACCCCGCATCTAGAAATCATCTGGGTAAATTCGTCGGTTTTTCTAAAACCTCACACTCATGCCAAGAAAACACTTTAACGCCGCCAATTCAGAGCTTCTAACGAGCCTCATTTAAATTTCAGGCAGCGGAATACTCGACTGCAAACTTCGCTCAGTTCACTACACTGATAGAGGCGAAGTGAGTTTTCGACATATAAAACAGGCAGAACCATCAATAATAAGGAAAAAGTACATGGCGACGAACAAAGCCCCGTCACAAGATGTGCAAGATATGGTGGCTCAGGCAGACACAGGGGCACGTAGCCCATCTGGCATACAAGGACGAATCCTCTGGTTTGTCCCACTGTGTTGGTCACTATTTCAGTTATGGTATGCATCACCATTACCATTTATTTTTAATTTTGGCGTACTTAATGACACTGAAGCTCGTGCGATTCACTTAACATTTGCGATCTTTCTGGCTTTCACTGCTTATCCTGCAATGAAAAATTCCCCACGCGATCATATTCCGGCTGTAGACTGGATTCTTGCGCTTGCTGGTAGCTTTTCAGCGTCTTATATCTATCTCTTTTATACGGAACTCGCCGGACGTTCAGGCGCGCCAACCACGCCCGATATTGTTGTCGCCGTGATTGGTATGGTGCTTCTTCTGGAAGCAACACGACGTGCACTTGGTCCACCACTGATGCTTGTCGCTGCGGTATTCCTTACCTACACCTTCGCCGGCCCATACATGCCAGACGTCATTGCCCATAAAGGCGCGAGCTTGAATAAAGCGATGTCTCATTTATGGTTAACAACTGAAGGTGTATTTGGTGTTGCTCTGGGCGTTTCGACTTCCTTCGTATTCTTGTTCGTACTCTTTGGTGCGATGTTAGAACGAGCTGGCGCTGGTGCTTACTTCATTAAAGTGGCCTTCTCACTATTAGGGCATATGAGAGGTGGTCCGGCAAAAGCAGCCGTTGTGGCTTCAGGTCTTTCAGGCCTTGTATCAGGCTCTTCGATTGCGAACGTAGTAACGACCGGTACCTTTACGATTCCTTTGATGAAGCGCGTTGGTTTCCCGGGAACCAAAGCAGGTGCGGTAGAAGTAGCAGCATCTACTAACGGTCAGTTGACGCCTCCTATCATGGGTGCCGCTGCATTTTTGATGGTGGAATACGTTGGGATCTCGTACGTTGAAGTTATCAAAGCGGCAATCCTGCCAGCGCTTATCTCGTATATCGCATTGATTTACATCGTTCACCTTGAAGCATGTAAAGCAGGAATGACAGGTTTACCTCGTCGTCATAACCCAACCATGCTGCAAAGCATGTTGTCGTTCACCGGAACCATTTTAGGGCTTTGTGTCATCAGTGCGCTGGTTTACTACGGCGTCGGCTGGACGAAAGATGTCTTTGGTGAGGCTGCAACACCTATCGTGATGGTTGCTCTCCTTATTGCTTATGTTGCTTTAGTTAAAGTATCGGCGAATCACACCAAAGATGGCGCGATCAATATCGATGAAGAGCTGACTGAAGTACCTGAACCGGGACCAACAGTAAAATCGGGGCTTCATTTCTTACTGCCAATTGTGGTTCTGGTTTGGTGTTTAACCGTCGAGCGATTCTCTCCAGGTTTATCTGCATTCTGGGCGACCGTGTTCATGATTTTCATCCTGTTAACGCAACGCCCGCTAATTGCCTTGCTATCTAAACAAGGCGGTATTGGAGAACAGACGAAAGAAGGCTTTATTGATCTTCTGGAAAGTTTGGTTTCTGGTGCGCGTAACATGATTGGTATCGGTGTGGCGACAGCCGCTGCTGGTACGGTGGTAGGTGTGGTAACACTGACTGGTATCGGTCTGGTCATGACTGACTTTGTTGAGTTCATCTCTGGTGGTAGTGTGTTCTTAATGCTGCTGTTCACCGCAGTGATCAGCTTGGTATTAGGTATGGGCCTTCCTACCACGGCAAACTACATCGTCGTATCGACGCTGATGGCTCCAGTAATTGTCACGCTTGGCGCGGCACATGGGCTTATCATCCCACTGATTGCCGTTCACCTGTTCGTGTTCTATTTCGGTATTTTGGCCGACGATACGCCGCCAGTGGGTTTAGCCGCCTTTGCTGCTGCAGCCATTGCGAAATCAGATCCGATCCGTACCGGTATTCAGGGCTTCACCTATGATATCCGTACCGCCATTTTACCATTCATGTTCGTCTTCAATACCCAACTGCTATTGATGGGTATCGACACATGGTGGCATTTAGCCCTGACCATCATCTCCTCCATTATTGCGATGCTGATATTTTCCGCCGCTACTCAAGGTTGGTGGTTTACTCGCAATAAATGGTGGGAAACCGTCCTATTATTGGTACTGACATTTTCCTTCTTCCGTCCGGGATTCTGGTGGGACATGATGTTCCCTGCCAAAGTGCTTTCCCCAGGGGTTGAAGTGGCTCAAATTGTCGAGGGACTAAGTGTGGGACAATCAATCGAGCTGCGTGTCGCCGGACAAAACCTAGAAGGTGAGAACGTTGAAAAAACTGTACTGCTGCCGTTTGACGACAATGCAACAACCGCAGAAGAACGTATCTCATCAATGGGTCTGATGCTGGTCGAAAATGACGGCAAAATGATCGTTGATATGGTGGAATTTGGTAGCCCTGCTGAATCCTCTGGTATCGATTTTGACTGGGAGATCAAATCGGTCGTTCAAGACGCTGATCGCCCAATGAAAGAGTGGGTGTTTGTGCCTTGCTTATTGATTCTGCTGGCACTAGCGATGAACCAGAAACGTCGTATGCGCAAAGAACAACTGAGCGCCTAAACGATTCCCCCCGGGAGACCGGGGGCTGAGTGAGAGAAATTGAATGTATAAACAAATTCTTGTTCCGGTAGACCTTAATGATCAAGGCTTCTCAGACCGAGCGGTTGAACTGGCTGTTTGGCATGCGAAGCAAGCGAATGCGGTCATCCATTTGCTGACGGTTGTACCTGGTATCCATATGTCGATGGTCGCGACTTACTTTCCAAAAGATGCTGCCCTAAAGATGAAGCAAGATGTCGAAAAGCAGTTAACGACGTTTGCGGAAGACAACATCAAGGAAGACGTCACCTATAGTATCCACGTGGCAGAAGGTAAGCCGTACACGACCATTATTGAACACGCTAAGCGTTTAGGGATTGACCTGATCATCATGCCAAGCCACAAGCGTTCGAAAATCAATAAAGTGATGCTCGGCTCAGTAGCCAGCAAGGTGGTGGAATATTCTCCCGTCAACGTGATGGTAGTGAAGCCACAAAGCTAAAGTCACTAAACGATCGAGACAAAAGAAAAAGGTTGATATTTACATCAACCTTTTGTTTTTCTAACCCAATAGAGCTTATCCAGCTGCCCGAACGAAGGCTTGTAAAGCCTCACTTGAATGTGTCACGCAGAGCTGACCTATCTCACCTGTCGCCTCAATTTTTCCACCCGCAACAAACGCAAAGTGACTTGCTATGGCTTTTGCATCATTGAGATGATGGGTCACCATGAGTACGGTAATTCTCCGCTCTGCAGCCAACCTTTTCACTAAGCTAAGCATCTCTTCACGCAGCACAGGATCGAGCGCAGAGAAAGGTTCATCCAACAGCCACACCGGATGAGGCTGGACAAAACAACGTGCTAACGCAACACGTTGGCGTTGACCACCAGAGAGATGCTCTGGCAAGCGGTCGAGGTACTCTGCAACACCAACCTGCTGCGCGGCTTGCTCAACCTGAAGCTTTTGGTCTGCGGTGAGCTTTAAGCCCGGATGCAATCCTAAACTGATGTTGTCGCGCACCGACAAATGAGCAAACAAGTTATGCTCCTGAAACAACATTGAGAATGGACGCAGATAAGGTTCTTTACCGACAATGGATTCGCCATCAACTTGGATATCCCCTTGGTCAGGATGGATAAAGCCAGCGACCAGTGCCAACAATGTCGATTTACCCGCCCCACTCGGCCCCATCAACGAGACAATCTGACCGCGCTCAATGGTTAAATCAAAACGAAACAGTTCACTTTGATAGGTGTATTGCACATCATCCAACACTAACATTGTGCGCTCTCCTTCGTTTTTAATACTTTTTCAATCAGAGTAAAGCAGCCAACACTAAGCAAGAGTAAGGTGACCGAAACCACCGCTGCCGCTTCCATCTGATAACTGCCGAGCAGTTGGAATAAATACAACGGCAAAGTTCTGAATTCTTGTCCGCCAAATAACGCAATCGCACTTAAGTCCCCTATCGCAAACATAAAGCTGATTGCGAAAGCGTGAGCAAAAGGTTTACGTAGTGCTCGCCATTCCACAACTTTAAATCGCTGCCAGCCTCGCATTCCTAAGCTGGCACAAACGTATTGATATTGCTGTTCAATGTGTAACATCGGCTGTGCTAACGTCTTAATCACATACGGCAGCGCCATCAAACCGTTGACAAGTATGACGACAAAAAATGCCAGACTGAAAACATCGGTAAAGGAACGGAGCAACAAAAACAAACCAGTGCTGATCACCAGACCCGGCGTTACCAAAATAATGGTACCAACCAACTCAATGTGATCCGCCCGTGAGTTTTTATACTCCAGACGCCAACGCCGACTGGTGAGCAAAATGGAAACGCCAGCAGCCACTGCAAGAGTGCTCGCCATAGCTGCAACTTTTAAAGAGTTGAATAGCGCAGACCAAAAACGTTCGTCATTTAATACCGAGCCAACCTGTTGATTTATGCCGCTCAGAATCACCATCGCAAGTGGTGGGATAACCAGTAAAAAGGCACCCATGATCCAAAAGCTATCCCAAGCTTTTGACCACCCATGATCCTTCGTTAAGTATTGCTGTACCGATGTGCTGCCAGAGCTTATAGAAACTGGCTTTGTCAGCTTCTGAACGCCTATCGCGATCACTCCGCACAACAACATTTGCCACAGTGCTAATAGCGCGCCGGCCTGCAGGTCAAAGTCAAATTTTATCGCTTGGTAAATAGCCAACTCAATGGTGGTTGATTTAGGCCCGCCTCCCAGTGCCATCACCGTGGCAAAACTGGTAAAGCACAGCATAAAAACGAGGCCGCTTACATGTGGCAATTGTTGTCTTAATCGAGGCCACTCAACCCAACGAAACTTATCCCAATGGCTCATGCCGAGATGAGCACATAGCTTATGTTGCTCAGCAGGAATCGACTCCAGTGTTTGCAACAATAACCGCGCAGCGTAAGGCAGATTAAAGAACACATGCGCAAGTAAAATACCGTTCAAGCCATAGATAGAAAATGGCAGCTTGGCATCAAAGGTTTGTAACCATTGGGCAATCAAACCGCTGTTGCCATATATCGCCAACAATCCAAAAACCCCGACTAAAACAGGCAGAACTAAGGTGGAAGCGAACAGTTTGAGCAGTAATGACTTACCGAAAAATTCACGGCGGGAAAGCGAATGGGCGACGGGAATCGCCAAACCCACACTAATCAACGTGGATAGAAAAGCCTGATAGAAGCTGAACTTAGTAACGTGCTGATAATAGGGATCATGCCAAATCAGCAGCACATCCAGAGACGGAGCCTGAAAAGCCAAAGCACTCAGCGCAGAAAGAACAAAGGCCGCGATGACTATCGCGACCCCTATGCCTAATTTGGGTACAGTATTCAAAGGTAACTCTTAGAAAGTCAGGGCGCTTTGCCATTCACGAATCCAAGTCTTACGCATTTTCGCCACTTCATCGGCGCTAAAGCTCAGTGGCTTACTTGGTACGTTCAAGGTTTCAAAGCCTTTTGGAAGGGCAACGTCAGTGACTGGGTACATCCAGTTACCCGTTGGCATTGCTGACTGGAATTCATCACTCAAAATGAAATTCATGAATTCGTCAGCCAACTCGGCATTCTTCGAGTCTTTCACTTTGGCCGCAACTTCCACTTGCATGTAATGCCCTTCAGCAAAATCAGCAGTAGCAAACTTAGCGTCTTGCTCTGCAATCAGGTGGTAAGCTGGTGATGTCGTGTAAGAAAGCACTAAGTCAGACTCACCATTAAGGAACATGGAATAAGCTTCAGACCAACCTTTGGTCACGGTAACGGTTTTGCCAGCCAACTGCTGCCAAGCTTGGGTAGCATTGTCGCCATAGATTGACTTCATCCACAGCATCAAACCCTGCCCCGGAGTTGAAGTACGAGGGTCCTGATAAATCACTTTAAGATCATCACGCTCTTCCACCAGCTCTTTCATGCTTTTTGGCGGGTTAGCCAATTTTTCTTTGTTGTAAACGAACGCGAAATAACCATAGTCGTAAGGCACGAATGTTTTATCGTCCCAGCCCGTTGGTAAAATGGTTTTAGAGGTATCGACCTTGTGCTCTGTAAGCAGACCCGTTTTCTGTGCCTCGACCATCAGATTGTTGTCCAGACCCAGAACAATATCGGCTTTGCTATTACTGCCTTCTAAGCGAAGACGGTTCAAAATCGATACGCCATCATCAAGAGCAACGAAATTTACGTCACAACCACATTTCGCTTCAAAAGCTTGTTCGAGTTTAGGACCCGGTCCCCAATCCGCAGCGAATGAGTCGTAGGTGTAGATGGTTAATGTGTTTTCAGCAGCAAACGCTGAAGTTGTTGTCATTGCAGCAAGGGCAATTAGGCTTAGAGTGGTTTTCACTGCTCGCTCTCCACGTGTATTTCAGAGAAATTAGTTGAGCGGCACAGGTATGAGGTGGCTATTTGGGATTGCTAATATCCAGACTCAATTCCTACGCCAGCATTATCTGGTTCAGGTATTACGGGTCCCCGTAGCCTAACTAGGTTAAGCCATTAGGTCTCAGCGCCCTTATGTATTGATGAACACAATACAAAATGGGGTTGCTCCCCGATGAGTTGGATGGATTGTATACCCAAACCCCCTCGCGATGCTAGGTTACGCGAGGGGGTTTGGGACTTAGATGAAGATCAGGCTACGTAGCAAGATAACTATTTATGAACGTTGGTCGTATCCCCAGCGCGGGACCAATCCTTGCTCAATCCCCAGATGGTCAAGAATTCGCGCCACCATAAAGTCGATTAAGTCTTCGATAGTCTTTGGCTGATGATAAAAGCCCGGCGCTGCTGGCATGATGGTTACGCCCATTTGCGACAGCTTGTGCATATTTTCCAGATGCAGGGTCGAAAATGGCGTTTCACGCACTACCAGAAGCAACTGGCCACGCTCTTTCATCACAACATCGGCGGCACGCTCAATCAGGTTATCCGACATACCGTGTGCAATCGCCGCGACGCTGCCTGCCGAACACGGACAAACCACCATTTGTTTTGGAGCCGCAGAGCCTGAAGCCACAGGCGAGAACCAATCATCTTTACCACAGACAATAATGTTGTCAGGGTTACACTTCAGGTGCTCCACCAGCGCTTTTTGCGCCGCTTCAGGACCACTTGGCAGCTTCAGGTCATGCTCGGTTGCCATCACAACCCTCGCCGCGGAAGATATCAACACATAGACGTGATAATCCGCAGCGACCAAACATTCCAGAAGTCTCAAGCCATAAGGCGCACCAGAAGCACCAGTAAGTGCTAGGGTAATGGCTTTTTTTTGTTGATGTTTTTTGTGAGACATAAGGATTAAGCTTTTTGTTTTAATTGTTCGAGAAGTTTACCGTGAATACCGCCAAAGCCACCATTGCTCATAACCAGAATTTGATCATCAGGCTTTGCACGTTCAACGATTTTCGCAACAAAACGGTCCAAATCAGCGTCAACAAAAGCCGGTTGCTGGCATTGGTCTGCAATTTCCTGTACCGACCATTCAATATTGTCTGGCTGGAACAAGAACACTTCATCGGCACTGTGCAATGAGTCCGCCAGCGTATTCTTGTGCACACCACGCTTCATGGTGGCAGAGCGAGGTTCCAGTACTGCTAAGATACGTTTGTCACCCACTTTGTTACGCAGGCCACCAACCGTTAGTTCAATAGCGGTAGGATGATGAGCAAAATCGTCGTAAACCGTCACACCTTGCTCTTCACCTTTAAGCTCTAAGCGGCGTTTGGTATTGATAAAACGGCCCAATGCCTGACAGGCTAACTCTGGAGTCACCCCGACGTGCCTTGCAGCGGCGATGGCCATCAGTGCATTATCCACGTTGTGGTCGCCCACTAAGTCCCACTCAACAACACCGACTTTCTCACCTTGCAGCGATACTTCGAACTTCGAGCCATCGACGACCAGTTTATGCGCTTGCCAGTCGCCATATTCACCAGAAAACTGCTTTTCTGTCCAACAACCGCGCTCAAGTACATCAGCAAGTGCCTGATCTTGTTTAGGAGACAAAATAAGACCATTGCCCGGAACAGTACGTACCAAATGGTGGAATTGACGCTTAATCGCTTCAAGATCGTCGAAGATGTCTGCATGATCAAATTCAAGATTGTTCATGATTAACGTGCGTGGGTGGTAATGGACAAACTTAGAACGCTTGTCGAAAAAAGCACTGTCGTATTCATCCGCTTCAACAACGAAAAACATGCTTTCTCCCAGTCGAGCAGAAACACCAAAGTTACCCAGTACGCCCCCGACCAGGAAACCAGGTTGGTAACCACAGTCTTCCAGTATCCAAGCCAGCATGCTTGAGGTGGTTGTTTTGCCATGCGTTCCAGACACCGCTAATACCCAGCGATCGTGAAGTAAAAACTCATTCAACCACTGCGGTCCGGAGGTATAACGCATGTTGCTGTTGAGTACATGCTCTACGCATGGGTTGCCACGACTCATGGCATTGCCAATCACGACTAGGTCAGGTTCAGGATCAAGCTGAGAAGGGTCGAAGCCTTCAATAATTTCAATACCTTGAGACTCCAGTAATGTGCTCATCGGAGGGTAAACATTCGCATCAGAGCCCGTTACTTTGTGGCCGAGCTGGCGAGCTAAAATTGCCGCGCCACCCATAAACGTGCCGCAGATACCCAAGATATGGATGTGCATAAACTTAACCTTGTAATGCCGTGTTTGATGCTTTCATTATCGCGATAACCACCAGAAAAGCGAGAGACTTTCACCTTGTTCTTACTGTCACTTTCAAAAAAATGACAAGCCTGAACACGGACTGTACAGTCACTGAACTAAATGATGAACTCGTCAGTGACAAGACAAATAAATTGAGATCTCAGACGGTTACTTCATTACCATTAAAAAGATCTTCGACATAAAATTACGTTTAGCGCAAACGTTTAACATCCATAAAGAGATGCCCCGTTGCGCAACACCCCCAATAAATGAAAATGTAAGGATTGACCATGTCTGGATTGCGCACCCTAGGCGAATTCATTGTCGAGAAACAAGCGGATTTCCCCCACGCTAGCGGTGATCTATCATCTCTTTTAGCATCCATTCGTTTAGCTGCGAAAATCGTTAACCGCGAAATTAATGCAGCTGGCCTTGGCGATATTACTGGTGCTGTTGGCACAGAGAATGTCCAAGGTGAAGCTCAGCAAAAGCTAGACGTTTATGCAAACGACAAGTTTAAAGCGGCACTTGAAGCTCGTGACCAAGTTTGTGGCGTAGCCAGCGAAGAAGAAGATGAGGCGGTTGCATTCAATAAAGAACTCAACCAAAACGCCAAGTACGTTGTATTAATGGATCCACTTGATGGTTCATCTAATATCGACGTGAACGTTTCTGTAGGTACTATTTTTTCAATTTACCGCCGTGTATCACCAATTGGTACGCCAGCAACAGAAGAAGATTTCCTTCAGCCAGGTCACAAACAAGTTGCGGCTGGTTACGTGATTTACGGCTCTTCAACCATGTTGGTTTACACAACAGGTAACGGCGTGAATGGCTTCACGTACGATCCTTCTATCGGCAGCTTCTGTCTTTCTCATGAAAACATGATGATCCCTGAAGAAGGCAAAATCTATTCTATCAACGAAGGTAACTACATCCGCTTCCCACTTGGTGTGAAGAAGTACATCAAGTACTGTCAGGAAAATGTACCTGAAGATGGTCGTCCATACACGTCTCGCTACATCGGCTCTTTAGTAGCAGACTTCCACCGCAACTTGCTAAAAGGTGGTATCTACCTATACCCAAGCACGCAAAGCCACCCGCAAGGTAAACTGCGTCTGCTTTACGAGTGCAACCCAATGGCATTCCTAATCGAGCAAGCAGGTGGTATCGCTTCTGACGGCGTGAATCGCATCATGGACATCAAGCCAACAGAATTACACCAACGTGTGCCGTTCTTTGTCGGTTCAAAAAACATGGTACGTAAGGTCGAAGAATTCCTTGAGAAGAATCGCGACGAATAGACCTTTGTCCAACGCGGCAGGTGTTTACCTGCCGTGTTTTTGTCGCTAAAGTGAGTTGCGAATAAATCGTAATAAGATGAGGTTCCCTCATCCTCAATGAAAAGGAAGTTTCAAATGAGCCTAAACCATGTACCAGCAGGTAAATCTCTGCCTGAAGATATCTATGTCGTTATCGAAATTCCTGCCAACGCAGACCCAATTAAATACGAAGTAGATAAAGACTCTGGTGCTGTATTTGTTGACCGTTTTATGTCTGCACCAATGTTCTACCCATGTAACTACGGTTACGTGAACAATACACTGTCTCTTGATGGTGACCCTGTAGACGTACTTGTTCCGACTCCATACCCATTGATGCCAGGTTCAGTGATTCGTTGCCGCCCTGTTGGTGTGCTTAAAATGACTGATGAATCTGGTGAAGATGCTAAAGTTGTCGCGGTTCCTCACTCTAAAATCTCTAAAGAGTACGAGCACATTCAAGACGTCGGTGACATCCCAGAGCTACTGAAAGCGCAAATTACGCATTTCTTTGAGCGTTACAAAGAACTGGAATCCGGTAAATGGGTGAAGGTTGATGGCTGGGCAGACGTGGAAGCCGCAAAAGCTGAAATCCTAGAATCTTACGATCGCGCACAAAACAAATAAATGCGACCAGAATGAAAAAAGAGCTGCAAATACGCAGCTCTTTTTTATGCCTGAACGTCACATAAGCTTCAGTCGATTTGTACGCCAACATAGTATGCGACTAACGTCGTAGCCATGATAAGACTCAGCAGTGACACTCGGCCGACCTATACTCTTTGGCACCAATCTCCGGATGCGATCTCTTCCGTCAGCTGCTCGGTATCCTGATAAATGTAAATCCAAGCCTGACCAAACGGTGTGCTAATGCTCTCACGTCGGTACTCTACCGGAACATCCTCCAGTTTATCCAGCGCCGTTAGCGTATCGTCATCAATCAGATAGACTTCACCTTGTATGGTTTGGTGACCTTTCGACACCCCAGGGTATGGACCTAAATCATACAGAGTATATTGAGCATCACTTTCATGTAGCCCCAGAAATTGCCCCGAGCTCAAGTAGTGATGGTTGTACTCTCCTTTGCGTAACGTTCCGTATACAAAGACTAAATGCTGCATAACCACTCCTTAGTTATGAGTTACGCTTTAATCAAACTCGAATTGATAGAGTAGATCAACTGCACTGTCTACACCAGAAACCGCTTCTAAATACAGATCCTGCATTAATCGGTAACGAACAGTAAATTCACCCAGAGAGTTAAAGATACCGACACCATATTTCACCTGAAGACCCGGGAATATATAACCACTCACCGTCACCTGAGAGTCATCACCCGATCCCGCAGTATCGAGCTGCAAGTCTTGAACACCAAAGGCTTCACCTATCTGTCCGACAACACGACCACTTTTCGCCAGACTCAAGCCAATCAAGGTAGTGGTCATGGCATTACCACCAGATTCTGCATCGATGTCTTGACCTCGTAATAGGTAGGACAGCGCGTTTGCCTGAGGCATAGCAGGATCTGAAAAGATCTCCAAACTTGGGTCAGATGCAGGGCCAGTAACACGAACACCTGCGGTCACATCATCTTGCGTGTTATCAGGGTTACGGATGGCAGAAATCGACAGATAAGGCTCATCGGCTGGGCCATTCATCATGATTTTACCTTCATCAATCACCAAATCTTGGCCAAATGAGCGGTAGGAACCATCGACAATGTTAACTTCACCAACAATAAATGGACCTTTGTCTTTTTGAGTCACATTGAGGTTACCCCTCAGACCACCTTTCAGACCAAATGCCGACAGCTGAAAATCGTCGCCAATCTTAATATTAATATCGGTCTCGACATTAAACGGTACTGCCACAGTGTCATCAACTGGCTGTAAGTTTTCATCCAAAATGACTACGTCACTCGAAACGCCAACCGCGCTTGGTGGTAACTCTTCAACGACAATACGTCCCCAAGGCAGATTAATATTACCTTGTACTTTGGCTAAATTTGGCGTCACCTCAAGCGTCATATCTGGCTCGACTTTGATTTTCACCATCGGAGGCATATCTACTTTCAGCTCTTTAGCGAACACTCGAGCTTTGGTATGCCAGTCCTGTAGGTCTTGCCAGTCCGCATCACCGGTAATTTCCAATTTGCCATCTGGGGTGTTGATGCCAGCGTTGAGGTCAGCTTGATGGCCTTTAAAGTTGATTTCTACCTGACCTGAGTCGATATCAATTGGCGTCACTTCACCGTTCAGTTTAATTTGGTCAATCAGGAACTGGCCGTTCACCCTAGGGTGCATGACATCACCAGATAACGCCAAATCGGTATTCATATTGGCTTTAAACAAGCTGTACTCGCCAATCAATGGCGCTAAGAAATCCAGATGGAGCGTCGAAAGTGACACGTTACCCGCGATCTCAGGAGACTCAGCAGAGACATTAATCAGTGACACATTACCGGAGAGATCACCGTTATCCGCCACATCGACGAGCCACTGAGCATCGAGCTTGTCTTTTGCTAACGCCGCTTTAAAGCTAACACTTTCCCAACCAACCGTAATTGGTTGTTCCAGCGCTTGTTCCACCTGGCCTTGTGGCATATCGACATTCAACGTCACTTCAGGCTTCATGTTTGGAGCCCATTTAGCAAAGGCTTGTGCGTTCACTTCACCTTGCAGTTTCGTTTCGGCCGGCAGTAGTGTCTTGATTTGGCTAAAGTCAAAGTTATTCACCGCTAACTTCGCCTCACCACTTTTGCCTACACTAATGTTTTCAGATAAACACACACTTGAATCAGCTTGTAACCAACAGTGCGCCTGAACATCCGCGATCTGCTTGTCGATATTGACCTTCACTGCCGTCGATTTTTCCAGTGCCCAAGGCCCTTGAATGGTATCAAGCGACAAACGAGTTAGCGCACCGTCCCAGATCATTTCAGGCTTCTGAGTAAATGCGCCCTGAATCTCCAGGCTGGTTGAGACGATATCCGAGGCCACATCTAAGGTAAGTTGATGCTGCTTTTCATCACCTGAGACATCGAGGTCAGCGCTATCAATCTTGATGCCGTCATAGTTAATGTTATTTGCTACTAAGCTCACGTTAGCTTTTGGTACGGGTAACGGTGAAACATCCCCTTTCAGCGTGACCGTTTCTACTTTGGCTAACTGCTGCCAGTTCGCTTTATTGACGGCAAGATCCAGGTTGATGTTCGGCTCTTTTAAGCTACCTCGTACCGCAATTTTACCGTTCATATTGCCGCTAAGATCAGGCACACTTTTCGCAAAATCAGGGAAGTTAACCTCAACGTCCATCAAGATTTGTTTATCGATCTTACCCTTGGCACTCAACTGGTTAGGACCATGAGCCAATACTAAACCTTGAGTGGTAAGCTGGATATCTTCGGCTTTGCCATTTTTATCAGAGGCTTCTAACTGCCCCTTCACTTTTAGTGGGTAACCACGTAAAACACCATCAATATCCAGGGTAGGAAGGCTAACCTGCCAGCCGCCTTGCTCCGTCAGCGACCCAGAGGTTGATAAGCTACCGCTGATGTCCCCTTCCGCTTCCTGCCACTGAAGGCCCGGCTGGATGTGTTGTAAGTTGAGATCGGCTTGCCAGTTGATTGGCGCCGCCCAGTTAGCCATAACCTTGCCCGACAGTTCGCCGCCTAAGGTTTTCACCACAATACTTTCCAGATCAATTTGCTCTAGGGTGCCCTTTCCGTTTAGCGCCACATCTACCGCAGGAATATCCTTACCAGATGCTTTAGTTTCCAGCGCCACCTCGTAGCCCTCTAACGAACCTTTAGCGGTAAGACTCGGTACAGCAACCTGATAGTCACTTTCTCCCAACAAAGGCCACTGCGCTTCGACATTGTTGAGGGTTACATCAAACGGTAACTGCACTTTCAGTGGCTGAATTTTGGCTTGGATTTCGGCTTTAGTCAGTTCAGACAATGTTGCCTGCAGCGATAAGTCGCCTGCTGAGCCAGATGCTGACAGCGACAACTTCTGTCCTTTCGCTTCCGCATGTTTCACTAGCGCATCCAGCTGGGCACTAAGAGGATAGTCTGCGGAAAGTGTCACTTGCGTACTCAGCGTAGCCTCAACTTCAGGCATGTCGAGCTCAAGTGTTTGCAAATCAACACGATCACGGCCCGCCTTCGCCACCAAACCGAGATGATGAACAATAACCGGCGTTTCACCAGCTAACTTGAAGTTATGAATATCGAGACGTCGGACATCGACGGTCAACGGAATCCAGACTTCAGGTAAAACAATATCTTGCGGCTCTGCATCGGCTGTTTTTACTATTTCCGAATCCGTTGCGTTAGTTGCATCGGTCTGGGAATCAGCGACTTCAGTATCAGTGCCCGCGACTGGAGCACTCTGGGACTCATCCCCCTCGCTGTCAGCCCCTTCGGCTGTGGCTGTCTGGGCTTCTGCGACATCAGCATCAGCATCAGCATCATTAGGAGCTTGTTCGGTGTCCGTTGGTGCCAATGCAACATTGATCTCTTTTAATGCTGTTGGCGCAATGACTAAGCGGTCGCCCTGCATCGATAACGCGGTCGTGAAATCCTGCCAGTCAACTTGATTACCCAAAACATTCAGGTTGATATCATTGAGGCTAACTTTGTTGACGAAAATTGGCACTGGCGTACTGATTGAACGCAGCGGAGGCGTCTCTTCTTCTGGCTCGTCACTCGCAGGTGGCAGCTCCGGCATCTGGAAGTTGACGCCTTGCAATGAAAGCTCATCGACACACACTCTAGGATCGAAAAAACAACGAAAGTTAACCGCTAAGGTCAGGCGTTCAACTTTCGCATCGACATTCAGTGTTTCATCAACAAAGCTGACGTTTTCCAATGCAAAACGTGGAAATAACGAGCCCTGGACGTTCTCCACTTTCAATTGTGGCACGGCTGTTTCTGCCCCCCATATGGCGAGCTTTAATCCAGGGTGAGTAAAGAGAACTGTTGAGACTAAAATGATGATCAACAACAGAAGACCAATCAAACCTAGCGATAGCCATTTGGTCCACTTAAACATCTTTTGCATCATAGTTCAGGCCCCAATGAGAAATGGATACGAAATTCGTTCTTCTGTGGGTCATCCAATCCCCATGCAAAATCAAAGCTGACCGGACCAACTGGAGAGGCCCAGCGGATACCTACCCCGGCACCCGCTTTCCATACGGGGGTATCATCAAATGCATCACCAATATCGTAGAAAGTCGCCCCCCACCAGTTACCAGTAAGACGGTATTGATACTCAAGCGTGCTACTCAGGATATATTTTGCCCCCGTTAACGCTCCACTTTCATCGACAGGCGAGATGGATTCATAACCATAACCACGGATGTTATTGTCACCACCAGCAAAGAAACGCAACGATGGAGGCAACTTATCAAACTCGTCCATAAAGTTAGCGCCGCCTTCTAAGCGGAAAAGTCCACGATGGTTTTCACCAATCCCACGGATCCAAGAGGTTCGGCCCAAAAAGCGAAAGACTCGGGTCGCAGATAAAACGGCCGGGTCGCCATATTCAAACGTGATGGTTTGCTTGTCGCCCCACATTGGCATGCTGCCGCCACGACTTCTCGTACGTGAGAACGTAGCGCCAGGAAGCAAGAACTGCACACCGTCTTCCTGTAGACCCTGAGAGAAGTTTTCGTACAAGTGACGTATATACAAAGTCTTACGCCAGCCACCATCGACGATCCAGTGGCGTTCTACCGCTAAATTCGTTTCTAAACTTTCGGTATCACGGTTGTCCAAATGCTTTAAGCCAAACTGGAGCTGGTAGTATTCATGCAAAACGTCATCAAGCGGTATTTTGTAGCCTGCTGTGATGGTTTGTTCCGGTTGGGACAGGGAAAGTGCGGTATCTAGACTGTGGCCACGGGAACTGATCCAGGGCTTTTTCCATTTCAACGTGCCACGTACGCCAGTATCAGTGGAGTAACCAAGACCGGTTTCTATCTGGTTTTTGGCCGCCGGAGCAAGAGAAACCTTAACTGGTAACTCACGTCCTTCCTCCAGCATTGCCAGATCAGGCTCAACAAATACAGACGAAAACCAGTCAGTATTAGACAAGTTCTGGTTGTACTCACCAACACTCGAAACTAAGTAAGGTTCTCCCTCCTCAAAAGGACTTAACGAAGCGACGCGCTCATCCCAAATCTGGCTGCCGATGATATTGATGGAACCAAAGTGATAGCGGATACCACTGTCATAATGCAAACGAATGTTCGCTTCATTGAATGCAGGTACCACCTCTAAACGACTGAGTAGATAATCCCCTTTGAAGTAACCGCGCTGCAACGCTAAATTACGTATTCCTGACTTGAGGCTATCGTATTCGCTTTGATTCAGAACCCGGCCAACTTTTAAAGGAGACGCCGCGAGAAGCGCTTCAAATGCTTCATCGTCTTGCGCTTCACCAGTGATCACGACATCCATAACTTTGATCTTGACTGGTAAGCCTTTTGCAATATCGATGATCAGTTCATCATTATTTTCAGTAACAGAATATGAGATATCTGCGTGATAATACCCAAGCGCGTTGAGTGCTTCAGTGATGCTTTCATCTAATCGCGCTTGAAAACGCAACGAAGTCGAGTAATCTTCTTCAGGAATCGAAGTCAGATAAGCGTTGACATTTTCTTCTAACGCGCCGTCTATACCTTGTAGCTTAATAGATACTTTGGCAGAGGCGTTATGGGAAAAGGCAAACAAGCCAACAACAATGATCGGGAGAGCTTTTTTTATCATGCGTTTTAGATGCGTGAGATTCGTGAGATTAAAGAAACTTGTGTCATAATAGCGCCAATTAAAGGCTAAGTCTGTAATATTCATAACTTTACCGCAGCCTTTGTAAATCCGTATTCACATAAAGACGAACTGGGAAAAGTTCGCAAATTTAAGACAAATTTAAAGGACAGATAGCATGCTCAACAAACAGACACTAATCAGTATAGAAGATGCTCTACCAGGTCGAGAGCAGCCAATGCAAATTGAAGATACGCATTTTGTTAATCAATCCAGTTTAACGGCACCATTGCAGTCTAACCAACAGCAAATTCTATTAGGTATGGGTTGTTTTTGGGGAGCGGAGCGCCTGTTCTGGCAACTGGATGGCGTCATCTCAACATCAGTAGGTTACTCTGGTGGGTACACGAAAAACCCGACTTATGAAGAAGTATGTACAGGACAAACCGGCCATGCTGAAGTCGTTAGAGTGGTATTTGATGAGCAAGTTATCTCTCTGGAGCAACTTCTGGCTGCATTTTGGGAAAAGCACGATCCTACACAAGGGATGCGTCAGGGGAACGACCTCGGCACGCAATATCGTTCCGCTATTTATACTTTTTCGCAAGAACAACAAGACATTGCAGAGCATTCAAAGCATCAGTACCAGCAAGCACTGCAAGAGGAACAAAGAGCTTCCATCACCACAGAAATCCAACCGGCAGGGACGTACTACTTTGCTGAAACATACCACCAGCAATATCTGGCGAAGAACCCTGAAGGCTACTGCGGCCTTGGTGGTACAGGTGTGTGCTTTCCACCAAGTTTACAAAGCTGATTGAGAAACAACTTAAAATCAACAGCCATTAACGAAAAAGAGCGACTTTAGTCGCTCTTATCATAACTTTGCTTTTAACCTGCTCATCGTAGTTTCAACGATGCGATCTCCTGGTTCACTTCTTTGAACACAGAGAGTCTTTTCTGATCTTTCACGTCTGGTAGAAGAACCTTGCCATTATCAAAATCAAAGTTCCCGACGCCTGCGATGAAAAACTGACCTTTAAATAGCGTCTTTACAAAACGAGCCACCTGGAGTGGTCGGTATACCGCGAATTCACGTAGCATAATTCACCTCAATTCCTTTGAGAAAGTACAGATTGTCTATCCTTAACAATCTTGTAGCGCAATTTGCGAACGACTTCATTCTAGCAAATCCTAAAAACAACGCAATATTACATCACCTCAAACGTTAAATAAATGTTAACAAGCTCGCTGTAATTTTACTTGTTCTACTTATATACTGGCGACATCCAGATGGTTCCTATCAACCAAGCTCGTCTGATTGTATCCATCATCCAGAGGTGACTTGGTTATAAAGCTCTCACATATATGGAATATAACAATATGAAAATTAAGACTCTCCTACCACTTCTGCTGGCTATGACGCCAAGCCTTTCATTCGCAAATAATTTAACCATCGGCGAAAATGTTCCAGACGTTCGAGTTGGTGCTTATGGTGAAATTGTCATGCAGGGCGAAGGCGTTGCGTATCAACCATGGGCTGCGCAAAACATGCTGGGCAAAGTACGAGTTATTCAGGCGATAGCAGGACGTAGCAGTGCGAAAGAGATGAACGCCCCCCTAATGTCTGCCATTACTGCCGCAAAGTTTCCTCAAGAAAGTTACCAAACCACAACGATCATCAATCAGGATGATGCGATTTGGGGTACAGGCTCCTTCGTCAAGTCTTCAGCACAAGACAGCAAGAAGGAATTTCCTTGGTCATCAATGGTATTGGATGAAAATGGCTTAGTCGCAAAAGCTTGGGGATTAGAGCAAGAGAGTTCAGCGATCATCGTTCAGGATAAGCAAGGAAAAGTGCTTTTCAGCAAAGAAGGACCTTTAGAACAAAACGAGATCACGCAAGTAATTGAGTTAATCAAGCAAAATATTTAACGGCTACCAATAGGCTCCTTGTTTCGGCAAGTACAAGGAGTCAGCTCTTAAGCATTGTCTGAATTTTCTCTTAACTGACAAAAGAGTGAACTTTTACCAAAAATGAGTGTTATATTATAACACTCAATTGGGTCTCAGGCGCTATGATGGTTCTCTCCAGGCAAACAACAATTCAACATTGCTATCGTACTGTTGTACTTTTCAGTACTGCTTTGCTGATCGTATGGAATTTTGCCAGCCTATTTCATCAAATGGATGTAACGCCTGAGCATCACACGCACCATCACTGTCAAATGTTTGCCGGGACTCACCATGGTCTGGCAAAAGCTCAACCCACCATACCAGCCCAGACTTACACTCGGCTCAAGTTTCATGATGTAGTTGAAAACTCACTCCACCTAGAAGAAATACGCAGTTCTGCCCGCGCACCGCCTAATTTTGCTCAAGTTTCATTAACCCAAACCATTTAGTGTTATTAACTCGCACATTCGCGATTTTTAATAATGTATTAAAAGACTTAGTATCAATTGGGATGCATAATCATTCAAATTGATAGACGCAAAATTAGGAAAATAAAATGCCATCTAAACACACTTTGGCTCTTGTTATCGGCTTGTCTCTGTCTACTACAGCAATGGCAGAAGAATATCGCCAACACGATGCGCACGAGCATGGCCATGTAGAGTTTAACATCGCACAAGACGGCAAAGATTTGTTAGTTGAAATCACCGCTCCGGGTGCCGATGTGGTTGGTTTCGAACACGCTCCAGAGAACGCAGAGCAAGAGCAGCAATTAAAACAAGCGGTCGCAAAGCTGGAAGACACCAGCAGCCTTTTTACTATCAATTCACAAGCGGAATGTGACATCGCAGATGTACATGTAGAGCATACCCTTGGTGGCGCGCATGACGAACATGAAGGTCACGACCATGATGAACATAAAGACCATGATCACAGTGACCATGACGAACATGAACACCACGATGATCATGCAGACCATGCGAACCACGATGACCATGATGATCACGAAGGTCACGAAGGTCACGAAGGTCACGACCATGATGCGCACAGCAGCCATGGCGAGTTCTCAGCACAGTACCGCTTCAACTGTGAAAAGGTCAGCGAGCTGAGCACAATCAAAACGGCTTGGTTCAATCAATTCCCGAATACAGAATCAGTCAGCGTTAACCTGTTCACGGATACCACGCAATCAGCGACCAGTTTGAACAAAGACAACGCCGAAATCGTAATCAAATAAACCACATAGCGTGTAAGTACCCACTTACACGCTATTACTTTGGTAACTTTCTATGACTGATTCAATATCAAGCGTTGTTGAACTCAATAACGCCCAGTTTATTTGGCCGAGTTCAGACATCGCTACCATCGATATACCTCACTTACGCATCACGCCCGGTGAACATGTATTCATCAAAGGACCGAGCGGGTGTGGTAAGTCGACGCTTCTCGCGCTGCTGACCGGTATTAATACATTGAGTGCGGGTTCTCTATCGGTACTCGACACCGACTTATCGACTCTGACTGCCAGCCAAAGAGACAAATTTCGAGCAGATCATATTGGCTATATTTTTCAGCAATTCAATCTGTTGCCCTACCTCAACGTAATCGAAAATGTCTTGCTTCCATGCCAATTTAGCAAAGTCAGACGTAATCGTATTGCAGCGAATGCCAGCAATCAGGCGTTAGCTGAACAGGCTTCGGCATTATTAGAAAGGCTGCATTTGCCACAAAGCCTGCATTCGCGTCCGGTATCCGAATTAAGTATCGGCCAGCAGCAGCGAGTTGCAGCAGCCAGAGCTCTGATGGGGCATCCTGCGTTAGTCATTGCTGACGAACCAACCTCTGCTTTGGATCATGACAATAGAATGGCTTTTATTGAGCTGCTTATGGAGCAAGCCAATCAAGTCAACGCGACCTTGGTATTTGTCAGCCATGATCCAACTCTGGAGCCTCTATTTAACCGGACCATTAACCTTCCTGATATTAACCAATGTAGTAGCGCTGGAGGTTTGTCATGACAGCGGTAGTGACACTCGCCTGGAAGAGCCTGATGAACCGTAAGGCGACGGCATTGCTTACCGTGATGACCGTTGCAATTTCTGTGGTTTTGCTACTTGGCGTTGAGCGAATTCGAACACAGGCCAAAGACAGTTTTGCCAATACGATTTCTGGTACCGACCTAATTATTGGTGGCCGTTCAGGTCAGGTAAACCTATTACTTTATTCAGTATTTCGAATTGGTAATGCCACCAACAACATCGACTGGAAGAGCTATCAAGAATTCAGCCAGCACCGCTCCGTTGATTGGGCTATCCCAATTTCGCTGGGTGACTCCCACAAAGGCTTTCGTGTCATGGGCACCAACCACAGCTACTTCGAGCATTTCAAGTATGGAAGTAAGCAACTACTTACTTTCGAAAAAGGTCGAGAGTTCAAGGGATTATTTGAAACCGTTATTGGGGCAGATGTTGCTAAAGCACTGGGTTACCAAATAGGTAGCGAGATTATCATTGCTCATGGCATCAGTGATGTGGGCTTTAGCCGCCATGACAATCTGCCTTTTAAAGTCGTGGGCATTTTAGCCCCAACGGGGACACCAGTAGATAAAACCGTTCACGTATCTTTAGAAGCGATCGAAGCCATTCACGTAGGTTGGGAAAGTGGTGCGAATCTAGGGGCAGCACCAAAAGCCGAAGTTTTAAAAACCGTCGACTTTCAACCAAAGCAGATCACGGCGATGCTCGTCGGTTTAAAATCACGCATCCAAACGTTCGCCTTGCAACGACAAATCAATACCTACCCGCAAGAGCCGCTCAGTGCCATCATGCCGGGCGTTGCACTGCATGAATTGTGGGGAATGATGTCCGTCGCAGAGCAAGCGTTGATGGCAGTATCCGGTTTTGTCGTCGTAGCCGGGTTACTTGGCATGCTAAGCAGCCTACTGACAAGCTTGCAGGAGAGACGCCGGGAAATGGCTATTCTGCGTGCCATGGGCGCAAGACCACGCCATGTGTTTTCACTATTGATAAGCGAAGCCAGTTTACTGACCGCTGCGGGTATTATCTCTGGAGTTGCGGGGCTTTATTCCATTCTGGCTCTATTGCAACCGATCATGCAGCAACATTATGGTATACATCTGACACTAAGCTTTCTTTCTTCATATGAATGGATGCTACTCGGTTTTGTCCAATGCGCTGGTATTATGATTGGTTTCATCCCAGCACTACGCTCTTATCGACAATCTCTGAGTGATGGAATGACAATAAGGATATAAACAAATGTGGAAAAAAATACTCGCTAGCTGCTTGCTGGTGATTTCTTTTACAGCACCGGTAATGGCAAGTGACGAGCCTTTGAAGATCGACTGGCTTGATCTGGTTCCAGAATCAGAACGGAAACTGTTTGATAGTGTCGGCATGCCATCGGCGTCAGAGCATAGTGGTGGCGCAGCACAACAATCTAAGATTGGCAGTGTGAGAACGGAGTTGAATGGCAGTCTGGTAAAAATACCAGGATTTGTCATTCCGCTAGAAGGTGACGCCAACACAGTGACTGAGTTTCTGTTGGTACCCTACTTCGGGGCATGTATTCACGTTCCACCGCCACCACCAAATCAAATCATTTACGTGAAGTTCCCAGAAGGAGCGCCAGTTCAGGAGCTTTGGGATGTGGTTTACGTGGTCGGAACGCTTAAAACCGAAGTCATTAGCCATGAGCTAGCTCAAACAGCGTATTTGATCGAAGGGACAAAAATAGAAAGTTACGACGATATGTAATATCGCGAATTTTTAGGTAAACCCATGGCGTCGCTTAGGCGCCATTTTCATATGTGAAGAGATACCAGTCCGGATAAATAAGTAGTCAGGCTCTGTGCAGGAAAAATCGCTTAGGTCAAAGTACAACTTGCGGTAACTGGTTATTCTAATGACAAAACATATAACGCAGCTATCAGTGATCTCCACCCGAATGAACAAGCAAATGCTTATTTAGATTGGTGTTACATAATATAGCGAGACAGGTACGCTAGAACGCCCACATAGAGAATCAAAAGAAACGCTATCGACAGGTGCTTTTTCAGTTTGCTTGCTTCCGAGAACTTCATTGCCCCTCCAAAATAACGATAACAATTTTAACAATTTGTTATCATCTTGGATAGCCTTAATTTGATCAAATTTTGATAGTCACTTTCTGGTCGTTAAGCGGATTAAGATGTAAATTGAGGCAAGCGTGACTCGTCGCTACCTGAGTAGGAACATAAATGGCAGAATCAGCAAAGCAACCTAGCGTAATGGTACAACAGCCCAACTCCCAGCAACGTCCTAAAAACGACACGAAAAGCAGCTATATCAAAGACAGCGCCAGTCGAATTCAAAACATTGCACAAAGTTATGGACTCGATGCCTTGCTTCACGCCGATACTCCGAAGCAATCGACGTTTGAGAGAGCTCAGCTGCGCGAGCAACGACGTCAGGAGCAACGGCAACAGAACCTTGAACAGGTGTTAAAATTGGCCCACGGTGCTTGCCGAGACGAAACTGCGGGCGAGCCGGAACAGGATTGGTTGTATCGCTTTTTCGACATGGCTCAGGATATTCACAACAGTTCGATGCAAAAGCTATGGGCTCAGGTACTCAAACGTGAAGTCACGAACCCCGGCTCAACATCGATGAAGGCGCTTAAAGCCCTCAAAGATATGTCACCTAAAGAAGCACAAACACTACAAAGAGCGGCCTCTTTAGCTTGCAGCTTTGGTGGTGATGGCAGCCGTAAGTTGTTGATTGGTTATAAAGCTCATAACGGTATTTTCAGCTTTGGCAAGCGGGATACCACCAGCAACCTGAACATGGGGACGTTCCAGCTCCCCTACTCAAGTTTATTGATGTTAATTGAGTTGGGGCTGCTGCACAGTGTCGAGCTCGAGTCTGGAGAAATCAGTGTTGAAACACCCTTAATTCTCACTTACCAAGGTAAAAACCTATCACTCCACGCCAACACCAAAGGAGTAAGGTTGCTTTATTATCGATTTACCTTAACGGGCAACGAACTGTGTAAGCTACTTGGCAACAAACCCAACACAGATTACTACGACCAATTAATAGCACTTATAAATCATAAATTTACTGTAAATACAGAATCACACAGTCGTGTAGACCACACCGTTTAGTTATGCAGTAAGAGCTTTTGGTCACCTATGTTCCAAAAGCTCTTTAAACACTTTCACGACTTTTTAGTCACCCATGATCTAAATGCTTATTTAGCGGATCACACCACGCTGTTTTAAGTCATTGATACACAGTTCTACCAACTCATCGACACTCTTTTCTCCCGCTGGTAAATCTATTTCTGGGTTTTCAGGTGCTTGATATTCCGAATCAATACCCGTGAAGTTTGGGATTTCTCCGGCGCGAGCTTTACGGTACAACCCTTTAGGATCACGTCCTTCACACACCTCCAGAGAAGCATTGACAAACACTTCGATAAACTCACCTTCCGGTAATAGATCGCGTACCAGTTGGCGCTCAGCTCGATGAGGAGAAATAAAAGCAGACAGCACAATCAAACCTGCGTCGGCCATCAACTTAGCCAACTCCCCGATACGGCGAATATTCTCGCGACGATCCTGCTCAGAAAAGCCTAAATCACTGCACAACCCGTGACGAACATTATCACCATCAAGTAAATAGGTATGGTAACCAAGCTCAGCAAGACGATTTTCCAATGCGCCCGCTACGGTTGATTTACCCGCACCAGATAAGCCCGTAAACCAGAGTACTGCTGGTTTTTGTTGCTTTAAGTCAGCTCGAAACTTTTTATCAACCGAGTGCTGATGCCAAACAATGTTTTCATCTTTTACCGTGGTGTCGGCTGTCATAACGTATCCTTGTAAATATCGGAATTAAAACGGAAAGAAGACCGGAATCAGTGTCAGTACTAATACGGAATACACAATAGAAATCGGCACACCAATTCGCACATAATCGGTCAATTTGTAATTACCTACGCTGTAAACCAACAAGTTAGTTTGATAACCGTAGGGAGAAATAAAGCTCGCACTTGCGCCAAACAGTACCGCCATAATAAATGGCATTGGATCGACGCCATACCCTATCGCCATACTGTAGCCGATAGGAAAAGAGAGCGCTGCAGCGGCGTTATTGGTGACTAATTCAGTTAACACCAGCGTCATGATATACGTCGCAACCAACGCGCCGAAAACGCCCCAGCCATTAAAGGCCTGGATAAACATCTCACCCATCCTGACGGATAACCCAGAAGAGATCATTAGCTGAGCTATCGAAAGCGCAGAGCCAACAATCACAACAATGTCGATCGGAAAACGTCGGCGAAGTTCAGAAACTTGCACAATGCCAAATGCCAGCAGGGATAAAATGTAAACCGCCAGCCCTTTTATGATTGGCACCAGATCCAGTAACGCACAGCCAATAACCGCCGCGAAACCGAGTAATACGATAGAAGATTTGTTTGCATCCAGACGTGCGCTCGAGTCCAAATCATGCACCAATACAAACTCTTTACGATGCGCACGACGCTCAGATTCAAATCGCTTACCCGGAACCAACACTAAGGTGTCACCCGGGGCGAGTTTAATACTGCCCAACCCGCCTTCTAGTCGCTCATGGCCACGGCGGATAGCGACAACAACCGCATCAAAACGGTCACGAAATCGGCTCTCTTTCAGCGTTTTATGACAAAAAGTAGCCGAAGAACTGACGACAACTTCTCGGAAGTTTTGTCCATTCAAGTGCTGATGACCAAACAGCGTCAGGCCAGGGATTTCCTGCAGCGTCGCGACACTTTCTACATCGCCACAAAACAGTAAGCGGTCTTTTGCATTAAGCACAAACTCAGGCCCGACTGACGAGACAGTAACGCCATCGCGTATGACTTCTGCCAAAAACAGTTTACGTAACGCTCGTAAATTATTTTCGCTAACCGTGCGCCCAACCAATGGCGAGCCAGGCTCAACGCGTGATTCAAGGAAATAAGGCAGATCTTCCTGAGTTTGATCATCATAATTCGGCAGCAGGTAGCTCAGTGGAATCAAAATCAGTAAACCACCAGCCAGAACCGCCAAACCAATCAGCGTCGGGGTAAAAAATCCTAAGCTAGGTAAGCCTGCATCTTCCACGAAGCTATTGATAATGAGATTGGTTGACGTACCGATCAAGGTCAATGTACCGCCCAAAATAGCCGCGTATGAAAGTGGGATTAATAGCTTTGACGGCGCATGCTGCTGGTTTCGCTTGATAGCGCCAATCAGAGATACGACAACAGCCGTATTATTGGTGAACGATGATAGCAACGCCGTAGAGAGCCCCAACTTAGCGATAACACTACCTAAATGTCCTTCAGAGATACTGCGACTGACCCAGCTGATAAGAAGCGTTTTTTCTAAGGCACACGACGCAAGTATTAGTAACACTAAGGTTAGTAATGACGAGTTGGTAAAGTTAGAGGCAATGGATGTCAAATCCATCATACCAGCTAGAAACGAAATAAAGGCTGCACCAGCAAAAACATAACTAGGCTTAATTTTCGTGACAAGCAAACAAGTGATAATGCCAAGCAAAATCGCTAATACAAATCCTTGTTCCCACATAGCCTTTCCTTACCAAATAGCCCGAACAGGGCGAAAACAGCGACTGCACATCAAATGTTGCAGAGCGAGAAAATAAGTAACCAGAGCAAAGCAAGCGAAAAAGAAAGCCAGAATGACTCACACTTCATCGTGCATTCTGGTTTCTGGGGGAAAGAGCCTGACTGCATTTCGCAACTCAGTCGGGCTAATAACCTGAGCAGAAAAGAGGTAACATTGGCTCCTTCACTGCTCAGGAACACCAATTACTTTTTAAGTAATTGGCTTAGGTCTTTAGCTTCCCAATGCGGGAAGTGTTTGCGAACCAGTGCATTAAGCTCCAGTTCAAATGCAGAGATATCGGTCAGATCACGCTCTACCAATGCCAGACTTTCTTTCACCATACCTGCACCAACAGTAACGTTAGTCAGACGGTCGATGATGATGAAACCACCCGTGTCTGCACAATCTTGGTAATTATCAAGTGCAACAGACTCGTTCAATGACCACTCACACAAACCAATACCATTCAGTGGCAACTCAGCCGCACTATGGCTAGAAAGGTTGTTGATGTCGTATTGATGGCGAATCGTCTCAACGTGACCAACAGTTTTCTTGCCCGCGATCTTAATATCGTAATCACGACCTGGTTGAAGTGGCTGTTCAGTCATCCACACAACGTCTGCAAGAAGATGGTTTGTGGTTTCTACCTGAGCATTTTCTAAAACAATCAAATCACCACGGCTAATATCGATTTCGTCGTTCAAAGTCAGCGTTACTGCAAGACCTGCGCGTGCTTCTTCGATATCGCCATCGAAAGTTACGATTCGTGCAACTGTCGACGTTTTACCTGATGGAAGCGCTTTGATCTTGTCTCCCACTTTCACTGAACCTGAAGAAATCGTGCCAGCGAAACCACGGAAATCTAGGTTAGGACGGTTAACGTACTGAACCGGGAAGCGGAATTCACCGCTGCCTTTCTCGTGGTCAATATCAACGTTTTCCAGTAGCTCAAGCAGTGACGGACCTTCAAACCAATCCAGGTTTTCACCTTTGTCGACCACGTTATCGCCTTCAAGCGCTGAAATCGGAATGATTTGAATATCAATATCACCGGTCAGCTTTTCAGAGAACTCAAGGTACTCATCACGAATCTCTTCAAAACGTGCTTGCGAGTAGTCAACCAAGTCCATTTTGTTGATTGCAACAACGAAATGCTTCAAGCCCAATAGGTTTGAAATGAATGAGTGACGACGAGTCTGATCAAGAATGCCTTTACGTGCATCAACCAGAATCACGGCTAAATCACACGTCGAAGCACCTGTTGCCATGTTACGAGTGTATTGCTCATGCCCTGGAGTATCAGCAATGATGAACTTACGCTTCTGTGTAGAGAAGTAACGGTAAGCTACATCGATAGTGATACCCTGTTCGCGCTCTGCCTGCAGACCATCAACCAGTAGGGCTAAATCAGGCTTTTCACCTGTTGTACCTACGCGTTGGCTGTCTGAGTGCACTGCCGCTAGTTGATCTTCATAAATTTGTTTTGAGTCATGGAGTAAGCGACCAATAAGGGTACTCTTACCGTCATCAACAGAACCACAAGTCAGAAATCGAAGTAAAGACTTGTACTGGTGTTGTGTTAAATAGCCTTCGATACCAAGCTCGGCTAATTGAGCTTCAACTGCACTGTTCATTATCTTTCCTTAGATCCTTTAGAAGTAACCTTGACGTTTTTTAAGTTCCATCGATCCTGATTGATCATGGTCGATCGCTCGCCCTTGACGCTCACTCGATGTCGCCACCAGCATCTCTTCAATGATGCCCGTCAGCGTATTGGCTTCGGATTCGATCGCGCCGGTTAACGGGTAGCAACCTAAAGTACGGAAACGAACACTCTTCTCTTCTACTACTTCACCTGGCTGAATTTCCATGCGGTCATCATCAACCATGATCAACATGCCATCGCGCTCGACAACCGGACGCTTGTCAGCAAGGTAAAGCGGTACGATCTCAATATTTTCTAGATAGATGTATTGCCAAATATCCAGTTCTGTCCAGTTTGATAGAGGGAACACACGAATGCTCTCGCCTTTGTTCACCTGACCGTTGTAGGTTTTCCAAAGCTCTGGACGTTGGTTTTTCGGATCCCACGTATGGTTCTTATCGCGGAATGAATACACACGCTCTTTCGCACGTGATTTTTCTTCATCACGACGCGCACCACCGAAAGCCGCATCAAAACCGTATTTGTTTAGTGCTTGCTTAAGACCTTGAGTCTTCATGATGTCAGTGTGCTTTGAAGAACCGTGAACAAATGGGCTACAACCCATAGCAAGACCTTCTGGGTTCTTGTGAACCAAAAGCTCAAAACCGTATTTTTCTGCAGTACGGTCACGGAACTCAATCATCTCGCGGAATTTCCAGTCCGTATCGACATGCAAAAGTGGGAACGGGATTTTGCCCGGGTAAAACGCTTTACGCGCTAGGTGCAACATCACTGATGAGTCTTTACCAATCGAATACATCATGACTGGGTTACCAAACTCAGCCGCAACTTCACGGATAATATGAATACTCTCCGCTTCGAGTTGTTTAAGGTGAGTTAAACGTTGTTGGTCCATGTTTTGTATTTCCTTTTAAGCTTGAAGGCGCATTACGTCTCTAATCTTTGGACTGAAATTATATGGAGTTGGCAATAGCACTTTTGTTGATTTCAGTACTAGACAAAAACCAGTCTAATTTTTGAGACAATCGCACCACTTCACCTACCACGATTAAAGAAGGAGATTGAGCGTCCTTCGATAAATCAGATAGTTGGGACAATTCTCCCGTAAATACTTTCTGTTCTATTTGCGTACCACGTTCGATAATAGCTATCGGTGTTGAGGCTGAGCGACCATGTTTAATAAGCTGACTCTGAATATAGTGTGATTTCATCAGCCCCATGTAGATCACTAAAGTCTGATTGCCGCGAGCCAGTGTCGACCAATCCATCTCATCACTTTCTTCTTTCAAGTGGCCAGTGACAAAAATGGCTGATTGAGCGTAATCACGGTGAGTCAGAGGAATCCCAGCATAAGCTGTTGCTCCAGCCGCCGCGGTAATGCCAGGCACAACCTGAAAGCGCACACCTGCATCAGCCAGAACTTCGAGCTCTTCACCACCACGACCAAACACAAATGGATCGCCACCTTTTACTCGTACAACTCGGTATCCTTGTTGAGCGAAATCTACCAGCAGTTGATTGGTTTTCTCTTGCGGTACGCTATGGTGTCCAGCGCGCTTGCCAACACAAACCAAGATAGTATCGCTTGGGATCAACGCCATGATCTCTTCAGAAACAAGGTAGTCATACAAAACTACATCGGCTTGCTGTAAGCAGTTCAGTGCTTTGACAGTCAAAAGTTCAGGGTCACCCGGACCCGCACCAACGAGTGCAACTTCACCAGGCTGCAGTGAGCGCTTTGCAAATCGCGTTGTCACTGCCGTTGGGTTATCAGAAACCAAACGAGGCTTTGATGTGGGAAAAGTGGTGACTGTATCTTTCGCTGCCATGTGTTTGCTCATCGTCCATAGATTTTGGTATGCGTGCATTATGGCGGGGCGTTTATATTACCTGAAATTCTAAAATTTCATTTTTTATTCAAAAATCTGCTAAGAAGTTTTTGTTTGGTCTCATTCAAAAGCGTGAAAAAGGGGGCGTTTTATATGAAAAGGGTTCAGTAAAATGCGTTTGTTCACAATTTTCTGCACTTAAATCATCATGTTGCAAAGAATTTCGTTACATTTATCTTTTACCCCTTGAATTGGAGCACCTAATGAAATTGGCTGTTAATCCTATTTCCGTCGCGGTTTTGAGCGGAATGTTAACGCTTGCCGGACCAGCAATGGCTGACACGATCAAGCTACGCATCATCGAAACGACTGACATTCACACCAACGTAATGGACTACGACTACTACAAAGACCAGCCGTCTCAGCAAATTGGTCTAAGCCGAGCCGCTACTCTGGTTAAACAAGCTCAATCAGAATCCGTAAACAACGTGTTAGTGGATAATGGTGACCTCATTCAGGGCAGCCCTATGGGTGACTATATGGCGGCAAAAGGGATTGAAGATGGCGAAATCCATCCCGTCTACAAAGCCATGAACCAACTTCATTACGAGGTCGGCAATATCGGTAACCATGAATTCAACTACGGTTTGGACTTTTTGCAAAAAGCGCTCGCAGGTGCCAACTTCCCCTACATCAACGCCAACGTCTTTGATAAAGAAACCGGTGAGCACTTGTTCAAACCTTATCTAATCAAAACCTACACCATGAAAGACACAGATGGTGAAACGCACCAAATCAAGGTCGGGTACATCGGTTTTGTGCCGCCGCAAATCATGGTCTGGGATAAAAAGAACCTGGAAGGAAAAGTCTTCGCCAAAGACATAAAAGAAACCGCTCAGAAGCTTGTCCCTCAAATGAAAGCGGAAGGCGCAGACGTGATTGTGGCCATCCCCCACTCTGGCGTTTCGACAGATCCATATAAGCTCGGGGCAGAAAACTCGGTTTACTACTTAACCCAGGTTGAAGGGATTGATGCGATTGCTTTTGGACACTCTCATGCGGTCTTCCCAGGAAAAGGATTTGAAAACCTACAAGGTGTAGACAATAAGAATGGCACTATTAATGGTGTAACTGCGGTGATGCCAGGCCGCTGGGGAAGTCATGTCGGCGTCATGGACTTGGTCCTAAAACAAAAAGATGACAAATGGCACGTGGTTGACGGGCAATCTGAAGCACGTCCAATCTTTGATAAGGCCAACAAGGCATCTTTGGCAGAAGCTGACCCGGATATCGTAAAGGCATTAGAAGGTGACCATAAAGGAACTCGCGAATTCGTTAATCAACCGATTGGTAAAGCGAATGACGTGATGTACAGCTTCCTGTCTTTGGTTCAGGACGACCCGACGATCCAAATCGTGAATTTAGCGCAAAAAGATTACGTTGAACGATTTATTCAGGGCGACCCGGATTTAGAAGGCATTCCTGTACTCAGTGCAGCTGCACCATTTAAAGCCGGCGGCCGTAAAAACGATCCCAATAACTTTACGGAAGTGGAATCAGGTCAGCTGACTTTCCGTAACGCTGCCGATCTGTATTTGTACCCAAATACGCTCGTCGCGCTAAAAGTGAAGGGCAAACAAGTTCAGGAATGGTTAGAGTGCAGCGCTGGTCAGTTTAAGCAGATTGATGTTGCTAACACCCAACCTCAGTCTCTGATTGACTGGGATAATTTCCGTACCTACAACTTCGACGTGATTGATGGGGTTAATTATCAAATCGATGTAACCAAAGCACCTAAGTATGATGCAAGCTGTAAAGAGATAAACCCAGAGTCGCAGCGTATTGTGAATCTGACTTTCAACGGCAAACCGATCGATCCTAAACAAGACTTCCTTATCGCCACCAACAACTATCGAGCATACAGCAACACCTTCCCAGGTACAGGGCCAGACTTTATCGCGTTTGACTCACCAGATGAAAACCGCTCGGTCGTGGCGGCTTATATTTCACGAGTCAGTGAAGAACACGGCGAAGTCACACCAAGTGCCGACAACAACTGGTCATTCGCGCCAGTTAAATCCGACAAACCACTGGATATTCGCTTTGAGACTTCACCAAGTGATAAAGCAGCGAAGTTCATCAAAGACAAAGCGCAATACCCGATGAAGCAAGTGGCGACCGATGAAATAGGCTTTGCAATCTATCAAATTAATCTGAACCAGTAATCAATGTTCTATCGCTATTAGCGGCTCTTCAGGGCCGCTTTTTTTATTAAGCGACTTTCTGTTGTTGAGCAAGAAACGTTAGAATGTATCAACGACTTTTAGACTTTTCTCCCCTTGATGCCAAACGACGTATTTTCTGACCTGACTAAAAATGGCTTTTCCGAACAAGAAGCCGCACAACTGATAGAGCATGGGCAAGAACTCGAATTGCCGACCAGACATATTCTCTGCAATCAGGGAGAATTTGGCTCGCATATCTATTTCATTCTCGAGGGACTATGCCATGCTAGCTACCTCACTGAACAAGGTAAGGAATTCAGTAAAGAATTCTATTGGGAAAAAGACTGGGTAATTGGTTTCGAAAGCGTCATCAACAACCAGCCTTCTCTCTATTTATTGGAAACACTCACTGCCTGTCGTTTATTTTGCTTACCTATCGAGACACTTCACCGTTGGCGTTCAGACAAGCATTCTATTTATCTCAAACTGCTGGAAACACAGTTGCTAAATAAAGAGCACAAAGAACGCTTTATGCTGCTTTACTCGCCGGAAGAACGTTATCAGTTGTTCTGCCAGCACTACCCCGATTTAGAACAACGAATTACCGATAGCCAAATTGCCGCCTATCTTGGGATTACAGCCATCAGTTTGAGCCGAATTAAAGCGCGGTTAGCAAAAGACCACCAGTAAGCCAAAAACAAAAAAGGCTCTTCAAGAGAAGAGCCTTTACTTAAAATTAAATACTTATTTAAGAAGACGAGCTCGGAACTGACGTCCTTTCATCTTACCCGTGCTGATGGTTTGCAGAGCTTTCTTCGCCGCAGACTTCTCTACCGCCACATAAGCACGCATTGGGAACAAATGAATTTTGCCCACTTGAGCTCCCGGAATACCATTTTTCCCGGTTAAACAGCCTAGGATATCGCCCGGACGCACTTTTTGTTTTTTGCCACCGTCGATATTGATCGTCACCATTTTTGCTTGGTAAGGCTGTTGTTTTGATTTCTCTGGCAACGTCGCAGGAAGGATATCCATATCTAAATATTCTTCGATACGTGCAACACGTAAACCATCTTTCTCACCAAAGAAGCTGAACGCCAAACCTTTACTTCCCGCTCGGCCTGTACGACCAATGCGGTGCACGTGTACTTCTGGGTCGCGAGACAGTTCAAAGTTAAATACTGCATCCAGGTTATCAACATCCAAGCCGCGCGCCGCAACGTCTGTTGCCACCAAAATAGAAACGCTCTTATTCGCGAACTGAACCAAGGCCTGATCGCGCTCACGCTGTTCTAAGTCACCATGAAGATCAATCACACTGAAGCCACGGTGATGCAGCTCATCCGCCACACTTTGTACTTCTTTTTTGGTGTTACAGAATACAACCGCAGATTCAGGTTGATGAGTAAGAAGAAGGTTTGCCAATGCTTCATCACGCGCTTCCGAACCTTCAACTTTATAGAAATACTGGGCGATGCTCGAGGTATCGTGTGTCGATTCCACTTTGATCATTTCAGGTGACTGCATGATACGTTGGGCAATTTGCTCGATCTTTTCAGGGAAAGTGGCACTGAAAAGCAACGTTTGACGTTTTTTCGGCGCTGCATCAATGATAGCGTCCAGCGCATCCTGGAAGCCCATGTCTAGCATGCGGTCAGCCTCATCCAGTACCAGCGTATTGAGCTCAGAAAGATCAATTCGGCCTTTCTCAAGGTGATCAAGAATACGCCCTGGAGTGCCAACCAGAATATGAGCGCCATGCTCCAGTGAACCAATTTGTGGTCCCATTGGCATACCGCCACACAATGTCAGAACTTTAATGTTGTGGATACCACGCCCTAAAGTGCGGATTTCTTTCGCCACCTGATCGGCCAGTTCACGTGTGGGACATAACACCAAAGACTGCACACGGAATCGCTTCACATTTAGGTTAGATAAAACCCCAAGACCAAACGCAGCGGTTTTGCCCGAGCCAGTTTTACCCTGACCAATCACATCACGCTGGTTCAGGATCGCCGGCAAGCTCAATGCCTGAATTGGCGTCATGTGGGTGTAATTCATTGAATCAAGCGTCGCGAGTAACGCCGGGCTTAGCCCTACGTGGTCAAAAGTTTGTTTGCTCACAGGGGAATATCCTCAGGTGGGATGAAAAAGAGGGCACATTATCGCCAGATTTGTCAGGAAGACCAGTTAAAATTAACCATTGTTAATGAGTATTAGCAGAAAACCGAGTAAAGTCAGTAACACAAAATAAATAACGGAATAGAGAAATGCTTACCTGGATGACTTTGCCTTTCGCTCAACTGACCACACTACAACTCTACGAGCTAATGAGATTACGTGTCGATGTGTTTGTTGTAGAGCAAACCTGCCCATATCCGGAGCTAGATGGCAAAGACACACTGGACGGAGTCTATCACCTGCTCGGCTATCACGATGATGAATTAGTTGCTTGCGCTCGCTTATTACCGGCTGGAACAACCTACGACAACGTCAGTATTGGTCGCGTCGTTACTAAAAAGACGGCTCGCGGCGGAGGATTAGGTCATAAACTGCTCGAAGAAGCACTAACACAGTGTGAAGCACTTTGGCCTGAACAAACCATCGATATTGGCGCTCAGGAACACCTCATTGAGTACTACTCACGCCACGGGTTTAATGTCATTTCAGACAGCTACCTTGAAGATGGTATTCCACATGTCGACATGCGTAGAGAAGCAGCGACGAAGTAACCCGAGACAATGACCTTCTAGCTATCTTCCAACAAAAAAGACGCGACTTGAGCGCGTCTTTTTTACAACATGTCTTTTAGCCGATATCGCTATTTATTGCGTCCGAAGGTTCCATCAGATAAGCGGAAGAACATAACCGAATGGTCGCCCTTTTCGAGCTGTAACATATCAAGCTGACCATCATCAGAGAACTTAAAGCGAATCAACTGTCCCTGCCTGATATGACTCAGTGGCTTGTCGCTACCCTCAATTTTGACCAGCGAGCTGAGATCAGCCATAGACAACTGGTTATTGCGGAAGACCTGAGCAAGCGTGTCGCCATTCTTCACTTGATACTCTTTCCAATTTTCAGACTTTGGACCTGAGTTCTGGGACGTACGTTGCTGACTCAAACTTTGGGTGTTCAAATTAATCGCAACACGTTGATGATCAACAGGCTGAGTTTGCTCAACTAACTCTTCGGTTTTCTTTGGCATCGGGACAATAAGAATCAAAAGCAGCAGTGGCACCAACACCATCAATGCTCGTTGATGGAATTTAGGTAGACGTTGCCAAAACGCAGTAACTGGCTGTACGCGTTCTAACCACTTAGTTTTGTCGAACGGCTGCTTCCAGTCGATAGCAGCGTATTTTTGTTTGATCAACTCGACGTAGTCGACTTGCTGCTTTTTCTTTCTGCGACGATTCATTGCGATAGACCCCTTAATGCTTACTGCCAGTATAAAAATACCAGCGCGGAGAGTATATGTTTTTCACTCAAGTAAAATGGAATTTGGATTAAATTAGCAGAAAATTCACTTGGAGTAAGAGATAAGTCACACCCTCAATGGTCAGACGAGACAATCTGAGCCAATCATTTAAACCTTAGCTCGAAACTGATATCCTGTGACCTTTAACACTCCTAATAAGAGCGACATTTATGTCTGAAATTAAATTTGAAACTGCAGAACAAAAAGCAAGCTACGGCATTGGTCTGCAAATGGGTCAGCAACTAGCAGGTTCTGGTCTAGAAGGTCTTAGCGTTGATGCAATCGCAGCAGGTATTGCTACTGCACTAGTTGGTGACATGCCAGCAATTGAAATCGACGAAATCAACAAAGCGCTACAAGAGCTACACACTCGCGCTGAAGCAGTTCGTCAAGAAGCAGCTAAAGCTGCAGCAGCTGACGGCGAAGCATTCCTAAAAGACAACGCTCTACGCCCAGAAGTTAAAGTTCTAGAATCTGGCCTACAGTACGAAGTTATCTCTGAAGGTACTGGCGAAATCCCAACAGCAGACAAATCTGTACGTGTTCACTACCACGGTGAGCTAACAGACGGCACTGTATTTGACAGCTCTGTTTCTCGCGGTCAACCAGCTGAGTTCCCAGTAACGGGCGTAATTAAAGGTTGGGTTGAAGCACTACAACTAATGCCAGTTGGTTCTAAGTGGAAACTTTACGTACCACAAGATCTTGCGTACGGTGAGCGTGGCGCAGGTGCTGCAATCCCTCCATTCGCAGCACTAGTATTCGAAGTAGAACTACTAGACATCCTATAATTGAAATTCCTTTCAGTTACGGTTTCTAAAGCGGCGCTCTTGCGCCGCTTTTTTTGTTTAAGTTAAAAGTCGTTGTTCTCTTAAACATAAACTGTCACTCTAACGACCTAATAATTAAAAACACGCTCAACCGTTGGAGGTACTATGCGTAAAACACTCCTAACTCTAGCACTGCTATCGATGAATATCGGCAGTGCACATGCTTTCCTTGATTCAGTAGTAGAAAAAAGTAACGAGAGCGGACTGATGGACATGGTCGGTAAAAGTTTAAGTACCGAGTCTTCACCACTAACTGAATTGCTGACAAGTCAATTACCAGTATCCACTGAACAAGCTGCAGGTGGCAGCAGTGCATTACTAGCGCTAGCACAAAGCCAACTGTCTGGTGAAAATAGCAGTGAGTTAGAGTCCCTTATTCCTGGACTGTCTAGCCTGAGTGGAGCACAAAGCTTGTTAGGTAATGTCGAAAGCCTAAGCGCGGTACAAAGTGCATTTGATACGCTAGGGCTTGATGCTTCGATGATTAGCCAGTTTGCGCCAGTTATTCTGCAATACCTAAGCGAACAGGGCGCAAGCACAGGCTTGCTCGACTCTTTAACTGGTTTATGGTCTGGTGAATAAGTAAGAGTTACGAAGTAATAAGAGCTAAGCGTTGTTATTCTACATTCAGACTAGAGTGAATTTCTTAACGTCACAAAAGTTATAACGCGCTTAGATTTTTACTTATTTGAAAAGTTACAGATACAAAAAAGCCGAGCTAACGCTCGGCTTTTTCGTTCTTACGAACTGATTACTCAGCAGCTTCTTCAGCAGCTGGGCGATCTACAAGCTCAATGTAAGCCATTGGAGCTTTGTCACCAGCACGGAAGCCAGCTTTTAGGATACGAGTGTAACCGCCCTGACGAGCAGCAAAACGTGGACCTAGTTCGTTAAATAGTTTTGCAACTACTTCGTTGTCACGAGTACGTGCAAATGCTAGACGACGGTTAGCAACACTGTCAGTCTTAGCTAGTGTAATCAAAGGCTCAACTACGCGACGTAGCTCTTTTGCTTTTGGCAAAGTAGTCTTGATAACTTCATGACGTACTAGAGAGCTAGCCATGTTGCTGAACATCGCTTTGCGATGTGAGCTGTTGCGGTTGAGTTGACGACCACTCTTACGATGGCGCATGACCTAATCCTTCTAACTAGTATCGATTAATCTTCAGCGATTGATGCAGGTGGCCAGTTTTCTAGGCGCATGCCCAGAGACAGACCACGTGACGCAAGTACGTCTTTAATCTCAGTAAGAGATTTTTTACCAAGGTTAGGCGTTTTAAGTAGCTCTACCTCAGTACGTTGTACTAGATCACCGATGTAGTGAATCGCTTCTGCTTTCAGACAGTTAGCAGAGCGAACTGTTAGTTCAAGATCGTCTACAGGACGCAGTAGGATCGGATCGAATTCTGGCTTCTCTTCCTTCTCCTCAGGAACACGTACATCACGAAGATCTACGAACGCATCCAATTGTTCAGCTAGGATAGTAGCTGCACGACGGATTGCTTCCTCAGGTTCTAGAGTACCGTTTGTTTCCATATCGATAACAAGCTTGTCTAGATCAGTACGCTGTTCTACACGAGCTGCTTCTACAGCGTAGGCAATTTTGTCTACTGGGCTGTAAGTAGCATCTACTAGTAGGCGACCGATTGGACGCTCGTCTTCTTCAGTATGGATACGCGCAGAAGCTGGAATGTAACCACGACCACGTTCTACTTTAATACGCATAGCGATTTCAGCATTGTCATCAGTTAGGTGACAAATAACGTGTTCAGGGTTAGCGATCTCTACATCACCATCATGGGTGATGTCACCTGCAACCACAGGGCCCGAGCCTGATTTGTTCAAAGTAATGAACACTTCATCTTTGCCTTCAGCCACACGCACTGCCAAACCTTTAAGGTTTAGAAGGATTTCAAGAATATCTTCTTGTACGCCTTCTTTAGTGCTGTATTCGTGAAGTACGCCCTCAATCTCTACTTCTGTCACTGCACAACCAGGCATAGAAGATAGAAGAATGCGGCGAAGTGCATTACCCAGAGTATGACCAAAGCCACGCTCTAATGGCTCAAGAGTTACTTTTGCGTGAGTCGAGCTGATTTGTTCGATGTCAACTAGACGTGGCTTAAGAAATTCTGTTACAGAACCCTGCATTGTGTCCTCTCTTTAGTTTAAACCTTACTTAGAGTAAAGCTCGACGATCAATTGTTCGTTGATGTCAGCTGATAGATCAGAACGCTCAGGCATACGCTTGAATGTACCTTCCATCTTGCCACCATCTACTTCAATCCAAGTTGGTTTTTCACGTTGTTCAGCAACTTCTAGAGCAGCTTTAATACGAGATTGCTGTTTAGCTTTCTCGCGGATAGAAACAACGTCATTAGCCGCTACTTTGAAAGAAGGAACGTTTACAACTTTACCGTTTACTAGGATAGCTTTGTGGCTAACTAGCTGACGTGCTTCTGCGCGAGTTGCACCAAAGCCCATGCGGTAAACTACGTTATCAAGACGACCTTCAAGAAGCTGAAGTAGGTTTTCACCAGTGTTGCCTTTTAGGCGAGCAGCTTCTTTGTAGTAGTTACGGAATTGTTTTTCTAGAACGCCGTACATACGACGAACTTTTTGCTTCTCACGAAGCTGAACGCCATACTCAGATAGACGACCGCGACGAGCGCCGTGTACACCTGGTGCGTTATCAATTTTACACTTGGTATCGATCGCGCGAACACCAGACTTAAGGAATAAGTCAGTGCCTTCACGACGGCTAAGCTTCAGCTTAGGACCCAAATATCTTGCCATGATTCTTCTCCAATTGTCCTAGAAACGTTATACGCGACGTTTCTTAGGTGGACGACAACCGTTATGAGGGATTGGTGTAGCATCAACGATGTTTGTGATGCGGAAACCAGCAGCGTTCAGTGCACGAACAGTTGATTCGCGACCTGGACCTGGACCCTTAACCATAACTTCCAAGTTCTTTAGGCCGTATTCTTTAGCCATTTCAGCACAACGCTCAGCAGCAACCTGTGCAGCGAACGGAGTAGACTTACGAGAACCACGGAAACCAGAACCACCTGCAGTAGCCCATGCAAGAGCGTTACCTTGACGGTCAGTAATGGTTACGATTGTGTTATTGAAAGAAGCATGGATGTGCGCAACGCCATCTGCAACTTGCTTGCGTACGCGCTTACGAGCGCGAGTTGGTTGTTTAGCCATTGTACTCTACCTTCCCGATTATTTCTTGATCGGCTTACGCGGACCCTTACGGGTGCGAGCGTTGGTTTTAGTACGCTGTCCACGTAGTGGTAGACTGCGACGATGACGAAGACCACGGTAACAGCCAAGGTCCATAAGACGCTTGATGTTCATAGATACTTCACGACGTAGATCACCTTCTACAGTGTACTTAGCTACACCATCACGCAGTTGATCGATCTGCTCTTCAGTTAGTTCACTGATCTTAACATTTTCAGCAATACCCACTTCAGCTAGGATAGCTTGAGAGCGAGTTTTACCGATGCCGTAGATCGCAGTTAGTGCGATTACAGCATGCTTCTGATCAGGAATGTTAATGCCTGCTATACGGGCCATTATTCACTCCTAAGTGTTTCTATAAAAGAATTAGCCGCAGCAAAGCCCGTTATGGATACGCTGCGGAGTACTACTTCTTTTGCACGCAAAAGGTAGGCCGAGGAATATACTCGACCTAACCTTCGTTTTCAAGTAAAAATTTCTGCTAATTAGCCTTGGCGCTGTTTGTGCTTTGGCTCACTGCAAATCACGCGAACGACACCGTTACGCTTGATTACTTTACAGTTACGGCAGATTTTTTTAACGGAAGCACGAACTTTCATTGCTAAACTCCGTAAATGAAACTGAGTCTACCGCCGGATTAACGGCCGTAGCCTTTCAGATTCGCTTTCTTCAACACAGAATCATACTGTTGAGACATCATATGAGTCTGTACCTGTGCCATAAAGTCCATAATTACAACCACTACGATTAGTAGTGATGTACCGCCGAAGTAGAAACGTACGTTCCACGCGACCATCATGAACTCGGGAATCAGACAGATAAAGGTAATGTACAGTGCACCTGCGAGGGTAAGACGTGTCATCACTTTATCAATGTATTTCGCTGTCTGCTCACCTGGGCGGATGCCGGGTACGAATGCACCTGACTTCTTCAAGTTATCTGCTGTTTCGCGAGGGTTGAAAACCAACGCTGTGTAGAAGAAACAGAAGAAGATAATTGCTGCTGCATAAAGCATTACATACAGCGGTTGACCTGGGCTAAGAGCCAAAGACACGTCAGTTAACCAACCGAACGCGCTGCTCTCACCGTTCTGACCAAACCACTGAGCCAGTGTTCCTGGGAACAGGATAATACTTGATGCGAAAATCGCTGGAATAACACCTGCCATATTAATTTTAAGTGGCAGATGCGAGCTTTGTGCAGCAAATACTTTACGACCTTGTTGACGCTTCGCGTAGTTAACAACGATTCGACGTTGACCACGCTCCATGAAAACAACGAAGTAAATGACTGCAAAAGACAATACCGCGATTAGCAACAGAAGAAGTACATGCAATTCACCTTGACGCGCTTGCTCGATTGTTTGACCGATTGCAGAAGGCAATCCAGCAACAATACCTGCAAAAATTAGTAACGAAATACCGTTACCAATTCCACGCTCTGTAATTTGTTCACCTAACCACATTAGGAACATGGTGCCGGTTACTAAACTTACGGTAGCAATAAGCGTAAACATGGTTTGGTTGATAACAACCAGATTATCGACCATGTTTGGTAAGCCCGTTGCAATACCTATAGCCTGGAAGGTTGCAAGTACAAGCGTGCCGTAGCGTGTGTATTGGCTTATCTTACGACGGCCTGCTTCACCCTCTTTTTTGAGTTCAGCTAACGCTGGATGAACTACAGTTAGCAATTGGACAACAATAGATGCCGAAATATACGGCATGATGCCCAATGCTAATATAGATGCACGCTCAAGAGCACCACCGGAGAACATGTTAAACATTTCTACGATGGTACCTTTTTGCTGGTCGAACAATTCGGCAAGTACAGCAGCGTCAATACCAGGGATCGGCACAAAAGAGCCTGCTCGGAATACTAAAAGTGCACCAATTACGAATAATAAGCGCGACTTCAGCTCACTTAAGCCGCTCTGAGCACTACGAAAATCTTGTCCTGGTTTCTTAGCCATCTGTACCTCGTTCCTCGAGATTATTCCTCGATTTTACCGCCTGCAGCTTCGATTGCAGCTTTAGCGCCTTTAGTCACACGTAGACCTTTTACAGTCACTGCTTTGTTGATTTCACCAGAAAGAACAACTTTTACGAATTCGATGTTCTTAGTGATGATGTTAGCAGCTTTAAGACTGTTAAGATCAACTACGTCACCAGAAACTTTCGCTAGCTCAGCTAGACGAACTTCAGCAGACACTAGGCTCTTACGAGAAGTGAAACCGAATTTTGGTAGACGTTGTTTCAGAGGCATCTGACCGCCTTCGAAACCTGGACGAACACTGCCGCCAGAACGTGATTTTTGACCTTTGTGACCACGGCCACCAGTTTTACCTAGGCCTGAACCGATACCACGACCTACTCGCTTCGCAGAAGTTTTCGCGCCAGCAGCCGGTGCTAGAGTATTCAAACGCATTCTGATTACTCCTCAACTTTAACCATGTAGTAAACCTTGTTGATCATACCGCGTACGCACGGAGTATCTTCAAGTTCTACTGTGTGGTTGATTTTACGAAGACCTAGACCGCGCAAAGTAGCTTTGTGCTTAGGTAGACGACCAATTGAGCTTTTAGTTTGAGTTACTTTAATAGTTGCCATGGTGTTCTTACTCCGAAATAGATTCAACAGTTAGACCACGTTTAGCAGCAACCATTTCTGGTGACTTCATGCTACCTAGTGCATCGATCGTAGCACGAACGATGTTGATAGGGTTCGTAGAACCGTATGCTTTAGATAGTACGTTGTGTACACCAGCAACTTCTAGTACTGCACGCATCGCACCACCTGCGATAACACCAGTACCTTCTGCAGCAGGCTGCATGTAAACTTTAGAGCCCGAGTGGCGACCTTTCACTGGGTGGTGAAGAGTGCCTTCGTTTAGAGCGATCGTAGTCATGTTACGACGCGCTTTTTCCATTGCTTTTTGAATCGCTGCAGGTACTTCACGAGCTTTGCCGTAACCGAAACCTACACGACCATTACCGTCACCAACTACTGTTAGTGCAGTGAAGCTCATGATTCGACCACCTTTAACCGTTTTAGAAACACGGTTAACTGCGATTAATTTTTCTTGCAAATCATTCGCTTGAACTTGTTGTTCTTTAGCCATCTTCCAACCCTACCTTAGAATTTCAGACCAGCTTCGCGAGCAGATTCTGCTAGCGCCGCTACTCGACCGTGGTATTGGAAACCAGAACGATCAAATGCAACTGCAGTTACGCCTTTTTCAAGAGCGCGCTCTGCAACAGCTTTACCTACTGCTTTAGCTGCATCAACGTTACCAGTGTATTTCACTTGCTCACGGATCGCTTTTTCTACAGTAGAAGCTGCTGCGATAACCTCAGAGCCATTAGCCGCGATAACCTGTGCGTACACGTGACGAGGAGTACGGTGTACAACTAGGCGAGTCGCACCCAGTTCTGCAATCTTACGACGTGCACGTGTAGCACGACGGATGCGAGATGCTTTCTTATCCATAGTGTTACCTTACTTCTTCTTAGCTTCTTTAGTACGCACATTTTCATCTGCGTAACGAACACCTTTACCTTTGTAAGGCTCAGGTTGACGGTAAGAACGAATGTCAGCCGCAACTTGACCAACTAGTTGCTTGTCAGCACCAGTGATCACAATTTCAGTTTGGCTTGGACATTCAGCTTTAATACCCGCTGGCAACTCGTGCTCAACTGGGTGTGAGAAGCCTAGTGTTAGACCTACAGCGTTGCCTTTGATAGCAGCACGGTAACCAACACCTTTAAGAGTTAGCTTCTTAGTAAAGCCTTCAGTAACACCAACAACCATGTTGTTTACTAGTGCACGAGCAGTACCTGCTTGTGCCCAAGCGTTAACAACACCTTCTTTAGGACCGAAAGTTAGGTTGTTTTCTTCCTGAGCGATAACAACTGCATCGTTAAGAACGCGAGTTAGTTCGCCTTTAGCACCTTTTACAGTGATTTCTTGGCCGTTTAGTTTCACCTCTACGCCAGCTGGAATAGCGACAGGTGCTTTTGCAACACGAGACATAGTCTACTCCTTATTAAGCTACGTAGCAGATGATTTCACCACCAAGACCTGCTTTACGTGCAGCGCGGTCTGACATAAGACCCTTGGAAGTAGAAACGATAGCAATACCAAGACCACCCATTACAGAAGGAAGTTGATCTTTCTTCTTGTAAACACGTAGACCTGGACGAGAAACACGTTTAAGTTGCTCGATTACTGGTTTAGCTTGGAAGTACTTAAGTGTAACTTCTAGCTCAGGTTTTGCTTCGCCTTCAACAGCGAAGTCAACGATGTAACCTTCAGCTTTTAGTAGTGCAGCAATTGCAACTTTAAGCTTTGAAGAAGGCATTTTTACAGCAACTTTGTTTGCTGCCTGACCGTTACGAACGCGGGTCAGCATATCCGAAATCGGATCTTGCATGCTCATATGATTTACTCCAAATGATTAAGTGGCAATTACCAGCTAGCCTTACGAAGACCCGGAATCTCGCCTTTCATGCAAGCTTCACGAACCTTAATACGGCTTAGACCGAACTTACGTAGGTAACCGTGTGGACGACCAGTTTGGTTGCAACGGTTGCGCTGACGTGATGCACTTGAATCACGTGGAAGAGATTGCAATTTAAGAACTGCATTCCAACGATCTTCTTCAGATGCGTTTACATCGCTAATGATAGCTTTTAGCGCTGAACGCTTTTCAGCGAACTTAGCTACTAGCTTTGCACGTTTTGCTTCACGTGCTTTCATTGAATTTTTAGCCATAACAGTAACCCTTCACCTTACTTACGGAATGGGAAGTTAAAGGCAGCCAGCAGAGCACGGCCTTCCTCATCAGTACCAGCAGACGTCGTAATAGTGATGTCTAGACCGCGTACTCGATCAACTTTATCAAAGTCGATTTCCGGGAAGATGATTTGCTCGCGAACGCCCATGCTGTAGTTACCGCGTCCGTCAAAAGACTTAGCGCTAACGCCACGGAAGTCACGTACACGTGGAAGAGCGATGTTAATTAAACGCTCAAGAAAATCCCACATACGTTCGCCACGCAAGGTTACTTTACAACCGATAGGGTAGCCTTCACGGATTTTGAAACCTGCAACAGATTTGCGCGCTTTTGTGATAAGTGGCTTTTGACCAGAGATCGTTGCCATATCAGACGCTGCATTTTCTAGCAGTTTCTTATCGTTGATTGCTTCACCAACACCCATGTTTAGGGTGATTTTCTCGATTCTAGGGACTTGCATGACGCTTGTGTAGCTAAACTGTTTGGTCAGTTCAGCGACTACAGACGACTTGTAGTAATCATGCAGTTTCGCCATAGTAGAACTCCAAATTACTTCTAATTAGTTAGAAACGGTTTCGCCGTTAGACTTAAAGAAACGAACTTTCTTACCATCTTCAAAACGGAAACCGATACGGTCAGCTTTACCAGTAGCTGCGTTAAAGATTGCAACGTTAGAAGCATCAATTGCTGCTTCTTGTTCAACGATGCCACCTTGTTGACCTAGAGCCGGAACCGGCTTTTGGTGCTTCTTAACAAGGTTGATACCTTCAACGATAACTTTACCGGTTGCTAGAACCTTAGTTACTTTACCTTTCTTGCCTTTGTCTTTACCAGCAAGAACGATTACTTCGTCGTTACGACGGATTTTAGCTGCCATTTCTACGTGCTCCTTACAGAACTTCTGGAGCCAGTGAAACGATCTTCATGAACTTATCGCCACGAAGTTCGCGTGTCACAGGACCAAAGATACGTGTACCGATTGGTTGCTCTGTATTGTCGTTCAACAATACGCAAGCATTTCGGTCGAAGCGAATGACAGAACCGTCAGGACGACGTACGCCTTTACGGGTGCGCACTACCACCGCCTTCAGAACATCACCTTTTTTTACTTTACCGCGAGGAATTGCTTCCTTCACAGTAACTTTGATGACGTCACCGATATGTGCATAACGGCGGTGAGAGCCACCCAGAACCTTAATACACATTACGCTGCGTGCGCCTGAGTTATCAGCTGCGTCCAGCATACTTTGCATTTGGATCATGTTAGTGCTCCGCTAAATATTAATAACTAGACCCATCACGGGTCGGGCTGCCTCTTTAAAAGGGACGCGAATTGTACCACCCTTTTTTGTGATTGGGTAGTCAAAAAATAAACGGCTCCAAAAAATATTTTGGAGCCGCTTTAGTTTCATAGAATTAACGAGATTAAATCTTCGCCTTTTCTAGAACTTTTACCAAAGTCCAAGACTTAGTCTTAGACAGTGGACGACACTCTGCGATTTCAACTGTGTCGCCTAGGCCACACTCGTTGTTCTCGTCATGTGCGTGTACTTTAGTCGTACGTTTAACGTATTTACCGTAGATAGGGTGTTTTACGAAACGCTCGATAGCAACAGTGATAGACTTGTCCATCTTATCGCTAACAACACGACCTTGTTGAGTACGTTTTACTTCGCTCATTATGCGCCTGCCTTCTCAGTCAAAACAGTTTTCACACGTGCGATATCACGGCGTACAGCTTTCAGAGTATGAGTTTGCTGTAGTTGACCAGTTGCAGCTTGCATGCGCAAGTTGAACTGTTCACGTAGCAAATTCATTAGCTCAGCGTTAAGCTCTTCAACGCTTTTCTCGCGTAGATCTTGTGCTTTCATCACATCACCTGCTTAGTTACAAATGTAGTTTTGAAAGGCAGTTTACGTGCCGCAAGACGGAACGCTTCACGTGCCAATTCTTCAGGTACACCACCCATTTCGTACATAACCTTACCAGGTTGGATTTGGGCTACCCAGTACTCAACGTTACCTTTACCCTTACCTTGACGAACTTCAAGTGGTTTTTCTGTGATTGGTTTGTCTGGGAACACACGGATCCAGATTTTACCTTGACGCTTAACGTGACGTGTCATTGCACGACGTGCCGCTTCGATTTGACGAGCAGTTAGACGACCACGGCCAACAGCTTTAAGACCGAATTCGCCGAAGCTTACATCAGTACCTTTAGCTAGACCACGGTTACGACCAGTCTGAACCTTACGGAACTTAGTACGTTTAGGTTGTAGCATCTGTCGACTCCTTACTTACGGCCTTTACGCTGCTTCTTAGGCTTGTCGCCTTTAGGCTCTACAGCGTTAGCTGCTGGCATACCACCTAGGATCTCACCTTTGAAGATCCAAGTTTTAATGCCGATCACACCGTATTGAGTGTGAGCCGAAGAAGTTGCGTAATCAATGTCAGCACGTAGAGTGTGTAGAGGCACACGGCCTTCACGGTACCACTCAGAACGTGCGATTTCAGCGCCGCCTAGACGACCACTTACTTCCACTTTGATACCTTTAGCGCCTAGACGCATTGCGTTTTGTACCGCGCGCTTCATAGCACGACGGAACATAACACGACGCTCTAGCTGAGACGCGATGCTGTCACCAACAAGTTGCGCATCTAGTTCAGGCTTACGTACTTCAGCGATGTTAATTTGCGCTGGTACACCTGCAATTTTAGCTACAGCTGCGCGTAGCTTCTCTACGTCTTCACCTTTCTTACCGATAACAACACCTGGACGAGCAGTGTGAATAGTCACACGGATGCTCTTAGCAGGACGCTCGATAACGATACGTGATAGAGACGCTTTTTTCAGTTCACCTGTAAGGAACTGACGTACCTTGAAGTCGCCGTCTAGGTTGTCAGCGAAATCTTTGGTGTTAGCAAACCATGTAGCATTCCAAGGCTTAACGATGCCTAGACGAATACCATTAGGATGTACTTTTTGACCCATTGCTTACTCTCCTAGTCTCTAGCGATCTGCTACAACAACAGTGATGTGGCTTGAACGCTTCAAGATACGATCCGCACGACCTTTAGCACGAGGCATAATACGCTTCATGGTTGGGCCTTCATCTACAAAGATTTTTGCGACATTCAGATCGTCAATATCTGCACCTTCGTTGTGCTCCGCGTTAGCGATAGCAGACTCAAGAACTTTCTTAACTAGTTCAGCAGCTTTTTTGTTGCTGAAAGTTAGGATTTCTAGAGCTTGGTCAACAGATTTACCACGGATTTGATCCGCAACTAAGCGAGCTTTCTGAGGCGAAATGCGAGCAAAGTTATGTTTAGCAATTGCTTCCATTATCTACTCCTTAGCGCTTCTTAGCTTTCTTATCCGCAGCGTGACCGCGGTAAGTACGTGTAGGTGCGAATTCACCCAGTTTGTGACCGATCATTTCATCAGTTACAAATACTGGTACGTGCTGACGACCATTATGGACAGCGATGGTCAAACCGATCATCGTAGGGATGATCATTGAACGACGGGACCAAGTCTTAATAGGCTTTTTGTCTCCGCTTTCCACCGCTTTCTCTACCTTCTTCAGCAAGTGTAGGTCAATAAAAGGACCTTTCTTGAGAGAACGTGGCATGGCGATTCCTCTTTATATAGATTACTTGTTACGACGACGTACGATGTACTTGTCAGTGCGTTTGTTCTTACGAGTCTTGTAGCCTTTAGTTGGCATACCCCAAGGAGATACTGGATGACGGCCACCAGAAGTACGACCTTCACCACCACCGTGTGGGTGATCAACCGGGTTCATTACCACACCGCGAACGGTTGGACGAACACCGCGCCAGCGAGTAGCACCAGCTTTACCAAGTTCACGTAGCATGTGCTCAGAGTTACCAACTTCACCGATTGTTGCACGGCCTTCAGAAAGAACTTTGCGCATTTCGCCAGAACGTAGACGGATAGTTACGTACGTACCGTCGCGAGCAACGATTTGAGCGTAAGCACCAGCTGAACGAGCTAGCTGACCACCTTTACCAGGCTTAAGTTCAACGTTATGTACTGTTGAACCTACTGGGATGTTACGCATTGGTAGAGTGTTACCAGCTTTGATAGGTGCATCAACACCAGACTGAACAACATCACCAGCTACAACACCTTTAGGTGCTAGGATGTAGCGACGCTCACCGTCTTTGTAAAGAACTAGAGCAATGTTTGCGCTACGGTTTGGATCGTATTCAAGACGCTCAACTGTCGCTGGGATACCGTCTTTAGTACGTTTGAAGTCAATTACACGGTAGTGATGCTTGTGACCACCGCCGATATGACGTACTGTGATACGACCGTTGTTGTTACGACCACCATTCTTAGAGTTTTTCTCTAGAAGAGGTGCGTATGGCTTGCCCTTGTGTAGGTCAGCGTTAACAACTTTAACAACGTGACGACGACCAGGGGAAGTCGGCTTACATTTAACAATAGCCATTTTTAACTACTCCTGTTATTCCGCGCCGCCAACGAAGTCAAGATCTTGACCTTCTTTCAAAGTAACGTACGCTTTCTTAACGTCGCTGCGGCGACCTTGGCGTAGACCTTGACGTTTGGTCTTACCCTTAGTGATAAGAGTATTTACAGACTTAACTTCAACTTCAAATAGCTTTTCTACAGCTGCTTTGATCTCTTTTTTAGTTGCATCTTTAGCTACTTTGAAAACGATAGTGTTCGCTTTCTCAGCTGCCATAGTTGCTTTTTCAGAGATGTGCGGTGCACGTAGAACTTTTAGGATACGCTCTTCAGTGATCATGCTAGCATCTCCTCAACTTGTTTAACTGCTTCAGCAGTCATTACAACTTTGTCGAACGCGATTAGTGAAACTGGATCAATACCAGCAACGTCACGTGCGTCAACTTTGTATAGGTTACGAGCCGCTAGGAATAGATTCTCATCTACTTCGCTAGTCACGATTAGAGCGTCAGTTAGCTCAAGCTCTTTAAGCTTAGCAACTAGCTCTTTAGTCTTTGGTGCTTCAACTGAGAAGTTATCAACAACGATTAGACGCTCTTGACGAACAAGCTCAGAAAGAATGCTCTTCATAGCACCGCGGTACATTTTCTTGTTTACTTTTTGGCTGTGATCTTGTGGTTTCGCAGCAAAAGTAACACCACCCGAGCGCCAGATTGGGCTACGGATTGTACCAGCACGCGCACGGCCAGTACCTTTTTGACGCCATGGCTTAGCGCCACCGCCAGAAACTTCTGAACGTGTTTTTTGAGCACGAGTACCTTGACGAGCACCTGCTGCGTACGCAACAACTACTTGGTGTACAAGAGCTTCGTTAAACTCACGTCCGAAAGTAGTTTCGGAAACAGTTAGTGCATCAGCACCTTTAACCATTAGTTCCATTACTTACTCCTGAGACGTTATGCTTTAACAGCTGGTTTAACGATCACGTTGCCGCCAGTTGCGCCTGGGACTGCACCTTTAATAAGAAGCAGGTTGCGCTCAGCGTCAACACGTACGATCTCTAGGTTTTGAGTCGTTACACGCTCTGCACCCATGTGACCTGCCATTTTCTTGCCTTTAAATACGCGACCTGGAGTCTGACATTGACCGATAGAACCAGGAGCACGGTGAGACAATGAGTTACCGTGAGTCATATCTTGAGTACGGAAGTTCCAACGCTTAACAGCGCCTTGGAAGCCTTTACCCTTAGATGTACCAGTAACGTCTACTTTCTTAGTTTCGTTGAATAGTTCAACAGTTAGTTCAGAACCAACTTCAAACTCTTCGCCGTTTTCTAAACGGAATTCCCAAAGACCGCGACCAGCTTCAACGCCAGCTTTAGCAAAGTGACCTGCTTCAGCTTTGTTTACGCGGTTAGCTTTCTTTGCACCAGCAGTAACCTGGATTGCAGCGTAGCCGTCAGTTTCTAGAGTTTTCACTTGAGAAACGCGGTTAGCTTCAACTTCAACAACAGTTACTGGGATAGAAACGCCGTCTTCAGTAAATACGCGGGTCATGCCCACTTTACGACCGATTAGACCAATCATTCTTCTAATCTCCCTTAACCTAGGCTAATTTGAACGTCAACGCCCGCAGCAAGGTCTAGACGCATTAGAGCATCAACAGTTTTGTCTGTTGGCTCAACGATGTCGATTAGACGCTTGTGAGTACGGATTTCGTACTGGTCACGTGCTTTCTTGTTAACGTGTGGAGAGATAAGAACTGTGAAACGCTCTTTACGAGTTGGTAGTGGGATTGGACCACGAACCTGTGCGCCAGTGCGCTTAGCTGTTTCAACGATTTCCGCTGTAGAAGCGTCGATTAGTTTGTAATCGAAAGCTTTTAGGCGGATACGGATACGTTGGTTCTGCATGAGACAGAGCTCCAAATTAAATAAATTACACAAACAATATCGCCACTCAAACTCGTCAAGACGAGAGAATGCCGATTGATTTATGTGAAACCGTAGCATCCAAGATTAGGACGCATTGTCAGTTAATTTTCGATTAACTATCCCTACATACCAAAGTCACCTTTGGGGATAGTTTTTCCGAAGAAAAGATAGCTAATTGTATTAACCGCGAACATAAGCTGAGTCTACATTACCTAATAAATCCTTGGATTTATTAGCTCCTCACTGCTCATTGGTTCACAACTGGCTTAACCAGTGCGCTGCATTATACAGATCACATTTTAGGTTGCAAGCATTGAGTGAAAAATAATCGAGACAATTTTTAACTCACTGATTTACTACCACCAGCCAGTGTTACTATAAACAAAAAGGACGCCGAAGCGTCCTTTTCTAAACTGTAATCGTAATAGCAGTCGCTATTATTTCTTACCGCTTGATAGTGCACCGAAACGCTTGTTGAAGCGATCAACACGGCCGCCTGTATCAACGATACGTTGCTTACCAGTGTAGAATGGGTGGCACTTGTCACATACGTCTAGGTGGATAGACTCTTTACCTAGAGTAGAGTTGAACTCGAAAGAGTTGCCGCAAGAACAAGTAGCTTGTACTGCTTTGTATTCTGGGTGGATACCAGCTTTCATGGGATAACCTCAATAGTAGGCCGTGTCGCTATACGAGTCTAAGCCGCACACCACACGTAATTAATATCAAAAGTGCGATACCGCATCAGCATAATGCTGAAGCCATATCTCAAGGCGCAATATACTAATGAATCGCACTGATGGGATCAACACATTTGGCAATTTTTTCGCCACTTTTTTAGCCAGTCTACTGCTCATCGCCTGTTTGAACGGAGATCAGTGAGCTTTACTCGAATTTTCATTCCAACTTTAATAGACTCTAAGCTCCTTTCCCTCTTTATATTACAGCTGAACTTTATGCGTCCATCCATTGCCAGAGTGGCATTACCCGTTCCACTCGACAAACAGTTTGATTATGCCATCCCGGGCCACCTGTTCCCGATCATTGGTGGGCGCGTTTCCGTACCTTTTGGACGCCAGACCTTAGTAGGCATCGTTACTGCGATGGTGAATCACTCTGATTTTCCTAAAGAGCAGCTTAAACCAATTAAAGCCGTATTGGACTCACAACCTATCTGGTCAGAAAAGCTGTATTCATTGCTCACATGGTGTAGCTATTTTTATCAGTATCCATTGGGCGATACGCTTCACAATGCGATGCCAGCCGCGCTGAGAAAAGGAAAACCAGCCGATTTTGCCACCTTACAGGAATGGCAGATCACCGAAGCGGGTAAAGACAAACTGATGCAAGGGCTTGATCGTCGAGCCGTGAAGCAACAAAAAGTTCTGCAAATTCTGGTAAACGGAGCCGTGCCTCACCAAGAGTTTGTAGAGCAAGAGATCGCCTCAACAGTGTTGAAATCGGTCGAAGAGAAAGGTTGGATTGAGCGAATTGAGAAGATGCCAACGATTTCAAACTGGCCTCAGCAAGTCGAAAACGACGTCGACAAACCCAAACTTAACCATGAGCAGGCGTTAGCCATCGCCAGCGTCAATAGCCAAAGTGGTTTTGCCTGCTATTTATTAGAGGGCGTAACAGGCTCTGGTAAGACCGAGGTTTACCTCAATCTGATCAAGCCGGTGTTGGAAAAAGGACGACAAGCGTTAGTTCTGGTGCCAGAAATTGGCCTGACACCACAAACTATCAACCGCTTTAAGCACCGCTTTAACGTGCCAGTTGATGTTATCCACTCAGGATTGAATGATACCGAACGCTTAAACGCTTGGTTATCGGCTCGTGATAAAGCGGCGGGGATTATCATCGGGACACGCTCCGCCCTACTGACGCCATTTGCCGATCTCGGCATTATTATTGTCGACGAAGAACACGACTCTTCATATAAACAACAAGACAGTTTGCGCTACCACGCTCGTGATGTTGCTGTAATGCGTGCGCACAAAGAACAAGTGCCTATTGTGTTGGGCTCTGCGACTCCGGCTCTTGAAACGCTGCACAATGCGTTGACGGGTAAATATCATCACCTGACACTAACTCAGCGTGCAGGCTCTGCGGTACCGACCACCAATAAAGTGCTCGACGTTAAAGGTCAGTATTTAGAAAGCGGATTGTCTGCGCCGCTGATTGCTGAAATGCGTAAACACCTAAAAGCAGGCAATCAGGTGATGCTGTTTCTTAACCGCCGAGGTTTCTCCCCAGCCCTAATGTGTCATGAATGTGGCTGGATAGCCGAGTGTAAGCGCTGTGATGCCTACTACACCTTTCATCAATACAGTAACGAAATACGCTGCCATCATTGCGGCTCACAGCAGCCTGTAATTCATCAGTGTCAGGGATGTGGCTCCACTCAGTTAGTAACGGTCGGTGTCGGTACAGAGCAGTTAGAGCATCAATTGATGCAACTCTTCCCAGAATACAAAGCCATTCGTATCGACAGAGACAGCACCCGCCGTAAAGGCAGCTTAGAGGACGCCCTTGAATCGATTCGGAAAGGCGACTACCAAATTCTGATTGGTACGCAAATGCTTGCCAAGGGGCATCACTTCCCCAACGTAACACTCGTTGCCTTGTTAGATGTGGATGGCTCTTTATACAGTAGTGACTTCCGGGCTTCTGAACGCCTCGCGCAGCTTTTTATTCAGGTTGCAGGCAGGGCTGGTCGTGCGAGTAAGCCTGGTGAAGTGATTTTGCAGACTCACCATCCCGAGCACAGTTTGTTACAAGCTCTCTTGCAAAAAGATTACCGCCACTTTGCCATGACCGCATTAGAGGAGCGGAAGTTAGCGCAACTGCCTCCCTACAGTTACCTGACTCTATTTAAAGCAGAGGCAAACCAAAGTGAGGTAGTCGAAGACTTCCTGCGCCAAGTTCGTTTTACGCTGGAGTCTCACCCACTGTTTGACGACACTTGTATGGTACTTGGCCCGACCCCCTCACCTTTGGCTAAACGGGCGGGCAAATATCGCTGGCAACTCTTGCTGCAAACTCAACACCGGTCATTAATGCAAAAGTTATTAACCAGTGCCAAACCTGCTATTGAGTTGTTACCTAATGCCAAGAAAGTACGTTGGAATTTAGACATAGAACCACAGGATCTCAGCTAGCAAACGATTAGCTATGTAATGAATTACCTTTTAATGTGATACAAATCACGTTGTCATTGTGGATTTTGTTAAACAGACCGTAACTTTCGCTATAGAAATGAATAGACTATCCCAATTAGTAAAGTCTTAGGTGCTTTGCAGAAAAAGACTTTAAATGAACACCATAGCGATTCCCCAAATTTGAAGTGTTGTTCTGGCAATAAAGACGTACTTTACTCGGCAAATAAACACCAGAAATGTGATGGTAAAGTGCGAATTTATCTGTACTCAATGACAGTAATTTCACTACAGGGAATAACGTCACCTTGGCGAACAATTTGAGAGGTTAAAAAACTATGGCGACAATGAAGGATGTTGCCCAGCTTGCGGGAGTATCTACCGCGACGGTATCTCGAGCATTAATGAATCCGGAGAAAGTCTCCTCTTCAACCAGAAAAAGAGTTGAAGACGCGGTACTCGAAGCAGGTTACTCACCAAATTCATTAGCGCGTAATTTACGACGAAACGAATCGAAAACCATTGTTACGATCGTTCCTGACATCTGCGATCCTTACTTTTCCGAAATCATCCGTGGTATCGAAGATGCGGCGATGGAGCACGGCTACCTGGTTTTACTGGGAGACAGTGGCCAGCAGAAGAAACGCGAAAGCTCATTCGTAAACCTGGTATTTACAAAGCAAGCAGACGGGATGCTGCTACTTGGTACTGACTTACCGTTTGATGTGAGTAAGCCAGAGCAGAAAAACCTGCCACCAATGGTCATGGCGTGTGAATTTGCGCCTGAGCTGGAACTGCCAACCGTTCATATCGATAACCTGACATCTGCCTTTGAAGCGGTCAATTATCTGACTCAGCTTGGCCACAAACGTATTGCGCAAATTTCAGGTCCTGATACCGCGGTATTGTGCCAATTCCGTCAACAAGGCTACCAGCAAGCGCTGCGTCGTGCAGGGATCAATAAAGACCCGCAATACAGTATTGTCACCGAGTTCTCTTTTGACGGCGGTGCAAAAGCAGTGCGTAAGCTGCTGGAACTAGCGGAACCACCAACCGCAATTTTCTGCCACTGTGACACGATGGCAATCGGCGCCATTCAAGAAGCGAAAAAACTCGGCTTCCGTGTACCACAAGATCTATCGGTCGTAGGTTTTGATGACATCAATTTCGCGCAGTACTGTGATCCACCGTTAACAACTATCTCTCAGCCTCGCTACGAGATTGGCCGACAAGCGATGCTAATGATGTTAGAGCTTTTAAAAGGCCACGATGTGCATTCTGGATCTCGTCTCCTGGAGACTAACCTGATTGTGCGCGGAAGTGCGGCGCCTCCTCAACGAGCGTAAACTTTTCTCGCTAAGAGCAGTTAAGTTTCTGTCCATTAAAAGCAGCACTCATTTGGTGCTGCTTTTTTATATGTACCTATCAAGATTAGAGAAACAGGGTGTTTTCTCAACTCGTTCTGGATTAACATATTTGGAAGAATTCTTGATGACCAGAAATGACCGTGGCAAACAAAGATTATGTAAGAAGGGGGCGTGGTACCCCAAAAAAGTCGACAAAAAAACAGCCTTCAAGAAAGAAACCTTGGCGTAGTGGTCTACTGGCAATCGTGCTAGTGGGTGGTTTTGGCTATGGGCTATATTTGCTAAACAATGATCCAGAGCCCCAGCCACAAGTTGTGCAGCAATCAACGGCTCCAGTCAGCAAGCCTAAGGCAAAGACAGATTTACCTCCCCCACCCGAAGAGAAATGGGAATACGTAGAATCTCTCCCAAATCGCGAAGTGGAAGTGGTCGCCAAAGAGATTCAAGTATCGAAGATCCCTTACATCATGCAGTGTGGCGCTTATAAAACTCAAGCTCAAGCGGAAGAGCGTAAGCTCGCCATCGCTTTCCAGGGCTTAACCAGCAAAATTGTTAAGAAAGAAGGCAGCTCTTGGTACCGAATTATTCTAGGCCCATACAAATTTAAGCGCGATGCAGAGAAAGATCGCCATAAATTGCAACGAGCTAAAATCGAACCGTGTGCGATTTGGAAAGAGAATTTCTAGCGATAAAGTACAACCTAGGGCCCAGTTTAATCGGCCCTAGGTCACTAGAAACCTACTCCACCGAAACCCCATCCTTTAATTTCCCCTTGAATCCCCTTTTCCTCTCCCCCATATACAATATTACTTCCAAAGAGAAATAATTAAGAGGTCGACTGTGACTACCATTGTATCTGTACGTCGAAATAATAAAGTCGTCATCGCGGGTGATGGCCAGGTATCTCTAGGCAATACCGTAATGAAAGGTAACGCGCGTAAAGTTCGCCGCCTTTACAACAATAAAGTACTGGCTGGTTTTGCCGGCGGTACTGCGGACGCCTTCACCCTTTTCGAGCGCTTCGAAAGCAAACTGCAAATGCACCAAGGCCATTTGACCAAAGCCGCTGTAGAGCTGGCGAAAGACTGGCGTAGTGATCGCGCGCTTCGTAAGCTAGAAGCACTACTTGCTGTTGCAGACGAAACCGCGTCTTTAATCATCACCGGTAATGGTGATGTGGTTCAGCCAGAAAATGACTTGATTGCGATCGGTTCTGGTGGTGCGTACGCACAAGCGGCAGCAACGGCACTGTTAGAGAACACAGATCTGGATGCTCGTGAAATCGCAGAAAAAGCATTAAACATTGCTGGCGATATTTGTGTATTCACCAACCACAATCACACTGTAGAAGAGCTAGAATCAACTGCAGAGCTAACCGCTCCAGCCGAGTAATCGTAACGAAGTAAGGAAAGAATATGTCTGAAATGACCCCTCGCGAAATCGTTCATGAACTGAACCGCCATATTATTGGTCAAGACAAAGCAAAACGTTCGGTTGCGATTGCTCTTCGTAACCGCTGGCGTCGTATGCAACTTGAAGAAAGCCTACGTGTCGAAGTTACACCTAAAAACATCCTGATGATCGGCCCAACTGGTGTTGGTAAAACTGAAATTGCACGCCGCCTCGCTAAGCTTGCAAATGCGCCGTTCATTAAAGTAGAAGCGACTAAGTTCACTGAAGTAGGTTACGTTGGTAAAGAAGTAGAAACCATCATTCGTGATCTTACCGATGTTGCAGTGAAGCTCACTCATCAACAAGCGATGGAAAAAGTAAAATTCCGAGCTGAAGAGCAAGCTGAAGAGCGTATTCTTGATGCACTACTGCCACCAGCTCGTGACAGCTGGGGACAAGCAGAACAGAGCGATGATAGCTCTCACACTCGCCAGATTTTCCGTAAAAAATTACGTGAAGGTCAGCTGGACGATAAAGAGATTGAAATCGATGTCGCCGCGCCGCAAATGGGGGTCGAGATCATGGCGCCTCCTGGTATGGAAGAAATGACCAACCAACTTCAAGGTATGTTCCAGAACCTAGCGGGCGATACCAAGAAGAAGCGCAAGCTGAAAATCAAAGACGCGATGAAAGCCCTTGCCGAAGAAGAAGCAGCGAAGCTTGTGAATCAGGAAGAGCTAAAAGAAGCAGCGATTTACAACGTTGAAAACAACGGTATCGTCTTCATTGATGAGATCGACAAGATCTGTAAACGTGGTGAGAGCTCTGGCCCTGACGTCTCTCGTGAAGGTGTTCAGCGTGACCTGCTACCTCTGATTGAAGGCAGCACTGTTTCAACCAAACACGGCATGGTAAAAACAGACCATATCTTATTTGTGGCTTCTGGTGCATTCCAGGTCGCGAAGCCTTCTGACCTTATCCCAGAGCTGCAAGGCCGTCTGCCAATTCGTGTTGAACTTGAAGCACTAAGCAGTAACGACTTCAAACGTATTCTGACCGAACCTAAAGCGTCATTGACTGAGCAATACATCGCGTTGATGAAGACAGAAGATGTAGACATTGAATTTACTGAAGACGGTATCACGCGAATTGCTGAAGCCGCATGGACAGTAAATGAAACCACCGAAAACATCGGTGCTCGTCGTCTGCATACCGTTATGGAACGTCTGATGGACGAAATCTCTTACGATGCAGCAGAGCAATCTGGCGCTAAGTTTGTGATTGACGCAGCCTACGTGCAAGCTCGTCTGGGCGATACCATTGAAGATGAAGATCTAAGCCGCTTTATTCTTTAATAAGCACCCTAATCAACAAAGCCCAGAGATTCCGTCTCTGGGCTTTTTAGTTCTGCATAGACAATTCAACATCAGTGTATTTGTGCAATCGCCGGGCAATCGTACTTGAAATGCTATTCTCATACTTCAAAGTCCAGAACCTCGCTTTTCAACCAACCCTCCACTTCCTGACTCTCTTTGACTTGCTTTAGGTCAATAGCGCATCTGCTTCTTTATGCTTATACTGGACACATCGGTTACTAGCACGAAATATCCATGAAACAATCTTTACAGATCTGGCTCGACGCCGCTCGTCCCAAAACATTACCACTGGCATTAGTCTCTATTCTTACTGGTAGTGTGCTTGCGTATGCTGCGGGTCAATTTTCTCTGCCTATTTCCTTGATGGCGTTTATCACCGCGACTCTGTTACAGATCCTTTCCAATCTGGCCAACGATTATGGTGACGCAGTAAAAGGAACCGACAATGAAAAACGTCTCGGTCCACTGCGTGCTTTACAGTCTGGCGCAGTAACGAAAGAGCAAATGAAGCAGGCAATTGGCTTCAACATCGTGCTCACCGTCATTTCCGGCCTGATCTTGGTGTTTTACTCTTTGAGCTCTCTTGAAAGTATTCTCACCTTCATCGGATTGGGTATTCTTGCCATCCTCGCCGCCATTGCCTACACCATGGGCAGTAAACCGTACGGTTATGTCGGACTGGGTGATATTTCTGTATTTCTGTTTTTTGGCTTGCTTGGCGTATCCGGCACCTATTTTCTGCATACCGGACATGTCGATACCACCCTATTCTTACCCGCTTTAGGGTGCGGCTTACTGGCCGTCGCAGTGCTGAATATCAATAACATGCGTGATATTGATAACGACCGTGAGTGTGGAAAACGAACCGTAGCCGTGCGTTTAGGGCAACAGAAGGCCAAACAGTACCATTTCATCTTATTAGGTGGCGCTATTCTCGCTTTCGCTGTTTACCTGCTTATTCAGGACAAACCGGTTTGGATCAGTCTGCCATTCTTATTGAGCATTTATTTTGTCGCCCACCATGGCAAAGCCGTTTGGGAAACCGAAAAGCCTGCACAGATCGCACCTATGATGCCAGTGATCGTAAAATGCTCGCTGGTTACCAACGTTTTATTTGCAACAATTGTGGTAGCTCAAACTCTGGTAAGTTAAAAAAGGATTGTCATTGCATTGACTTAATGCCCAGATATACTCAAAGACAACCAGTTTCTGTTTAGAAAGGTACGCTATGGAATACAATACCTCAGCACTCTGTGATATTTACCTCGAGCAGGTAGATGTGGTTGAACCAATGTTCAGTAACTTTGGCGGTCGCGCTTCCTTTGCCGGACAAATCACCACCATCAAGTGTTTTGAAGACAATTCTCTGATCCGTGAAACGTTAGAGCAAGATGGCCTAGGTCGCGTGCTGCTAATTGACGGTGGTGGTTCCTTACGCAAAGCCCTTGTCGACGCAGAAATCGCAACCATCGCAGAAGAAAATGAGTGGGAAGGCATTGTCGTATATGGCTGCGTTCGTGAAGTCGACGAACTCGAAGATATGAACCTTGGCATTCAGGCTCTCGCCTCTATTCCTGTCGGCGCATCTAGCCAGGGTATAGGTGAATTCGACGTACCTGTGAACTTTGGCGGCGTTAGCTTTCTACCAGAAGACTACATTTACGCGGACAGCACTGGCATCATTCTGTCTCCAGAACCGCTCAATATCGACCTAGAACTGGACGAGGAAGTTGAGGAAGAAGAGTTAGAGGAACAAGATCCTAGGCTTTAGCGCTTTTCCCTACACCAAATACACAAACACCCGCTTATAGCGGGTGTTTTCAATTCTGGACAGAAAAGTAGAATTATTCCACTTCTTCCATTTTGCCAAGTAGTGCACGAATGCGCTCTTGCCACTGCGCGTGCTCTTGCTGTGCTTGCTCAGCTTTTTGCTCAAGCTCTTCGCGCTGCGTACGAAGCTCGTTTGCTTGTGCTTCTAGCTTTACTTTATCTTCTTTCAGCTCTTCAACTTCCATTTGAAGAAGAGTGATTGTGTCAACTGCAGTTTGAATTTTAGATTCTAGTTGTGCTAATACTTCAAAAGACATCTTGGCCTACCTATGTTGTTCCGTTGGGATGATGCACGAGACAGGCGCGCACCTTACCTATATGAGGTTCATTCTACTCAGCGTTGCGACGAGAAACACTCACTATATTCGATATTTTGCATCATTCGGTTAAAAAACCGGCGCAATCTCACTAAATGCTGACTTTTCTGATCACCGAAGCATTTTTGAGCAAGGTATTTGCCTCTCGCCACGAGAAAAACGCACTCAGTATTGATCAAATTCAACTTAACCAAAGTAAAAGCTCGGCAAAAACGCAAACGTTTAACACTCGTTATGGTAAAATCGCCGCGCAAATTCTTCTTCCCTCTTGCTTACTTGGAGACATCATGAAACGTGATTTAGCAATGGCATTTTCCCGTGTTACTGAAGGTGCAGCACTGGCTGGTTATAAATGGCTTGGTCGCGGCGATAAAAACGCAGCGGACGGTGCAGCCGTTGAGGTTATGCGCACACTACTGAACAAAACAGAAATCAGCGGTGAAATTGTTATTGGCGAAGGTGAAATCGATGATGCACCAATGCTGTACATCGGTGAGCAAGTGGGTATTGGTGGCGATGAAGTCGATATTGCGGTCGATCCTATTGAAGGCACACGCATGACAGCCATGGGTCAATCAAATGCTTTAGCGGTTCTTGCGGCCGGTGAAAAAGGCAGCTTCCTTAAAGCACCTGACATGTACATGGAAAAACTCGTGGTTGGCCCAGGTGCAAAAGGCGTTATCGATTTGGAGAAGCCTCTAAAAGAAAACCTAGAGAACATCGCCAATGCGCTGAACAAAACTCTAGACACTTTAGTTGTGATCACGCTGGCTAAGCCTCGTCACGACAAAGTGATCGCAGAAATGCAGGCAATGGGCGTACGTGTATTTGCTGTGCCAGACGGTGACGTAGCCGCTTCAATCCTGACTTGTATGCCAGACAGCGAAGTGGACGTCATGTACTGCATTGGCGGTGCACCAGAAGGCGTAGTTTCTGCGGCGGTAATTCGTGCACTGGATGGTGACATGCATGGCCGTCTACTTCCTCGTCATGAAGTGAAAGGCAATACAGAAGAAAACCGCATCTACGGTGCAGCAGAACTAAAACGCTGTGAAGAGATGGGTGTGAAAGCAAACGTCGTGTTGAAAATGGACGACATGGCACGCAGCGACAACGTTGTTTTCTCAGCAACCGGCATTACCAAAGGTGACCTGTTAGAAGGTATTACTCGCCAGGGCAATATCGCGACAACCGAAACGCTACTTATTCGTGGTCGCTGCCGTACCATTCGTCGCATCAAGTCGATCCATTACTTAGAACGTAAAGATCAAGAAGTGCGCGATATTATTCTTTAATAAATATCAGAGATTTTAGGGCCTGGATAAACGGCCCTAAAATCTCGCTTCTCTCGCCAAAACTAAGTCAACACTTTTCTTTACAAAACCTATCGCGCATAATATGTCATGACATATAAATGGTGGGAATATGAAAACCGTAGATAGGATATTGCAAATCGTTAAGCGTGACGGCTCTGTCACGGCAAAACAACTCTCTTCTGAACTTGGAATGACCACCATGGGTGCACGTCAGCATCTGCAAGGTTTAGAAGATGATGGCATCCTGTCTATCTACGACGTCAAAGTCAAAGTCGGTCGCCCGACCAGACACTGGGCTCTTACTCAAAAAGGCCATGAGCAATTTGCCGATCGCCATGGTGAACTTACCGTACAATTCATCGAAGCCGTCGAACACATCTTTGGTAAAGATGGCCTCGAGAAAGTGACCTCTGAGCGCGAAAAGCTCACGTTACAAAACTATCGCCAACATCTTGAGCAATGCGACACGCTGGAAAGCAAATTGAAAACGCTCGTCTCATTACGAGAACAAGAAGGCTACATGGCAGAACTTGAGCAAGATGAGCACGGTTTTATCTTAATTGAGAACCACTGCCCTATTTGTAAAGCTGCTACACGTTGTCCTAGTCTCTGCCAGTCAGAACTGAGTGTGTTCCAAGCACTACTTGGCGATGAAACTCGTGTGGAACGCACTGAGCATATCATTAGCGGCCAGCGACGTTGCGTATACCGTATTCAAGCGTAGGCAATGATTAGAATCACGCAGTTCCTTCCTAGAACTTATCTATAAAACCGCACTCTTATATCTGAGACTAAAGAGTCATTTCGCCGTTCTCCCCTTCTCCGTGATATACGCTTTTAATATCGAAGTGTAACTATCCGTATGGATTGGGAGACAAACGATGGCCAATCTGCGTACTCACAAACCGCAACCTCTGCCCTCTTTCGACGAACTGATGAAAATGGCACAAGATGACCCGGAAGCTTTTGAGCAATTCCGACAAGATAAGGCCCGCGAAATGATAGAAGGCGCATCAGAAAGCATGCAGCCACGACTTTGGGCGCAGCAGAGCCATATAGACAGAGTGATCAACAACTGTAAAAACCCAAACCATGTCAACGTGGTATTGATGAATGAACTACAGAAACAAGTGATGAAGTTCAGAGAAGCGTTGCAAGGAACACCACAACCTGAAAAGACACGTAATGTGGTTCAGTTCAGCTCGCTGAGGGACAATGACGATTATTGTTGATGACTCTCGGATCCTGCAATAATCGCCCTTAAACTTACCAATCCGCTCACTGTCGCCCTAGCGAGCGGCATCATTTATCCAACAGGATCAGGGCCGTACTGATTAGGGCCTTTCGTTCCTTTTAATAAACCACATTCAACCAAAATCCATACGCCACAAATTAAAGATATAGAAGCAATGAACAATTGCGGCGTAGCCGACTCTTGTGAAACTGGGCTCGTCATTGGTGTAGCGAGTCGGCCCAAAACCAAAGGAATATTCAGCGATAACCAATAAATCGATTTATCACGATCGTGCCAGCGCTTCGTTGTGATCGCGAGATCAGGAATAAGCATGACCAAGAGAAAAATAGGCAGCAGAAGGTGAGAAAACGCCGGAAACAGCTGATTGATACCCACACCAAAACCTAAGATAGAAACGTAATAGACAATGTTCCATATCCAAAACGTTTTACGCCCGATGCGCCCTCGAAAAGAAAACAATAACTCTTTAGTCAACATTCATAATTACCCCGAAAATAAAAACTCTAGATTAGCCGAGCCCGTTCACTTTAGGAAGGAACAACGTAAAACTAAAGACACGAGAAACAAGCTGTTACTATCAATTCACTACTTTCTGAAAACTCTCCACATCCATATCACGAATGTTCACCGTTAGGCTGTGAACATGGCTGGCTTGTTCTTGAAGTACAACCATTAAGTCTCGGGATAACGCGCGTTTTTGTTCTGACGTTCTTCCTTCCAGTAACTCAAAGTTTACATGGATAAAATCCAGACTGTCGCCTTCTTCACCTATTAGCCAGTTATGACAGCGGAGTGTTCTTGACTTCACTGATGCCATTTCAAAAAGGCCGCAATCCAACGCTGCTCGATGTAAATCTTCTAGTAAACCTTGAACGTTGACGCGCTCTTCCACTGAGTTCGAATACTCTAAAACCAAATTTGGCATTTTGATTCCTTTCTACAACATTAAAATCCAGTGCGTAGTAATACCAATCCAAGCTGCAATTTCCGAGGAATGAACTATCATTCTGTCTACGTGATCACCAATCGATTGCTTTTGATAGAACTGACAGAAACAAGTGCTACGCTGACCAGATGTACAAAGCCGAACAAGACATGATACCAATCATGATCTGTTCAAATTATTCTGTTATATTCTTTCGTAGATTTTTTACATTAATCATTAATAGATAATACGGAGATATTCCTATGCGTCGTCCTGTAGTTATGGGTAACTGGAAACTAAACGGCAGCAAAGCAATGGTAACTGAGCTGCTAACTGGTCTTAACGCTGAGCTTGAAGGCGTTGAAGGTGTTGACGTAGCAGTAGCTCCACCAGCACTTTACATCGATCTAGCTGAGCGCGTAATCGCAGAAGGCGGCAACAAGATCATTCTAGGTGCGCAAAACACTGACCTAAACAACAGCGGTGCTTTCACTGGCGACATGTCTCCAGAAATGTTGAAAGATTTCGGTGCTACTCACATCATCATCGGCCACTCTGAGCGTCGTGATTACCACAACGAATCAGACGAGTTTGTTGCTAAGAAATTCGCTTTCCTAAAAGAAAACGGCCTAACACCAGTTTTCTGTATCGGTGAATCAGAAGCTCAAAACGAAGCTGGTGAAACTGAAGCAGTATGTGCTCGTCAAATCAACGCAGTTATCGACGCATACGGCGTTGAAGCTCTAAATGGCGCAATCATCGCTTACGAACCAATCTGGGCAATCGGTACTGGTAAAGCAGCAACAGCTGAAGATGCACAACGCATCCACGCTTCTATCCGTGCACTAATCGCAGCGAAAGACGAAGCAGTTGCTGAGCAAGTAATCATCCAATACGGCGGTTCTGTTAAACCAGAAAACGCAGAAGCATACTTCTCACAACCAGACATCGATGGTGCTCTAGTTGGTGGTGCTTCTCTAGACGCGAAGAGCTTCGCAGCAATCGCTAAAGCAGCGGCAGCAGCAAAAGCTTAATCTTGTTTAAAACAAGACAAATAACAAAGGGATGCGTGATGCATCCCTTTTTGTATTTCAGGTGTAAAAACAACCTAAAGTAAAACACTATGCGCTTAAAAAGCACACCTCTCTCGCATTTCGGTACTTTTCCAACTTATTACATCTAATCTACTGAAGCATAAGCCTTACTCTTTCACAGCCTGCTCGCCTATGCTGAATAGATAAGGAGAAAGCATGACGACACCGATATCAGACATAGCCAGTGTGATCCATCATGGCGGAAAGCACACCGTTACTGGTTCCTGTCATGAGCTTAAGCTCTCCAATGGCAGTATTTTGATTGATTGTGGACTCTTTCAAGGCAAGGATCTCAGCTTTGGGGGACGCAATGCCTCACTGAATATCGAGTTTCCTACCGAGCAGATAAAGGCTCTTGTTCTTACTCACGCTCATATAGATCACATTGGCAGATTACCATGGTTACTGGCTGCTGGATTTAAAGGACCAATATATTGCACGCAAGCAACGGCGGAACTCGTTCCCCTAATGCTTGAAGACGGCTTGAAACTGCAACTCGGCTTAAACTACCACCAGCGACAACAAGTGCTAAGTATCATCAAGAAACAGCTCAAACCCTGCGCTTATAAGCAGTGGATAGAACTCCCTGCCCTAGCTGATGTTCGCTTTCAACCTGCAGGGCACATACTGGGTTCTGCGTATGTCGAATTTAAACTCTCAAATAATGAAGTTGTCGTTTTCTCCGGTGACTTAGGGCCATCGAATACGCCACTTTTGCCTGATCCACAATCGCCAGAGCGCGCGGACTACCTATTTATAGAATCCACCTACGGCGATAGACAACATGAAGACATTGCGACACGTACAAAGCGCTTAAACGACATCATTGATCATGCGTTAAAAGATGGCGGTGTAATTCTGATCCCTGCTTTTAGTGTCGGTCGAACACAAGAGCTGCTATTTGATATTGAGCAATTGATTAACCAGCATGAATTGGCATTGTCATTACCCATCATCCTAGACTCCCCTCTAGCAAAAGAAGTGACAAAAACGTATCGACGTTTTAAAACCTTATGGAGTCAGGAAGCAAAACAAAGATTAGATAATCAACGCCATCCACTCGCGTTCGATCAGTGTATTACTGTACAGAGCCACACCGAGCATAAAGCCTTAGTAAACCGACTCGCTTCAACTGATGAACCCGCCATTGTTGTGGCCGCTTCCGGAATGTGTGAAGGCGGTAGAATCGTCAATTATTTAAAAGCACTGCTTCCGGATAAAAGAAACGATGTGCTATTCGCTGGCTATCAAGCTCAAGGTACGTTGGGTGAGGCGATACAATCAGGTAATTCAGAGGTTGAGATAGATGCTCAAGAAATTCAAGTTAATGCTCAGATTCATACTATTTCTGGTTATTCCGCCCATGCAGACAAAAGTGATTTACTCAAGTTTATTACCGGCATTTCCACACAACCAAAAGCCATTCATTTAATTCATGGGGAAGACGAGGCTCGACAAGCATTAGGGAAGGAGTTAGAGAAGAAAGGATTTAAGGTGGTTTATTGATGGGGGAGGCTATAGAGCCTAGGATTCTAGTACCTAGGCCCTAACGTAATTAAGCCACTTTTACTGCGGGTACGTCTTCAACCTGATTTTTCGAAGGTTTTTTGTAAATATTCTCGAAGCAGTAATTTGTCGCCTCAATGTAACCTTCTACGCTACCACAATCGAAACGCTGACCTTTAAACTTGTACGCCAATACACAGCCGTTTTGTGCTTGCTGCATCAGCGCATCCGTAATTTGAATTTCACCACCTTTGCCCGGCTCAGTATTTTCAATTAATTCAAATATATCCGGAGTCAAAATATAACGACCAATGATCGCCAGATTACTTGGTGCGGTGCCCGGCTCTGGCTTTTCAACCATATTGTCGATGCGGAAGATGTCATCTTTGATCATCTCACCGGCAATGACACCGTACTTATGCGTCTCTGTTTCTGGGACTTCTTGCACTGCAACAATCGAACAGCGGAACTGCTTGTACAACTCAACCATCTGCGCCAGCACACCTTTGTCTTCGTTAACACACAGGTCGTCGGCCAATACCACGGCGAATGGTTCATCACCCACTAGCTCACGCCCCGTCAGAATAGCATGACCCAAGCCTTTCATTTCACGCTGACGAATATAGGTATAGCTCGCTGAATCAATCAAACTACGGATATCATCTAAAAGAACTTCTTTACTACTTCCGCTGATTTGATGCTCTAATTCGTAGTTTTTATCGAAGTGATCCATCAGCGAGTGCTTGCCACGGCCTGTCACAATACACATGCCGTCCATGCCTGCTTCAATGGCTTCTTCGACGCCATATTCGATGAGTGGTTTGTTCACCACTGGCATCATTTCTTTTGGCATAGATTTAGTAGCAGGCAAGAAACGCGTACCGTAACCCGCTGCTGGGAATAGACATTTTTTTATCATTTTTAATTACCAACTGAAAAAAAGGCTCCTTTTAAGGAGCCCTTAGCGTTAAACAAAATTGAATTAATCGCTACCAAACAGATCACGTGTATAAACTTTATCAGCGACGTCAGCCAGTTCTTCTACCATACGGTTTGAAACGATCACATCAGCAGTCTGTTTGAACTCATTCAAGTCTTTTACGACACGAGAGTTGAAGAACTCCTCTTCTTGCAGAACAGGCTCATACACTACGACGTCAATGCCTTTTGCTTTGATGCGTTTCATGATCCCCTGAATAGAAGAAGCACGGAAGTTATCAGAGCCAGCCTTCATGATCAGACGGTAAATACCGACGACCTTTGGCTGACGCTTGATGATCGACTCTGCAATAAAGTCTTTGCGCGTGCGGTTTGCATCTACAATTGCGCCAATGATGTTATTTGGTACATCTTGATAGTTTGCAAGAAGCTGCTTGGTGTCTTTTGGCAAACAGTAACCACCGTAACCAAACGATGGATTGTTGTAGTGATTGCCAATGCGAGGGTCTAAACCCACACCTTCGATAATTTGACGTGCGTCTAAGCCATGCGCTTCCGCATAAGAATCAAGCTCATTGAAATACGCAACACGCATCGCTAAATAAGTGTTTGAGAAAAGTTTAACCGCTTCTGCTTCTGTTGAATCAGTAAACAGTACTTGAATGTCTTCTTTTACCGCACCCTCGACCAATAAACTTGCGAAAGTCTCGGCACGTTCACTTCGCTCACCGACAATAATACGAGATGGGTGTAGGTTGTCGTAAAGCGCTTTACCCTCGCGTAAAAACTCTGGTGAGAAGATAATGTTCTCGCAGCCTAGCTCTTGCTTAATACGAGCAGTGTAACCCACCGGTACCGTCGACTTAATGACCATCACGGCATCTGGATTAATCGACATCACGTCTTTAATCACGGCTTCTACCGAAGAGGTATTAAAGTAGTTCGTCGTCGGGTCGTAATCAGTTGGTGTGGCAATCACAACATATTGAGCACCACTGTAGGCCCACTCTCTATCTGTCGTAGCGACAAAATTTAACTGTTTGTTTTGAAGGAAGTGTTCTATTTCCGCATCCACAATCGGGGATTGCTTGTTGTTTAGCAACTCAACCTTTTCTGAAATGATATCCAACGCGACAACTTCGTGGTTCTGCGCTAGCAGCATGGCGTTGGAAAGCCCTACATAGCCGGTACCCGCAACTGCAATTTTCATTGATAAATCCTTGGTTTCTTTTTCTTCTTGGAGAATATCAGAATTTGAAAAGTTGGACTAGCCTGAAACTCTTTAGCGTAAATGATATAAATGTCAAGATCGAAACTGTCAAAAAATGACCAGTAAAGTGTCAAATCTTCTTTAGTCTACGTACTGTTTGAAGTAAAATCACACAATCAAAAAAAACAAAACCTATTAAACAAACGTTGGCTAAATCATGTTGTTAGAACTAAGTGCTATCTTCTTCTCTTCATTTGTCACCCTTTTCTTAATGCGGAAACTCGCCAAAAGGATCGGTTTGGTGGATAGACCGAACAAAAGAAAGCTCCACAATGGAGCAATCCCCTTGGTTGGTGGCATTTCAATTTGTCTCGTTTTAGCGCAGTACTTAGCGTTTCGGCCTGAAGCAGTTCAACACAGCGGGGTTTACTTAGCTTGTATTGCGATACTGACTTTGATTGGCGCAATAGACGATAAAATAGACTTAAACTTTAAAGCTCGAATGTTCGTACAGGCCGTCCTTTCGGTGATAATGATGTACGTTTACGGTATTGACCTACACAGCTTGGGCAATATGTTTGGCTTTGGCGACGTGTCTTTAGGCATCGTAAGCCCTGTGATTACCATTTTGGCAGTGATCGGCGCTATTAATGCCTTTAATATGGTGGACGGTATTGATGGTCTGTTAGGCGGGCTCTCTATTGTTTCTTTAGCTTCCATCGCCTTTCTATTGCAAGTCAATGGCCACCACAGCTTAGGCTATTTCTGCCTTGTGCTGATGGTTACTACGTTACCTTATATTATGATGAATCTCGGTATTTTTGGCCGTAAACGCAAAGTATTTATGGGAGACGCCGGCAGTATGCTGATGGGCTTTACCATCATTTGGCTCCTACTCGCTGCCAGCCAAACCCGCTCTGAGCCATTGATCCGCCCTGTCACAGCTCTATGGCTCATTGGCTTCCCACTGATGGATATGGTCGCCATTATGGTTCGCCGCATTCGCCGTGGAGACTCACCATTCAAACCTGACCGAGAGCACCTTCACCACATATTCCAACGTATTGGGTTTAACTCACGCCAGACGCTTGCCGCGATTTGTTTACTGGCGTCTCTGTTTGCCTTGTTTGGTATTTATGGTGAATTTAAGAACATCAGTGAGCCGGTGATGTTCTATTCGTTTATCGCACTCTTTGCCGTTTATTTCTATGTTCTGACGCACATTTGGCGCGTGACTAGTATGGTTCGCCGTATGATAGGGAAAAAAGAGCTCGAAATGGCTCATGATGTAAACGCACCATAACTTCTCTCATACCATTAGTGGGCATTATTTAATAAATACAGAGACGGCCAGCAATAAGGTCGTCTCCCATTTCCATCTAACTCGGTTTGTTTAACCAACATAAAGATAGAGTAAAAAACGTCACTTCCTAATACCGTACACTTGGCCTACAAAAATAAACTAAGCAGTATTACACTCATTTTTTCCTTCATCTATTTTTTACCTGTCGCCTTCTGCAGCCTTGCTCGCACCAACTTCGATGTGATACTGCTCTGTTTCATGAATTCAATGACCGCATTTTTTAGCTCTTAGAGCCATTGCTATTTTGACTTTGAGTTACACCGCCGCTATTCGGACCTACCGTTGATTAAATCTTGGCTTGCGTCGGCATCATGTTGCTGCCGAGAATATCCGGTTAATCAGGGAGACTTGTGGCTACAACACCTTCGATTGGCCCAGACCATGTGTCTTGCAATTAAGCCACTGTCTTATAGTCCAGATAATTTCGCTGGGTATTGCGAACAATTAGTCCTGCTCATGCATGTTGAAACTTAGTAGATTGCGATTTGCAGTGACAATCCATTTTTTCCGTTCAAGGCATTGGGGTGTCAATTTTGGCATTATTGCTATCCCTCATAAAACTGAGGTGACCGTGCGATAAGAAGTGCAGCGAGATACGATGGACAACAAAAAGGGAGGAAGGAGATAAAGAAGAAAGAGCACCAACCATTAAGTCGGTGCTCTGAATAGAATTAGGCGATTTCAGCCTCAAGCACCTTTTGCTCAGTTTTCTGAGACGTCATTGCCGAAGGCTGCTTGTAAATGTTTTCATAGCAATAATTGGTGGCTTCAATATAGCCTTCCACACTACCACAATCGAAACGTTGACCTGTAAATTTATACGCCAACACACAGCCAGATTTCGCCTGTTTCAGCAGCGCATCCGTAATTTGGATTTCACCACCCTTGCCAGGTTCGGTTTGTTCGATCAGATCAAAAATATCAGGCGTTAAAATATAGCGACCGATGATCGCCAAATTACTCGGTGCCGTCCCGGCTTCCGGTTTTTCGACCATGTCATCCACACGGAATAAATCGTCTTTGATCATTTCACCAGAAATCACACCGTATTTATGGGTTTCAGATTCTGGTACTTCTTGTACAGCAACGATTGAGCAGCGGAACTGATTGTACAGCGCCTTCATTTGAGCCAAAACACCTTGGTCTGGATTGACACAGAGATCATCCGCCAAGACTACGGCAAATGGATTATCACCGACTAATGGACGCCCCGTTAAAATCGCGTGGCCTAACCCTTTCATTTCACTTTGACGAATGTAAGTAAAGCTTGCCGTATCAATCAGTGAACGAATATCCGTTAGCAGGGATTCTTTGCTGGTACCGCTAATTTGATGCTCGAGTTCATAGTTCTTATCGAAGTGATCCATCAACGCATGCTTACCGCGACCGGTAACCACGCACATATCGGTCATACCCGCTTGAATCGCTTCTTCCACACCGTATTCAATCAGCGGCTTGTTCACCACTGGCATCATTTCCTTTGGCATGGATTTCGTCGCAGGAAGAAAGCGAGTCCCATATCCGGCGGCTGGGAATAGACATTTTTTAATCATAATTTTTTCTAGCCAATTGTTTGTTTTTTGTATTAGTCGTTGCCAAATAAGTCGCGAGTATAAACCTTCTCTGCGACATCGCTGATTTCATCCACCATACGGTTAGATACAATCACATCACAAGCCGACTTAAATTGCTCCAGATCGGTAAGAACCAGCGAGTTGAAAAACGTTATTTCTTTCAGTACTGGCTCATAAACCACCACTTCAATGCCTTTCGCTTTCAGACGCTTCATCACCCCTTGAATCGAAGATGCACGGAAATTATCAGACCCCGCTTTCATAACAAGACGATAAATACCGACACGTTGAGGGTTACGTTTTATAATAGAATCCGCGATGAAATCCTTACGGGTGGTATTCGCATCAACAATCGCGCCTATAATATTGTTTGGCACTTCCGCGTAATTAGCGCGCAACTGCTTAGTATCTTTGGGTAAACAATAGCCGCCGTAGCCAAACGATGGATTGTTATAGTGGTTACCAATACGCGGATCTAAGCTCACCCCTTCAATAATTTGGCGGGCATTAAGACCGTGTGTTTCAGCATAAGAATCTAACTCATTGAAGTAAGCCACACGTAGAGCTAAGTAGGTATTAGAAAACAACTTAACCGCTTCTGCTTCAGTTGAATCCGTGAATAGAACTTCAATATTCTCTTTCACCGCACCTTCAACTAATAAACCTGCGAAAGCCTTAGCACGCTCACTTCTTTCACCTACGATTATTCGAGAAGGATAAAGATTGTCATATAATGCGCGGCCTTCACGCAAAAACTCCGGAGAAAACAGCAAGTTTTCACAACCCAACTCCTCTTTAATGCGAGCCGTGTAACCGACCGGAACCGTCGATTTAATCACCATTACCGCGTCAGGGTTAATTTCCATCACATCTTTAATCACTGATTCGACTGACGAGGTATTAAAGTAGTTGGTTTTAACGTCATAATCGGTTGGCGTTGCAATCACGACAAAATCCGCATTTTTATACGCTAGCTCTTTATCCAGAGTAGCGTAAAAGTTGAGCGGCTTATTCGCTAAAAAGTCTTCAATCTCAACATCCACAATTGGAGATATCTTGTCGTTTAATAGTTGTACTTTTTCTTGAATAACATCTAAAGCAACGACTTCATGATGCTGCGCGAGTAACATCGCGTTTGATAAACCTACATAGCCTGTACCGGCAATAGCGATTTTCATTTTTCCTAGTCCAGTCCTATTTAATTTCTATATTATTTTTCTATGAGATGTATTGGGATCTCTTAATACCGATGGGATAACGTTTTGAGGATTATGATTACAACGCGCATTGAGATTAACAATAAATGATGATGGGCTTCGTGTTCCGCCAGAAATCAATCGCTGCTGCAATGACCTATTGGAGAACAACAACCACAGAAAAGTATCTCAACATCATCTTAGTCTGAGAGACTCTTACGCATAAATAACTGTTTATTCGCAACTAAAAGCTCATAATGGGCATATGAATAATATGCGGGGGCCTGTTGTTATTCTGGCTATCTTAACGTTTTGTATGCCCATTTTTTGATTGATGCCGGAGCTATTCTTAGCAAAAACAAACTAATAGTATGAATAATATTACTTAGGTTAAATACATCCAATTTTTTAAAAGCATAAATTCTTGAATTCAAATCGTTCATCGCTTTCTTAAAACCCCGTCTCGAATGAAAAGACTCGTTAATTCTAAACATTAAAAGTGGCTCGTTTATGTTAGCAAACATCTTCCCTGCGGCGAGTAAATCCACCCACAAGTAATAATCTTGTGTATTCATTAACTCAGATTTATAGCGAAAACCATCTTCAAATACAGACATCCTAAACATTACCGATGGGTGGTTAAATGGGCACCTCTTAATTATTTTTCTTTTAATAATATCATGTGAGGCATCCATTTTCTTATGGAATAACTCGTCACCAGATTCAGAAATCTCAAGTACATCAGAACCAACAACTGCAACCGTTGGATTGTTAATCAGAAAGTCGACTTGTTTAAAAAAACGTTCTGGTAAACAGATATCATCTGCATCCATCCTAGCCAAAAAACTATATTTACCCGCAAGTAAAGACTTTACAACAACATCATTCAATCGCGTTGCCAAGCCATTATTATCGTTATTAAAATTAACAAAAACATTGTCAACTTTTGAATAATCAACTAACAAACTATTTAAGCCTTCTCGTACTGGTCCATCTACTTCTATAAAAAGATCAAAATTTTCATACGATTGATTGAGGATACTTTCAATTGCTTGAGTAACGAATTCCACTGTATCTGCTTTGTAAATAGACATCGCAACGGCTATTTTATTATTCACTTTCTGCAACCTTTATATACTCATTAGACATAGCTAAATCACTAAAATATTTTTCAGCAACTTCTTGATTTTTATTTACCAAAGAAAAATCAAGAGCCTCAATTTCTCTCTTTAGACTATCGACATTTCCGACATCAAAAATAGACATTGAGATATTAGGAATATTTTTTAATTCCTTGAATATAGGAATATTTGAGCATATTGGATGCAAATTGGAAAATAATGCTTCAATAAATGCCATGGGCATACCTTCTGTTAAAGAAGGCATGATAAAATAATCAGACACCGCCATGTAGTCTGAAACATTAATAACTCGACCTTTTATGATTAAATTATCATGCTGAATATCCACATTTTTCATCGTGTCCATCAACGGGCCATCGCCTAAGATGACAAATTCATAATCTGGAAAAAATCTTGAGACTTCCTTTATTAATAAAGGTTGTTTTATTTCAGTGAGATGTCCACAGAAAACAAATCTCTTCTTTCCGTGTGATAAACCTAACTTAGTTTCTACTATTTCTCGCTGTTCATTCGAATTATAAAAGCTATCACCTATTACGCCATTATAAACCGCCGATATGTTTTTTGCGCCTTTACTAACTAAGCAAGTCTTAACATTATTTGAAACAGCCACTTTTGCTATATGAACACTTTTAAATACTTTGCTATGGAGAAACAACATAGTTTTCGCAACAAATGAGCTATACCTAGATGCATAATCCTCATAAGGCACATTATGTATAGTTGATATTATTTTTTTATCTAAGAATCTATTTAATAGAAATAGAGAAAAATCAGCTCGAATACCATGGGTATTTATAACATCAGGATTATTTTTATTTATGACTTTTTTGATAAACCTAAGTAAAGTATCACCTTTCCTCATATATTCGACTTTAGCACCTAATGACTCAAGTTTTTCAATATACGAAGTATCAACACGCGGTCTTAAGCTACAAACGACCACATCGACATCCATCTTACAAAGTCCACTAACAAGGGAAAGTATTACATTATTAGGCCCTGATGTTTTAAATTCAGAAGTTATTATCAAAAATCTCATAAAAATATTTTCTCTAAACGCCACTTTATAATATTGAAAAAAACATTAATGACTTCTAAAAGTTTAAAGTTACCAAATAGTAAAAATTTGAAAAACAAATTTATTTTTTTCGTAATCATACAAGCACTAAATATATTTTTTGACACATAAGAAATCTGCGACTCTTTAGTCATATATTTCTTATATTCATTAAACCAACAGATAAAAAATTCGGGTGACGCTTTTTTCTTCAAGAACCTATTAGAACTAGCATCCTCCACCCTCCAGAATGATACAGGCTTATCATCTTGAATAATTTTATACCCCAAGCATTCAGCTCTAAGCAAAAAATCATAATCCTGATGACGCGGTAACTTAGGGTTGAACAAAATATCTAATGCAATTTTTTTTGACATGAAAAAGGTACTAGTTTGAATCAGTTTGTTAGATAAAAACAACGCATCTGATACGTACTCGTTTTCTTTTTTAGAAAGTAAAGGCAATATTGTTCCACAATTAATATTTTTTCCCTTTATAACCTTCCCTGTTAATACTGAACTTTCATTATATATTTTTAACTGATGACTAATTTTATCACAAAGCCAAATATCATCAGAGTCTAAAAAAGAAACATAATCACCACTTGATTCTTTTATTCCTATATTCCTTGCTTCTCCACCACCTACATTTTCAGGCAAATAAATATCGACAATATTTACATTTGAATTTGTGCATTTAAAGTTTTTAATTTTTTCATTTAAACACTCTTGGTCTTTTGAACCATCATCTATAATTACTATCTCTATATATACATTATTCGTATCAAATTGTTGTTCGATGACACTTTGTAATGCTTCAGATATAGTAGATGATGAATTATATGTGGGAATCACTACAGATATTGTTATATTATTCATTTGAAAACCTTTTAAAAAAACCAACAAAAAGCAATAGAACGTACATAACAACTAATGCTTGGATAAATATAATATAATCATTAAACCAACCATGACCCATATATAGGATAGTTAAAATCCAAGACATCTCCAACAGCCCTTTGTTACTTGTAAAGTGTTGAGATATAAAAACCAACAAGAACATTAACGCCACTGAATATAAATAATAAAAAATCATTCCTTCTGGATTAATGATAGGCCATCCAAAATACCCTATATGTGTTTGCCAAACATAATAAGGATTATAAAATCCAGCAATATATCTCTGAGCATAAACCTGCGTAATATCATATATCGAATTGTAAGAAAGAATCTTTTCTAAAGTCTGAGGTATCCAATGATATAAATAAAATGGCAAAAAATTATGATCTTCATACATAGTTGATAATATATCTTTATTATCAACTATGTAGTACGTGGCAGATACTGACTCAAAACGCTCAAAGGTCCTAAGTAAAAAGTCTATATATAGTGAAAAATTAGAATCACCATTCCGATTGCTAATAATTATTTGCATAGATTCAGCCATACTAGCATCATCAGAACCAATACTATATAAAACCACGTTTTTCAAAAGCCTAACTAGAGGTGATATTAACAATAAAAATACCAACAAAAAAATCATTTTCCAACTAATAGACTTTCCAGAAGATAAAATCCTAAAAACCCATAAAAACCCGATAACCAAGATAATAAAAGTATAACCTTTATAAAAGTTAAATAGTACGAAGACCAGAAGGTTAACAAAATAAATTATTCTTTTACTATCATAGAAAATGGCTATGTAACAGTATAATAAATATTGTGGCACTAAAAATTTATTAAACAAAGAAACAAAACTAGGAGCTAATGAGTTTTCATTTCCGACCCGACCATACCCATAAACTATAGAGAAAGTAAAAGCTATCGATAATATAATAAAAATAAAATAATGAATAACAGTTGAGTCAGTACTAACTTTATAACTCTTAGCCATGTTTATTTTTTCAAAAAATTTAAAAACAGCATGAAGAATAAAGAATGATGAGAGGACCAGCACTAAACAATACAAAAGCGTGTAAGGAAAATAAACTATATAACCATCATAATCACTACCCAAGCTTCCAGAAAAAAAATAAACAAAACAAAATAAGATATTAGATAAAGAGTAAAGCCATAATATCATGCTTCTTGGAATATGTTTTATATTAAGCATTTTACCACACTCCTTTTAAAGCATATTAAAGAGAGTAGTGAAATGAATAAATTAGAAAAGAGTAAAACAATCTCTCCAGATATGATTATATTTAAAAAATATGATAAAACACAGTACATTAATATTATTGGTAATATGTTAACAACAACCTCACCTAACCCTTTATAAAAATCAAATGATGATTCTAAAAACCCATACTTAAATAACAATACATATGTAATGAAAAAATTAATAGTAAATGAAATAACCAACATTTTTGCCACATAAATAGCATCACCAAGCATCACACCAAGAACGATAAAAGACACATTAATAATTGCCGATAAAACTCCAGACAAAAATAATAGTTTAGGTTTATTCACCACTTGAAAAAACGCTCCACTAGTAGATAATACCGCCTGAACAGGGATAATAAATGAAAACACTTTAATATACTGAGAAACCTCTAACCAGTCTGAACCAAATAAAGTAAAAACTATCGACTTGCTGTTAACAAATAGAAATACGGAACATAATGTAGAAATATAAAAAAGTTTTTTCGCCAGAGAATTATGTTCTTTAATAATATAACTTTTGTTATCTCTATACTTTGTTAGGATAGGCTGAATTGCCGGAGTCATTGCAAATGTCGTTAATAGTAATGGATACCTCATCAATTGGTAACTTTTATCATATATACCTAAAGCATGCATACCAAAAAACTTTGCAATTAAAAGGTTGTCTATATTTCTTGAAAAGAAGTTAATTGCATTAAAACCAAGTTGATATAAGGAAAAACTCAAAATCTCAAGAAAATAAGAAATTTTCGTTCCTAAAACTGGCCTGCCTACTGTGGTTTTATTTGAAAACAACCATAGTAAACAAAACTTACAGACAGAAAATGCTAAGTACCTAGACGCTAACGCGACAACACCGAACTTATATTTATATAATAGGAATACAACTAGAAAAGATATAACTTCAGCTATTATAATAAGCATAGATAAAAGGACAAATTTTGCATCCTTATTAAAAGCAGTTATAGGTATTGTTGTACATGTATTGAAAAATAAAGATAAGCTTATAACAATTATTACACTTTCATTTGTCTTGCTAGGTTCAAAATCGTAATAATATCCGATAAAAAAAGAGAAATAGAAAAAAATTGTAGCAGTACATATCCCTAAAAGAAGGGTAATAGAAAAAACACCATCACGCCTTTGACTGCAAAAGTTTTTATGGTTAATAATTGCAGGCCCAATTCCCACATCACCTATTAACTGAAAAAACATCATAAAAATATAATAAGTTGCAATGACACCAAAATCTTCTGGGCTAAACAACCTAGCATAAATAGCTAATACTAGGAACTGGATAATATAAAGCCCTAGTTTACCCATAACACTTTGGTAAATTGCATTATATAATTTATTCTTCATTTTACTTGGAATAAAATCCTAACGAAAATTTAATGGCAAAAGCCACGCCAAGCTTATTAGAAAAAATAAACTTAACCCGATCAAACCAGCGCTGGACAGTCATGTTTTTCAATCTGGACTCGTTTATAACTCCACTTTTTCTAATTCGTTTTATGTATACGTTAAGATAGTAATTTACGTTTGCATCTTTTATAATCTGGCTTTTTTGTTCTAATAAATCTGCTGTATCATAAAACCCCTGAGCATTTCTAAAGCTTTTGACACTAGTCATTATTGAACCAGGTCTAATTCTTCTATTAAATAAAGAGTCTTTAATTATAACTACGTTTACATTCTCAAGAAGAAGAGACGTTGTAAAATAGTTATCCTCATGTAGCATGCCTGGTATAAATTTTATATGTTTAAATCGTTTTCTTCTAAACATATAACAGCAAGATTGAACTATGTAATTACCAAAAATAAATTGTTTAAATAACTCTCCACTGGGGTATTCTCCTTCTTCAACTCCTCTTACGTAATTGAACTTCTCTAGCTCCTTACTATCCATCCCATCACAAAAAGCATTAGCATTAAACATCACTAAATCTGCATCATTAAGTTTAAACATAGACAGACATCGTTCTAATGTATTATTTTCAATAGTATCATCACTATCTAAAAAATAGACATACTCTCCCGAAGCTGTTTCTAACCCACGATTTCTGGCCATGGACAAGCCTTTATTTTCCGTGTTAATAATTTTTAATTTATCAAAAAAAACACTCTTGTAATCTAAAAGAATATTTAAACTTCTATCTGTCGAACCATCATTAACCGCTATAATCTCATAATTGGTAAATGTTTGCCTATTAACTGAATCTAAACAGTCTCTCAAATATTTTTCAACATTATATACTGGTAGTATAATAGAAACTTCAACTTGATCATTCATAATAATAACCTTTATACCAGTCAACAAATTCCTTGATTCCACGTGTAACATCGAATTTTGGCATATATCCTACAACCTCAAACAATGCCGCCGTATCAGCATAGGTCTGATAAACATCACCTGGTTGCATAGGCATAAAATTCTTCTTCGCTTCAATACCTAATGACTCCTCCAAAGCATGGATGTAATCCATCAGTTTCACGGGTTGACCATTACCAATGTTATACACGCAATAAGGAGCAGAACTGGTTGCAGGCGAACCATCTTCTACAGTCCAATCAATGTTCTTTTCAGGTATAACATTTTGGATACGGATAATACCTTCCACGATGTCATCGATATAAGTAAAGTCACGGCTCATGTCGCCATCGTTATAAATATCGATGGTTTCACCTTTCACGATTTTATGGGTGAACTTGAGCAGCGCCATGTCCGGACGCCCCCATGGACCATAAACCGTGAAGAAACGTAATCCGGTTGTAGGAATGTTGTAAAGGTGGGAATAGGTGTGCGCCATCAACTCGTTAGATTTTTTGGTCGCAGCATATAGAGAGATAGGATGGTCGACAGAATCATCGGTACTGAAAGGCACCTTCCCATTTAGACCATAAACAGAACTGGAGGAAGCATAAACGAGGTGTTTCACTTTATTGTGGCGACACCCTTCTAAGATATTTAGATGACCCACTAAATTACTGTCTGCATAAGCAAGCGGGTTATCTAGTGAGTAGCGTACACCTGCCTGTGCAGCTAAGTGGATAACTCGATCAAATTGCTCACTGGCAAATAGCTCTGGGATCGCCACGCGGTCGGCAATATCCAGTTGGATAAACTTAAATAGAGGGTGTTCGATTCGCTCTAACCGAGCGTACTTCAAGTTAACGTCGTAATAGTCGTTAATGTTGTCGATGCCAACGACATCGTGACCCATTTCTGTCAGGCGCTCTACAACCGCACTACCAATGAATCCAGCAGCGCCTGTTACTAAGTATTTCATCTTATTTTCCTAGACAACTTAATGACCCTAGACGTAAGGGACATATAATATATTTACATTTATCAACACAAGACACGCACAGAAAACTTACTGGCGTTATTAAGCTCAACGTTTGTAGCCAGCGTTTTTCTTATTGATTTTTGTTGTCTGTGTTTATTGCCGCATGCCCATTGTGTTAAATAGAAGCGGCTTTTCGAGAAGTGTCTGTAGAATTCTTCATCTTCAATCGTGAAGTTTTTCTACATTTCATCTCAGACTTCGGATGAGCTTGAGAGAGTTTTTATTCATTTTGAGACAGTCAGTTTTCACTAACTGCCTGTAATTGCTTGATTTGACCTATTTTGGCTAACCCGCCCCAATAGACCATTCTTATCTTAAATATATTTCAACTCATTAAACTTTATTACTTGAATACTCATAGTTGTAATACCCATAGCCATAAGAGCTTGAAGCTTTTTTCTCGGTTGCGTTAAAGATAACGCCTTTCACCTCAATGCCTGATTGCTCGAAGCGATTGCGCGCTACATCTATTTCTTTTGCTGTATTCTGACCAAAGCGAGCAACCATTAGGGTCGTCCCTGCAAAAGCACCGACAATACTTGGGTCTGTCACGGCTAACACTGGTGGAGTATCGAAGATCACCAAATCATAGTTTTGGCTTGCCCATTCAACTAGTTCTTTAAGTCGAGGGTGCATTAATAACTCTGAAGGGTTTGGAGGAAATTGACCACGAGTAATAACGTCCAAGTTCTCAAATGTGGTAGCTTTGACTGCTAAGCTAGTATCAATTTTCCCGCTTAATAGATCCGATAAGCCATTTTCCGCACTCACTCCTAACGAGTGTTGTAAGTGGCCCTTACGCATATCTGCATCAATCAGCAATACTTTTTGACCAGTTTTTGCTGTCACTGCCGCGAAGTTAGTTGAAATAAACGACTTACCAATGCCTGGAGCTGGTCCAGAGATCATTAATACGTTGTTTTTGGCTTCCATCATTGCAAAGTGGAGGCTGGTGCGTAGCCCGCGTAGTGCTTCAATAGAAAGATCTGCTGGATTAATCTCTGCCAATAATGACTGCTCTTTGCTTTGCTTTTTACGTTTAGCTTTATTGGCTATATCAAGTTGCAACACTGATTTTGGTACACTGGCGTATACTGCTAAACCAATTGCTTCGATCTCATCCGGAGATTCCACACCTTTATGAAGTGCAGCCTTAACGAGTACAAATGCAACACTCAGCATCCCACCCACTAAAATCGCTAACACAACAATTAGCGGTTTTTTCGGCTTCACAGGTTTAGCATAAGCTTGCGCGTTATCAAGAATACGTACATTACCCACTGTACCCGCTTTAATAATGCTCAGTTCCTGCACTTTATTCAGTAGTTGAATGTAAATTTGTTGGTTTACTTCAACATCACGCGTCATGCGCAGTACTTCGCGTTGAGTTTTTGGTAACTTTTGAATTTGCTGATTTAAACGCTCTTTTTCACTTAGCAACGTTACTCGCTTATCCAGTAAAGATTTGTACGCTGGGTGATCTTTGGTAAAGCGCTGACTAATCTCGCTCTCTTTGAAGGTCAGTTCGTTCAACTGAGCTTCAAGCTCAACCATTACTTTAAGCGTCGACTGAGCTTCCAACCCTAAGTCGATAGATTCGTTAGCCTGACGAAATTGATTCAGAGAATCTTCTGCTGTCGTTAAACTGTTCTTGATATCAGGTAAACGCTCTTTTAGAAAAACCAAGCTTTTTTCGGCTTCTGCTGACTGTCTCTCTACATTTTGTAGGAAGTAAGTTTGGCTAATATGATTCAGGATATCGGTGATCTGGGCACGGTTTTCACCCGTAAAACTTAGTTGCAATATTCCAGTCTGCTTACCACGCTCACTAATCGAAAGGTTTTGCTTTAGCCACTCAATCGCATCTAAACGGCTACGCTTAGAGATGTTAAATTCTTGACCACTATTAGCGTGGATTGAAGTGACAAACAGCTCATAACCATTGTTCTTAGACAACTTCCCAGCTTTTCCTTCCAAGACCACCTGATCATCTTCACGAATTAACTGATAAGTTTGTTTTTCAGCGTCGACTAACACTAAACGATGCTTTAATTCCATTGCGAAGTCAGGCATTACATAACGACTGACCGCAACCTGTTTAACTTCGCCTGACATACGTGCCAAGCCTTTACCTATAACAGGAAAGTAATCAGGCGTAACCACTGTGGTTAAGTTAAACTTATCAACCGTGTCGCCCAAGATCATACGTGATTTGATGATCTCTATTTCTGTCGTGGCAGACGACTCTTGGGCGAAAAGTTCACCCATGTCTCCAACCAAAGAGCCAATTCCGCCTGTGTTTTTAGACTCAATTTGCAGTAGTGAGTCCGCTTTATAAACGGGCGTAGATAGAAGAGCGACAGCTACCCCTCCGACTGCAAATAAAAAGGTGGTGGTTAAGATGATCCATTTCGCGTCTAACAAGATGCCAAACAGCTTACCTAAATCGACTACGTCGGAAGCGGCTTCAGCAGAGGGTCTTTGTTGTGGTGTTGTCATAATCGATGCTAATTCTTATTTTTAAACAATCGCTCCTAATGGAACAATTGGGTAGATAACCTTAAGGGTTTAATTCGGTGAGTTAAGTGCTATTTCAACTTTGCCGCCCAAGAGTGAGCAGATTCTTCGATAAGCTTGTGTGCGTGAACAAACGCCTCTCTGCTCTGACGATAGGGGTCTGGGATATCAATTTGCCCAGACCATTGACCAAATAGCATCGTTTTCCCTCGAGCTTCTGGCGCAATCTCGGTCAACGCTTCTTTATGTGCTTTTTCCATTACAAGAATAAGATCATACTGAGCACACAACTCCGAGGTAAGTTGCTTAGCCTGATGGTCTGTTAAATCCAAACCATGCTCAGCAGCTACTTGCTGAGCCATAGAGTCTGCTGGTTTACCAACTAAGCCACTCTTTTGGGCGGCAATGCCTGAAGAGTCTACCGTTTTATTTGGTAATAGTTTTTTGAGAATCGCCTCGCCTGTTGGAGAACGGCAAATATTCCCAACACACACGACTAAGATCTTGTTAAACATGAATCACGCCTATAGTGAAAAAAGGTCTAGAATAATCCGGTACCAAGTCGGGTGGGACCTGGTACCACTTTTGCTCTATGGCCAATTTCGAACTCGTAACACCCCTTCCGTCAGCTCATTAAAGCCAGAGATTGTTGGGATAAGCTGAGTGACAACTCGGTTCCAGCGTGTAATCGGCGCTGCAGTCACGTAAACCACATCATAAGGCTTGAGATTAAATTCAGTACCTACTACAAGTGCAGACGCATCTTGAATGTTTAACTGGTAAATATCGGCCATACGCTCAGACTTATTGTCGGATGTACGTATCACAAACACACCAGTCGCATCAGCAGAAAGCTGGTCAATACCTCCGACATTACTCAATGCTTCAGTTAAGCTCATCCCAGCTCGATCAATTTTCAATAGCTTAGGGCTATTTACTTCGCCCATAACAAAGACTTTTTGTCCATCATTACGTGGCACGTGAATAATATCACCGGCTTCTAGCAAACGGTTTTGAGTTAGATCACCGCGTTGCATTAAGGCATAAAGAGAAATTGGTTGTTCTTCGCCGTTTCGAGTTAAAGTGACGTTTCGCCAGTCAGCGTTTTCTGCTAGACCGCCAGCGCGGTTCACTGCGTCTAATATCGTTAGTGGGATATTGGTAATAGCTTGTTGACCCGGCAGGCCGACTTCACCTGTCACATAAGCTTTTTTAGAGCGAAAAGCCGCGACGTTAACATCAACCTGAGGGCTCTCAATATACTTCGCAAGGCGAGCAGCAATATCAGCACGAATCTCACGTACCGTCTTTCCTGCCACTTTAACTACGCCAATATAAGGATAGAAAATGGTGCCATCAGCATGTACCCAGTTACCAGCCTCTGAAGCGCTTCGGTAAGAACCCGCAGGAATGGTTAGCTCTGGGTGGTCCCAGATCGTCACGTTAAGGATGTCACCCGCCCCTACTCGATATTCATATTGGGCAATCTGTTGATCAAGCTCAGAGTTGGCTTTAGAAGAAAAGTTGGTCATTCCACCGTAGGTAGCGACTGTCTTAGCATTGAGTGTATGCAGATTAACGACTTCGGAAATGTCAGCCTTCGGATTCGCCTCAATGAGAGTTACAACGTTTTCACCATTTGGAGACAGATGCGAGCCCGGCAAGGTACAGCCAACTAACAAGGTGGGTGCTAGCATCACTAGCAATAATTTTGATTTCAGTTCCATGTAAGCCAAATCATCAAGAGTTGAAGAGTATCAGTGGGTGATCTTACAGAAAATACACCTACATCAGCTATAGTTAAGTAAAGGCAAGGCTGAGCGCCATCTAAAGTTTTGAAGCTCATCGAAAAGAGTCTTCAAGACGAGCCATAAGTAATGGGGTTTAAATGAAGGAAGTAGTTTGCATTAGTTCTCACCGAAAAGTTTACCAAGAATTTACATTAATTGATATTTTTCAAAATAATGTAAAAACACTAGAGTCAAGCTTGTTTACACGGGTTCCATGTGTAAATATTCAGCGTGTAAACTTCTTGAGACGCTACCGCCCATTGGCTGTACGCAAACCACATAGCGCTAAACTCATCACCAATATCAAAGTTGGGTTTGAGTTTTACTGACGTTTCTGTTTTTAAGACGCTGAAAAATAGCGCCAATTTCTTATAGTTTTCAAGCGCAAACATTATCCATATTCAGCTCAAGATCACAACACCTTTTCTTGATGCACAAAAATTTCGGTTTCCAGAGCCCCTATTGAGTTGATATATCTCTTCATGGTAATCCCTACCGAAAACACCTCTGATATACAGATATACTCTGGACTTTCCACACGGCATTTTGTTGCTCTAAAGGTAACGAAGAGATAGTTTGTGATTTGTATTAAAAGGAGTTCAATTGAGTCGAATTATCTTGTGAGGTGGGATTTACATTGTAATAGCTGACTCGAATTATGGTGCTTACTGGAGCTAGACTATTCGGATAGGGATTGGGGAAGTAAGACTAATATAACAATTATGATTTTAATATTGTTCGCATTTCAATATCTTATCTCGTGCTTTCAGAAGTAAGAATAAAATACGCTAACTAGCAAATAAGTTAACAAATTACATTAACTTCTTATACCGAGTGTTGTTCTCGGTATAAGGTAAGAACGTTTTTGAATAATAACCGCAAGTACTTTCTGTTTTTCAACTAAAAGCCTTAAAGTGGGCAAATCATTATATGACTAAGCATTCACAATATTATTAGGCTCAGTTGATTTAACTAAATGCAATTGGCTTATCTGATTTTGATTCCAAACCAAATCACCAATACCATCTGTTGGATTAAACCCCGTTGGCGCTTCTAACAGTAGCTCTCGTATACGCTCGTGGTCCACTCCATGGCATGCTAAATCCAGTTTATCAAGTAAAGATTCATATTGATTTAGAGGTAAGTAGGTTTCATGAGCCGTCATAATACGCTCATGCGCTGTTTTCTTGACGTTATCGCCAATTAACAACTCTTCGTACAGTTTCTCACCGGGTCTTAAGCCAGCAAACAGTATTTCGATATCACCGTGAGGATTAGATTCGGATTTCACTTCGAGACCAGAAAGGTGGATGAGGTTAGTAGCAAGATCAGTAATTTTAACCGACTCTCCCATATCTAAAACAAATACATCTCCTCCCTTACCCATTGCACCCGCTTGTATCACTAGTTGTGCCGCTTCAGGAATAGTCATAAAGAACCGAGTAATTTCTGGGTGTGTGACGGTCACTGGTCCACCCGCTGCGATCTGCTTTTTGAACAAAGGAATGACCGAACCAGAAGAGCCTAATACATTACCAAAACGTACCATGCAGAATCGCGTACCATTGGTTTTCTTACTTTCCTGTTCCGCTAATGCTTGCAAGCCAAGCTCTGCCATGCGCTTCGTAGTGCCCATTACATTGGTCGGACGAACCGCTTTATCGGTCGAAATCAATACGAATGACTCAACACCTGCTTCAATCGCAGCACATGCGGCATAGTACGTACCATAAACATTATTACGCACACCTTCAACGACGTTATACTCAACAAGAGGAACATGCTTATAAGCGGCGGCGTGGTAGACTGTCTGAACTTTGAAAGACTTCATCGCGGTTTCTAAACGATGACGACGCTGAATGGAGCCTAGCAACGGAATAATATCGCAAGTCAAACCATGCTCTACTTTCAACTGGTTCAGCTCTCTATCGATTTGATATAAACCAAACTCAGATAACTCAAATAAGACTATTGACGTCGGATTCTGCATTACTATTTGACGACATAGTTCAGAACCAATGGAACCACCCGCACCAGTGACCATCACCACTTTATTCTTGATATTGGCTTCAAGCAATATTTGTTGCGGTGCAACTGGATCTCTACCTAGTAAGTCTTCAATCGCAACGTCTTTCAACTCATCAATTTTTGCTTTACCGGAGACAATGTCTGTCATATCAGGGACAGTAAGAACCTCAACTGGTAACTTAGCCAAATCATCCAGAATCAACTTACGGCGAGCACGAGTTGCACTCGGTACAGCAAGCAAAACTTGAGAAACATCATGTTTATTAATGAGTGGCATAGCTTCGTCTAAAGCAATTACCGGAAGCCCCAGAATCACAGTATTCGTTAGAGTAGGATCTTTATCGATAAATGCTCGTACTCTATAATCACCAGAGCTACGAAGCGCGTTTGCTAACTGACGCCCACCGGATCCAGCACCGTAAATTAATACTTCCTTGCTTTGATGTGGGTAGCTTTGAGCAACAAGAGAACGCACAACAAGTCGTGAACCACCACATAACAACGCCAAAAATGCACCATAAATAATTGGCACAGTTCTTGGAAAAGGGTCGCTCATATAAAAACTAAGCGCTGCAAGAAGTAAAGCTGATACAAACGCCCCAGCACTCACCACAAACAACGTTTGAAAAGTTAAGTAACGCAGCACTGCACGGTAAAGACCTAAACGTGTAAATACCACCACTGTCACTACTGCCAAAGCAATGAAAAGCCCTAAGACTGAAGGTTTTGAAAAATACTTGACGTCACCTAGTCGAACTAATAACGACAAGTGAAGTGCAATAAAAATCAACCCCATATCAATCAGTACGCTTACTGTACGCTTGCTCGTACGGGATAACTGCCAAAGAAATTGTAGACGTTGCATATAGTAATATTATTTTTAGTTATTAAAGATAAAAGAAAACGTTGCCGTCCATCTTATTAGTATAGTAGTTAGACTTTTGGAAAAAGGTCAATATGACTTAGCGAAGATTATAATTAGACCCCTGCCACATAATTTGGGGATTCATCCAAAAAACGGACGAATAACCAGTGGCCCTTTTGAGGCTCACTTCATCTAACTCTATTTCACGGCATCACCAGCACCACTACCGGTTGCAGTCATCAAGATATACTTAAAATAGTCTTTTACGGTCAGCGTATCTATCATTCGCTTGTCCGTTTGAGCGAGCAATGTTGGTGTAGACATATCAATATTTTGCACCTGAGCTAATCCCGTAATACCTGGTAAAACATGATATACACCTAAAGCGTCACGCTCCGCAATCAACTCTTCTTGATTGAAAAGATTCGGTCTTGGTCCTACAAGACTCATTTCACCTTTTAATACATTGATAAGCTGAGGTAGCTCGTCAATCTTAGTTTTGCGCAAAAACGCACCCAACTTAGTGATGGAAGTGTTACTCGCCAAATGACTAGCAACTGATTTTGTATCAACAGACATGGTGCGAAACTTAATCAGCTTAAATGATTTTTTGTTACGCCCTACACGCTCTTGCACAAAAATAGGAGAGCCAGTATCAAACAGACCGATAATGGTCACAACCAGCAGTACAGGCCATAAAAACAACAGACCAAAAAAGGCTGCTAAAAAATCTAAAATACGGATCATGATTCACCACTATTTTTATTGGATTGTAGAAACGCTTCTGCAGTTTGTTTGAAGCCATCCTGCAAGGTTTGAGGCGGATTCCAACCTAAGGTTTCTTTTGTATGAGTAATATCAACTTGTAATGAACCCGTTAGCCTATCCACAACATCTGATTTGTTGAATAGTTTACCTGCTAACTTGTACAGCCAAACAGGGACTGGCATTTGCCATGTAGGCTTCGCTAGAGCAATTGTCATTTCACTCACCATCTCTGAAGTAGACACATCATGATCATCCGACACTAAGAACACTTGGTTGGCAGCCTTCGGGTGATCAATACAAGTGATAATCAAATCTACCAAATTATCGACTGAAACCAGGCTGCGCTTGTTATTGGTAATACAACCAAACGGAAGCGGTATACCTTTTGAGACTAAATTCATCAATGAGGCGAAATTGGCTTTCACCCCAGGTCCATAGACTAGCGTTGGACGGATTACGACAATTTCTAAACCAGTTTCATCAGATAACTTCAACAGTTCTAACTCGGCTTCTGATTTGGATTGCCCGTAATAGTCTTGAGGTGAGTGAACATCTTTATGTGTGAACGGTCGTTCGTGGTTACTCGACTCGCCGTTAACTTTTATACTACTGACAAAGATAAATCTTTTTACACCAAATTTTGCTGCTTGCTTAGCTAAGTTAACTGTCCCATAGGTGTTAACCTCGCGGTACTCCTCACGTGGATCTGTTGCGTTGTCTTCCATGACATGAACACGCGCAGCTAAATGAACAACAGTATCAATATTACACAAAACCTCAGAGTAACTAGTACAGCCATCGATATTATGTTTATAAAACTGAGAACAGGGAAAACCCGCTGGTAAATCTCGTCCTAATACTTTAACTAATGAAAGATCTAGTCTATCGAGTAGCTTACTGCCGATAAAGCCTGAAGCGCCTGTTACGAGCACATTCATTTTAGTAACTCCCGGATGATACTATGGCCAAAAAACTTCTCACAACGATATGGTTCGAATCCAATATCTTTAGCCTTATTTATACAGTCTCGAATTTCATCTAAATCAAAGCATGACATCGCAAAGTTATTATCTTGGACATATTTGGCGAGTTCAAGCTGATGATCATCAGCTCGTGTCAAGTTTGGCACAACAATTAGTTTCTTATTGTTTTCAAGCATGGAATAAACTGAGCCAGCTCCTGCATGGGTAACAATTAAATCAGCAGCGTCAACATATGACTGGAAGTTCTGACTAAACTGAAACGATTTAAAATTCTGGGGAGTATAATTTGAACTAGATGAAATTTGTGCAATGATGCTAACAGTCTTATCACCTTCAAATAAATTATCCATAGTTTTTATCAGCTCATCAAACGCTGTCGTTCCAACTGTGACTAATATATTCATTCTAAAATCTACCCACGTACTTTCCGTAAGGAATTGAGTCCTTTAATTCTACATTCTGTATAAATATGTTCTTTGTCAGATATTTCATCACCTTTGTAGTCATAGTTGGTGAATAAAATTTGGACCACGTTTCGAAATGGATAATAGAGCAACCAGCCAGCTTCGCTGCAATCCCGACAAAAATCGCCACACCGGGTCCAAAAGAAACCAAGGTAGAAATATTGTTACTACGTAAGAATTTGTGTGCTTTCCGTATATTGGATATAAACTTTATCGGTGAAACCACTTTCCCGGAATACTTATCTCTAAACGGTTCCAAAACCAGAAATGCTTTACACCAACCTGGGGCTTTCCCTTCATCTGTAATACCATAAAAGTCAGCATTTTCATCTTGAGCAAAGGTCTGGTAAAACCTATTTGCTTGCGCTCTATGCCCACCACAGCCAAATACAATAGCGATTTTTTTCATTTACTTTACCTATTACTAAAACGGGTCTCAAACACACGGTAAAGATCTTCAATCACCTTACTAGAAGAGTAATTACTCGCAACATCTATAGCTAGCTTACTAAGTTGTAAATACTCTTCATCTGAGATTTCATTGGCTTGATTTAATACAACCTCTAGGCCTTTAACGTTACCTGGTTCAAAAGACAGTTTACGCATACCTAACGTGATGTACTCTCCTGTTGCGCCTGTAGTCGAGGATAAAACAGGCACACCGCACATCATAGCCTCAATAGGTATTAAACCTAAGCTTTCAGAAGCTCGAGAAGGGAAAACCAAATAGTTAACTGAGTTATAAATTTCAACCAATTGATTTTGACTCATTCCTTGCAGCAAAGTTACCCCTGTCATAGAATCTACAATTTGCTTGAGTTGAGCTTCACAACTGCCGCTGCCCACTATTAGGAGCTTTGATTGTGGGTTGTCGCGTTGGCTTAAACGAAAACTCTCAAGAAGATCAAAAACGCCTTTATCTTCCTCAAGCCTGCCCACATACCCGAAAGTATACTCCTTCTTTATAGCAGGTAAGACATAAAAAATTGAAGCATCTACCCCTCCAGATGGGCTAACCACAACCTTTCCTTCTAACACTCCGTATTTTTCGAATAAAACGCTTTTGAAATAATCAGACGGAGAAACAACCAGTGTAGATATGTCCAATATTTTTTTTGAAATAATCACCTTGAATTTAGAGAAGACGCTGTCGTCCCCAGGAAGAATATCGCTTCCGTGAACATTAGACACAACAACAAGCTTTTGCTTTGGCTTAAATAACGATGCCAGTATAAGTCCAAGAGAAGAGTGAGATGTGTAATGAATATAGTGCACATCCCCTTCCTCAGACTTCAAACCAGAGACAAAAGCACTCCAAGTAAACTGCAAGTAGTTTGCGAGTTTACTTAGCCGGCTAGGACCACTATCAGACAAAGAAATCAAAGAAACCTGACAACCTCTACTTTTGAAACCTTCAAAAATATTCCTAACAAAAGTTCCCTTAAAGGGCTTATCTCTAGACGGGTAGAGATTTGATACAATTTTTATTTTCATCGTCTAAACTTACTTTGATATCTGCCCAGAATACATTTAACAAAAACTTTAAAATCCAAGTTTAAAGGGTATTTATAGCACTGCTCTTTGACAAAAAGACGAAAAAGAGAAATTCTAGGAAGTGAATTTGATGAATAGTTTATAATTCGATTAAATGTAAACACAGATATAGTTTTTTCTGTTAGTAAGTGTTCAATTTTATCTAACCAGAATATAGCAGGGAGAGGATCTACTGAAGAAGATATACGAGAGCCTTTGTCATAATCACTCATATACACTAAGACGTCGTTAACAAGAGTGAACCTTGCACCGTGAAGCTTTTGAGCTCGAATTATAAAGTCGGTATCTTGAAAACGTTTAAGGGATGGATCAAACATGACACGCGTTGCGAGCTCTGCCTTCATAAACAACGAAGAAGTTTGCATAGATTGCCTCTCGACAAGCAAATATTCATCTACATTTAAGTTATTATCAAAAGCATAATTGGGGTAAACTTTTTCGCGATCTAAAATCTTTGAATAGAGAATCTCATTGCCATCCACTCCATATCTTATACAGGATTCAATTTTATTCGGAGCCCACAAGTCATCAGAATCTAAAAATGCTATATAATCTCCAGATGACGCTTCGATCCCGGTATTCCTAGCTGCACCACCATGCTTATTGGTTTCATGTCGAATGTATTTAATATCTAAATCATAATCGTCGAGTTTAGCTTTAAGCTCTTCACTATCATCTGAGCAGTCATCGACGACAATAACCTCAATATTTTTGTATGTCTGAGCTGCAACGCTGTCAAGTGTACGACAAATTATTTTCGCTCTGTTGTAAACAGGAATTATTACTGAAACTAACATTTTACAACCCGTTGACTAAAGGTAAAACCTATCATTGATGCATACGCGACAGACAACATTCCTGAGGTCCAAACGTGCCCAAAAAATATTGCTATTAAAGTTAAGGCCAAATGTACATATAGCGCTTCCTTCCAAATTTTACCATTCTTTTTAGATGACAATATAATATAAGCAAAATAAATAGAAATGCTAACCACGATAAAAACACCAATCACTCCAGATAAAGTATATAAATCAAGTAAATCAGACTCTATTAATTGCTTTCCTAGCGTTGCTTTTGTACTATAGTAAAAGCCAGAACCAAAAATAACAGAAAAATACACTGACGATACAAGACCATGCTCATACAAATAGTTCATATACATTTCAAACCAAATTTCTCGACCAGAAAATATTGCATTAATAATATGATGACTATCTAATTTATATATAATTCTTTCTATCGTTGAAATACTCTGAACATTCTCTCCAAAATGATAAAAAAATAAAGCAAAAGCTGATATAGGAACAAATAAAATCAAACTAACTTTCAACGTAGAAAAATACTCTCTATTAATCAGCTTAGCATACAATGGATATATAAACATCGTCAGAGTAAGAAGCAGCACCGATGACTTAGTACCAATTAATATAGAAATAAAAATAGAAAAAAGTATAAAAATAGAACTTATAAATCCTCTGTCTTCACCTATTAGTCGACCATATATAAGAATAGTGAACAGTATAAATAATGCGCTCAGTTCGTTTCCAGCTACAAAGAATCCCTTAAATCCTGTACTTGTATTCGGATATGTATATCCACCAATCCCGAAAAAGCCTAGTGACACATTGAGAACAATTATCCAATATGATATGTACACTAATCGATAAAATGGCTTGTAACTATCTATAACATTAGAGTAATAATTGTAGAAATAATATATAAAAATCAAAAATGAGATGTACTTAAGCAAGTAATTCAATTCGATAAAAAAAAACTCTTGAGAAAGAAATAACGCTCTAAAAAATATTGGGAAAACAAACACTATCACTAAAGAAAAAAGAGATAAAATCTTATTCTTACATTTAAATATAACAACCAATGACATTAACAATATTAAAGACTTAATAGATAAAGATATTGGAAGGTGAATACCTAAAGTACCTATGAAAAAACCATTAATAGAGTCAAATAGCACATAAAAACAAACAATTAATGAAAATATCATGTCATTAATTTTGATTGACAAAATTCGCGAACGAGGTTTTTCTCTATTAGTCATTACTCATTACTCAAAACCACACAATCCAAAATTACGGCAAGCCTTAAAACCTGCCGGATAATCTTAGGTAATATTGTTAAACACTCTATCCCACATTGCATTGACTTTTTGTTTTTGTACTAAACTAGACTCTGAAATCGCAGACGCGACTTTCTGATGATAGTCATGATCCGTCAATAATTGGCTAATTAGCTGATCTGTGGACTCTTGTTCTGAAGTATTTACTAGGAACTCTGAGACGTTGTAGTCCTTTAGTAAGCATTGGTATTTGTGGCTCCATCCAGTGGCAATCACTGGCACACCTTGACTTAGAGCACTAACTAGCCCGTGGAAACGTGAACTTATAACGAGGTGTGATTGACCAATAACCCACTTAATTTTAAGGGGGTCTACAGGTTCTAAGATATCAATATCGATTGAGCATCTATCAGAAACTTGTTTCGCTAGTTTTCTATCCGCCTGGCCTTCATGCACTAACAAAAAAGGTTTCTTCCCACAAGCATCCACCTTCTCAATAGTTCGTACGAGGAAATCAATATACTCTTCACCTAGCTTGGTTTTTTCCAACATTTTTGTATTTGGAATTACACTAACTTGGTGTTTTTCTGGATTGTACTCATTAAAAGGAGTTCCTTTTACTAAGTTAGTAAAATCTGGACATTCCTGTAGTTCAGTGTTCCCGCAGATGGGTTTAGCAAAAGAGTAAGACTGCGGATCACGCGCAAATATAAGATCTGCGTTACTAAAAATATGTTGTGCACTTGTACGAGTTTGGGGGTTTTCAAAAGGACCCAGAGCTTGAGGAAGCAAAATAACTTTCTTTCCTTTATTTTTCAGCCACTTGATCGTTGTACCAAGGCGATAGTCTACCAGTTCAGGCCCCCACTGATCACCATACGAAAAGCCAGAAGCATCTAATACCACATCTATATCCTTAGATTTTACAATACCAAATACGTTGAGCAGTTTATTCGGCAGCAAACCGACTAGTGATCCGATGTTAATCCCGAACTTTCTTACACGAGCCTTCTGATACAGACCATGGTAAGCCCTTAACTGATAGTCGCCGTATGGTTCTACAGCAAAGCGAGCTTCTACTTCACGCTGCTTGAATTGCTCTATGATAGCGACAAGCATTAGCTCAGCCCCCTTATTTGGAAAACCAATACCTTTTACTTCTACAGTTATTTTACTCATTTGTAATTCTCTAACGTTGTTTTCATAACGGAAAGCGATTTTTTAGACGAGTAGGCGATGAATGACGTAGGGTCTGCATATCCTACACTAATCATCATCACTACTCTTTTGTGTTTAGGCAGCGCGATTTTGCTTCTTAACTTAATTTCATTTGCTTCATTTACAGGCCAATTAATAGGGCAACTACTCAAACCTATCGTTTCAAAAGCTAACATCAATTGCATACTAGCAAGACTAGCATCAATGTAGATGACATTTTTATCTGCCTCTGTTGGGTAACAAGATAGATCTCCCACAGCTAATATGAGACAAGGTACTTGATGGCTAAATCCTGATGTCCCTGCCGCAATACTTGTAACTTCTGGCGCAATTTTTGGGTCGTTGATAACTAAAAATTCAAACGGCTGTCTGTTACATGCACTAGGTGCTGTTTTTGCTAATTCAATTGCTTGATTTATTAGTTGCTCCGGGACAGCCTCTTCGGAGTACCAACGTACCGACCTTCTTTGTTCAAATAGAGTTCTTAGATCATCCACACTAATAGATGATTTGTTTGCTATATTAGCGCGTTGGTATGGCACATAAGCATTTTCGGAGTCTATTGCTTTATCTATGGCACTATATTTATTTCTAGCAAAATCAATCACCTCACTACTTCCGACTGTTTTAAAGTACATCGAAAGGATATCTTCTGCCCATTGTTTTTCTTCTCGACACCAGTTAGGTGAGTCGTAAGCACTTGCGAAAAGCTCAACTGTTTCAAGAATAAACGCCTCTCCAAAGATGTCTCTTCTTGTTTTCATAATTAGGCCTTTTTCCAATCGATGGATGTTTCTTCGTAACTGGGGGCTGGATTCGTTTACTGTATTTTTGTTTCGGTTAAACTCGACCCTACCAGACAGCACAGCACGTTGTTCATTCTTGAATGATCCATTGACAATAGAGTAATAGATGCTAGTAAACACTTTGTTTTTTGACGCAACTGTAATCCCTTTAGCTTGTAATATATTTATCAATCGTCTTATAGAACGTCTATTATCTACACTAATAAAATTACGAACAACACTTTTCATCATTACACTCTACTCTTCAAATTTTTAAAAACTCTTCTTACCGCACTAATAAAATTAAAACTTCTTGTCATAACAATGAAATAACTTCTAGTTCGTTTATTTAAAGCAAGAAAAAAATAATAAGCGATTAAATATCCCAAGACTGTTGCCCATGCAGCCCCTATCGCTCCATAACTGGGGATTAGAATTAGATTTAATACAACATTAGATAGTGCCGCTACAGTATGGTTTATTAATGAAAAATGATATATACCCTCATTTATAATCCACTTACTAAAAAGCGCCCTCGAGAATACAAATATTCCACCGAATACATGTATTGATAAAATAAGCCCTGAATCCGAATACTCTGGCCCAAATAATAAAACAACCAATTGATTTGCTAAAAATGCGATAAATATTGCAATCACAGATCCAACTATAACTAAGAAATCATTAATTTCTTGAAGTCTACCAGTATATTCATTTTTACTATTCTTTTTTGCTTTGATAAGCTTCGGAAAGTATGAAGCAGCTATAATGTTAGGTAGAAAGTACCATACTTCTGAAAGCCTGACCGCCACAGAGTATATACCAACCTCTTTATCTCCTTTCATTTCAGCCAACATGAACTGATCAATTTTCAGACAAATAACGCTAGCAATTGTAGAAAACAAAAGCCATTTTGACTTACGTATCAGTTGAATTGCATAATCGATCTGGATGCATCCTTTATCTGAACTAAATTTTGAGATTTTTAGAGCGACCATATACCAGAATGATAAAAATGTAGGTTCCAATATTGCGATATAAAAAAAGTAGTCTAGCGGAGAGTTAGAAAATATTAAGAAGCATTTTATCACAAAAAAAAGTATAACATTAATAACTCTAGCGAGAACCGCATACTTTGATTCAACCTTAGCTTGAAATAAAAAATCAGCTAAATAGAAAGCTGATGCCAATGCCGAAACTATAGTAAGCCTAATCCAATAACTGTCAATCGAAGAAACTAAAGATGAATGAGCAACGAAAAGCAAAACTACGGAAAAGAGCACTCCTCCCATAAATCTTACAAATATAGAAGTAGTTATAACATCACTTTTAGCCTTTGAGTTTAAGTACTCTTTAATAAAAATGGCGTTAACACCTATCGGCGACAACAATACGACCATACTATTGATACTTATTAATAAACTTAATTTACCAAAGTTATCTGGCCCTAAGTACCTAGCGATCAAAACATTGGACAATAATACAAGAAGGAGATTAATACCTTTCTCCGATAATAGCCATAGAATATTGCTATTTTCCTTAGATGATATAGATCGACTGATTATTAGTGGAATTTTCATAAATTTATTTAATTAAACTATAAATAAGGAAATACAAGATTACTAAGTTCACTAGTCCATTTAGGATTACGATAACAAGCAGATTTCTCTGCACTTCAACTGCCCAGGGGCTTGGCTATGTCAACAATAACTTTGGTGTACTTATCGTTAATGAACTTAATTGATATGGATATAGCAATTTACATCGTGAATCTAGGTTGTCAGCTATTATTACCACCGTATTGATTGTTGGCTAAGCATCTTCAAATCACTCAATATAATCATCTCATCACAAACGAGCACACCACAGATTTCTACTTGGATTTGGGTTTGCTGACATTTTAAAGCACTTTTATGGCTGTAATCCATTCAAAGCTGAACTTAATATCAAACTCTCGCATGACTTAAGATTAATCTTCTTCTTTTTGATACAGCCATTTTTAATAAACCATCGACACTTATCGTTGTACGCTACTTTTCTATGCTCTAAACGTAAACCGTATTAAAACTATTGCTAGGCCCAACATAACTCCCAGTAAAGTACCTATAATACAAAGTAAAGCTCGTTTAGGGCCATCTTTTAGCTCTGGTACTACAGCTGGATCTACAGTCTTGAAAACAAATTCTTCCTGAACCTCTGCCAGCATTAAGCTTTTTGTTTGTTCTTCTATGAGCTTGTAAAACGTGCTTTGCATATCGGCTACAGCGGTTTTCTGTAATTGCGTATTTAGGTAGTCTAGATTTTGGGAAGTTTCTGCGATAGTTCGTTCACGCATCACTTTATTGATATCTTCAATCAGCCAGTTAACCCATTTTTGAGCCACATAAGGAGAATAGTGTTTAATAGAAACTGTGTACAGGCCGCTTTCTTTATCTTGGTTTACAATAAGAACATCTTCAGTAAATACCTTAAAAGCTTCCTGCGCAGTAGGTTTTGCACCGCGAAGACCTTCTGGCTCACGTAACCACTCATCAGTATTTGAGTTATATGAGTCTTCATTTATGACTAACTTATTAGTAGCGATATCCCAGTCTTTTGCGGCCATCAACGGTACAAGTAAGTCATGCTTGCTAATAAACGCATCTACAAACTGGCGAGATTTCATTACTTGTACTGCAAGATCAGTTTGGGAAGTGTCACCTCCGCCGAGATTAACCCCTGCTAGTGCTGCTAACCCCCCGAGCTGGCCAGCCATTTTGGATAAACCACCACCGCTTGAGCTTTCAGCAGGAGCTAATAAAGCATCGGCTTTGTAAATATTTGGTAGGCTTAGTGCGTACAATACTGAGGCAACAGCAAAAATAAACGTTGTGGCGATGATGATCCACTTTCCTTTCCAAACGGCCTTGAACAATTCACGCAGATCTATTTCATCATCAGATATCGCGGGAGCTTGTGGAGGATATGGTAAATAGTTTGGTTGCGGCTTTTTTTGTGGTTCCATTGGATTAACAAGGTCCTAGGATCCTAGATTCTAGATCCTAGATAAAAGCTAGGTGCTAGGCATAGGATCGAGTTTAAATTGAATTACAGATTACGACAATTAGGTCCTAGGAAGCTCTCCTAGGACCTATAACCTTTATTTAAGCGCGTTGATCGCCACACCCGTTTGATACAAGATTTGTGTTGCGGCGGTCCAGGTGCTTAAAGCATCACGGTAATCGGTATCGATTGGTACAACAATAGTATCACCAGCACTTAGCTCTTCATTGTTGTTGCCAAACCAGTAGCCTGAAGTTGGATTGTAGACTGAGCCGTCGGCACGGACGACGAAGATGCGGTCTTCATCCGCTTGTTTTTTCGCACCGCCCGCTTTATTCAGGTAATCGTCTACATCCAGCTTATTATCTAGCAGATAGGTAATAGGAACTTGAACTTCACCCATAATCGATACTGTGTTACGGAATGTGGGAACAAATAAGAAATCGCCATCTTCTAACATAAAGTCCGCAGAACGCTCATCTTTAATAATACGATTGAGCTGAACAACCATACGGCCAAGTGCTTTGCTGCGACTAGCTTCCTCAACAAATTTCAGTGTTTTATCTGGATCAGAAATAACGGAACCTAAGTTGCTGTCGGCACGGAAAGTCTTCTTGGCTGTTTCTGCACGCATGTCAGCAGCATACTCGTTAAGTAGCTTCTGCTCTTGTAGTCGAAGTGCTTCACGAGTAAATATTGCCCCTTGAGGGTGAGCAAACTCGGTAAGGCCACCAGCTCGTTCAAGTAGCTCGCCTAGCGTCTCTCCTTGGCGAACTGTATAGGTGCCCGGGAAACGAACTTCACCCTGCAAAGTGACTGTGCTTTGCAGTTTCACGCTTGGTTTCTCTAAGATGTTCAAACGGTCACGCCCTGCGATAATTGTATCATCAGCAGTGTTACCTTGAATTGCTTTGCGAAGGTCGATTCGTTCTACATCAATATAAGCGCGTTCATCGACACTATTAATCACTGTACGAGCCAATTCCGCATTGATAGTAAATGCGTTATAAGTTAACCCACCAGCGGCTTCAACTAGAGCTGAAACTGTCATTCTTGGTGTAATTGGGTAACGGCCCGGATGTTTAACCTCGCCAAACACCTCCGTAATTTGCGGAGCCAAGCCAAGCTTAGACTGCTGCTGGAGTTGCAGAAGTACAGGCGCCAGCAAAGTTCGGCGAGTGTTTTGCTTCATTGCCTCAAAGTCTTCTTTCGTGATCTCTTTACCACGGAAAATGATCTTTGTTTGTCGAGTGCTGGCTTTTGACTTGCTATCTATCGCCGTCACCGCAACCAAAGGATTTAAGACATCTTGCTCTTGTTTAAGATCTTGCTGCGCTTGTGATTGAGCTTCTTCTAGTGTTTTTGCTTTGGTAACAACCTCGTCCTCAGCAAAGTTATCTAGGTCTTCATTATTAAAACGGTTAAAGACCAGAACGCGGTCGCGAGATTTTAATTGCAGGTTATCTTTACTTTCTGGCGATAAAATCGCTTTGGCTAGGTTAACTTGATGTACTTCTATATCTCGTTGAGGATTGATTTCTCGAACTACTACGGCGTAGTTTACATCTGCAGTTGAATTAAATGACGAGTCAACCGATTGGAATAAATCAGCGACTCGGATGCCATTATTCCATTCCACAAAGCCAGGATGGCGTACATCACCTTCGATTTGAACATATCGAGTCAACTCTTCGCTTTTCTTCAGCACGTTGACTTCATCACCTACTTTAACTTTCGCTTGTTGGTCTTGGGAATTCACAAAGTTCAGCGTTAATGCTTCTCGGCTACCTTCAGTACCGTAGCGTTTTATATCGATCTTTTCAAAGAAGGCATTAGCAGTAAAACCACCCGCCATTTGAATTAATTGTTTGTAGGTTTCACCCGGTTTTACTTCATAAATCGCAGGGCGGTTTACTTCACCATCAACTGAAACGGTTTGTGCAACCGAACCAATGAAGACTACATCTCCAGGTAACAAACGAACATCGTTACGTGCATCACCTTTCAGCAATAAATCGTACATATCAAGCTTGCGAATCACTTGACCATCACGTTTTAGCTGAACATTACGCAGAGCGCCGCTCTCACTAAAACCACCACTGTAGTAAATCGCCTGTGAGATAGTCGTTAATGCACTAACCGTGTAAGCACCAGGCTTGTAAGCATCACCCATGATAAATACTTGCATGGTACGCATTTCACCAAGGGAGATATCACTGCGTACACCAATCATCTGTTCCTGCACACGTTGGTTAAGTGAGTCGCGCACTTCGGAGAAGCTCATACCCGCAACCAGTACCGGACCTAGCGATGGAAAATTGATGATACCCGCACGGTTAACACGCAGACGATGAGTAGTGTTCTCTTTACCGAATAGCTGGATCACAATTTCATCACCCGCACCAATCGTATAGTCAGCAGGAACAGGGACGTCACTAATAGGAGCAAAGGTAGTTGGTGAGCCAGCAAATAACTCCAAACCGAAACGTTTCAGTTTTTGCTCTTCATCAGGCTTTAGCCAGTCAAATTGCTCACTGTCCATATCGGCTGCTTGTGGACGCTGCTCAATGACTTGTGGATTCTCATAGCTGGTTGATTGAGGGGCCCCTGAAGGCAGTGTAATACCATATTTACTTGCCAATGCTTGTTGCTGCTCGACTGGTAAGCTCTTAAACATTTGTAGCTGTTCTGGGGTTGGGTTTTGCGCCAAGGTGTATGGCGCAAACATACTGGCCAATACACAAACCGCAATGGAGAAATATCCTTTAAGCATGATCAATCGCTATAAATATTAATGAAGTGAAAAACCTAGACACAATGACCTAGGCACTAGGTCTTTAATTAAAATCGGTGCTGGAAGCCCAGTGAGACTCCGTTCAAGCGGACTTTATCTTCAGCCAAGCTGTCAATGAACTCAAAGACAACAGCACTTTGTTTATCGAGAGCGTAATGTGCTCCCATACCAAAGCTGAAGCCCTGATCTTTACCAGATCCAACATTCTGCTGATCGATTTGCACACTGGAGTAGCCAGCTAACCCATATAGGGCGACTCGCTGAGAAACTGGAATATTAAACTTGGCGAAGCCGCTTGCAATACTATCGACTGCTAGGCCACTATCTCGTTCGAGAGAAGTACCATAGCGGGCTTCTAAGGCAAGATAATCATTGAAGAAGTAGCCAGCTTGCGCTTGAAGAAGAAAAGGACTTCCTTCAGCTACTGAAGATGAGGAGGAGTGGTGATATTCGGCGTTAGAGTAACTCAATAACGCACCAGCATAAAAATTAGCCGAGGCAGAAAAAGAGCACAAGCCTAAACTGATTGCGCTCAACGCCCCTAGCCATGGTCGTTTGTTAATCACGTAATTGTTCCCTAGGTATCGACCAACCGCTGCGCAAATGCGAGCAGTAAGGCCTGTTAAACATCTCTCGCGTTCCACGCTACCGCCCTGCGGCACTTACGCGTTAGCCACTGTTCGCTGATTACCGATTTATTCTATTCGGTTTATTGATAGAAATACTGTTATTTAAGCCAATTTTTTGTGAATTTAAACCCAAAAATCATGATCTAAAGATCAAAACAAAGCTGCCAAATTATGCATGTAAAGACATTAAACGGCAAGGGGGCGAATGAGACCATAATGTAAGAATGGGATGCTCGCTTTTAGCAAAGAAAGGTGTAGATGGATCAGATTATAATAAAAGACAATTTCGTTGGAATGCGGAGTTTATTCTAGGATAGCTATTGTCCTTCTCCGATTTCCTTCTCCCTAGTTCTTTTATTTTCTTAAAATTAACAACCAAATAGATACGAAACTGTTTACATGCTGATGATTTTTTATCTAGAATAGGTTTTGGAGCATTAATTTATGCCCAAAACATCGATGTTTTATATACCGGATATAAAAAAGGATAAATAATGAAGAATACAGCTCTGGCTATTCTTATGGCTCTAAGTGCGTCAACAGCATTTGCAGCTCCTGAAGCAGGCACAACTGAAGGCGCATCTGCTCTTGCTAGTGGTGAAGTTGCGGTAGGTGTTGGTGCAGCAGCTGCAGCAACTGTAGTAGCAGTAGCAGCAACAGATAGTGACTCAAGCACTACAACTACTTCTACTTCTACTTCTACTACTTCTAACTAATAGATTTCAGTATCAAGTAGATAATCGCCCTGATTTATTCAGGGCGATTTTATTTTTAAGAGGGAATAATGAATATCTTTCTAACAAAAAAGTGGAAGCGCCTACTTCTTATCCTACCTGTATCTAGTTTAATGTTCGGATGTACTCAAAAATTCAATGATGTGTCCGCAACCGTTCAGGAAGCCTATGGTAATTACATCGATGTAGAACTCACACCTCAAGAAATTGAAGCCGTACCGTACGCCAGCGCATACCTTAAGATAGGTAATCAAAAACAAATTTTCGTTGTTTTAGCCTTCGCAGAGCAAAACCCTCTTACCGGTAAAACTCAACAGAAGTGGGTCAGCTCAGATAAGGCGATGGTAGTAACAGAGAACGGCCAAATCGTTAAAACCGTAAACTTACAGAACAACAATATTGCGGGCGTCTATGGCCAGGTCCCTGAGTATAACGCATTAAACACTGAGTATATGCTTTCGTATGACTGGGCTGAACAATATCGTTACGGCTTTCCTGCTCACATTACTCGAACCTATCAAGGTAAAGAAGTGGTCACAACACCACTGTCCTCCACGTCAGCCGATGTATATCGCGAAGCCGTTGAGTTCCTCAGCCTATCGGAAACCATCGAAAACTTTTACTGGGTAAATGATGAAGGGCAAGTCGTGAAGACCCGACAACATTTAGGGCCAAATATGCTACCGATTGAGTTAACGATTTTGAAAGGATACAGCAAATCATGAGTAATCGACTGTTCCCTTTATTAAGCTTCGCTATGTTAGCAAGCGCAAGTGTTGTACCTGCTTCCGCTCAATCCATCCCAGATAAATCCGCATATTTAAACGTTGAACTAGTTGGCGTGAGTAAACAGTTGCAATTTCAACAAAAAGCTCGTTTGGCGGATGTTCTAAAACAGGCACAACAGCAAGACCTTGTTTTACAATACCCTCTCGGCACAACGTTATTTGATGATTCCGAAGAAGCATTACGTAAATCAACTGCGCTGAAAAACTCAGTGTTGAACCAAATGATTCAGCACAACCTGGTCTCCCACCCGTTATATAAATACGTCCAAAAGCATCAATTTGCGCCGCGTGTGTTCTCTAACGTTGATGTGGATGACGTCCGCTTGGATAAGTTTAACAACCCTCTGCTTGATGGTGATTTATCTCTTGTATCAATACAGCGAGAAGAAAAAGTCATTTATCTAGGAAACTTAGACAAAGTCTACTCAGTTAAAGAACAAGCAGGCATTCCACTAAAGCAACAAATTGCAAACCTAGAAAGTGACATTGGTGAGCTTGCCCACCCTCCAATCCTAATTTATCCCGATGGCAACGTTGCTCAGCCACACTACGGTTCTTGGTTGACGACTCAATATTACCTGCCACCATTGACCATGGTTTATATCCCATTCGAGAAGTTTGAAACCTCTGAAATGGATCAGGATATTGTGAAGTTACTAACACAACTGAAGCCAACATCAATGAAGAGCCCACTATGACGCTGATTAGAAATACTTTAACCCTTTCTTTAATGGGTCCGGCATTGGTTTGGGCTCAAGATATGCCATTTGAAGTACCACCGCTTCAGCCGTCACAGATGGACTTTGGCGGTGTAGGCTTGATGCAAATGCCGACTGGCCGTATGGCGCCAGAAGGTGAATTTAACTTTGCCGTAAACTTCAGCAACGAGTATCAGTTTTACAATGTCACCCTACAAATAATGCCTTGGTTGGAGACAACCCTTCGTTACACATTGGTCAATGACGTTTTATATACTGAGGACTATGACTTTTCTGGAGATAATAAGTTCTCTGATAAAGGTATCGATTTTAAAGTTCGGCTTTTAGAAGAATCCCAATATTTACCAGAGCTTTCGGTTGGCGTTCGTGACTTTGCTGGTACAGGTCTATTTGATGCCGAATTTATCGCTGCCACCAAGCGCTATTCTAACCCTAACTTAGGTACGTTCGACTTCACTTTAGGTTTAGGTTGGGGTTATTTAGGCACTCGTGATAATATCAGTAACCCGGCATGTAAAGTTTCAGAACGCTACTGTGACCGACCATCTGATTACAAAGGTAATGGCGGTAGCGTGGACTTTGAGCGTTGGTTTAAAGGTTCGACAGCTTTATTTGGTGGTGTGGAATATCAAACACTTTATGCCCCACTGCGCTTTAAACTGGAGTACGACAGCAACGACTACAGTGAAGACTACCCAGTCGCTCGCGGAAAAATAGACATGACACCACACACGCCATGGAACTTCGGTGTACTTTACCGTTTGGGGCACATGGCAGATCTGCGCTTAAGTTATGAGCGTGGGGATACCCTCGTAGCAGGTTTAAGTCTATATACCAACTTCAATAAGATGCCATCTTTCTGGCGTGATACACCAACGCCAAAGGCAGAAGATAACCAACCAGCCGAGCTTTCTCAGGTCGATTGGGAACGCGTAACAGAAGACCTGGATAAGATTGCGGGTTATCAAAATACCAAAATCTATGCGAAGGACGATACCGTATCGATTGTCGGTGAGCAAAAGAAATACCGTGATCGCAGCGAAGCACATGAAAAAGCCGCCGCCGTGTTGAGCAACCAAGTGCCAAAAAGTGTTGATACGTTTACCATCAATGAGCGCAACCGTGGTTTAATCACGAATCAAACGATTATCTCTAAAGATAAATACCGAGATTACGCACAAGTAAACTACGTCAACCCACAAATCGATGATGCGGTTTCAACATCGAACAGCAAACCACAAGGTAAAGCGACCAATGATGGCTTTAAGCGCTTCGACTGGAGTTTTGCACCTAAATTAGTTCAAACGCTGGGCAACGCTGAAGACTTTTACCTGTTTAGCGTCGGTTTAAATGGTAATGCCTCTTACTGGTTAACTGACAACCTGGAAATAGGCGGTTCGCTTTACTGGGATTGGTATAACAACTACGACAAGTTTAATTACGTTACGCCACCGGATGGTACAACGATTCCGCGTGTGCGTACCATGTTCCGTGCTTACCAAAACGAGCACGATGTGTCTATGTCAAATCTACAGTTGACCTGGTTCCAGGAATACTCGGACACGATAGATCAGCAGTTTTATGCAGGTTACCTGGAAAGTATGTTTGCTGGTGTGGGTACAGAGTTCTTATACCGCCCTCAAGGTTCAAACTGGGCAATTGGTGCAGACGCTAACTTGATCTCTCAGCGTGACCCAGAGAGTTACTTTGGTGTTTACACCGACAAATGGCAAAACGTTCCAAAATACGGTGATCCGTTCCAAGTTATTGATAAAGGCTTTACTGGCTTTGTGTCTGGCTATTACTTCCCGCAATGGGAGTTCTTGTCTAACACAATGTTCCAGTTGGATGTTGGTCAATTCCTGGGTGGTGATAAGGGCGCTCAGTTGAACTTTTCCAAGCAATTCAAGAGTGGTGTCATCGCAGGTGTCTTTGCATCAGTGAGTGACCTATCAGCCGATGAGTTTGGTGAAGGTAGCTATACCAAGGGCTTCTATATTTCCATTCCATACGACATCATGACCGTTAAGCCAAGCAACAACCGTGCGAACTTCAGCTGGCAACCACTGACCCGTGATGGTGGTCAGAAGCTGGGTCGCAAATACAGCTTGATCGAACTAACAGATGAACGAAACCCTTGGTACCAGCGACCAAACCATTCGGATGAGAAGTAACTAACGCGAGGGCCTAGACTACTAGGCCCTACTCCCTATAACCTTTCTTTACCGCTTCAATAGCGCGGTATAACGTTTCTTGCTAAAATTCCTGAGAAAATTTTAATCTATGGTGGAAGTTCTATGATCATCGTAACTGGTGGTGCTGGCATGATTGGCAGCAACATTGTTAAAGCTCTCAACGCAGCTGGTATGAACGATATTCTGGTTGTCGACAACCTAAAAAATGGTAAAAAGTTTAAGAACTTAGTTGATCTGGACATCACAGATTACATGGATCGTGACGACTTCCTTACCCAAATTATGGCCGGTGATGATTTCGGTCCTATCGAAGCAATTTTCCATGAAGGTGCTTGTTCTGCAACCACCGAGTGGGATGGTAAATACATGATGCTAAACAACTATGAGTACTCAAAAGAGTTATTGCATTATTGTTTAGACCGTGAAATTCCATTCCTTTACGCCTCTTCTGCAGCCACATACGGTGAGACAGATACCTTTGTTGAAGAACGTGAATACGAAGGCGCACTTAACGTTTACGGTTACTCGAAGCAGCAGTTTGATAACTACGTACGTCGCTTATGGCAAGACGCTGAAGAGCACTGTGAGACCCTATCTCAAATTACTGGCTTCCGTTACTTCAATGTTTACGGCCCTCGTGAAGACCATAAAGGAAGCATGGCATCCGTTGCCTTCCACCTAAATAACCAGCTAAATGCAGGTGAAAACCCGAAACTCTTCGCAGGTAGCGAGACCTTTAAACGTGATTTCGTTTACGTCGGCGATGTATGTAAAGTAAACCTATGGTTCTTCGAAAATGGCATATCAGGCATTTTTAACTGTGGCACAGGACGCGCGGAGTCGTTTGAAGAGGTCGCGAAAGCGGTGATCACTCACCACGGAAAAGGTGAAATCGAAACGATTCCTTTCCCTGAGCATCTAAAAGGCGCTTACCAGGAGTTCACTCAAGCTGATCTGACTAAGCTACGCTCAGCAGGCTGCGACGTAGAATTTAAAACGGTTGCAGAAGGTGTCTCTGAATACCTAGCCATCCAAAATCGCTAAATATCTTTGTTCGCAATTATGAGGTGGTGGTGATTATGACCTGCCACCTTTACTCATTCCTAATAGCCTGTATCATTTCCTTTATCTACATTTAAATCACTCGTCTCCATACGTATAGGTAACAAGACACCCCATGACCAATAAACGTGATGATTTCGATCCCAAAGCCTATAACCCTGAGTTTGAACGCCACTTTCTATCGCCTAAATATTGGGGGACTTGGTTAGGTGTCCTTCTCTTTTTGCCTTTAGCGTTGATGCCGTTAAGTGTGCAAAAATGGTTAGCAAAAACAGTTGCGAAGAAACTATCAAAATCACGTAAAGGCCCTGCTCACCGAGCTCGCGTAAACTTCGAGTTATGTTTTCCAGAAAAAACATTTGAAGAACGTGAAATCCTGATTGAAAAAACAATCTATACTGCAGCACTGTTCTTTTTCCGTTTTGGACTATTAAGTTTGCGCTCTCCGATATGGCTGCAGAAACGTTGTCAAATCATAGGGTTGGACATCTTACAAAACCATATTGATAACAATGAAAATGTAATCTTAATGGTCCCGCATTCTTGGGCCATTGATATCCCGGCTATTTTGCTTGCTTCAAAGGGAATGCCCGTATCTGCCATGGCGAAAAAACAAAAGAACGACGTTACAGACTGGCTGATGCACAAACAACGCGTCCAATATGGCGGACGAGTTTATGAGCGTTCTGGCGGCATCAAGCCATTCTTAAAATCTATCCGCGATGGTTATGTGGGTTATTATTTACCCGATCAAGATCATGGTCCTGAACATAGTGTGTTTGTAGACTTTTTTGCAACACGTAAAGCGACACTGCCGGGCTTAGGTAAAATTGCAAAACTATCTCGCTCCAAAGTATTACCAATGTTTGCTTCTATGAACACAGAAGATGGCACGTTTGATATCGAAATCCTGCCGGCATTCGAATTGGATAAAGGTGACGAGCAAGACGCACGTACCTGCAACCAAGCAATTGAGTACTTTGTGGGTAGCAAACCGGAGCAATACATGTGGGTACTCCAATTATTGCGTTCGCAAGAAGACGGCAATAACTATTACAATATCTTTAAGCCGAGATACGACACTGACTGGCAAGTTAAAAAATGAAAAAGATCTTAATTATTGGTCCTTCTTGGGTTGGCGATATGGTGATGTCGCAATCCTTATACATTGTTCTAAAGCAATTGAATCCTGATAGCGAAATTGATGTCATTGCTCCCGGATGGTGTAAACCAATCTTAGAGCGTATGCCTGAGGTAAACCAAGCGATACAAATGCCGATTGGCCACGGTGAGTTTAACCTTCTGGGACGCCGTGAAATTGGTAAGACACTGCGTGAGAAGAAATACGACCACGCTTATATCCTGCCAAAATCGGCTAAATCTGCACTGATACCGTGGTTTGCTAACATTCCTCTTCGCAGCGGCTGGAAAGGCGAAATGCGCTATGGCTTGCTGAATGACATTCGTCCTAACATGAAGTCGTTCCAATACATGGTGGAGCGTTATGTGGCTTTGGCTTATCCACAATCGGAGATGGTGGACTCATCATCACTGGGTGGACTAGAGACACTGCCGCGCCCTCGCCTAGCTATCAATACTGAAGAGCAACAAGCCACTATCCAAAAGTTCAACCTAAATAAAGAACGCTCGATTATTGGCTTGTGTCCAGGTGCAGAATTTGGCCCGGCGAAGAAGTGGCCAGAAACGCATTATGCGGAAGTTGCCACACAGATGTGCAAAGAAGGCCATCAAATCTGGTTATTTGGTTCACAAAAAGATCTTGAGACATGTAACGGAATTCGAGCACTGGTTCCGCCACAGTTCCAACAGCATATTCATGTTCTAGCCGGACAAACTAGTTTGATTGAAGCCGTTGATTTACTGGCTGTATGTAAAACCGTCGTAGCAAATGACTCAGGCTTAATGCACGTTGCAGCAGCAGTCGGTTGTAATGTCGTCGCTGTGTATGGTTCAACATCTCCAAAATACACGCCGCCACTTGCAGACAAAGTCGAGATTGTTCATACCGATATTGACTGTCGCCCATGTTTTCAACGTGAATGCCAGTTTAACCACCTTAAGTGTTTGACGGAATTGTCACCAAAACAAGTGTTGAATAGCATCCAAAAACTCGAAGCGATTACCATTAGCTCATGTTAATTCGACTCATATATACCCTGTTGCTGGCTTTGGCTTCACCGATTCTTTTGTTTGGTTTGTATAAAAGCAAACCAAACAAGCCTAAATTTGGTCCGCGCTGGAAAGAGCATTTTGGTATTACACCAAAGCTTAACACGGACCAACGACCAATATGGATTCATGCAGTATCCGTTGGTGAAAGCATCGCTGCAGCACCGCTAATAAAAGCGTTAAAAAAGCAAAACCCTGAACAAACGATTCTGGTTACCACGACAACCAGTACCGGGGCCGAGCAAGTAGAAAAATTAGGTAGTTTAGTCGAACACCGATACATGCCAATCGACTTTAGCTTTGCGGTAAAAGGATTTTTGAAAGCGACAAACCCAAAGCAAATGCTGATTATTGAAACTGAACTTTGGCCTAATACTCTAAATACAGTGCATAAAGCCGGAATTCCAATCACTGTCGTTAATGCACGCCTGTCTGAAAAGTCATATAACAACTACGCCAAAGTTCAAGCGCTGTTTAACTTGCTGCATCCTTGCTTAACTCAGGTACTTTGCCAGGCAGAATCCGATGCAGACAGATTTGAACGCTTGGGCGTTGAACGAAACAAACTATCCGTAACTGGTTCAATAAAATTTGATATCCAAATCTCAGACGATGTGAAAGCTAAGGGTAAGGCGTTGCGCTCTGCTCTTGGCGAACACAGACCCGTCTGGATAGCAGCAAGCACGCACAAAGGCGAAGACGAGCAGGTATTGGATGCTCACAAGCAAGTGCTTGAATCACATCCAAATGCCTTGTTGGTTCTAGTACCACGGCACCCAGAACGTTTTGATAGTGTCTTTGAACTTTGCCAAAACCAAGGTTTTCAAACGGTTCGCCGCACGTTAAAGTCAGAAGTAACGGAGTCTACTCAAGTCTACCTAGGCGATACTATGGGTGAGATGTTGATCTTGCTTGGTGGTGCAGATATCTGTTTCATGGGAGGTAGCCTGATAGGAGATAAAGTCGGCGGACATAATGTTCTGGAACCTATCGCACTCGGTCTACCTGTATTGACAGGCCCAAGCTACTACAACTTTCAAGACATCGTTGAAGCACAAATCGAACTTAACACTGTCAAAGTTGTTTCTGCTAAGCACCTAAGTAGCGTGATTGTGTCTAGCTTAAAGAAATCAAGAAACAATAAAGGTGGACGCAACCTTCTAGTCCTCAAACAGCAAGGTGCTGTCGATTTGACCATAAATTGTATTTTAGAGCGAATGTAAGTCATTCGGATTTAATAACTATTAACTTAAACGAGCTCTTATGAAGAAAAATGAAACATATCTAAAGCTGAGAAGACGGTTAATCAAGCGTTTCATTAAACTTACTCATCCTAAATCACAACGTTACAAAGCCGATTACTGGCCTGACGTTAAGGTTCGAAAAGAAGGGACTTTTTTTCGCGGTAAAGCCGTCTCATTGGTTCCACTGTCAGAGCTTGTTGGATTTGATCAGCAAGTCAATATTATTGGCTCAGGTCCAAGTGTGAAATCCCTCGATCATGCAAGAATCGAAGGAAAGAATGTGTTTTTAAACGGAGCAGTTGCACTGGCTTATGAGCACCAACTAGGCATTGATGCGTTAGTCATTATGGATGCCAACTTTGTTTATAATCGCTTTGACTTACTTGCTCAACTCAAACAAAAAACACACCTAATACTTAGCCTTGGTGCATTGTGTGCGATTGGAGAACGAGATTATTCGCTTCTCGTCAATCATGACGTTTCTCTCTTCCATCAGACGAAGTTTTCGCCACAAATGCCTTTTAGCAATGATATCGATAATTACGTCGTCGATGGTGGTACAGTGATGGCTATTGCTATCCAGATTTTCGCTCGACAACAACCTAATATCATGAACTTGCTCGGGCTGGATATATCGAACGCCCACCAACCGAGGTTCTATGAAGCTCAAGGGAAGCAGCAAAAAAGTGGTCTACAAAAAGACTATGAAGAGAAAATTCTTCCATTTATGACCGAGGCCAGTCAGCAATTGCGAGGCCGTATTTTTAACTGCTCACCTATCTCAAAGCTTCCGTTTGATGTGATCCCGTACAGTGACTGTTATGAATCAATCAACTAATACCGGTGGCTAGTGACTCATCAATGATTAGTCGTTAAACACCGAGTGATAGAAGGTACGCATGTTCTTGCGTCCTTCTGAGAGGAAGGCTTCAATCTTCACAACATCCTCATTCGTCAAGGGCTCAATTCCCTCAAAGTTTTCAAGCTGCGACGAGGCGATGATCCGTCTTTGTAAACCGATATCCTCCATCAGCCCCTCTACTTTGTGGCTGTTAGAGCTGACGGCGAGAAATGGCGTCAAACTGTTGATAGCATAACAAATCGCGTGGTAGCGCCCCGTGATGATACCGTTGGCATGAGCGATCTCTCGATGATATTGCTCCGGAGTCATCTGCTCACGTGCTATAAATAGGTTTCTGGTCTTGAATTTGGTGAAGTCAAACTTGCGCAGACCTTTGAGAATATAACGATTGACTTGCTCCCAGCGATTCGACGTATAACAGATACGATTCACGCTGAAGTCGGCTTTATTGTGGAATAGCTGGTGCATTTTCCACGCTAAACGGAAATTAACACTGTCTCCGTAGAGAAACCCTTTTCTATCCGTCGACGTACACAACTCACTGTACAAGGACAAGTCTGGAATAACGATAGAATCGATCCCCTGCTCCTTAAGCTGGCGTTGACTGCGAGTCTCTCGCACTGTCACGCCATCGAAGTTCTTGAGTAATTTTGCAAATATGTCAGGGTTACTGTCGTAGGTCGCGTTAACCAAATATTTTTTCAGGGGAAGATCAGCAACAAGCTTAAGCATATCATGCGCACGTTGTGCACCGTGATGAAAGGTTCCTTCTCCATTAATAATGACAATATCAGCTTGCTGTAGGTATTGCTTGGTCTCTGAGTTAAAGATCTTCTGATCAATTTTTAACGAGTGGGTCACTATCCCACCAGACTCTGCAATCAAGGTATTTAAGTTATTGATGACTCGAGTACATCCATAGTGATTGTCTGGCGTAGTATCGTTCAGCAATACGACTTTTCTCATTGCATTGTTCTCACTTTCTATTCTTTGATATTTGTAGTTGCAGCTCATAACCCTTCAGAACAATTGCAAAATCGTTTGTCGTCCAGTGAATGCTCAACTTATTGAATTCTTTAATAAAAGAGCGATTAAACCTTTCAAGGTTATACTGTTTAACTTGCTCACTCGCATCTAAATGGCACTTATCAAAATCAATAATCCACACTTTATCTCTATCATCGATCAAGATGTTGTGAATATTTAAGTCGGTATGGTTAACGCCCGCATTGTGCATTTTGGCAATTTCTTGTCCGATTTTTTTATACATATCTTTCGATAACGAACGCTCTTGCAAAATGCTAACCAAATCTCTGGCATTTGGAATCCGCTCACTTAACAAATCGGCTTGGTATGAGAGTCCGACTTTAACAACGCGTGCCGCAATTGGTCGAGGGACGTTAACTCCTGCTTGTATCAACGTAAGTAAAAGCTGGAACTCTTCAGCACTGCGTGTTTTATCCCAGCCAGAAAACCAATACTGGTCTTTAACCAATTTACCGAACAATCCGCCCCGACGATAATGACGCAAGGCAGCTTGCATAGTATCAAGCTGAACAAACCACGTCGTACCGCGTCCCGTTGCACTGCCAACAATCTTATTCACTGACTGCCAGTATTCTGGGTCAAAAATAGGCTGGCTGGGGTTTGTAATGAACTCATCATCAAACCAAATGACCTGATTGTTATCTTGATACTGTTGAATCATGTTTTAAATCTCTAGCCCAAGTAGCGACTGGTCAATATATAAAGCCAGGTAAAGCCAGCAAATGTTAACGCAACCATAACGGCTGCGGACCCTATATCTTTAGCGCGACCACTTAACTCATGGCGTTCAACACCGATGCGGTCTACTACTGCTTCTATGGCTGAATTCAGCAGTTCGACAATCAGTACTAATACAACCACACCAATCAATAAGATACGCTCGATCATCCCGACATCAACCAAGCATGCCAAGATCACAGCAATACTCAGCAAAGCGAGCTCTTGCCGAACCGCGGCTTCATGTTTAAAAGCGGCTTTTAATCCCTGTATAGAGTAACCTGTTGCTTTGATAATGCGTTTTACGCCCGTATTACCTGGCTTCCCTGATTCTTGCGATTGATCTGGTGTAGTCTTTGACATTGCAGAATACTTATCGGTATTTCGTTATATTGGAGCTGTGTATTTTACATTTATTGGGGATGTCTGCATAATTTACCTGCCTCTATTTCGCTAATCAGACAATAATTATGTTCACTTCTGCCCCATCATCATTATGCATCTTGCGTTTATCCGCTATTGGAGACGTTTGTAATACCATCGCTACCGTGCAAGCAATTCAAAAACAATGGCCAAGCACTCAAATCACCTGGATTACAGGCAAACTAGAGTCTCAATTGTTAGCGGCTATTGATGGTGTCGAAGTCATCGTATTCGATAAAAAAGCAGGCTTAGAAGGCTATAAAGCTCTGTGGAAACAGTTAAAAGGTCGCAAATTTGATGCCCTTTTGCACATGCAATATGCTATTCGAGCTAGCGTATCGACATTAGGTATTAAGGCAAAATATAGGCTGGGTTTTTCTTCTGACAGAAGTCAGGATTTTCAGACACTGTTTACCAATGTCAAAGTACCTTCGCCACAATCTCTGCATGTCGCGGATGGTTTAATGGCTTTTGCCCATCAAATTGGGGTTCCCAACACAGAGCTAGATTGGACACTTACTTACCCAGAGCAGGATAGAGAGTGGGCAGAGGCTCATATTTCTGGTGACAAACCAAACCTATTACTCGTACCTGGAGCCAGTAAAGCTTATAAAAACTGGAACGCTGAGGGATACGTTGATGTTATTGAGCACGCGAGAGCGAAAGGATGGAATGTCATTCTTGCTGGTAGCCCTGCACAAGTAGAGTTGGACCTCGCCGAGAGCATACAGTCTCGCTTGGAAGAACCATGCCTGAATTTAGTGGGCCAAAGTTCTATTCTACAAATGCTTGCTTTGATTGATAATGTAGAAATGGTCATCGCTCCAGATACTGGGCCGGCACATATGGCAAATGCGATGAACACTCCGATTATTGGTTTGTATGCCCACCATAACCCAGTTCGCGTGGGCCCTTACCGCTACTTACAATATGTAGTATCAGTTTATGAAGAAGTCATCTTGGCTGAAACTGGAAAAACCAGCCAACAACTTAGCTGGCGAACTCGTGCAAAAGATGAAACTGCAATGAATCGCATCACAAGCGATCAAGTGATAAGCATGTTCGATCACGTCGTAGAAGATTTGTACCCGCAATATCAGTAAACTTACGGTATTGATTTGTAAAGAAGGAAGTCACCTTGTCCAAGCCAACTTTAGCCGTTGCCTTAATCGTAAAAAATGAAGAGAAGCATTTAAAAGCTTGTCTAGACACAGTAAAAGATTGGGTCGATGAGATTGTCATCCTAGATTCTGGTAGTACTGATAGTACTGAATCCATCGCAAGGCATTACACAAATAAGTTTTATACCAACTTAGATTGGCCAGGGTTTGGACAACAGCGCCAACTTGCACAAACTTATATCGAGTCCGATTTCGTTCTTTGGTTAGATGCCGATGAACGCGTGACTGACGAACTGCGCCAAGACATTCTGAATGCTATTAGTCAGCACAACGACGAAAATGTCTACCAAGTGAATCGCCTAACCACCGCTTTTGCCAAAGAGATTCGTCACTCGGGCTGGTCTCCTGACTGGGTAGTCCGTTTGTATAAAACTTCACAAACTCAATACAACGATGCATTGGTGCACGAAAGCGTGGTGATTCCAGATGGATTTAACATCGTGTCATTAAACGGACGCCTCAAGCACTTTACCTATGAAAGATTGGGTGAATACACACGAAAAACTCAACTGTATATGCAGTCTTGGGCTGACCAGCGAGAAGGAAAGAAATCCGCTTCTCTATCGAGTGCGTTTACACACGGTTTTTTCCGATTCTTTAAGATGTATATCATCAAGCGTGGTTTCTTAGATGGACGACACGGCTTTTTGTTAGCAGTGTTAAGCGCAAACACCACTTTTACCCGTTATGCCGATCTTTGGCTGCGTGACTACGTGAAAAAACACAACAAAGAGCAATAATATGAATATTTGCCATGTGAATTTGGCTTCTGGCTACCATGGAGGAGAAAACCAAACCCTTCAACTCATCCAGCAACAAGTCAAATTGGGTTATAACCTTACGGTAGTCGCTAACCCTAAAAGCCCTTTTGCCGATGCCATCCGTAAACTGAACGTTAAGCTAGTGCTGGCGACTCACTTTACCAAGGCACACTCTAAAGCTGTAACTCAAAATTGTTCACTCATTCATGTTCATGAAGGACGCGCAATTTATTGGGCTCTCATTCAGCACATGCTTTATGGTAAGCCTTATATCGTCACGCGCCGTATAGATAACCCTCTAAAGAAAAAGTGGCTGGCAAATTTAGCCTACACGAAAGCGAGTGCTGTAGTTGGCTTGAGCACAGCCATTGTTCAGAGAGTCAAAGACGCTTACCCAACGTCTACCACTTACAAAATACCAAGCTCCCCAGTGGTATACTCTGTAGATAAACAAGCAGTTAAAGCCCTAAGAGAGCGCTTTGCGGGTAAGTTTTTGGTGATTCATGCCGCAAACATGCTCAAACATAAAGGCTTCAATGTCACTATCGAAGCGGCACGGCTACTAAAAGACATTGCGCCCTCTGTTCACATCTGTTTATTGGGCGATGGTCCAGAGCGACAAACGCTTGAAGCACAAGCAGAAGGTCTAACTAACATTAGCTTTGAAGGTAAACAGAACAACATGGGTGATTGGTTTGCAGCGGCAGACTTACAAGTACACCCATCGTATACCGAAGGGCTTGGCTCTGTCATTTTGGAAGGTATGGGCTCTGGTTTACCTGTTATTGGTACCAACGCAGGAGGCATTCCTGACATCATCGACCACAACTCAAATGGATTACTGGTTGAGCCAGGTAATTCACAAGAACTGGCAGATGCAATAGTGAAGGTTTCCCAAGATGATGAATTGAAGCAACACTTCATCGCTCAGGGGCAAGAGAAATTGAAATTGTTTGATATCAACTACACTGCTAATCAATACGTCGACATTTACGAGACAGTTTTACGATGAAAAAAGTCATATACCCAGGTACTTTCGATCCAATCACAAATGGTCACCTTGATATCATTACTCGTGCTGCAGACATGTTTGACCAAATTATCATCGGAGTCGCGGCAAGCCCTTCTAAAAATACACTTTTTAGCTTAGAAGAACGCGTAAAACTGGTTGAGGAATCAACGGCACATTTAAGTAATGTATCAACGGCAGGTTTTAGTGGGCTACTGGTTGATTTTGCCAGAGAGCAAGAAGCGAATGTGTTGGTGCGCGGCCTTAGAACAACGGTCGACTTTGAATACGAGTTCGGCCTTACCAGCATGTACCGCAAGCTGCTACCTGGAATGGAAAGCGTGTTCCTTACCCCAGCCGATGAATATGCTTTTCTCTCTTCCACCATTGTTCGTGAGGTTGCCATTCATGGCGGAGACGTAAAACAGTTTGTACCTGAATGTGTTTATACCGCTATCAATAAAAAGGTAGCACAATGAGTTTCAGGAAATTTAAGTATTACGCTGCAAATGGTCTGCAAGTCTTAGTTCCTAGCGCCATTAGAAGTAAATCGGCTCGTCATCTTATCGATAAATACCCGATGGATTCCTATATCCAAGAACGAGTTGATTACTACAACAAGGTTAACGAGTCATTTGAACTTCCTGAAAACGAGTCGACACGTGTTGGCGAATACAAAAAGACAGGTGGAACAACATACTACTTCGACCTACACAAAGTGGTTAAGTCATTCCCAGCTCAATACTTTTTCCAGTTTTTGAACGGTGATATTCGTTATGTCCCAGAATATCCATGCTTTCTTAAAAGCCGACCGATTGGTGAGGGGAATGAAAACTCGGTATTACTAAAGCTGAATGAGATTCGCCATTTCTATTTTATAGACGACAAGCTCTCTTTTAGACAAAAAAAAGATATCGCTGTATGGAGAGGCTTGGGGGAAAAACCGCATCGTAAAGTAGTGATTGAGCAATTTTATGATCATCCTAAATGTGATATCGGTCGCACGGCTCCCATCGAAGGGCATCCGAGCGAGAAAGGTTTTCTTTCAATCCAAGAGCAGTTGAAATGTAAGTTTGTTCTGGCTATTGAAGGCAATGACGTTGCAACCAACCTCAAATGGGCGATGTCATCAAACTCGCTGGTGATCATGTCTAAGCCTAGATATGAAACTTGGTTCATGGAGGGTCGCTTGCAAGCAGGTATTCACTATGTAGAGGTGAAAGCTGATTACTCTGACTTGATAGAGAAAATGGAGTACTATATCGATCATCCTGAAGAGGCAGAGACCATCATACAAAACGCACACGAATGGGTGGAACAGTTTAAAAACCCTCAACGAGAAAAATTAATCTCTCTGTTAGTAGCAAAGAAGTACTTTGAAAAATCAGGGCAAATATAATTTGCCCTGATCCATATTTCACTTCTGACACTCATTACAGAAGAAAGTATTGCGCTGACCAATCTTTTGCTCTTGAAGTGGCTTTCCGCATTCAGGGCAAGGTTCACCCGCTTTACCATAAACCAACAGTTCCTGGGCAAAATATCCAGGTTTACCGTCTGCCTGCGCAAAATCCTTGAGCGTAGTACCACCTTGATTTATTGCGATTTCCAGTGTGCCTTTGATGTTGGCAACCAGTAACGCCCATTCTTGCGATGTGACTTTGCCAGCGGGTCTGGTTGGATGGATCCGAGATTTAAACAGGGATTCATTCGCGTAGATATTACCAACGCCGACCACGACTTTGTTGTCCATAATGAACTGCTTTACAGCAACACGCTTGCCTTGCGCTTTTTCTGCCACATATTCAGCATTGAACTCGTCAGTTAACGGCTCTGGCCCCATATGATCAAGTACGGAGTGAGACTCACCTGGCGCGCACCATAACCACGCTCCAAATCGACGCGGGTCGTTATAGCGCAGTACTTTGCCATTAGTCAGCTTCAGATCCACATGATCATGTTTAGCCGGAGGAAAGTCTGCATCCAGCACACGTAGCGAGCCTGACATACCCAGATGAACAATCGCGGTTCCCCTATCCGTCTCAATCAACAGGTACTTGGCACGGCGCCGGATTGCACGAATCACTTGCCCTTCAAGCTGCTTCAGTTCCTGAGGGATATCCCAGCGTAGTTTGGGGGTACGAAACACAAACGCCTGGATCGTTTGATCAAGCATATGCGGCGTGATTCCCATACGGCTGACTTCGACTTCAGGTAATTCAGGCATTGTTGGCTCCGTTCAATTGTCTATTCTTATTAATCAGCTCGGCTAGCATAATCGAAAACACGTGGATAAATACAGGGATGATTCAAGCAGTCATATTACTCAGGAAGGAGATAACCATCATCCACTGAAATCGCAATCCATTTATCTTGCCAGTTCTTGAACAGCCAAAAATCACTTAAACGGTAGAAGGTGATACGCTGTGGTTCATCAAGATCCTGATACCATACTTCGATCGACTCTGGCGCCTTAAGTTGATGTTTCAACGTCTCATATTGCTGCTCAGTAAGCTCCGTGCCCTCTAAAGACTGCCAGCGAGCCACAAGCTCTTCAGAAGGAATACTCACTTTAATATTGGCCTGCCACTCGCCATTCTTAAGTTCTAATTCCCAACCGCTATAGTAAATCGCACTCACCTGATGATCAGATCGTAGTAAATTAGGATATGGATCCACTTCTTCTGATAATAAGTAGGTTTTGATCCACATCGGCGCATTTGAGATCACGATAAAAGCGATAACACCTAGGATAAGGATATTGTTCCATCGGCGACGACGAGCCGGACTAATGCGCATAATCACTCCTAATTTCTGTAAGTCACAGTAAATTAGCAAAGCAGATAAATATTGACTAGAAGATCTGTAAACAGATGTAGAAAGCAGTGAGGAAGAGTAATGGGGATGGGTGCTAGGAACTGGAGGTAATAAAAAACCCAACTCGAAAGTTGGGTTTTTCAATTCGTAAAAGAGTCAGAAACCAATTACTTGATTTTTGCTTCTTTGTACATAACGTGCTGGCGTACAACTGGATCAAATTTCTTGATCTCAAATTTGCCTGGCATGTTACGCTTGTTCTTATCAGTTGTGTAGAAGTGGCCAGTACCTGCAGAAGATACTAGACGGATTTTCTCACGAACGCCTTTCTTTGCCATTGCTTATTTCCTCTTAAACGTTTTCGCCACGTGCACGCATATCAGCAAGAACAGTATCGATACCTTTCTTGTCGATGATGCGCATACCTTTAGCAGATAGACGTAGTTTAACAAAACGTTTTTCGCTCTCTACCCAGAAACGATGAGTTTGTAGGTTCGGCAGAAAACGACGCTTAGTAGCATTTCGTGCGTGTGAACGGTTGTTACCCGTTACTGGACGCTTACCAGTTACTTGGCATACTCGTGACATGAATGTCTTCTCCAAAATCGTTTCAGCTCGATATCAACCTTGGTGGCCGAACCTCTCTATCTCTCAAAAAGAAGTTAGAGGTTAAGAACCGCTATGGAAAATCCATACAAGGCTATCAAAGGTCGCGCATTATACTAACTTGACATGCATTGCTCAAGACCCGAACAGATCCTTTTTACAGGTTTTCGTGATCTTTTTTTAGACAGCAGGTTTTTTCTAGCAGTCCAAGCTGAATTCAGTTTAAAATTTAGTGGCGTGGATGATAGCAGATTTTTTGCAACTAACAACCTAAAAAACGCACAGTTATATCCATCCTCTTTCAGCAAAAGAGACACTTTCTCCATCACCGATGACGAAATGGTCCAAAATGCGAATATCTACCAGTGCTAAAGCGTCGATTAATCGGCGAGTAATTCTTCTGTCAGACTGGCTCGGCTCCGCCACACCAGATGGATGATTATGAGCAAGAATCAAGGCTGCCGCGTTATGATGCAAGGCTCGCTTCACCACTTCTCGCGGATAAACCGACGCCGCATCCAACGTTCCTTCGAATAAGATTTCATCTTTTATAACGCGGTGCTGATTATCGAGAAAAAGAATATAAAAGGCCTCTCTTTGTCGATCTCTCAAAATCGATGAGAGGTACAACTTTGTCTGTTCCGGGCTGGTCAAGGCATCACCACGCTTTAAAGTTTCCGCTAAATAACGCTGAGTCATCTCAAGCACGGCTTGTAGTTGAACATATTTAGCTTGTCCTAGTCCTTTATGTTGGCAAAATTCTTTCTCTGACGCCGAAAACAGCTGCCTGAGCGAGCCAAAATCCTGAATTAGGAAATCCGCCAACTCAATCACATTCATGCCTTGCGTGCCCGTACGCAGAAATATAGCGAGTAATTCAGCATCGGTTAGCGCTTGTGGTCCTCTCTGGAGCAACTTCTCCCGAGGCATCGACTCATTCGGTAAGGATTTGAGTATCATCGACTGTCTCTTTATAGGTAAGAGCCCCTATTCCACAAAACAAAAAGCGAAAGTCGAGCATGACTTTCGCTTTTTTAGTTCCGTTCTGATTTTCTGTGTAATTTAGTGGTTCATCAAAGTTTAAAATTACCAACCAGATCGTTAATCTCAGTTCCGGATTGCGACAGCTTAGTACTGATCGTCTCCGCGTGTTGCAGGGTGTCAGTAATGCTATTTACGATTTGTTGAATCGCGACCAAGTTATGATTGATGTCTTCAGAGACCGCGCTCTGTTCTTCGGCTGCCGACGCAGTCTGAATTCCCATATCCCTGATGGTGCCAATGGATTGATGAACACTCGACAGAGACTGCTGGATAAGCGCTGATTCTTCTGCCGTTTTCACTCCGCGTTCTTGGCTTGCAGACATGGTGGTCACAGCACGTGAAACGCCGCTTCTCAACTGTTTCAACATGTCTCCAATTTCATGGGTGCTGTTTTGCGTACGGCTGGCAAGCGAGCGAACTTCATCGGCCACCACAGCGAAACCTCTCCCTTGCTCTCCCGCTCGCGCTGCTTCTATCGCTGCGTTCAACGCCAGTAAGTTTGTTTGCTCAGCAATCTCTCCGATCACATCCAATACTTTAGTGATTTGATCCGTCTGTTGGCTCAGCGCCAAAATAGCATCCGATGTGCTGTTAATTTCCTCAACTAAATCAGTGATGCCATCAATCGCCTGCTCTACTTCACGCTGAGCTTCTGTCACTTGGCTGTTTGCATCCTCTATTGCCTCTGCCGTTGCACTGGTATTACTGGCGACTTCTTTTGCGGTCATACTCATTTGTGTTACCGCTGTCACCACCTTATCGGTTTCCAGACAATGGCTTTGCATCTGGTCACTCGCTGTGATGGTTTTGTCATTCAGCTCTTTAGAAACACTCTGTACAGTCGATGCAGAACGGTGAATGTCTGTCATTAACGGATGCAGCTTATCCATGAATTCGTTAAATGCTGCAGCCAATTCTCCTACTTCATCTTTGCTTTCTACTTTTAACCGAGCGGTTAAATCACCACCGCCAGCAGCCACATCTTTCAGAGAGTTGACCACATGCTGCAAAGGCTTGATGCCTTTAGAAACCACGATGCTAGTTAAGATACTGGTAAAAATGAGGCCAATGACCGAGATCATCACGGCAAATAAAGTGTTTTGATTCAGCTCCTGGATGCGTAGCTCACGCTGCTTGGCAACCTGATGGTCAATATCATCAATGTAAATGCCAGTACCGAGAACCCAATCCCATTTCGACAAATACTCTGCGTAACCTAACTTGGGTGCTTGTGCGTCGATGGTTGGTTTATGCCAAGAGAAAGACAAAAAACCATCGCCTCTTTTTGAAGAGTCAATTAAGCCAGCAATCACTGCAACGCCATTTTCATCTTTAAGGTTATATAAGTTTTTGCCTTCTAGTGATGGCTTGATGGCATGCAACGTATTCACGCCTTTGGAATCGTAAGCAAAGAAGTAACCATCACTTTCAAAGCGCATCGCCCTTAAAATTTCTTTCGCGGCCTCTTTATTGCTGCCGTTTACGTCAGCGTCATAAAGCGGCTTAATCGCGGTTACCGCCATCATCATGTGAGCAGCCAGCTCTTTCTTGCGAGTCTCGAACAACTCATGCCTATCGCGACCCAACTCATCTTCTAGACTGTTACTACTATTGATGTAATACACCACCGATATCAATGTAGTGATCAACAGTAAGGGAATTAAAGTGATCAGCAACAATTTATTTCGACTTTTTAATATCATGAACTATGACCTTATTTTTCTTTTCAATCATTCAAACTAGGTTCAAATTTGCCGGGAAGTATGCGGAATTTTTATGGCTGCTCAACCGAATACTATTCCGAGTTTGATTTCGATTAGTTTCTGGTGAGAAATACCCCAAAATGACTTCAAATTAAGAGTTCAGAGCGTGGTAACTGAGCGCTATTGCCAAGTAATTCGATATAGGAATGGTGGTTGCGACGGTGTTTTCAGCACGAGCTAAAACCGCTTCTTAAGGTTATTTGGGGTTATACGGGGTGGCAGCAGTTTGAGTTGTGCTAAACTCGTCGCCAGAAAAATTGGAGATCTCACATGCAAACACTAGCAGGAAAGAAAATTCTACTCGGCATCAGTGGCGGTATTGCCGCGTATAAATGTGCGGAGCTAACTCGTCGTTTAATAGAGAGAGGCGCACAAGTGCGCGTCGTGATGACCAAGGCGGCTCAGGAGTTTATTACTCCACTCACCATGCAAGCGGTCTCTGGCCACCCAGTCTCTGACAGCCTATTTGATCCCGCCGCTGAAGCGTCGATGGGGCACATTGAATTAGCAAAATGGGCCGATTTAGTCTTGCTCGCGCCAGCAACGGCTGATTTGATTGCTCGACTGTCGGCAGGGATGGGAAATGACCTCCTGACAACTCTAGTGTTAGCCACTGATTCACCAGTTGCGGTATCTCCGGCAATGAACCAACAGATGTATAGTAATGTGGCAACACAAGAGAACATCGCAACCTTGGCTCGTCGTGGCATGCACATTTGGGGGCCAGGCGCTGGCGAACAAGCATGTGGTGATGTCGGCCCTGGCCGTATGTTAGAGCCAATGCAACTGGTGCATCTGTGTGAGCAGTTTTTTCAGCCTAAAGTGCTCGAAGGAAAATCAGTACTGATCACCGCCGGTCCAACTCGCGAAGCGATCGATCCTGTTCGCTACATCAGCAACCACAGCTCAGGAAAAATGGGCTTTGCACTGGCGAATGCAGCAGCGCAACTTGGTGCTAAGGTTACTCTAATAAGTGGTCCTGTAAGTTTAAGTACCCCAGCGGGCGTGGAACGCATTAACGTCGCAAGCGCTCAGGAAATGTATGATGCTGTAATGTCGCACGCCACCAACCATGACGCGTTTATCAGTTGCGCCGCAGTAGCCGATTACCGACCAGAAGACATCGCGTCTCAAAAATTGAAAAAGACCGCAGACAACGATCAAATGGTCATCAAAATGGTGAAAAACCCTGATATTGTTGCGTCGGTTGCAGCCATGACAGACAAGCGCCCATTCACTGTCGGCTTCGCCGCTGAAACTAACGATGTCGAAACTTATGCTCGTGGTAAGTTAGTGAAGAAAAACCTCAATATGATATGTGCAAATGACGTATCGGTTGAAGGACAAGGCTTCAACAGCAACGACAATGCGATTACTCTTTTCTGGCCAGAAGGTGAACTCGCTCTCGCTTTAGAATCTAAAGAGGCACTGAGTTTTAAAATCCTCGAAAAAATGCACGCATTAATGTAATTAGTGCTCATTTTTGATAAGAAACTGGCGAAAATTTATTACAAACATGACAATTGAGGGTGTTGTAACTCCCAATCCACCCTCAGTAGTCTAGTTTGATCCGACTTAGCGTCTTATAATCCCCTCCGCTCAACTTTGTATTTTGAAAGGAAATAACTAATGGCCGGCAGTAAAAAATCCAATCGTCGTGAAGAGATCTTGCAAGCGTTAGCACAGATGCTTGAATCTACAGAAGGCGCTTCACGTATTACTACGGCAAAACTGGCGAAACAAGTTGGCGTTTCAGAAGCGGCGCTCTACCGCCATTTCCCAAGTAAAGCGCGTATGTTCGAAGGTTTGATCGAATTCATTGAAGAAGCATTAATGACTCGTATTAACCGTATTCTTGACGACGAAAAAGATACCTTGGAGCGTATCCGTATGGTGATGCATCTGATTCTGGTCTTTTCGGAGCGTAACCCTGGTCTGACACGCATTCTGTCAGGTCATGCTCTAATGTTTGAGAATGAACGCCTGCGTGAAAGAATCAATCAGCTATTCGAACGAATTGAAACACAGCTGCGTCAGATCCTACGAGAACGTAAACTTCGTGAAGGGAAATCTTTCCCTGTAGAAGAACGCATTCTTGCGGCACAGATCCTGGGCCAAGTAGAGGGCAGTCTAAACCGCTTTGTTCGTAGTGACTTCAAATATCAACCTACTGCCAACTTTGATGAATATTGGGCATTGCTCAGCGCACAAATTAAGTAGAGATTATGAGTAAAGACAAACAAATGCAGCCAGAGTTTTCTCTTTCCCTTCTCCATCCACGTAACTGGGGGGTATGGATAGGGTTTGGTCTACTGGCGATCATCGTTAATATTCTTCCTTACCGCTTGCTTCTGTCGTTGGGCCAATCGGTGGGTAAGCTCGGCATGCGTTATGGTAAAAAACGAGTACACGTCGCAAAGCGTAACCTTGCGTTGGCTTTTCCGGACAAGTCTCAAGAAGACATCGATCGTATCGTTACCGAAAACTTCAAAAACACCGGCATGGCACTGATCGAAACCGGCATTACCTGGTTCTGGCCAACTTGGCGCTTTAAAACGCTGCTAGTGGAAAAAGATGTTGGTGCTCTGAAAGAAAAGGCGCAAGAAGGAAAAGGCGTCCTACTCTGCTGTGTGCATGCATTGAACCTTGAAATCACCGCACGTGCTTTTGCAGTCATGGGACTGGCTGGTTACGGTGCGTTTCGTCCACACGATAATCCAGCTTATAACTTTATCCAGTACTGGGGCCGCACCCATAACGGCAACAAACTGATTGACCGTAAAGACGTGAAAAAGATGATTCGCGTCTTGCGTAGTGGTGAACGTCTGTTCTACCTACCTGACCACGATTACGGACGCAACAAATCGGTGTATGTACCATTCTTCGCAGTAGAAGATGCGTGTACCACCACAGGTACAAGCATTCTGGCTTATACGTCGAAGTGTGCCATTGTTCCGGGTTCGGGCTTCCGCAATGAGCAGGGCAAGTATGAAATCATTGCAGATAAATGCATTGAAGCCGATTTCCCGCAAAAAGACGAAGTTGCCGCAGCAGCGTACATGAACAAATACGTAGAAGAAGTCATCTTACGCGCTCCTGAACAATGGATGTGGCTGCATAAGCGCTACAAAACCATGCAGGATGAAAACGTGCCAAAAGGCATTCGCTACAGATAAGTGGTAACAAAATAAAAAGGGGCTGATGGATATCCACCAGCCCCTTTTTTTTACGTTTTAAAGCTTCAGAATAGATTAAATGCCGTATTCCGCGCGGTATGCTTTTACAGCATCTAGGTGCTCTGCAGCGTTGCCTTTCTCTTCAAGGTAAGTCACTAGGTCACCCAAACTCACGATAGAGATAACCGCACAGCCGAAGTCGCGCTCAACTTCCTGAATCGCAGACAGCTCACCCTTGCCTTTTTCTTGACGGTCAATAGCAACCAACACGCCAGCTAAGTCAGCACCGTTCGCCTTGATGATTTCCATCGATTCACGAATTGCGGTACCTGCTGTGATCACATCATCAACCAGCATAATGCGACCTTCAAGAGCCGAACCGACCAGGTTGCCACCTTCACCGTGGTCTTTCGCTTCTTTACGGTTAAAGCAGTAAGGCGTGTCGATATCATGGTGGTCCGCAAGTGCTACTGCTGTTGTCGTCGCGATAGGGATACCTTTGTACGCAGGGCCAAATAACACATCGAACTCGATACCTGAGTCTGCCAATGCGGCTGCGTAGAAACGACCAAGACGAGCAAGGTCGCGACCTGTATTGAAAAGACCAGCGTTAAAGAAGTAAGGGCTCTTACGGCCTGATTTCAAAGTAAACTCACCAAACTTAAGAACTTCTTTCTCAAGTGCAAACTCAATAAATTCACGCTGGTATGCTTTCATGGATTTCTCTCAATTTTCAGTGTGTGGATATCAGTATTAAAGTTCTAGGACAAAAGCCCTATAAATACGCAAAAAAATAGCTTCCTTTGCGGGGAAGCTACTTTTAAAAATTAATTTTCTAACGCCGCCTTCTGCGCCGTGACAATTTCGCTAATGCCGATTTTCGCCGACTCCAGCAGTGCCATCAGCTGCTCGTGACTAAACGGTTCGCCTTCTGCAGTACCCTGGATTTCAATCATCTTGCCTTCTTCAGTCATAACAACGTTCATGTCGGTATCCGCGGCTGAATCTTCAACATATTCAAGGTCACACAGTACTTCATCACCTAGCAAACCAACAGAAACCGCCGCTACGTGGCCTTTCATTGGGTTTGCTTTTAGCTTGCCGCTCTCAATTAGGTGCTGGAACGCATCTGCCATCGCAACACTTGCACCACTGATTGAAGCAGTTCTTGTGCCGCCATCCGCTTGAATTACGTCACAGTCAACGGTGATCATGAACTCACCCATCGCTTTTAAATCGACAACAGCACGTAGACTGCGAGCGATAAGGCGTTGGATTTCCATCGTGCGGCCACCCTGCTTACCGTTTGCCGCTTCGCGACGAGTACGAGAGTGTGTTGCACGTGGCAGCATGCCGTATTCTGCAGTTACCCAGCCTTTACCTTGGCCTTTTAGCCAACGCGGTACAGATTCTTCGACGGTCGCATTACACAACACTTTTGTATTACCGAACTCCACTAATACTGAGCCTTCAGCATAAGCGGTGTAGTTACGAGTAATTTTGATTGGGCGAACTTGGTCCGCCTTGCGATCGTTTGGACGCATGGGCATCTACCTTAATATGAGGAGAAGACGATTTGGTTGGGCGAAGATTATAGCGGAATCGATTCCGGATTCCTAGGTCACAAGTAATGCAATCGATGCACATTTCCCTAGTACATCTCGCTACATCCCGCGCACCTATTCTCACTCCGTGATACACTCTCTAGGTAATTTTCAAAAAATTGAAGACAGGAAAATTCGATGATTTACAGTATGACAGCGTATGCGCGCAAAGAAGTGAAAGGCGATTGGGGTTCGGCGGTATGGGAAATTCGCAGTGTAAACCAGCGCTACCTGGAAACTTACTTCCGCATGCCAGAACAATTCCGAGCACTAGAACCCTTGCTACGCGAGCGTTTTCGTAAACGCCTAGCTCGCGGTAAAGTTGAGTGTAACCTTCGTTTTGAAGCGAACCCAGCAGCGAAAGGAGAACTTAGCATCAATGAAACTCTGGCAAACCAAGTGATTAAAGCGGCAGAGCAAGTGATGCATATGACGGGCGAGCTAAGCCGCATCAACCCATTCCAAGTCATGCAATGGCCAGGTGTGATGGAAACGCCAGAGCAAGACATGGATGAAGTAAACAAGGTTTTACTGAGTGCTTTTGATGAAGCTTTAGGTGAGTTTATTGATGCTCGTGGCCGTGAAGGCGACAACATGAAAGCGCTTATCGAACAACGCCTAGATGCTATAACGGCAGAAGTGGTAAAAGTTCGTGCGCGCATGCCAGAAATCCTGGAGTGGCAACGTGAGCGTCTGTTCTCTAAGTTTGAAGATGCCAAAGTGGAACTGGATGCTTCTCGCGTGGAGCAAGAGCTTATCCTTTTGGCGCAAAAATCTGACGTCGCAGAAGAGCTGGATCGTCTCGACTCTCACGTAAAAGAAACGACTAACATTCTGAAAAAAGGGGGCGCTGTCGGTCGTCGTCTGGATTTCATGATGCAAGAATTCAATCGAGAATCGAACACACTAGCGTCCAAATCAATCAGCACGGACATCACGGCATCTGGCGTTGAGCTAAAAGTTCTGATTGAACAGATGCGTGAACAGATCCAGAACATCGAATAATATTTTCTAGGGTATTTATCACTCTCACATATCTAACCCTCTAAAGAAAAAAGGGCGGTACCTAAATTAGGTAACCGCCCTTACATATTACTTTTATTCTACTTACAGTTCTTGCTCTAACAAACGAATGTACGCATTTCTCATACGCTGTTGGTTGGTATTAAAATACGCTGGTGTTAGCCTCGAACGGTTAAGATACTCACGCTCCAGACTGTGTTGCAGTTCAATAGACTGACCAAGGCCAGTACTGAGGTTATTGTGGGACTCGTTGATTCGCGTTTGCACGATTAGCTCATATTCGTCGATACCTCTAACCTGTAAATATCCCGGCTTCATGTCTCGCCAAGGTGTCAACGGTAAAGAGACCCCAAGAGTCAGGAATTCTTCATCTTCACTGTTTAAGTATTTCGCAAAGAATTTAGCATCACCCAACCAGTGCGTGGTCGTGATATCAAAGCCTTTGTCGCCAAACCAATACTCCCCACCTCGTAAACTTAACTGCCAGTTCCAGTCTGGTTTTGAATAGGTATAATTGGCTAAGCGGGTCGCTTTGTCTTCGATTTGACGGCCACGTGAGTCTACATCATCCTTGTAGGTGAATTCGCTAATTTGGAAGCTAACGCCATGGTTCCCTTCAGGTGAATTCCATTGCGTTTCATTCATCCCGCCAAGGTAACCACCATAGATATAACCAGCAGAAAACTGAGTCATGATATCAATAGGTAGACGGAAAGCTTGGTGAATAAGAACACGGTTGATCTCATTATCTAAACTTTGGTTTTCCCACAGACCACCGCTGTCGTAATCATCGCTATCATCAAGTGGCAATACATGTCGGATATCAAACGCAGCGCCTTGCCACAGGGGTGTATACAGATTGGAACTAAGACCGACTGAATAATCAAAAACACCGTATTCCGTGGCAACGTTGTAATTCATAATCGGTGCAAAAATAAGTTGTGAACGACCGATTCCTTCGTTGATACTCTGGTGGATCCATTGAGTCTGTTTTCGGTATTCATTAAGGTGCTTTGAGGAAAACGAGGTCTGCTCGCATAACTCACCTGTCGCCAAAAAGCCCTGATAACAGTCAAGTGTCGTGGAAACTCGCATTACTGGAATATTGTTATTCAGCAACAGCACATTGATCACTGGCGCATCACTGCTACCTACCATATCAGCGAGTGTATTATGACTTAAGTTTGTTGCGATTAAGCCCAAGGCCACACCGACCCCGTCAACTTCATTGTGGTTATAACGTCGGTTTTCTAGGGCAACAACAAATTGGTTAAGGTGAGTGCCCGTTTGAATATTGATAAAGCCTTCATTTTTGAGGGCTTGCTGCAAAGATGTCAGGCTGGTTGATTTACTTTCAGCCAACTCAGAGGCCAGACGCTGCTCAGTCGATTCTTGTTCAGCCAGTTTCAATCGCTTACGGCTATTAATGCTATTGCTGCTATAACCTAATAATGGAATGGCAGTATTAACGCCCCATAACGTCTGATCACTTTTCTCATGGCCGGTGTAAAGTTCAACATGAGCAGAGGTTTGAATGCCATAGGGCAAAAAGCCCTCGGGAGTGAAAACCTTTGCTGTGACATTGAATTCGCTGGCATCGTATTCGCCAACAAGTTGAGTAAAGGACAGAGGCTGCCACTCTACCCCACCAAAAGGCCCGTCCATTATCCCAAGACTAAGGTCGGATTTTCCATAACCAGTACTAAAACGTAACCCATAGTTTTCGAAAGTCTTATCTGCAACGACATACGCCGATCTAAAGTTGCTGGCAGCACCACCAACATCTTGAGCTCCCACGGCTAATCGAATACCGGTGAAGTCATAGATATACGGTACTTGAGCCTTAAATGATGCAGACAAGTCTCGAATTCCACAATCTTCGCGGAGATATTTATTACAATCATAAGTTTGAGTCACGATTCTCCCCCCGGCTTCGACACCAGAAAAAATGCCGGCACCAAAAAACCAGTCATCAAGTTGAGCAATAGCCCCCTGATAAGGTACGCCTTGGCTGAAAGAAACATGAAAATCCCCAGTATCAATCACCTGAGCATTTGGGGTAAATCCCAAGCCGGTGAAACTCTGATATGAAGAGAGGTTTTCGGGTGAAGCAAAACTGGTACAGGGGCCTAAGAGCAAAACAGCTGTTATGCAGCTTTGCAAGGAAAAATTTGGTTTGAACATGCGATACATCCATTGATAAAAAGTCACCCAAAGCGAGCGCTATGGGTGACTAATCTTTTAACGATGATAAGGAAAGTGAAAGTGATTAAGCGCCGCCGCCGCCTTCACTACCACTACCACCTGTACCACCTGTACCACCTGTTGGTGGGCGAGGCGGGATAATCGCAGGTCTAGCTGATTCTATATCATCAGTAATTTTATCAAAGATTGGATCAGTCGAGTCGATATCTTCGTCTTGTTCAGCATCAGCAATTTCGCTGAATACTGCGTCATCTTCCAATGCTTCGGAAAGATCAACATAGATTTCGTCACCATTGTCATTCTCTGGATAGTTTGGATGTTCACTCAGAACAGCCTGACTTACCCTTCTAGCAACATTAGCAAGTTGATCAACAGTTACATCTGCTTTGTCACCTTGAGCAACAAGTGTGTCAGACAGTACAACTGTCGTTACCATGATTTCTGAGTAAACGTCTGGATTAGCTACCTTGATAGCATTTAGTGCTGTTTCTGGGTCAGTGAGTAGCTCAAGAACATCAATTTGTACGCCATCATTGTTCAGTTGGTCAACATCGATACCCAGTTTTATCAAAGTTTCTTTAGCAACTTCTTCAGAATACACGTCATCACCAAGCACTTTGGCAATAATTGTCGTCAATGGCGTTGCCGCTGCTTCTTGACCTGCTTGGAGCAAACCTTTTGGCACACTGTAGCTTACGTTTGACATGTCTTTACCGTTAGATGTATCCACGGCACCGTCAGTTTTAGTGAAGGTTAAAGAACAAGTTTCAGGGCTAGTTGCAAACGTTTCATCTTCAATAGTGCTAAAACCATCGTAGTCAGTCGCACTGATAGTGCCGTTTGAGCCGTCGTCACAATCATACTGACCAGTCATACCTTGAACAGCACCATCGAATGCACGTACATCCTTAGAAAACGATACAGTATCAGTGCTACTATCATTACAGCCGACTAAAATTATGGAGCCAACCGCGATTGCCAATAGTGAAAGTTTCACTTGAATCTCCTTTTTTATGCAAGTGAGGGTATACCAATAAAGAGCCGCAATAATAGTTCTCTATTATCTTTAACCTTGATTAATATATGAATTTTAGAATTTTGGCCATCATATAAGAAATCAATATGAATGTAAAAAACTGTTTGCACAATTTCGACAGATAAATTGCCTAAAATTGACATATCATTCCCACCAATTGGGTAATGACAATTCTAAAAATTAGACTCTGACAAACAATCCCATCAATCACTCGTTTTCTTCCAGCATAGACATTAAACGGTCATCTTAATCTGTTAATTGGAGAGGGACGAGGCAACTATAAGGCAGTAGAAATGTAACACCTGGTAAACAAGAAGATAGTTAGATTATCCAGTGGCATGATTATCGCAACAGCACCGGTGATAAGCTTAATGAGAACAGACCCTTTATTTAACATACATTTAACAAAATCACTTAGGCTTAAAGAATTCGAAAATTAAATAGCCTTAAATAACAAGTCTAAATATTAATAATCTGGTAACACCGGAAGTAACACAAATTAAAAAACATCAAATAACACTGAAATAAGTAACAACTTTAAAAATAAAGTCCAATATTGATTTAAAAAACCGTTTAGACTCTCAGCCAATATATATGGAATATTTCCTCAAAGTCCGAATTTACAAAAAACTTAATTATTTGTGCACTTCATTCTCAAGCGTATATTTCGAGTCAGATCTCAAAATAAGGTTCAAAGGGACAAGATAACTGTAGATCCGACAAGGCAGGGGCTCATTTAAACACTAAAAAAACCAGATAGAAATATCTTAATTAACACCTAAAACGGGCGGACTTAATCTTCAAATCGCGCTTTTTAAGTAAATGGGCATACCCAAACTCATTTAACAGCGCTCTTTCACCTTTACTCTTACTATGAATAAGCACACTTACGCAAACCTATAAACTATAATTATTTATCACAAACCACATACATTGCCGTTAGCAAAGAGAGCCAGCTATAAAACGAGGCCATATTATGATCAATAAATCTCTTGTTTATAGCAGCATACTATTTACTCTGCTTTTTTCTCCGCTTGGCAAAGCAGAGCAAGAACCGGAAGTCGACTTAGAACGCGCAGAAGCGTTGCTGCACTGCTCAATCATGGCCAAACAACTAAAGTGGACTGGCTACTTACCGATGTCATTTGCCTTTGAGGCTTATAAACCGTGTAAACCCCTTAAAGAAATTACCCAGCGTAACCAATGTTCAGCCCCGATACGTTCCCTCGCCCATAAGGCCAAAAGAGAGCAACGCTTTACACAAGCCGACATGGATTATTGTCTTAGCTTGCTCGGGAATGAACAGGAAACCGCAAAAATCAGAGAAGAACTCAATGAGCAGCAGCGGCTTTACTATGAAAAAATGGCTGAATAACAATAGTTCAGCCACTGATTGATTTCACCATTTGGGATAAAGCCTGCTTTACTCGTCTTTTTCCGCCGTGCGGTTATCTACGTACGGCCAGTAATGATGACCGATACGAATTAACAATGTCGCCGCCGCAAGTATCAACGCCGCTAGAGATAGCCAAACAACAGGAACTGCATCCAGCTCTTTCATACCAAGTGTGATGTAACGAGCAATCGCCATCATTGCTATATAGATAGGGTAACGAACCGGAATTTTCCCATTCATCACAAACTGCCGCACCATCGCTAACACTTCGAGATAGATAAACATCAACAAGATGTCTGTTAGCAGTACTCGTTTTTCAATAAAAACATGGATGAACTCTTCTACCATGGCATACAAGGTCGCCAAGGTAATAGCGACCAACAATATCGCCTCAAAGATATGGAAGATTTTTAAGAACGGTCGGCTGAATGATTTAGGTAACTCTGACGCCATAGTCAATTATCCAAATGAAACCAAAGAGATAAAGCTGAGTTTAGCATGCTAGCTGTAAAATCATACATAACAAAAACGCTCCGACTATTTGGCGGAGCGTTTATTGTTTAACCTAGAAGTGGCACAGCTTACGCCACTCGCTGCTTTTTTTCAGCCAAACGCTTTTTCTTCCTGTATTTAGGGTGCGTAATCGGAATAGCAGATAGCAACTTTTTGGTGTATTCGTTCTGAGGATTGGCGTAGATCTCTTTCGCGTTACCCGCTTCTACCACCTTACCAAAGTACATCACTGCGACCTTATCTGAGACATGTTTAACCACCGATAAGTCATGCGAGATAAAGATGATCGCCAGGTTCATTTCTTGCTGTAATTGTAACAGCAGGTTCAGAATCTGAGCCTGAACGGAAACGTCCAGAGCCGAAACAGACTCGTCACAAATCAAGAGTTTTGGTTTTAACGCAATCGCTCGAGCAATACCAATACGTTGACGTTGACCACCAGAAAATTCATGTGGATAACGGTTTACTGCCGTTTCTGGCAAGCCCACTTTAACCAATAACTCTTTCACCCACTGTTTGCGCTCAGCTGGCGTACCAATTTTATGAATAACAAAGGGTTCTTCCAGAATCATGCCGATGGTGTGGCGCTGGTTAAGCGACTCCATCGGGTCCTGAAATACAATCTGCATATCTTTACGCAGAGAGCGCATCTCTTTTACCGACAACTTGGTGATATCTTTGCCTTCGAAAAAGATTTTGCCTTCCGTTGGTTCGTAAAGCTTTAATATAGTTCGACCTAAGGTACTTTTACCACAGCCTGATTCTCCTACCAGACCCAGAGTTTCCCCTTCACCGACAGACAGAGACACACCGTCTACGGCCTTAATCGTGTAGCCTTTCTTAAACAGTCCTTTACCAGATACAAAGTGCTGCTTAAGATTTTCAATTCTTAATACTTCTTTTGCCATAACATCCTCTTTTATGACTCGTTCACTTTGTACTAGTGAGCAAACATACTTGCATCTATTGGTTTGATGTCGATCATCTGCTTAGGTTCATTATCTAAGCTTGGCATCAATCCCATCAAACGCTCGGTGTATGGGTGCTGCGGGTTATCAAACAGTTCAAAAATCTCTGCTTTTTCAACAATGCGCCCGCCATACATCACAGCCACGTCGTCGCACACTTCTGCCACCACACCAAGGTCGTGCGTAATGAAGATCATCGCCATCCCCGTCTCTTCCTGAAGATCATTCATTAGTTCAAGGATAGACGCCTGTACGGTTACATCCAGTGCAGTTGTTGGTTCGTCACAGATCAAAATGTCCGGTTTGCAAGCTAGTGCCATTGCGATCATGACACGCTGACGCATACCGCCAGACAAGTTGTGCGGATACTCGTTAAGACGCTTTTCTGGCATTGGAATTTTTACTTTATCCAACATTTCAATCGCATAGGACTCGCGTGACTTCTTATCCAGTTCTGGACGGTGTAGTTCGAGTACTTCACAAATCTGACGGCCGATGGTGTGAACAGGGTTCAGTGCCGTCATTGGATCCTGGAAGATAATAGAAATGCGGTTACCACGCATGGCATACATTTCATTTGCAGGCAAATCCACCAGATTGGTTCCGCGGTAGTTCACTTCACCCTTAACAATATTGCCGTATGGCTTCGGCAGCAGTCCCATAATAGACATCGAGGTCACACTCTTACCACTGCCCGACTCACCCACTAAGCCAAGCGTGCGTCCGGCTCGAACATCAAAGTTCACACCATGGAGTACTTTTACCGGCCCATCGTCGGTCGTAAATTCTACTTCGAGGTCTTTAACACTTAAAATTACATCGTTTTCCATAACACCTCCTTACAGCTTATAGGTGTCGTCGATTTCAACCACAGGCTCGAATGTCTTACCCGATTTCATCGCTTTTTGAGTTTCTTTTTTCACATCACTGTCGATCCAGTATGTGCCGTCACCAATAACACCATCACTGTAAAGTGCTTCTGTCATACGGTTCATCGGTTTTTCTGGTAGCTTCAGCCAGCGCCAGTGGCCGTAGCGAACGTAAGGCACCATGTAGCCCGAGATGATCACGTGCGCGTCGATAATGTTGCGCTGTATTTCGTGTCCGAGTTTGATTTTCTTATCCATATCTAAACCGAAACGATACTCCATGATTTTTTCATCCAGCTCTGGTGTGCTGTAATTGGTGAAGTTGTTCGTTTGCGGCTTATTGGCATTGACCGAATGGAAGTATTCCCAATAGGTTGGAATTTCAGAAGTACTCATGGTCAGGAAAGCGAGATCGTGCTTTTTCTCACGCACATATTTGAACATCGAAGAACCATCCACCAGTTTCAGTTCAATGTCCAAACCAGCCAACTTAGCCTGCTCTTTTAGATAAGCGATACGCGGAGTGTGGACAGGCGTTCCATAGGTCAACTCGAAACTCAGTCGCTGACCTTCAGAGTTAACGCGAATGCCGTCAGCCCCAATTTGGTCAAAGCCTGCGGCTTCAAATGCTGCAATAGCTTTATCGACATCAAAGGCGGGTGCTTTTACATCCGGCAGCGAGTATTTGCCATGCCCAAAACCGGTTGGATTAGGCTTACGAGAGTAGTCACCGCGCAAGACATTTTCGATCATGCCATCGAAATCCGTCGCGTAGGTGACACCTTTGCGCACATTAAGATCATTCAATAGCGGTTGCGCCGTGTTGATCCAAAGGCCACCAGCCCCTACAGGATATTGGTTGTAGCCCCAGAACTTCTCGATGTAGCCCTTTTGATACGGTTCCGTGTTCGATTTATCATGCCACAAACTTGGTAGTATTAAGCCAAAGGCGTCGAGATTGCCTTTCTCAAAGTGCTTCATCGCAATGTCATTATCACGAATGACAGTGATACGAATCTTGTCGACGTTGTAGCGGTTTTGGTAGTACTTATTGCTATAGCCCCACCAGTCTTTACCAACGTGTTTAAACGTTACGCTTTTGCCTTTCTTGATATCATCCAGGTAATAAGCGCTTGTGGTTGGTTCACTTTTAAAGTTGTAGTAACGAACAAAATCATCATGGATGCCATCGCCGTTTTCATCTTTGCCAGGGTTAGCATAGAAATGCGCTGGGCGTGGGCGTAACGCGCCCATTCTCAACATCAGTTCTTCTTGGTTGAACTCTTTAGCTGCTACAACTGAAAACGTGTGATCATCGAATTTAACGACGTCTGCGACCGTTTTGTTGTAGTAGTCGTTATACCAAGGCTCAAGAATATCTGCGGAACGGTAGAACTTGAGCATGAAGACAAAATCGTCTGCAGTCACTGGCTTGCCATCCGACCATTTCGCTTTCGGGTTTAGTCGGAAGTAAACCGTCTTATTATCACCAGCCAACGCCCATTCATTTGCCAGCTCAGGAATGAATTCCAAAGTATCCGGATGGCGCACCACCAACCCCGGAGTGTCATCTAACAAGAAAGCACGCAGTCCTGCGTTCGCGTCTGGCCCTACGCTACGTAATGTCTGCGGAAAACTCGACATATAAGTGCGATAAGTGCCACCACGCTTAGCTTCTGGAGAGCCATATTGCGGCTCATCCCAGTTTGTTTTCCATTCTAAGTCAGTCGGGAGCGTCGCGGACATCGCACCGAAACTCAGGGCGGTCAACGTAGACGCTAAAAGTAATCTATTCATAAAACTTCCCTTTTTTATGTTTTGTTCACTCGCTTAATTAAACATAGCGTGTGAATTTTTTCGGGTCGAAAGCCGCTCGGATCGCTTCACCAATGAAGGTCACCATCACCAATACCAATACAATTGAAGTCACTACTGAAGACACAATCCATGGCGAGTCTAAATTCGACTTACCTTGTTGCAGTAGCTCACCCCAGCTCGGTGTTGGTGGCATTAGGCCAAGGCCTAAGTAATCTAACGCTGTTAGTGCAGTAATGTTAGCCGCAATAGTAAATGGAGCCAGTGTTACAATCATAACCATCGTATTAGGAAGTATATGATTAAATAGAATACGTCCCGTTGATGCACCCAAAGCACGCGCTGCCATCACGTATTCACGAGCCGACTCTTTATAGGTCATGGTCCTCATGTACCACGTCATCCCCATCCAGGAGAAGAGCACGTTGATGGCGACGAAGAGCGCAAAGGTGGGCTGAACGATTGAAACCAGAATCATAATCACGTACAGGAATGGCACCATCGACCAAATTTCGATCAATCGCTGAACGAACAAATCGAATTTTCCGCCCCAGAAACCCATCGTACAGCCGACTGCGGTACCAATCGCGTACGAGACGATCATGGTTAGCAAAGCAAATCCCATCGCGGTTCTAAAGCCATAAACCAGACGAGCTAAGATATCTCGACCGATAACGTCAGTACCTAAATAGTGCTTGTTCTCAGCGCTCGGTGCTGTTGGTGGGAAATCACCGCTGAAATCCTGCTCATACGGGTTCCAAGGAACGATCGGCAAAATGACAAAATTATCTCCACCTTGCTCTTCAAACACCTTCTGCAGTACACGGTAATCTGCTTCACTTGCGGAGTTTTGGCCGAAATCACTTCCTAAGCGTACATCACTGACCACAGGAAAGTAGAAACTGCCGTCATACTTCACGACGAGAGCTTTACTGTTGATCAACAGCTCTGCAAACAGAGAGAGGATCAGCATGATTGATAACACCACGAATGACCAGTAACCACGTTTGATCTCTTTAAAGTGGCGAATTTTCTTTTGAGTTAATGGACTGACTGTAAACATCTTACGCTCCAAACTTCACACGAGGGTCGACTAAAGCAACACAGACATCTGAAATGATGTTACCGATCAACAACAAGATCGCGTTGATGGCAACAATGCCCATTACTACAGGATAATCACGCTCCATGATGGACTCGTAGCCCAGCAGGCCAATACCATCGATGTTAAAGATAACCTCGATCAGGAATGCACCCGTCATAAAGAAAAGTAAAGAGTTACCGAAATGGCTCGCAATCGGAATTAAACTGTTACGCAAAGCATGTCGGCGAACAGCTTTCTTGAAAGGCAAACCTTTTGCGATTGCAGTACGAATGTAATCTGATGACAGGTTTTCCATCAGGTTGTTTTTCATCGTCATTGTCAGCGTGGCAAAGTCACCAATCAGATAACAAATCAATGGCAACACGGCATGCCACATGATGTCCTTGGCTCGCTCAAAGAAGGTTTCATAGTCATCGAAGTCATCGCCAACAAAGCCTCCCATAGGGAACCACTCGAGGTGATAACTGAACAAGGTAATGAGAAGCACACCCACCACATACCCAGGTAAGGCATAGCCAACAAATATCAATATCGAGGAAGAGGAATCAAACACGGAGCCATGCTTGAGCGCCTTGTAATAACCGAGAGGAATGGAGATGAAGTAACTGATAAAGAACGTCATCCCCCCGTAAAACAGAGAAACAGGCAGTCGTTCTGCAATCATCTCTGATACTGGCTCGTAGTAACGGGTTGATTCACCAAGATCTAAAGTAACCAATCGACTTAACCACTCGACGTACGCTTCCATCACTGGCTTGTCCAAACCATAGAAAGCATTTAACTCTGCGATTTGATCGTCAGAAAGCGCGGTGTTACCACCCGCAGACGTCATAGAGGCGGCGCCATCTCCCTGTGATTGCATTTGAGACAACATACGCTCAACAGGTCCACCCGGTACAAAACGAGTAATGGCGAAAATAAGAATGGTAATTCCGAGAAACGTCGGAATCACTAACGCTAAACGGCGTAAAAAGTACGACAGCATATACAACTTGCTCCTTGTCTACTGTCCAATTTAGACCGGCGTAACAGAAAAAATACCGGCCCCAAATGGTGCATATCTATCTTGCAGAAATTCAAATCACTGAAGCACGTTCCATGTGGGTCAATAACTTGTTTTTTATCACTGCAATAATGTCAGCGTCATATTTAGCTTGAATCCACATTGGCTTCAAGTGTTTAAAAACAAAACATGACGCACTTCGTCCACTATCAAAAAAAACGCAATATTTTGGTAAAAAATGATAAAAAACCACAAAAATAATTCATACAGAATATCAATCTGACTAAATTAGAGCCAAAACCCTACATAAAAATGCAGAAATTAAGAATAATAAGACAATTCCCAACCAAGCATATTGACTCGAAATCACGAGTGAGCCCTTTGGTAGCAACGGGTATCATATTTTGATACCACCCTACGTGCTAGAGCTAACTTGATTAGCTTTACATATAAAACCCATGTCAGAATTATTCACTGGAAAAATACTTTTTTTCAGATTCAATTACCCGCTTAAAAACCATACACAACATAACCCATTAAAGTTTACAAGAAAGACAAAACACGGTGTTTTATCGAGGTTTAATGTCATTTTTTTATAATTGCTTGGTTAATTATTCTGCAATTCACAATCTCTTCAGATTTTTACATCTTTTTTACATTTGACCATCCTAGTTTACTACTGGTTTGACTTCCTTTTTTGACCTCGGTTATACATTGGCCGCACGTTAACGAAACATTAACGTCACATTTGGTCGTTTACGACCAGACACAGGAAATAATAATAAATTGGAGCAACAAGGATGTATAAAAACACAACAGCTTTATCTGTTGCGATCAGCCTTGCTTTGGGTACGGCGACGGCTTTCGCACCTGTAGCAGCTCAGGCAGAAGAGCAGCAAGTTGAAAAACTTCAAAAAATGAAAGTTACTGGTTCGCGCCTTACGCGCGCATCAATGGAAGGAAGCACTCCGATAGCAGTGATCGGTCGTGCGGAGATCGAACGTGCTGGTGACGTATCGATTGCAGACGTTCTACGTAAATCTTCATTCAACTCATTTGGTTCTTACAGTGAAAGCTCTGGTAGCTCATGGCAAAGCCAGGCAACCATGTCTCTGCGTGGTTTAGGCGCTTCACGTACTTTGGTTCTTGTTAACGGTAAACGTCTTCCTGGTTCTGCAACCATGGGTGGCGGCGCAGCAAACATCAACGCTATCCCATCAGCGATTGTTGAGCGTGTTGAAGTAATGGCCGACGGTGGCTCAGCGGTATACGGTTCTGATGCGGTTGCTGGTGTAGTTAACATCATCCTGAAAGAAGAGTTTGATGGCATTAACGTAACGGTTGGTTCAGGCATCCCTAGCCAGGAAGGCGGTGATGAAGGAAACGTTGCGCTTGTGATGGGTACCAGCGGCGAGAAAGGTAACATCATGTTCTCGTTTGAGCATGACAGCAAAGATGAAATCTACCAACGCGATCGCGATTACCTAAGCTCAACGAATACTGACGCAGCGAACTACTTCGATATGTCTGGCGTAAGTATTTACGGACGTAACGTGTACCATGACGGCGAGTTGAAAGCGCTTAACGGTTACAACACTGATGCATCTTGTACATCAAAAGGGTTTGTTGGCCTAACAAACTACCCGGGCCTGGGTGACATCTGTGGTTACGACTACACTGGCGAAGCGGCTCAAACTGCCTCTCTAGAGCGTAACACTGTATTTGTTAACGGTAATATCTTCCTGACTGACGACACTACGTTTAACTCACAGCTACTGTTGAACCGTAACGAAAGTTTTGGCCGTTTTGCACCTGCTGCAGGCTACTTTACCGTTGATCCTACTACTAGTGGCGGTGCTGATTTCTTCACTGAAAATGGTCTTGATCCAACGAAAGGTCCAGCAGCCGTCTACTACCGTTTCAACAACGTTGGTACACGTGATAATACCGTTAAAGACTTCCAGGCTGACTTCAAAGCAGGTTTAGATGGCACGCTTTACACTGACACATTCGGTGACGTGATTTGGGAAGCTGGCTACCATATGAACTACTCCAACGGTAGCGAAACAGGTACTGGTTATGTCTTCGGTTCAGCAGCATCACAACTGGCTGAGTCAGGCCAATTTGTAAACGGTGAGTTCAGCGCAGACGCGACAGATCAGCTTTCTGCAGGTACTGGCCGTGAAACAGAAATGGAAATGCACCAATTCTCTGGCGGTCTTCAGTTTGACCTTGCGCAAGTGGGTGACGTAACGATTCCACTGTACCTTGGTGCCGAGTTCACAACTTACGATTACTCAGACATCTACGATCCACAAAGTGAAGCGGGTAACATCATCGGTAGTGCGGGTAACTCTGCTGCAGGTGATCGCGAAACTTACGCATTCTACGCGGAATCTTTGATCGCATTCACTGATGAGCTAGAAATGAACATCGCGGCTCGTTACGACCACTACAGTGACTTCGGTGATGAAATCTCGCCAAAAGTATCATTCCGTTACCAGCCTCTTGATAACCTGATGTTCCGCGCTGGCGCTGGCATGGGTTTCCGTGCTCCAACACTATCTGACCTTTACGCGGCTGACAGCTACTCGTCAGACTTCGCAAAAGACTACAGCTACTGTTCAGCGAATGGCATTGCATATGCAGACTGTCCAGAAACTCAATACGATGTGACTCGTACTGCCAACGAAGATCTGGAAGCAGAAACATCAGTATCGTTTAACTTTGGTGTGAGCTACTCACCAATCGAAGATCTAGACGTAACAGTGGATTACTACAACATCAGCATTGATGACATGATCACACTGAATACTCTGCAAAGCATGATCGACGAAGAGCGTAGCTCTGGCGTTTCTAACCCGAACATCATCCGTGATGCAAATGGTCGTATCGTAGAAGCAACAGCGGGCCTTCAGAACCTAGGTACACTAGACACTTCTGGTATCGACCTGAAACTGGGCTACCGTTACGACTTCGATTACGCAACCGTTCGTTACGACTTTATGGGTAGCTACGTACTTGACTACAGCACACCTGAATACGTTGGCGGTCCAACAAACAACCAAGTAGGCCGCAACGGCTTGCCTGAGTACCGCTTCAACTCTGGTGTTGGTGTGAGCTTCCTTGAAGATCACGACATCTACCTATCTGCAGATCACATCGCAGACCAGGCGCAAGATGTTGATGACAACTACAAGAAAATTGGCCACATCTCTTCACAAACAACGTGGAACGTGGCGTACAACTACCTGGCTCCATGGGATGCAAAATTCACAGCAGGTGTACGTAACCTGACTGACGAAGATCCAGCATTTGAAGCTGATGGCGTGACTTATGAGTCAGACCTATACAGCATTCAAGGCCGCGTTTACTTCTTGAAATACTCTCAAAACTTTTAATTAAGACCTTTGGCGCAGGAGGATTTCCTGCGCCCTATTCGACTGACTTTATACACTAACAAGGATGCTACTATGACGTTAAAGGAATTTGGCGTAAGTGCGTTGACTGCCGCGATCCTGTCGGTAAGTGGTGCAGCAATGGCTGCTGACTCAGGAACCGTAGTCTCTAATCAAGCACAAACCACTAAGTCTTCACAGGCTTCACAACAAAAAATCGACAACTATGCTGAAAGCACTGAAGGCATGTTGGCTGAATACAAAGGCTTACTTCGTCAAATCGACAGCATGAAAGTCTACAATGAGCAAATAAACCGTATGGTTCAATCTCAACAAGGTGAGTTGGATTCATTAAACAATCAGATTGCTCAAATCGATCAAACGGCAACCGAAGTTGTCCCTCTAACACTAAAAATGATCGATGCACTAGACGAATTCGTGACGCTCGACTTGCCGTTCCAAAAAGAAGAACGTAATAAACGCGTTCAAGAATTACGTCGCCTGATGGATCGTGCAGACGTAACGACTTCAGAGAAATTCCGTAAAGTAATGGAAGCTTACCAAATCGAAGAAGGTTTCTCGCGCTCAATCGAATCTTACAAAGCTAGCCTTGACCGTGGCGGCGAAGTTGTGACTTACGACTTCTTGCGTATTGGTCGTACGGCACTTCTATTCCAATCTCCAGACGGCGGTGAAACGGGTATGTGGAACCAACAAACTCGTCAATGGGAAACATTACCTGAAAGCTACCGTATTGCTGTACAGCAAGGTCTGCGCATCGCTAAGAAGCAAGCGCCACCATCGCTGATCAAACTGCCTGTATTTGCTGGGGAGGAATAAGAGATGAAAGGATTCAAAACTCTAGCCGCTGGTCTATTAGCTAGCTTATTTATGGTTTCTGGCGTTCAAGCAGAAACCCCACAAACTCTTTCCGAACTACTGAAAAACGTAAAATCAGAAAGTATTGTTGAATCGAAAGAAAACAAAGAACGCGAAGCAATCTTCAAGCGCGATCGTGATCAACAAGCCGTGTTGCTACAACAAGCGCGCGATGAGCTTGCCTCACAACAAGCACTGGGTGATCAGCTAAAAGCAACATTCGACGAAAACGACAAACAACTGACTGAACTAACCGAAACACTGCGCGTTCGTTCAGGTACCTTGGGTGAAATGTTTGGTGTAGTTCGTCAATACGCAGGCGAATTTAAAGGTCTGTTTGCCGCTTCGCAAAATGCCGTTCAGTTCCCAGAGCGTGATGCACTGCTGACGAAACTGGCAGAAAGTAAAGAACTACCATCAACTCAAGAGCTGGAAGCATTCTGGCACACTATTCTTCAACAAGTTGTCGTATCTGGTGATACATCAACAACACAAGCAACCGTTGTTTACGGTGAAGGTAAAGAAGCCGTTCGCGACGTAACGCTAGTAGGTGAGTTCAACGCAATTGCAGATGGCAAATACGTTATTTACGTACCTCAAACTGGCAAGTTTGAAGAACTATCACGTCAGCCAAGCAAAAACATCACAAGCCAAGTGGCTGGTTTCGAATCAGCAGAAGGCACATATGAGCCGCTGTTCCTTGACCCGTCTCGTGGCGTAATCCTATCGCTATTGGTACAGAGCCCGACCGTTCAGGAACGTATTGACCAAGGTGGTATCGTTGGTTACGTCATCCTAGCAATGGGTGCTGTCGGTGTCATCATTGCACTGTTCTGCTTCCTACGCCTTCAAGTTATCGGTGGCAAAATGCGTAAACAGGCGAAATCTGACACGGTTATCCCTGGCAACCCACTGGGTGAAGTTATCCAAGCTTACCAAGAGCACAAAGGCGACAACCTTGAAGATCTGGAAGCGAAACTGGACGAAATCATCCTACGCAATGCGCCAAGCATCGAACGCTTTGTTAGCTCAATCAAACTGTTTGCCTCTGTTGCACCGCTACTAGGTCTATTGGGTACAGTAATGGGCATGATCGGTACCTTCCAGGCAATCACGCTATTTGGTACAGGCGATCCGAAACTAATGGCTGGCGGTATTTCTGAAGCATTGGTAACCACCATGCTAGGTCTGGTTGTCGCAATTCCTCTACTGTTCCTTTACACCATCGTACACAGTAAAGGTCGTCGTTTGGTTCAAACTCTTGAAGAACAGAGTGCAGGTTTCATCGCTCGCTATCAGGAAAAACTACATAAAGCCGAAAGCTAAGGAGGCGTTATGTGGTGGTTAGTTGGAGAACTTGAATCAATTAGGCGCTTCTTGGGAATGGGTGGCGATGTACTCGTCGCCATCTTCATCCTCAGCTTCATGTTGTGGGCAGTGCTGCTAGAACGCTGGTTCTACTTTGCCGCCGTCGCTCCGAGAGCCGCGAAAAAAGCCGTGACTCTTTGGAGTGAGCGTTCAGAACATCAAAGCTGGAACGCAAAGATGATCCGACAAGAAATCGTTTCTCGTCAGGATATTGAGAATAAAAAGGGTCTGCCAATCGTGAAAGTATTGATTGCGCTTTGTCCCCTACTCGGTCTGCTCGGCACGGTTGTCGGCATGATCCAGGTATTCGACATCTTAGCGGTAACAGGAACAGGAAGCCCTCGAGCAATGGCCTCGGGGATCTCAAAGGCAACAATCCCAACGTTAGCCGGGATGGTGGCTTCTCTGTCAGGACTGTTCTTTAGTTCACGTCTTGATCATTTAGCCAAAGTCACAACGCAAAAGCTGGAAGATAAGCTTAAGCATATTGCCTGAGTAAATGGAATTAGAGGTATAGGTCATGAAAAGACGCTATAGCAGTGATAGCAGTGATGAAACCGCTATCGATATGACACCGATGCTCGACATCGTATTCATCATGTTGATCTTCTTTATCGTAACAACATCGTTCGTTAAAGAAGCTGGTATTGAAGTAAACCGCCCAACGGCAAGCTCAGCGCAAACCGTGAAGAAAGGTAACATCATGGTTGCCGTTGGTGCAGCTGGTGACGTTTGGGTTGATAAACGACGCATTGAAGTCGACGCCGTTCGCGCCAACATCGAGCGTCTTCGCGCAGAAAGCCCTGATGGTGCAGTTGTTATCCAGGCGGATACAGAAGCCAACGCAGGCGTAGTCGTGAAGGTTATGGACCAGATCAAGATGGCAGGTGTAGAAAGCATCTCCATTGCCGCAACCGGTAAGGATTAAGCTTATGCGGTATCTGGCCTCAATTGCACTGGCGCTCATTGTCTCCCTCGGATTGTTCTGGGGGATGGACAAGCTGGTAAACAAAGAGCGCCACGAGCTAGTGTCGAATGATGATCAGCGTATGGTCGATTTCATTCGCATTAAACCAGACGAAAAAGTACAGGAGAAAAAACGCGAACTCCCGAAACCACCACCACCTAAGCGTCCGCCGCCACCACCAGAAATGAAGGTGACGTCGACCGTGAAACCGGTGATGGATCAAGTTCCAATGAACATGCCTAATCTAGACCTTCCAGTTAACGTAACGGGTGGTTCAGTACTGGGTCACTACACACAAGGTGGTGGTGCTCAGGTCATTGGCGGCGGAGGCCCGGTTCCTCTGGCCACGTTCCAACCGCAGATGCCTCGTAAAGCGGCACGCTCGGGACTTGAGAAAGGTATCGTACTTGTAGAGTTTACCGTTAACGAACGCGGTGGCGTCGAAGATGTAAAAGTCTTAAAAGAAACACCACGTAAGTTAGGCTTGGGTAAAGCAGCGAAAACAACCGTAGCTAAATGGACCTTCAAACCTAAGATGGTCGATGGTAAAGCCGTGAGTTCTCGCCTTTCTCAAGAAATCGAGTTCTCTACCAACTAAGGAGTCGCAATCATGAAATCATACACAAAATTGTTGGCTTCTCTGGTGTTCATTGCAGGCGCGTACGGCGCGCCTGCTTTTTCCAGCACTCCTGAGTTGTCTGACAGAACATTCAGAACCGTCAATAAAGTTCAGGAACTGATCGCAACGGAAAAGTATTCGGAAGCGATTTCGAAACTGAACTCAGCGTTAAGTAGCAGCAAACGTGAATACGACCGCGCCGTGTTATTGCAACAAATGGGCTTCTTGTACTCGTTGCAAGATAACTATCCCAAAGCGGTCAAATACTTTGCTGATGCTTTGAGTTTGAACGCGCTGCCTGTCCCTGTTGCTCAACAGGTTCGCTACAGCGTGGCTCAGCTTTATCTTGCTGAAGGTCAGTTTAAAAAGTCCGTCTCTACTATGAAAGAGTGGTTCAAAATTGCCGAGACAACGGAAGAAAAACCGCAAGCTCATGCCTACATCACGCTGGCGAGTGCTTATATTCAGCTAGAAGATTACAAAAACGCGATTCCACCGACTAAACAGGCCATCGCAATGAGTAAAGACCCTAGCGAATCCTGGTACCAGCTGCTGATGTCTGCGCATTATGAACTCAAACAGTTCAAGAGCGTGGCCGGTGTTCTGAAGATTTTAACCACCAAGTACCCGAAAAATAAGCGTTACTGGACGCAATTGTCTGGTATCTACATGGAGTTAAACCAAGAGCGTAATGCCCTTTCTACTCTGGAGATGGCCTATAAACTAGGTCTTCTGGAAGATGAAAAAGAGTACCTGCGCTTAGTGAACTTCCAGGCTTATCAAGGCGTACCATTCCGAGCAGCAAAAACACTTCAAACGGCCTTTGACGAAGGTCATGTAGAGCGTAACGCGGAGAATCTAGAAAAGCAGGGGGCATTCTGGCAGCAAGCACAGGAGCTTGGACGTGCAATCGACGTCTACCAACAAGCTTATAACTTGGCTCCAAAGGCGAAAACTCAAATCAAAATCGCTCGTCTGATGATTTTAGACAAGCAATATTCAGAAGCGACGAAGTTTACTCAAAACGCCGCTCCTGATGCCAAGCGCGATCAAAAAGGCGAATTAGCCTACATTCGTGGCATGGCATATTTTGAGCTGAACCAGCCAGACAGTGCTCTTAAAGCAATGCAAAGTGCCGCTCAGTCTCCTGACTTGAAAGCCGTTGCGAACCCTTGGATCACTTTCTTAGAAAGCCAGGGCTAAGCTCAGACAAGTCAATAAACTTAAAAAATTAAGTGTGAGTCAGTCGCACGCCTGGGGAAGTGAAAGCTTCCCCTTTTTTCCGTCTATTTAGAAACCGAGTCCGAATAAGTCACATCAGCATAAATTGCTCTTTTATTGGGAGTGAGTACAGATAGAAAGATCAACTGGCAACAATATAGAGATCATGATACTCTTCGCCTCCATTTTTCTGGCGGGATTATCACCAATATCCATCCCTTTGGTGGTTAATTCAACAACGCCAGTGCTATCGTTATAAGACTGTCGCGACTTTCCGTCGGCACTCAATCAATCCAATCAATAGTGGAACAGTACAATGGGCAAAGGTACTCTCTATATCGTATCTGCACCTAGCGGCGCAGGTAAATCTAGCTTGATCTCAGCAATGTTGGAGCGCAATCCGACATACGCAATGAAAGTGTCTGTGTCTCACACCACTCGCGACATGCGCCCTGGTGAAGAAAACGGTATCCACTACCACTTCGTCGCAAAAGAAGAGTTTGAAGCTCTTATTGCGAAAGGTGACTTTTTGGAATACGCCGAAGTATTCGGTAACTACTATGGCACTTCCCGCGTCTGGATTGAAGAAACGCTAAACAAAGGTATCGACGTATTTTTGGATATCGACTGGCAGGGTGCACGACAAATTCGTGAGCAAATGCCTGAAGCAAAAAGCATCTTCATTCTGCCACCATCCAATGGTGAGCTAGAGCGTCGCCTGAACACTCGCGGCCAAGACAGCGATGAAGTCATTGCCAAGCGCATGGCAGAAGCCAAGTCAGAAATCTCGCATTACAACGAGTACGATTACGTGATTGTAAACGACGATTTCGATACAGCGCTGATGGACTTTAAAGCGATTCTTCGAGCTGAAAGATTGAAGGAAGAAAAGCAAGCTGCTAAATATAAAGGTATGCTTGACGCGTTGTTAGCAGAGTAACTTCAATATAAAGTCACGCTGTAAAACATAAAGAATTCTTGCTTCTTTGCTCTTAATTTTCCGTAGCAAAGAGCAGACAATAAAACACCGGAGAAAGCCCGCTTACAGTGGCACGTCTAATTGCTAGTAAATAAAGCAGTTAGACTGTATACTTTCTCGTCATTCTAATATTTTAGTTAACTATTTGGAGTCCTCATGGCACGCGTAACTGTTCAAGACGCTGTTGAAAAAGTTGGCAACCGTTTCGACCTAGTACTGATTGCGGCTCGCCGCGCTCGTCAAATGCAAACTGGCGGTAAAGATGCACTAGTGCCAGAAGAGAACGATAAGCCAACGGTTATCGCACTTCGCGAAATCGAAGAAGGTTTAATCACGAAAGAAGTTCTGGACGCTCGTGAACGTCAAGAACAACAAGAGCAAGAAGCGGCAGAGCTAGCGGCAGTAAGCAGCATCGCTCACAACCGTTAATTCTGACTCGAGAATTCAACAACCTCCCGGGCCTATAATTTGTATCTATTCGATAGCCTCAAAGACGTTGCCCAAGAATACCTAACAGAGCCTCAGATTGAGGCTCTGCGTCAATCTTATGTGGTAGCGCGAGATGCCCATGAAGGGCAAACCCGTTCTAGCGGTGAACCATACATCATCCACCCTGTCGCTGTGTCTCGAATCCTGGCAGAAATGCGTCTGGATATCGAAACCCTCCAAGCTGCTCTATTGCATGACGTCATTGAAGATTGTGATGTCAGTAAAGAAGATCTCGAAGAGCAATTCGGTAATACTGTAGCTGAGCTGGTTGATGGTGTATCTAAACTGGACAAACTCAAATTCCGTGACAGGAAAGAGGCTCAGGCTGAGAACTTTCGTAAGATGGTTCTGGCTATGGTGCAAGACATCCGCGTAATTCTGATCAAACTGGCTGACCGAACGCACAACATGCGCACGCTTGGAGCACTTCGACCAGACAAAAAACGCCGTATCGCTCGTGAAACTCTAGAGATTTATGCGCCACTCGCCCACCGTCTTGGTATTCACAATATCAAAACCGAGCTGGAAGAGTTGGGCTTTGAAGCGCTTTACCCAAACCGTTATCGCGTTCTAAAAGAAGTCGTGAAAACGGCACGTGGTAATCGTAAAGAGATGATCCAACGTATCCACAGCGAGATCGAAGGCCGCCTGCAAGATGTCGGTCTGAGTTCACGCGTTGTTGGACGTGAGAAGAACCTGTTCTCTATCTATAACAAGATGAAAACCAAAGAACAGCGCTTTCACACCATCATGGACATCTACGCTTTCCGAGTGGTTGTTGATACTGCAGATACGTGTTATCGCGTTCTGGGCCAGGTGCACAGCTTATACAAGCCACGCCCAGGCCGCATGAAAGATTACATCGCGGTTCCAAAAGCCAACGGCTACCAATCGCTGCATACTTCGATGGTCGGCCCTCATGGTGTTCCGGTAGAAGTACAGATCCGTACTGAAGATATGGATCAAATGGCGGATAAAGGTGTTGCTGCGCATTGGTCTTACAAAGACAAAGGCGATACCTCTGGCACGACAGCGCAAGTGAAAGCTCAACGCTGGATGCAAAGCCTGCTTGAACTGCAGCAAAGCGCGGGTAACTCGTTCGAATTCATTGAAAACGTAAAATCGGATCTGTTCCCAGACGAAATTTACGTCTTCACACCAAAAGGTCGTATCGTCGAATTGCCACTTGGCGCGACAGCGGTTGACTTCGCCTACGCGGTGCATACTGATGTCGGCAACTCTTGTGTTGGTGCTCGTGTTGATCGTAACCCTTACCCACTGAGTAAGGCACTGAAAAACGGTCAAACGGTCGAGATCATCAGCGCACCTGGTGCACGTCCAAACGCAGCATGGCTGAACTATGTCGTGACTTCACGTGCACGTACCAAGATTCGTCAGGTTCTGAAAACCATGCGTCGTGAAGAGTCAATCACACTTGGTCGCCGCTTGCTGAATCACGCACTTGGTCGCCACTCTATTGACTCTATTTACCCAGATAACGTCCAGGAAGTCCTGACTGACCTTCGTTTGGAAAGTACCGATGACCTGTTGGCTGCAATTGGTTTGGGTGAGTTAATGAGTATCGTCATTGCGCGTCGTCTGCTAGGTGATACCGAAGAGCTGACCACAACCAGTTCGATTCCTGGTGATTCGAAGAAGAAGCTGCCAATTCGTGGCGCGGAAGGTTTATTGCTGACGTTTGCAAACTGTTGTCACCCAATTCCGGATGACCACATTATTGCGCACGTATCACCGGGCCGTGGATTAGTTGTTCACCGCGAAACCTGTCCAAACGTACGTGGTTACCAGAAAGAACCGGATCGCTACATGGCGGTTGCCTGGTCTGACGATTACGATAAAGAGTTCATCGCTGAACTCAAAGTCGACATGCTCAACCATCAGGGTGCGCTCGCTGAGCTAACCAACGTAATTTCGAAGACAGGCTCGAACATCCATGGCTTGTCAACGGAAGAACGTGATGGTCGCCTGTATACCGTCACCGTTCTGCTGACCACCAAAGATCGTGTTCACCTTGCTGGCATCATGAGAAAAATCAAAGCGATGCCACACGCGACTCGAGTCCGACGCAGAAGAAGATAATAACAATTATCGCCACCTACTCCGCTAGGTGGCGATTTTTTATATCCCTATTTATTTACTATGAACCTAGAACGCTACCACCGTATCCACCAAGTCCTGAAAGCACGCCAGACCGACCTAACGTTATGCCTTGAAGAAGTTCACAAGCCGAATAACGTCTCAGCGGTTATCCGCACAGCCGATGCAACTGGCTTACACAAAGTCCACGCCATTTGGCCAAATAAAATGCGTACCCTGAGCCACACATCAGCAGGCGCACGCAACTGGGTAGAAGTGGACACTCACGACTCTATCGAAGACGCCGTGACCGAATTAAAAGCGCAAGGCATGCAGGTGCTGGTGACTAACCTATCGGAAACGGCCGTCGACTTTCGAGACATCGACTACACCAAACCAACCGCCATCATTTTAGGCAGTGAGAAAACAGGCGCTTCAGAACAAGCCAAACAGCTCGCTGACCAAGACATCATCATCCCGATGATTGGCATGGTGCAATCGCTCAATGTTTCTGTTGCAAGTGCGGTGATTTTGTATGAAGCCCAGCGTCAGCGTGAAGCCGCCGGTATGTACGAGCGTGAAGAAAGCGCCCTGCCAGAAGAGACCATTAACCGAATTCTGTTTGAACGCGGCCATCCGGTTCTGGCTAAAGTTGCGAAACGTAAAGGTCTCGCTTATCCGCCACTCGACGATGAGGGTCAAATCATCGCCGACGAGGCGTGGTGGAAAGAGATGCAACAGAAATAATAGCGAGACTAGGATCCTAGTTCCTGATCGCTCCTCTTATTTTTTCCTGTACAAAAACACAGCTCCATGGTTAACATATTGCAATGTTAACCATTTTTTTGAGCCTTCTATGTCTGCCCAACTGCTATCTGCTGTTCCATTAACTTCCCTTTCAGGGGTTGGCGCGAAAGTCGCAGAAAAACTAGCCAAAGTTGGCTTGCATTCGGTTCAGGATTTACTGTTTCACCTGCCACTTCGTTACGAAGATCGTACCCGTATTTATCCTATTGCTAAGCTCCATGCAGGGCTGTGGGCCGCAGTACAAGGCAAGGTGATGGCCGTGGATACTATTTTCGGTAAACGCAAAATGCTCACGGTAAAAATCAGTGATGGTAACGGCACTATTACGCTGCGTTTTTTCAATTTTACCGCGGCGATGAAGAACAACTTTTCTCAAGGTAAGTTAGTACACGCTTACGGGGAAATAAAACGTGGTGGAATGGGTTTGGAAATCGTCCATCCAGATTACAAGTTCTATATCAGCGAACAAAAGCCAGATGTAGAACAAAGCCTGACGCCCGTTTATCCAACCACAGATGGCCTAAGACAGATCACCCTGCGTAACCTGACCGAGCAGGCGTTAGCGTTATTGGATAAAGCCGCCGTACAAGAATTACTGCCAGCGGGTTTATACGATCACCAAATCACCATGTCTCAGGCGCTGCATACCATCCACCGACCGCCCCCAACGATCAACTTAGATGAGTTTGATGAAGGTAAGCATCCGGCACAAATCCGCCTGATCATGGAAGAACTGTTGGCTCAGAACCTCTCTATGTTGGCAGTGCGCAGTAAAGGACAGCAAGATATTGCTTTGCCACTTGCTCCCTGTGAAAAACTGAAGAACCAACTTCTGGCACAACTGCCGTTCTCACCAACAAACGCTCAGGCACGAGTGGTAAAAGAGATTGAAGCCGATCTGGAGAAGCCTCACCCGATGATGCGCCTTGTTCAGGGCGATGTAGGCTCAGGGAAAACCCTCGTCGCGGCACTGGCTGCGGTTCGATCTATCGAGCACGGTTATCAGGTTGCACTAATGGCACCGACTGAGCTGCTAGCCGAACAGCATGCCATCAACTTTGCCAACTGGTTTGAATCTATGGGAATCCAAGTAGGCTGGCTGGCAGGTAAGTTAAAGGGTAAAGCTAAAGAAGCAGAACTCGCACGCATTGCCAGCGGTGAAGCACAAATGGTAGTGGGTACTCACGCCTTGTTTCAGGAACATGTTGAATTCCATCATCTGGCGCTGGTTATTATTGATGAACAGCACCGCTTTGGCGTCCACCAGCGATTAGAGTTACGTGAAAAAGGGGCCAAGCAAGGCGCTTACCCACATCAGCTCATCATGACCGCTACCCCTATCCCACGTACCTTAGCGATGACTGCTTACGCCGATTTGGAAACCTCAGTAATTGACGAATTACCACCGGGCCGAACTCCGATTCAAACCGTCGCGATTCCCGATACAAAACGCGACGACATCGTGGAACGAGTTCGCCATGCCTGTCTCAACGAAGGTAAGCAAGCCTACTGGGTGTGTACACTGATTGATGAATCTGAGGTATTGGAGGCACAAGCTGCCGCTGATACTGCAGAGGACCTGCAGCGCAAGCTGCCTGATGTGAAAATTGGCTTAGTTCATGGCCGCATGAAGCCGGCGGAAAAACAAGCCGTGATGCAGGATTTTAAAGACAACAAGCTGCATCTGCTCGTCGCCACAACCGTGATAGAAGTCGGCGTAGACGTACCAAATTCAAGCCTGATGATCATCGAAAACCCGGAGCGACTCGGTTTAGCGCAGTTACACCAGCTAAGAGGCCGTGTAGGGCGAGGCTCAGTCGCCAGTCACTGTGTTCTACTTTATCACTCACCACTATCAAAAACCGCACAAAAGCGCCTCGGCGTTCTGCGTGAAAGCAACGACGGCTTTGTCATTGCGCAGAAAGATTTGGAGATCCGTGGCCCTGGTGAGTTATTAGGTACCAAGCAAACCGGTCTGGCAGATTTTAAAATTGCGGACTTGGTTCGTGATCAGCGCTTAATACCCGAAGTTCAACGCATAGCACGCCATATTCACGACAATTATCCTACTAATGCCACTGCGATTATCGATCGTTGGTTAGGCGAACGGGATATTTACTCCAAAGCTTAAGATTAAAATAATCCGAATAACTGATTATCAACACCTCATGGCAATCGTTTGCTTTTTAAATAAATCGCTCTATAATCGCGCACAAAATTAGGGTATTTACCCCAACCAATCTGAGTTGACACTGATTAACAGCAATCACAGATCAAAACGTCAGCTCCTCCCAGAGCTCCCATTCAGCGAGCCCTGGGTAATAAATATTGCGACAAGCGAGACAAACCATGACAACTTCAAACCGATCCTCGGAACTGGTCTATCAATTAAATGATCGCCCACCACTGCCACAAACAATTTTCGCCGCCATTCAGCACTTGTTAGCGATGTTCGTTGCGGTTATTACCCCTTCGTTGATCATTTGCCAATCTTTGGGCGTACCAGCCGATCAAACAAACACGATTATCAGCATGTCTCTATTTGCTTCTGGTGTGTCGTCATTTATTCAAATTCGTACCTTTGGCCCGATAGGCTCTGGCCTGTTATCCGTGCAAGGCACCAGCTTTAACTTTTTAGGCCCAATCATTGGTGCTGGCTTGTCATTGAAAGCTGGCGGTGCAGACATCAGCACAATGATGGCAGCTATTTTCGGCACGATTTTGGTCGCTTCCTTCGCGGAAATTCTACTGTCTCGAGTACTTGAGCACGCTCGCCGCATCATCACTCCGCTGGTTTCAGGTATTGTGGTGACTCTGATAGGTCTGACATTGATTCAAGTTGGATTAGTTTCGATGGGTGGTGGCTATGCTGCGATGGGTGACGGCACGTTCGGTAGCCTGGACAAGTTGGCACTGGCTGGCACCGTACTGGGTCTGATCGTTATTTTGAACCGCTCAAACAACCCGTACATTCGCGTTGCTTCGATTGTCATTGCGATGCTAGTTGGCTATATCATGGCCTACTTTATGGGTATGGTTGACACTTCACAGCTAAGTGAGACCAACCTAGTTGCGCTGCCAATTCCGATGCAATACGGCTTAGCGTTTGACTGGTCGCTATTTATTCCGCTAGTACTGATTTTCTTTATTACTGCGCTAGAAGCCATCGGCGATATTACCGCAACTTCTGAAGTGTCCGGTGAGCCAGTAAAAGGTCCGGTTTACATGAAGCGCATCAAAGGTGGCGTGTTGGCTGACGGTTTAAACTCGGCTATCGCTGCAGTCTTTAACAGCTTCCCGAACTCTACTTTCAGCCAAAACAACGGCATTATCATGCTGACTGGTGTCGCAAGCCGTTACGTAGGTTACTTCATCTCCGCTATGCTGGTTTTACTTGGTTTATTCCCTGGTGTGGCGAGCTTTGTTCAGCTGATTCCTGAGCCTGTGCTTGGCGGCGCAACCATCGTGATGTTTGGTACGATTGCCGCGGCAGGTGTGCGTATTATCTCTCGTGTTGATCTCGACCGTCGTGCGATTCTGATCATGGCGCTGTCGTTCTCTATGGGCCTTGGTATTGCTCAGAAGCCTGAAATTCTGCAATTCATGCCAGAGTTTATTAAGAGCATCTTCTCGACGGGTGTTGCTGCGGGCGGTATTACTGCAATCATCTTGAACCTGTTATTGCCAGAGAAACTGGAAGACGAAGAACCAGAAGTTCAAGAGGTCAAAGAATCCTAAACTGATCAATAGGATAATAAAAAAGCCCAACTTAGGCTCTAAGCTGGGCTTTTATTTTGCTCATCGATGACGCTTTAGCTGTTGGGTTACTTAGTCGGGAAGCTGATTTGGGCGATTAAGCCACCTTCACTACGATTACGCATCACAACCGAGCCTGAATGCTGGCTTACAATGCGCTTGACGATCGCCAGACCAAGTCCGGTACCTTCACTGCCTCGCGCCGTATCTCCACGCGTAAACGGTTCAAACAACTTACCGACCTGATCAGGTTCAATGCCGGGGCCGTTATCTTCCACCGTGACCCAAACCAGTTGGTTATCTGCGGTCATACCCGTCGACACTTTGACCCAGCCATTGCCATAGCGAACCGCATTGACCACTAAGTTCGTCACGGCACGTTTTATCGCAATCGAATTACCCAGAGCGGGTTTGATGGACGCTTCAATTTTGGTCTCAATTTCCCGTTCATCACTGCCTTCTGAGCTCGCGACATCGCATACTATGTCGTTCAGAGACACCGCCTCAAACGTCTGGTTATTCACCGGCTTAAGGTAATCCATAAACTGGCTGATGATTTCATTACACTCTTCCGTATCGCTGATGATGCCTTCAGCGAGATAGCTTTCCTCTGGTGACATCATTTCTGTCGCGAGACGAATTCGGGTTAACGGTGTTCGTAAATCGTGGCTGATCCCCGCCATCAATAAGGCGCGGTCTTCTTCCAGCTCCTGAATACCTTTCGACATCTGATTAAAAGCACGGGTCACCGCTCGAATTTCTAACGCGCCTTTCTCTGGTATCGGTGGCGGTATCTCACCACGACCAACCCCCTTGGCTGCTTTTTCTAACGCCAGTAACGGGCGGTTTTGAAAACGAATAAAGAGCCAGCCACCAGCGATAATCAGCAGTGCCATGATCAGGCTGTTACGAAATAGCGGCGCAAAATCCTCTTCTTGCAGCTCTGAAAGCGGGATACGGATAAGCGAGTTGGGTAGCTTGTCGATGTGCATCCATAAGATGTAACTCTCCTCGCCCAACATCAAACGTACTTCAGTCGGAGAATCCAGTTCTTGAGTCATTTCTTCCGACATCAATTCAATCGACATCGCGTGATTAAACTCGTCCGCTCTTTCACTATCAATACTGTGAACCGTTACGCCCAGCCTTTCTAATAACTGACGCCTGATTGGTGCCTCATACTGAAGCTCTCCGTCGGCATCAAGCACCAGATTGAGCTCATGAGCGAGAATTTTATTGAACTGCTGCAGGCTCGGCATCAACGCATAGTTGAAAACGGCGTAATAAGAGAAGACTTGGCTAGCGAGAAGCAAAGAAATGAACAGCAGAATAGATTGAGTGAGAGAGCTTCGGATTCGCATGGACAGTTCCTGGTGATCCTAACAGAGTATTGCTAAAAGAATGTGCCTAATCGCGATTTTCCGCCCCCATACAGGAGATGCAAGAGGACGGAATGTACAGACAACTATCGGAGTGCAGTTACGCGAATTATACTTCTTTGCCGTCTGGGACAAATACGTAGCCCAAGCCCCATACCGTCTGAATGTAACGTGGTTTGCTCGGGTCATCTTCCAACATGCGACGAAGACGAGAAATTTGGACGTCAATAGAACGTTCCATTGCCGAATATTCACGGCCACGGGCCATATTCATCAGTTTGTCTCGCGACATTGGTTCACGCGCGTTGGTGACTAAGGCTTTTAATACGGCAAACTCACCGGATGTTAGCGGCATCGATTCTTCGCCACGGAACATTTCACGCGTTCCGAGGTTTAAACGGAACTCGCCAAATTCCACCACTTTTTCTTCCGTGCTTGGTGCTCCCGGCAGTTCGATGGTTTGACGGCGCAATACCGCTTTAATGCGAGCCAACAACTCACGCGGGTTAAACGGTTTTGGCAGGTAATCGTCTGCCCCGACTTCTAAGCCAACAATACGATCAACTTCGTCCCCTTTTGCGGTCAGCATCAGGATAGGTAACATGTTGTTCGCGTTACGTAAGCGGCGACAGATAGATAAACCGTCTTCACCTGGCAACATCAAATCGAGCACCATTAAGTGAAAGTTTTCACGCGTCAGTAAGCGATCCATTTGTTCGCCATTGGCAACGCTACGAACCTGAAAACCTTGCTCAGAAAGGTAACGCTCCAATAGAGCACGTAAACGAGCATCGTCATCAACCACTAAAATTTTATGATTTTCCTGCATTGAAACATCCTTTCAGAAGCATGTATTGTCGAAAATGTATCACTGTTTTTTCAAACGTGCTTGTGCAAATTGTTACTCTTTTTATCTTAGCCGCTCTTTTGACACATTATTTCGAAGATACAGCGCTAATATTGAGCGAAGTGATGACTCAGATTAGCAAAAATATCGCCTATCAAACGGAGGTTACTGGCTCAGTTCCCACTCTGTTTCACTGCTGGCTTGCAACTTTTCCTTTTGAGTACTTTTTTCAATTTCTGCATGTAATTTCTGGCGTTGCTCCTCTCGAATACACTCACTTTGTACCGAAGCTAACGCACGTTCGAGTCCTTCAATATGCTGCTCTTTACCTTGCACTTTGGCATATTCAAGCTGCTGCTCGACAGCAAACTCCTTTGCATCACACCCTTTTAGTTCTTCTTGGGAAAACGCAGAAAATGAACATCCTACGGTTAATACGGTGCCACTAATCACTGCTCTCATCATTTATGTGCTCCTATAAAAGCGCTCAATGCCTTTTCTTCTCAGGATGAAGAGGATGTCGGTTAAACATGGTCGGAACATTCGCTCACCGACCAGTCACCCTAGCTAAGGTTTGTCGCATCTGGGCTGGATAGGTTGTACTCAATCGAGTTAATGAACCATTCTTTATCGCCATCGGGCGTCCTAACCGTAAACTCTTCATCGACTTGTTTTTTTAGCATCGCGCGTGCCATGGGTGAGTCGATAGAGATATAGCCTTTAGCATCGCCATAGATCTCTTCCGGCCCGACAATACGAAACTTCTTCACGTCACCCGCTTCATTTTCGATCTCGACCCAAGCTCCGAAGAAGACCTTGCCTTCTTGCTGAGGTGAGTAATCCACGATGGTCACTTCAGGTAAAAACTTTCTGAGAAAACGAACGCGACGATCGATTTGACGCAATAATCGTTTATTGAAGGTGTAATCTGCATTTTCAGAGCGATCTCCCAAACTGGCGGCCCAGGTGACTATCTTGGTGATCTCAGGTCGCTTTTCGTTCCAGAGGTAATCGTGCTCTTGTTTGAGTTTGTTATAGCCTTCACGCGTAATCAGCTTAGTTTTCAATTTTTCTCCTTGGGAGACGGGTGATTTTCGTTTGGTTTATGCCCCGGCTCTAATTCTGAGATTATACCAATCACAGTACGTAAAACACGGGGCGAAGTTGGCGTTCAGCCTACAAATTGACTGAGTTTTTACTTTTTGACATCCGATTTTTTCGTCACGATGTAATTGGTGTCACTCGACACCACCACACCATGCTTCAAAAAGTTTTTACCCAAAATCATGCTGTACTTAAAACGTTCTCTGTCCTGAAGGTTGACCTCTATTTTCTTCTCCAGATCGCCCAGTTTCACGTGCATTTTAACCACCGGCCTGACGTTGGTTTTCTCGCCCTTCTTCGCGGTAATGTGCATCACATTGACCACTTCACGAGTCAGCTGTTTTTTCACGCCATAATCGTTTTCATAAGTGAAGCTCACCATGTCTTTGCCGTCTTTCTGAAATTGCTTAATATCAGTAGCGCTGATTGAGCTGACGTCAGCCCCCGTATCCAGTTTCACCGGGAACAACATGCCTTCCACTTCAGCCACTTCAATATGACCAGCCCGGAATAACGGTTTGGCATCCAAGAGGTGATCCGCACGCGTATTCAGCAGCACACCACCTTTTGCCATATCATGGCCAAACACGAAAAACGGTTGAGTTTCTTCGTTCTCCAACACATCAATGGCAAATTCGATGGTCTTCTCTGTGTTCCCAAACACAAAATCCCCTTCAACCACAGGGCGCACCATATCGCCCACTCTTAGCTTTTTCACAACGGGTTTGGTGATTTTTTCCTCTTTGCCCTGTTCATTGGTTAAGTAATAGGTCGCCACTTCATCTTTGCCTTTTTCGCTGAGCTCAAAGCCATGCACGCGAAGAAGCGGAGTTTTGACGGTAAACGTTGGGTAGGCTGGTACTGAGTAGCCATCAATATTGAGAGTCTCCTCAGGAGAAATCACCAGAGGTTTGGTTTTCAGAGCACTCTTAAAGGTCTTTTCAACACCACCAAGCAGGTTTTCTTTATCGGTATCGACCACAAAGTGCTGGCTAACCACATCATTGCCTAAGCGCAGCTGTGAGCTAAAATTGCTGCGATCACGCAAATACACCAACCAGTGCTGAGTTTCGCTTTCCGACACTTTCACAGGTAAATATACCAGTGGTCGCTCACCTTTCGTCGTTTTAAGCATACGAATCAGCGGCAGTGTCATCGGGTGTCGCTTACCGTTTTCGCCCTCTAAGGTGAAGGACACTTGCTTGGCCTTCTTATCTACTTTGATGTCCAGAGCATGCGCATTGGTGTAGCGACTGCTGGTCGAAATACTCACCTTGTAAGGAACGCCTTCTACAGAGACAAGCTCTTGCTTACCAATCATTTTGGCCTTGGGCTGCTGCTGCAGGTAGTCATATCCGGCAAACACCCACGCGTTATCTTTCAGATAGGTTTTTCCAATCAGAATTGGTGCAGAAAACTGCTTACGTGCGGTTAAGTTCACAACGGTATCAACGGTATGACCCGCTATCGTCATCGGCATTTTTACGTTTGGACGCAATATCGGTTTTGTACTGGTACGGCTACGAATCGCACTGATACGTTCCAGATCATCGGTGACTGTGATCTGTTTGCCCGTGTAAGGGTGCTGAATGGTAAAGCTCACTTTGACTTGATACGGCTCGAAAGTCCCATCATCCCACTTGGCTTTGGTTCCACCCAGATCATCGATGATCGCCCAAAGTAACTCGTTATCTTTCAGGTTAGAGAACTCTGGGTTCGAGCTGGTGACGTGAATATTCTCGGCATGCATCGAGGTGGTATCGGCACCCGTATCAATCTTACCCATGAACGGCACGTCACTTAGCTCTGGAATCTCGCTGTAATAGACATTTTCAACCCGGCCTAACACCAGTTTGTCATCGAGTTGGTAAATTGGATCTTGAGTGGTTGCGGAAAGAGATTGCGCCCAGCTAAATGGCGCAACAAGTAAGGCACTGGTAAGCGCCAAAGCCAAAGACATTTTTTTCATCATGATTATCCCTATGAGCTAAGGTATGTACTTTAGTTGATAATCGAGGATATAAGTTCTCAATTTAATTAAAGTTTTGACACAAACCTGACTGATGTCCACCAGCGCCCGGTAAATTTTTGCACTGCTCGCGGAAAACATTGCAAATTCATCGAATGACCCCAATGTTTATACCTAACGAAACTCAACTGAATAAAAAGAGAATACACGGATGAGCCAAGCTATCTGTCGCATGATTGCTCAAGAGCTGAATGTTCGCCCAGAGCAAGTCAACGCTGCTGTCACCCTGATTGATGACGGTAACACCGTTCCTTTTATCGCACGTTACCGTAAAGAGGTGACGGGTGGCCTTGATGACACCCAACTGCGTACGCTGGACAGTCGCCTGTCTTACCTTCGTGAACTGGACGACCGTCGTCAAACCATTCTGAAGTCTATTCAGGATCAAGGTAAGCTGACGCCTGAACTGGAAACAGAAATCACTCAGGCAGACAGTAAAACTCGTCTGGAAGATCTTTACCTGCCATACAAACCAAAGCGTCGTACTAAAGGCCAAATCGCAATTGAAGCAGGTTTAGAGCCACTCGCTGACGCCCTGTGGAATCATCCGCAAACTGAGCCAGAAAGCGAAGCAAGTAAGTACCTTGACGCAGACAAAGGTATCGCGGATACCAAAGCGGCACTGGATGGCGCGCGTGCCATCATCATGGAGCGCATCGCCGAAGACGCCAACCTGTTAGAAAAGATTCGTACGCATATGAACCGTAATGCAGAGCTCGTTGCCCGTGTTGTCGAAGGCAAAGAGAACGAAGGCGAGAAATTTAAAGATTACTTCAGCCACAATGAGCCACTCAGCAAAGTGCCATCTCACCGTGCCCTTGCGATGCTCCGTGGCCGTAACGAGGGTTTCCTAACCTTGGCGATGAATGCCGACCCAGAACAGGAAGAAGGCGTTCGTCAGTCTTACTGTGAAACCATCATTGCAGACCATTATGGCGTGACACTTAGCAATGCACCCGCAGATACGTGGCGTAAACAGGTAATCAGCTGGGCATGGCGCATCAAAGTGTCAATGCACATGGAAACCGAGCTAATGGGAGCGATGAAAGAGCGCGCAGAAATCGAAGCTATTGATGTGTTCGCCACCAACCTGAAAGATCTGTTGATGGCGGCTCCAGCTGGCCCTCGTGCCACGCTGGGCCTCGATCCGGGCCTGCGTACTGGTTCAAAAATCGCAGTCGTCGACTCCACTGGTAAAGTACTGACGACCGAGACCATCTACCCTCATCCACCACAAAAACAATACGATAAATCGGCTCAGATTGTGGACCAACTGGTACGCAAGTTTAACGTTGACTTGATCGCCATTGGTAACGGTACGGCTTCTCGCGAGACAGACAGTTTTGTTGCTGACGTCATCAAACGCGGCAACCTTAAAGTACAAAAAATCATGGTCAGTGAAGCCGGTGCTTCGGTTTACTCAGCTTCTGAACTGGCTGCGAAAGAGTTCCCGAATATGGACGTATCGCTGCGTGGCGCTGTTTCTATTGCCCGTCGTTTGCAAGATCCTCTGGCGGAGCTGGTGAAAATCGATCCTAAATCGATCGGTGTGGGTCAATACCAGCATGATGTCAGCCAATCGATGCTGGCAAAACGTCTCGACGCTGTAGTAGAAGACTGTGTAAACGCCGTAGGTGTGGACGTTAACACTGCATCTGCCGCACTGCTGACTCGCGTGGCTGGCCTCTCCAGTACCATCGCGCAAAACATCGTTGATTTCCGTGATGAAAACGGCCGCTTTGATGCGCGTACGACACTGAAAAAAGTGCCTCGCTTAGGGCCAAAAGCCTTTGAACAGTGTGCCGGTTTCCTGCGTATCATGGATGGAAAAAACCCGCTGGATGCCTCTTCGGTTCACCCAGAAGCCTACCCAGTGGTCAAAAGTATCGCAGCGAAAAACAGCAAAGACGTTAAAGCACTTATCGGCGATACCACTTTCCTGAAAAGCTTGCATGCTGTGGATTACACTGACGACAACTTTGGTGTTCCAACGGTGACAGATATCATCAAAGAACTGGATAAGCCGGGCCGTGACCCTCGCCCTGAGTTTAAAACAGCGACCTTTGCTGATGATGTTAACACCGTGGCAGACTTGGAACCCGGCATGATTCTGGAAGGTGTGGTATCGAACGTCGCAAACTTTGGTGCATTCGTTGATATCGGTGTCCATCAAGACGGATTGGTACACATCTCAGCACTGACGGATCGCTTTGTCTCTGACCCGCGTGAAGTGGTTAAAGCGGGTGACATCGTCAAAGTAAAAGTGATGGAAGTCGATGTTCAGCGTAAACGTATTGCTCTGTCGATGCGTCTTAACGATGAACCGGGCCAAGACAATCGCAGCCAGCGTTCTGATGCGCCGCGTCGTAATGATCAGCAACGTCGTCAACCACGTCGTGATAATTCCTCATCAAATAATGCATTAGGAAATAACGCAATGGGTGGCGCTTTTGCAGCGGCTTTTGCCAAGGCGAAAAAGTAAATTCCGTTAAAAAAGAAACGCTCCAGTCAGTTCGCTCTGACTGGAGCGTTTTTATTTGAGTAGAGTGTTGAGTTATTACAATACTGCTATCACGTCTGACGGCGTATGAGGCGCGACCGAATGACCATAATGAAACTTGATCACTTTCCTGCGCCTTTCCATCAATCCTTGATAGATCGCAGCATCCAGAATGCGCTTAGGTAAGCGAAAGCGTATCGTATAGCCTTTGCCCTGTTCTTCACTGTACGACTTGAGTGCGAGTAATCCGAAAAGCCGTTCTAACGTATCGGCTGGTTCTTCAGAATAACGAGCGTCAACTTCAGGCTCCCTTTCATAACTGGGATGCTCAGAAGGATCCCAAGCAGACTGGCGTCGCCGCTTGTCGTCTCCTTTTACTTTGCGCTCTGCACTAGTTTTAACCAATGCGGTCGTTGGCGTCACAGGCTCCCGGACTTTGTTGTCACGAGCCGCTTGCTCCGTTTGCACATTCACGGACGGGGCGATCAATGGCACACTTACGTTGGTCGGTGACACAATCATTGCGAACCCTCCTCGGAGTCGCCACTCGTCTATGCCGCTAGCAAATACAGCCTAGCTCAAACCTTTATCGACCACTTTTTAAACAACTTGAGTTTTTTGCACCGCGAACCGTTAGCGAACCGCAAATTCTCGAACTTGCGCACAAAACGCGTCATGTTCAGTCATAAACGGCGCATGGGAAGACTGGCTAAAGATGCCATGCTCAGTGTGTGGCAGCTGCTCATTGAGATCGCTGGCGACCTTAATCGGTACCAGTCCGTCTAGTCGTCCATACAAACGTAACATCGGCATGGTCAGCGACGTAAGTGCATCGCGCAGATCAACGTCCGCTAAGATATTTAAACCCACCAGCAGTGAGTCTGGATTCGGCTGAGGGCGAGAGAGCACCGCTTGCTTAAGCAGTTTTACGTCTTTACGCGCTGATGGGCTGCCCATTGCTTGCAGCGCCATAAAACGCTCGATTGTGAGTGAAAAATCTTCCAGCAACTGCTCAGTAAAAGCACTCAGAACCTTAGGCTGAATGCCACGCCATGTTTTCTCTGCCGCAAATTTAGGAGAGCTCGCCACAGTGATGAGTTTATTCACTCGCTCTGGTGCGTTAAGCGCAATATGAGTCGCCACCAAACCGCCTAATGACCAGCCCAGCCAAACCGCTTTTTCTGGCGCGCCTTTCAGCACCATCTGAGCAATCTGAGCTAAATCTTCGCCATGATGTTCAGCGCTGTGGCCGTATCCTGGAAGGTCAACCACGTGCACTCGAAAACTGGACTGAAAGGACTCGATGGTTTGTTGCCAAACCGCGCCATTCATACCCCAGCCATGCAGCAACACTAAATCTGGTCCCTGACCAAACGACTGCCAGTGTAAATTCGTGCTCATGCTCTCAATCTCTCCAACTTAACTTATTCCTTACGCTTACATCCCGGCGTTAGTCTGTGCAAAACCTCTACCTGAATAAGTTGTATGTTATCTCATCACTGGCAAAACATCATGCATCGCGTGCTCGGTAGTCAATGTGGTCTGTGCAGACTGCCACTGAAAAAAGCACAACAGCCTAACGCTCTTCGTTGGTGTAGCCATTGTTTTCAGTATCTTAATCCGATTAGAAGGTGCCAACATTGCGGTTTGGCTATGCAGGAAACAGAAAGGAGCGATACGGTGTGTGGCGAGTGCTTGGCCGAACCACCGCCCTGGCAACGACTCATCACTCTCGGTGACTATGCGTTTCCTCTATCACGCGAGGTTCAACGCTTTAAGGATCATGGCGAGAGTTGGCACATCGACGCGCTGACTCAGTTGCTTGCCACTCATATTGCAGCCCCTGCTCCAATTATCACCAGCGTTCCACTACACTGGCGACGCTATTTATCGCGTGGATTCAATCAAAGTGATGTACTTGCCAGACACTTGGCAGCCCATCTGCATCGCCATTTTGACCCTAAAGTATTTCGTCGTATCCAATACGCAGACTCTCAGAGAGGCCATACTAAAACCCAACGAGAGCAAAACTTGCAAGGTGCATTTATCCTCAATAAAAAGCCGATGTATAAACACGTGGCGATTGTCGATGATGTCGTCACAACGGGCAGTACGGTACGACAATTATGCCAATTACTACTTGAAGTTGGTGTAGAAAGCATCGATATTTACTGCATCTGCAGAACACCTGCTCCTACTTCGCTCTAGACCGATTCACTATGCCTTATCAGCAAAAAAGCTAGACCCATACGTCAACAAGAGTAGAATAGCAGCAGTAACCTACAAATTTACTCGGGTATTGTCGTGTCAAATATTACTATTACAGAAACTGCGCAAACGCATTTCGCTAATCTTCTCGGTCAACAGCCAGAAGGGACTAACATTCGTATTTTCGTTGTAAACCCAGGTACACAAAACGCTGAATGTGGTGTGTCTTACTGCCCACCTGAAGCGGTGGAAGGAACTGACACAGTGCTCCCATACAGCGGCTTTTCAGCATACGTTGATGAGTTGAGCCTGCCATTCCTTGAAGACGCTGAAATCGACTTCGTTACAGACAAAATGGGTTCTCAACTAACGCTAAAAGCGCCAAACGCTAAAATGCGTAAAGTGTCGGATGATGCACCGCTTGTTGAGCGTGTTGAATACGCTATCCAAACTCAGGTGAACCCACAGCTTGCTGGCCACGGTGGTCACGTAAGTCTGGTTGAAATCACTGATGAAGGTGTTGCTATCGTTGCATTTGGTGGCGGCTGTAACGGCTGCTCAATGGTCGACGTAACACTGAAAGAAGGCATCGAAAAAGAACTACTAAACCAGTTCTCTGGTGAACTAACTGCGGTTCGCGATGCTACAGAACACGATCGTGGTGACCACTCTTACTACTAAGGTAAGTACTGTCATTGAAAATGGGAGACTCAGGTCTCCCGTTTTTGTATCTAGCATTCGCCAGAGCGATAAATTCCAGCTAGCAACTCAGGCAGACTTTTCATATATTAAGAATCTTACGCACCTCGTAAAAACCCAACGACACCAAGGAGCCAGCGCTATGTCGAAAAGGACCCCACCAGAGATTCTCTCTTGCCAGACGGTCGCAAAGTCTAAGCTGTTTGCAGTGGAAGCCCTCGACCTTCGCTTTTCTAATGGTGAACATCGCACTTACGAGCGTATGAAACCTAGTGGCCGAGATGCCGTTATGGTTGTTCCTGTTACCGAACAGGGCGATCTCCTGTTGGTACGCGAGTACGCGGCTGGTACAGAACGATATGAGTTGGGTTTTCCCAAAGGTCTAATTGATGCGGGAGAAACGCCACATGAGGCGGCAGACCGCGAGCTGAAAGAAGAAATCGGTTTTGGCTGTAATCAATTAACCGCTTTAAAACAAGTTATCCTCGCACCCTCTTACTTTTCGAGCAAAATGACCCTGTTTTTAGGTCAGGCGTTGTATCCGGAAAAACAAGAAGGCGACGAACCTGAGCCATTAGAAATTGTGCGCTGGCCACTGGCACAGGCTGAAGAGCTCATCACGCACATGGATTTCTGTGAAGCACGCAGCATCACCGCATTGATGTTAGCACTGAAACATTTACGCAATACCACTCGCAACAGTAACCAATAACAACAACAGAGCCAAATCATCGTTGTGAGTAAGGACAATCACCTATGCCAATGACAAAAGATCTATCTCACCTGCTCCCTCAAGTTATTGAGATCGCCCGCAGCGCCGGGCAATTGATCCTCGATATCTATCAAAAAAAGCAATACGAAGAATACACCAAAAGTGATGAAACACCGGTGACCAGCGCTGATATCGCTGCACACAAGTTCATCATTGAACGCCTGGGCGAACTGACTCCGGATATTCCTGTATTGTCTGAAGAAGACGCAGACATCAGCCTGTCAAAACGGGCCCAATGGCAACGCTATTGGCTGGTAGACCCTCTCGATGGTACTCAGGAATTCATTGCACGCAGTGGTGACTTCGCGACGATTATCGCCCTAGTCGACAATAACAAGCCAACACTAGGCGTTGTTTATGGCCCGGTATCCGGTGTCACTTATTATGCCTACAGCGGAAAAGGGGCATGGAAAATTCCCGACATGTCGGAGAGCGTAAGAATCCACACTCATAAGCATGAGCATCCCGGTCAAAATATTGCGATTGCCATCAGCCGTCGTCAGGACATCAACCGCATTACTAACCGCATGAGCAGCGCCTGGAATTACGAACTGATCCCACTGGGCTCTGCTGCGTTAAAAGCGTGTTTAGTTGCTGAAGGTGCGGTGGACTGTTACCTGCGCTTAGGACCAACTGGCGAGTGGGACACGGCCGCAACTCAGTGCATTGTTGAAGAGGCTGGAGGTCGTATCCTGAGCACTCAATTGGAACCTCTCTCTTACAATGAGCGCGAAACGTTGGAAAACCCTAACTTCATCGTATTAGGTGATGAATCATTACCTTGGAATGATATTCTTCAGCGAAAAGATTAACTTTCTCTCCCCCAGCAGAGCGAACTTCTATAAGGCCACGAATCTAATTCGTGGCCTTTCTTTTTATTGCTGTACAGCGATTAGGGTATTTGGCCTACTATGATCCAAAAGCTATACAAGCTACACACAAACTCAAAGATAACTTTAAAATCAATTGGTTATTTAAATTTGTTTGGATGAGGTATTTTCTCGTACAGCAATTTGATGGTTTGGCCTACCATGATCCAAAAACAAAAAGAGCTGCACATTGGCAGCTCTTTTCTTTGTCTGTTTTAGGCTTTTATTTAAAAGCGCCCTTTGTAATCAAACTCATATTGACCTTGTGCGTTTGGCTTACCGAGCCATTGCAGCTGATCTCCCATCGCAGAAGGGAATTCAGCGCCCGGTTTAAACCATGCTGTCGTCGAGTAACGCTGATTCGGCATTAACTCCGCTGAAAACGCCGCAGAGACTTGCGGGCTATTTTGTTCACCGGATGCGGTCAGCACGCTGTCTTTACAGTTCAAATTGGCGACGACCGGACCGAGATCTAAGCGCCCTAATGGACTTTGTATGCCACTCGCACTCCAAACCAGAGTGCCATCTCCTTCGCTACACCAAGGAGAAGCATACGTTGCATGCTGGATATTGAGCTCCAACTGCCCGTCGACACCAACTGGGACTGGTAGGCGCGCCTGCTCAACGACTTTTATCGCAGGTACAGAGGCAACTAAGTCTTTTGCGTAGGCATCACCAAACAAACCATAGCCCACTAGGCCACGTCCTCGCACATCCATATCGCTGCCACGACCAAAGCGCACGGCAAATTCTGCTTTACCAGTAAACAAAGCAGACCATTGGAAATCCCAGTTAACTTCACCCAGATTTTGGCGTTGCCAGCGAACATTAGACGCCTGACCTTGCCATATGGTGCCCTGAACGCCCTGAATATCGAGCCCACTTACCTTTGGACTTTGTTTAACAACCCAGGAAACCGGCAGGCCCATTAATAAACTCACAGAAAAGCAGACAATAAAGATGCCTGCATAAAGTACAACTCGCTTCAATTTATCCTCGCTTAAACTGCAGGCGATTCACCTCGATCATGCCCGCCTGTTCGGTTCGATCAATATCTAAGAACTCCACCTCGATGCCTTGCTGCTCTTTCAAATAGCGTAACCAATCTACCAACTGGTTAAAGGCTAAAGGTTTGATCCACACCTGAACACTCTCGTTGCGGGGTTGTACGCGGATCAGCTCAACCTTATAACGGCGAGCTGAAGAAGACACCAACTGATTAAGAGGCTGATTCGAGTAGGTTACACCACCGCTCTTACGCAGTGCCGTGATGTCGTCTGCTTTTTCTTGCACCCAGGCAAGAAGCTGTCTTTCACTCTGTATTCTTGACTGTGCCAATTCTGCTCGCTGACTCATCGGCTGTAATATGCCCCAGTAAACGAGACCGACAATTACGAGAACCCCACAACCCATCATCATACGCTGTTCACGTTGTGAGATGCCGCTCCACCAAGTTTGAACTTGAGAGATTAAATTCTTCATCATCACCTCACAAACGTTTCAATACAAAACTGCCCATCACAACTTTGTCGTTGCGATTAAGCTGGCCTTGCTCGACATTAAACTTTTCAGCAAGTTTTACTCGAGCTTGTTCGAAAGGCTGAAAGTCAGAGCTGCGAGCGTGAATTCTTACTTCTCCACGCTGACCATCATATTTGAAGCTGGTAATTTCCAAATCCTCAACCTGACTCAGCGCAGAAGGAAGCGCGGCCAGCCAAACCAACATCGCTTCGTCACCAGAACCACCAGACAAGCGACGCTCTTCATCGGTCATTTGGCGTTTAAGGTAACTGACGGTCGGAATGCGATTTTTACCCGGGAAAACCTGGCGGAAAATGCGTTCACTTTCTTCGCGGTACGTCTGAGCCTGAGCTTCATACTTATGTACCATTAGCAACTGTTGGGCGACCAAGACCACGAGCAAAACACCCGCAGCGATAGCGGTTTTTTGCCAAATTTTCCAGTATTTACCCCAAGACGATTTCGGCTTAAATGCTCCGGTGAGTAAGTTGGTTTTGCTTTCAGCCACACCTTTGGCTAACAACGCCATTGTCATTTCTTCTGGCTGAGGTACCCATACTTCACTGACGGCAGACTCCGGAACCGAGCTGTAACAGTCGAGTTTCCAACCTTCATGGTTTTGTAGATAAGATGAGAGATAAAGGTCTAACCATGAAACATCCACCACCGCGCCTTCGGTTTGTGAGTGACGAATCAGCCACTGATCACCCATAAGTGCTGCGCTGCTGTTCTCATTCACTGGTAATGCCAAAACATCTGGCAAAACACGTTTAATTGTCATTCCCTGGCTCAAGAAGCGCTGCAATACGGTTTCCAGCCACAGTCGCTCAACCGCACACACGTGCGCTTTCCCAGATTGCTTGCTCAATACGGTGAAGTGAAGACTGTCGACATCTTGTGCCACTTCGTCTTCCACCAAGTACGGCAGCATGGTGTCGAACTGACGTTCTGCCCCTGCGGGGATATCCACTTGAGTGAGCACGACATCGTTACTTGCCAGTAAAGCAAACACCGGACGCTGGTTAGCGTAAGACACTAACTCATCCAAATGTTCCCACCCGGCGATTTCGCCGCTGGCAATCACTTCCTGCTGCTCTGTCGACCACACCACCCAAGGAATGGTACTTTGTTGTTCGCTACTCAGCCGAACGGTCAGAAACTCGCTCACTGATCCCTCCAAAACGACGGCGTACTACCGTCACTGTGTCTCTGTTTGTACTTTGCAAAAGGCTGCGGATACGCACGCGTGAATCATCCACCAGCACTTGTGCATCTAATTCGAAGAAAGCGCTATCGACGCCTAAATAAGCTTTGGCTTCCTTCGTGATATTTTCATTTAAGCCAGCTAATTCTGACTCGGCTAAAAACGCTTCAATATTGTCCCAGCCATCGAATGGGCGCTTTTCTATCAGCTGTACCGCATCACTGTTGCTCAAACCGGGTGAGAACATCGCGACTAAAATTGGCGCTTGTTCAGCTTCGATAGTATTCACGTTCAGACGCCAGTCATCGCTTGGCAAAGCGCAGACTAACGGCGCTATTTTTTGATAGAACTCGCCACTCACCTGATAGACTGAACGTAACTCCGTTTTATCCGCCATCCAGCTGTTCGGCGGTAAATAAGCCGGGCTCATCGCTTCATAAGTACTGTCTTCGACCCCGGTCGTCGAACGAACCACAGAGTCACTGTCTACGTACTCCCAAGTCGAGTCTGCAATCACTTCAGCTTGATAAGGGTCCACTTCCGACTCCTCCAGTAAGCGTTGCAGGACCTGCACCAAGTAAGGTCTGACCGTTTGCTGGCTGGTCGACTGTACACGGCTCAACACGTTGAGGTTAAAGCACGCTTGTTTATCTACAATCCGTCCGGTCGCCTGACCGTAATCAAGTGGATAAACCTGCTCTTTTATCGCCCACGGCTGGCTCAGGTTAATGGTGTCAGTATCCTCATAGCTTTGTTCAATGCCCACTTTTGCCAGAGCTTCGACGCCTAAACTATACCAATAAGCCTGTTGGAAATTGATTTGGTTACCACCACGCTGAAACTGAGCAAATAGACGCTCAGACATGCTTGCTGCTACCGTCGTCATTATCGCCAGCAACATCAGGACAATGAGTAGAGCGACACCACGCTGACTTTTAGCCATTGTCACTCCCCTCTGACTCACCCAGTTTGCCATCTGGCGTAAGATAAGTGCGCGTGATTTTGCCATAGTCCTTCAGCGTCAGAACCACCGATACGGCTTTAGGCAATGAGTCACTGCTGTCCCAATCACTTTTCCACTGATTACCATCATAAAAGCGAATGTCTAATGCTTCGACTTGCGTCAGCAGAGGCGTCACAATCCCTTCCTGTCCAACAGGTGTATCCGGATAGCGCCACCAGATGCGCTGCAGCGTCTCGCCCTTAATTCGATAACCCACTTTCGTTACCTCACCGCGAGGAAACTGCTGTTGCGGATTGTGCCAACCCAAGCGAGCAAACATCACGCCTTTGGCATCCGAGTCCAATAAGTAGTCTGACCAAAAGATAAGCTGGCTCGCCACCTCCTCTCCATCGGTACGAGTGCGACGCAAGGCCATCTGACGAAAGTCATTGTCCATCATTACCATCGTGCGCTGCAGCTCATTCAAACGCGCCGTGCGTTCCTGAGAAAGCAGGTTGCTGCGCTGTATCTGCGACACCACCTGATAGGCTGCAACACTTAAGCTGGCAAAGATCGCAATCGACACCAACACTTCGATAAGTGTAAAACCTTTTTGCTTGTGGTGCTTAGCCACGTTGTGCCCTCTACTGCGCCACATAGCTTCGTACCGTCACAACTGGGCTTGCGTCTTTTGCTGTCGCGACGCTTACATCAAATGCTTTCAGCAATGGCTGCGTGGTAGCCACTGGCGAAACTTTCCAGTACCACGTGCGTCCAGCCAGATCCTCAGTGCCATTTTTCGCTTTGAGTTCACCGGTGTCTAACATCACATTAGCCATTTGATTATCCACAACCATTGCTGCAAACATTTTTTCTTCTAAGTAGCTGACGGTATTAATGTGTTGGCTTACTGAGCGAATCACACTAATGGCCGCTGTCGCAAAAATCGCCAGAGCAACCAGCACTTCCAACAAGGTCATGCCTCTGTTTCGGCGACCCGTTAAGCTCAGGTGAGTTCGCTTAAAATTGCGCATTCTCATCCTCTTCTGCTTCTTCACCCGGTGCTAATAACAAAATCTGACCGGACTCTTTACCTACCACACGCCAGCCATCATTCAATGCATCGCCATTTTTAGGAAAGAAAGACAACGTAAACGGCGTCAATTCAGCACTGGAAAACACAAACACTTGTGGCGGCTTGCTCTTTACCTTTTTCTCCTGCTCGGCAAACATATCTTCATCAAACAGGGAGCCAGGCTCAAACAAGCGATCATCGTCATCCCAGGCGCCACCGCCTAAGTCCAGTTGCAACGTGATGTCTTCATCCAGCGTGGTTTCACTTGGTATCTGGCGCATGTCTAATGGTTGCCAGCCCTCTTCGCCAAGGCTCAGTAATGCATAGGTCGATTTTACGTCGTCAACTCGAACACCAAAATCTTTGCCGCTCAATACGGCCTCTTCATTGAGTAGTAGTAAGCGCTGAAAAAAGCTTTGGGCGTATTGTTTTGAAAGGTCTTTCTGACTGGTAGGCAATGTCGTAACTACCGCTAAAGCGGTCAGAGATAATAAAACCAGCACCAATAGAATTTCTATTAATGTAAACGCTTGATGTTTTCGCATTTGCTTCCTTGGCGCTGGTTTAACGATCACGGTTATTGGAAATCTTGCATATTCCAGTTGCCGATATCTGCAGCTGGACCTTCACCACCTTCTTGACCATCCGCACCCAAGGTAAAGATATCAATCGTGCCATTGTCACCAGGGCTCAAGTATTGGTATTCATAACCCCAAGGGTCATTAGGAAGACGCTTAATGTAGCCACCATCACGGTAGTTACGTGGCTCAGGGTTTGACGGCTTGTTTACCAATGCATCCAAACCTTGATCGGTCGTTGGGTAAACGTTGTTATCTAATTTGTACATATCCAAAGCATTTTCTAACGCCACAATATCTGTGATCGCTTTTTGTTGGTCTGCCTTTTCTTTGTTACCAAGTAGGTTTGGTACAACAAAACTTGCCAAAATACCTAAAATTACAACCACCACCATTACTTCTAACAGTGTGAAGCCACGTTGTTTACTGCGCTTAAAGTTCATTTTTTTCTCCGAAAGTTAGATCAAAGGAACGCCCTTAGTAGACATCCCTTAACCCGAATATTATCCGCTCATTAAGTTATTCATTTCTAGCATTGGCATCAAGGTCGCCATAACTATGAACAGTACAAGGCCAGCCATTAAGGCAATCAATACCGGGGTGAAAATACCCAATGCGATATTAACGGTTGATTCAAAGTTCTGGTCTTGGTTATCTGCGGCACGAGTGAGCATGCTTTCCAGCTCGCCACTCTGCTCACCACTGGCGATCATGTGCAACATCATTGGCGGGAACAGGCGAGTCTGATCAAGAGCACGACGCAAGCTTGACCCTTCACGAACATTGTCCGCAGCCACCAGCACCTGTTGCTTCACGTAGCGGTTCGACATGACGTCCACCGCGACACGCATCCCGTCTAGAATAGGGATGGCGCTGGAAGTACAAATCGAAAGTGTACGAGCGAATCTCGCTGTGTTGATACCTTTAGAAATCTTACCTAACAGCGGCAAGTTAAGAATTTTTCTATCCCAGGCAAGGCGGAAATCCGGCTTTTGCAATGCCAGCTTTAGACCGTAGAAAAACACCACTAAGACAACAAAGATAATCAACCCCCACTCCTGAACAAACTCACTGGCTGCCAGAAGAACTTGGGTTGATTGAGGCAGTTCTTGTCCCATCTGAATAATAGGATCGATGATTTTCGGCACGACTGTCGCCAGCAAGAAAGAGACGATAGCAACCGCAAAGACGACCAAAACCACAGGGTAAATCATCGCTTGCAGCAATTTAGAACGCATTTTTTGACGATTTTCTACGTAATCTGCCAAACGCTCCAATACCGCATCCAAATGTCCCGATTTTTCTCCCGCCGCAACCATCGAGCGAAACAGTTCATCAAACACATGAGGGTAATCCGCCAGGCTATCTGCCAGAGCGTAGCCTTCAGTCACTTTAGAGCGAACTGCAGCCATCATGGTTCGAATGCGAGGTTTGTCTGCTTGCTCAGAAACGGCGCGCAAACATTCTTCAAGAGGCATGCCTGACTGAACGAGGGTGGAAAGCTGGCGTGTAATCAACGCTAATTCTGCGGTCTTAATACCACGCTTAAAACTGACTGAGCCTGAAGATTTGGCCGCTTTTGCTTTCGCTTCCATCACTTCAATTGGGATCATGCCCTGCTCTTTCAGGCGTTGGCGGACCTGACGTCCATTATCGCCTTCGATGGTGCCTTTCTTTTGTTTCCCTTTGGCATCCAGCGCTTTGTACTCAAATGCCGCCATTACGCTTCCTTCGTCACTCGCATCACTTCTTCAAGTGACGTAATACCACGACGTACTTTGCTCAGCCCATCACTGCGGATACAAGGTGTATGCGCACGAACCGATTTCTCGATTTCCAGTTCACCGGCTTCTTTATGAATCAGTTCTTGCACTTCCTCATCGACCAGTACCAACTCATGAATACCAGTACGGCCACGGTAGCCTTTTTGATTACATAGCTCGCAACCCTTAGCACGATGAAGAACTAACGATTCAGATTCACTCATCCCAAACAGCTTTTTCTGCTCACTGTCTGCTTCATAAGGCTGTTTACAATCCGGGCATAGCGTACGTACAAGGCGCTGAGCCAATACGCCTAGCAGCGAAGAAGAAATCAGAAACGGTTCAATACCCATATCACGCAGACGAGTAATGGCACCCACCGCGGTGTTGGTGTGAAGCGTCGACATCACCAAGTGACCGGTCAAAGACGCTTGCACGGCAATTTGTGCGGTCTCTAAGTCACGGATCTCACCAACCATCACCACATCCGGGTCCTGACGCAAAATTGCGCGTAGGCCGCGGGCAAAGGTCATGTCCACTTTAGTATTGACCTGTGTCTGACCAATGCCATCGATATCAAATTCGATCGGGTCTTCTACCGTCAGAATGTTACGTTCGTTGCTGTTGATTTCTTGCAAACCAGCGTACAAAGTGGTCGATTTACCAGAGCCCGTCGGACCGGTAACCAAGATAATGCCATGAGGGCGCTGGATGAGATGACGAAAATTGTCATGCACCGAGGTCGTCATACCCAAACTGTGCAGGTCAAGACGCGTGGCGTTTTTGTCCAATAGACGCATCACCACACGCTCACCATGTGATGACGGCATGGTCGAAACACGCACATCAACAGCACGACCACCGATACGTAAGGAAATACGTCCATCCTGAGGAACACGTTTTTCTGCAATATCCAGTTTGGCCATGACTTTGACACGGGAAACCAGCAAGGGTGATAGCTTGCGACTTGGCGTGAGAACTTCACGCAGTACACCGTCAACGCGGAAACGAATCGAGAGTTTCTTCTCGAACGTTTCGATGTGAATATCTGAGGCACCTTCTTTGATAGCTTCACCAAGCATCGCATTGATTAGCTTGATGATCGGTGCATCGTCTTCTGACTCTAATAAGTCTTCATCATGCGGCAACTCTTCTGCAAGAGAGAAGAAGTCATCACTGTCTGCACCGATGTCTTCCATCAGCTGACGCGCTTCAGAAGAGTCTCGCTGATACGCTTCGGTCAGCTTCTTATCGAACGTTTCCTGATCGATAGGCTGAGGCACAAAGCTCTGCTTAATCACGCGACGGACTTCAACCAGAGCCGCTGGGTTAAGCGGCTCGACGTAAAACAGAATTGGTGGGCGCTCAGGATGTTCAGTCTCCAGCACCAGTTTAAAGCGATTGGCAAAACTGAATGGCAGACGACGCATGCTTGGCGCAGTGTCTAACATATCTACCATTAGTTCATACTCATCTGATCAAGGAAGGCTTGGATCTCAGCTGGATGCTCACGGTCCTTACCAAACTCAGGCATCAGTGGGATCTTATCATCCGACATCAGCTTCAAACCTTGCTCTGCTTTGTAAAGCTGTTCAGCACGAATAAAGTTGTACTTACGCTGAGTGATGCCATCCGCCGTCATTCCATCACGGATAATCGTTGGTTTGATAAATACCATCAGATTGCGTTTTTGCGTTTCTGTAGTGGTTGATTTGAACAAGTAACCTAAAACGGGAATATCACCCAATAGAGGTACTTTGGCTTCACTTTCCAGTGCTCGCTCATCAACCAAGCCACCCAGCACTAGCATCTGACCATCTTGAACCATAACAGACGTATTTAACTGACGCTTGGCAAAGCGAACGTCCACCGCACCATTAGCACCTAAAACGTTCGATACTTCTTGTTCGATATTCAGTTGAACAGAATCACCTTCGTTAATTTGTGGCACCACTTTCAGTTTGATACCCACTTCTTTACGGTCAACAGTCTGGAATGGGTTGTCGTTGTTTGAGCCAGCAGTCGAGCCAGTAATAACCGGCACTTCTTCACCAACAATAAATGACGCTTCACCGTTATCCATCACCGTAATGCTTGGAGATGACAGGATGTTAGAGTTTGAATCCGTTGCCACTGCGTTAATCAGTGCTGTCCAGTCACCCATCACGATGCTCATAGCCGCGCCGTTTACACCACTTAATGCAGATGCCAATGTTGAGTAATCACCTTCTTCGGTGTACTCACGGGTCTGCCAGCTACTTGAATCGCTATCCCAGTAGCTTTCTGTCTGCGTAGTGTTTTTCGCTTCTTCCAGACCGACCATGACTTCGCCGATTTGCGCGCCAGAACCGTACTGAATAACCGCGCCAGTCTCTAGCGAGCCCCATTGAACGCCAAGGTTAATACCATCACCTTCCGACATTTCAACAATCAGCGCTTCAATCAATACCTGTGCTCGGCGAATATCAAGCTGGGCAATAACGTCTTGCAACGCCATCATGATATCTGGCGGCGCAGTCAATACGAGTGCATTGGTTGCAGGGTGAGCCGCAATAACTACCTCGCCACGCTGCGCGCTTGCTCTTTGGCCTTGACCCGCTTGTTTTTCTGCTTGCAGATTGTCAGAGACACCTTTCAGTACTTCGACTAAATCTTCCGCTTTGGCATTTTTAAGGTAAACCACTCGGTTATTGCCTTTCGTTGCCATCTCTACATCAAGCTGACGGATTAAGCGTTTAAGACGAGCACGTACTTTAGGGTCACCCGAGATAAGAATCGCATTGGTGCGATCATCAGCCACGATTTTAGGCTCTAAGAATTCTGGCGTGCTTTTCTGGTTGGTGCTTTTGTTTAAAGCTTCCACAATACGCACCATCTCTGCTGCAGACGCGTTGCGCAATTCTACCAGCTCAATTTCTTTGTCACCTGCCTGGTCAACACGTTTAATGATTTCTGCCAAACGATTGACCACCGCCGCACGACCTGTAATCAGAATGATGTTGGCTGGGTCATAGTGAACTACGTTACCAGCACCGGCATTGTCGATAAGCTGACGCAACAATGGAGATAATTCACGTACCGATACATTACGCACAGCAACGACTCGGGTGATAACGCTGTCGCCTTGCGCGCTACTATCACCCAAAACGGGGATTGCAGAAGTCTTCGAGTCTTTCGCTTTAATAACTTTCAGTACGCCATTGTCCATTTCTACAACTGCGTAGCCGTACACTTCAAGTACGTTGAGGAAAAAGCTGTAGTATTGCTCTTCATTCAGCACGTCATAACTACGGACGTCGATTTTTCCGCGTACCGATGGATCAACAATGATGGTCTTCTCTAAATTACGACCAACGATGTTAATGAATTCCTGAATATCAGTGCCTTTAAAGCTGGCACTAAATTCATTTGCTATCGCACCAGGGGCACAGAGTAGGCTCCCTGCCAATAACCAAGCACTTTTGCTTAACCAATGTTTCACGTATTTCTCCCTGCACTTACGCTGATAGCCTAAGTATTACAATTGGATATAGATTTCGTACTGCTGGCCTTCACGCTCAACAGTCAGATTCAGCTCTTGCGGATCGTTCATGATTCGCATCAATTCAGCTGAAGAAGAAGGATCACTCAAGTCGATCCCATTAAGTTGTACTGCAATATCACCAGACTCTAAGCCCACATCATTAAATAATGCAGCGTCCCGACCCGGAGCAACTCGGTAACCCACAATGTCATCACCATTCTTAACCGGTGAAATGCTGATGTATTTGAAAACACTTTTCGGATCTTGAGCAATTTCCTCTCGGATTTGCTCCAATTTGTCACCCGCTACGGACTCTGGTTGTGCTGCCTGCGCACGTCTTAATTGAGGCGATTCAGATAGCTTGTTGTATTCAATCCCCTGCATCATCAGGGTTTCGTCACGGCCTTGGTTTTCGATGATCACACGATCCACCAATACGGCTTTCAGTGTCGCACGTGTGCCTTCGATTTCTTCACCGATACCATACGTTGACTGTTTACCTTTATTAGCAATCACCGCTAAGCTGGTTTGCACCTGATTACTGGCCACTGCCCCCACGAGAGTTAAGTTTAGACGAGTTTTAGGTGCATCTTTGACAACTGGTTGTTCGATGATGACAGGTTTTTGTTCAGAGTATTGACCGAATAAGTGAGCATTTTGAAGGGCATTGAAATCAATCGCGTCTTTGTTATTGCCAGCAATAACGTTACCTGCTGAAGGCCGCCATGGGCTGATATCAGCCGTTTGTGGGATCGCTAACCACACTATCTTTCCGAGCAGCCACCCGGCTAGCGCGATAAATAAACAAGTAAACAGCAAACTAAGCTTGGTTTGAATCGCGTAGTTATTGGATTTCATCTGAGCCAGTAGCGGGCTACCAGATAATCCAGCACTCAGCTCTATTCGCTTCACTAAATTGATTCCTTTCTTTCGATGTAGGTCGAACTGGCTATTAAAAAAACATCGACTCTATCTTTCTAAAATGACAGTAAAATTACTAATAAACAAATAGCAGTGAACTATATCACAACAGATATGGCATACCTTTTTCTTCTTCAGTTTTTGCCAACTCCCTTGAAAAAATTAGACCTTGGCTCCATCTGTAGGTGAATAATCCATCACTCACTGCGGTTAATGGCAGTGGTTAGATAGCGTAGTGTTCTATGAGTTCCGTTAATGAAGCCGTTAGGCTAGATAAATGGCTTTGGGCCGCCAGATTTTATAAAACCCGTTCCATCGCTCGTAACATGGTCGATGGCGGTAAAGTCCACTATAATGGCCAACGAAGCAAACCGAGTAAAATCGTTGAAGTGGGCGCCGAAATTAAACTTCGTCAAGGCAATGAAGAGAAAACGGTGATCATTGAGATAATCTCCGATCAGCGTAAGGGCGCACCCATCGCACAGACTCTGTATCGCGAAACTAATGAAAGTATAGCGAAACGTGAGGAACACGCGACACAACGTAAACTTAATGCCCACAACCCAAGTCCGGAACGCCGCCCAGATAAGAAGCAGCGCCGAGACATCATTAAGTTCAAACACCAGTAAAAAGCCGGAATACCAACGAGGAAATCACTCCATGGCAAATAATGTTTTAAACCGCTACCTATTTGAAGACCTTTCAGTTCGTGGCGAGTTGGTACAATTGGACGAAGCGTACCAGCGTATTATCTCCAGCAAGGAATATCCGGCGGCAGTACAAAAACTGTTAGGCGAGCTACTCGTATCAACCACACTTTTAACCGCAACGCTTAAGTTCGAAGGCTCAATCACTATTCAGATTCAAGGCGACGGCCCGGTTTCTCTTGCTGTGATCAATGGTGACCACAAACAAAGAATTCGTGGTGTTGCGCGTTGGGAAGGCGATATTGCCGATGACGCGAGCCTTCACGATATGATGGGTAAAGGTCATATGGTGATCACCATCGAACCTAAAGTAGGCGAGCGATACCAAGGTGTTGTTGGCTTAGAAGGTGACAATCTGGCAGAAGTTCTTGAAGGCTACTTCGCTAACTCTGAGCAGCTAAAAACGCGTCTTTGGATCCGTACTGGTGAATTCGAAGGTCAACCGCATGCTGCGGGTATGCTGATTCAGGTAATGCCGGATGGTACTGGCTCTCCTGATGACTTTGAACATCTGGAGCAACTGACTGACACAGTAAAAGAGGAAGAGCTGTTCGGTTTAGAAGCCAATGAACTACTTTACCGTCTTTACAACCAGGACAAAGTGCGTCTTTACGAACCTCAACCAGTTTCATTCCAGTGCGGCTGTTCTCGTGAACGCAGTGGTGCAGCGATCGTCACTGTTGAGAAAGCGGAAATTTATGACATTTTAGCCGAGGTTGGATCAGTTTCGTTACATTGTGATTACTGTGGCACAACTTATAGCTTCGATGAAGCTGAGGTTACTGCGCTCTACGAACAAGCTTCAACAGACAAAAAAACGCTGCATTAATTTTCATAGCTTACCAAGCACGTAATTCCCCCTTCAAAAGGCCAGCTCAACGCTGGCCTTTTTGTGACCCAAGCCCCGTAAACCCTAGCTTTTACCGTAATAAAATAACCGCTTAATTTTAAGTAATTAATAATCGTTTTGCCCTAGCGTAAAGGATTGCGCCCACGATAAACTATTCCAACCAATATGTGACGGGTCACCTAAAACCCCAGCAAAATCATGGATAAATTTTGAACTACATCCCTGTTTTCTCCCAGTCCCGTTGCTAGCATGGTGAGCAGATAAAAATTAAAACATTCTTACAAAATCCCTACAAAATCCTTATAAGGAGCACCTATGACCGTTATGGAACATACAAAGGCTGCAACACTTGATCTAACCAGACATGGACTGCACAACGTAAAAGAGGTTCTGCGCAACCCAAGCTACGAAGTGCTGTTTGAAGAAGAAACGCGTGAAGAACTGACCGGTTATGAACGCGGTGTGGTTACTGAATTGGGTGCGGTTGCTGTTGACACAGGCATCTTTACTGGTCGCTCACCAAAAGATAAATACATCGTTAAAGATGCGACGACAGAAGAAAACATGTGGTGGACTTCTGACGCTGTCAAAAATGACAACAAGCCAATCAACCAAGAAGTTTGGAATGAGCTAAAAGAATTAGTGACAAACCAACTTTCTGGCAAACGCCTGTTTGTGATTGACGGTTACTGTGGTGCAAACCCTGATACACGCTTGAGCATTCGTGTTATCACCGAAGTTGCATGGCAAGCGCACTTCGTGAAAAACATGTTCATCCGCCCAACAGAAGAAGAGCTGGCAACATTTGAACCAGACTTCGTTGTGATGAACGGCGCGAAATGCACTAACCCGAAATGGGAAGAGCAAGGCCTGAACTCTGAAAACTTCACTGTATTCAACTTGACTGAACGTACTCAGCTTATCGGCGGTACTTGGTACGGTGGTGAGATGAAGAAAGGCATGTTCGCAATGATGAACTACTTCCTTCCTCTGAAAGACATCGCATCGATGCACTGTAGTGCGAACATGGGCGAAGATGGCGATGTCGCAGTATTCTTCGGCCTATCTGGTACAGGTAAAACAACACTTTCAACAGACCCTAAACGTGCGCTAATTGGTGATGATGAGCACGGCTGGGATGACGACGGCGTATTTAACTTCGAAGGTGGCTGTTACGCGAAGACCATCAAACTATCGAAAGAAGCCGAGCCTGATATCTACAACGCTATCCGCCGCGATGCGCTGCTAGAAAACGTAACGGTACGTAACGATGGTTCTATCGACTTTGATGATGGTTCTAAGACTGAGAACACTCGTGTTTCTTACCCGCTTTACCACATTGAAAACATCGTTAAGCCAGTATCGAAAGGCGGTCATGCAAATAAAGTGATCTTCCTGTCTGCTGACGCGTTTGGTGTGCTTCCTCCAGTATCGAAGCTGACACCAGAGCAAACCAAGTACCACTTCCTGTCTGGCTTTACTGCAAAACTAGCAGGTACAGAGCGCGGTATTACTGAGCCGACGCCAACTTTCTCTGCGTGTTTTGGCGCGGCGTTCCTAACGCTTCACCCAACTAAGTACGCAGAAGTACTGGTTAAACGTATGGAAGCAGCAGGTGCAGAAGCTTACCTGGTTAACACTGGCTGGAATGGTAGCGGTAAACGTATCTCAATTCAGGATACACGCGGCATCATTGATGCGATCCTAGATGGCTCAATTGAAGATGCACCAACGAAGCATATCCCAATCTTCAACCTTGAAGTTCCTACTTCACTACCAGGTGTTGATCCAAGCATTCTTGATCCACGTGATACTTACGTTGATCCACTGCAATGGGAAAGCAAGGCGAAAGATCTAGCAGAACGCTTTATCAATAACTTTGATAAATACACAGACAACGCAGAAGGTAAATCTCTGGTTGCTGCTGGTCCACAGCTTGACTAATGTTGTGCGAAAACCCGGTCGAGAGTGACTTGGTTACCAAAATATTCTACAAGCCCCTCTTTTGAGGGGCTTTTTATTGAATCCCACCCAAGATTGATACAAGCTAAAGCAGACTTCCATACTTTACGTAGGTTCTGGCAAGGATGAAAACAGCGCTTCGAATTCTAATTCTGTTACTTGTATTACTGATTGCTATCCCTGCAACCGTTATTGCGCTGCTTACCACTTCCTATGCTAACCAAACCTGGGCTTTTATTTCAGAGCACCTGAACTTGCCTATTCAGGCAGAAAAGGTGTACTACGACTTTCCTTATCACCTCACCGCGCAAGGCATTCGAACGAATAGCGAACATATATCCAGCATTGAGCAAGTCGATGTATGGCTAAACCCAGATGTGCGCCGCGATGGTAAGTGGATTGTCGATAGCTTACTTATCAACGGTGTGAGCTTAAAACAAGGACTGCCGGATTTCGCCAATCTAGAATCTGTCCAGTTCCACCAAGTTGCGATTAAAAATCTCGATTACGCGAACAAACAGTTAGTGATCAATGGGCTGAATGTTCAAATCCAATCACCAATCTGGCAGAACAACTCGTACGTGCTGCCTTATGGCGAGATTCAGTTGTCTGCTGCGCAAATCTACTGGAATGGCGAAGCTTTCGATAATGTGTTGCTTGATATGGATTATCGACCAGAAAACAGCACTCTCTATGGTACGTCGTTTAAGTGGAGAGACAGTCTGATCTCGGGTCAGGGCGAGCAATACCCTCAAGGCTGGTCTTTGGTCAATGTCACCGTCGACAAGCTGAAAATGAACAATGCCCAGCTGCAATCGCTGCTCGCTAAGCCATGGAATGCCATACCTTTCAAAATTAACCACATTAATAGTCTCGACCTGTTAAACGCTGACATTGAATGGGGCGACTGGCATTGGCAAAACCTGGAACTTTCGCTCGAGGATGCTTCACTTCCGCTATCACTGTGGCAGACACAAGCTCAGATCTCATTGCAAGCAGACAGCGTTAGCTTTCAGGAACAAACTGCAATAGAGCCACGTTTAAGCGCGGTAATGACGCCTAGTCAGATTGAACTGAAAGAGCTCTACCTGGACTGGCAACAAGGTCGTGTTCAAATTTCGGGACAGTTCCAACCAACCCAATGGCAAATAGACAATGCCTCAATTTATGGCTTGAAATGGGCAATGAAGCCTGACGAAAGTTCAGACTGGTGGCAAGCGGCAACAAAAGCGCTAAACGAAGTGACGATAAATCAGCTCGACATTGAACACAGCCAAATCATACAAATATCACAACAGCCCTATTGGCAGGTTTCAGGCCTGAATTTGGAGGGTCGTCAACTTGCCCTCAAACGCCTAGGAAATCACTGGGCAGTGTGGAATGGTAATCTGGATGTTAGCGTCGTCAACGCCAGCTATGATCAGGTGATTGCCTCTCATGCTGCGCTTTCAACTCAAAGTGACAATGGCCTTTGGCAATTGACTCGTTTATTTGCGCCATTAGAGCAAGGCTATATCGAAGGTTACGGGCAGATTGATGTCAGCACCACCAGCCAACCATGGACTCTGAACATCAATGCTGATGGCATTCCTCTGCGCCTCTTTCACTCATACTTACCTAAAGTATTAACCGTAGAAGGCTTGTCCGATCTGAATCTTGATCTCCAAGGCCTGGCAGGCGATCGTAATATGCTGGCGTACAGCTTAACCGGAGATGTCGAAGCCAACTTCCGTGACACAATGTTGCTCTCTCAAGCCGACCAGTCACTGAAGTCGATTACATTCTCTCCTGTCCGTCTGCAAGCGCGACGTGGTGAGGTTTCAATCCAACCCATCACCATTTCTGGAAGCGCGATTAAAGGCAAAATCACTGGTGCGTTTGATCTGGCTAACAACCCATTAAGTGGGCTTGAGTATCAGCTAGAAGAGCAGTGTGGCGTCATTAGCGGCGATATTTTCAGCCACGAGCCGACGAAAAATGACTGTATCAAGCCCGCAGAGAGCGAAGGACAGGAGTCAACAAAAGAGACTCAGCAACCAGAGTTAACAGAAGAAAAAGCGCAACCTACAGCTCCTATCGCGGAAATCAATATAGAGCTGCAGGAAGAAGAGTTGGTTGAAGAGATAGTGGAAGAAGATGAACCAACAATTAATGCTGCTGCCGACGAAGCGCTAACAGCTGAGTAATTGCGAATAATTAGGGATTAGCATGTAAGTCCCGACAAAATCGACGGCTGGCGTGTCGCCACTATAAATCACCACATGAATCACGATGCGCGCTTTACGGCCCGATTTCAGCCGATCCAAGTCACCACTGATGCCATCAAGTGATGTGCTGGCGACAGGATTTTGCTCAACGGGTTGTCGATAACGAATGGAACTGTCTGCGAGAACAATATCACCGTGCAAGCCACGCTCTTTAAGTAGTAACCAAGTCATTCCCCACCCAGTCAATGTCGCCAAGGTAAAAGCAGAGCCAGCAAACATGGTATTGTGAGGGTTCAGGTTAGGGTTAAGCTGGGCGCAACATTCAAATTGATAACCCGTGTATTGATTAATCTTAATCCCCATTTTGTCACTGATTGGGATTTGCTCTTCCCATCGCTTCTGGAGCTCCGTACACCACTCAGGGCGGCGAAGAACATTAGCCATCGGGTCTAAGGGCTTAACCATTTGTTGGTGACGGACCGGGCCACGCTCATCAGTCAGCTCACCACGGCGCTCAAAACCACTTTTCTCATAGAACGCAATCGCGTCTTCACGGGCATTACATACCAAACGTTTCGCACCTTCCTGGCGCGCAAGTGACTCCAGTGCCACCAACACTAATGAACCCATGCCTTTGCCACGACGATTACTTTTTACCGCCATGTAACGAATCTGACCGTCATTGTCTGGCGTAATATAAAGACGTCCTATCGCCATCGGGCGGCCACGACCATCCACAATCATCCGGTGGTGACTCATACCATCGTATTCATCACGTTCCGACCCGATCGGCATTCGCCACGGCTCACGTAACATCTGCCAGCGGAACTGATAATACTTGTTAAGCTGGTTTTCGGTTTTTGGAGTAATGAGTTTGAACATATCAATCCTTTGAAAGTACAAAACAAATAAATGTCAAAGAAACAAGGCTAAGCTATTTCCCTGCACTTGGAGTTAAAGCTTAGCCTATGAAGATTGCGTTACCAGATTAGACCTGTAACCAGAAAGTCACTGGGCCGTCATTAATTAATGACACTTTCATATCGGCAGCGAAACGGCCACGCTGAGTAGGTAGCACCTGTTCGCATAAGTCAGAAAAGTAATCATACAGGCGTTCTGCATCGGCAGGGTGAGCACCGCGCGAAAAGCCGGCGCGAGTCCCTTTTTTAGTATCGGCTGGCAGAGTGAACTGAGAAACGACTAACACCTTGCCTTCGACCTGCTTGACGTTGAGGTTCATTTTACCGTCCTCATCTTCAAACACACGGTAAGTGGTCACACGCTCCATCAAACGCTTGGCTTTAGCTTCATCGTCGTCCTTCTCTACGCCAAGCAGAACAACAAGCCCCTGATCGATTTCACCAACTACTTCACCGTCCACACGGACGGCAGCTTCACTGACCCGTTGAATTAGAGCTATCACTACGCTCGTTTCCTTTATTTGCTAACTGAGATTCTGCGACCGAGTGTATCATGTCTAGGTCTTCACTCCAGTGCTCTCGTTCACCCATCGCCGCCGTCACTTCCGCTCCTAGCAGCACAATCATCCAGCACAAGTACACCCAAACAAACAAGATAGGAATCGCGGCCAGAGCGCCATAGATAAGCTGGTACGACGGGAACTGAGTAATATACAAAGCGAAGCCTTTTTTACTCAATTCAAATAATACCGCAGCCAGAGCGGCCCCCACAGCCCCATGGCTCAGGTATACTTTTTTATTCGGCACTAAGATGTACAGGCCTAAAAAAGCAAAGAAAGACAATAACAAAGGCAACCAACGCAAAAACAGGTTAAACGCGCCCGATAAGGTTTCGTGCTCCAGGATCTGAAGTGATGTCACATAAGACGTGGCGGCAATACTGGCGCCGACCATAATTGGCCCGAGCGTTAATACCATCCAGTACATTGAGAAGGAAAACACAAAGCGACGTTTATCCTTTACTCGCCATATGTAGTTAAGATTCTTATCAATATTAGAGATCAGCATCAGTGCCGCGACAAATAAAAATCCACCGCCAACCGCACTCATTTTTCCGGTATTGGACACAAACTCTTGCAGAGCCGTATTTACCGCCTCTCCAGACGCGGGCACAAAATTCTCAATGAGATACCCTTGCAACACCTCACCAACATTCGCAAACACCGGAAATTTCGATAAGATTGACAACAATACCGTTAGCATCGGCACGATGGACAACAGGGTGATATAGGCAAGGTAGCCAGCGTTCACATTCATGCGATCGTGCGTCAAACGCTTAAGAAGATACTTAAAGAAAGCGACGCAACTTGGCAATAGATTGCTCAATCTCGCCTTGTAACTCTCTGATAACTGGTTCATAGTTCATCTCATAATTAGCATCTGGGACATAAAAAATGCCTTATTTATTAGCAATTGTACTATCAATTTTTACTTTAACAGGGTGTCAGTCTGCATATTATTCAGCAATGGAACAAGTGGGATACCATAAACGCGACATCATGGTCGATCGTGTTGAAGACGCCAAAGAATCTCAACAAGACGCTCAAGAAGAGTTCACCAGTGCGCTTGAGGCTCTATCCGCTCTGACCAACTTTGATGGTGGTGAGCTGGAAGACGTTTACAACAACATAAACGACAAATATGAAGACAGTGAGAAAGCGGCGCAAGATGTCCGCGATCGTATCGCTGCTATCGAAGATGTATCAGATGCACTCTTTGACGAATGGCAGGACGAACTCGATCTGTACACCAGTGCAAAACTGCGTCGTTCAAGTGAACAGAAATTGCGTGATACCAAAGCGTCTTACAAAACCATGCTCAGTGCGATGAAGCGAGCTGAACAAAAGATGACGCCAGTTCTTAATACATTACGCGACAACACCTTGTATTTAAAACATAACTTAAATGCGAGCGCAATTGGCTCTCTACGAGGTGAATTCTCGAATCTAGAGCAAGACATTCAATATGCCATCAAACAGATGAATGCAGCGATAGCGGAATCAGACAAGTTCCTGCAAAAGCTAAACCAAAAATAACCTACCCGAATGTAACACCTCTCTACGTGGAGAGGTGTTCTCTTTCTTCCTGACTGACTAAACCGGCCACCCTCTGAACAAACCTTACCCTCTCCTCAATCGTTCCCCATGGCACTTCAACCACCTGATAACCAAGCTCAGCGTAGGTAGAAACTAGGATTTGATGGATTGCCAGTGCCTCTTCAAAACTGTGGGGACGCACTTCATCCTGCACATAAATCGAGACTTCAGGTCGACAAGTCAGCACCTGACTATAGTACCCAGCACTTTCTGTCACAAAGTCGAAGTCTACATCACAATCGCCAACTCGCAGGTAAGCAATGATGTCTGGAATCGCGCGATCAACAAATGCCACTTCGTGACTCTGCGCCTGCTGTTTCTGCTCGCTCATGAGCTTAAGGCACAACCTGGCAAACTCAGGTAAGTTGTTCCAAGGTAAGATACCGCCTTCCAACTGGCTTTGTTGCTCTATTATGGTGCGAGAGCTTTCGGCGAAAGTCGCAAAGCCCTGCTCACCCAAAGCGTTCAATAACGTCGTTTTGCCAGCGCCTGGACCACCCGTAATCACAATCGGTTTCATCAAAGTCTTTCCTTTCCCTGAATACAAAAAGCCCCGAGCATAACTCGGGGCTTCTTATTAACTTAAAACGTTGCAGCAGATTATTTCGCTGAACGTGAAGCACGCTTACGATCGCTTTCCGTTAGGAACTTCTTACGGATACGGATGCTTTCAGGCGTTACTTCTACTAGTTCGTCATCATCGATGAATTCTAGTGCTTGCTCAAGAGTCATCTTGATTGGCGGAGTAAGAACCTGTGCGTCATCAGTACCAGAAGCACGAACGTTAGTTAGCTGCTTACCTTTCAGTGCGTTTACTGTAAGGTCATTGTCGCGGCTGTGAATACCGATAACCATACCTTCGTAAACTTCTACACCGTGACCGATGAATAGGCGACCACGCTCTTGAAGGTTAAACAGTGCGTTTGTTAGCGCTTTACCCATCGCGTTCGCGATTAGTACACCGTTCACACGTTGACCAATGTTACCGCCTTTGTGAGGGCCGTAGTGATCAAATGTATGGTAAAGAAGACCAGAACCTGAAGTCAGCGTCATGAACTCAGTTTGGAAACCGATCAGACCACGAGATGGCATAACGAAGTCCATACGTACACGGCCTTTACCATCTGGAGACATGTCTTTCAGCTCACCTTTACGTAGGCCGATGTTCTCCATGATGCCGCCTTGGTGCTCTTCCATTACGTCGATAGTTACCGTTTCGAACGGTTCCATCAACTGACCATCTTCTTCTTTGATGATTACTTCTGGACGAGATACCGCTAGCTCAAAGCCTTCACGACGCATGTTTTCGATCAGGATAGACAGGTGAAGTTCACCACGGCCTGATACGCGGAATTTATCTGGATCGTCAGTTTGCTCTACGCGTAGTGCAACGTTGTGTACCAGTTCCTTCTCTAGACGCTCAAGGATGTTACGTGAAGTTACGAACTTACCTTCTTTACCCGCGAATGGAGACGTGTTTACCTGGAACGTCATCGTTACTGTTGGTTCATCAACAGAAAGTGCAGGTAGCGCTTCTACCGCGTTTTGAGCACAGATAGTGTCAGAGATTTTTAGCTCGCCAAGACCAGTGATTGCAATGATATCACCCGCGTTAGCTTGATCAATGTCGTGACGCTCTAGGCCAAGGTAGCCCATTACTGTGCCAACTTTGCCGTTACGAGTTTTACCGTCTGCACCGATAACTGTTACTTGTTGGTTTGGCTTAACGCTACCACGAGTTACACGAGCAACACCGATAACGCCGACGTAAGAGCTGTAGTCAAGCTGAGAAACTTGCATCTGTAGTGGACCGTCTAGGTCAACATTTGGCGCGTCAACAACATCAACGATAGTTTGGAATAGTGGTTCCATGTTCTCGCCAGTTTCGCCTTCTTCTAGAGAAGCCCAACCGTTAAGTGCTGATGCGTAAACCACTTTAAAGTCTAGCTGGTCATCAGTTGCGCCTAGGTTGTCGAATAGGTCGAACACTTGGTCCATAACCCAGTCAGGACGAGCGCCAGGACGGTCGATCTTGTTGATTACAACGATTGGCTTAAGACCATGAGCAAACGCTTTTTGCGTTACGAAACGAGTTTGCGGCATTGGACCGTCAACTGCGTCAACGATAAGTAGTACAGAGTCTACCATCGACATGATACGTTCTACTTCACCACCGAAGTCCGCGTGTCCAGGAGTATCTACGATGTTGATACGGTAATCGTTCCAGTTAATTGCTGTGTTTTTAGCAAGAATGGTAATACCGCGCTCTTTCTCGATGTCGTTCGAGTCCATGACTCGCTCTTCAGCTTCACCGCGAGACTCAAGCGTGCCTGATTGTTGTAGCAGCTTGTCAACCAGCGTTGTTTTACCGTGGTCAACGTGCGCGATAATCGCGATATTTCTTAATTTATCAATCTGTGGAGTAGCCATGGATATTGATTCACTTAGATAGATGAAATGCCACCACGCTAAGAACGGGTGCTCTCTGGCGACATTTGCTGATTAAAAAAACGGCCATAATGTACCAGATTTTAGCAAAAAGCCTAGAAATATGTGATCTACTCCCGAGCATTTCTGCGATTTATACGCTTAATGCACGCTTTCGTCTTCTAAGCGGTGCCGTGAAGTGAACTTTCTTTACTTCAACGTTCAATACAAATTGACTATTGCTTAAAAAATGGGCTGAATAAGCGATGTGGCTGTCACATCGTGGTGCAATAAAAATAAATTGCACCACTAAGGTGCAGATAAGGATCATTATGGTGCAATGATTTGCACCAAACTAGTATCCGAAAACACAATCCATTGAAATTAATGGAATATTTTTTTTGGCACGGTTCTAGCTTTAGAAAAAACAGCATCGGTTAATGAAAGTTTAGTTTGATTAATCAATGCCGAATTTCACATTTAAAGAATAGTTCCTAAATCGAGCTTTTACCGCTTATTTAACACTGGAGGTTATCCAAGATGTCAGTAGAAAACGTTCTATCGCTGATCCAAGAAAACGAAGTTAAGTTTGTTGACCTACGCTTCACAGATACAAAAGGTAAAGAGCAGCACATTTCGATTCCTGCTCACCAAATCGACGCAGACTTCTTCGAAGAAGGTAAAATGTTCGATGGTTCATCAGTTGCTGGCTGGAAAGGTATCAACGAGTCAGACATGGTAATGATGCCAGACGCTGCCTCTGCAGTTCTTGACCCATTTACTGAAGATGCAACGCTAAACATTCGTTGTGACATCCTAGAGCCTGCAACTATGCAAGGTTACGACCGTGACCCACGCTCTATCGCAAAACGCGCTGAAGATTACATGCGTGCAACTGGTATCGCAGACACAGTTCTTGTTGGTCCAGAGCCAGAGTTCTTCCTATTTGACGACGTTAAATACTCTAACGACATGTCAGGTTCTTTCTTCAAGATTGACGACGTAGAAGCAGCGTGGAACACAGGTTCTGAAATCGAAGGCGGTAACAAAGGTCACCGTCCTGGCGTTAAAGGCGGTTACTTCCCAGTAGCTCCAGTTGACTCATCTCAAGACATCCGTTCTGCAATGTGTCTAATCATGGAAGAAATGGGCCTAGTTGTTGAAGCGCACCACCACGAAGTTGCAACTGCTGGTCAGAACGAAATCGCGACTCGTTTCAACACGCTAACAACTAAAGCTGACGAGATCCAAATCTACAAGTACGTTGTTCACAACGTTGCTCACGCATTTGGCAAAACAGCGACATTCATGCCTAAACCACTAGTTGGCGACAACGGTTCTGGTATGCACGTTCACCAATCTCTAGCGAAAGACGGTGTAAACCTATTCGCTGGTGACAAGTACGGCGGCCTATCTGAAACTGCACTTTACTACATCGGCGGTATCATCAAGCACGCTCGCGCAATCAACGCGTTTGCTAACCCATCAACAAACTCGTACAAGCGTCTTGTACCAGGCTTCGAAGCACCAGTTATGCTTGCTTACTCTGCACGTAACCGTTCTGCTTCTATCCGTATCCCAGTGGTACCAAGCCCGAAAGCACGTCGTATCGAAGCTCGCTTCCCAGATCCAGCAGCGAACCCATACCTAGCGTTTGCTTCTCTACTAATGGCTGGTCTTGACGGTATCAAGAACAAGATCCACCCAGGCGAAGCGATGGATAAAGACCTTTACGATCTTCCAGCAGAAGAAGCGGCTGAGATTCCAAAAGTTGCTGAGTCTCTAGAAGTAGCGCTTAATGCACTAAACGAAGATCGTGAGTTCCTAACAGCTGGCGGCGTATTCTCTGATGACTTTATCGATTCTTACATCGCACTTAAGTCAAAAGACGTTGAGCGTATCAACATGGCGACTCACCCACTTGAATTCGAACTTTACTACTCTGTATAAGGTTCAGGTTCAGACTGTGTAACATGTAAACACAGTAGCAAAATATTAGGCTCGCCTCGCAGGCGGGCCTTTTTTGTATTCGTCAGTCAAGAATCGCCGTTTAACATGAGGAAATAATTACAATACGCAGAGACTCTTATTATGTGAAGCAAGGGAGTCCGTAACCTAAACGTGAAAATATCAGTCAAAAGAAGGTGAGCCATGAAAGTTCAGCTTATTACACTCCTGTGCGCTCTCAGCAGTGCATGGAATACCCCCGTAATTGCACAAGTTGCTTATACCTGGGTAGATAAAGATGGTGTGATTCACTTCAGTGACACGCCTCGTCAGGGTGCAAAGGCCATCGCTCTACCTAACTTGGAAGCCTCACCTCCAGCGCCTGAAGTCGAAAGTACCGAATCGCTTGCACCACAAGTGAATAAAACGCCAGACGAATCACAGGACGCGCCTCAGGCTCAACCTGAAAAACCCCTACCTTTACAGCTCACCATGCTTAGCCCAACACATGATGCAACATTACGCAGCAATCGTGGACTTATTGATATTCAGCTTGAAGCAAACCGTAAGCTCGGTATTGGTGAACAGCTACAACTTCTGCTCGATGGTAACCCTTATGGGGCACCCCAAACGCACCTAAATTGGCAGTTAAGTGATATTGACCGAGGGACTCACACTCTTTCAGTTCATGCTAAGCGAAGCGGCAAGCTTATTGCATCATCTAGCCCTATAACGGTGCATTTACACAGAGCGAGTATCAAGCCGACCGTAAACGGGGCAAAGTAGAATTTTTGGTGAAAATTTAGCATCACAATGAAGCTTTTCACTTTTTCTTCTTAGTTTTATTGGCCATACTCAATGTTCTATTGCACCATTATTGTGCGTCGCACGATCTTAACGCAAACAAGGACATAATGTGGATACCAATCTTCCAAGTGCCATTCTCAACAATATGGTTACAGCAACGCTGATTCTCGATGATGGGTTGGCGATCCGTTATGCCAACCCAGCAGCGGAGCTGTTGTTTTCACAAAGTGCTAAACGCATCATCGAGCAGTCGTTGTCTCAGCTTATCCAACATGCCTCAATGGATTTGGCACTGCTCACTCAGCCTCTGCAGAGTGGCCAAAGTATCACCGACAGCGATGTCACTTTCATTGTCGACGGAAAGCCTTTGATGCTGGAAGTGACGGTGAGCCCGATAACCTGGGAAAAGCAGCTTATGCTACTGGTCGAAATGCGAAAGATCGACCAGCAACGCCGACTCACGCAGGAGCTCAACCAACACGCGCAACAACAAGCAGCCAAGCTTCTTGTGCGTGGTCTGGCGCATGAAATTAAAAATCCATTAGGTGGGTTGCGGGGGGCAGCACAGCTACTGGAAAAGATGTTGCCAGATCCATCCTTAACGGAATACACCCATATTATTATCGAACAAGCCGATCGATTGAGGGCCTTAGTCGATCGCCTGCTTGGCCCTCAAAAGCCAGGTAAAAAGACACAAGAAAATCTCCATCAGGTTCTGGAAAAAGTCCGCCAATTGGTCGAACTGGAGTCGCAAAACTCTATCACTATCGAGCGAGATTATGACCCAAGCCTGCCTGAGATTTTGATGGATGCAGACCAAATAGAGCAAGCAATGCTGAACATCGTCAGCAACGCAGCACAAATTCTGGCGTCTCAAGAGCACGGTAAGATCACCATTCGCACCAGAACAGTGCACCAAGCGAATATTCATGGTAAGCGCTGTAAATTAGCCGCGCGTATTGAGATCACCGATAACGGACCGGGCATTCAACCTGAATTACAAGATACGCTGTTTTACCCAATGGTCAGTGGCCGAGAAGGCGGTACCGGACTCGGACTGTCTATTTCACAGAATTTGATCGACCAGCACAACGGAAAAATCGATGTTGAGAGCTGGCCTGGCCACACCAATTTCACAATTTATTTGCCGATCTGACCAAGTTTAGCTTTGGGTCAGTTTTACGGTTTTGCTGCAAGGACTAGTAGATGAGTAAAGGATATGTTTGGGTCGTTGATGACGACAGTTCAATTCGCTGGGTGATGGAAAAAACCCTTTCTTCAGCCAATATTAAGTGCGAAACCTACGCTGATGGGGAAAGCGTTTTAATGGCACTAGAACGCGAAGTTCCTGACGTTCTGGTTTCAGATATACGTATGCCGGGCATCGATGGCCTTGAGCTTCTCAAACAAGTTCAGCGCGACTACCCGGACTTGCCCGTCATCATTATGACCGCTCACTCCGATCTGGACGCGGCAGTTAATGCGTATCAAAAAGGCGCATTTGAATACCTGCCAAAACCGTTTGATATCGATGAAACCCTGACTTTAGTCGAGCGCGCTATCGCTCACAGTCATGAAAATAAACGAGTGCAGATATCACCAGAAGACATCCCTGCCGAAACACCAGAAATCATCGGTGAAGCACCGGCGATGCAGGAAGTGTTTCGCGCGATTGGCCGCCTTTCCCGCTCTTCAATTTCAGTGCTGATCAATGGTGAGTCTGGTACCGGTAAGGAGCTTGTGGCTCACGCGCTGCATCGACATAGCCCTCGAGCCAGCAAACCTTTCATTGCACTTAACATGGCAGCAATCCCGAAAGACCTGATCGAATCCGAATTGTTTGGCCATGAAAAGGGCGCGTTTACCGGCGCGAACAATGTTCGCCAAGGTCGATTCGAACAAGCGAATGGCGGTACGTTATTTTTGGATGAAATCGGTGATATGCCGCTGGATATCCAGACTCGCTTGCTACGCGTTCTTGCTGATGGTCAGTTCTATCGTGTCGGTGGTCACTCGCCAATCAGTGTCGATGTCCGTATCGTTGCCGCAACTCACCAAAACCTGGAGAGACTGGTACATGAGGGCGACTTCCGTGAGGACTTGTTCCACCGCTTGAACGTTATTCGGGTACAAATTCCAGCACTTCGTGAACGTAAGCAAGACATAGAGAAACTAACTCAGCACTTCTTGCTGCGCGCTGCGGACGAGCTTGGCGTTGAAACTAAAACACTGCATCCTTCTACTGTAGAAATTCTCAACAGATTGGACTGGCCGGGCAACGTGCGTCAGTTGGAGAACATTTGTCGTTGGTTGACCGTTATGGCTAGCGGTAGTGAAGTATTACCCAATGACCTGCCTTCAGAACTGCTGCAAGAAAAGAAAACTATCTCAGACTCTACACAAGGCAGCTGGCAAGAACAATTGGCGGACTGGGCACGTCAATCATTAGCAGCAGGCGATAAAGAACTGCTTTCTTACGCATTACCAGAATTTGAACGCATTTTATTGGAAGCCGCGTTAGAACACACTAAAGGTCACAAGCAAGATGCCGCTAAAGTACTAGGCTGGGGACGTAATACGCTCACCAGAAAATTAAAGGAGTTGTACTGACACTTTGATTAATAATACAGCATAGCTGTCATCTAGTATTAATAAACGTATCAGTACAATATGGCGCACCACCCTTTTGTGATTAGACAATGTCTACTGCTACGACTCAAATTACACTACGTACCGCTGTACTCATCCCATTTGTGATGATTTTCTTATTGGCTATCAGTGTAATGGTCTAAGTCCAGAAGCAGAACTACGAAACGGTGGTGACCGATATCAGTGATAAGCAACTGTCGGTTTTGACCGAGAGTGTCCACGAGCATCTTAACTGTTTTCTAAATGAGCCTCTAGCTGCCGTGACAACACTCCCCCATAGTGTGAATCATCACAACCTCTTCCACCCTATCGATTCCCATGAGATCCAAACCTACTTACTGAGCACGTTTGAGACCCTTTCTGAATCTATCCCACAGCTGGATGTGATAGCCTTTGGCTCTGAAAGTGGCGACTTTACCGGTTTTCGTCTGGAGCCTTCTGGCAACTACACTTTAATGCTTCAAAGCCAACAAACCGGTGGTGATCTGGTAATCTACGAAACCAGTCTGGTCAGTGACGATATTCGTTCAGTCATTACTTCTTATGACCCGCGCAACCGCCCTTGGTACCAACCGGTAGCCACAAACCAAAGACCAATGTGGTCAGAAATTTATAGTAACTCCGATGAACGCCAAGAGATTACTTTGTCAGCGATGGCACCGGTGTATCTTAAACAAGAGTTAGCGGGAGTATTGGTCGCCGATGTCCGGCTGAATACCTTTAACAAGTTTCTACGCGAAGTAGCACAAAAGACAAAAGCCTCTGTATTTATCCTGGATCAGGAGCATCGCTTGGTCGCACACTCCGAATCCGGCAGTGTCATATTATGGGGCACACGCTTCTCCGATAAAGGACAGCGTTTATTGGCCTCTGAGAGCACCAATCCAATCATTCAATCCAGCGCCACTCGGGTCCGCTCATTCGATCTTTCCCACACCACGCAAACTTTTACCTTTGTCTTTGACCACAACGGACAACGTATCTTCAGCCGACTCACACCCTATGAAGACCCCAACGGGATTAAATGGTTTATCGGTACCTCTATCTCTGAGGCAGAATTGCTCGGAGTGTTGCCAGACAGTCAGGAAAAAAGCTGGCTTGTGGGCATCATTGTCAGCTTAATAGGCATTGCGATCTGCTGGGTCATTTTCAATCGCATCACAAAGCCAATTAATACCACTGCTGCTGCTGCACTCCAGTTGGCTAAGGGCGATTGGAACAGCAGCCTGCCCAAGCCGGGCTATGTGTATGAGACCACAGTGCTTGTTCAGGCATTTAATGAAATGACCGCAAATTTAAAAGCATCATTTACCGCCTTACGAGAACAGTTGGTTTATGACTCACTTACACGCTTATACAGCCGCCAAGGGTTAGTAGAAATGTGTACTCAGCAACGCTGCCAGTGCCACGGAACGCTATTTTTGCTCGGCATCAACCGATTTAGGGACATAAATGACAGTGTCGGCCACCACAATGGCGATCAACTACTGATAGACATAGCGGAAAGGCTGAAACAACAATTTCAAGATGATACTTTGCTGGCCAGGATCGGTGGAGACGAGTTCGCCATTTTTGTATCCAATGTACACAACAGCAATGACGTTCGGCTCATAGAGCGTCGTTTACAGCAGCTCTTTGCGACTCCATTCATCACGCAAGAAGAAGCCGTCATTATGAAAATCTCGCTTGGTATTGTGCAAAGCAAGCAAGGCGAAGATATGTCCTTATGGTTGCGTAATGCCAGCATTGCACTGAGTTACGCCAAACAAGATTCTCTCTCAAATGTCTGCCATTACAGTCCTGAACTCGCCAGCGCTTCTAAATTCCGTACTCAGATGCTGACTAAGATTCAAACCGGAGTGGAAAACCGAGAGTTCATTCCGCATTATCAGCCGATTATCGACTTGGCAACTGGCAATACCTGTGGTGCCGAAGCTCTGGCGCGCTGGCAGAGTGAGTCAGGCATGATTTCACCGTTGGATTTTATTCCCATCGCAGAAGAGAGCGGGATGATCAAAGCGATTGGTCAACAGATTCTGTTACAAGCCTGTCGCGATACCTACAACGCCATTGAAAATAAGCAGTGGCCATCAGACTTCCAACTGCATGTAAATATCTCGGTTAACCAAATTTCCTGTCCGGACTTTGTCGATAGTGTCACGCGCGTGCTGACAATAACTAAACTCCCAGCCAGTAACCTGACTCTGGAGATCACTGAATCACGCATCATTGATAGCGGGCCGACAACACTAGACAACATGACAAAACTCCGCGATATGGGCATAGGCATCGCGATAGATGATTTCGGTACAGGCTACTCGTCTCTGGGCTATCTGCATACCCTGCCCTTTACATGTCTGAAAATCGATCGCACGTTCGTCAACCAATTGAGCCAAGAGAATCTAGAGCGATCTGTAGTTGCAGCCGTGCTTAATATAACGGCTGGACTTAAAACCAGCGTCGTCGCTGAAGGGATAGAAAACGCCTCGCAAGCTCAACTGCTTCGTTCAATAGGCTGCCATCAGGTGCAGGGATTTTATTACAGCCGCCCTATGCCACTGGAAGAATGGCCAACACATTTAGTTAACATGGAGTAGAAAAGAGCGAGAATCGTTGAATTCCTGGTCACGCTCTACTGACAATCAACCAAACTGTTAATTATACTTAATTGCAAATCTTCCCAATGTATTGTCACAGATGATGTTTGGGCCTTGTTCCAGTTCATAACTATCCGGATCAACACAATGATAACTAAGAACCTTCCTCTTACCGATTTGCATCGCCACCTTGACGGCAACATCCGTACCCAGACCATTCTAGATCTTGGCCAAAAATTTGGGATGACTCTGCCTGCGTACGACGTTGAATCTCTCACGCCACACGTTCAGATTGTCGAAGCAGAGCCTTCTCTCGTTGCTTTCCTTTCAAAGCTTGATTGGGGCGTAGCGGTACTGGGTGATCTAGACGCGTGTCGTCGTGTTGCGTACGAAAACGTGGAAGATGCGCTGAACGCTCAAATTGATTACGCGGAATTGCGTTTCTCGCCTTACTACATGGCAATGAAGCACAACTTGCCAGTAGCCGGTGTCGTTGAAGCAGTCGTCGATGGTGTTCAGGCAGGTATGCGTGATTTCGGTGTCAAAGCTAATCTGATTGGCATCATGAGCCGTACATTCGGTATCGATGCTTGCCAACAGGAATTAGACGGTATCCTTAGTCAGAAAGACCACATTGTGGCAGTTGACCTTGCAGGTGACGAGCTAGGTCAACCAGGTGATCGTTTTGTTTCTCACTTTAAACAAGTGCGAGACGCGGGTCTTCACGTGACTGTTCACGCTGGCGAGGCTGCTGGTGCAGAAAGTATGTGGCAAGCAATCAACACGTTAGGTGCAACGCGTATCGGTCACGGTGTGAAAGCGATTGAAGATCCAAAATTGATGGATTACCTAGCAGAAAACCGCATTGGTATTGAATCTTGCCTGACATCGAACATTCAGACCAGCACCGTTGCTTCTCTTGCGAATCACCCGCTAAAACAGTTCCTTGAACATGGTGTTCTTGCATGTCTAAACACCGATGACCCAGCGGTTGAAGGTATTGAGCTGCCTTACGAATACGAAGTCGCAGCACCAGCTGCAGGCTTGAGCCAAGAACAGATTCGCCAAGCGCAAATCAATGGCCTTGAGTTGGCATTCTTGTCAGACGCTGAAAAAGCAGAGCTGAAAGAAAAAGTTAAACATCGCGTTTAATTCCGCGAAAATCATAAAAAATGCCAGCATTTGCTGGCATTTCTTGTATTCGGAATCTCTCGAATTCTAAATCACTCGAGAGAACTGCTGCTGACGAGCCTTCGCACGGAGGTACTTATCGAAACTCATACAGATGTTACGGATAAGCAGGCGACCGCGTAGAGTGACACGAATTTCGTTGTCATCCACTTCGACCAGCTCATCATTAATGAAGGTTTGTAACAGCTCTAAGTCTTCTTTGAAGTACTGATTAAACTTAACCTTAAACTCCGACTCAATGGCTCTTTTATCCAGTTTAAAGTTACAGATCAGTTGCTTAATTACTTCGCGGCGTAGTAAGTCATCCGCATCCAGCGAGACGCCTTTCCAAAGCGCATGACGCAGGTCATTCACCTGAGCGTAGTATTTCTTCAACTCTTTTTGGTTCTGCGCATAAGCGTCACCAATCATCGAGATAGCCGAAACGCCAAAGCCGACTAAGTCACACTCACCTTGTGTGGTATAACCCTGGAAGTTGCGATGCAGCACACCTTCTCGCTGAGCAACCGCAAGTTCATCATCAGGCTTAGCAAAGTGATCCATACCGATAAACTGGTAACCCGCATCGGTTAACGTTGCGATAGTATCTTGCAAAATCGCCATCTTTTCTTCGGCTTGAGGCAGGTCTTCATCTTTAATCTTACGCTGAGCGGCAAACAGCTGCGGCATGTGGGCGTAGTTAAATACCGACAGACGACCCGGTGACATTTCAAGCACTTGCTCCAGTGTCTTAGCAAAAGACTCTTTGGTCTGCTTCGGTAAGCCGTAGATTAAATCCAGGTTTGTCGAGCGGAAGCCCAAGTCTTTCGCACGTGCCACCATATCAAAAATGAACGTTTCATCTTGCTCACGATTGACCAGTTTCTGCACTTCTTTGTTAAAGTCCTGAACGCCGATACTTAAGCGGTTAAAACCTTCGCTGCGCAGGTGATCCAGCATCGTGAGTTCAATTTCTCGCGGGTCAACTTCAATGCTGATTTCGGCATCATCACTGAAGAAAAATTCCTGGCGAAGCAGGTTCATCACACGTGTGATCTGTTTTTCAGATAGGAACGTTGGTGTACCACCACCAAAATGCAGTTGCGTTACTGTTCTGCCCACCAGCAAAGACGCGCGTTGACGAATTTCGTGCTCTAGAACATCGAGGTACTCATCGGCTTTATGCGAGTGGCGAGTAATCACCTTATTACAACCACAGTAGTAACAAAGCTTGTGACAGAACGGAATATGGATGTATAACGATAACGGCCGATCAGGGTACTGAGCACATGCCATATCATAATCAGAGATAGTAAATGCTTCGTGAAACTCCAATGCTGTCGGGTACGACGTATAGCGAGGACCGGAATAGTTGTACTTATCCAATACTGCTTGATCCCAAACGATTTGTTGTTTCGATTCAGTGTGTTGATTCGACATGGTGGTACTTTCCGTTAAATGTTAGGGCAACGAAAGTCGTCACCCAATATTCAGAGCTGCTTATTTTGCCACACGACAAAGATAACCGCGGTAATACCTTTTGGCTTTTTAATTATAAAACCAAAGAAGTGCTAGCGTGATCACGATAACCCCAGCAGCCACAAGAGCATAACTGGGGTGAAATTACTGACTCAAGCAATCAAGTAACGTTCTGGTGACTAGATCATCTGAATATTAATTTGATTATTCAGTGGCTGGACGTTTTTCTTCAACAATTCGAGTTCTTTAACGATCGACTCGGTTAAGCGACTTTCCGCTTTCTGACGAGTCAGATTCTGCTGCATACGCTCTTTTTTGGCTAGTTGCTGGCGATCTTCACCGCGCGCCATATCTTTAACAATATGGTAAAGCTCAGAAATTGCAGGATACGTTTTGTCGAAATCAATGCGGTCTTCACCCTGAACATAATCCATGATGCAGTAGACACGAATACTGATTTCCGACAAATCGCACTGGCCTTGAATGCCTGCCTGACACAAGGTATGCACGTTCTCAAAAATGTTGGCGTTACGTTTATCAATCGCCAGTTTTTGATGCTTCAGCTGCAATTCCTTTTGCTTTTTCAATTGAAGCAGAAGGTAACCTGCATAAGAAGCCAGAGCGATAATGATCACCGCCCCTGCAATTGCTAATAAGGTTACGTTCATCGCTTAATTATCCTTTGTAGTCGTCAAAGTTGATATCATCAAAATCCGCAAGAAGATCATCGTCATTACGAGAACCTTTCGCAGCAGGAGCAGTAAAGTCCTCTTCTTCTTCAGGTTCTAACAGACCAAGTTGGTCCATCAACTTCTCGATGCGATCCAGCTTCTCGTCTACGTATTTTTGTAGACCAGTACCCAGATTCTCACCTGCTTCGATACGATCCAACAACACATTCAATTGTGCATCGTTTTCCAGCATCTCCAGCTCTTGTTCCGCAGACAGACGACGTTCTTGCTTGGTCATCTTCTTCGCTGGCTCAACAATCAGAGGGATCTTCTTCTTGCTGCCTAAACGTGGGTCACGATTTTGTGCAGCGGCGCGTTGCTTCTGCTCATTCGCGTCTGAATTACGGTTACCCGTTTTCAAACCTTTGCGCTTTTTCGCACGCTTACGTAAACGGCCTTCCACGTCTGATTCAGTACGGTTACGAGTGACAATAATATCAGGTGCGCCTGCGGCACCCGGCTTTCTAGATTTTTTACTACGGCTCATTACTGGGTCTTCCTCAGTAAAATTACATCATTACCAATAAATTCAAGTTCGAGCTTATCCCGCTCAGCTAGGAACTGGAACGTCTCACGGCTAAAAAACACCACATGCGTTGGGTCGTTCTTATAATGCCACGATTTGAAAGCCTCTGCGTCGATGACCATTTTTGTCATCAGGCCAATCCAGCCCCCTGGCTTAACTAAATTCAACCATTGCTTCCACACCATATCTGGGTGGTAGAGGTGTTCAATCACCTCTGTTGCTGTCATGAAGTCATACTGCTTTTCTAGCACCGATGTATCAGGGTGGTAATAAAGATCATATAACGCCATGCTGTGGCCCGTTTCTTCTAACATCAGAGAAAGTGTCGGGCCCGGACCACAACCAAAGTCGATTCCGTTCGATTGTGGAGAAATTCGCTCTGTCATTGGATCAGCTATTCGCGACAAAAAGCGTCTGTATCCCATATCTTCGGGATTGTTCTCATGCAAATCATAGTGAGCTTTTTCGGTATCTGCATCCAAACGTTGGTCTGGATTTACAAACACCAAACGGCACTGTTCACATTGAAGATACTCGCGACGCTTATCTTCAAAATAATGGTGAGTGTGCTGATTGTGGCATAAAGGACAGGTATGCATGCTGACTTCCTCAAACAGGGATGCGAAACATACCAGAAACTGAACTCAGATTGGAGTGTTGCTGAGCATTTTTTCAGCAGTTTTTACTAAAAAACTCTGATTCTGATGCGACATCGTCTCCTGAGAGAATTTCGACGTCAATTTCATTGTGAAAGAAATAAAAAAAGCGACAGTTAAACTGCCGCTTCCTAATGCCATCTTATGTGGCGAAACTGTGTTGCACGCATTGAGTGCACCAATAATCCTTTTGTTTTTCGAGCTTTCCTTGCCAAAAAGTGTTGTTTTTCATCTTCCTGATGAATTTTGGCTATCCATTAACTTCCTGTCTTCTGGGCGACTTCCTGTGCCTGATCCTTTTCACTGTCTTAACCGTCAGACGAGATGACCATCCTTATCCGGCAGGCTCCCTGCCTACCCAAGTCCTTTTGCAACAACCAAGCATCCCTAGCTTGAATCCCTGAGACCGAAACCTTGGTCTAAATTTCCCTTTGTTCACCCCCCTGTGAACAGCTTCTACTTTACGCCGATCAAACCTTGCGACAAGCCGAGCACAGAAAAAAACTACAGCATTTTTCCTGTCACAGACAAAAGATATTACTAATCATAACGTTAAGGTTAACCGAAGAGAAAAAGGCAACAACAAGTATGGCAAATGTCTTACAAGCTACCGAGCTAGATATCTATTTAGCCGCTTACCTATGGTGTGAGCTGAGTCACCAACAAAAATGCCCCGACGAATTCGCCGGGGCATTTTTGAATAACATTGCTCGAACTATGTAGGGTTATCAGTTATCAGTGCAGACCGCCAACATATTGCGACAGAACTTCAATATCTTCATCTGTCATCTTCTTCGCGATATCACGCATCATGGCATTCATATCGTTACCACGGCTACCATCACGGAATTTAGTAAGCTGAGCTTTGATGTAGTCAGCATGCTGACCAGAAATTTTAGGGAAACCTGAAAGCTCAGTACCGTTACCACGAGCACCGTGACATGCAATACATGCCGTTAGACCACGCTCAGCATCACCAGCGGTGTAGAGCACTTTGCCTTTCTCAACAACGTTTTCAGGTGTTGAGTTCTCTGACGTTGGCAGAGACGCAAAGTATGCGGATAGATCTGCGATGTCTTCATCACTTAGCGGCATTGCCATACCACTCATGACGGGATCGTAACGACCTTGCTTACCACCGCTTGTCATACCTAACTTAAGATCTTGCAACTGTTTTTCAAGATACTTAGCGTGTTGACCAGCGAGTTTAGGGTACATTGCGATTGCACTGTTGCCATCTGCACCATGACAGGCGACACAGGTTTGTGATTTTGCTTTACCAGCCTCAATACTACCTTGGGCCCATACTGAGCAGCTGGCTAAAACACTCAAAATTAGCGCTAATTTCTTCATGACATTCCATTATAATTATCAAGCTTCCAGTACCACGGAATGTGAACATACCGTGTACACTCATGGTACAATAGGCGACCTCATGCCGAGCACGGTTATTTTACACAATTTCACAAAAAAGTAATCAATCGACTACACAAAGTCGAGATGGAGTTAACAGTGAGCGTAAAAATTCATTACCAAAATACGCATTTCATCACCAGCGCACCCGATATTCGCCACTTGCCGGAGGACGAAGGTGTCGAGATTGCGTTTGCAGGACGCTCAAACGCTGGTAAATCGAGTGCACTTAACCGTCTGACTAACCAAAAAAGCTTAGCCAAGACATCAAAGACACCGGGTCGTACCCAGTTGATCAACCTTTTCAAGGTAGAAGAAGGTTGTCATATCGTCGATCTACCGGGATACGGCTTTGCTCAAGTCCCAGTTGAGATGAAGAACAAATGGCAGAAATCTTTGGGCGAATACCTTCAGAAACGCGAGTGTCTAAAAGGCTTAGTGGTTCTGATGGACATCCGTCACCCAATGAAAGATCTCGACCAGCAAATGATTTTCTGGGCTATCGACAGCCGTATTCCAGTGCAAGTGCTGCTGACCAAAGCAGACAAACTGAAAAGCGGTGCCCGTAAACAGACGCTACTGAAAATTCGTAAGCAAGTTGAAACTTTCGGTGGTGATGTAGACGTGGACGTATTTTCGTCTCTGAAAGGTTTAGGTGTTGATCAGCTGCGTGCCAAACTGGACACCTGGTTTGCGCCTGCACTGGCACATCTGATTGAAGAAGACGAATTAGAAACGCCAGAGAGCAATGAAGAATAATTAACAATTCTTGTTAAATTTTTGCGATAGCCCTGCCAACCCGTTGGTGGGGCTTTTGTTTATCTAACGAATAAGAAAGGAAATGACAGAAATAAAAATCCCCACCTTCCTGGCAGGGATAACGGGAGAGAAAACTTGGTAGTTGTTATTATGCTGTAAAGCATTACTGAACTATCAAATGATTTCAATAGCATAAAAAGCCTTCAAATTTCCCCACTATAGTCTCCCTGCCATATTCAATCACAATAAAAATGATAAAATTCAGAAACTTAAAATAAATACAACTGTGATTATTAAAGACTTAGTTTCTGTGGAGAAAAAATCAGAATGTGACTGGCGTAAATTTACAGGACGTAGAGAACGGCTAAATGCAGAAAAAAGTCAGGTTTTGTAAGGAGTTAAAGAAAGGGGGAGGTTGATGGAAAAGCCAAAAAAACAATAAGTAATTGTTCTTTAACATATTTTTCTTTGTCCCAATAAAAAACGCCCCAGTCAAAAACTGACTGGGGCGGCTGAATCAGCCTAATCCAATAACGTGAAACAAAAGGTCTGAAAGATAGAACATCTTACCTCTGTACCCTACGAGTATTAATGTACAACAATTGGTCAGAATTGCAAAGAATTTTTGTAGTTTTTTTTCATTAAAGTTTTATTAAATGACAGCAAACCTAAGACTGCCATGTCTTTTTTAATCGTAAAAAAAAGCCAGCGTTTGTGCGCTGGCTCATAATAAATTAGACAAATCGATTTAAAAATGACTAGTGAGCCTGATCCCAGTTGTCACCATGACCAGCTTCAGCAACCAGAGGCACTTTCAGCTCTGCTGCAGATTCCATCAATTTCTGTACTTTACTTTCAATTTCGGACAATGATGACTCTTCAACCTCAAATACCAGTTCATCGTGTACTTGCATCAAAAGTTTCACTCGACCGTCACCTTCAGCCTGAATCCATTGGTCAACAAGTAACATCGCTTTCTTGATGATGTCTGCCGCTGTACCTTGCATTGGCGCATTGATCGCCGCACGTTCTGCTGCTTTGCGACGCATCCCGTTACGAGATTTAATCTCTGGTAGGTGCAAACGACGACCAAAGATGGTTTCAACATAACCTTGATCGGCTGCAGCACTGCGCGTGTCTTCCATATACTGCATCACACCAGGGTAACGCTCGAAGTACTTATCCATGTAGGTTTGTGCTTCTCCACGTGGGATACCTAACTGTTTCGCTAAGCCGAACGCACTCATACCATAGATAAGACCGAAGTTAACCGCTTTCGCTCGGCGACGCTGTTCACTAGAGACTTGATCAATACCCACGCCCATGATTTCAGCGGCAGTGGCTGCGTGAATGTCTTTACCATCGCGGAATGCATCAAGCAGAGCCTGGTCGCCAGAAAGGTGAGCCATAATGCGCAGTTCGATTTGTGAATAGTCGACCGCCAGGATTTTGTAACCCGTCGGTGCAACAAATGCCTGGCGAATACGGCGTCCTTCTTCATTACGAATTGGAATGTTTTGTAGGTTTGGATCGGTTGATGACAAGCGACCAGTCGCCGTTACCGCTTGATGGTAAGAGGTATGTACGCGTCCTGTGGTTGGATTAATCATCTTCGGCAGCTTATCGGTGTAAGTCGATTTCAGCTTTGCCAGACCACGGTATTCAAGAATCAGTTTTGGTAATGGGTAGTCTAGAGCCAATTCTTGCAACACTTCTTCGTTGGTCGAAGGCGTGCCAGATGGTGTCTTTTTCACTACCGGTAAACCCATTTTCTCAAACAGGATAGCTTGTAACTGCTTTGGCGAGTTCATGTTGAACTCTTGCTCTGCAATTTCGTAAGCTTTTTTCTCAAGCTCTTCAAGGCGAGCGGCGATTTCTACCGACTGAGCGCCCAGCTTCATGTCATCAATCAATACCCCAGTGCGCTCGATACGAGAAAGCACAGGAACAAGTGGCATTTCGATATCTTCGTACACCGATTTCAGCTTTTCGTCTTGCTCAATATTGGCAAACAGACGGTTGTGCAGACGAAGCGTCACATCTGCATCTTCTGCTGCGTATGGGGACGCTTGATCGAGTTCAATTTGATTAAAAGTAAGCTGCTTTTTACCTTTACCTGCAACTTGCTCAAAGGAGATGCAGCTATGCTGAAGGAAACGTAGCGCTAAGCTGTCCATATCATGTTTGCCGCCTACGCTGTTGTATACGTAAGAAGCCAGCATGGTATCGTGCTTAATACCTTTCATCTCAATGCCGTAGCGAGCTAAAACAGATGCATCGTATTTCAGGTTCTGGCCGACTTTCGCTTGCGACTCATCTTCTAAGATAGGTTTTAACTGCTCTAACACCCAGTCGCGGTCTAGCTGCTGCGGTGCATCAAGGTAGTCATGAGCAACAGGAACATAAGCTGCGATGCCTTCGTCTACCGCAAACGAGAGACCAACCAGATTCGCTACCATGTAGTCGAGGCTGTCTGTTTCGGTATCGAAAGCGAACAATTCAGACGCTTTTAGTTTGTCTAACCAAGCATTCAAGGACGCTTCGTCTAAAATGGTTTCGTACTGACTGCGATCAATCGTCACCGCTGACGTTTCCATCTCAGCATGAGAAGACGCAGACGATGCCCGTGCAGACCCAGCCATTTCGACCGCTTCTACAGCGCCTGAGCCGCCTTCTAACAGCTCATTGAGCCAAGACTTAAACGTCAGTTGACCATATAACTTGATCAGCTCGTCTTTGCTTGGTTCTGCTTTGAGCAGTGATTCCGGCGTTTCTTCCAATTCAACATCGAGCTTAATAGTGGCGAGTTCGTACGACAGCATTGCATTTTCTTTGTTGTCGACGAGCTTCTTCGCCATGGTTTTTGAACCACGGAAACCCAGTGGAGCAATATCATCTAAGTTTTCGTAAAGCTTCGTCAGGCCACCGATACCTTGCAACAACGCAGTTGCAGTTTTATCACCCACGCCCGGTACACCCGGAATGTTGTCGACTTTATCGCCCATTAACGCCAGGTAATCGATGATCAACTCCGGTGGAATACCGAACTTTTCAATCACACCTTCACGATCCATCACAACATTGGTCATGGTGTTGATAAGGGTGATATTGTCATCCACCAACTGCGCCATGTCTTTATCACCGGTACTGATCAATACTGGCATGCCTTTTTGCGATGCCTGATAAGCCAAAGTACCAATGACGTCATCCGCTTCTACGCCAGGAACACAAATTAAAGGCAAGCCCATTGCGCGAATCACATTATGTAACGGCTCGATTTGGCAACGAAGATCATCCGGCATTGGCGGACGATTCGCTTTGTATTCTGGATACATATCGTCACGGAAGGTTTTACCCTTCGCGTCAAAAACCACTGCAATACGATCAGACGCAAACTGACGCATCATACTGCGTAGCATGTTTACTACACCGTAGACGGCATTAGTTGGTATTTCACCATTACTCATTGTGCCTGGGTAGGCGTGAAAAGCGCGATATAGATAAGAAGAACCGTCGATAAGAATCAGCGGATTTTCAGGAATACTTGCCATAATTGTCTGTATCCAAGTCAGTACTTAATAGATCTGCTTAGGATGCCATGACTACTGATCCGAATCTATCTTGTTCGCTCGATCCAGATCGCGTAAATATTTCGAGCTGATACACTAAAACTCAACCCCTCCTGTGGATAACTCTGTTTATATTATTTATCCACTGGTTATACAAGATTACAAAACAAAGAAAATAACCAAGTTAAGTTACTAATAATATTAAATAATTTTATTTTAAGATGAAAAGATCAACGATCTAAAAATGATCATCAAATGTGGAAAAGTTATGAATCGTGGCGTCAAATGAAATCGTAGAAAAGAAAAAAGCGACCCAATTGGGTCGCCTAGCAGAAGTGGTAAAGCAATTTTTTATCAAGCTGCTTAACCAAGAAGCTATAAATTACACTGGAAGCAATGTGAGCAATGTCGTGTCAAAAAGAGTTCGTGCAAGTTCTTGGAAACTGTTTCATCACCTTCTCAACACCAGTTAATCAACTTCTGTTAATCAACAACTATTAATAAGTAAATCAACGTCCTTGTGAACCATTCCTCATTCCCTAAGACAGGATTAATAATAATGATTCTCATTTAACTGTCAACAATTAAATGAGAAAAAATCTCATTTAATTTCACATTGCTTTAATGAAGTGTACTCTAGATTCGCGAAGATTAACGTTTTCATCAAACTTTTCAATGAGATAGCCATTTCGCAATAACAATCTAAGCATAGCTGGGAATTGGTTACGAGACTTCACTTTAAGGGTTTTATAACCTTGCTCAGCCACCCACTCTTCTTGGGCCTCTAACAGCATTTGTGCAACCCCTTCATTACGAGCCTGAGGAGCTACGCCACCAAACCAGCTGTAAAAAGTATCATCATCCAATTCATAACCAATTTTGAAGCCTAAAATCGAACCGTTCTTCTCAGCCACTAGAATTAAGCTGTTTTTATCGCCGAGACGCTGTGCCATAGACTCCATTGTTTCTCCATTGGCAAACTCTTTTACGTGAGTTACCACCTGAAGTGCCTCTTCCAACGTGCCTTCACGAATCAGCATTGTCATTGTTCTCTCCCCAGAAATTTAATACCCAAGCACCTTGGACTGCTGCTATGTAAATAAGCCATATTTGATCCGCCAGAGGTTACTTGGGTATATACAGACGAACAACTATTGTCGGTCTGGTTTTTCTCACTAAGCGATAATTACTCTTCTGTCGCTTCTTGAGACATATTTAGATATTGAGCCGCTTGAGCGTTTTCTTCCGCTAACCACTCCGCCACATCTTTGGCAAAGTAAGTCAGGATGCCATCAGCGCCCGCACGTTTGAAACATAGCAATGATTCCATCACCGTTTCACGCTCTTTTAACCAACCGTTTAGAATCGCCGCTTTATGCATCGAGTACTCACCCGACACTTGGTAAGCAAATGTCGGAACCTGCAACTCAGTCTTCACACGGCGTACCACATCCAGATAAGGCATCCCCGGCTTAACCATTACAGAATCGGCACCTTCATTGATATCCAGCGCGACTTCGTGAATCGCCTCATCAATATTTGCCGGATCCATTTGGTAGTTTTTCTTGTTGCCACCTTTAAGGTTAGACGAAGAACCGACCGCATCACGGAATGGCCCATAGTAGTTCGAAGCGTATTTCGCAGAGTAAGCCATGATTTGAGTATGAATATGGCCTGCTTCTTCTAGCGCTTCACGGATTTTACCAATACGTCCATCCATCATGTCTGATGGCGCAACAATATCAGCACCCGCTTCTGCGTGAGACAACGCCTGTTTAACCAATACTTCAGTCGTTTCATCATTCATTACATAGCCGTCTTCATCAATGATGCCGTCTTGGCCATGCGTGGTAAATGGATCCAGCGCAACGTCGGTAATAACACCGATTTGAGGGATATGCTCTTTAAGAGAACGCACTGCACGCTGAACTAAACCTTCTGGGTTATAGGCTTCGGTCGCACATAAGCTTTTCGCATCCTGGTTTACGACAGGGAAAAGTGCGATTGCAGGTACACCTAGATTTGCAAGGTATTGCGCTTCTTCTAGCATTAAATCAATAGACAAACGCTCTACACCCGGCATGGACTCTACGCTTTCACGACGATCTTTGCCCATCAGAATGAACATTGGGTAAATCAAATCATTAACAGAAAGTTGGTTCTCAGCCACTAGACGGCGGCTAAAGTCATGCTTACGTAAGCGACGCATACGGCGTGCAGGGAATGGACCTTGAATTGATACAGACACCATTTTCTCCTTGTCTGGACGGTTATGATGATCAAATCATCTGGTGGATAAAATCATATCACTCTTGATGCACTTTGCGGGTGACAATCTGGAAAAAGGCGCGGAAAAAAACTGAAAATGACCCCGCCCTCACACTCAAGTATACTTCTCACAAGACCTAAAAAACGAAGCACAGAGACGAACCATGATCGATACCCACGCGCACATATACGCCAGCGAATTTGATAATGACCGCGACGAAGTTGTAAAACGCGCACGAGAACAAGGCATTAATAAGATTTTGCTGCCAAACATCGATCTGGAGTCGATTGAGCCGATGCTGCAAACCGAACAGGCTTATCCTGAAGTATGCCATTCGATGATGGGCCTTCACCCATGCTATGTGGATGATAATGTTGAACAAACGCTGGAAATCATTCGCGGTTGGTTTGAGAAACACAATTTCATCGCTGTGGGAGAAATTGGTATCGATCTGTACTGGGATAAAACCTACCGAGCTGAGCAGGAAATGGCATTTATTACCCAACTTAACTGGGCAAAAGAGATGGACTTACCTGTTGTGATCCACACTCGTGATTCCATCGAAGAAACATTAACTCTGCTACGCCAGGAGCAAGATGGCCGCTTGCGTGGCGTATTTCATTGTTTTGGTGGCAGTTTAGAAGAAGCAAAAGCGATTAACGAGTTGGGCTTCCACCTCGGCTTAGGTGGCGTATCAACGTTTAAAAATGGTGGGATGGACAAAGTTATCCCTCACCTCGATATGCAGTGGGTCATACTGGAAACTGACTGCCCTTACTTAGCGCCAGTCCCACATCGCGGGAAACGCAACGAGCCAGCCTACACTTCTCTCGTTGCCCAGCGTATTGCTGAACTGAGAGACTTAACCATTGAAGAAGTAGACACAGTGACGACAGCGAATGCCGAATCTTTGTTTAATTTACCTTCAACTCAATAAGTTACTCAGCAACAAACTAAAAACTTTGCGATAGCTATTGCTACACTGATACCAAAGTTGTTCAAAAATCAGCATGACGTACAAGGAAGTACTTATGGATTTGGAGCGTATCTATTTTGTTATCAGCATTCTCGCTGGGATTGTGTTCTTATATACCCTGATAGCAAAGCGCATCGAAAATTCCGCAATATCTGGACCGATAGTTTATGTCGCTCTGGGATTGCTGCTAGGTGAATATGGCCTGGGGATAATCGGATTATCAGCAGAAGCCAATGACTTAAGACTGCTAGCCGACCTGACGCTGGCTTTAATTCTTTTCTCAGATGCCGCTCACTCCAATCTCACCGTATTAAAACAAAAAGCGGTTTATCCAGTCCGGATGCTCATGTTTGGACTGCCGGGCGCGATTATCTTGGGAACATTCGTCGCAGTTATTCTGTTTGACGTCTTATCGGTTATAGAAGCTGCCATCCTTGCGACTATGCTCGCGGCAACCGACGCGGCACTGGGCAAAGCCGTCATATCAAACCCGAAGGTACCGACTCCCGTAAGCGAAGGACTCAATGTAGAGAGCGGACTTAATGATGGTCTGTGCGTCCCAATCCTGTTGCTTCTCATCGCCGTGGAAACCAGTACTACACATGCTGACATCAGTACGCGTCATGCTTTGATGGTGTTTGCTGAAGAGCTGGGTATAGGCACACTGGTTGGATTGTCGCTCGCCTATATTGGCGCCAAGCTACTCTACTGGAGCGCGAAGAAAAAATGGCTCAGTGAAATTTGGGTTCAACTGACAGTGGGCGCTATTGCCCTGACCAGCTTCGGTTTAGCGCAAACTCTACACGGCAGTGGCTACATTGCGGCATTCACAGGTGGGCTTCTGTTTGGTCATCTTGCTTCTCGCCATACTCACAAACTGGTATTGACCACAGAGAGCCTCGCAGAGCTATTAGCCATGCTGACTTGGATTCTTTTTGGCGCGGCTGTTGTGGGGCAAGTTCTCGGGCTTTTCTCCATCAACATGATGGTATACGCCCTCATCAGTTTAACGCTGATTCGAATGATCCCTATCTATCTCTCATTTATCGGCACTGCCGTGCCTGCCCGTCACCGCTGGTTCATGGGCTGGTTTGGTCCGAGAGGTTTAGCGAGTATTGTATTTACCATCATCGTCTTAGATGCGGAGTTACCAGGGGGACGCTTTATTGCATTAACCGTAGCTTGCACCGTAATACTAAGCCTTGTTTTACATGGCATCACGGCGAGAGCTCTGTCAGAGCGCATTGGAACCGATTGATTTTGATTTAAAAACAGCCTCTTACTGAGTATTCCATAAAACAAGCAAGCCCTATTTAACAATCACCATCACACAACATCGTTTCAAACCCATTAACCCCTTAATTTTGGAACCAACTTCACATAATATATTTATTAAAAATCATAACAAAAATAGGAATATTTATGTGTCAGCATGGTATTTACTTACAACGTCAGCGCCGAACCTTCTTCCAAAAGCTCGTAGGAATCAAAGAAATATATGTATGCTCGAACTGTGGCTACGTACTAAAAATCAAGTAATGACGTTTTAGTACTCACGATCAAAAAGCGGCTCTGGAGAGCCGCTTTTTTACTGATAACTTTACGAACCAAAGACTACTCTTCGGTTTCGTCTTCCTCATCTTTACGTGTGTAGAAACGCGCAAACAGCAAACCAACTTCAAACAGCAAACACATTGGAATAGCCAGCAGAGTCTGAGAAATCATATCCGGTGGCGTCAACACCATACCAACAACAAACGCTGCAACGATGATGTATGGGCGTTTTTGTTTTAAATCTTGTGGTGTTGTTGCACCCGTCCAGCACAGTAAAATGATCGCGACCGGTACTTCAAAAGCAATGCCAAACGCCATAAACAGCGCCAGTACAAAATCCAGATAGCTGGAAATGTCAGTGGCAAACTCTACACCACCAAGCGAAATCGCGGTGAAGAAGCCAAACACGAGCGGAAATACAACAAAATACGCAAACGCTACACCGCAGTAGAACAGCAAAGAGCTGGAAAACAGCAACGGCATGATCAAACGACGTTCGTGCTTGTATAAGCCCGGAGCCACAAATGCCCATACCTGATACAAAATAAATGGCACGGCAACAAATACCGACGCAATCAGAGTCAGTTTAAGTGGCGTAAAAAATGGTGACGCAACATCAGTTGCAATCATCGTCGCACCTTCAGGCAGACGTTCTACCAAAGGCGCTGAGATAAACTCGTAAATATGGTTAGAGAAATAAACTAGCCCGACAAACACCACCAACACTGCCAATATTGAACGCAGTAGTCGGTTGCGAAGCTCCAACAAGTGACTAATTAAAGGTTGTGTCTGCTCGACGGTAGACATGGCAAACCTCTTTGTAAAAACCAGATCAAAAAGGAGCTACTTATCCTAGCAGCTCCTCCTAATGAGACTATTCGGCTTTTTTATCTGCCGCTGTAACCTTGATATCTTCCGCTTTCTCTACCGACTCAACGACAGGCTCTGCTTTCACAGGCTTAGCATCGGACTCAGTTTTTTCCGCGTAAGGGCGGTTTACAGATTGCGCAGCTTGTTTAAGTTCTTCCACAGAAGACTTCAATTCAGGGGATAAGTCTTTCATCCCCATTTGCTCAGCTTTGCGCAAGTTCTCTTGCAGCTCTTGGACTTTCAGCTCGTGAGACAATTCGTCTTTGACGCTATTTGCCATACTCTTAGCGGCACCGACAAAGCGGGACACGCTGCGAATAGCATGAGGCAAACGCTCCGGTCCAAGAACGACCAGACCAACAACAGATATTAATACCAGTTCCCAAAAACCGATATCAAACACGTTTTACGCCTGCTCTTTGTCTTTTTTCGTTTCAGGTGCAGCTTCTTTTTGTTGCTGCGTCTCTAAACTTTTTGGCTCGAAGTCTGCGTCTTTAGCATTTTTCGCAGCATCTTCGTCATCGCTCATTGCTTTTTTGAAGCCCTTAACGGCACCGCCTAGATCACCACCGATACCACGTAGCTTCTTGGTTCCGAATAGTAATACAACAATTACAGCAATGATTAGAAGTTGCCAAACACTGATACCACCCATTCTTTTTACCTCGGGTCTTTAAACAAAATGTATTTCAAGAGTTTACCGTCTATCGACGATAAGCTCGCCAACTAAACAGCCAGAATGTGACACCTGCAATCCCACAGGCGAACGATAGCTGCTCATAAGCGTTATCCACCAATATTGCCGAGCATACGACTAAAGTGGCGCCAACACCAAATAAAAACTTACCTGTCGCCTGCTGTCGCTTACTTTGACGGTAGCCCTGATAAAGCTGATCCATACGTTGGTTCATCGCCTTACCTTGTTTGAGACTATCATAAAGCAGCTCTGGCAATTCCGGTAACTTCTCCGCCCAAAATGGTGCGCGATCTTTAATGGCATTCACTAAAGCTTGCGGACCGACTTGGTTCATCATCCATTCTTCAAGGAATGGTTTTGCGGTTTCCCACAAATCAAGCTGCGGATAAAGTTGTCTGCCAAGCCCTTCCACGTACAGCAAGGTTTTTTGCAGCAATACCAGTTGAGGTTGAACCTCCATATTGAAACGACGTGCAGTATTGAACAGATTCAATAGCACGTGACCAAAGGAGATTTCACACAGTGGCTTAGCGAAAATTGGCTCACAAACAATGCGAATCGCAAACTCAAACTCGTCAACATTGGTATCTGCCGGCACCCAACCTGAGTCCACGTGCAATTCCGCCACTCGACGATAATCACGATTGAAGAACGCAAGGAAGTTTTCCGCCAGATAACGTTTGTCTTCACTATTAAGTGTACCAACGATCCCACAATCTAACCCAATCCACGTTGGGTTTTCCGGGTGATCAGGTTTAACGAACACATTACCGGGATGCATATCGGCATGAAAGAAGCTGTCTCTGAACACCTGAGTGAAGAACACACTCACGCCGCGTTCAGCCAGCAGTTTCATATTGGTGCCATTTGCTATCAAGCCTTCTATATCAGAAACTTGAAAGCCATATATTCGCTCAGAAACCATGACAGTTTCATTACTGAAGTCAGGAAAAACTTCAGGAACGTATAATTCTTCGCTATCTTCGAAATTTCGACGCAATTGAATCGCGTTAGCCGCCTCACGACGCAGGTCGAGTTCATCGAGAAGCGTTTTCTCATATTCACGAACAACTTCGACCGGTTTTAAACGACGTGCTTCAGGCATTGCCCCCGCGACTATACGTGCCATTCGGTGCATCAGTTTTAGATCGGAATCAATAACTGGGCGAATATCTGGGCGAATGACCTTTAATACCACTTCTTGGTTAGTGTCTTTTAATCGCGCTGTGTGCACCTGAGCAATAGATGCAGAGGCCAGTGGTTTAATATCAAACTCGGTAAACCAGTTTTCGAGCGGACCACCTAACGCCTTTTCCATTTGCTGTTTCGCCAGTTCACCATCAAATGGGGCAACCTGGTCTTGAAGCAACGCGAGGGGATCAGCGATATGAGGCGGGAATAAGTCACGGCGGGTCGACATCATCTGACCGAACTTGATCCAAACCGGACCCAGCTCTTGTAACGCTAAACGAAGTCGCTCACCTAATGGCTTCTCGGGGTGTTTATTTTTAATCCAGAACAGGCTTTTGCGCATCCAAAGCGGCGCTTTCGTCAGTTGATGCTCCGGCAACAACTCATCCAGCCCATATTCCAGTTGTACTTTAACGATGTGATATAAGCGCTTTATTTCTGCTGGAGTCATGGTTTCTCCAACGCAGGCTTATCCGCATCTAATTTATCAAGCAGAGCATTCAGACGAGCTTCAACTCGTGATGCCTGACTGCGTACTTCGTCCACTTGATCGCAAAAATGCGCGACTTCGAGCGGCGCTGGCGCGAATTTCCACTCTTCTGTCATCACCTGCGCTAGATGTCGCTGGTGTTTTTCTGCTTGAGAAACGAAAAAGTTACCGACGTTTTTTGAACCCTGCACGACCGTATGGGCTACAACATCTCCAGTCACTCGCGACAGCCATTCTTCAATGTCTGGTTTGCAATCCACCATCAGCTGAGAGAATTTTTGCGCCAGTTGAATATCACCTTCCAGCTCAAGCTTATCTTGCTTGATAAGACGGGTGATGTTGGCTTGATCTCGCAGTTCCGGCAACACACTCAGGTTGAGAGACAAATAACAGTCAGGATGACCTTCATAGTTACCCAAAACATCAATCTGCTGACTGAAAACAAAGGTCAGCGTCTTATTGATTTCTTTCAGGTGGACTTGAATAACCTGGCCTTTCAGACGTGCTAAACGACGACCCAGAGTGGGATCGTCTTTAATCAGTGTGTTCAGCGACGTTTCAATGACGGCAGTAATAAGAGGTTCAAATGGCATGCCGTTAACCCTTAGAATTTGTAGCCGCGGTGCAGCGCCACAATACCACCCGTTAGGTTGTAGTATTTGGTGTTTTCGAAGCCCGCTTCTTGCATCATGCCTTCCAGAGTGTCTTGATCTGGGTGCATGCGGATAGATTCTGCTAGGTAACGGTAACTTTCCGCATCGTTCGCGACCAGTTCGCCCATTTTTGGCAACAGATGGAACGAGTATGCGTCATAAATTTTCGATAATGGTTCGATGACTGGTTTTGAAAATTCCAGTACCAATAGACGGCCACCCGGCTTAAGAACGCGGAACATCGAACGCAGCGCTTTGTCTTTATCTGTTACGTTACGCAGACAGAAGCTGATAGTAATCACATCAAAATAATCATCTGGGAACGGCAGTTCTTCTGCGTTCGCCTGAACGTAATGCACATTGCCCACAATACCATTATCGCGCAGCTTATCGCGGCCGACATTCAGCATTGAATTGTTGATATCCGCCAGAATCACATGGCCCTGATCGCCGACGATTCGCGAGAATTTTGCTGTCAGGTCACCAGTACCACCGCCAAGATCCAGAATGCGCTGCCCCGGGCGAGCACCACTACAATCGATAGTGAAACGCTTCCACAGACGGTGAACGCCTCCCGACATCAGGTCATTCATGATGTCGTACTTTGCTGCCACGGAGTGAAAAACTTCGGCAACTTTAGTTACTTTTTCTTCTTTCGCCACGGTAGTGAAACCAAAGTGGGTGGTTTCGTTCTCTAATGCATTATTGGATTGCAAGCTTGTGTCCGTCATTCTAATTCCTCTTAGGCAGCACGTTTCACTGCTGGGCGGTTGCTGACAAATAGAGTCGCCCAATGTACTGCGGGCGATTAGTTTACTTTATCCTCAGCCGGATGTCTTTCTACTAACGATTCATTTTCGGAAAATGCTTCACTCTGTGCCAGTTGTGCAAGATCAGAGGAAATTGGGCGCTTAATCTCGACACCAAGTTGCTTGAAGCTTTCTGCCTGTCGAATCACATTACCGCGACCTGTAGCAAGTTTATTCATCGCGCCTTGATACGTTTGGTTGGCTTTATCCAGCGCCCCGCCCAAACCTTCCATATCATCAATAAACAAACGTAGTTTGTCGTAAAGTTTGGTTGCTCGCTCTGCAATCAGTTTAGCGTTTTCATTCTGACGTTCATTTCGCCATAAATTATCAATGGTACGCAGCGCCACCAGCAAGGTCGTCGGGCTAACCAAAATGATGTTCTGCTCCATCGCGTCTTTAACCAAACTCGGATCAGCCTGAATAGCGACCTGAAAAGCGGGTTCCACCGGAATAAACATCAGCACATAATCCAGGCTCTGAATGCCTTTGAGTTTGTGATAATCCTTCATGCTTAAGCCCTTGATGTGCGCACGCAGCGCAATAAGATGGGCATTCAACGCTTGATCTCGCTGTGCATCGGTTTCCGCGTTGAAGTAACGCTCATACGCCACCAAAGCCATTTTCGAGTCGACCACAACTTGCTTATTTTGCGGAAGGTGAACAATCACATCAGGTTGATAACGCTTACCTGCTTCATTTTGTAGATTCACCTGCGTCTCGTATTCGTGCCCTTCTCTCAGACCAGATTCTGCCAGCACGCGGGCAAGAACCACTTCGCCCCAGTTACCTTGCTGCTTGTTGTCGCCTTTCAAAGCTTGGGTCAGGTTCACCGCTTCACGCGTCATTTGCTCGTTTAAACGTTGCAGATTTTTTAGCTCATGGACCAGAGTATGACGCTCTTTGGCTTCCTGACTAAAGCTGTCATTGACTTGTTTTTTGAAGCCATCCAATTGCTCTCTTAGCGGAGAAAGCAAGCCTTCTAAGCTCTGACGGTTTTGCAGATCCACCTTCGCGGTTTTCTCTTCAAATAGCTGGTTGGCAAGGTGCTCAAATTGCTGCTTCAAACGTACTTCTGCTTGTTCCAGTATTTGCAGCTTTTCCGCATTCGACTGATTCACTTGATCATGGCGCGCTTGCTGCTCTCGCAGTTGCGTTTCCAAACGCGATTTTTGCTCACGCATTTTCCCGAGCTCATCGAAATACTGCTGACGCTCTTGTTTGACGGCTTCGAAATAACGAAGCTTTTCCATTGCTGCCATCAACTTGCCGTGTGACTGACGCACTTCAAATGCCGCTTTATCGCGCTCGTCATCCAGTTCATCCAGCTCTTGTTGCGATTCAGCCAGACGCTGACCCACTTGCTCAAGCTGTTGTTGGTGAAGCTGTTTTTCTGCAGACAGTTGCTGCTCAAGAAGCTGAGTTTGAGTGATAAAACGCTGTTTTACCCACCAACCGACCGCCGCTCCGCTGGCTGCAGCGGCACATAGAGTAGAGAGAATGAGAGATTGATGCTCAAGAATCCATTGCATAATAGCGAGTTAGCCTGTGTTTTATATCTATAACAATGGTATTTAGACACTGGATAAATGTCCAGTTTGTTGGATGAAAAATCCTCGCATACACTACCTGCTCAAAATAATATCCTTTGGCTCGCTCAAAATCTTATCGCCGAGCCTTTGAACACGATACAGAGGCATCATGAATGAGCGTCGCGCCCTAGGATTTGGGCTCTCAGCAGTATTACTTTGGTCGACAGTGGCGACCGCATTTAAACTCACATTAGCCGAGTTCACTCCGATTCAGATGCTGTGTATTGCCAGCATCGTTTCTGCTATTACTCTTGTCATCGTATGTGGTGTTCAAGGCAAGTTGAATCAGCTCAGCGATACCTTTCTGTCGAATCCTTGGTATTACCTGCTACTTGGCCTGATTAACCCATTAGCCTACTACCTGATCCTGTTTAAGGCTTATGACTTGCTCCCGGCCTCTCAGGCCCAGGCCATCAACTACAGCTGGGCCATCACGCTGACGCTCATGGCAGCGGTATTTCTCGGGCAGAAAATTCGTAGCAAAGACTGGATTGCTTGCGCGTTTAGTTACCTAGGTGTGATTGTGATTGCCACTCAGGGCAACGTGTTAGGTATGGATTTTGAGAGCCCGCTTGGCGTTGGTTTAGCTCTGCTCTCTACATTGCTATGGGCAGGATATTGGATTCTCAACACCAAAAACAAAGCGGATCCGGTCGTGGGCGTGTTACTTGGTTTTCTGGTTGCGATTCCTTTTACTGTTGCGTTAAGCATCTATGAAGGACAAAGCTGGAATACCATCTCGGCCCAAGGCTGGGCTGCGGTGACCTATGTAGGTCTTTTTGAGATGGGGATTACGTTCGTCCTTTGGCTAAGCGCGCTCAAGTCAACACAGAATACGGCTCGCATCAGTAACCTGATTTTCGCTTCCCCATTCATCTCCCTGATGTTACTGGCGACGATTATTGGTGAAGACATTCATCCCTCTACGCTGATCGGGCTGGTATTGATCATCAGTGGTCTGGTGATTCAGCAAGTCAAGTTTGGCAAAAAAGAGAAAACCGCCAATGCCTCTCACTAACAGACGTTATCAATTCGTATTTTTATGAACTGAAGCGTCTTATACCGCTTGGAATTATTTTATGGTCGGATACGATACAGCCAAAGCCCAATAGCCATCTCAGCTATATTTTTATAAACACATCGTTGGGCGATTCAGGATACCGTACTAATTATGTTTCGCTTTGATATTCCATCTTCTTCATTAGCAGACTGGCAAGATGCCCTGCAACAGTGCTGTAATGCCAACCATGCACAGGGACAAGTCTACGCCTTCAATGACAACGAACAGTGGCAACACAGTGCGTTGTCGACCGCAGAGCAGAACCATGATGCGATTGTTGCCGAGATTGAGCAGATCACCGCTCAATTTATCCCTTTTCAGTTAGAAACCATCAACATAGCTTATGAGCAGCAGATCCTCAGCATCTGTCCGGTGTGGCTACCTAACGGTAATTTGTTTGCCGCGATTACGCTGACTTACACAAACGCACAAAGCCATCACGTGCCAGCGTGGCTGAGCGCCCTTGCGGGTCGGTTTAGTTTTGATGTGAGCCGACATTACCAACAAGAACAACAACGCCATCTGCAGTATCAGCAAGATCAAAGTCAAATCCCAACATTACAAGAGTTTATCGACTGCCTTGAAGACCATATCTGGATCAAAGGCACCGATGGCCTGTATGCAATGACTAACCGAAGCGTCGAGCAAGCCTGGCAAAAAACCAATCAGGAAATCATTGGTAAAAATGATTTTGACCTTTTCAGCGAACAGCGCGCTGAGAAATTCATTCAAGCTGATATTACAGTGGTTGAAACTGGCAATCAGAATATTGTTGAAGAGTGCCGACAAATAGACTCGAACAATAATCCAACCTGGCTCGAAACCATTAAGTCACCTGTACGCAATCAAGCAGGTGAGCTGATTGGTGTTATGGGCATGACGCGAAACATCACACGTAGAAAAACCATAGAAACCCAACTAACGTTGGCGTCGAAAATCTTCAATAATTCGCAAGAAGGGATGATCATCACCGATCGTGATGCAAACATTATCGATATCAATCCTGCCTTTACGAACATCACAGGGTACAGTGCAGAAGAAGTGATTGGTCATACACCGAAAATCCTTCACTCTGGACACCACGATAGCAGCTTCTATCTAAATTTATGGTCTGAGCTACAAGTTAAAGGACAGTGGAAAGGCGAGTTCATCAACCGCAAGAAAGATGGCAGCTTTTACCCTCAACTGGCCACCATCAGCGCGGTAATGGACGACAAAGATCAGCTGATCAACTATATCTGTGTGTTTGAAGACATTTCGGTGCGCAAAGCACATGAAGAAAAGCTGCAGCGAATGGCGTTTTATGACCCGTTGACCAATCTGCCAAATCGTACTCATTTACTTGGATTGCTCGAGCAACACATCGAAACTGGTCAAAAGAGCCAGCAAAGCTTTGCGACCCTTTTCCTGGATATCGATCACTTTAAGCACATCAACGACAGTATGGGGCATTTTTGCGGAGATCAATTGCTGACCAAACTGGCAATACGTCTGCAAGACACCTTGCATCTCAATGCCCATGTCGCACGAATCAGCGGCGACGAATTTGTGATTATTCTTCCAGAAGCCCAAAGTGATGTCGCGCTGTCCGAAACGGTGGACAGCATCTTAGGTGTATTCCATCAACCGTTTAAGCTGACCAGTCACGAATCATTGCGTGTCTCAGCAAGTATCGGTATTGCCCTGTATCCAACCGATGGTCAAGACAGTGAAACACTGCTGAAAAATGCAGATACTGCCATGTACTTAGCGAAAAAAAATGGCCGTAACGGCTACGCTTTTTATTCACCGGATCTGACTCACAAGTCCATTTCCCACGTGCGAATTCAATCAGCGCTGCACGAGGCAATAGAGAAACAGCAACTGCGTTTGGAGTATCAACCCCAATACAACCTGGAGCAGAACTCTATTGTTGGCGTGGAGGCCCTGTTGCGCTGGCAGCACCCTGAATTTGGCTTAGTGTCCCCTGCTGATTTTATTCCAATTGCAGAAAAAACCGGGCTAATTCAAAGCATCGGCGATTGGGTTATCAGGCAGGCTTGTATTCAGGGCCACGCTTGGCTGGAGTCTGGAATTAATTTCGGCAAAATAGCCGTCAATGTATCCGCACTCCAACTGCAGCAATCGAACTTTATCGACCGGCTTCAGGTGATACTTCAGGAGACTGGTTTTTCTGCGCATCATTTGGATATCGAAATCACCGAAAGCTTTTTGTTGATCGACCCACAACAGGCCATTGCGTCGTTAAATCAACTGCGCGAACTCGGTATTGAAATATCTTTGGATGATTTTGGTACTGGCTATTCCTCGCTTTCTTACCTGAAAGGTCTGCCGATCAACAAATTGAAGATCGACCGTTCATTTGTGAAAGATGTACCGAGTCACAGCGACAGCAATGCCATCGTTAATGCGATCATCGCTATGGGCAAAACCTTATCGCTTAAAGTCGTCGCAGAAGGGATTGAAACTCAAGAACAAGCACAATACCTGTCAGACAAAGGATGTATTTACGGGCAGGGATTTTTATTTAGCCCATCCGTTACTCCCAACAAGCTATTTCTATAGCGGACCGCCATCAACAGCAAAAGCCGAGTAAGAAATACTCGGCTTTATAACTGTGTCAGAAATTAAAAATCCAGCGAAAAAGAATATATTTGATAGCGATAGGTAATGGATACATGGTTTTCCACATACCGATAGTCATCACCGGATAGCTCATTGGTAATGAGATCCCCATTAAACACGATGTGATGCTTTTTATATTTAGCCTCAGCATAAATACCAGTTGATAAACCCAGTTTGGAGTGATTAATTTTTCTCACCTTTCCGTAATTAGGGTGCTCTCGATTGGTGATTAAAAACTCGCCGTTATGATCCTGGTATCCCAACCCAGCCCCAACACCGACTCTATATTGCCAGCCCTCAGGTTTTTCTCGCCCAAATTGGTAGTAGATGATGGGAGTAAAATACAGAGATAAACCCTCTATTTTGGTGCCTTTGTTTTGAATAACGCGGTTATAACCGCCGCCATCTCCCACAACTTGCTTATCAAATTTAGAGGTAAAAAAGTCAGCCGAAAACGTATAAGACCAATTTCGGTCTTGCCATATATATTTAGGCTCGGTTCTGAGAGAAATACTTGGTGCGACATTCAATCCATCAGTCTGAAATTCAGCCACTTCCATAACACTTTCTCTTTCGCTGATTTCAATGGTTCGGTAACCAAGTGACGCGCCCACAAGAACTTCAAAAGAGGTACCAGAATCACGTTCATGCGCACTTAATGTTCCGCAAAAACACAATGATAGGATGAAGAACATAGACCGCATGATGATTCCGCTACTGGCTAAATCTGAACTTGGGAAACAAACTAAAGCAGGTGATTCCAAAAGACGAGGCCATGCATAGCTGATTAGCCGTCAACGAGTGACTTATCTATTTATCTGCGAGACAAATAACATCTTCCGTTTGAAAGTTAAGAAATTGGGCGGCTGGTCGGGATATAAAGACAAAGGGGTAAATGCTTCGGCGTCTTGCCAGTTAACGCTTTACGCTCGAGCTAAAATCCAAAACAAGAAGAAAATTGCTCAATGTTCATCCTTTGTCAGTAATCTATAATGCCGGATAACTCCGGCATGTTTATGTGCTTTTAGTCACTGAGGGGAGTAAGTTGACCATCTTTCATCAGCCTGCGTTCACAGTGCGGATTTAGCCCCTGTGGCTGGTGCGCGACTTCAACCACTAACTTGTCTTGCCAATCTTGGCGAAGACGCTGACGAATAACGATCTCGGTCTGTTTGTCTAACGCACTGAATGCTTCATCCAACAAATAAACGGGCGTATCGCGCAACCATGCTCTTGCCAACGCTATCCGCTGCGCTTCTCCACCGCTGAGACGAGTACCATTAAGCCCCAACTCAGTATCTAGCCCATCGGATAATGCAAAGAACATTGGCTCCAAGCAGACTAGCCGTAGTGCTTGCATCAGTTTCTCGTCACTATAGTGACCACCTAGAGATAAGTTGTAGCGTAAAGACGCGGGAAAAATCACACTCTGTTGAGGTATATAACTGATTTTCAGCCAAGCAGATTCTCGATTCAAACAGGTAATCGCTTCGCCTTTGAACCGCAACGGAGTCGTCTCGGAAAGATGAATACCAGCCAAGTAGCGCAGCAATGATGTCTTGCCACTTCCACTTTGCCCATGGATAACCAAATGCGTTCCCGCAGGCAGCGACAGCGATAAGTCTTCAAACAGCCAGTCAGCCCCAGGGCTATAACGATGGCTTAAACCTGTGACACTGAGTAGAGCCTCAGAATCAGATCTGGCGTGAGCTTTAGTATCGTCACTAAGTGCTGCTGACGGCTGCGCTTCCAATATGGTCAGAACTCGGTGACAAGCAGGAAACGTCTGAGGCAAGTCCTCAAAAGTCCTAGTCAGCGCTAGCACCGGACCGAAAGCGCCCGCATATAAACATAGCGCCGTTAACGATAGCGGATCTCCCTGCCACCAAGCCCAGACAATCATGGCAATAAAGCCACTACCAATGATTAAATCTGTCAGCGCATCCTTAACACCATTGCGGACAGCTAAGGTGTTATGTAAGCGTTGAAGCGCTTGTCCTTGTTTGGTTACTTTGCGCTGAAAAAACGCCATCGCTGACCAATTCTGTATTTCATTGAAACCAGATACCACGTCGGTCAGCAAGGTATTCAACAGACCAAATTGATCGCGAATATTCTGCCCTAGCTTCGCGCTGCGACTGAGGTGCCACGCAGGTAATACACCACCAATAACCAGCAGAAGTAAACCCAATACGATTGCCGCTGGACCAACTAAAAAATACCCGTAAGCAGTCACCAACAGCGACACCACCAGTGCAGAGAGTACTGGAACAATGGTGTGAGCATAGAAGACTTCGATGCGCTCTATGTCCGATACTACCCGTGCGGTGAGGTCACCGGTCGAAAGGTCGTGAATATTGTCCGGCGCTTGCTGTTCTAGCCGCCAATACACTTGATTGCGTAAGTCTTCTTGGATACGAAATGCAGCGTTATGCCCTGAAAGTTGCTCGATATATCGACAGATTGCTTTGCCGATACCAATCCAAAGTAACGGCCAAAGCAGTTGTGGCCAAATCGATACGGGTTGTTGGCCAATAAATAATTCTTGCGCGTATTGCCCCGCGACAACGAGGATTGCAATGGTGCCAAACTGATTTAATATCCGACAAAGCAACGACAAACCAAGCGGAGCTAAGTGCGGTTTAGCTAGATTTAATAACTGATTGATCATGCCCAGGCCTCCGAGCTTGTTACTTTAGTTACATCGCGCCAACGGCTGACATCTACGACTCGATCAGCCTGAGCAATTAGTCGTGGTGAGTGACTGATCACCAATACGCCGGCCTGCTGCTTGAGCTGATGCAGCGCATCAATCACTTTTTGTTCGGTCAATTCATCCAACTGACGGGTCGGTTCATCGATTAACATCAGCGCATGATCGGATAAAAATGCTCGAGATAAACCAAGCCGAGCCGCCTGCCCGCCAGAGATATGCTTTCCGCCTTCACCCGGATGCAATGACAGTGTGTCTGAGTGCTCTAGCCATTCATCCAGCGCACTCTGTTTTAGCGCATCACGCACCTCATCTTGTGTAGCACTGGATGCCGCCATACGACAGTTATCTTCCAGTGTCTGATGAAACACATACGGCATCTGCTGTAAGTAACCAATCGGCTGATGGGTAATCACACCTGCATCGGGCATCAACTGACCACGGATCAGTTTGAACAAGGTGGATTTGCCGCAACCGCTTGGCCCCTGCAGCACCACCAGTTCACCTTTGTATACGCTTAAATCGACACCCTGAAATAGTTTTTCTTGCTGAGGATAACCATAAGTCAAACCGCGAACATCAAGAACAACGGCATGATTTTGCTGTGTAAGATGGTGGGATTCATTTTCGTCTAAAGACAAGATGTGTTGTACGTCAGCCTGCACTTCTCGGCCCAGCGCACCGGCAAAGAAGAACGCTCCCATTAAAGACAATGGACGTATCAGCTCGACACTGGCCAAAATAATAAAAGCTGCCGATGCTGCGTCTAGAATACCCAATTGATAACGCGTAATCGCCAACAATGACGCAGCGACTATCGTGCCCAGAGAAAACAACAGGTCAACCAATAAGATCACCAGTTGATTGGTTTTGAGGAGCGACATGGTAGAGCGTCGTAATGCCTCACCATGCTGTTCAATTTCCGCTCCCCAAATTTTGGAATATTGGTACAGCTTTAGCACGGGAAGGCCGTGCAAGCTCTGAGTAAACAACTCCGTCAGCAGAGCCAAGTTGTGCTTATAGGTCGCACTGACACTGGCAAAACGTTTAAACACCAACATTAAAATGGCTGGAATTAGAGGGATCATTAACAGCAAGATAAAGCCAGAAAATGGGTCTATGAATGCAATAAATAGACACACTAGCAAAGGACCAAGCAGACCGATAAAAAACTGAGGGACAAACAGCCCCCAATATAGGTCCAGTACTTCCACGCCTTCACCAAGCAGGTAATTGAGCTTCCCACGCAGCTCTGGTGTCATTTGGGCTGGCTTTAAAGCGGCCAATTTATCAAGCAGTTGCTTACGTATTGACTGCTTCACTTGCTGCGCCGTTTTTGCCCCCAAGTAACGATGGAAAATAATCACACCAAAGCGTAACGCTAATAAAGTCACACTCGCCAATAGCACCTGTAGAACAATCGGTTCAAAGTTGTCACTGAACACTCGGCTCACCAGCCAATATTGACCGACTAAACCAAGAATAACCAACACGCCACTGCTTACAGAACCCAAAAGCCAAGGTTTTGCGGATTGAGGAATCTTACCTATCATTTATTTTCCTCAACTGGATCAACGCGCGTCTTGTAGCGCAAAATAATGTAGGTTTCGATAAGGGCAATCACCAGCAATGTAATTTGTGCAGATGGTCGTTCACCGAGCAACCAAACGACGGTCGCCAGTATCGAGCACCACACCACTATCAGTACTCGCACCTTTTCTTTTATGGTTAGGCCACGATTTTCTTTAATGTTTCTCAGCGTTGGACCGAGCAAACGGCTGGCGAGCAACCACGACTGAAAACGAGGCGAACTGACACTAAAGCAATAGAGCGCAAGTAACGCAAAAGGAACGGTAGGCAGTAACGGAATAAACACACCAACCATACCCAGCCCTGTCGCACTGACCCCTATAGTTAAAAAGGCATATCTTTTAATCATGTTCCAATTCATTCTGTAGATTATCTGTAGTAATGAAGGGCTGAATTTCACTGCGCTTTGGCCAGTACGGCTTTACGCTATTGTTATCGAAAAAATGCGAGGTTGCCCTCGCAATAGTTAAGCGGGTTGTAGCTGCTTCTCTTCCTCGGTATGGCCTTCCGTCTGATGCACTGCGTGTTGAAGGTTCTCATCCAGACGAAACGCCTGACCAAATCCTTTTACGTAGTTACCTGAGCGTGGTGCAAAACGGTAGAAGCTAAAATCTTTCATGCCACACAACTGCTCGACGATCTCGCCGTACTTTTGCTGCATTTGTTGCTTAAGCGGTGAGGCTGCCTCGCTGTGCTTATCAATACAAACGACATCGCAGTCTATGACCAGTCGCTCACGAGCAAACAAGTGACGCGCCTTATCTTCTGATTCAACTAACATCAGCGACGCTCTCGGCGTTTGTTGCAGATTACGAGCATGCTTCGAGACGGTACTCAATAACATGACGAAGTCGTTGCCTTGACGAACAAACGGAGCGTAACTCGCCAATGGTATGCCTTGTGAATCTACGGTTCCCAGCTGGGCGGTTGAGAATTGCTGAATAAACCCCTGAATTTTTTCAGGTAAACGTTCTAGCTGCTCTTTTCGGTACGACATACAGTTCCTTTCATAATGGTAGTTATTCCACCAATTCAATTTTGTTCAGTGTGGTGGCCACTTGTTGTAATACATTGCGAATAGTGCGGTTGGTCGCTTGATAATAAGCACCCGGGCTGGCACAGGATTTCATCGACGGTGAGCGATTGTTGAAATCCACCGCGATGATTTCTATTCCTTTTCGCTTCATCTCTCGACATAACATCACTTGTTTTCGATCGCGTACTTCTCGATCAATCAAGTGGTCACCATCAGTAAACAGCACCATGACTTTCTTATTACTTTTCAAACCGTAATCTCGTGGCAGTTCACCCTTGGTTTTATCCCACTCACCACGCCATTCTGGAGACAGTAATCGCCATGCCCACATCACACCTTCAGCGTTATTTGTGTTCATTTCCGGATACAGCGTTTCTAAACCATGCACAAACTCACGATAATTGGACATGTATGACTGAACACTGCTGACACCACAGTCAAGTGTGTCAAACAGCGCATGCATGTGCTTCCACTCTGGGTTATATGGTGAGTTCTTAGTTGGAATATAGGAATGCAACGGCATGCCATTTTTGTAAGTCGCGCCTAGTGGTGGCTTCTTGTGAGTTTCGAGATAGAAGCGAATGTTTTGCTGCTTAGGCCCGAGCTCCAAACTGCGTATCCAGCTTGGGTTTAACATTCCAGGGCTGGTTAAATCCGACTGAATCTCGGGCAACTGCATGCACATCGCTTCACGCCAACGCCCCGGCACCGATGGACTCAGCAGGTTTTTCCAACCCTGCTCTTTTGCCAAAGTGCGTAATGAGCGGGGAATCGCTATCGCACCAGGTTTAAGAAAATTAGGACGCCAACCGACATTAACCAATCCAGTTGCCGGTACTATGCTGATGGTTTTACTCAGATTTCGTCTTTCTTCGGCGTATAAGATGTCAGCAAAATCCCGTAATCCGTCCATCGCCTGAGTCATTGGAGCCCCCTCCATCGAACCAGAAACATCCAACATGATGACAATTTCTAGTGTCATCTGGTGTAATCGGGAGGTAGCCTGGTGACGAATAATCAAGTCTTCGGTCACTAACTCTTCATTGAGTACTAACTCACTCGCCTTAACTTTTCCGGTCACTGTCGCTGTGGTGAAGTCATCACGCTTATCTAACCTCGATTGAGGTGTCGATAATCCCGTTGCATCGTCGCTAACGTTAGCATTCAACAGTTGGTTGGCATCTTGATCTGCGCTTACGCTGTCAGACGAAGAGTACAGCACGGCATCCGCCAGCATAGATAACCGGCTGTCTGTGGTACTGGTGACGACCACTAACAACACAAAACTAAAGAAAGTCAGCATACCGGCTAGAAATATCGCCGCCGACACCGACACCACGCCAACCTGATGGCGACGAGACACAGAATATGTAGATAGCGCCATCATCAGTTCGTTTCCCTGATCATATGAGAGTGGAAGCGACCATTTGGCCATAGTTTCCAGATTGCGTTACTACTAACACTGTCGTCAGGCTGGAAGCAGATCGCGACTTCTACTAAGCTACCGACGTCAAAATCAGGCCATTTTCCACTCAACATACAAGCAGAACTCACCATCACTGGCGTGGTTTCCTTAGTCGCTGCATTGTGCATTGCGATAGACAAACTCACGTTGCCTTTGGCAATGTTCGAGAGTTGCTGCTCGGCAAAACCACTAAAATATGGGAGCTGGGCAATATTATTTTCAATCGTCAACGTCCGGCGATTGCCCACCATTTCAAGAATGTTGTAGTTAAGGTTCACCAAGCGTTGCTCCACACGGAGGATGGTCAGAATTTCTGACGCCGCAACAATCACGGTCAGCAACATCGGCAAGATCAGAGCAACTTCCATACTGACACTGCCTTGTAAACGACGTTTACGCGCGGAAAAAATCGGGTATCGAAACATAGTTAATCGAACAACAAGTCCTGTGAAGCAATCAAAGTGCTAGTAAACACCAAGGGTTCTGGATATAGCGTGGCTAAAGGGCTGATTTCCATTTGTGTCGAGAGCGTCGCGGTCACCTGAAAAACCGGGTCTCTCGGGCGAAAGAACGCGCTGGCCTCTACTTCTTCCTGCTCTTTCCCCACTCGAAGCATCTCTTCCAACGAGTCATAACGAATGATGCTGACCTCGACCTGGTCGATAAAACCGTAGCTGTTGTCATCGAGCATTTGTTTGATAACAGAGGGATTCAACGGTTTAACGCGCCAGTCTTCTGCTAACAGCACCCGCAATGAGCTACGCATCGCGTGTTCCAATAATCCGTATTGCAAATGAACACGGGTAATATCAAAAAAGGCTAACAACACCGCTAAGACCGCAGGAAATAGCAGTGCGGTTTCTAAACTGATGACACCTCGCTGACGAGAACGACACCGACTCATTGGGCATTCCGCATCGCCGTCAAACGCGCGTTGAGGATAGCTAGATCGCGCTCAACTTCGCTCGCGGGTAAATGACGAGTAAGTAACGCTCGCGCTTGGTCTTCATTACCTTCTGCCAGTAACAACAGCGCGAAATTCAGCTCTACCTGCGGAGGTAACTGCTGATACGCCAAGAGCGGAGAAAATGTTGTTCGAGCTCTCTCGACCTGATTGTCATGCAGATAGCTGATCGCCAAGTTAGAACGAAAATGAGGGTTATCTGGTGAAAGGATCATCGCTTGTTGTAACGCCGTTCGTGCTTGTAAGGCATCACTGCCCAACAATGCGATACCAAGGCCGTTATGCAGCTGCGCTTCAACCTGTGGACCGTCCGCTTTCGGTAGCCCTAACTTATACACCTCGATAGCTTCGGTCACACGACTGTTGCTAAGCAAGTAACGGCCAAGATACATGCACGCCTGCGCAGAGACAGACTCCGGATTCGCGCACACATAACGCAGTTTCGCCATCGCGGTTTCTTTCTTGTCCTGACGGTACTGACTACGAGCCAACATCATTTGGTAAGTGAGATTGTCTGGTGAGAGCTCGAGCAACTTAAGATACTGCTGCTCCGCTTTACCATACTGACCATAATTGAATGCTGCTTCGGCTAGTGCTTGAGTATTATTTTCAGTCTGCTTTTTCACTTTGCTCGCCGTCGCGCAGCCTAATAGCAGAGGGCTTAGACAGACCAACAACAGCCATTTGGTCGGGTTTGTCGTCATCATTTTAAACTCTCCAATAACAAGTTCATGGTCGGTGCGACGATCAGCACCATCAATGGCAACATAATGAAAGCCATTTGAATCAGCGTAATGCGTCCCGGCAGTTTTCCAGCTTGCTCCTGCAACGCCATTTTGCGTAGTTGTCTGGCATCGGCGCTGATGGTGCGCATGGTTTCCGCTAAAGGAGAGCCATATCGCTCGGCCATCGCTAGCGTACTGGCGAGACGTTCTATCTCTTTCAGCCCCGTGCGCCACGCCAGCTTTTTCAGACAATGTGCAGACTCTCCCCGCACCTGAATCTCTGCGTGAGTGCGCAATAACTGTCGCGCCAACATCGGCTCAACATCGAGTAAATACAGACCGACTTTCTCCAATGCACGCTCCAGCGACAGCCCGGCTTCCACACTGATCACCATCAAGTCGATGGCGTCAGGCACGACTTGCTGCTGCTTCTGTTGAGCCTGATTGGCTTGGCGGCGTAACCAGTATTCCGGTAAGTTTGACCCCAGCACATAACCGATTAACGTCATCATTAGGGTGTATGCATCGAGCAGTTCTCCAGATACCGCCTGCCAAATCAGAGCGGCACTCGCACTAAACAAACCGAGCACAAGCTTGGCGCCGCGCACCGAATTTAAGGCAGTCGAAGACGCAATACCGGCATGCTCCAGCATTTGCTGCAGGCGCTGTTTCTCTTTGTCAGAAGTGGGATACAACACACCTAACCCGGCGAGAAATGACGATGACGAAGTCTCAATCACAGCATTATCATTACCAGGGTTTAAATAACGCTTACACTGCGCCTGCCAACAACTTTGCGACTGCTGTGATAAGAACAACCACAGCAACACAGACATAAACACCACACCCGCGACCAACAGAGCGGCAAGCGAGGTTGACGAAACGAACCATTGCCCCATGAATTATCCCTTTAGCTGAGTCATACGGCGGATCAGGTACAACCCACCCAAAATGCTGCCCACGACATAGGCCATGACGATTTGCCCACCATTCGAGGTCATCAGAAAATCAAAATGCTCGCGTCCAGTGGTAAACAGCACCAGACACACCAAAACTGGCAGTGCAGCGAGGACTTTGGCAGAGTTGCGCGACTCGGACGTAATGCTTTGAATACTGGCATTAAGCTCCGCGCGCGATCTCAGTGTAAGCCCTAGTCGCTCCAGCACTCCGGTTAAACGGCCACCCGTTTCCTGCTGTAGGCTAAGAACGATGGTCAGAAAACGAAACTCAGCAATCGGCATACGCTGCGCGGCATTTTTCATTACTTCGTCCAGCGTCTGGCCGACCTTCAACTCATCATGCATGTTGTCAAACAAGCGAGCAGTCACGCCCTGATGTTGCTGGGCCATCTCATGAAACACATCCGCCATCGGTGCACCAACGCGCAACGCGCGGATTAAGCCATCAATGACATCCGGTAATTCATCGCGAAACTGGTCTTTGGCTTTCTGCTGCAATTGTTGATAGGCGAACCACACCACCAGCAATGCCGTACTCAGACTGAGCGGTATGGACACGTACCAGTCCATACCGTTAAAACAAAGTACTGTCGGTGCTAGCAAAATGGACGCAACCAAACCAAGCTGCCACTGCTTTAATTTGGCTGGGCTGACAAAAGTTTGCAGGTTTTGATACCAGATCCAGTGACACCAGAATGGTTGGCGCTGGTCGGCGTCAGTATCCAGGTTCAACAAGGTGTAGCGCTTAAGCTGACCTTGCCAATGTTCCTGACGTTGGATGGTGAGCCAGACCAGCCTGCCTGCAACCAACCAGAAAACAATCAAGACAATCAGTAGGTTCACGAAGACTTCTCCACGCACTGACGTAATGCATCTTCCTTGGCAAAATGAGCCGCTTTTTCAAGCAAAGCAGAGGAAACGGACTGAGCGCTAAATCGACCATAGATATGCTGCTGTTCAGCACGAATAAGCTCAAAACGGAACACTGGACTGAGTTCGATTTGTTCACCGTTTATTCCAACCACTTCGCTGATGGCGGTGATCCGGCGACGCCCGTCACGCATACGTTCAAGTTGCACTACTAAATCAATCGCACTCACAATCTGGCTACGAATAATATGGCCGGACAAACGTTCTCCGCCCATTTGCAGCATATTGGTTAAGCGCACAATCGCATCTTGTGGATTGTTGGCATGCAAAGTACACAGCGAGCCGTCGTGACCGGTATTCATCGCTTGCAACATATCGAATGCTTCTGCGCCACGAACTTCACCCAGTACAATTCTATCCGGACGCATACGTAGGGCGTTTTTCACCAGATCGCGTACCGTCACTTCGCCGTTACCTTCAGTGCTGGCATTACGGGTTTCAAGCGGCACCCAATGGGGCTGCGCCAAAGACAACTCAGCAGCGTCTTCGATGGTCAGAATACGTTCGTCTTCGCTTATGTGCCGACTCAGCGCATTCAACAAGGTCGTTTTACCCGAACCCGTACCGCCGGAAATCAAGATGTTACAGCGGCAATAGGTCGCCAACGCGAGAAACTCCGCCATTTGCTCGGACAGGCTGTCGTTGTCGACCAGATTCGACAGCATCAACTTACTCGCAGGGAACTTACGGATCGAGATGCAGGTCCCATGTAACGCTAAAGGTGGCGCGATGACGTTGACCCGACTGCCGTCTTTTAGTCGCGCATCCACCATCGGATTGGATTCATCTACCCGACGGCCGATCGCGTTTACAATCCGCTGAGCAACGTTGAGTACATGTTTGGCATCACGGAAGCGAATATCGGTTTTTTCTAACTTGCCACGTCGTTCGACGTAAATTGTTTCAGGTCCATTAACCAAGATATCGGAGACTTCTGGGTCTTCGAGCAAAGGTTGAATGGGTCCAATGCCAACCATTTCATCGACCAGTTGCAAACCTAAGACCGCCAATTCCTGACGGTTATAGGGCAACATTTTCCGCCCTGAAATGACGTTGAGTGCGTCTTTGACACGCGGCAGCAGCTCATCACGGGATAAGCTCGCGGCGATCGATGGGTCGACCAGTTCGTAAAATGCGCTTTTGGCGTCATCCGTCATCGAAAGCAGTTCGTGGCTGCGGGTCTTGTGGGTTAACACATCTTGCTTAAACATCGACTTACCCTTTCTGCTCCGCCGAAGCGGCACCCAGCACTTGCCCTAATTGATGGATTTTTTTGCTGAACTTCGAACGCTCAGCCAACAGCGGTTTGCCTTCTCTTTCCGCTTTATCAAACGCCTTGGCGTCAAACGGCAGTTCAACGATCAATTCCAGTCCCAGCGCTTTGGTGATTTCCTGCTTAGGTACTCTACCTTTTGCATGACGGCACAAGTTGCCGACCAAGATTTGTCGCTGGTGTTTCAGCGGTGTATTGGCGCGCAGCTTTGCCAGATAACGGAAGCTATTCAGGCTGTAGTCGGTGACGAAAATGCAGTTATCTGCCTGTTCTACAATTGCAGGCATCGCTGGGTGGTTAAGATTCGGCACATCCACAATCACCGTCGCGTAGTGCTCAGCCAGCGCTTGGATTGTCTCTGCCGGTTGCTGTACGTCGTCGTGCGGCAGCTGGCTGTCCTGACCGTAAAACAGATGCAGATGCTTTGTCAGTTGCTGGCTACTGTGCGCCAGCAAGGTTTCGTCGATACGATCTGCATCAACAATGATGTGCTCCAAATGTGGGTCATAATCAGCGCCCAATAGGATCGGGTGTTGGCTGTGGAACAGGTCAAAATCCACCAAGGCAACAAACTGATGTTGTTTCTCAGCTAAGAAGTAACCCAGGTTGGCTGCGATGGTGCTTGCGCCGCACCCACCAGTGCTTCCCAACACACAAATAACGCGCCCATGACGCAATGGCTTAGTCACTTGGTGCCCTTGAAGGTGCAGTAAGCTCAGTCGGATCGCGTCGGCATCTAGCGGTGTAGTATGGTAATCGTTCACACCCGCGAACATTAGGCTTCGGTATAATGAAACTTCTTGTTTTTTACCTAATACGATCAGCTTCATCTGCGGTGGACAATACTCCGCCAGCTTACGCAGCGCAGCTTCCAATCCCAGACAGTCACCACCATCAACGATAAGTAAATCAGGCGCTCCCTGTTTGACGCACCAAAGTCTTGCGGCTTCGATATCGCCTTTTTTCACCTGAATATCTTGCGTAGTTAAATCGCTTTTTAGGCTCTCAAGGACTTGTTGGCTCTGGCTATCGAGAACAAACGCGACAACATTAAATACTCTTTCAGTCACGATTTACTCTCCTGTCACCGGCTGTCTTTCTGCCGATTTAAGTTGGCTATTAAACAAACGTTGTACCGCCCCTGTTGTCAGAGCGCTGTTGTGCTCCTGATACTCTTCTCCATGGTGCCAGGTCGATTTGTTAACCACACTCAGGTAATGATTACGTAGCTGCTGGCAGGCGTACGCTGAAATAGGCAGAGACTGACGGTTGTATCGGCACGTGTTTGGCTTTAACACCACTTCAAGCTCAGCAACAATCTGACTCTGCTTGTCCGAGTGGTAAATCATCTCCACTGGTAATTGCAGATAGGTCATCAACTGATTACGCAGATTTTTCTGGGATTGCAGATCCAAATCACCGCCTTGTAACACGAGACGAATCTGTCCCTTTTCTTCACGTTTGTTCACCTGGCTAAGAATATTTTTCAGGTCTAACTCAATGTTGGCAGTGGTTGTCGTAAATGAGGTTTTGTCCTGAAAGGTTGCATGCGTTCCTGTTTGATACGGACGCTGACAACCGACCACCAGAAAAAGGGTCAATGTGGTCAAAGCTAATTTCGCGAATTTCATCATCATCCTTAATAGTTGTATCCATAGTTACCAAACAAACGCTGGCTATCATCGTGGTCATCACCCATGTCGCGTAAGAACAAACGTTCAAATCGATTCGCAGGACGGAAGCGATCTAATGGCGTGGTCAATTCACTTGGGTCGCTGGTTGGCTCGACTAAATGTGCTGTCGCGATAATCACTAACTCGCTTTCCGAGTTTTTAAAGCTGTTGCTGCTGAAAAGCGGTGCAAGGAAAGGAATTTCCCCAAGAAACGGCAGCGCCTCGATTTTGTGGTCTTGATAGGTTCTCACCAGACCTGCCAGCGCAAAGCTCTGACCGTCTGCCAATTCAATCGTTGTGGTGGCACGGCGGCTTTCAATGCCTGGAACTTCGACACCCGCAATAGAAACGCTGTGCTCGCGGCTCAAAGTAGAAACTTCGGGAGCAACCGTGAGACTGATCTGTTTATTACTCAAGACTGTAGGCGTCAGCTCTAATGAAATACCAAAGCGTTTAAACTCAATACTCACACCGTCATCACTGTTGTCGACGGGAAAAGGAAACTCACCACCAGACATAAAGGTCGCCGCCTCGCCAGACTTAGCCGTCAGATTCGGCTCAGCAAGAACGTTTACTAAACTGTCCTCAACTAATGCATCGATGATGACATTAAGACCATGCTGACCAGGGCCTGATGGCAGATTATTGGTTGGGAATTTATTACCAGGCGTTACACCCAGTGCCGTCTGTAACGTGTCCCATGTACCCCAGCGCATATTACCGATAGAACTCCAACGCAAACCAAGTTGTTCGCTGGTCGAGCGCTCCATTTCAACAATACGCACGGAAATATTCACTTGAGCGCTACCCGCGGTTTTAAGCTGGTTAACAACCAAAGGGTAGACGCCCATGCCACCGCCCGGTTTTGCCATACCTTCACCGCGACCAGAGCTACTGCTACTTTCGCTTGTTGGCGCAGCTAAGGTTTGTTCGTCTACCTCTTGTAGCCCTTTGGCAAACCCAGATGCCATACTCAGGATCTCATGTGCCTGAAGTGCATTGGCCACTTCACCCATAGCAACGATCGCTCCCTTACTATGAACAAACGTCACTTGAACATCGGGAAACGCGTGTTGTACGGCTCGTTCCAGTTGAGACAGATCAGCAGCAACCACAACCTTGTAATGCGCGAGTGTGCGAGCATTGTCCCCAAGTACCAGAATGTCGGTTTCTCCTAACGCTTTACCAGAGACCATCACGTGACGGTTGGAAGGTGCGTGAACCACGACTAAGTTGGGGTCAGAAACAAAAATATCTTTCACATCATCTTTCACCGTAATCAAACGGTTTTGATTGATAGTAAGGTTCAAGGTATGACTTGCTGCTACCGCCCACGGAGAGATAGACAAAACCAGCGATACGCAAAGTATAAAATTTCGAAGCAAGGACATGATTTATCTCGTTGTGCTCTTTTCTTGAGTGCGGATATCTTCACCACTGAAAATGCGAATGGTGTGCTCAGGTTTACGATCCGGATGATGGTTATCCGACAACTGCTCATCCCAGAGCGTAGCTATGGTTGTTGTTGTCATAGACTGTTCGTCCTGTTGATAACCACGCAGGATAAGAGATAAATCCCCCAACGTTTTTGCTAGCAGTAAACGTTGCGCCCCTTCTGGAGTAACCTCAAAGGTAATCGGTAAGGTGTCACCACCAGCCATCGACATGTCACTTTCATTTTGATGTTTTGGGCCGCTCACAATATCTGTCAGAGTGTTATTGATCGCGAGCAGGCGCGTATTTTCTAGAATCACGCTGGTTGCACGCTTGGTGATTTCCCCAAAGCCCTTTTCTGAGGTGTGCTCGTTCTCACTGGTTAAGACGACATCAACGTAATTACCCGGCCTTAGTAGGTCATAATTCATTCCTGCTAAGCTCATCTCCAGAGTAACCGCTCGCATGCCTGGTGAGAGCATCGCGGACATATATTGGTTCTGCTCTGGGCGAATAATGTCTGATACCGCAAGTGGTTGATTCGCAGCCAAACGGCGGGTTAATAAGCTGCCTTTCAACACATCAGGTTTGATAAAACCTTCAAGAAACACGTCGTTAAGTTGCGTGTTGCTATCAGATGGCATTGGCGCCCAGCGAAAATCTTCCGCTCTCAACAAAGCACCTGCTTGAATGCCGTATTTCGCGACTAAGATTCTTGGTACGACGGCCTTTTCTTCTAACGCCACTTCGACTGGCTTATCTGGTTGGGTTGGAGTTGTACTCAACCATGCCACCACCAGCATTGCGACCAAGGTCGCTCCTCCGAGTAGCACAAAAATTAACTTTTTCATGATGGGTATAAACTACATATAGTGAATAGTGGTGGTTGCAGCGATACATATAGCGACCGCATAAGGCACGGTAGTTCGCGGCTTAGCCGCAATTACTCCCCTTATTGCGAAGTGGTTAAACAACAAATACGCGACACTTAACACTCCACCTAACAAAGCCGTTTTTAATAGCAACCAGTACCACTGTTCCAAAGAGGCGTAGGCGCATATTGCTAACAACTTACTGTCACCAGCCCCAAGCCAACGGTAGTGGAAAGCCACTAATCCAAAGACCACTATCGCGATCCCGGCCAAAAACGAGTGAAGATAAAAAGGCGTAACCGTAACGCCAACGAATAACAACAAAAGCAAACATATATTGGGAACCTTGCGCTGAAAAACATCGTTCAATGCAATAACAAGCAACAAGAACACCGTAATAATTTGCAACAATAAAAAAGAGTCACTCGCCACCAGATCCCATGTTCATACCATCAATGATTGTTTGAAACTTATCTTTTAAGGCACTGATAAATAAGCCATCAGAACCAAAAATTGCCAATATTCCAGCAGCTAACCCTGCGGCCAAAATACCGTATTCTATTGCGGTTGCTCCTTCCTCATCATGCATGTAACGCTTAACTAGCGACATAAAACCATTCATACAATCAATTCCTTCATAAAAAACATTCACACTTATTTTGATGTGAGAATTATTATCAATACTGTTGTAAAAATCAATCTCATTTATATAATAAATGCCAGTTTATTGATCATATTTAGATCCATTGATCGTATAAATGTATTTTTTTAGCATTAACCTCTTTTACTAAGCGAAATAACGAAGGATTTCACAGTCCAACCAATAAGCACCACATTGCGTATATGCGTTATTTCTTGTTTGCTTTGATTTTCGTATAAAGGAATATTCATGCTCTTTAGACAGCTTGTTTTGTCTGCAACAATCGTGCTAGCGATCAGCGGTTGTAGTGACCAACCACAGGGATCAGCGCCAGCCCCCTCTAATGTAGATAATGGTTCTGGCAGCAGTAATCCCTCAGATTCAGATGCCGATTCGGGTACGTCGACCCAGTCAGGCACCGGCGGTACTATCACACCGCCAACGCTACCCAACGGTCGGTCAACTATGACTATTTCCGGCCCTGTATCAGGCAGCCATGAAAACGATGTATACGCATTTAAAGTTTGTTCTGGCCAGGTTTGTGAGCAGTGGCAAAGCACGATGGCTGAAGGGGGGTTCGAATACACATTTCAGTTATCGCAATGGCCACTAGACAAAATTGTGACCATAGAAAGCAGCAAATTGGCGCAAGTAGACCCGAATGCGAGCGTTGACGTTCAAGCTGCATCGTACTTTCAAGCGGAACTGGATACGCTGACCAACATTTTGAAAATGGACAGCAACGACGATGGCTATATCGATGAAAAAGAACTACCAACAATCTCACTAGACCCAGTGACAATTGCATTCAATACCGTCGCCAAACACCTGCTGCAAGGTGAGCTCAGTCATTATGGCAACCTACCATATGCGGAAAAAAATGAAGCGGTTCGCCGTTACTTGTCAGACAGTAGCAGGACGACATTAGTTGAGCTCAATGATGAGCAAAAAAGCGCAATAAAGAGCCATATTTCTGATCAATCAACAGAGTGGTCCCCGCGCTTTTTTGGCACCTTTACGTTAGCGCTGACAGATGAACAATGGGCTGGAATCAATGGACCGTTGAGTACGCCACAAGAGCAGCGTGTTGTCGTGCTCAATACTGCCCAACTTCGTACTTTATTCATCCAGGATGGTAATCGTGTCGCGACAAACAATCAGTTCAACCTGAGTGTTGAGCAAGCTTTCGCCGTGCATGGAAAACTTGTTTACAACCAACGTTTGGTGCTTGAGTTGGCTGCGCTATACCAGATGCTTAGCGAACAAAGCGATATAGCGCTACCCATCAGCGGCGCACAAAAACAGGCGCTTGATGAGCAAATCGCATTACTTAATCCCGACCAACAAGAAGCCACAAGATTTGAAGGCAGCTACAGCATCGACGTCGAATCTGACACTCTCGACGAGTTAGGTGTTTTTGACCACCCTAACGGTGAAAAAGCCGTATTGACCTTTAGTGCAGAACAGATGCGTCGCGCGTATCAAGCTTATCAATTAGAGCTAGAAACCAATGATTATCCCAACTACGTCTTTGCGGTTGCGCCAATGCAATGGTCACGGGCTGAACTTTCATTAGAGGAAATAGGTACAAAAATTCTAGAGAAAGCTAAAACCGCTCCTTCTTATACGTTATGGCAGCATTATGAAAACGAAATACTGTCAGCGGATGAGCAACCTGGCATATACAAAGAGCTCACAAAATCCATCCCTGCACAACTGCAAAAATCTTATCGCTATCAATGGCGGGTGAATGAGTTGGTGATGGCGAATCACAACCATCCACTGAAGCACTCAATTTTGGCGATAGCACCAGAACGTCAGCTTCAAATCAGTGGCCGTTTTCCGAAAGAGTTGGAGCAAGTATCACTGAGTATAATTCTAGGTAGCCGCCACTCTCCAGGTAAAGATTCTGTTTTATACGACGATTCCGGTCGTTACCCTCTTCGCCACCAGCCGGTGAGCTTGATCAGCAGTACTGGACAGCGTCACCACAGCTTAGACTTAAGCGCTGAAAGTAGCTTTGTTACCACCATTGCCTTGCGCGATATCGATAATAACTATGCACGCTGTGCCCCAGGAAAGTTAGACGAGTTTGGCTATGAGTACACTGCCGATGAAATGCAAGACACTCTGACTATCCATCTTCGTGATGAGAAAACGAGTGTAGAACTGCGTTCTGTACTAGGCTCCTTCTGTGAAATTGCCAATCTGGATACACAACAAGGTAACAGTAACGGTGTGCTTGAACACGATGAGTTTCAGCGCCTTAATGTCGGGTATATCAGCACTGCGCAATCCGCAATGCTATTAAAGTCTGGAATATCCTCCGCGGGGAGCCTGGCCTACCTTGTTCCTCAAACCAATGAACAAATCATTGAAAAATATAATCAAATGCCACGCCAGCAAGTTGAGCTTTTAGCTTCATTTTTAGCTCTGCAGGCCAAAGGCGAACTGTTTAGTTCACTGGTTAATTTATCTGAACGGGCAAATCTATACGAAGATTTACTTGCACTCCTCAATATTGACCTAAGTAAATACCGCGTCAGTGACAGTAATGCCTATCCCACAATAGAAACGCTGTTAAACCGTATTGCTTCAAACTACGCTATCGGCCAGGTTCTGATTGAGAATATCGACGTCAATATTTCTCATATAGTTCAAGCAATGACCTCTCTGTTAGGGGATTCAGAACCGGATCAACATTATTTTCCAAGTGGGGTTCGACCAGGTAACTGGGTAACGGTGTATCCAGTCAATAGGTTAGATGCGAGTTGCCAATCGCTAGTCGACGAGAATCAACTACTGGGGTTGCGAATTGAAGGAAGAGGAGAAGATGCGTCAGGTTCTTGGGTGACGATTGGCTGGGATTCTCAACCGGGCGCGTCAAGCTATACATTAGCTTGGGGAGAAGACAGCTTTACTCAGCTTGCTTACGCTCAGAATACTCTACCAACTGAAAAACAACGTGCCACTATATCTGGCCTGGATTTAAACACACAATATTACCTCCGTGTGCAAAGTAACATTGGTAGCCCTAGTGCACAGATGACTTACTCTCCTCGCCGAATCCACACCGCTGATTCAAGAGCAACAAAAGGCTTAGTTGGAGACGATAGTTCACGTGGTCGAGACAATAGTTTTGCTTGTGACCCACTCACGGGAAAAGATGAGAATAGCAACAAGGATGGTTTACTTGGTGCGCGTTACGTCAAGCTCGATCAACAAGGAAAACCTCTTGCTCGTCAGGATTTGAGTTACAACACTCAGCCTTTTGCTTGTGTTTTGGATGCTCACACCGGACTTGTTTGGGAAACAAAACATCGCCGTAAAGAAGAAGATCCGTACTCAGTATACGACAGCGACAACCAGTTCATCATCCAGCCTGTAGAAGAGGCAACCGAATTCAGCGCCACATGCACGGAGCACGGAAGTAACGAAGTTTCTACCAACCCTCATCAGTGTACAGTAGCCAATCAAATCCAGTGGTTCGATAAAGAGAAACGTTGTGGACTAAGTAACTGGCGCTTACCTACTTTGCAGGAGTCCGTCTCCATACTCAATTTCGGTAATCCACGTAAGTTTGGCAAGAATTTACCGGCTAACGTCGACACCCAATACTTTCCAAACATGCAAACCATGTGGCTGGATGCAGAAAACTTAAATAGCACCGAAAACCTAGTATTAAACACCGTCAATTTCGGTACTTATCACAAAAGTATTGGACTTTCTAACTCGCTAATTCTGGTCAGTGATGGCTTTTATCTCGAACAGTAACAAGGACTATAGTGTGAAATATTTAAGTTTAAGCCTAACGTTTTTCGTCGCGTCTGCATTCGCCGCTGAGCCAGAACTACAATGTGGGGCCGACACTGATCTCAACCCAAATAATCGCTTTTCCCACGACGTCTTAGCAACGGATATTGGTGACTATAAGGTAATTAACGACGCAACAACGGGATTGCAATGGAGCTACTGCTTCGTCGGTCAAACATTCGATAGCCAACAAGATGTGTGTTTAGGCGTTCCTACCGTACCTTATGAGCTAAGCGATAGTAATTATAACTCGAACATCCGCCAAGCGAGCATGGACGCCGTTGAGAGTGAAAACCAACAGCTAGGTACACTCGAGCATCCTTGGCGACTGCCAAATATCAAAGAGTTAATAGGGATTTACAACGAGCAGTGCGTACCAGCAAACTATCCAGCGTTCAGTTACGCAATCAACGTATCTCAAAGTGAAATTGAGGATTTAGGCAATACGCCCTATTCAACAGATGAAACGATAATAGGATATCACACGGCAATTTCAGCCAGACAAAAGAGTGCGGTATACCAGAATATGACAATCACGTCGGATACCGTTTTATTGGACCGCGACTATTTACACTACTATACGGTCGACTTCAGCGGATGGGGTTCCTTACTAAACCAATTACGCAGAACAAGCGGTATGTTGAGATTGGTACGAGAAATACCGAAAGAATAATTCAGCGCAGTTAACACCGCCAAATGATTGAGAAACGAATATTGTGACATGCTCAGCCAGCGCGGCTGAGCATTTTTTGTATTGAGACTACACCCACTGGCCAGCGACAAAGCCGCTCGACCAACACCACTGGAAGTTGTAGCCTCCTAACCAACCTGTCACGTCCATCACTTCGCCGATAAAGTACAAGCCTTGGATATTTTTGCACTCCATCGTTTTAGAAGAGAGGTGATCAGTATCCACGCCACCTAGTGTCACTTCCGCCGTGCGGTAACCTTCGGTTCCGTTCGGAGCCACGTTCCAGTTTTCTAAACGCGCGACAATGTCAGCCAGCTCTTTCGGGTTAAATTGCTTCAGTGGCTTGTCGGTTAACTCTTTACGTTCGATCAACACTTCCACCAAGCGCTTTGGCAGGACTTTCGCCAGTGTATTTTTCAGTGATTGATTTGGATGTTTCTCGCGGCTGCGCTCCAGCAGTACGGCAATATCATCATTCGGTACGAGATTGATAGAAACCTTTTGTCCTGCTCGCCAGAATGAAGAGATTTGTAAAACAGAAGGACCAGACAAGCCTCGGTGAGTGAAAAGCAGCGCTTCTTTGAACATAGTGCCGTCTTCAGCCGTGATTTCTGCTGGCACCGCAATCCCAGACAGGTCAGCGAAATCTTCTTTGTCTTCTTTATGCAGCGTAAATGGCACCAAGCCTGCCGTGGTTGAAATGACAGGAAGTCCGAACTGCTCCGCGACTTTATAGCCAAACGGCGTTGCACCCAGTTTTGGCATCGATAGACCACCGGTGGCGATGACCAATGATTCACACTCAACCACTTCTGTACCTGCATGCAGTCGGAACCCTGCATCCAGTTTTTCGATAGAGTGAACATCGCACTGATAACGCTGCTGAATATTTGGCATATCGCACTCTGCGAGTAACATTTTTACAATGTCTTTGGCTGTGAATGCATCCACACAGAACAGCTGCCCATGGTCACGTTCTTCAAACTCGATACCGTGCTTGCTGACCATAGCGATGAAATCCCAATTGGTGTATTGAGACAATGCCGATTTTACGAAATGAGGGTTTTGGCATAGGTAGTTATTTGCCGATACGTCATAGTTAGTGAAGTTACAACGACCACCGCCAGAAATAAGAATTTTACGCCCAGGCTTTTTCGCGTGGTCGAGCACTAATACGCTGCGGCCTCGCTTACCGGCTTCTGCAGCACACATCAAACCCGCAGCGCCTGCGCCAATTACTACTACATCAAATTTCTTACTCATCGGTAACTCTTAGGCTCTATCCAAAATCCAAAACAATAAAAAAAGGATGTGCTCAATGCACATCCTTGCTTTGTTCGGGCGACATTCTACCGAGAAATGTTTACCGGGAAAAGCGCTTAAATTCCAAGCACCGAACGAAGGCCTTTTCTTATCCCATTTACAGGATAAAAGCCGCGAGCAGCGTAACGCCAAGTAATGCAGTTGAAAGGACAAACAGCTCTCTCACACGCTCACACTTGCTCGTGAATACCTCGTCATGGTGATGATGGTACTCTTTGCTTTTGATGTAGTGGAACAAACGCACTTGTTTAGTGACATTTCCATGGGTCGTAAAAAACCCATTACCATCCACTTGCTGGTACAACAACGGATGGGCTTCACGCATGATGTGAATTAAAGAACGAAGAGTGGTCAGATACCGGACCATATTAACTCCGGTTACTACCATTAGCGCAAATAAGATTGTGTCTCCACTGATCATCTTTTCCTCCCTACATCTTCAACAATGCTCAAGAGAAAAAGACGATCACTGCTTTGTCTTTTAACCGCTACTTATCGCGCTGGGGAACGCTTTATGCAGCTGGAGCATCCATGATTGAAGATGAACCTTCTTTCGCCATTTGTGCTAGATCTTTATCGATGAAGAACAACGCTTTACCATCTTCACCAACGAGTTCGATCTTATCTAAGATCCCTTTAAACAACTTCTCTTCTTCGTGCTGTTCAGCTACGTACCACTGTAGGAAGTTAAATGTTGAGTAGTCTTGGCTTGTAAATGCTACATGCGCCAACTTATTGATTTGTTCTGTGATCATTTGTTCATGTTCATAAGTCTCACGGAACACATCACCCAAGCTTGCAAAATCATGCTTTGGTGCATCAATCGCGCCTAGAATTGGCATTGAGCCGGTTTCACTTACATAGGTGAATAGGCGTTGCATGTGCTCCATCTCTTCTACCGCATGCTTGCGTAGAAATTCAGCAGCGCCCTCAAAACCTTTATCTTCACACCAAGCACTCATTTGTAAGTATAGATTGGATGAGAAAAATTCTAGATTAATTTGCTCATTCAATTGTTCGACCATAGTTTGAGACAGCATGTTAGCTCCTGTTTATATTCCTGCATTTCATACAACTATAACATGATTAACACATTAAGACTTTCTACCTAGAATATTGATATGAGATCACTTTAGCAAAATTTATTGGGGGTTAGTGCTAATCTGAAACTATACCCAAGTGACTTCAAGATACATTAAGTCAGAGCCTTAGCCCTGGGGTCAGTTCGAGGTTACTTGGGTATATGACCTTACAAGGAGATAGCAATATGAGTTACAAACACATACTTGTGGCAGTAGACCTGTCAGACGACAGTAAAGTGTTGATTAAGAAAGCCGTATCTCTGGCTAAACCTCTGGATGCGAAAGTCTCTTTCATTCACATCGATGTGAACTATGCCGAGCTCTACACCGGGCTTATCGATATCAACATGGCGGAAGCACAGCACCAAGCCATGGAAGCCTCGCGTACTCAACTCGCCAATTTTGCGGAATACGCTGAATACCCGATCACCCATACTTTAGTCGGTAGTGGTGATTTAAGTAATGAGCTTTGCGATACCATTCAGGACTTCAACATTGATTTGGTGGTTTGTGGTCATCATCAGGATTTCTGGAGTAAGATTCTGTCTGCGACACGCCAACTAATTAATCGCTCACCCGTCGATATGCTGGTCATACCGCTAAAAGACTGATTGGCGCGTTAAGAAAACTTGGTTAGACTGCGGACATATTTGTTATTGATAAAAGTTCTCATCCATGGCTTATCTATCTGCAGTCACCCTGCTCTGGGCATTTTCATTTAGCCTGATCGGCGTATATCTCGCTGGTCAGGTTGATTCTTGGTTTTCGGTATTTATGCGTGTGGCGCTCGCCAGCATCGTATTTATTCCGTTTCTAAAATTCCGTGGCGTACCTAAATCGCTGATCGCCAAATTGATGATTGTCGGCGGATTTCAGCTCGGTTTGATGTACTGCTTCTACTATCAGTCTTTCCTGCTCCTTTCGGTACCAGAAGTCCTGCTGTTCACGGTTTTCACCCCTATTTACGTCACGCTGATTTATGATTTACTTAAAGGCCGTTTTTCGCCTTGGTATTTAGTCACGGCATTGATTGCGGTTGTGGGAGCTGCATGGATTAAGTTTGCAGGCATCAACGAAAACTTCCTGCTCGGCTTTTTGGTCGTCCAGGGCGCGAACCTCTGCTTTGCCATCGGTCAGGTAGGTTACAAATACATCATGGAAAGTGAGCCAGTCGACCTGCCTCAGCATACCGTATTTGGTTACTTCTACTTGGGTGCATTGTGCGTGGCAACGGTCGCATTTGCATTGATGGGGAACGTAGACAAGCTGCCAACCACCGCTACTCAGTGGGGTATTCTGACCTACCTTGGTTTGATCGCATCAGGCTTTGGTTACTTCGCATGGAACAAAGGCGCCACCTTAGTCAACGCTGGCGCGCTTGCAGTAATGAATAATGCGCTCGTCCCAGCAGGCCTGATTGTCAACATCGTGATTTGGAACCGAGATGTCGACATTGTGCGGCTGGCCATCGGCGGAGCCATCATTATGTTCTCGCTTTGGGTTAATGAGACCTGGGTTAAAAAACGCGTTGAGATGAGTTACGCAAATAAGTAACAAACCACAGACAATAAAAAACGCTCTCCAAATGGAGAGCGTTTTTTATTTATTCGATTAATGCACTTTCGCTTGCTGGCTTTCACTCATCACAGCCGTTAATGACGTGGGCAACAGCACTTCTAATTTGGCATTGCGTGCCTCTAACTTGCGCTGGCGTTTAAGCAGTTTTTGCTGCTTCTTAGCCAATTTAAGCAACTTCTTCTGTTGCTTGTAATGCTTCTTCAGCGTCTTCTTGGCTTTCTTGAGTGATTTTTTGTCGGCTAAGTCGAATAGGTCTGGCGCTTTGAGAGCGACCGGCGGTGTCACTTGAGCAGCCAGTTTTTTCTCTTTTACTCTTTCGACCACACGTTTAACGATCGCCGCTTTTTCTGCGCTTTGCTTTGGCGTCACTACAATAGGCTCTGCTGGAAGCGCTTCAGCCAACAGCCCACAAGCTTGCTGCTCGTGAAGTGGCTTATCTTGGCATGCTTGCGGCGGAATAGCAGCGGGCTTGCACAAGGTATTTTTAGAAGCAGAAGAACGCGCGCACGAGCGACAGACAAATTTTGGCGCGACCACCAAGCTGTGGATGTCACCCAGATTGGTTGCGATCTGTTTGCGATTCATTTTACATAAGCGTTTAGCCATACGACGACTCCAAATAGCTAATCATTATTTCATCGACGTGTGAAATAATAATAATTCTTACTTAGATATACCGTCAGTATGCCGAATTAGCAAGTGGAAAATGTCGTTCGTTGTCACGAAAGAAAAGCGGGGTCACAGCGCGAAATTTCGCGCTATGGAGTGAAAGAGTTAGGAGTCAAAAAGTTACGCCATTGAGGCTTTAACATAAACGTCGAAGCGGTTCTTTTTTGTTTCTATCGCCATGCTCGGTTTTTCATCATGCAACCAGTTGGCATAATCTGGACGCTTAACGACTACGCGCTTGGTAGCCAGTGCCATTGCGGGCTCTAGCAAATCATCCGCATCTAAATCAGCGCCAACCAAAGACTGGAATACGCGCATCTCTTTTTTCACTAATGCGGATTTCTTTTTATTCTCCGGATGCGGGTACATAGGGTCGAGGTACACCACATCTGGCTTTACAAAATCACTGTCCTGCGCCAGTTTTTCTAGCGCATCATGGCTTGAAGCGTGGATCAACGACATTCGCTCCGAAACCCAAGCTCCGATTTCTGGGTCTTGTTTTGCACGAGCCAAACCATCATCCAACAGCGCGGCAACCACTGGATGACGCTCTACCATCTGTACCTTACAACCTAGAGAAGCCAGAACGAACGCATCTCGGCCTAAGCCAGCCGTTCCATCCAGAACCGTTGGCGTTGCGCCTTTGTTTAAGCCAGCCGCTTTTGCGATTGCCTGACCTTTGCCGCCACCGAATTTACGACGATGCCCGACCGCTCCACCAATCAAATCGACAAAAATCGCGCCCAACTTTGGCTCATCCACTTTACGCAGCTCTAAACGTTCATCAGTCAGTACTAAAGCAAAGTCACTGTCGTCAGAATGGGTCAACTGCCAGCGAGCAGCAAGCTCATCAAGATGGGACTGTTGAGATGGGTCTTCACAAATCAATTGCAGTTGCAAAAGGAGGCTCCAATAAAAAATCGCGATAACTGGCGCTGAGTTTACCTCACTACTGGCTTTCTTGCAGTAAATGCGAAGCTGGTTAAAATAAACCCATAACAAAAACCATGGAACGAATCGTATGAATACGAGCATGCCGAAACTCGATGACCTCGATCGCGCAATTTTAAAAACCCTGATGGCCGATGCCAGAACGCCTTATGCGGAAATGGCCAAGCAGTTCGATGTCAGCCCCGCCACGATTCACGTGCGGATTGAGAAAATGAAGTCGGCGGAGATCATCGAGGGAACCGAGGTCATCGTTAATACCAAGAAGCTTGGCTACGATGTGTGTTGTTTTATCGGTATCAACCTTAATGCGGCTCGTGACTATCACTCCGCACTAGAGAAGCTCAACGCGCTCGATGAGGTGGTTGAAGCTTACTACACCACAGGGGCGTACAATATTTTCGTTAAACTGATGTGTAAGTCGATTGAAGAGCTGCAATTTGTCTTGATCGATAAGTTGCAGGCGATTGATGAAGTTCAGTCCACCGAGACGTTAATCTCGTTACAAAACCCTATCAACCGCAACGTAAACCCTTAATTAACTCTAATATCCAAAAAGTATTTCGCACAAAAAGGCCAACCGGATGGTTGGCCTTTTTGTTAGTTTTTGCGTTTATGCAGCAATGCCTGAATGGCGCAGAAGCGCATCAATTTGTGGTTCACGACCACGGAAGCGTTTGAACAGCTCCATCGGCTCTTCACTGCCGCCCATCTCAAGGATGTTATTCAGGAAGCTTTGGCCTGTGTCTTTGTTGAAGATTCCTTCTTCTTCAAAGCGTGAGAAAGCATCTGAAGACAACACTTCTGCCCACAAGTAGCTGTAGTAGCCTGCACTGTAACCACCAGCAAAAATATGCGCGAAACTGTGCGAGAAACGCGCCCACTCTACCGCAGGAACAACCGCCACTTTCTGCTTCACTTCCGCTAGAGTTTCTAACACACGCGCGCCCACTTCTGGGTCGTATTCCGTGTGAAGAGTGAAGTCGAACAAACCGAACTCAAGCTGGCGTAGGATACCCATCGCCGACTGGAAGTTCTTCGCTGCCAGCATCTTGTCCAGCATTGCTTTTGGTAAAGGCTCACCCGTTTCGTAATGACCAGAAATAAACGCCAGTGCCTCTTCTTCCCAACACCAGTTTTCCAGGAACTGGCTAGGCAACTCAACCGCATCCCAAGGCACACCGTTGATGCCCGATACCGCACCAGTGTCCACTTGCGTCAGCATGTGGTGAATACCATGGCCGAACTCGTGGAATAACGTCACCACTTCATTGTGAGTGAACAGTGCAGGCTTATCGCCAACTGGGCGGTTGAAGTTACAAGTCAGGTAAGCGACCGGCGTTTGCAGTTCGCCAGACAGCGTAATGCGACGACCACGGCAATCATCCATCCAAGCGCCGCCACGTTTGTGTTCACGCGCGTAAAGGTCCAGGTAGAAGCTGCCGCGCAGTGTGCCTTGTGCATCAAAGATATCGAAGAATCGAACCGACTCGTGCCAGGTATCCACACCTTCGCGCTCTTCGACTTTCATACCAAACACACGGTTTAGGACTTCAAACAGACCACTTACGACCTTAGATTCTGGGAAGTAAGGACGCAGCTCTTCATCTGAGATTTGGAACAGGTGCTGTTTTTGCTTCTCGCTGTAGTATGCGATATCCCACACGTTTAGTTCTTCAACGCCAAACTCGCTCTTCGTGAATTGACGCAGTTCTTCCACCTCACGCTCACCTTGAGGCTTAGCGCGAGTGGCCAAATCGTTCAGGAAGCCTAGCACCTGCTCTGGCGTTTCTGCCATTTTGGTTGCCAGCGACTTCTCACTAAAGGTGTTGAAACCCAACATGCGCGCAATTTCATGGCGCAGTTTCAGCTGTTCGATAATGATTTCAGTGTTATCCCACTGGCCTGCATTTGGGCCACGATCCGACGCGCGAGTCACGTACGCTTCGTACACTTCTCTGCGCAGTTCCTGATTGTCACAGTAAGTCATCACTGGCAGGTAAGATGGGATATCCAGTGTGATCAGGTAGCCTTCCAGCTCTTTCGCTTCCGCCGCTGCTTTGGCTGCTGCCAGCGCAGACTCCGGCATACCTGCTAATTCTTTTTCATCAGTAATATGTTTGGTCCAGCCCATTGTCGCATCTAACACGTTGTTAGAGAATTTTGAGCTCAACTCCGACATACGCTTGCTGATTTCACCGTAGCGGTGCTGTTCGTCAGATGGCAGGCCGATACCTGACAACTCAAAATCACGCAGTGCATCAGTAATAGTTTTTTGCTGGGCACGAGTCAGCGTGGCAAATTCGTCGCTGGCTTTGATTGATTTGTACGCTTCGTACAGACCTTTGTGTTGACCCACCCACGTACCGTATTCCGACAAGATTGGCAGACAACTTTCGTACGCTTCACGCAGTGCTTCGCTGTTTACCACTGAATTCATGTGGCCGACAGGTGACCAGATACGGCTTAAACGGTCATCCGTTTCTTCCATCGGTGCAATGATGCTTTCCCAAGTTGGATGCGTGCTTTCTTTTAACACCGCTTCAACTTTGGCGCGGCAATCCGCTATCGCCTGCTCCACCGCAGGTTTAATGTGTTCTGGTTTAATTTGCGAAAACGGAGGCAGGTCCGTAAACGTCAGAAGTGGGTTAGACATGAATAATTCCTTTTGTGTTTTGGCTGTGTGACTACCTATAAAATAGGTTCACTCAAGGTACAGGAATGCCAACAACATGGATGGAGGGATATCCGTTCCCTTTCTCTATGCAGCGATGACCAATGTGATCAGCGAGAGCAACTCTGTCCTTGAGTTTCGTTATGCCTAAATGAGGCTAACTCTATTGGAGTACTGGCATTCACTTAGGTTCAATATGTTTACTAAGTATGGGTGACTTAAAGATATTTCAATAGTGATGAGTTCATTAGTTATGCAAAGCCGAAAGCATAGTCTGCATATTGGCTTTAGTTGGGTATATAATGCGCTTAATTATTTTATCTGACATCACAGACCACACTCAGTTACAGAGTGTTTCGAGAGTTTAATTTGTTAAGTTACCGCCACAGCTTCCACGCAGGCAACCATGCTGACGTGGTCAAACACATCGTTCAAAGCCTCATTCTTGATGCGCTGAAACAAAAAGATAAGCCATTCGTTTATCACGATACCCACTCGGGTGTGGGCCGTTACGATCTGACTCACGAGTGGTCTGAAAAAACGGGTGAATACAAACAAGGCATCGCTCGCATTTGGGATAACCCGAACCTTCCGGAAGACATCAAAAGCTACATCGACTCTATCAAAGCACTGAACAAAGGTGAGAACCTGCGTTACTACCCAGGTTCACCTCGAGTGGCACGTGCCCAAATCCGCCCACAAGACCGCATGGTACTGACGGAACTTCACCCTGCCGACCATCCGCTATTGGAGCAAGAGTTCCATCGCGATCGTCAGGTGAGCATCTACAAAGAGGATGGCTTTCAGCGCCTAAAAGCGAGCCTACCGCCGCAAGAACGTCGTGGCTTGGTGCTGATTGACCCACCATACGAGCTAGCAAAAGAGTATCGTGATGTAGTACGCGCTATTCACCAGAGTCACAAGCGCTGGGCAACGGGCATCTACGCTATCTGGTATCCGGTGGTTAACCGCATCGACATTGATGACATGATCGAAGGATTGGAAGCGCTAGGGGTTCGTAAGATTCTGCAAATTGAACTTGGCGTCTCTCCTGACACCAATGAGCGCGGCATGACCGCATCAGGCATGATTGTGATTAACCCGCCATGGAAGCTGGAAAGCCAGATGAAAGAGATTCTGCCGTTCCTTCAAGAAGCGATTGCACCTGCGACTGGACACTGGAAAGTCGACTGGGTCGTACCAGAATAAGACGCTTTGCGTATGAAAGCTCGAAGCGCAACGACGACCTCGTTGCGCTTTTCTTTTGCTCCTCGCAATCCATCAATCCTCATTTTTGTGCCTCTCATCGCTATTTGTCATAAGCATTGTCACTTTTTCCCATTTAGGTATTGGTCAGATTCGATTTATCATAGGCAGACTTCTTAACAAAATGTTGCGGCGATATTGAGTTAACATCTCATCACCCCAATGTATTTGTTAACCAGAAATTCATACGCTCTTGGAGAAAGTAATGGCGACTCATTTTGACTATATCTGTATCGGTGGCGGCAGTGGCGGCATCGCATCTGCAAACCGTGCAGCCATGTACGGCGCGAAAGTAGCGCTAATTGAAGCACAAGACCTTGGTGGCACCTGTGTAAACGTAGGTTGTGTACCAAAGAAAGTGATGTGGCATGGCGCGCAAATCGCAGAAGCAATGAACCTGTACGCGGAAGATTATGGGTTTGATGTCGACGTGAAAGGTTTCGACTGGAGCAAGCTGGTAGAAAGTCGTCAGGCGTACATTGGTCGTATTCACCAATCTTACGACCGTGTTCTAGGCAACAACAAAGTAAATGTAATCAAAGGATTCGCTAAGTTTGTTGACGAAAAAACCGTTGAAGTAAACGGTGAACACTACACGGCCGATCATATCCTGATCGCTGTTGGTGGCCGTCCAACTATTCCAAACATCCCGGGCGCAGAATACGGCATCGATTCAAACGGCTTCTTCGACCTGGCTGAGCAACCAAAACGCGTAGCGGTTGTTGGTGCAGGCTACATCGCAGTTGAAATCGCGGGCGTACTACACGCACTAGGTACAGAAACGCACCTGTTCGTACGTAAAGAATCGCCACTGCGTAGCTTCGATCCAATGATCATCGAAACGTTGGTTGAAGTGATGGACGCAGAAGGTCCAAAACTGCACACCCATTCTGTACCAAAAGAAATCATTAAAGAAGCAGATGGCACCCTGACTCTGCACCTGGAAAATGGTGAAAGCCAAAACGTTGACCAGCTAATCTGGGCAATCGGCCGTCACCCAACAACAGACGCTATCAACCTGGCATCAACTGGCGTTGCAACCAACGACAAAGGCTACATCAAGGTAGACGAATACCAAGAAACCAACGTGAAAGGCATCTACTGTGTAGGTGACATCATGGAAGGTGGTATCGAGCTAACACCAGTAGCAGTGAAAGCAGGTCGTCAGCTTTCTGAGCGCCTGTTCAACAACAAGCCAAACGCAAAAATGGATTACGACCTCGTTCCGACTGTCGTATTCAGCCACCCTCCAATCGGCACCATCGGTCTGACTGAACCAGAAGCGATCGCGAAGTACGGCGAAGACAACGTGAAAGTGTACACATCAGGCTTCACAGCAATGTACACCGCCGTAACGAAACACCGCCAGCCATGTAAGATGAAGCTAGTATGTGCTGGTGAAGAAGAAACGGTAGTCGGCCTGCACGGCATCGGTTTCACGGTAGACGAAATGATTCAGGGCTTTGGCGTAGCAATGAAGATGGGAGCAACTAAAGCAGACTTCGACTCTGTTGTAGCAATCCACCCAACGGGCTCGGAAGAGTTCGTGACCATGAGATAGTGTAAAAGCCTTTTACAACATCTATGCCTAACATAATTATCCCCGAGCTTGCTCGGGGATAATTGTTTAGAACGTTAGCGCATAAAAGAGGCTCAGCTTAATTATTAATTTGTCCGTTTGTAAATGTGACACTCTTCCAGTCGTTGACGACAAATTCGTCAACTTATCACTATTCAATAGATAACTTGCTGTTATAAGGCAGCAAACTCCTTTTTTAGCTGCGTAAACGCTTCTACCTGATTCGGGAAAAGTTGACGCTTGTTATCTCTTCCTAAGTACACTTTAAAAACACAATTACCTTCCGCATCAAAAAAACCAATATAGTGACTTTCCAAGCCACGGAGTGATTTACTAACTAATGCGATATGTTCCATTAGATCCAAACGTAAATGACCATGCAGTTCGCCTTCTCTGCCCATCAAGTTATAGTAACCGTGTGCTTGTTTACCTTTAGGGAAATTAGCTTTGGTTTCAAATATTGAACCGAAGGAGTGAACAATCGTAGTAACGCTCCCCCATTCCGGTAACTGTTCTAAAATGACTTGGGCATGTTCTCCAGCAACGCGTGTGACCATCTCTTCAGGTAGGGCAAACGTAATCGCTCCCTCATTCAAGCCCAAGTGCTCAGACATACTTGATACTGGGATTGTTGCATCTTCTAACAATGCGGCGGCAACTTTTTGTTTTACTTCTGCTTCAGAACAAGTGGTGTACATGTTTATTCCTAATTACTTCTCTATATTCAATAACACTCAAAGGAGTAATGAATGCTCAATTGATAAAATTTCAATACAAAACCACTCAGAATGATAACCACCAAAAATATAAACACAAATAACATTCAGTATCATTATATTTCAATTTTAGAGCAATGAAGAGGTTGATTAATTGGTGAAAGGGAGTGGTATCTTTGCGGATACAGTTAACGTAATGACAGCCGGCAATGGCGGAGAAAAAGAGTTTTTGAGAGAAAGATCTTGTCGAGGAGAGGTTTGATAAAAAGGGCCACTCAAGGCCCTTTCGCATTACCGATACACAGTAAAGAGTGATAGAACGAAGCTCGCTTATGAATTAACCGCGCGAACCAATTCAGCCAAGCCTTCCCAGTCGCCATCATCCATCAGTTTCGTTGGTACCATCCAAGTACCGCCACATGCGATAACCGACTTAAGTGCAAGGTAATCTTCTACGTTAGCAGGGCTAACACCACCCGTTGGCATGAAGTTTACCGGGTAAACCGCAGTCAGTGCTTTTAGCATGTTCACGCCACCCGATGGTTCTGCCGGGAAAAACTTCAGAGTACGCAGGCCCATTTCCATCGCTTGCTCAACCAAGCTTGGGTTGTTCACACCCGGTACAATCGCGATATTACGCTGCTGACAGTATTTCACTGTCGTTGGGTTAAAGCCCGGGCTAACGATAAAGTCCGCACCCGCATCAATAGCAAGATCAACCTGCTCGGTCGTCAGTACTGTGCCTGCACCAATTAGCAGGTCTGGATACGCTTCGCGCATAATACGAATTGATTCTGCCGCCGCTTCGGTACGGAAAGTCACTTCGGCACATGGCAGGCCGTTTTCTACTAACACTTTCGCCAGTGGCAGTGCGTGAGCGACATCGTTAATAGCGATAACTGGGACGATTTTGATTTCTTTTAATCGTTGTTCAAGAGTTGTCATGGGTAACCTCTAAAGAATAAAGCTTAATGTTGCGACGATAATAAACGCGATACCGCCAAGTAACGTTTCCATTACCGTCCAAGTTTTTAATGTGGTTTTTTCATCCATCTCCAGCAAGCGAGAAACCAACCAGAAACCAGAGTCGTTGAAGTGTGAAAGCACTGTTGCACCACCAGCAATTGCAATCACGATAAAGCATAGATCAAGCTCGCTTAAACCAGTGGACGCAGCCACAACAGGCGAAATAAGAGCGGCAGTTGTCGTCAGTGCCACGGTTGCAGAGCCTTGAGCAACGCGCAGACAGGTTGAGATAACAAATGCCGCAACAATAACAGGCATACCTGTATTGGTTAATACACCAGCAAGTGCATCACCAATCCCACTTGAACGCAATACACCGCCGAACATGCCGCCTGCGCCTGTCACCAGAATAACACCACAAATCGGTGCCAGTGACTCACCACACAGTTTTTCTAGCTTCGCCATACCGTAGTCTTTAGCAAATACAACAAGACAAACCGTCAGCGTGATCAGTAGCGCTACCGGGGTTTTACCCAGCATACGCAGGAACGAAACCAGTGATGAATCGCCATCAATAACTCCAGCAACCGCAAGCGTGTTAAGAACCGTGTCTAAACAGATGAGCAAAACTGGCAGGATAAGCAGCGTCATTACCGTCGCAAATTTTGGCGCTTTGCTTTCATCTGCGAACGCATCACGGTCAAAGAATGCTGTGGAAAGTGGAATCTCAAACTTCTTACCAGCATAAAGGCCAAATAAGTAAGCACCAAGATACCAAGTCGGAATCGCGACTAAAATACCGACCACTAACAGCAGGCCAATGTTGGCACCAAGAAAGTCTGCTGCGGCAACCGGACCTGGGTGCGGAGGAACAAACGCATGCATAACGGCAAACGCACCTGCGGCTGGTAAAGCGTATTTAAGTGGTGAGCCACCGAATCGAGCCGCGACGCTCAGGATGATTGGCATCATCACAACTAAACCCGCATCGAAAAAGATTGGGAAGCCAAACATCAACGACGCCACGCCGAGTGCAAGTGGTGCACGCTTTTCACCAAAGCGGCCAATCAAAGTGTCTGCCAGTACTTTCGCACCACCAGTCACTTCTAAAATTTTACCGATCATCGCACCAAGACCAACCAGCAAAGCAACCGAAGCTAACGTGCCTCCGAAGCCACTCATCATGGTGGGTACGACTTTGTCAGTCGATACGCCCGTGGCGATTGCCGTCCCCAAACTCACCATAGTCAGGGACGCAAAAGCATGGACTTTTAATTTAATGATTAGAACAAGTAACGCTGCAATAGCAAGGCCTGCAATCGTTAGTAAGTATGTAGGATCTGGGGCTTGGGCTAGCTGCTCCATAGGTTCACCTTTAAGAATTATAGTTTGTGTTTTGGTTCACATTTATTTAAGTTACCGGTAACATGTTACCGATAACATGAATAAGATAAACCCATATTTTCAAGTGAATTCAAAAATTGAGATCACGCGCAACTTTAGTTATGAGGATAAGTTATGGCTGGTAGTAGTGTCATCGTTATGGGCGTTTGTGCGAGTGGAAAAAGTACAATCGGCGAGCAACTAGCGAAAAAGCTGGGACGAAAATTCATTGATGGTGATGATCTTCACCCACGAGCGAACATCCAGAAAATGGCATCAGGCCAGCCTCTGAACGATGACGATCGCAAGCCATGGCTAGAACGTATCCGTGATGCCGCATACAGCCTGGAAAGTAAAAACGAACACGGCGTGATCGTCTGTTCGGCTCTGAAAAAGATCTACCGCGATCAAATCCGAGAAGGCAACAACAACGTGACTTTCCTGTTTTTGGATGGCGACATGGAATTGATCCTTAATCGCATGCGTCTTCGTCAAGGCCACTTCATGAAAGAAAACATGGTGAAAAGCCAGTTTGAAACCCTTGAGCGCCCAGATAATGAACCGCAAACCCTAGTGGTAAGCATTGAAGGTGACATCAGTGGTGTTGTGGAGCGCTCTGCAGCAGAACTCTTAAAACAGCAACCGGTTGAGGAGGCATCATGACCCACTCCGTTATTCTCAATGTAACCGAACGTCTTATCGAACGAAGCCGTGAAGCTCGCGCCGAATTTTTAGCACATACTCGTATTCAGTCGGAAGCGGGTAAAGGTCGTACCGGTTTATCCTGTGGGAACCTAGCGCATGCGGTGGCTGCGTCATGTTCTTCCGAGAAAGAAAATATTCTCAACTTTACACAGTCTAATATCGCGCTCATCAGTGCCTACAATGACATGTTGAGTGCCCACCAGCCTTACCAAGAATACCCGACGCAAATTAAACAAGTACTGGCGCAATATGGGCACACCGCTCAAGTAGCAGGCTGCGTACCCGCCATGTGCGACGGCGTGACTCAAGGTCAGCCTGGCATGGATATGTCGCTATTTTCTCGTGACTTGATTGCTCAATCGACGGCGTTATCTCTGAGTCATAATGTTTTTGACGCTACCCTGCTGCTTGGTATCTGCGACAAAATCGCACCAGGACAACTAATGGGCGCTCTCTCTTACGCTCACCTGCCAACGGCCTTTGTACCTGCTGGTTTAATGGCAACCGGCATCAGCAACGAAGAAAAAGTCGATGTACGCCAAAAATACGCGGCAGGCGAAGTAGGCAAAGAAGCGCTGCTGGACATGGAGTGCCGTGCTTATCACTCTCCTGGCACCTGCACTTTCTACGGCACCGCAAATACCAACCAACTGGTCTTTGAAGCCATGGGTCTAATGCTACCGGGCTCTGCGTTTATCCACCCGCATAGTGAACTACGTAAAGCGCTAACAGACCATGCGGCACTGAAGATAGCGTCCATGACTGCAGGATCCAGCAATTTCCGTCCTCTGGCTGAGGTCGTGACAGAAAAGAGCCTAATCAACGGTATCATTGCGCTGCTGGCATCTGGCGGCAGTACTAACCACACCATTCATATGGTCGCCGTCGCTCGCGCAGCAGGCATCTTGCTCACCTGGCAAGACATCAGTGACTTGTCCGAAGTGGTGCCTCTGCTGGCGCGTGTTTATCCGAATGGTCCGGCGGATATGAATGCATTCCAGGCCGCTGGCGGCGTCCCAGCCTTGTTGCATCGACTGAATGAATCCGAGCTACTGCACCGCGATGTAAAACCAGTTTTTGGTGAGTTCTCTGATCAGATGACGATTCCATCTTTGAACGATGGTCAATTAGTATGGACAGCCTGTCAACGAAGCCTAGATGGCGATGTCATCGCTGCCCCGGAAGCAGTATTCCAAAACACTGGTGGTACACGTGTTTTAGATGGCAATTTAGGTAAAGCTGTCGTGAAAGTCTCGGCAGTAAAAGAAGAACAGCGCATTATCGAAGCACCTGCTGTGGTTTTCCAGTGTCAGCATGAAGTAGAAGCGGCATACAAACGAGGTGAACTCAATAAAGACTGCATTGTCGTTGTGACGCACAACGGTCCAGCTGCGAACGGCATGCCAGAGCTGCATAAGTTGATGCCAATATTAGGTAATGTGCAAAAAATGGGCTTTAAAGTTGCGTTGGTAACCGATGGCCGTTTGTCAGGCGCATCCGGCAAAATTCCATCCGCGATCCATGTATCACCTGAAGCGATTCGCGGTGGTGCAATAGGTTTAGTCCGTGATGGTGATGTTATTCGCGTGGATTGCCAAACGGGTGAGCTGAACAACTTAACCGACACCAGTAGACGTGAAGTCATTCAGCTTGATACTGAGTCAACCCAGAAAACATGGGGACGTGGATTTTTCGAAGTGATCCGCCACAACGTTTCCAGTGCCGATCAGGGCGCGAGCTTTATTGTTTAGGGCGTAAAAATAGACAAGCGGAGTACTGATCACTCCGCTTGTCTGCATTATTCAACAAAGTATTACACACTCTCACCCGCAGTAATGTCATAGCCCATATCGACCACTAGCTCTGGCTGCTCTTCGCCTTTTAATCGCGCTATCAGCAGCTCTGCACTCTTCTTGCCAATCTCAAAACGTGGCGTATCCACACTGGTTAATTTCGGACTGATCGTCTGGCCGATGTCTAATGCGTTGTAGCCAACCACTGCCAGTTGCTCAGGGACGTTAATCCCGCGCTGCTGGGCGCTGAGGATGGTACCAATCGCGATATCATCGTTGGTACAGAACACACCGTCCAGATCAGGGTAAGTCTCCAATGCACGCTCAAGTAACTCATGCGCAAGAGAGAAGCTGGAGTGTTCACCGGTTAATACATGTTTCGCTTCTAAGCCTGCTTCCGACATCGCACGGCCATAGCCTTGCATACGTAGCTTAGTTCGCGTATCCAAACGGGCACCAAAGTAAACAATGGTACGCTTGCCAGAATCCAACATACGTTTTACTGCGCTATACGATGCATCTTCGTGGTCCAAGCCTACCGCCATATCAATGGGTTGTTCCGGCAATTCCATGGTCTCTACCACCGGTACACCGGCATTTTTGATCATCTGCAATGTACGTGGAGTATGGTTGCTTTCCGTTAAGATCAACCCATCAACTTGATAAGAGAGTAATGAGGCGATCTTGCGCTCTTCTTCTTCTACATCATAACTAAAGTGGGCCAAAAGCGTCTCATAGCCATTCGCTTTGGTGACCATCTCAATGCCCTGAACAAAAGAAGCAAAAATTTGGTTAGATAGCGAAGGAAGTAATATACCGATCGCTTTACTGGAGGATTTGGACAACATCGCCGGAGCGCGGTTTTCAATATAACCCAGCTTTTCTATCGCAGCGGCGATTTTAACCCGCGTCTTTTCAGCAACGGATTCCGGATTACGCATGTAACGCGAAACCGTCATCTTTGTTACGCCAACCTGGTCAGCAACATCCTGTAATGTCGCACGTGTTTTCTTATTCTTTTGAGTCATAAATATGTGAATTATCAGCAATGTTACTAGTAACATTATGACGAATACATTGCATAGCGGCAAGTAAACTAAGAGAGTTCCTCATACCGTTCACAAAATCATGCGCTTAGGAGCTCTTTCAACGCAGATCGAGAAGCTTCAGTAAACTAAACATCACGCAACAAAGCAGAATTCTTTCATACAAATAAGCCCCGAATGACCGGGGCTTTTTCTTTAGTACTCGAAATCACTTCACACACATCACATTCAGCAACGAAGTACCGGTTAATTGATTGGGTTCGCGATCGGTAAACAAACCTTTCTTGCCTTTACCCCAATACGGGAGTTGTAGCGGCCAGTTATTCTTTTCCATCACTCCGGAAGATCTCAAGGTCTTGAACTCGTCCGAGCCTGCCAACGACATTCCCAATTGCTGGCAAATCCGTGTTGCGCTTTTATAGTTGAGTCGGTTCCATGGTTTGCCATATTCCATGTAGAACTGGTTATTATTCTCTATCAGATATGGCACGACATAAGTTTTGCCCTGAAGTGCTGTTTTTAAGCGAACAACAATGCCATCTTGATTGGAGATTCTCTTTTCTTGCTGAGCTTTTGCGACGGGTTTCGCGTCAACGTGTTTAGCTGTGACAGGCTTTGGTTGAGAAGCCGTAGTTGAAGGTTTAAACGCATCGGTGTTAGGTCGCACATTCGGAGCCGTTGGTGTTGTCCCAACCATTGCCTTCTTCACTGCTTTGGGTTGTTTCGAAGCTGAGGACCCACCTTTGCCAACCACACGAATAAACGCTTCTCGGTAACTCGGTAAGGTTTTCACCCCACGCAAATCAGCTGCGGCTTTCGCGGGATCTGTATACGGACCAATCAGACAGCGATAGCCGTTAGGTTCAGATTTCATCCAAACATCAGTGGTGATTTGGTTATAGAGGGGCTTGGATTTGGCCAGTGACATCGGCTTTGGCAGCAAACCACATTGAATCCAGTAAAAGTCACTGCCATCCTGCGGCACTTTCTTTCCCCATACTCCGGTTCCAATAGGACAAGTTTGCTCAAGCCTTGGTAACTCTTTGGCGCTGGCCTGCGTCGCCTGACAAAGAAATTCTTCAGCCAACACGGCTGGAGAAAACTGAGCGCAACCCAAGACTAAACCTAGGCTGAGGCTTAATTGGATATGTCGAGATGAGTGTTGTGCCTTCTTCAATTCCATACGCTTCATTCTAAACTAGTGGGTAAGGTCATTATGGCGAAAGACCGCCAAAAATCGGTGAACAAGGAATAACTAGCAAAAAAAGAGCCGGAAATTCATCCGGCTCTTAGTTTAGGAAGGAATTAAGCGATTTAACAACACTTAATGTTTAGATTCTTAACCTTTATACAGTTTCGGGTTAAATACATCACGTAACCAGTCACCCAATAGGTTGATGACCAGTACCAATGTCACCAACACAATGCCAGGGAAAGCAGTAATCCACCAAGCGCCTGAGAAGATGTAGTTAAAGCCGATACTGATCAGCGCACCCAAAGACGGCTGATCCACTGGCAGACCTAAGCCAAGGAATGACAGCGCCGCTTCCGACATGATCGCGTTTGCGACCTGAACTGTCGAGATAACCAAGATTGGTGACAAACAGTTAGGCAGAATATGACGGAACATAATACGTGGTGCTTTAAAGCCCATGACACGTGCTGCTTCTACGTACTCTTTTTTCTTCTCTGCCAGAACCGATGCACGAATAGTACGTGCGTACTGCGGCCATTCTGCCACACCGATGATCACCACCAGCATGACTACCGCATATTGGCTATAGAAGTCACTACCAAAGCTGGCTTTGAAAATCGCCGAAACGATGATAGCCACCATCATGGTTGAGAACGAAAGCTGAACATCGGCAAAACGCATTAGGAAGCTGTCAATACGGCCGCCGAAGTAGCCTGCTGACAGACCAATGATGATCCCAAGAATCAGCTGCAGACCCACTGCCAGAAAACCGATGGTCAAAGATAAGCGAGAACCGTAAAGAATCGTCGATAAAATGTCACGACCTTGCTCATCGGTACCCAAAACAAAGCGCTCATCGCCGTCTTCCATCCATGAAGGAGGAAGTTCCGAGTCCATAATGTCGATAGACGTCAGGTCATACGGATCTGTTGGTGCCAGAATAGGCGCAGCAAGTGCTAGCACCAAAAAGACCATGAATACCGTAAAACTCGCCATCGCAACTTTGTCGCGCTTAAAGTAATACAAAAAGTCCGAGTTTTTAAAGCGCTCCCATGCAGAAGGAGCTGCCGCTGCATTTGATTGGCTCATGATTAAGCTCCTTTTCCAGTTAGGTTCACAGTTGGGTTGATGATGCCGTACAGCAAGTCAACGATGGTATTGGTTACCACGAAGATCAAACCAACAAAGATAACGTAGGCAGTGATTAGCGGTGTATCTACACGGTTAATCGCCTCTAGGAAAAGGAAACCCGTACCCGGCCATTGGAATACAGTTTCGGTTAGGATGGTGTATGCCACCATAGTACCAATTTGCACACCACCCACTGTCAGTACTGGCAGCATGGTATTTTTCAGTGCATGTTGGTAATAGATTTTTTGTAAGTTCAAACCTTTCGCTTTTGCGAACTTGATGTACTCAGAGCTCAATACTTCCAGCATTTCTGAACGAACCAGACGAATGAACAGCGGCAACATGATAGAAGCCAGCGCAATACATGGCAGGATCAGGTGCTTGATACCATCAATGGTAAAGAAGCCAGATTCCCAACCAAGAAGGTTCGATGTTTCACCCCGCCCGTAGGAAGGCAGCCAGCCGAGCTCAATGGAGAAGACGTACATCAGCATGATTGCGGTCAGGAAAACCGGAATCGAAATGCCGACACTACTCATCGCCATAACAAATTTGGTAAAGATACTTTTTGGGTGAATCGCGGAGTACACCCCAAGTGGTATTGAGAAAGCAATAATAATGAGCGTCGCGCCAAACACGAGCTCTAGCGTCGCCACCAGCTTGTCAAGAATGACATCAACCGCTGGGCGCTTGAAAAAGTATGAAGTACCTAAATCACCTTGCAGTGCATTACCAACAAAGCGAGTGTACTTTGTGATAAAGGGATCGTTCAGGCCCAGTTCATCACGCAGCGCTTGACGCTCCGACTCCGAAACCGATTGACCTACAAGCTCACGCAGCGGGTCACCCAGGTTGTCCTGAATGGCAAACGCCACCAAACTGATCACAAACATCACTATCAGTGCCTGAAACAGGCGCTTGACCAGAAACGAAAACATTCCTTGCCCCTTAACTATCCATAGATCTCTAAATTTAGAGAGAAAATTCAGTCTTTAAAACGGGCTCAGTCCGACTGAAATAAAACTGAGCCTGGTATTGAGCCCCACAATAATTCACTTGTTATGGGGCTCATTCAGGAGGGAACGAATTCCCTCCTAAGCACTACTCAATGTGATTATTCAACCACTAGGTCGCCAAAGTAAGGCATAACCATTGGGTTCACGATGTCTGCTGCTTTCACGTTAGACTTCGCGCCCCACGCTTCACTTTGCCAGTGTAGCGGTACGAATGCTGCATCGTTGTATAGCGTTGCTTCTACACCTTGTAGCATTTCTGCACGTTTCGCTGGGTCTGTTTCAACGTTAGCTGCTTCTACTACTTTGTCCATTTCTGGGTTTGAGTAGTGACCACAGTTGTACTGACCACGGCCTGTCTCTTCGTTACGAGTCATGGTTAGGAATTCGTTGAAGTTTGCAGAATCTTCAGTATCTGAGTGCCAACCGATCATCAGCATGTCAGCAGAACATAAATCAAACTCAGGCCAGTATTGCGCTTTAGGCATTGTCTTCAGATCAACCTTGATACCGATCTTAGACAGCATAGCCGCCGCTGCTTGTGCAACTTTTGCATCGTTCACGTAACGGTTGTTTGGCGCAATCATGGTTAGCGTCAAGCCGTCTTCGTAGCCCGCTTCTTTCATCAGCTCTTTTGCTTTCTTCAGATCGTAGCGAGGAACTAGCTTGTCGTTATGACCAACGTAACCTGCTGGGCTTTGCTGACCAGCTGCCGTTGCGAAGCCTTTCATGATTTTCTTCACGATGCCTTCGTTGTTGATGGCATGTACAATCGCCTGACGAACGCGAACGTCTTTCAACGCTTCGTTGCTGTTTTGGTTCATTTGTAGCGTGATGATACGAGTACCCGGCAGAGTTACCAGATCGATACCTTCAGCATCTTTCACACGTTGGTGATCGTTTGGCGCAACTGGGTGAATCATATCTACGCCGCCAGAAAGTAGCGCTGCAACACGAGTCGCATCTTCTTTGATCGGTACTAGCGTTAGCTTATCAACGTTACCTTTTGACTCTTTGTCCCAGTAGTCTTTGAAGCGTTCAAATTCTACTTTTACGCCCTGCTCACGTGATGTCACGATGAATGGACCAGTACCAGAAACGTGAGTTGATGCAAATGAGTTACCGTGCTTCACTAGCTCAGATTTGTCTTTGCCGTCTTCAGTCTTACCAGTGTAGAACTTGCTGTCCATTGGGAAGATGTACGTTGCAGTTTGTAGAACAAGTGGGTATGGACCTTTAGTCACAAGATCAACCGTATTGTCATCAACTTTAACGATTTTTTCGTATGGGTCGAAGATAGCTTTAAAGTCTGGAGAGTTTTGCAGACGTTCGAATGTCCATACAACGTCATCTGCAGTCATTGTGTTACCAGAGTGGAATTTCACACCTTCACGTAGTTTGAAGCGCACTGTCGTATCGTTAATACGCTCCCAGCTTTCTGCTAGGCGAGGTTCAAAATCCATTTCCTGAGTGAAACGAACTAGTGGGTCAAATACCATGTGTGACATTTGCAGTGTACCACCAGATAGCTGCTCGTGCGGGTCAAGCGATACCGGGTCAGCAGCGTAGCCAACTTTAATGTCTGCTGCCAACGAGTTAAAACTTAGTCCCGCAGCGATTAGCGCCACTGCTAATTTGCTTTTCATGGTTTTCATTTGCATAACTCCTTCATGCTGGGATCAAAGTCCCTTGTTGTGTTTGCGTCTGTTTTTATTTCAAGATCAGCCAAGCAAAAAACTTGGTTTATGCCGATTTAATCTCTTCTCTTAGCCCAGTAAATTCTGGCATCAGAGAGATCAGTTTCTTACTGTATTCATGCTGAGGATCGGTAAACAACTGCTCAGTTGGTGCCACTTCAAGTAGCGTACCCATCTGCATTACACCGACTCGGTCACACATCTGACGAATTACCGGTAAGTCGTGACTGATAAACAACATAGTCAAGTTCAGCTCACTTTGCAGATCTTTCAGCAAGTTAAGGATCTGTGCCTGTACCGAAACATCCAACGCTGATGTTGGTTCGTCACAGATCAAAAGACGGGGCCTCGTTGCCAGTGCACGCGCAATAGAAATACGCTGACGCTGACCACCTGAGAATTCGTGTGGATATTTAAGACCAGCCATACGACCCAAACCAACGTGATCAAGCAAGTCATTCACGATTTGGCGTGTTTCTGACTCGTTTTTAGTTAGCTTATGGAAACGAATAGGCTCGGCAATGATATCCGCCACCTTCATACGAGGGTTCATCGACGTATATGGGTTCTGGAACACCATCTGCATTTGACGACGAACTGGGCGACGCTCTTTTTCTGACTTCATTGCAGTCAGGTCCAGACCTTCAAATTTTACCTGACCAGAGTTTGGTTCATACAAGCCTGCGATCACACGTGCGATTGTCGACTTACCAGAGCCAGATTCACCCACCAGACCAAAAGTTTCACCTTCATGGACTTCAAAGCTGACATTATTCGACGCTTGTACGTACTCACGACGGCTTTCAAACAGAGAGTCTTTGGTTACGAATCTTAGGTTTACGTTTTTCACGTCCAACAACGGACCAGTGTACTCGCGTTGATCCTGACTTTGTCCTAACCAGTGATTCTTAATGTCTAGCGACTTCATTTCTGTCGCTTCTTCGATGTAACTTACCAGTGGGAAGCGATCGAGCTTTCTGTCTGAGCGAGGAACCGCTGAGATCAAGCTGCGAGTATATGGATGATCAGGGTTGCCCAGAACTTTTGCAGTCGGACCAAATTCAACCAGGTCACCACGATACATAACTGCCACACGGTCAGTGACGTTCGAAACCACACCCATATCGTGCGTCACCAACATACAACCTACGTTGTTTTTGATGCACAACTCACGAATCAGGCTCAGGATTTGGTCTTGGATTGAAACATCCAATGCCGTCGTTGGCTCATCGGCAATGATCAGATCAGGTTCACCTGCTAGCGCGATGGCAATAACCACACGCTGACGCATACCACCTGAGAATTGGTGAGGATATTGTTTGAGACGGTTTTCCGGTTGAGGGATGCCCACTTGCTGCATCAGAGAAAGCGCACGTTGATAAGCCTCTTCATCCGACACTTTCATGTTGGCATGAATGGTTTCTTTAAGCTGCTGCTCAACCGTAAACAAAGGGTTAAGAGAGGTCATTGGGTCTTGGAAAATAAAGCCTATCTTCGAACCACGAACCTTACGCATCGCTTCCGGAGATAAACCGGAAATCTTTTCTCCATCCAGAAATACATCGCCACTGGCAACGCGACCCGGAGGACTAAGCAAATCAATAACAGCGTTACCAACGGTGGATTTACCCGCACCTGATTCGCCGACAACACCCACAATCTCACCACGTTCAATTTGGAACGAAAGAGATTTCACGGCTGCGTGAACACCGTGTCGGGATGGATACTCAATACGAAGGTTTTTCACTTCTAATAGTGACATTTCAGACCTCTACTACCTTGTCTGTGTGGTATTGAATCTCGCCCACCTAGGGCGCTATTCATCACCTGAATGAATCCGTTCAAATTCAGAATAATGCTCTGAAATTTTAATGCGGACACAATTTGGCAAAAATCACACAAAAAAGCAACAATTAAAGTATATTCCGCCATGAAAATGTTAATTAAACGCATATTTGGCGAATAAAAATGCATTAACAAGTATTTAACCATTTTCATATCAACCTATTTTTGTGCGATATGCACCAATAAAAGCAGAAAAATGCTCTAAATTTAGGCAGAAACCCAACATTACAAATAGCCACATTATTCACAGGTCATTGTTAACATTTAGCAAACAATATCTGGCATGAAATCGATCTCTTAGGCATAAAATTTCATCTAAAAATAGTAGAGAGAAATAAAAAACCAAGTATCAATAACAATAGGCTGAAGTAAAACGTGAGCGGTCCTGCAAAAAAGATTAATATTCTATTTTAGGTCAGTTATTCGAATTTGGTGGCCAAACGTACAATGAATGGCACTGAAATCGTCCACTCGGTTTGAATCGATTGATAGCAGCCGGCTCTGCCATACTTTGGTTTTAAGGCTTTACGATACTATCGAGCATGAGATAATAGATTAAATAGAAGCCCCAGTAGCAAAGTTGTAAATGATAGGAGCCCCTGTGCTTAAAGCGATTTTTTTTGATATGGACGAGACTTTATGTGGCACATCTCAAGCCGATAAAGTGGCAGGGCAAGAATTTGCAAATTGGATGAAAGAAACCTATCCACAGCTCGCGGATTCTAATGCCTTCTTACAACGCTACTTACAAGGCGTGTATAAAAAGCTCAATGCAGAGTTCCCTCAGCTTGTAGCCTTGCTACCGGATGAAAATGCATTCCGTTGTGGCCTGATAAAAACCATCCTTGCGGAACAAGGTATCGAAATAAGCGCAGAGCAAGCTCAACAGGCGCAAAGTTTTTTTGATTCTGCACGCATGAATGCATTCTCCTTTCTACCAGGAGTAAAGGAAATGCTGGTTGAACTGCGTCAACACTACACTCTCGTTGTCATTACTAACGGTCCGATCTTCTCTCAACATCCAAAACTGGCGGCAACAGAGATGAGTGAATGGGTCGATCACATTATTGTTGGTGGTGAAGAACCGGAAGAAAAACCTGCGGCAAGCATATTCCATAAGGCTCTTAAGCTAGCAGACGTTAAACCAGAAGAAGCGCTTCATATCGGTGACTCTTTAGCAGCAGATATTGCGGGCGCTAACGATATGGATATTCTCAGCGTTTGGGTGAATCCAAAAGGTACCGATAATCAGACGGATATTGAGCCAGACTACGAAGTAAAAGACACCGTAGAGCTAAAAGAAATCCTCAAAACGCTCGCTCAGTAGAATGGATTGAATGGTAAAAACACAAAACCCCAGCCACTGCGCTGGGGTTTGTTTTATCGGCTGAGAAAGCTTTTGGGTTACTGGTGGTCAAAAGCTCTTTGACCTGACAGTTAAGACTTTTTGAATGATGGTCGGTGAAGAGGCAGAGTTTGAACATCAGGCCCCTTTGGTCCGCTATATTTCAAAGAATGAGATGCGCTACCAAGCTGCTTTATTCACGATCTTCAGACGTAAAAAAGCCCCGATATTTCTATCGAGGCTTTCTAATAGTGGTCGGTGAAGAGGGATTCGAACCCCCGACCCTCTGGTCCCAAACCAGATGCGCTACCAAGCTGCGCTATTCACCGAGCATGTATTCTTTAGAGAAAGAATGGGGTGGCTAACGAGACTTGAACTCGCGACAACCGGAATCACAATCCGGGGCTCTACCGACTGAGCTATAGCCACCATCAAATTGTCATGTTTACCGCTTACTTTAAGCCATAAACTTTAATAGTGGTCGGTGAAGAGGGATTCGAACCCCCGACCCTCTGGTCCCAAACCAGATGCGCTACCAAGCTGCGCTATTCACCGACTTATGTTTTATCTCGACTCTAAATCAAGACAGGAAGCAATGCTACCTTGTTCTTCCTAAAAAAGAAAGAATGGGGTGGCTAACGAGACTTGAACTCGCGACAACCGGAATCACAATCCGGGGCTCTACCAACTGAGCTATAGCCACCACTGAGTTTTACCGACTTTTCCTCCGGGGTAATGGTACGCCCGAAAGGATTCGAACCTTCGACCTTTGGCTCCGGAGGCCAACGCTCTATCCAACTGAGCTACGGGCGCATGCCCTATCGGCGGAGTGGAATAATACGGATATCACACTATGCCGTCTAGTACTTTTTTTACTTTTTTTATCGTTTGGTCTCTTTTTCGACAGTTATATGCCTTTAAAGAGAATTTTTGATGTGATTCACGCCCTGTCATCGATAACTTGTTGTTTAATGCAACAAGCTATCGGGATATAATCACTCATTATTTACATTGATTTAACAGCTGCAACCAAGTTGTCTAATCATTCTATGCCATTGAAGTGGTTTTATCGGGCTTCTTTAATCGGTATCAATACTCTAACTATATAAATAGGTAAGTCACTTACCTCGGGAATGTGAAGTGGGTTTAATGGATATGTCTCGACAAATGATTAGCGTTTTGTTCGCTGCCTTAACGTTTTCTACGGCAGCTTTAGCTTCTGACATCAGCCAAAGTGAATACGATGCGATCGCAGAACGCATCAAACCTGTCGGCGATGTTTATCTAGCAGGCTCTGAGCCTGTAAAAGCAGAACCAACCGGTCCTCGTGATGGCGCAACAGTTTACGGTACTTTTTGTATTGCTTGTCACGCATCTGGTGTAAACGGTGCTCCAAAGATTGGCAATGCTGACGAATGGGCGCCTCGTATCGCTCAAGGTAAAGATGTACTGATCAAACATGCACTTGAAGGCTTCAACGCGATGCCAGCTAAAGGTACGTGTATGGACTGTTCTGACGACGAGATCACAGCCGCTATCGATCATATGATTGCAGGTCTGTAATTCGTCTTGAATCAAAGCTTTAAAAGAGAAAGGCTTGCCACTTGGCAAGCCTTTTTATTTGCTGTTTGATGATTTGGATGATGCTACTTCTTAAACATCGAGCGTAAGTTGGCAATGTGAGCCTGGCCTTTTGCCATTCTCTCCTCTTGCGAAACGGGCTTTTTGTTGACTTCCCATTCCACATCATCGAAAGGCAATTCATCAAGAAAGCGACTTTGTGTCGGCTTGATTAACTCACCATACTGACGGCGCTCTTTACACATCGTAAAAGTCAGCTCTCTTTGGGCACGAGTAATCCCCACGTACATCAGGCGACGTTCTTCTTCTACGTTGTCTTCATCAATGCTGGTTTGATGTGGCAAAATGCCTTCTTCTGAACCAATCAGATAAACGTACGGGAATTCCAGACCCTTTGACGCATGCAGTGTCATCAATTGTACCGCATCGCTGTCTTCGTCCTCTTCCCCGCGCTCCATCATGTCACGCAAGGTTAAACGCTGAACCACCTCTTTTAATGTCTTCTCTTCCTGATCGTAATTATCGCCTTCTAAATCAGCCACAATCCAGGAATAGAGATCTGACACGTTCTTCATGCGCATCTCAGCCGCTTTCGGGCTCGCGGAGGTTTCGTATAACCAGTCTTCGTAATTGATGTCACGAACCAGTGAACGGACCGCAGCCACGGTATCGCCTCTTTCCGCCTGATCAGCAATAGCGACTAACCACTGAGTGAAGCGGCGTAAATTCTCCAGACCACGCCCTGTTAAATGCTGTTCGAGCCCCATTTCAAAGCTGGCTTCAAACAGGCTTTTGCCACGCATATTGGCGTAACTGCCCAGTTTTTCTAGTGTAACCGGTCCAATTTCACGTCGGGGCGTGTTTACGATGCGCAGAAAGGCATTGTCATCGTCCGGGTTCACCAGAACTCGAAGATACGCCATGATGTCTTTGATCTCTGAACGAGCAAAGAAAGAGGTACCACCCGAAATTTTGTATGGTACGCGGTTTTGCATCAGCGACTTTTCTATTAAGCGTGATTGATGGTTACCACGATACAAAATCGAGTAGTCTCGGTATTCGGTGCGATTGAGGAACTTGTGTGCGATCAGCTCTCCCGTAACACGCTCCGCTTCATGCTCTTCATTTTTTGCTAGCAGTACTTTGAGTTTTTCACCGTCAGGGATCTCAGAGAATAGCGTCTTCTCATACACGTGCGGGTTGTTAGCAATGAGAATATTGGCAGCACGAAGAATACGACTGGTAGAGCGATAGTTTTGCTCTAGTTTAATCAGGCGCAAGTTCGGGTAGTCTTCACCCAATAGCACCAGGTTCTGAGGCTTCGCACCACGCCATGAGTAGATAGACTGATCGTCATCCCCTACTACGGTTAGGCGGCCCCGCTCACCGACAATGTGTTTTACCAGCTCGTATTGGCTGGTATTGGTATCTTGATATTCGTCCACCAGTAGGTAGCGGATGCGGCTCTGCCAACGCTGACGTACGTCTTCATTAGTACGTAACAACAGTACTGGCATCAGAATCAAATCATCAAAATCGAGTGCGTTGTACGCTTTCATCTGCTTCTGGTACATGTCGAAGCAGAAGGCAAACAACTGTTGTTGCTCACCTTTCGCCTGAGCTTTCACCTGCTCTGGCGTTAACATGTCGTTCTTCCAGTTAGAGATCGAACTCATCAGCTGACGCAGCAGATCTTTATCACCGTCGAGCTGCTTTTCCGTTAGCTCTTTTAATAACGCGAGTTGGTCTTGGTCATCAAACAATGAGAAGCCTGCTTTTAAACCAAGCTGCTTGTACTCGCGCTTAATGATGTTCAAGCCCAAGGTGTGGAAGGTCGACACCATCAAACCTTTAGATTCCGCTTTACCTAATGTCTGACCCACCCGCTCTTTCATTTCTCGTGCGGCTTTATTGGTAAAGGTTACCGCTGCAATATTTCGCGCTTTGTAGCCACATTGCTGAACCAAATAAGCAATTTTATTGGTGATAACACGAGTTTTACCCGAGCCAGCACCTGCCAGCACCAAACACGGACCAGATACGTACTTTACGGCTTCATCTTGACTAGGGTTCAGCTTCATAGAATTTCTCAGCGGGCAATAAACGTGGCGCCTATGATAATAGTGAGTATGAACGATTACCACGTTTATCAGCCCTCAGTTTGTCAGTGTTTGCTAACTCCATTTATACCAAAGTAAAAATTTAATTATTTTTTATTGCACACTCGTATAGCTTTAGATCTATAATGAATGAACGTTCATTCACTAGAAGTGGAACTATGTCGAGTAATACAACTTTAGATAAAAAAGCTCAGATTCTTTGTGCGGCGGAAAAACTGATTGCTGAGCTGGGTTTTCAGGGATTTTCGATGCAAAAGCTAGCCAAAGAAGCGGGTGTGGCGGCTGGCACTATCTATCGTTACTTTTCCGATAAGAACCACCTTTTAGACGAAGTTAGATTAAACGTCGCAAAGCGCATTGCAATAGAAGTGCAAGCCGGCGTGAGCGACGATATGCCTTTAAAAGAACGTTATACAAAAATGTGGCTTAACATTTGGTGTTTAGCTGGCTCAAATGTGGACACATTGAACAATAGAGTTCAATATCAATCCCTACCCTATGCAAGCAATAGAGTAACGCTGGAACTTGAGCGTAAAATGTTTGATCAGGTAGACCGACTATTTGACCAAGGTAAAGAGCAAGGAGTGTTTAAGCCACTCGACAATATGATCCTTTCAGGACTGAGTTTCGAGGCGACCGTTGCACTCGCCCGACATCATGCTCTGGGGTTTTATCAACTGGACGAAGCAGCCATAGAAGCTGCCATTGAAGCCAGTTGGGACGCAATCATTCAACACTAATTGGAGTTCTGACCAGAATGAAAAAGTGGACTTTTTTTATGTTACTTATCGCAATCTTGCTGTTCGGCAGTGTGATAGGTTTCAACTTATTCAAGCAACAGAAGATTGCCGAATACATGGCGAATCGCCCGGAACCTGAATTTCCCGTAACCGTAACTGACGTACAGTCAGTTGATTGGGTACCGGTGATTGAGGCAATTGGCTTTATCGAGCCTAACCAAGGGGTAACGGTAGCGAACGAGACAAGTGGCGTCATTGACCAAATCGCTTTTGAATCTGGAACTCAAGTGAAAGAAGGCCAGGATTTGGTACTTCTTGATTCAGCTGTTGAGAAAGCCAACCTGAAAAGTGCACAAGCGAAGCTGCCAGCTGCTGAAGCAAAATACAAGCGTTACCAAGGCCTGTACAAAAAAGGGTCGATTTCTAAAGAGTCTTATGATGAAGCAGAAGCGAATTACTTTTCTCTTAGCGCTGACATCGAGAGCTTGAAAGCGGCGATCGACCGTCGTGAAATCAAAGCACCGTTTTCAGGCGTGGTTGGTATCCGTAATGTTTACCTAGGTCAGTACCTGCAAGCGGGTACCGATATCGTGCGTCTTGAAGATACCAGCGTTATGCGTCTACGTTTCACCGTGCCGCAGACCGATATTTCTCGTATCCACATCAGCCAAGCTGTCGATATTTTTGTCGATGCGTACCCAGAAATCGCCTTCAAAGGTTCAATTACAGCCATTGAGCCAGCGGTTAATGTACAGAGTGGTCTGATCCAGGTACAAGCAGATATTCCAAATAACGACGGAAAACTACGTAGTGGTATGTTCGCTCGAGCGAATATCATCCTGCCTAAACTTGAAAACCAGGTGACTCTGCCACAAACCGCGATTACTTACACACTTTACGGTGACAGCATTTACATCGTATCTGAAGAAGATGGCGAAAAGCGTGTAACACAGCAAGTGGTTAAAGTGGGTGAGCGTACAAAAGACATCGTACACATTCTTGAAGGCGTTAAGCCAGGTGATGTAGTAGTGACCTCAGGTCAGATTCGTCTGAGTAACCACGCTAAAGTCCGTGTCGTAGAAAGCGATGCAACGACTCCACCAACTGAAACACCAATGCTGTAATCGGAGGCTTCATGCGCTTTACTGATGTTTTTATTAAACGTCCAGTTTTAGCGGTATCAATCAGCTTTTTGATCGCATTGCTTGGTCTACAAGCAATCTTCAAAATGCAGGTTCGTGAATACCCTGAAATGACGAATACGGAAGTAACGGTTTCGACCAGTTACTACGGTGCCAGTGCCGACCTAATCCAGGGCTTTATTACTCAGCCATTGGAACAAGCGGTCGCACAGGCTGATAATATCGATTATATGACTTCTCAATCGGTGCTGGGTAAATCCACCATCACCGTGAAAATGAAGTTGAACACTGACCCGAATGCGGCACTCTCGGACATTCTGGCAAAAACCAACTCGGTTCGCTCGCAACTACCGAAAGAAGCCGAAGACCCTACCGTTACTATGTCGACTGGCTCGACAACAGCGGTACTGTATATTGGTTTTACCAGTGATGAGTTGTCTTCAAGTCAGATCACCGACTACCTTGAGCGTGTAATCAACCCACAGTTGTTTACCGTTAACGGTGTATCGAAAGTCGACCTATACGGTGGTATGAAATACGCGCTACGTGTTTGGCTAGACCCTGCAAAAATGGCAGCGTTTAACTTAACCGCGACTGACGTGATGGGTGTGTTAAGTGCCAACAACTATCAGTCTGCTACGGGTCAGGCTATCGGTGAGTTTGTACTTTACAACGGCAGCGCGGATACTCAGGTATCCAATGTTGATGAGTTGAAGAACCTTGTTGTTAGCAACGACGATGGCAATGTCACTCGCTTAAGCGATATTGCTAAAGTGACGCTAGAAAAGAGCCACGACTCATATCGAGCGAGTGCAAATGGTCAGGAGGCGGTTGTTGCTGCAATTAATGCTGCACCAAGTGCCAACCCAATCAATATAGCAGCAGACGTACTTGATCTATTACCTCAGCTAGAGCGCAACTTGCCTAGCACGATCAAGATGAATGTGCTTTATGATTCGACTATCGCAATTAACGAATCCATTAACGAAGTAATCAAAACCATCGCTGAAGCTGCAGTGATCGTACTGATTGTTATCACTATATTCCTTGGTTCATTCCGTGCCGTAGTGATCCCTATTGTAACTATCCCACTCTCTTTGATCGGTGTGGCGATGGTAATGCAATCCATGGGTTTCTCGTGGAACCTGATGACCCTACTGGCAATGGTTCTCGCCATTGGTCTGGTGGTAGATGATGCGATCGTTGTACTGGAAAACGTTGACCGACATATCAAGCTTGGTGAATCACCATTCCGAGCGGCCATTATCGGTACGCGCGAAATTGCGGTTCCAGTTATCGCGATGACACTAACGTTGGGTGCGGTATACGCGCCGATCGCGTTGATGGGTGGTATCACGGGCTCGCTATTTAAAGAGTTCGCGTTAACTCTGGCGGGTGCGGTATTTGTATCAGGTATCGTGGCACTGACATTATCACCAATGATGTGTTCAAAAATGCTGAAAGCTCATCAGGCACCAAGCAAGTTTGAACAGAAAGTGCATAGCGTGTTAGAGCGCATGACCAGCCGATACGCCAAAATGTTGGGTGCTGTCATGCAACACCGTCCAGTTGTAATTGGTTTTGCACTGATTGTATTTGCCAGCTTACCGATGCTGTTCAAGTTCATCCCAAGTGAACTGGCTCCGTCTGAAGATAAAGGCGTGGTTGTATTGATGGGTACTGCTCCATCAAATTCGAACTTAGACTTTATCCAGAACACCATGAACCAGGTAAACAACATTCTGTCTGAACAGCCAGAAGTTCAGTTTGCACAGGTTTTCTCAGGTGTACCAAACTCTCACCAAGCGTTCGGTATTGCCTCTATGGTGCCTTGGAGTGAGCGTGAAGCAAGCCAGGCAGACGTAACGGGCCGTGTAGGCGGATTGGTTGCGGACGTACCGGGAATGGCGGTAACAGCGTTCCAAATGCCAGAGTTGCCAGGTGCAGGTAGTGGTCTTCCAATTCAGTTTGTTCTGACCACACCAAACGCATTTGAGAGTTTATTCTCTATCGCTACAGACGTATTAACGGAAGTGAAATCTAGCCCAATGTTCGTTTATTCGGATCTTGATCTGAACTACGACTCGGCGACGATGAAAATCAACATCGACAAAGACAAAGCGGGCGCATACGGCGTAACCATGCAAGACATCGGTGTGACTTTAAGCACCATGATGGCAGATGGCTACGTAAACCGTATCGACCTTAATGGCCGCTCTTACGAAGTTATCCCTCAGGTAGAGCGTAAGTGGCGTCTAAACCCAGAGTCGATGAACAACTACTACGTACGTGCAGCTGACGGTAACGCGGTTCCACTGAGTAACCTAGTGACGATTGACGTGATTGCAGAGCCACGCTCACTACCTCACTTCAACCAGCTGAACTCAGCAACGGTAGGTGCGGTACCAGCTCCAGGCACGGCAATGGGCGATGCGATTAACTGGTTTGAGAACATCGCTGAAACGAAACTGCCAAGCGGCTACAACCATGATTACATGGGTGAAGCTCGTCAGTTTGTGACTGAAGGTAGTGCGTTATACGCGACATTTGGTTTAGCACTAGCGATCATCTTCTTGGTTCTGGCGATTCAGTTTGAATCTGTGAAAGATCCGCTGGTTATCATGGTGTCTGTGCCACTGGCAATTTGTGGCGCGTTGATTGCGCTTGCCTGGGGCGCGGCATCGATGAACATTTACTCTCAGGTTGGTTTGATTACTCTGGTTGGCCTTATCACCAAGCACGGTATCTTAATTTGTGAAGTAGCGAAAGAAGAGCAGCTGCACAACAAACTGGGTAAAACAGAAGCAGTAATGGAAGCGGCGAAAGTTCGTCTGCGTCCTATTCTGATGACAACTGCAGCGATGATCGCGGGTCTTATCCCACTGATGTACGCGACTGGTGCAGGTGCGGCTCAGCGCTTTAGTATCGGTATCGTAATCGTTGCTGGTCTGGCGATTGGTACTCTGTTTACCCTATTCGTACTGCCTGTTATCTACAGCTACTTAGCTGAGAAACACAAACCACTTCCAGTGTTTGTTGAAGACAAAGATCTGGAAAAGTTGGCCCGTGTTGATGAAGCAAAAGCGGCGCAACGAGGATTAGCGGACAACCACTAATTCCCTGCCAAGCTAAAAAGGTCACTTCGGTGGCCTTTTTTATTGCCTTGCGTTTGCCGTACCTATCTCGATTTTTTGCATTCCAACTAGCGACTTTCCCGTATCAATTACTTAAAATGAGCACAAATCAAAAGGAGTTTTAACCACTATGTTTGATCCAAAGAAACTAGAGCAAATCGCCAAGCAGATTCATGACTCTATGCCAGCACCAGTGAAAGAGCTAGGTGCAGATGTTGATCAGAAAGTTCGCCAAGTGATTCAAGGTCAGCTGAACAAGCTTGATGTTGTTAGCCGTGAAGAGTTTGATGTTCAGACTCAGGTTCTGCTTCGTACTCGTCAGAAGCTCACTGAGATGGAAGCGAAACTGGCCGAGCTTGAAGCTAAGCTAGCAGACAAATAAGCATCGTCTTCCGATAAGATTCAAAGGCTGACACTCAGGTGTCAGCCTTTTTTGTACTCCAACCAAACGAGCCATAAATAAAAAAGGCTTGGTCAACGGCGACCAAGCCTTTTGATTAGATGTTGTGTTTTGTATTTATTGACCCCAGTCTGCCTGGAGTTCTTTTACTGCGTTACTTTAGAGTATGTAAATTACGCAGTATTAAGATTTCATTTCTAGAAGAAGGCGCGGAGTTTACGATAGTAAATGAGCACCTTCGACACCGAAATGGAGCCTTAAGGCCAGTAATTTAGCCGCCTACAGCGATACGCTTCATATCAGTCATATACCCGCGTAGCTCTTCACCGATGTACTCAACTGGGTGGTTGCGAAGCTTCTCGTTAACAGCGATAAGTGTTGCGTTATCAACTTGGTTTGAAGTCTCACCTAGGCCTTTACCGATAACATCAGTACCTACTGAAGGCATGAACTTCTCACGTAGTAGCGGCGTTGCTACGTTTGCGAATAGGTAGTTACCGTATTCTGCAGTGTCAGAGATTACTACGTTCATCTCGTATAGGCGCTTACGTGCAATTGTGTTTGCGATTAGCGGTAGTTCGTGTAGTGACTCGTAGTACGCTGACTCATCGATGATGCCTGATGCAGTCATTGCTTCAAACGCTAGCTCAACCCCTGCGCGAACCATCGCAATCATTAGAATACCGTTGTCGAAGTACTCTTGCTCAGAGATTTCAACGTCAGTTTCTGGGTAGTTTTCAAATGCTGTTTGACCAGTCTCTTCACGCCAGCCTAGTAGGTTCACGTCGTCGTTCGCCCAGTCAGCCATCATCGTGCTAGAGAAGTGACCAGAAATGATGTCATCCATGTGCTTGTTGTAAAGTGGACGCATTAGATCTTTTAGCTCTTCAGAAAGCTCAAACGCTTTGATTTTCGCTGGGTTAGACAGACGGTCCATCATGTGCGTGATGCCACCGAATTTCAGTGCTTCTGTTACTGTTTCCCAACCGTACTGAAGTAGTTTACCTGCGTAACCTGGGTCGATACCTTCCGCAACCATCTTCTCGTAACATACGATAGAACCAGCTTGAAGCATGCCACATAGGATAGTTTGCTCACCCATTAGGTCAGATTTTACTTCTGCAACGAAAGATGACTCTAGACAACCTGCGCGGTGACCGCCAGTTGCTGCTGCCCATGCTTTCGCGATTTCCAGACCATCGCCTTTAGGGTCATTCTCTGGGTGAACCGCAATTAGAGTTGGAACACCGAAACCACGTTTGTATTCTTCACGAACCTCAGTACCAGGACACTTAGGTGCAACCATTACAACCGTTAGGTCTTTACGGATTTGCATGCCTTCTTCAACAACGTTGAAACCGTGTGAGTAACCTAGTGCAGCGCCTTCTTTCATTAGAGGCATTACTGTCTCAACAACGTTAGAGTGCTGCTTGTCTGGAGTTAGGTTAACAACTAGATCCGCTTGAGGGATTAGAGTCTCGTAGCTACCTACTTCAAAACCGTTGTCTTTTGCATTTTTAAATGACTGACGTTGCTCGTCGATTGCAGCCTGACGAAGTGCGTATGACACATCCAGACCAGAATCACGCATGTTTAGACCTTGGTTCAGGCCTTGAGCACCACAACCTACGATGACAACCTTCTTACCTTTTAGGTAGTCTGCTTCTGAAGCAAACTCACTGCGGTCCATAAAACGACAACGACCTAGTTGGTCCAATTGCTCACGCAAGTTTAGAGTATTGAAATAGTTAGCCATTAGGGTGCTCCTTTAAGATTCTTCCGTAGAGGTCGGTATTAGTCTTACCGAATGAGTTCATACTAGAACAGACATTTAATTGCTTAAAGTGATATATTCACAATTAGTAATTGCAAAAAATGCAACACGGTAATTTCATGAATATAAAAACCATCCGACTGTTCCTTGATATCTGTGACAGCAAGAATTTTAGTAAGACAGCAGCCACTATGCACGTGAGTCCATCTGCTTTGAGTCGTCAGATTCAAAAATTAGAAGAAGAGATAGGCCACCCGCTTTTTGTCAGGGACAACCGGAGTGTGGAGTTGACGCCCGCTGGTGAAAAATTTCAGCCAGTAGCGATGAAGATGGTTCACGACTGGACACAATTCCAATCTCAAATAAATGTGCAAGACGACGTTCTGAAAGGTGAGGTCCGTTTATTCTGCTCCGTCACGGCCAGTTATAGCCACCTACCTCAACTTCTTAACTCATTTCGCTTAAAACACCCCTTTATTGAGTTCAAGTTACTGACAGGGGATCCGGCTCAGGCCATCGATAAGATAATGAATGATGAGGCCGATATCGCCATTTCTGCCATGCCAGAGCACCTTTCATCTAAAGTGGAGTTCACCACCATCACTGAAATTCCACTCTCCGTAATAGCCCCCATAGGCATCAGTTCTTGGGTTGAAGAGCTACACAAAGAACATCCCGACTGGAATAAGATTCCTTTCATTGTGCCTGAATCCGGTACCGCTCGGGACCGAGCCAATGCCTGGTTTAAAAAAATGAAAATTAAACCGAATATCTACGCGCAAATTTCTGGTCATGAAGCCATTGTCAGTATGGTGGCTTTAGGTTGTGGTGTCGGAATCGCGCCAGATGTTGTGATTAATAACAGTCCTGTACGAGATAGCATTCAGCGTCTTTCGTTTGCCCCAATCAAACCATTCCAACTAGGTGTGTGTTGTAAAAGATCGCAACTGGAAAACTCATTAGTCAAAGCGTTGTGGGAGTTAGCCGAGGGAAGCTTTATTGCTCAGTAGTCGCTCCAAATACCCTGGAGTTTATCTCTACAGTCACTGTCGAAAAAACCAAGCATTAAACCTCCGACCGGCAGTACGACGATTGGCACCATAAGCGTTCTGTAAATATCCTAAAATGTTCACGTTGTATCCTCTTACTTTTTGATTCTAGAGAGAGGATACGTGATTGATAATTAAGGAGTGGTTGTGCGTAGATTAAGTTTTATTAATCTTATGAAGCATATTTTGGAAAGCGTAAATAACAAAAAAGCCCGCTATTTCTAGCGGGCTTTTTTGCAAATTTAAAGCCTGGCGATGTCCTACTCTCACATGGGGAAACCCCACACTACCATCGGCGCTATTTCGTTTCACTTCTG
>NZ_JAZDWA010000004.1:0-437000 GCF_036350715.1 Vibrio sp. YYF0003
TGGTTGAAAGCACCGGTCTTGAAAACCGGCATACGTTAATAGCGTATCTAGGGTTCAAATCCCTATCTCTCCGCCACTTTTAAGAAAAACCGCTGTTCTTACAGCGGTTTTTTTGTATCTGTTGTTTTTAAACAGCCTTGCAAATAAAAGTTCTGTAACGTCTTGCTTATCAAGTAAGTACTTCTTCTAAAATTTACCTTTCTCGAATCTCTTTCTGTACATTTGCTTTCGAGTTAAGTTCTTAAGTTCGCGTCGATTCTTTTCCGTGCAATAGTTTCTTCATTGGCTAGTAAGATTTCTGTGAAGCGGTGCTTTATAGGGTCCTTAATAGCATTTTGGTAAACTTAACAGAGAGATAAAGTGTGTTACTTATTTGGAGGATGAATGAAGTTACTGTACTGGTTAGATGAATGGCGAACGTATACCCGTATTGAACAGCGGTCTAAACTACCGATTTCCGGGTTTGATTTACTTGACGATGTGTATGTTAGGTATGAGTTAGTCGACCCGAATAAGCCTTTACTGTTTACCTTTTCTCCTTCTGGTACTGATGTTCAGGTACAGGATTTAAACCCGAATTTTAAACCCTGGGGTTATCAGCTCGCAGAACAGCAAGAAGTGAACATTATTGCTTTCCAGCATTTGGGTAAAAGTAATTGGTTCCGAAGTCGTAATTTGATTTTCTTTCTTGAGCAGTTATCCGAGCTATTAGCGCCCTTTAAGTGTCGTTTGGGTTATGGTCAGAGCCGAGGTGGCTTTGCTGTTGGTGCATTTTCAGAGTTGCTAAAGTTGGACCATGTCCTGCTGTTTTATCCTGTTAGTACGAAGAATAAGACTATTGTTCCATGGGATGACAGACCTAGCACTGATTTAGCTCAGCAGTTTGACTGGGAGAGTGGCTACCATGATCGAGATTTGGGTGATGCCAAAGGTTACGTTATTTATGACCCTACCAATTGCATCGATCGTCTGCATGCAGAACGTTACCCGGAACTCACGCACTTAAAAGTTGTTGGAATGGGGCACGGAACCCAATCCAACCAATTGGATAAATTAGAATTTTTTAATTCAGTGGCGGAGGAATTTATCCGCCATCAACAGATAGATATTGCCCAATTTAATGAGCAAACCAAGACTTTGTTTTTAAAAGAGGACTGATATCAGAGCCCCCTGCGATAGGGGGAATGATCACGCACTAAAAATTAAATTTTTAATACAATTGCTAGGCGCAATTTAGATGGAGGATTAATGAAGTTACTGTACTGGTTGGACGAATGGCTGACTCTTTCTCGTAAAGAGCAGGAAACCAGACTACCAATATCCGGGGAGGACTTGCTTGATGATGTCTTTGTTAAGTATGAGTTTATTGATCTTAACAAACCACTATTGTTCACCTTTTCTCCTGCAGGTACTAACTTGCAAGTACAGGACTTACATCCCGATTTCGCGCCTTGGGGCTATCGTCTAGCCCAAAAACAAAAAGTAAATATTATTTCTTTCCAGCATCTAGGTAAAAGCAATTGGTTTCGCAGCCGTAACTTGATTTTCTTCCTTGAGCAACTGTCAACGCTGCTGGCGCCTTTCGAGTGCCGTTTAGGTTATGGACTGAGTCGGGGAGGTTTCGCGATAGGGGCATTCGCCAATTTGCTTAAGCTCGACCAAGTTCTGCTGTTTCATCCGGTTAGTACCAAAAACCAAGCACTGGTGCCTTGGGATAACAGATCCAGTACTGAAATAGCTCAACAGTTTGATTGGGATGGTGATTACCACGATCTGGATCTAGGAGATGCAAGAGGCTATATCATTTATGACCCGACGAATGATATTGACCGACTTCATGCTAAGCGCTATCCAGAGCTGAAGCATTTTCGTGTTTACGGCATGGGACATGGAACTCATGCTACGTATATGAATAAATTTGGTTTTTACAAACAAGTGGCCGCTGACTTTATCCGTCATCAACAGATAGACATTGCCCAGTTTCGCCATCAAACCAAAACACTGCGCTTAAAAGAGGATTACTACCATTGCCTAAACAAGGCGAACGCAAGCTCACAACATCGTTTGAACTTACTGAGTACTGCTCATAATGTGTTAATTGATGAGAAGAAAGAGCATGTGAAAGAGCATCAGGCGCAGATTGATATTCAGCCACTGGTAGACATTGCGCTTAAGCATGAGCATGACAATCCACAAGATACGGTGCAGCTTCTAGAGGTTGCTCAACAATTGGTTCCTGGTGATCCTTTAGTTGAACATAAGCTTCAGCAATTGACTTAATCTCTATTGCAAAGCCTCGTTAGAAATAGCGAGGTTTTCCTTTCATGTGCTAATTACATTCTTATTAGCGAGCATTTTTCCTAAGTAAGAACTAGGCCACTAACCTATTCGATTGGTAGAAAATAAAAAGCCCGAGTTTTTGGACTCAGGCTCAATATAAACGTTGCACTAACTCGAATTAAAACTCTTTTGGTGCAAAGCCAGTCATTACATCCAAACGTAGCTCTTTACCGATTTTGGTCATAGGGTGAACGATGACAAGTCCGCGCACGCGTTTTTTGAGTTTGCCAATGTCCGCTTGCTCAGCTTTGGTGATTTCACGAGAAAATGGCATATCTAGCAAGCTCTTACGCTCTTTGTTCAGCTCATAACTCTGTTTGTGTTTAAGCTGATTTAGCTTTTTGGTTAATTGCTCAACTTCGTCGGTAAACTTAGAAATCATTTCGTGATCACCACGAGAACGCGCTGCATCGAGCTTACGTTGGCAGTTATCTACGCGGTTATGCAGCTTTTGAATATCAGTTTTAATGCTCATGGTAGTTAGACTCTAATTTTCAATGGCCGAGGAGTATAGCATAGCTAAAATTCTACGCTCTACTATCCTCCTCGATTCCTTATTTAGTTGATCAGTTCATTGCCTGAAACTTGCCCAGAGAAGAATACTTCTACGTTATTTAGTGTCACTGACGCGATGTTGTTGAGCGCTTCGTGAGTTAAGAAAGCTTGATGACCCGTGAACAGCACGTTATGACATGCCGACAGTCGGCGGAAAACATCGTCTACGATAATGTCGTTTGATTTATCCTGGAAGAACAACTCTTTTTCATTGTCGTACACATCCAAGCCTAGTGAGCCGATTCTGCCTTGTTTTAGCGCTTCGATTGCTGCTACAGAATCCAATAGCTCTCCACGACTCGTATTAATGATCATCACCCCATCTTTCATTTTCGAAAATGAGTCGGCATTGAGGAGGTGGTAGTTTTCTTTACTCATCGGGCAATGCAAAGTAATAATATCCGCATTGGCGTATATATCTTCAAGAGAGCAGTAACGTGCTCCCATCTCTATTGCCAGTGGGTTTTCGTAAGGATCATGGCAAAGAATTTCCATGCCTAACCCCTTAAAAATTCTCATCGCAGCAATGCCGATTTTTCCAGTACCTATTACCCCGACAGTCTTACCAAAAAAGTTGAAGCCAACTAAACCTTCCAGAGAGAAATTCGCATCCCGGGTTCGCTGATAGGCTTTGTGTAGTCGACGGTTTAGACACATCATCATACCAACCGTATGTTCGGCAACCGCTTCTGGTGAATAGGCGGGCACACGTACCACTTGCAAGCCTAGCTTTTTAGCCGCTTGTTGGTCGACCTTATCAAATCCCGCACAACGCATCGCTATAAGCTTAGTCCCGCCCTGAGATAGCTGTTTTAAAACGGGTTCTGACAGATCATCGTTAACAAATGCACAGACGACTTCGCAGCCGTGAGCCATTTTCGCCGTCTTCGTGGTCAACCGAAAATCGTGATAATGAAACTCTAAATCCCGTTGATTTTTTACTTTGTTAAAAGAAGCTTCGTCGTAGGATTTGGCGCTAAAAAAAGCAATGTTAATCATGGTTCTCTCTCGAAATCATTGTGTTCTCTAATACCGTAATGCAACTTAGGTACAATGAATAGATAAATCTGCAATACGGGCTCTGTCATACCAAAATGCCATTAACATAGGTTTTTTACGTCCCCACGTTATAATCAGATTGCTTTGTCATCATCAACTGACTAGCATATCCCTTCTCTTCTTTCCTTGTTGGCTTCTTTATTTATTAGGCGTTCTGGCGATGTCAGTAAAATGGTGTTCTTTACTTGTATGTTGTGCGTTCGTGTTCGAAGCGCAGGGTGCCGTCGATCTTGTTAAAGTCGACAAGTCGAAGCGTCGAATGTACTTGATGGAAGAAGGCGCTGTGATAAAGGAGTATCGAATTGCGCTGGGTGCTAATCCCAAAGGTCATAAACAAGAAGAAGGAGACAATCGTACACCAGAAGGTGATTATACTCTGGATTACGTGATCTATGACTCTGCTTTTTACCGTTCAGTACATATCAGCTACCCCGACCCTATTGATACGCTTGAGGCCCAGCGTCGCGGTGTCTACCCTGGTGGCAACATTAAAATCCATGGCTTAAAAAATGGAGAAACTCAAGATCCAAGCTTTATACAAAGTTTTGATTGGACCAACGGGTGTATCGCGATTACTAATGACGAGATGGATGAGTTTATTCAATTGGTTAGAAGGGGAACGCCTATTACCATTGAGTGGTAGCAGCATATCCCCCTCATGATCTAAAACAGTCTGTTACGGAAGAAACCGTGTAGGGTAATCACTGAAGATGCCATCTAAAGGTGGCAGATGTTTGAGTTTATGTGGGTTGTTCACGGTATAGCACATCACTTTATAGCCATGTTGTTGGAGTTTTTTAATCTGACGGGAGCGCACCCAATTGATGTTTAAGTTACAGCTGTAAGCGTTGACTTCTTCAAGCAGCAATTGGTCTTTTCTGGTAAGAAACTCACTCAATACACCTAAACGGTAGCCTCTGCAGTGCTCAAAGAGCGCTCTAATCACATCATGACTAAAACTAGAAAGTAAAATACTCTCTGAGGGCAGAGGGCTACCAGAAAGCACTTTGGCTAATAATTTTGCAACTGGCTCTGCGGGATGACGATCAACTTTAACTTCGATGTTTAAATTGAGGTTGTGCTCTGCGGCCAGTTCAAGAAGCTCTTCCAACGTCATGATGGTTTCACCCTTAAACTTATCACTAAACCAACCACCAAAGTCTAAGCTTTTGAGTTCATCCAATGTCAGTTCATCTATTCGCCCTTGCCCGTTACTACAGCGGTTGACCGTGTGGTCATGGCATACCACCAAAATGTTGTCTTTTGTCGGCTGAACATCGACTTCTACCCATTTCAAATCAAGGTTTATTGCAGCCAGAACGCTTATCTTTGTGTTTTCTGGGTAAGACCCTGCCACACCTCGGTGACCAATTAACAATGTATCCATGTTGTCGTTCTTCTCGTTTGGGTTGAACCCGATAGTAATCGATTTTAAGTGGTTTGGTTTAGTGGGCATCAAGTGAGGTCGATGCAACACCTTCATTTACAGCGGTATTCACAGGAATACAAATATGTTGGACTTTTACTCTATCGCAGCTCATTTTTAAAGTAGCGACTAATCTTGCAAGCGCAGAACAATACCCAGAAACGCACGGAGTTGAGCTGAGCATAAGCCTTTATGCATGTCGAAAAATTTGACGATTGGAAGGACTTGAATCCTGTATTTTGCAGTGATTTTTTAGAATTATCAGGGAGAGAAAAATGAAGATCGGTGTCATTGGCGCTGGAGCGGTTGGTGTTGGTGTTTGTAACTACTTACTCACAATGGGTAGTTTCAGCGAGCTAGTTTTATTAGATCAGAATCTGGAAAGAGCCGAAGGAGAAGTGTTCGATTTTCGTCACACAACGGCGTTAACGTTCTCTAAAAACACTCGTATTATCCCTTCGAATGACTATCTGGATTTATTAGAAGCTGACATTGTCATCGTCACTGCTGGCGCACAAATCAAACATGGGCAAACTCGTCTGGATATCGCAGAAATCAACGCCAAGATTGGGGTGGATATCGCACGTAATATAGAGCGTGTGGCACCAAATGCCATTCTTATTGTTGTCACTAACCCATGTGACATTGTTACCCATTTTATTGTCGCTAATACTGGGTTTGAAGCGAGTAAGGTGATCAGCAGTGGTTGTGTTATAGATACTGCCCGCTTGATGAGTATTGTCGCCAACCGTGTCGATCTCGATCCTAAGAATATCTTTGGTTACGTATTAGGCGAGCATGGTAGCCATTGTTTTACGCCGAAAAGCTTGATTTCTATCGCAGGCCAACCAGCGGATTATTACTGTGATACGCACAATATCAAACGAATTGATGCGGATGAGCTGTTGGAGGCGGTGAAACAAGCTGGCTATGAAATATTTCGTCGCAAGAACAATACCGTACACGGCATTGCAGCGAGTGTATTTCGGATAGTGCAGGCAGTTATCATTAACGAGCGCTCGGTGTTGCCTGTCGGAACGATGATAAAAGGGCAATATGGCGTGAATAAAGTCGTACTCAGTTTGCCAACGGTTGTGGGTAAAAATGGCGCAGACTCGGTTCTTACTCATCCATTTAGTGGTGAAGAGCTAAAAACGTTAAGAGCCATCAGTGAGAACTTACGTTCAATCGTAAAGAACGTTGCATCGTCGACCAGTTTAGAGTGTTAGCGAGTTTAAAACGGAAACCCTCGCTTAATTTCACAGAGCCTGCTTTAAAGCAGGCTTTCGTATTTTTGGTACAGATAAGTCCCTATTGCTCAGTTGTTTAACTTACAGGTGAGGAATATAATGAGAACTATTTTTATTTGAATAATAGGTTAGGCATGTCTCGAGTTTTAATCGTTGATGACGACGTTCCTCTGTGTGAACTCTTAGCGGCAGTGTTACAAGACGAAGGGTATACAGTATCTTCTGTGCATTGTGGTGAGAGTGCTCTGCAATACATGGAAAAAACACCTGTCGATTTGGTTTTGCTCGATGTTATGTTGCCGAACTTAAATGGAATGCAAGTTGCGCGTCGTGTTTGTCAGAGATTCGCTACTCCCATTCTTATGCTCACGGCTTTGAATGATGAGAACTCGATGCTTGATGGCTATCAAGCTGGAGCTGACCAATATATCGGTAAGCCATTCAATGTCGCAGAGTTACTGATGCGCATTAAAGCTATCCTTCGTCGAGTGGGTTTGGAGCGCCAACGACAAACCATTTGTAATACCGTTCAGAATATGAGTGATCAACTAAATAGCTTGCCGCTGACTAGCACTGAGGCCGAACTTTTAAGTCACCTGGTTAAAAATCAGGGAGTAGTGATCTCGAAAGCTGAGCTGCAAACGGAAGTTCTGCAAAAAGAACTCAGTCCGTTTGATCGCAATCTTGATATGCATATCAGTAACATCCGCCGGAAACTGGTTGAGGCGGGTCTTTCAAAGCAGCACATCAAAACGTTTCGTGGTAAAGGGTATAGCTATTTAGAAGCTGTGAGCATGTAATGAAGATTGTCTGCCCATCTTACATAGTAAAACGTAAAGACAGCCTTGCGTTTAAGCTGTTTAGCTACATGACGGCAATAGTCATCAGCATATTGCTTGTTCAGGACTTAACCGAACGAGCTTTGGTCAAAGCCATGCTAAAAGTCCCTGATAGTGTCAAATCAGAGATGCTAGAACTTGCCCACCAAGCAAATGAACTGATTGAATACGGTGATATGGATGAATTGGCAGATTGGGCCAACGCACAGCAATTTTACCTGTTTGTATTGAATGAGCAGCTCCAACCCATTACACATCGTTTGATGCATCCACACTTTGAATTTAAGCTTCAGTTTAAACGCAGTCTTGACTCTCAATTGGAAGACAAAGTCAATCAACCCCTTATCAATATTCCTCTGGTTAATGAACACAATTTAGTGATTGAACTCCCGCATCGTCTGCACCCTGCGAATGACTTTATCCTTTATTTTTCTATCATCAAGGTCGTGATTGCCGCGGTAATTTTGTCTTTATTCTCACTTTTAATGGCGCGTAAATTACAGCAGCCACTCGCTCGTCTCAGAGAGGCGAGTAAGAAGCTTTCTAACGGGGATTTCGACGTCAGTGTTGTGCAGGAATTAAAGTCTACCACCCGAGAGTTTAATGAGCTCGCGGAGGACTTTGACCACATGACCAGAGAGATCCACTCACTAGCGGAAAAACAACGTCTTTTGATTCGTGATGTTTCTCATGAGCTCAGAACGCCACTAGCCAGGCAAAATCTTGTGCTACACCTCTTGCGCAAGCGCGTGGGAGAAGATGAACAGGCTCTGGTTACCAGGCTCGAAGAGGAAACTAAAGAGCTAAACCACCTGATCAGCGGCATCTTAGAATTTAGCCGTCTTGAGAATGCCCGTTACGATAAAGCGACTAAACGTAATGATTTAGAAGTGCTTTTGGCACCACAAGTAGAGCGCTGCAAAATCGATCTTAAACAAGAACAAAGCTTGTCATTTGTTTCTCTTGCGACTGAGCCGAGCGCATATTGTGAAGAAACATTGGTGGTGCGTTGTCTTAATAATCTTGTTGGCAATGCAATCAAATACGCAGGCGAACGTGCCCAGATAGAAGTGGCTCTGAGCCACAAAGAAGTCAATGGCCAGCGTTATCTCGTTATGTCGGTATCTGATGATGGGCCCAGAATTGCAGAGAACAAGTTGTCCGAAATCTTTAATCCTTTTACACGCCTAGATGCATCGAGAGATAAAAACGTCGGAGGGTATGGTCTCGGGCTGGCGATTGTCAAAGAATCGATGCGAATAATGGGAGGAAGCGTTAAAGCAGAAAGCCGTCCGCAAGGTGGTTTAAACGTAAGTTTGATGTTCAGACAATAATACGACATGATGCGGCCAAGATTTTTTGTGATCTAGATCTCGTATGAATAATTCGTCATCCAATAGTTCTTTACAAAATTCTGCAAATGCAAAGAATGTAAATTTAATGCAAATGGTAATACTTATCACTTATATTCACTCGCGATATAAATAAGAGGGAATCACATTCATTGTATGTGCGACCCGAAACACAATCGGAGTGAAAGTATATGTTTACTAAGAGCCATTTGGCATTAGTGATCGGTGCGGTGTTAGCAGCACCAGCAGTGGCAGAAATTCAAACGGATGAGCATCTAGTTGTTGAAGGACGCGAGTTCGGCTACAAAGCGGATACCAACAGTACAGCGATGCGTATGGAAATGACGCAGCTAGAAACTCCGGGACAAGTTGCCGTCATTGACGAAACCGTGATTGATGAGCAACGAGCGAGTACGCTGGGTGAGGTACTGCGTAATGACGCGAGTGTAAGCGCTGGCGGCACTAGTCGTAACCGTGAACGTTTCTCGCTTCGTGGATTTGAACTAAGTAGTTCTGATGGTTTTCTAAAAGATGGTCGCCAACACTGGTCACATTACCGTCAGCCAATTGAGCTTTTAGAGCGTGTTGAAGTTTTAAAAGGTCCGTCTGGTCTGCTTTACGGTAAGTCTGAGCCGGGTGGTTTAGTCAACATGGTTTCCAAGAAGCCAACAGCCAAAACACAAGTAAGCCTGAGCCAGGACATCGGTTCAAACGAGCATTCACGTACAGTGCTTGATGTAAGTGGCTCTTTAAACGAAGCCGAGACGCTGCGTGCTCGTGCGATTTTGGCGAAGGAGAACTACAGTTCTTGGCGAACATACGGTGATGGTACAAAGCCTCAAACTGACCGTTTTGTTGGTGGTTTAGTTGCTGAGTATGACATTACCGAAAACGTTATGGTGTCAGCGCACTATGACCGTACAAAAGATGAAGGTAGCGTAGACTCAGGTGCTTACGTTGTGAATGGTAAGCCTGCGCGTGGTGACAAATACATTTGGGATGCGCAGTGGTCGAAGATCGATAACGACGTCGAAAACTATGGCATCGACATTAACGCTCAAGTAGTTGAGAACGTTAATGTCAAAGCGGGATACAACCGCCAGGACTTTGAGCGTTTTGACGTAGAGTCGTACCCGAAGTTCAATGAATACGATGCAGGTAACGTCATTGTTCACCGTGGCAACGATCGTTCAGATAACTGGGTGTTCGATACCGCTTATTTGGACGTCACGACGGGCTTTGCTCTGTTTGGTACGGAAAACACACTGTTAGTCGGCGCTAACTACTTAGATTACAGTTACGATCGCTTTATGGCGTTTCATAATGAAGCTCAGATTGCTCCGGGAGAAACGGTGCCAAAGCCTGACTATCGCAGTTCTAGAAAATGGCCAACGAATGAATACGATACTTGGGGAATCTACGCGCAAAATATGATGACCATTAACGATTACTGGCAGGTACTTGCGGGTGTTCGTTATGATGAAAAACGCAGTGATGAGTTAACAGAGAGTCAAATATCTCCGAAGTTTGGTGTGACTTTCCACCCAACATCGAATGGCTCTATTTATGTGCAATACTCTGAAAGTTTTATGCCACAAGGGCAGGTAAATGGTGAGGATTATACTAACGATGGTGAAGAACTAGACGCAGAACGCGGCATTTCTTACGAAGTTGGTACTAAGTGGGAGTTGTTTGATCAACGTCTTTACTTAACAGGCGCTTTATTTGATATCACCTTAGAGAACGTAAAGCTAACGGTGGATGCGCCAAATAATCCGGGCAAAGAGACGATTACGCAAGATGGTGAGCAAGTTCACCGTGGAGCAGAAATCCTAGCGCAGGGCTTTGTGACGGATAAGTTGTCGCTTACGGCTTCTGCAATGTATTTAGATGCAGAGATTACACAAAGTAAAAGTTACAAAGGTAATCGTCCGGCAGATGTACCTGAGTTTTCGGCGAGTGTTTGGTCTAGCTATAAAGTGCAAGACAACACTAACCTAAACCTAGGTTTGATTTATGAGGGTGATCGCTACGGAGATGCAGCGAATACCTTCGAAAAAGATGGGTATGCACGCATTGATATGGGTGTGTCATACAAGCATAAGTACGACGAAAACTTGGATATTATTGCTCGATTCAATGTAGAAAACCTATTTGATACTGAGTACTTAGCAGGTGGTGGTAGTACCGACCCTCTAGAGTATGAAGGAGCGAGCGGTGTAGTGGTTGGTGAAGGCCGAAACTACATGGCGACAATCCAGTTTAAGTACTGATAACAATCTGATTAATAAAGGGGAAGGGTCGAATTCCCCTTTAGTCGTTTTAGGAAATAGCATTTAAACTCGTATGAATCTAATTAAATCAAGTATCGCTCTGTTGATTTCATCGGTTTTGATTCCCGTTCACGCGGAAAATCTCAGCGGTGCACAAGCAGTGCAAAGTAAAACCAATCAAGCATCCGCGGCTAGTCAAAAACGCATTGATACCAGTGCGGAAAAGGCGTTGACCTTGGAGGCAGAAATCGAACAGTTGCAAGAAGAAGTCAGCAATTTAAAGATTTATCGCGATCACCTTACCAGTCTTGTGAATAGTCAGAATCAAGAAGTAAATAACTTGAATGACCAAATTGAGCAGATTGCGCACACTCGCCAAGGTGTTGTGCCGTTGATGTATCACATGCTTGACGGGTTAAAAGAGATCGTGGCGAACGATAAGCCGATTCGTAAAGCACAACGCGAAGAGCGTATTGCAAAGCTTGATTCGATGATGACTCGTGCGGATGTTGCCGATGCAGAAAAGTTTCGCCGAATCCTGGAAGCGTACCAAATCGAAATGGATTACGGCACTCGACTTGGCGTTTACCAAGGCAAGATTGATTTATCTGCGAACGAAACAGTCGAGGCCGACGTCCTTTATTTAGGTCGAGTATCGTTGATCGCACGTAGCTTATCCGGAGAAACGTTCTGGAGTTGGTCGCAACAGCAAAAAGCCTGGCAGCCACTTGGTTCTGACCAAAAAACAGAATTGGACAAAGCGTTTGCCATGGCAAACAAGCAAATCGCACCGAGCATGTTAACGTTGCCAGTGTCGCTGACCGTTGCGGAGGGCAAATAAATGATCAAAAAATGGTTATCGGTTGCATTAATCTCAGGCACTGCGTTGATGCCTCACACCACATTTGCCAGCGACACTTTGTTGCAAAAAGCGCAGCAGGAAAATCGTCAACAGCAATCACACAACGTAACGCGTGAAGCCGGCTTTAAACAATCAGAACAAGAGTTACAGTCGCTTAAAAATCAACTGGCTGCAGAGCGTGCAGCTTTACAAGCTGAAGCTGACGCTTTAAGCGCGATGTTCAGTGAAAATGAAGCTGAATTGGCACAACTTGAAGAGAAACTTCGTTTAGAGACAGGCAGCCTTGGCGAGCTATTCGGTGTTGTACGTCAGAATGCAAAAGAACTTGAATCTGAGCTTAAACATTCCGTAACGGGAGTTGACCGTAACACTTACCAGAAAGACATCGAGGCTATTGTTGCTGCGACCTCTTTGCCTACTTTGTCACAGCTTCAGGCCATGTGGCGCAGTATGGAAGAGCAGGTGAAGGCAAGTGGTGAGCTCGCGAATGTATCATTCACATTGCTTGATGGTGAAGGTCGTGAGCAGACGATTTCGGGCGCACGCCTAGGCGCGATGGCGTTACTGGATGACAACGGTTATGTGAACTGGAATGGTCAGCGTGGCGATGCGGTTAACTACCTTCGTCAGCCTGAAAATGGTCCGACAGCAAGCACACTCACTTCGGGCGAACTAGAGAGCATCGTTATTGATCCATCACGCGGTATCCTTTTGGAGCAACTTGCGAACTCGCCAACCCTGCAAGATCGCATCAGCGCTGGTGGTGTCGTGGGTAAGATCATTCTTGGCTTACTAGCTATCGGTTTAATTATTGCGCTTGTTCGTGGCGTATCGCTAATGATTGCACGTCAGAAGATCGCACAGCAACTGAAGAGCCCTGCTCAGCCACAAGATAATCCATTAGGCCGTGTTCTTGCGGTGTATCAGAAAGACAAACATCGCAGTGTGGAAGCATTAGAATTGCGTCTGCTTGAAGCGGTGGTTGATGAACAGACGCATCTGGAAAAAGGCTTGTCGATGCTGAAACTACTGGCGGCACTGGCTCCTATGCTTGGTCTGCTTGGAACCGTAACAGGCATGATCGAAACCTTCCAGGTGATCACTCAGTTTGGTAACGGCGATCCAAAAGTCATGGCTGGTGGTATTTCAATGGCGCTGGTAACGACAGTACTTGGTCTGGTTGCTGCAATGCCTCTACTTCTGGCTCACAATGTGTTGAGCTCACAAGCAGAAAATATTCGCAATATTCTTGAGAAGCAAGGCATCGGCTTAGTCGCAGAACAGGCCGAGCGCGATATGCCGAAAGGAATGAATAAAGTGAACACTGTCGCGGAGAATGCAGCGTAATGGAGCAGATCTTACTCAACACATTGGGTTTGATCAGTGAAGATTGGGCCACAACCTTGATGAGCTTTATGCAGCAAGGTGGCCAGATCTTATGGTGGCTGGCTGCCGTGGTTGCGGTGTGCTGGTTATTGGTCATGGAGCGGGTGATTTACCTGACTACGGTTTTTCCTAAAGTAAAAGCAGAGCTTCGTGATCAGTGGCTGGCAAGGTCAGAACATCACTCTTGGTACGCGCATCAAATCCGCGAAGGATGGATTGCAAAGGCGCAGATTGAATTGCGTCAGAACTTATCAACGATCAAATTGCTTGTGGCTATTTGCCCAATGCTTGGCTTGTTAGGCACGGTGACGGGCATGATTACCGTGTTTGATGTGATGGCTTCACAGGGCAGCAGCAATCCAAAATTGATGGCTTCAGGTATCTCGCTTGCCACTTTACCGACTATGGCTGGAATGGTAGCGGCGTTGGCGGGGATGTTTATTCATGCACGATTAAGCAAAGTGTGTGAACGCAGAGCCATCCAATTAGAACAATCTTTAAGGAATCAGAAGTGAGACTCGGACGCAGACCTAATCAACAAGACGAAGCTCAAGTCGATTTAACATCCATGCTTGATATCGTGTTCATCATGTTGATTTTCTTTATTGTTACTAGCTCATTTGTTCGTGAGTCAGGGGTAGAAGTCAATCGCCCGCAGGCTTCAAACGTGGTGAGCCAGAAAGATGCTGGTATTTTTATCGCGGTAACGGCAGCAAACGATGTGTATATTGACAAGCGTTTGGTCGATATCGAGCGTGTAGAAGCCTCTATCGAGCATTTGCTGCTTGATCAGCCTGATGCATCGCTTGTCATCCAAGCGGATGAGCATGCTTATAATGGTACGGTTGTAAAAGTAATGGATGCAGCAAAAGGCGCAGGCGTTAAGAACATTGCATTGGCAGCGGAGACACCTTAATGGGTAGGCTGTTACTTGCATTACCTGTGTCTTTGTTGATTTCAGTCAGCTTGTTTAGCTTTATGGCGTGGATGGTAGACAATGGCAACCAGCGTGCGCCCAAAGCTTCTGAAGCGGTTCGCTTTGACATGGTCATGGTGGAAAACGATGCAGACATACAGCGTCGTCAACGCTCGGTTCCAGAGCAGCCTGAGCCGCCGAAAGCACCAGAGCCGATGGATTTGTCTCAAGCGAACACGCAAGTTGAGCCGATGAGCCAAGTCACGCCGACCAGCGCTTTGGGCCTAAATACGGCGTTGGATGGTATTGCGATTAGTGCGCCAAATCTAAAAGGCACGATGGGTAATCAACAAGCGCTACCTCTTTATCGCGTGGAACCTCGCTATCCGAGCAAAGCTCAGAAACGTAAAGTAGAAGGTTACGTGGTGTTGCGCTTTACTATTGACGCGACTGGCCGTCCAAAAGATATTGAAGTGGTTGAAGCTGAGCCAAGTCGCATGTTTGAGCGTGAGTCGATACGTGCGCTTAGAAACTGGAAATATCAGCCAAAAGTTGAGAATGGTGTGTCAATCGAGCAGTTTGGGCAGACCGTAAGACTGGAGTTCAAGTTACCGAAATGATGAAGAAATTCCTAATTGGTGCCGTCTTATGCTTAAGCGCTTTTACGACCACCGCTAACGAGTTAAGTCAGTACACGGCTTCGCGTGTCCAGCGGGCACATGCTATGGCGCAGGAAGATAACCTCAAAGAGGCCATTTCTACACTTGAAGGATTAGATCTTTCTCGTGGTTATGATCAGGCTTTCGTCGCTCGTATGTTGGGTATTTTCTATTGGCAAAACCAGCAAATTAAGCCTGCAATTAAACAACTTGAGTATGCAGTGAACAGTGGTTTGTTGCAGGATGAACAGGCGTGGCAAACCCGTAAGATGCTGGCTGATATGCTGCTTAACGAACAACAGTTTTCCAAAGCGTTACCGCACTATTATGCGTTAAGTAAGAACGTGCCTAACAATCACAAAGCCCATGATGTTTGGTTGCGTATAGCACAGTCGCATTACCAACTAAGAGAGTGGAATAAAGTGATTTCAGCCATGGGGCGCTATGAGCAGTTTGGTCAGCCAGACAAGACAGGCCCGCTTTCGATCAAGCTTTCTGCTGAGCTGGAACTCAAAAAGTGGAAGCCAGCGATTGGCACAATAAAGCGTTTGATTGCGATTGAACCTGCACGTGTGGAATGGTGGCGTCAACTGGTCGCTTTACATCTTCGCATTAATGATAATAAGCGTGCTTTAGATTCTTTGGCTCTTGCTAAGCTTCAAGGTGTCGAACTCAGCCAGGATGATTTGAAGCTGTTAGCGCAACTGTATGCAAATCGAGGAATTCCAGAACGTGCTGCGTTGGTCTTGGATGAGCTCAATGAGATTAATTCAGACAGTAAATTGAAAGCTCAGCAAGCAACGTACTGGCAAATGGCCAAAGAGTGGGATAAGTCGATAGATAGCTGGCGCATAGCCGCGAAACTCGACTCACAGTACAACTGGAACTACTCTCAGCTACTCGTACAGGAAGGGCAGTACCAACAGGCATTGGCCGTTTTGGATGACGTTTCTGGCAGACCATCTGACGTCGCGCTTATCAAAGCTCGGGTTTATTACAAGTTGAAGCGAATTGATGATGCGCTCGCAAACGCGAAACGATCTTATGAAATGAAGCCATCCGATCAGGCAAAAAGTTGGGTGACTTATTTGTCTCAACTTCGTAAAGCAGAATCCAGTTTAAATTCTTAGATAGCTGTCAAGAACACTCAAAAAGCTCGAGGTAACACTCGGGCTTTTTTGCATTTTAACCCTCCATATTTCCAATAATCTATAGCATTTATGCAAGAGAGTTAGACTGAGTAGTCTGTACCGATCAGTAAAAATCAGCGAATTTATCTAACAAACTAGGCTGATTTCGATACAAAGCTCTGCATTGGTTAGGCAAAGATCATTAATCCAAACTCACTGGTTTTTACTTAATAACACATCATACTGCAAAGGTATCAGCCAATATTTTTCTATTGATAGAATTAAAATTAATAGATATCGGTACATTGAGAGAAGTAGCACGCAAAAAGCACAAATTTTATGCATATGAATGAAAAGTTCACTATTTTTATGTGACATTGTTCATATATTAATCAATGGGTGGATTGGTTGCATAATAAGTTGTTTGTTTTATTTAAATTTCATTACTACCTTGTTATCTGTTCGTTGCAAATGATGCAGGGTTATTCTGTTTTTGAACGAATCGGCACAAACAACTATATGGATGTTAACAATGAAAATGAAAGCTCTAGCCGTAGCAGTGGCGGCACTAGCATGTGGTACACAGGCATTCGCAGCAGAAGTTTACAACAGCGATGGTACATCTCTATCAATCGGCGGTCATGTATCTGTGGGCGTGGGTGAGTATTATGACGAGGACGTAAAGGTTCACCAAGTATCTCCTCGTATCAACGTGGCGGGCAAAAAAGACATCGGCAATGGTGTGACTGTTGATGCTAAAGGTGAGTGGGCACTTAACTACCTAAACGGTGGCGATCAGTCTTTTTCAACTCGTCTTGGCTACATTGGCGCAACGCATGAGCAACTTGGTCGTCTGGTTGTAGGTACGCAGTGGACTCCATACTACGATGTAGGTGGTGTTGCTGATTTGCCAATCGCGTTTGCGAACGACTTCCTATATTCAAACTACTACGAGCTTGGTTCTGCTCGTGGTGAAAAAATGGTTAGCTACCGTAAAGGTTTCCAATTCGGTGAAGGCTTTGCGTTCAATCTAGGTCTAGGTTGGCAAGGTCAAAACGGTGATTACGATGACCGTGGCCAAGTTTCTATCAGCACTGAGTTAGCAGGCTTCGGTCTTGGCTACGCATACAGCGGTGGTGATGTTGAATTTGGTGGTCAAACTGGTAAAGAAAACGCAAGTTCACATATTTTGTCAGCATACTACGGCTCTTACGGTTCAGGCCTTTATGCGGCAGTTGTATACGGTATGAACGAATACTTCTTTGAAGGTCTAGAAGACACTACTCAGCTAGAAGCACTTTTAGCGTACGGTGTTAACGATTGGACTTTCAGCGTGAACTACGAAGGCGTGGAAGACGATGATCTAGACACTCTTTACAGCGAAATGGCACTACAAGCAGAGTACGCTGTTACTCCTTCATTCTACACATTCGCAGGTTACCAAATTGACCTAGGTAACGACATTGATGAAGATGAGAACGACTACTGGACTATCGGTGCTCGTTACTACTTCTAATCAATAGGACAGTATCTACTGCCTAAACACAGTTATTGTGTTAGCGCCTACTTCTTGCTTTGTAAAAAGGATTAAGGGAGTAGGCGTTTTTATTTCGGCCGATTATTGTGCTGACGCTGATCGTAACAATGCCCGCAAGTGCGGGCATTGTTTTTCTGTTACTTTGTTTCTAGCAGATCTAGGAAGAAAGCATATTCCAGTGCATCTTCTTTTAGGCGTTTAAATCGACCGGAAGCGCCACCATGTCCTGCCTCCATATCGGTCTTAAACACCAGCACGTTGTTATCAGTCTTCATTTCGCGCAACTTAGCTATCCACTTCATTGGCTCAAAGTACTGAACCTGAGAGTCATGCAAACCCGTGGTGACGAGCATGTTTGGGTAATCCTGCGCTTCAATATTGTCGTAAGGCGAATAACTCAACATGTAGTCGTAATAGGTTTTGTTGTTCGGGTTACCCCACTCATCGTATTCATTCGTGGTTAATGGAATCGATTCATCCAACATCGTCGTCACAACATCGACAAAAGGTACATGCGCACCAATGCCGCGGTATAACTCTGGCGCTTGGTTAATAACAGCGCCCATTAACAGGCCTCCTGCTGAACCGCCCACCGCGAACACTTTATCTTTTGCCCCGTAGTTCTTCTCGACTAAGCCTTTCGTTACATCGACAAAATCGTTAAAGGTGTTTTGCTTTGTCAGCTTTTTACCATCCTCATACCAAGGTCGGCCGAGCATTTCAGAGCCGCGAATATGGGCAATGGCGAAAACGAAACCACGATCCAGTAAACTTAAACGTGTTGAGCTGAAGGTTGGCTCTATTGTCGCGCCATAAGAACCGTAACCGTATTGATAAATAGGATTGGTACCATCTTTGTTAAAGCGATCTTTGCGATAAACCAGCGAAACAGGCACTGACTTGCCATCACGAGCTTTGATCATGATTCGTTCAGACTGGTAATTATCTGCATTAAAGTCACCCAGGACTGGGGTTTGTTTCATGACCTCAGATTCACCCGTTTTCAGATCGAAATCATAGTAAGTACCCGGCGTGGTTAAGCTACTGTAGTAAATGCGTACTTTATTGTTATCTAACTCGTAGTTTCCAGTTAGGTACGCTGCAAATGCGCTATCGTGAAATTGGAGGGGGAATTCGTTACCGCTGGATAGTTCACGCACAGTGACCGTGGATAAGCCATTTGCGCGTTGCTCATAAACCAGATGGTCATCGAACAACTCAAAATCGACCAGCTGAGTATCATCGTCTGCCGGAATAACATCTTGCCAATGAGAACGGTCGTGCATGTTGTCTTTATGTACTTTCATCAAACGGAAGTTAATTGCCTCATAGTTCGTGTAGATGTAGTACCAGTCGCCAAGCTTTGCGATGCTGTACTCGACGCCTGTTTCGCGCGGGAAAAAGGGTTCAGCTTTCGCATTTGGGTTGTTTGCATCAAGGACTGAAACACCACTGGTTTCTGTACTGGAGTGCCAAATGTAGACCTCTTCTCCATCCTTACTCTTGCTGATGTAGGTGTAGTACTCACTATCTGTTTCTTCGTAAATCAGCTTGTCTGTACTTTGCGGGGTTCCCAGTACATGGCGATAGACTTGGTAGCCTAACAGTGTTTGTGGGTCCTTCTTTATGTAATAGAACGCTTGGTTATCGTTTTGCCAGGCAATGGCACTAGAAGCGCCTTCGATTTCGTCCTCAAGGTATTTACCCGTCTCCAGATTCTTGATTTTGATGGTGTAAATACGGCGACTTAACGTGTCTTCGCCATAAGCCAAAAGCGTTTCATCAGGGCTGACATGTAATCCACTAACATTAAAGAATTCATGACCTTTGGCCAGTTCGTTGACATCTAAAATCACTGATTTATCAGTGCCAGCAAAGTCTTTGGCACGCAGATGAACTTCATATTCGTTATCTCCAGAGACTTCACTGGAATAAAAGTAACTGCCCTTACGAACTGGAACGGAGTTGTCGTCTTTGGCTATTCTGCCTTTGATTTCTTCAAACAGTGTTTTCTGAAGCGTTTCGGTATGCTTGAGAACGGTTTCGGTATATTTATTCTCTGCTTCAAGATGCTGCAATACCTCCGAATCTTTGCGCTCGTCGTCTCGCATCCAGTAGTAGTTATCGATACGGGTGTCGCCATGAATCGTCATGGCATGCGGCACTTTCTTTGCGACAGGCGCTTGTGTTTGCTGGGCAATGAGCTGTGACTGAGAATAATGGTTCATAGTTGAAGTTCCTTGATTACTGCATCCGGCCAAAATTGCGACTGATACGGCCAACGTCGTAAGAGTAAAACGCATCTGTTTATCCTTGTATTTTATACCCAAGTCATCGTTTTTAATGGAATCTAATTGTATATGGCTTGAGCGTGCTTTCAGGTTTGTTACCGATGTTTTTGATCTTCCAGTGATCGATATGAAACTTCATTGTGTAAGCAGTTGTTATACAAAGCAAACAGTCTTTTGGAATGTGAGTACAAAAAAGGGACATACTACATAGTATGTCCCTAAGAAAATGCATATTGAGTTTGGTTATATAACCTGTGGTACTTGGTTGGAATGATCCGGCGTGCGGTTAACCCAGCGTAGCCCGAGCATTGCGATAACTGACATCGCCATCATCAAAATACCCAGAGGCATTTGGTTCTGAGCGGGGAATAATGATGCAAGTAAGGTTGCGATACCCGCGCCCAAGTTTTGCATACCGCCCAACGTCGCACCCGCAGTACCTGCATGGTATGGGAACGGAGAAATCGCCCCCGTTGTGGCTGCCGGAAAGAGTATACCTGCACCCAAAAAGTAAATAGTAGCGCCGCCAATCAAGGTTAACGCGGTCGTTAAGCCAAACAGGCCTGGGATCAACACGACGGCTGAACCGATAAAAATGGCAACCAGACCAACATTCAGGGCTCGGCGCATTGAACGGCGCTGAGCGATGTAGCTCGATAAGCCTGAACCAATCAGGTATCCCGGGATCGGAATAATAAACAGCAAGCTGACGGTTGTCGCTGGTAATCCCAACACGCCGCCTAGTAGCACACCTGCAGCTGCTTCAATGACGCCCACACCCGCGAATGTGGCCACAAGGCAGATCAAAAAACCTTGGAAGCGTTTATCGGATAAAACGTATTGATAGCTCTTAGTCACTGGCTCATTTTTGCGCTTTTCGACAGGAAGAGTCTCCATCATGCTCGTCATCATGGTAATGACCACAGCAATACCAAATAGCGCGAGAAATAGGTAGCTAGAACGCCAACTGAACGCTTCTGTTAAATAGCCACCCAGTAATGGTGCCATCAAAGGTGAGAAGAGGATACACATGCTGATCAAGCTATTCGCACGGTGTAATTCTGCACCTTCAAAACAGTCACGAGTTAAGATACGTGCCATCGCACCACCACAGCCAATGCCCAAGCCCTGAATAAAGCTACCAACTAAGAACCATTCAAACTGGTGGGTAAATAGAGCGACTAACGTCCCCACGATGTAAATGAGCAAGCCAGCAATAATAATTGGTTTACGTCCAAGACGATCGGACAACGGACCATACACAAACTGTGACAAGCCATATGGGATCAAGTAACAGGCCATAACGGCTTGAAGTGAAGACGCAGAAACCAAAAATTCACTCGCCATATGACCGATTGAAGGCACGTACATCGTTTGGGTCATCTGACCTACGGCAGTCAATATTGCGATTAAAAACGTAAGTTTCACTAATGGAAACGAAGCCGGCATTTACGTGTATCTCCAATAAATTTAAGGTGTAAGAAGTCTTAGCTCTCCATAAAGAGTGCTAATGTAATTTGTTATATTAGGGGATGATTCGTGCGAGATATTAGTGCTTGAATCTGTGCTTGGCAATCTAAACTTTTGTCGTCAAGCAAGATTAAAATCTATGATTTGGATTAGAAAAAATAATCCGAAAGTTTGGTGTGCGAAAAGACAAAAAAGGGAGCGAATGCTCCCTTTGAAAAATTTATGCTTGTTCTCGACCTGATGCGTAAGCGTACAGCAGTTCTAGAGCAATGGTCGCGCCTGCTAATGCGGTGACATCACTTTGGTCATAAGGTGGTGATACTTCTACCACGTCCATGCCTACGATATTCATGCCAGCCAAACCACGAATGATTTTAAGCACCTTGTCAGTATTTAAACCGCCGCAAACCGGCGTTCCCGTTCCCGGAGCAAATGCTGGATCTAAGCAGTCTATATCAAAGGTAACGTATACTGGCTTATCAGCAACGGTACGACGAATCTCGTCTAGAATCTCATTCACAGACATGTCATTGGCTTGCATCGCATTAATAACGTTGAAGCCGTGATCTTGCTGTTTGTATTCAGTACGAATACCAATTTGTACTGAGTTCTTCGCAGAAATTAGCCCTTCTTTCGGTGCATGGTAGAACATCGTACCGTGGTCGTATGAGCTGCCGTTCGCGTATGTGTCTGTATGAGCATCGAAATGAACTAGCGCCATTTCGCCATAATGTTTCGCATAAGCACGCAGAATCGGAAGGGTGATGAAATGATCCCCCCCCAGTGCAAGCATTGTTTTCTCGCTTTTTAAGATCTCGCTTGTCGCCGCTTCCAAACGGTAAGTGAAGTCTTCTGCGTCACCGCAATCGAAGACCAAGTCTCCGGAATCAATGACGGTTAACTTATCAAATACGTTGAAATCCCAAGGGAATTTTTTACCTTCCCAGGCTAAATTCACCGAAGCGCGACGGATAGCATCCGGACCCATGCGAGCCCCTGAACGACCAGATGTTGCCATGTCGAGAGGAACGCCGAGTACCACAACGTCTGCCTCTGCAGTCACCGGATTTTTAATGTACGGAAGACGCAGAAACGACATTGAGTTGGAGTAAAGCGAATAATCAGTTTTAGTAAACAAATCATTCATATCAGAAATCCTCTAAATAGGTGTATCCCACCAAACCTTGTTCCAGTTCAGCAAGGATTTGTGTTTGTTCACCGGCTTCAACTCGTTCTGAAACCAGTTGTTTGTAATTATCTCGAATCGCTTCAACGTCGATATGAACATAACGCATCATGTCCTCTACGCTATCACCTTCGTTGATGTAGCTAATTTCAAACTCACCGTTCTCTTCTACGTTAACAACCACACTGTGGGTGTCACCAAATAAGTTGTGCATGTCACCAAGAATTTCCTGGTATGCGCCGACTAGGAAGAAACCCAGCAGGTATGGCTTATCTTTTGTCCACGCTGGAACTGGTAACGTACTTTCTATACCTTGACCATCAACATAAAGATCAATCGCACCATCAGAGTCACAAGTGATGTCCAACATAACTGCTCGACGTTCTTCGGCGTCGCCTAAGCCAGAAAGCGGCAATACAGGGAATACCTGATCGATCCCCCATGCATCTGGCAGAGACTGAAAGAGCGAGAAGTTGACAAAGAACTTGTCTGCGAGACGTTCGCTCAACTCATCCAGAATCGGACGGTGGAAGCGGTTCTTCGTGCTCATCTTACGACTCAATTCGAAGTAAATGCGCAGTGACAGCTGTTCTGCCCAAGCGCGCTGCTCAAGGTTAATCACGCCAGTTGCAAAATTAGAATGTGCTTCTGCCAAGTCACTTTGCGTGTCGTTGTAAATCTCTATCAGTGCTCGAGCGTCAGTGCCATTTTGCAAGTTTTCCCAATTACGCCACATGTTTTGCAGCAACAAAGGGGCATCATCGGCTGGAGCAAACACGTCTTCAGGTTGGTAAGCTTCTGTGCCAATTACATTGGATACCAACACGGCATGATGCGCCGTCAAAGAGCGACCGGACTCAGAAATAATCACCGGCATCGGCTGCTCATATTGCTGACATACATCACCAACCGTGTTAACGATATTTCGTGCGTATTCAGCAAGGCCATAGTTCATCGAGTTGGATGATTGGCTACGTGTTCCGTCATAATCTACAGCTAAGCCGCCACCCACATCGAAGTAATCAATGCTGGCACCCATTGCACGCAGCTCGCAGTAAAAACGTGCAGACTCATTCACACCGTTGCGTACATCACGAATGTTCGCCATTTGTGACCCGAGATGGAAATGCACCAATTGCAAAGCATCGAGGTTACCGCTGCTTTTCAGGCGGTTAATCACGCTCAGCACCTGTGACGCAGACAGACCAAACTTGGACTTTTCGCCACCACTTGATTGCCACTTACCGGCTCCCTGAGAAGCAAGGCGAATACGCAGACCCAAGCGAGGTTGCACGCCCAAACTTTCCGCTTCTTGCAGCACAAGATCAAGCTCTGATAGCTTCTCTAAGACGATAAACACTTTATGTCCGAGCTTTTCGCCAATCAGCGCAAGGCGCACGTATTCGCGATCTTTATAGCCATTACAAACAATCACGGAGCTAGCTTGTTGAGCCAGGGCCAGTACGGCTAATAGTTCCGGTTTACTGCCAGCTTCGAGGCCGAGTTGTTTTGTCTCGAGCTCTGCTTGGCTGGCGAGTATTTCATCAACCACTTCACGTTGCTGGTTTACCTTAATTGGGTATACCAACAAGTATTTATTCGGATACTGATAATCTTCAATCGCTTGGTTGAAAGCATCACAAAGACCATGCACACGCTGATGCACGATCTGTGGGAAGCGAACGAGAACAGGCAAGTTCAGTTGCTTCGCTTCTAGCTCTTTTACAATGGCACTGAAAGGGATTTGATGTGCACGGTCACTTCGAGGAGAGACGTATACCTCGCCTTGGTTATCTATACCGTAGAAGCCTTGGCTCCAGTAGTGAACGTTGTAGTCCGCGCGAATGCGGTCTAATTTCGTTGCTTTTTCCAACTCAATTCTCACAAAAATGTACTTAACCCTTTAATTTATTAGAAGGAAAAGTACCAAAAAGCAATTCATGAGGCATTAATACCAATCACAGTGAGTAAGTGATCAGAAATAGCGCAGGAAAAATGCATGATAACAAGGCACAACTTTTTGATAAGTAGTTACTCTACAGTCAAAAATTGTAACGCAGTTATCGAACATTTTAACCAGCTAGAATGACCAGTTATTTGCTACGATTGGTATCACCTCATACCCTGACACGAACTCCGTGTGCGCGCATTAACGGACAAAATTTGTTTAGAGTCTAATGATTAAAATCTATCTTATCGATTAGGCTTTGTTGTCGAAGATTGGTGTAAATATTTATACCCAGTTTACTTCTTGAGGGGGGGATTCAGAGTGCTGTTACTGGTGTTAAATTAACTTGGACAACATATATTTAACAATTTAATGTTTCTACTGTTATAGTTGGTCTGACCAGAAAGGATGTGGTCTTAAAACAGTATAAGGATAGATTTTGCAGCTACATAGAATTCAGGGGTACATACAGACCATGTACCTGGCCGAGTACGCCGATAAACTCATGTTGCTTGATGGTGCAAGCCGAGCTGATATCCCTCATCTTAAAGATTTTATTGAGTATCAACTTAAGCGACCATTTACCGATCTCAAGCTGGTGGTCGTAACCCACATGCACCCGGATCATGCGGGAGCGGCGCATAAGCTTAGAGCGTTGACAGGATGCAAAGTCTTAGCGGCCAAACGTGACGTTCAGTGGTATAGCGGTATTGATGGCTGGTTGATGCATTTGACAGACTTGGCGTTGGCTAGGTGGATGGCAAATCGAATGCACAAACCCAAACGCAACCTGTGGTATTCAAGGCAACTGAATCCAGATATTGAGCTGGTGGACGGTGAAACTATTCCTGGTTTTGAAGATTGGCAGGTATTGGAAACGTTGGGGCATACCGACAGAGACTTATCGGTCTATCATTCAGAACAGAGCGTGTTGTACGTAGCGGATCTGATAGTAAAAGTGAAAAAGCACTTGATTGCACCATTTCCTATTTTTCACCCCAATCAATATCGTCTTTCCGTTAAACGGGTTTTTGAATTGCAACCAAGCTGTTTGTTGCTTGCGCATGGAGGGGAAGTGTTTTTGGATGAAAAAGCCTATCGGCATATTCTGGATACAGCGCCGACCAAGCCGCATACCCATTGGCGGGCGACGAAAATAAAAGCGAAAGGGTTGTTGAGTGTGTTGCTGCGGAGAAAGAAGAGATAAGTGACACCTTGTAGAAGGGTCACTCATCGATAAGATAGCGTTATGACGCTAATAAGTGTGACTGGCTTGGATCAACTAATACTTTATCTGCCATTGCCTGACGGCCTAGCAGCATCATGTATGTCATGTTTTCGCGGTTAGTCAACGTAATGTCTATTGGCCACTGTTGATCGTTCATGCGTAGCATTGTGGTGATCACGCAGCGGTGCTCGAACGTCCCGTTTGAGGATTTCACTTTACGGTTCGCTTTTAATGGCGCTGTACAACGAACGACCTGTTCTAAGTGATAAACATCCGGGTGAAGATCGAACTCTACGTACGAACGGCCGTTTTTCTCAAAGCACTCGATATTATCGACGTGAAGAGAAGAAGTTTGCGCCCCAGTATCAATACGAGCTTCAAGATGGGGAATTCCTAACTCTGGTAAGCAGATTGCTTCGGCATTCCCAATGACAATTTTCTGATTCATAGTGTCATCCTAGCGACGGGTCGCATAAAGAGGCGAAGTCACCTCTTTATACTGTTTGGATAGTGATCAACCTTTACCGCGAGTACGGTTTGAATTTGGTTTTGCGTTTTTTTCGATAAAGTCGAAAATCATCCCTGCAATGTCTTTATTTGTTGCTAACTCGATGCCTTCAAGACCTGGCGAGGAGTTCACTTCCATCACTACAGGACCGTTTTTCGATTGCAGGATGTCTACGCCACATAGGTTTAAGCCCATTACTCTTGCTGCATTAACCGCCGTTGCACGTTCTTCTTTACTCAATCTGACAAGTTGAGCAGAACCACCGCGGTGAAGGTTCGAGCGGAACTCACCTTCTTTTGCCTGACGTTTCATTGCTGCAATCACCTTGTTGCCCACAACGAAACAGCGAATGTCAGCGCCTTTAGCTTCTTCGATGAACTCTTGAACCATGATGTTCGCTTTTAAGCCCATAAAGGCTTCAATCACACTCTCTGCTGCTTTATTGGTTTCAGCAAGAACAACACCAATACCTTGAGTACCTTCAAGTAGCTTAATGACAAGAGGAGCACCGCCAACGTTTTTGATCACGTCCTGAATGTTGTCAGGGTGGTGAGCAAAACCAGTACGTGGTAAGCCGATGCCTTTGCGAGATAAAAGCTGCAAAGAACGTAGCTTGTCACGTGAACGGCTGATCGCTACCGATTCATTGACACAAAATGTACCCATCATTTCGAATTGGCGTACCACAGCTGTGCCGTAGAAAGTGATTGAAGCGCCGATACGTGGAATAACCGCGTCGTATTGTGGCAATTCTTCACCCATATAACGAATCTTAGGGTTGTTACTCGTAATGTCCATGTAGCAGTGCAGAGTGTCGATAACATCAATTTGATGTCCACGCTCTTCGCCTGCTTGCTTTAGGCGCATGGTTGAATATAAATTCTCATTACGAGAGAGAATAGCAATACGCATGGCTGTTCCTTTGTAAGTCAGTACCAGGTTAAAAATATAAGTATAGAGTATAGAATGCAGCAGGCTGATGATATTGATATGACATAACCTACATACTTCAACGAGTTAGAATGGTGGTTGGACAACCACGTCGTTGAGGGTGTGCACATTAGATTTTTTCGCTGGCAGATGAAAACGAAAAAAACTCGTCGTGACGACAAATATTTTTTATCGAACCGGAGCGAATTACGATGGGTAATCTCTAGCAAAGAGCAACGATGATGGGTGGTAAAAATGATAAAACCCCGCCTGGTTTCCCAGACGGGGCTTATTCTTTTTCGCAGCAATCCGGCTACTAAATAGGTGCTCCCTGCATCTATCCTTGATAATGGCTAAGTCCTTTAACCGAGTTCCCTGTTCATCGCCTTCCTAGCGGTGTCCATTCTAGCCTGTCATCCTGACGGGCGAACTCTATCCTAGAGCTTAACTACATCCTTGCTGACAACTCATCCTAAGCTATCAAATCTTCATCCTGAAGATACCTAATCCTTTAGGCTTTTTCCTGTTCCTGCCAACATCCTGTCGACACATTCAGTATTCATGGTTTGTGGTTTTGACTCAATCCTCTATTTGCAATTATTTTTGAAATCGATTGCATGAATGAAATTATTTTTATTTATAAACAATAAGTTAATGTTATTTTCTGGCTTTAATCTTAGTGTGCTTTAATCCATTTGCTTACACGCTATGTAAGAGATCTCGCACAAGTTGTTGGGCTAATATCTTAAATGTGAGGGTTTTGGATAAGCTGGCTGATTTGCTCTCGATCACAAACCGGTCTATATATCTCTGGGAGATCAATATTCTCTGCTCAGCAAAGTTTTCCTTGTTCTAAGAGAAGTAGTAAGTGAGTTCGATGGAAGACTTTGTTGTATCGCAGGTTTTTATCTCTGAGTGCTAGACTTTTGCGTTAAGAGTGTGGTAATTGATTATATTCCACCTCGGAAATTCTTATTAAGATTTGGTGACAGTAAAAAGAAGGAACTTGATTGCCATTTTTCTGTCATATCAGGTGAGTAGGTTGACCGTGTAAGGAAGATAATATTTGGTTTGCTCAAATATTATCGATAGTAAAAAGACCATTATTGTCATTATGTTGTGAATTTGGCCACGGTTAATTGGTTGATTCCTATATAGATTTAACGGAATTGCAAACCTTAGACAATAAGCTCAACGTGAGCGTTACTTATATAAATAAGGGAGATTACTATGAAAAAGATGAGAAGAGCTCAGTTACATCGTGTTCGTATTCAGTATTGGAAAGATACGAAAGATGAGACAGCTAAAAAATCATAGTTAACTACTTTCGACGTCAATGGGCTGGCAGTGGAATACAATATTCCCAGCAATTGCCAGCTCTAAAATACCCTCCTAGCTTTACTTTCCTTCAGACAAAAAATAAAAAAGCCGATCCGAAGATCAGCCTTTGTATAATTTCCTAGCTCAGTTTCCCTGTCTGGAATTACAAGTAGTTGGCATCTACCAATTCGCCAGCTTTTGCAGTTTTTACTTCAGGGCGTGCTTCCAGCCAAGCCAGAACTTGTGCTTTTTGCTCTTCAGTTGCATTGCCGTAGCGCTCAGTTGAGCACAGGAAGCCTTCAAACAGTTCCAGACCACCACCGCCAAAGCACAGACCCAAACCGTCAATGTAGTCAACAAAGTCATCAACGAATACATCGTAGCGGTCGAAGTCATTGATGTCTGTTTCACAGCTGATTTCGAACCCTAGGATTGCGAATTCGCCTAAGAACAGTTTTTTACGGATACGACGGCTTTTGTTATCGATTTTTTCTAATTTCATAACTATCTCTCGTAGATGATCTTATTACGCACACGTTATACCTTCTATAGAACCATATCCCAAGTAAAATTCTATTAATACGACATGTTTGGTTGTTCTTTGTGCAAGCGATGTCTCGTATTCTTCCGTATTGATAGAGTGTTTAACCGCGCTAGAGTCGATTTGGTGAAGAAATAATTCAGCAACATAACCTTCATTTATCTTAATTATTATTGTCACAATGTTTCTCCAAACTTCCCCTCGTTCAACTACTTATAAAATCTAATTTAAAATTAAATCAAATATCGGGAAAGTGAGATCATGAGTAAGGAAACGTTCAACGCAACGCGCTTTAACCACAGCAACAACAAACCTTTTGAAGAAGTATTAGAAGCGAGTCTATCTCGTCGTAGCATTTTGAAAGGCGGCTTGGGCATCAGTGCGATGACTGCGTTTGGTGCTTTTGGCTTGGCTGGGTGTAATTCATCTAGCTCAGGTACTTCGACAAGTGCTGCGTCTGGAGTATCAAAAGCAGTACTCAACTTTGAATCGATTCCTGGTTCGTTAACGGACGCAGTTTCTATTCCATCAGGTTACACCGCGCAGGTATTGGTTCCGTGGGGGACACCTCTAAATGCTCAGGGTAACGCATGGAAAAATGACGGTTCAAACACCAGTTCTGACCAGCTGAACGCGTTAGGCATGCACCATGACGGTATGCATTTCTTCCCATTGAATGACAGCACGACTGATGGCTTGCTATGTATCAACCATGAATACATCGATACAACAGCGCTGCATCCGAATGGCCCAACGGTTGAGAACAATGTTCGAACCATCGTTGACGAAGTTCGTAAAGAAATCAATGCTCACGGCGTATCTGTGGTTCGTATCCAACTTGAAGACAACATGTGGAAGCTGGTTGATGCTGATCCACTTAACCGCCGTTACACGGGTGCGACAGTGATGGATCTATCTGGTCCAGTTGCGCACACTGAATTGACGGTAACACGCTTTTCTCCAGACGGCAGCCAAGCTCGCGGTACGCTGAACAACTGTGGTAATGGTTACACACCTTGGGGAACTTACCTAACTTGTGAAGAGAACTGGCCTGGCTATTTCGTTAACGCGGGTACTCGTACAGAAGAGCAAAACCGTATTGGCATTGAGTCAGGAAGCACTCGCTACTTATGGGAAACTCTAGCTGGCAACGCTGAAGAGCGATTGGATGAGTTCACTCGTTTTAACTTAGCACCAACAGGCGCAAGCTCAAGTGACGATTACCGCAACGAAGCTAATGGCCATGGCTATATTGTTGAAATTGACCCATACACGCAAAACTCTCGTGCGAAAAAACGTACTGCGCTAGGTCGTTTCCGTCATGAAGGCTGTGCATTCGGTAAGCTGGAAGAAGGTAAGCCGGTTGTATTCTACTCAGGTCACGACTCTCGCTTTGAATACCTGTACAAGTTCGAGTCAGCTGCTGCTTGGGATCCTGCTGATGCAAACCCAGCAAATCGCCTGGCAACAGGTGATAAGTACATGGACGAAGGCACGCTTTATGTTGCGAGATTCAATGAAGACAGCACTGGTACGTGGTTGCCATTGACGCTAGATAGCATCACAGCTTCTGGTGGCACACTGGCGGATCATTTTGACTCTTTAGCAGAAATCATTCTCAACACTGCAGGCGCTGCTGACTTAGTGGGTGCAACGCCGATGGACCGTCCTGAGTGGTGTACAGTTGACCCATTCACTGGCACGGTTTATCTGACACTGACTAACAATACTCGTCGTACAGAAGATACCAATGCGGCAAACCCACGCTTAAACAATAAATTTGGTCACGTGATTCGCTGGGATGAAGGCGATTCTGCTACCGAGTTTAGCTGGGATATCTTTGTGTTTGGTTCTCCAGCAAATGGTGATGCCGACACTAACCGCTCAAGCCTAACGGAGTTAAACCAGTTCGCAAGCCCGGATGGTTTGTCTTTCGATGGCCGTGGCATCCTTTGGATTCAAACGGATAACGGTGCAGACGAAGTGACCTCTTATACCAACGATCAAATGTTGGCAGTCGTACCATCGAAACTGACGGATGAAAATGGCGACCAAGCGACGATTGGTGCGGATAACCAAGCCGAACTGAAACGTTTCTTTGTTGGTCCAAACGGTTGTGAAGTGACTGGCTTTACCATTAGCCCAGATTACAAATCATTGTTTGTAAATATCCAGCACCCGGGTAACTGGCCATACAGCGATGATGCAGCAGAAGAAACACCTGCTGGTACAACGGTTCGTCCTCGTGCATCGACAGTTGTGATTCGCCGTGAAGACGGTGGTGAAATCGCAGTATAACTGCCGCCAGTAAACGGTTTTAAAAAGCCCTGCTTGTGCAGGGCTTTTTGTTTTGTAATCAATGCAGAAATCTACTTAGAAAGAGAAAGTGTGCTGGTGAGCGTGTGCATAGGAGCCTCCGGGAGGTCATGATATTGACCAAAAAGCGTAACTTGATTACGGCCAGAATGCTTAGAGTGGTATAGCGCTACATCAGCTTGAGTCAGTGCCCTGTCCATCGTACTGCTTTGTACGAGTTCACTGACCCCAAAACTCATCGTAATTTTGAACTCAAATGACTGAAGGGATGCTTCATTTTCTATCGCCGTTCTAATCTGCTCTGAAAAATTTTTTGCCTGATCTAATTTGTCTAAAATAATCATCAAGAACTCATCACCGCCCACACGAACGACACATGCGGATTCAGGCAGTTGTTTTTTAAGTATGTTGGCTATCTTTTCCATCACCTGATCGCCAGCATTATGTCCAAATTGGTCGTTAATTGCTTTAAATCGATCAATATCGGCCATCACGACACTAACAGGAAGGTTATGTTTACTCGCGTCTTTGAGCAGGCACGGGACGATATCTTCCAACGCTCTGCGATTATAGAGACCGGTTAACGCATCGCGTAGAGATAAGTCATTAATCGATGCAACAAGGCGGGCATTAATTAACCACAAAATGTTAAAACTTAAAGCAACGATCAGACAGATACTAAATAAGAAAGTAAGTTGATGGATAACGCCTGCATTCATAAAGCTAGCCATCTCTGGTGCGAATATACTCCAAAGTGCTCTTGCTCCCATAAAAGCGCTATAACAAAAGAAAGAATAGGCCATGGTTTTTACAGGAAGGTTTAGATCATTTTCTTTACCTTTGAGCATCGCAATGCCACTGCATAATGTCACCAAACACAGATAAACACTCAGGTAGATAACGCGACTTTTGACCGAAGGTTCGTAAAAAGTGAAGTAATAAAATGAGGCGCTAATCAAGGGGATAAAACACGCCATAGTGTGGGCGAGTTTAAGAGGAAAAGAACGGAAAATACTCACACTATAAAGCGTGAGTAAGAAGCCTATTAAAATAAGCGTATTGGCCACGATAATGGTGACCCAGTCGGGAGCGGAATCTCTGAGTCCAAGCAAAAATGGTCCGAGACCAATAAACAACAAAGAGACAGAAAAAGTGCTCAATCCTTTTATTTTATTCTGTGTGTATTGGTAACATAGGAGGCTAATAGAACAGATGCAAGAAAACAAAATAACAATAAAGTTAAGTGTTCTTACATCTAAATAGTGATTGTCCATAGGCGCTCCGTAATGAGTTATCACTCAGGTAACTCCTTTACCTGAGTTTAACAAATAAGCCCCTAATATATTAACGTAATTATAGATAGTTGTCTTATGTGTGACCGCTATTCTTTGACCAACGCCAGAGTCTCCCCTTTGTTTTCGTTTGGTTTAAACAACAGGCCGAGCCCAGCAATGACGACGCTCGGTACAATCCAACTGGCAAATTCATTGTAGAGAGGCAGGTGAGCGCTCATCCATTGATCAATGGATTCAGGCATATTACCCAGAATATGCATTGCATCGACACAACCAAATAGTAGTGCGGTGAACGCTGTGAATACCACCATTAGTTGGGACATTTTATTACGCAGTGGAGCCATCATCATTAAGGCAATCGCGACTGGATGCAGGGCAACCACTACCGGTAAGGTAATTGCCAGAAGTTGTTCTAGTCCAACATTGGCAATCAATCCTGCCAATACCATTGTTGTGATGACACTGCCTTTGTAGCTTACTTTATTAAAGGTCTTGTCATAGAACTCGCTTCCTGCCGTGGTGACACCAATAGCCGTTGTCAAACAGGCTAAGACCATGACTGCGCCTAATAAAAGCGAGCCAAAAGCGCCAAAATGACTGAAAGTAAACGCTGTTAGAATCTCACCACCGTTACTGAATTCATTGCCCAGGTAAGTACTCGTCGAGCCAATGTAAGCCAAAGAAATATACACAAACGCCATGGCAACGGCATACATAAGAGCGGCGATTAAAGTGTATTTTGCCGTTGCTTTTCGGCAGTTTATTCCCATGCTTCTAATTGCGCGGAAGATGATCCAACCAAAGCCAATTGATCCCAGTGCATCCATCGTCATGTATCCCTGAGTCAGGCCTTCTGCAAAAGCACCTCCTACGTATGGTCCCGTTGCGTGAGTGGAATCACCGGCAGGGTAGACCAGTGCCGTCACTGACAAGACAATTAAGATTGCCATTAAAGCGGGTGTCAGAACTTTTCCGAGATTGTCTATCAACTTACCGGGATATAGAGCAAACAAAATGGTAACTACGCAGAACACGGCGGTGAAGGGGATTAATGCTGCATCACCAAGCATCGGCGCAAAGCTAAATTGATAAGCCACGGTAATAGCGCGTGGAATTACGAATGCCGGACCAATGACGATGAAAACCATTACCCAAAAGCTGGTGGCTAATGGTTTGGGTAAAGCAGCGGTTAATTTATCTGAGCCATTAACAATCGCGACGATCACCAATGCCATTGCAGGTAATCCCACTCCGGTCAAAAGAAAGCCTGCCATACCGCTGAGAAAGTTTTCGCCAGCCTGATACCCCAAGAATGGAGGGAAGATAAGATTACCCGCGCCTAAATACATGGCGAAAGTCATAAAGCCTAAAGCAGCGATATTGCGTGCGCTTAACATTGTTATTCCTCTTGTGTTTCGCTTGAAAGAAACTGAAAGGAATGGGGAGTGTGTAGTGACCCGTCAGCTTCTTATCAAGCTGACAGAAAGTGTGGTATTGCCTGTCAGCCCTGAATCAGTTTCAGAGAGAGCAGGAGGATCGCAGCAGCAACACCTGAAGGGCGTTTTAATGCAAATGTTGATTGCATGGTCGCTGACATGAGAGATCCTTATATAGTGAAAAATGCCAAGGGACACGTTTGCCTTGGCTTATCGCTACACTAACGAACATTACGACCTTGGCACAACCCTGCAGAGGAAAATAAGTTGATACGGTTAAGGTTTGTTTTTAGGTTGGGATTATAAACTGGTTTTTTAGAGTTAAACTGGAATATATAACTACTAGGTTTTGGCTTGGCATTTTAGGTTATGGCTTTCTGCTCTCCATTTGGATTTTTTCGCTACAACAAATTGTTCAAAAGGTAAGCAGATTCCCATTGTCCTAATCTGTGCTTTACGATGAAGACATTTTTTCAGCAGAATTTTAATGAAAGTGTAGTTTGGGGTGTGTTTTTTATAGTGACCCTGGAGAGCCGTGATAATTTCTTATGTCGGATAAACCAATGTTGTTTCGTGTGGCAGGCTACGCGGTATTCTCTGTCAATTTTGTTTACAGTGGCGGTAATTTAAGTTGCAGCAGTCTTAACTCTGGGTTTTTATTTGAGGTCGTATGAAATCAGTTTATGACTATATTGTCGTCGGCGGTGGTATCGTTGGCGTGTCTACCGCTTGGCAATTACAACAGCGTCATCCTGATCGTTCCATTTTGCTGGTGGAGAAAGAGTCTGGTTTCGCAATGCATCAGACCGGACACAATAGTGGCGTGATTCACGCTGGTGTTTACTATGCTCCGGGCAGCCTGAAAGCCGAATTTTGTAAACGAGGCGTTGAGGCTACCATCGCATTCTGCACCGAGCACGGCATTCCGGTTGAGAACTGTGGCAAACTTTTAGTGGCGACCAGTGAGCAGGAAGTCGAGCGAATGAATGCGCTCTATGAACGTTGCCACATCAATGGCATCGAAGTTGAGCTACTTGATCAAGCGCAGTTAAAGCTGGCGGAGCCAAACATCACGGGGTTAGGCGCGATTTATGTCAAAGACACAAGTATTGTTGACTATCGATTAGTGACGAAACACATGGCGAAAGCGTTCCAAAAGCTCGGTGGGCAAGTTAGCTTGCGTACTCAAGTGGTTGCGATTGAAGAAAAAGATCAAGAGGTACAGCTTACTTGTGTTTCTGACGGCCAGTCGATGCAACTGAACTGCAAGATGTTGATGACTTGCAGCGGGCTGATGGCTGATCGCATGACTAAAATGATGAAGATTAAGACCGATTTTCAAATCATCCCGTATCGTGGTGAATATTATCGTCTGGACAGCAAACACAATCATGTTGTGAATCATCTTATTTACCCCATTCCCGATCCTGACCTACCGTTCTTAGGCGTTCATCTGACTCGCATGATCGATGGCTCTGTTACTGTGGGGCCGAATGCGGTTCAAGGCTGGAAGCGGGAAGGATACGCTAAATTGAACTTCAGTTTTCGAGATACATGGAGAATGCTGCGCTTTTCGGGTTTTTGGAAAGTGTCAAAAAAACATCTTAAAACGGGTTTAGAAGAGCTGAAGAACTCTTGGTGGAAGTCTGGCTACTTACAGCTGGTCAACAAATACTGCCCCATTATCCAAGTTGAAGATCTTAAACCTCACCCAGCAGGTATTAGGGCTCAGGCTGTGTTATCCGATGGCACATTAGTGCATGACTTCCTGTTTGCAGAGACTGCTCGTAGCCTGCATGTGTGTAATGCGCCGTCACCAGCCGCAACGTCAGCAATACCTATCGGAGAATACATTTGCGATAAAATCGATGCGAAGATAAAAGCGAAAGTCGATATAGGCGAAGAGCGCTATTGATGAGATGTTTGTGAGAGGCTCTCGGGTTATGCAAGCTCGAGAGCAATACGTACGAACTGCTCATCTTGATATTGAACAGCGTAATTAAACGTGTTGTTGGCGTAAATACTACCAAGGAATAGTGAACGCTGACTCATAGGGCCACGGAAAAGCATCGAAATAGGTGCAATTAGGGCATTATTGTCGTCGAAATGCTGGTTTAAGTTCTCAGAGAGGACGCACAGCAGACAGCCATGTTGATCATGCGACAGATCGACATCCTCCGGACGAGAGAGCAATACGGTAGTGCCTAATTTCTTTTCGATTTCGTTAATAAGTAGCAGGTAGCTATCTAAATGTGGCTGAGGGTTACTTGGCTTGTCTGCTCCCACACAGCGTTCCAGCAATACTTCTAGATTACCGTTTTCCCCTTTAGCTTGCTGAGTCAGCGACTTTAATGGCTTTTTAATCAGCTTGTAGCGATTGCTTTTCAGCTTTGGTTTAAGCCATTTTTGCAGCAGATCATTACGTTCTTTTAAAGCGATAGGGCGAGAAGATGCTTGAATTTTAAAGTGTAGATGCAGTAAAGCATGCACAGCAAGTTCGCTCAGAAGTTGGTTTGCATCTGCGGATGGTCTTGCCTGCTTAGAACTTTGCATTACTCTCAAACGAAATCAAAAGAAGAAGGATAATGGTGCCGAGAGAGGGACTCGAACCCTCACACCAAAGGCACTAGCACCTCATGCTAGCGTGTCTACCAATTTCACCATCTCGGCATCATGATGCTCTGTAGTTACAGAGGCTTCGGAAAGAAGCGATTCAAATTGTATAACCAAATTCCATCTCTTGGCGAGTGTAAAGTTAAGCATTTTTGGCCATTCTAGTTTGATTGCGCATTTATTGGCCGTTTTCCGCTTTTTTAGCCAAAGGAATTTTACTTATAGCCCTGATTTAGATATGGACATTAACGAAAAATGTCTGGATTGCATGAAATATGAACGCTTGAACGTTTGCTTTTATAAATGTGATGAATATCTCTTTTTATTGACTATACTGTCGTCCCGTTTAAACGGGATTTAGGGTTTCGTTGTTCAAGGCCCTTACCCATACAAGCCGTCACATGGAGCAGGCAGAGTAATCAACTCGCCAGCAGTGAATGACCCCACGGACCGGACCAGCTCCCTTTAATTGCTTGTATAAGGTAAAAATAAGATGTCGAACTATTCGCTCTGTCTATATTCACATTCGCTGAGTGTGCCATCACTTAATACGTTGAGTCATTCTTTCACCAAGCTCTTTGGTGCTTCTCTTTTCGTTCACGTAGTGTAGGCCGAGTCATGAGTATCCTATTTAGTTTATTTGGTATCGCTGCACTCATTGGTTGTGCTGTTCTTCTTTCCGAGAGTCGTTCATCTATTAACTGGAAAACGGTACGCCGTGCATTACTGTTACAAATGGCTTTTGCGGCGTTAGTGCTTTACTTCCCGATGGGGCAGGCGGCACTTGCGAGTTTGAGTAGCGGTGTTGCCGGTCTGTTGAGCTTTGCAGACGAGGGCATTAAGTTCCTGTTTGGTGACTTAGCTTCTACTGGCTTTATCTTCGCTATCCGTGTCCTGCCTATCATCATCTTCTTCAGTGCGCTTATCTCCGCCCTTTACTATTTGGGCATTATGCAAAAAGTTATTCAGTTTATTGGCGGTGCTATCCAAAAGTTTCTTGGTACTAGCAAAGCTGAGTCTTTGGTTGCAACGGGTAATATCTTTTTGTCTCAAGGTGAATCACCGCTTTTGATTCGTCCATTCTTATCCAGAATGACACGATCTGAGCTGTTTGCGGTTATGGCCGGCGGCATGGCATCTGTCGCGGGCAGCGTCTTAGGTGGTTACGCAGGATTAGGGGTCGAGCTGAAGTATCTGATCGCAGCGAGCTTCATGGCTGCACCAGGCAGCTTGATGATGGCTAAAATCATCGTACCTGAGCGCGAACAGCCGAGCGATTACAGCAATATCGAATTGGATAAAGCGGACGAAAGCAATGTCATTGATGCGCTAGCAAGTGGCGCAATGGGCGGTATGAAAGTTGCGGTTGCAGTAGGCACCATGCTGATTGCATTCGTCAGTGTCATTGCTATGGTGAATACCGGCCTTGAAAACTTAGGTAGCGCGTTTGGCTTCTCGGGCGTGACGTTGCAAGCTATTTTTGGCTATATGTTCTCGCCTTTGGCTTGGTTAATTGGCGTCCCAACTCATGAAATTCTTGCGGCTGGTTCGTATATTGGCCAAAAAGTTGTGATGAACGAGTTCGTTGCATTTATTGATTTTGTACAGCACAAAGCGGCGTTGTCTGAGCATACTCAAGTTATCATTACCTTCGCTTTGTGTGGCTTTGCAAATATTGGCTCGATAGCGATTCAGCTGGGTTCCATCGGAGTTATGGCTCCTGAACGTCGTAAAGATGTTGCGAATATGGGACTCAGAGCGGTTGCGGCGGGTACGTTAGCTAACCTGATGAGCGCATGCTTAGCGGGTATCTTTATCTCTCTGTAAAACTCTCGCTTCATTTAGTACGAAAAACCCGCCGTTATGGCGGGTTTTGTTATTTTTGCTCTTTCGGTACCAAACCATAGGGTATCGATTGAAACGATTTGGGAAATGATTGGTAACTCGGCCCTTGGCTCACGCCTTTCCAGTCCAGCAGCATGATGGCTAACACGTTTCGATGCTCACCAAATTTAAGATCAAAACTCCCTTCGACAGACGGGATCAACCCTTGCTCTTTATCCAGAGCTGCTCGTATCGCATTTCGTGTCTTTTCTACCACAGGGTCATGCGTTAGCCCTGCTAGAAGGAAAGAAATGCCAACTTCCGCAATGACATCTTCTTTGCATCGAAGCAGTATGGTATCGATGTTTTTGCGCAAGTAGTCGAAAATCCACTGATGCTGTTGTTCACTTACTTGTTTTTGGTAGTACTGAGAATCGGCAAAAATAATGTGCGTCATGCCGTAAATTTTGTTCGCATACTGTTGAGTCGATAGCTTCTTATCTTTTTCGTCGGGATAGGTTGCTTGAAACGCTTGTGTAAACGCTTCAACCACATCTTGCTCTCCGAGCTGTTTTAGCCAATACACTTGATTGGCTAACTGCGCCGCCCAAGCTTCGATCATCTCTTGGTCAGTGGCGTATCGAGTAAAATCATACCTGCGCAACACTTCTCTGAGAGTGGTATCGTTTTTGTGTTTCAAACCGTATTCGTCTGCTCTTGCCATTGCGCCGAGCAAATCAATGCCAAGGTATAAGTACTCTGGGTGGTGCTTTGTCACCGTATATCGCAGCTGGCCTCGCTCATCGTCTTTATTTTGATAGCTTGTCAATCGATGTGACGCATACAAAATGATCTCTTCGGGCTGGATGACTTCGGAGGACAGTTTATTTAACCGGCTCGCGACTTGCGCCATATCCGTCCAAACTGCGGGTAGGTATTTTGGGTCCTGCGTCTGTCTGTACATACGCAGACCAAAATGCCCCTCTTTAAATGGAGGAAGAGTGAAAAGTTCCCGTTCATAAGTATCCCGAATTACTTGCGCTGATTGAGCGTAGCTTAAGGGAGGAGATTCAACCTCGTTGGCTTGAGTTTGAAAAATGAGAGAGCATGATAGTAAAAACGCTAAACTAATAGGCTTGATACGCATAATTTCATTCCATGAAAATCTTTTCTAAAGTTATCACCAATACTTACATGAAGTGTAAAAGGTTGGTCAATACTACAAAATATGTCGAAAAGTCAGGTTGATGCGCTCACCTTTGGGCTTTGAGGTTTTAGGAACGCAGTGGCGCCAGTGGTGTTGAAGCTCTCCGGCCATGATCAATAAAGCACCATGAGAAAGATCGTATTCAATCTGGGTTTTACAATGTAAATTCCTTAGCAAAAATCGTCGACTTTCACCTAAATTTAGCGAAGCGATCACCGGATTTCGGCCTAGCTCGGGCTCGTTATCTTGATGCCAACCCATAGAATCCTGACCATCGCGGTATAAATTGGCCAATACCGAGTTGAAAGTGACTTCAGCGATGGCTTCACAACGCGCTTTGAGAGTAAGCAGTTCGGGTGTCCACGGATAAGGGATCATTGTCAGCCCTGAATAGGTGTAAGCGGCGTCGCCATGCCAAGCTTGCAGCCGAGGTTGCAGGACTGAGTTGCCAAAGATGTTAATTCGTTCTTGCTGCCATGGTAATGTTTTCCTGAGGATAGCAAAAAAGTTGTCGGCCTCGGCAGCTTCAAGAAAGTTTGGATGATAATAGAGTTTACCTTGCTGCACTTCTTGCCAGAATGAGCTGCTAAATAAGTCATCTTGTTGCATTTTTTACCGCTCTACGTATAAATTTTTTAGATTATTGTTACCTTTATGATAGCTATTGAGTATTATTTGATTAAATAAGAATTTTAACAATAAATGAAAGCGTCTCGCAGCGGTATGCGAGATAGTGGGGAGCCAATGCGCCACTTTCCCAAGAAACAGTATTATTTTGCCTTATTCTTCCTGATTTTTTTCGTTTTGTTTGTCGGAGTTGTTGAACTATTACATCAAAACCAAAAAGAACATAACCGAGAGCAATTACTCGCTGAAGCCAAAGATCAACTTTCTATCCTCCGATCCAACCTGGAGGCAGGCCTTATGGCCGACATTTACCAAGCCAGCACTTTAGGTACGTTAGTGACATTGCTACCTGAAAGTGGTGCGCGCGAGTTAGGTATCGCCGCAGAACGTATTCTGAATAAAAGTAAGAATATTGATGCCATCGGTATCGCGAAAAATGACGTTATCAATCATATGTTTCCACTCAAAGGTAATGAGGGTGCGCTTGGGCTGGACTATAGAACAGTTCCGGAGCAATGGGCGCAAGTAAAAAAAGCCAGAGAGATTCAAGAGATATTCATCGCGGGGCCCGTTACGCTGGTGCAGGGTGGGCGAGGGTTGATTGTTCGAGTACCAGTATTCCGAGATCCACCAACAAACAGTGATTACTGGGGTGTCATCAGCGCGGTTATCGATTTTGATAGTTTGCTGAAAGAAACAGGCATTCTCGAGTTTTCTCATCGTTATCCTTTGACGATAAGAGGCTATGACAGTAGTGGTGCATCTGGCGATATCTTTTTTGGGGTGCCGAATTTATCAAAGACAAGATACGCGACAGAGACGGTTTACTTCCCTTTTGGAAGTTGGAGTTTGTCTGTATTCTCAAGTGATACATTGGAACAGCAACTGCCGTGGTACGAATTCCATTTGGTCAGAATTTTTGGCTATTCGGCTTTGTTGGCTTTGAGCGTTACGTTTATTGTTATTTATCGTCTGTATATCATCGCCGACACTCGTGCCTTACATGATGAGCTGACAAAATTGCCAAATCGTCGTTATTTCATGCAGTCCTATAAGCAGCAGTTTGAGCTCGCTCAGCGCTATAAAAAACGATACCACTTTGCTTTGGTGAACATCGACCTCGACCACTTCAAACACATCAATGACACGCATGGACATGATGCTGGCGATACCGTTTTACGAGAGACAGCGGAACGCATTAAAGGCAGTTTACGTCGTTCTGATATGGTTGCTCGCATGGGGGGAGATGAATTTTTAGTTGTCGTTTATAACCCAAAATCAGAACAGAGCTTGTTGGCTTTACTACAGAAAATCGAATCAGCGATTTGCACGGCTCCGGTCATTTACGGGCAGGAATTCATTAAACTGCATGTGAGTATGGGTTATGCGATGTTTGAACCTGGAATGACCTCGCCAGAACAAATGTTGAAAATTGCCGACGAAAGAATGTATCGACACAAGCATGGTAAGCATCAAGCGGCTAAAGCTAAATTAGGCTAATCGGAAGCCGTTCTCGTTTTAAGACCTGGCGATCACTGTGATTTCGCTGCTTGGTTGGGCGGTGTTCTTTTTGAGAAAGTAATTAGTAGCAATGCGGTTGGTAGCATATTTGCATTACGTTGCGTTTTGCAATTGCAATTTGCAAAAATTCTGGTTAATAAAACAACGATATGCATCTGGATCGTTTAAAATACGGGATTTAAAAGTTGGCACGCATCGTGCTTGTATATAAGTGACCCTTATTAAGCCGAGGGTCACCTAGCCAACTGACGTTGTTAGTGAATGCAATTTGTTCACAAGTATATACCGCCAATCACGATTATTGTGATTGGCGTTTTTTCTTTCTAGAGGTTGAGAATGTTCACCTCATCTCCTGTTTGATCTGCTTCACCACACTTGCTGTAACAACTTGGCTGTCTTGGACAAACCGCACCTCTCGAGCAGATCAGTCTTGCCTGAGTCTGTATTCCACGCTCTATCCAGTTAATATTTAAAATTTTGGCGATGGTCGTTAAATCCTTTTTGATGTGTGTCGGAATAACACTACTGCCACCTGACGCCACACACAGGGACTTCAACTCTTCTGCGATAGAAACGGCATCACCACCTTGCGCAGTGATCGCTGGATTTAAATCGATACCAGCACACAACACGCGGTTATTCCCTGCCGGATCAAATACATTGACTGACTCACAGCAGTAAATGCGTGGTTCATCACCGACATTAAGAATCGAGATTTGAGCCGAGCTGGTATCCAGAGGCTGCGCTAAACGGCGGAACACTGCCCAATGTTGGCAAGGATCGTTTACTTTGCGCATGTTGCCCCACGGTAAAGGAATACCATTCCCTCGATATACCGCTTTGAGCTTTCCTGGGCCGTAGGCATCAAAATAATGCCAATGCGGGTAAGGTGAAACCACCGTCATTCGGCGCATGGCCACAGAAGGAGAAACCCCGGCTTTTTTGTGTACGTCGATTTCGTATCCAGAGCGGTCGAGCAATTGACGAAACGGTACTTTAGGGCACAGCAGCGCACCCGCAAAGAAGCTCGATTCAAAATCACGCCAAGCCTGTAGAATATCTTGTGAATTCAGCTCTGAGTTGGACATTGGGCTGTCCATTTGCTCCCAGTTGTTCTGATGCCCAATGGTGAGTACGTTGTTCATCGCATCACTACTGTGCAGAACTCGGTGACCAATGTAGACCGCCAGATCATATTTCAGTCTGGTCGGGTAATCGCGCATTCGCTTGTTGAGGTAAATCGTCCCTGGCGCTTCCATAAACGAGGTGATCAACTGTTTAGCACTCACGCCAAGCTCATCGATCACATCTTGAGGTGCTCGGTCTACCCATCGGATGTCGAGCCCCATGCTCTTGGCAATATCGATCAAGTCTTCGACCGAAAGGTTCAAGCGTTTAAGACCGACTTCTTCAGCCGCTCGCTCTAGATCAGGAAAGTGGTTCTGATGATTCTCTTGGTGAGCTCGAATCAGTAAGTGAGCAAACTGGCGTCCTGTAATTCCTGTTTGGGAGAGCATTTCAGGAATCGCAATCTGAAGAATATCATTAGAAAACAGGAAACTTGGCTCCAACGCCATGCCACTAATACCACCACGGTTACCTTTATTCGGGGTAATAGCTTCGAGTTCCGGTTCATCATCTAAAAACCAAGCGGGATCTTTTTGGAAAACTTCCGCGATCACTTCCAGCATATCGATGCTCGGGACACGTTTTCCACGTTCAATCATAGAAAGATAAGAAACCGAAGGCGCGTACTCTGGATTGATCCTTACACAGCGAGCAGACAAATCTTCCATTGTTAAATGGTTGTTTTTTCTCAGGTTACGTATTTTCGTACCAAGAAAATGAGACTGACGAATTAAGCTTTTTGACACAGACATTTTTGTAAAATTCACACTGTAAAATTTTTGTTGTGAAATTGTAGTAAATTATTCGCTAGTCTACATACTAAGCAGACAAGGAAATTAACCATCAACTTCACAGAATTGTCTGAAACTTAAACAACAGAATTAAGTAAGTACTCTAGGACGAGTTTTTAGTGCGAGGATATGACGATGAATATGCTGAACTTCGATAATAAAGAAATGCAACAACAACAACGCCCATTTATCGCTGAAGCTGTATTTGCCGTCGAAGCGGTGAGTGCTGAGCAACAGAGTGAAAAACAAGTAAAAGCGAAGCAACTACTAGACCGTATGTTCCCTTTGGAGAACGGGTCACACCAAGACGTATCAAGCTACGTAATTGATTACCGTCATGTACTAGCTTACTTCAAAGACGGTTCTCACAGCGGTCTGGCAAGTCCGAAACATTTTGTGGCATACACTGGTGAGAAAGAAGATCCTAAATCGATTTTGCTTAAAGATGAGTCAGGTAACCATGTTGAAGTAATGTTCGGTTGTCACAAAGGCACGGGATGTGTTGAACTGATGGACATTGATGACATTCAGTTAGAAACCCGCATCACGTTTAACCCTGAACTGACTGGTAATGCGCCAACGGCAATGCGTCACTGGATTAGCCTGGTAAAAGGTGACAAGAAAGGTAAGCCGATGGCTTGCAGTGAAGACAAAGAATACACGGCTAAAAATGGTGAAGATTACGTTCTGAGCTACTGCTACAACGTAGACTAATCTTCTGAATAAGCCAGATAAACAAAACCCTGCACAATATGCAGGGTTTGTTGTTTTTAAAGCGAGCAAGGTAAAGCCGTCGCACACCTTTGCAAGCTTTGATGCTAGATAGGCATGACTCGATTTCGACCTAACATCTTGGCATCATAAAGTTGCTTATCTGCTTTGGAAACCAAGGATTCCGCTGTTTCTCCAGGTTCAAATTCTGCCACACCAAACGACGCTGTTATGCTGTGAACCTGAGTGCCCGTGCGTTTATCTTTTACTCGTAGTTTTTCAATCATACGGCGCAGCGTATCAGCATATTGACGTGCAATACGCAGCGATTTGTTCGGTACAATTAACGCAAACTCTTCACCGCCAAAACGATAAGCGCAGCTTCCATCACGACAGCTCTGTTGCAGTCGTCGAGCAATCGATTTAAGAACGCTGTCACCGAAAAGGTGGCCATAACAATCGTTAAATTCTTTGAAATGGTCGATATCAAGCATTATCAGACTCATCGACTGATTTGCATCGACTAACGCGGCGAGATCTGAATCGAAAGCGCGACGGTTGTAGAGGTTGGATAGCCCATCAAATAGGGCGTCTTTTTGTACTTCTGCCAGTTGGGTTTTGAGGCGAGAAATCTCTTCACTGGCGTTGGTGAGCTGACTATTTAAAAACTTAGTTGAATGACGAATCTCATGCGCATCCTCTACGAACTGATGGACGGCGTTCATGACTTCCTCAATGCTCACATTGTTATCTTGAACTTTTTCTAGCTTGTTGACGCTCTTGTCTACCATGTCTGAAAATGTGGAGGTATCTGAAATCGTATCATCCATTGAACTTGATATTTCGTTCAACAACACTTCTATATTGTTTCTTAGATCGTCAAGACTGGTTTCCGCTTTATTTGCCACATAACGCTTATAGAGATTCTTCGTGGCAGCTGGCGGACAAACATCGTAGCTTTTTAACACCGTATCCATCTCTAGATTGAGATCTGGAATGGCGTTATCCACGTAGGTATACCAAAGCGCGTAGTTAGCTGGAGTTGCTGCTACGTAGTTTTTGATCATTAGTGGCACCGCTTTTTTTAAGTTAGCGGTTGATTTCTTAAACTCGTCAGTCATTTCTGAGATGAAAGTAACAAAATGGAATTAGTCTTAGAGTAGCGGAAAATGGAAAGTATCGCTTTAAATATTTGAATGCTTTATACAAAAATGAGTGATTAGGGTAATTATTGATAATTTAAAAGGCAGAAAACCCAAACCAATGACTAGAAGCAATAATTATTCGCATAAGGAATGATAGATGCGATATGAGACAGTTAGACTGATACTGGGTGATCAGCTCAATAGTGAGCATTCATGGTTTCAGCAAGTGGATGACAACGTACTTTTTCTGATAGCTGAACTGAAGCAGGAAAATACTTATGTGACGCATCATATACAAAAAGTATGTGCATTTTTCTCTGCGATGGCGCGGTTTGCGAAAGAAAAACAGAGTGAAGGCCATCATGTATTGTATTTGACTTTAGATGACACCCAGCCTTTTGAGAACCTAGAGCAATTGTTAAAGCACTACGTTAAAGAAGTGGGTGCGATTAAGTTTGAGTATCAAAGACCGGATGAATACCGGCTATTGGAACAGTTAGCGAATGTAAAACTAGAAGGCGTGGTTACGCGTTGTGTCGATACTGAGCACTTTTTACTGCCATTTGAGGAAATAGAGCTGCAGTTTCCGAAAGGGAAACACGTCACGATGGAACACTTTTATCGCCGCATGCGTAAGCGTTTCAATATTTTGATGCAAGACGGCAAACCTCTGGGTGGAAAGTGGAATTACGACGCCAACAATCGCAATAAACTCAAAGTAAAAGACATCGAACAACTGCCTAATCCTCTGATGTTCAGCTTAAACGTGGATGAGATTATTGCGCGCTTAAAACGACACGATATCCAGACGATAGGCAAACTCGACGCAACTCTGCTGTGGCCAGTTAACCGTACTCAGAGCTTATCTCTTCTGGCGCATTTCTGTCAGGTCTGCCTCCCTTTGTTTGGACGATTTCAGGACGCCATGACGGGCGAGCATGATTCGAAGTGGAGCCTTTACCACAGTCGATTGTCTTTTTCGATGAACAGTAAATTACTGCATCCGAAGGAAGTGATTGATGCTGCGCTTCGTGCCTTTGAGGCGAACCCCAATATCGATATTTCTCAGGTCGAAGGCTTTATTCGTCAAGTTTTAGGCTGGCGAGAGTACATACGCGCCATTTATTGGGCGAATATGCCACAGTATCCGCAGAAAAATGAGCTTGGGGCGTCACGCCAACTGCCCGGCTACTTTTGGAGTGGTGAAACGAAAATGGCTTGTATGCGTAATGCGATTGGACAGTCACTTGATTACGCCTATGCACACCACATCCAGCGTTTGATGATCACGGGTAATTTTTGCTTGCTGACAGAGATAGATCCAAACCAAGTTGATGAATGGTACCTTGGTATATACGTCGATGCGATTGAATGGGTGGAAATGCCCAACACCCGAGGGATGGCCTTGTTCGCCGATGGTGGCATTGTTGGCACTAAGCCCTACGCCGCCAGTGGCTCCTACATTAATAAAATGAGTGACTATTGCAAAAACTGCCATTACAACAACAAAGCTCGCAGCGGAGAAGGCTCATGCCCATTTAACAGTTTGTACTGGCGCTTTATGCACAAACACGAGAAGCGCTTAGCCAGCAATCCGCGAATCGGGATGATTTTCCGTTCGTGGGACAATATGGAAGAGTCGCAACGTCAAGCCATTCTGGATACTGCTGAGCAATACATCTCAGACTTGGAGAACTTGTAATGAAAATTCTGGTTGCTGGTGGAAATGGTGGAATCGGGTGGGCGATAGTGCAAGAAATAGGAAGACGATTTCCGACTGCGGAGGTTCATGCTACCTATCGTCGACAAAAGCCAGACGTTCATCAAAGTGGAGTGATTTGGCATCAAGTAGATGTCAGCGATGAATCTCAAATAAGAAGCTTGAGTGAGTCTGTCTGCGAGGTCGATTGGGTGATTAACTGCATTGGTATGCTGCATACCAAGGACAAAGGGCCAGAAAAGAATTTGAGTTCTCTCGACGCCGAGTTTTTTCTTCAATCGGTCGCGGTTAATGCCTTACCAACTCTGCTGTTGGCGAAATATTTCACACCTGCCCTGAAACGCAGTCACACTCCAAAATTTGCTTCAATATCGGCAAAGGTTGGCAGCATCAGTGACAATCAACTTGGCGGCTGGTACAGCTACCGAGCTTCCAAGGCCGCGCTCAATATGTTTCTTAAAACTATGTCGATTGAGTGGCGTCGCACGGTAAAGCATGGCGTGGTTTTAGCGCTTCACCCCGGTACGACGGATACGCCTCTATCTGCACCTTTTCAGGCGAATGTGCATCCAAATAAGCTTTTTAAGCCACAGCGAGTCGCGTCTGATTTGATTCGGTTGATAGAAAAAGCAGCCCCGCAAGAGAGCGGGGCGTTTTGGGCGTATGATGGGGAGAGTTTACCTTGGTAACTTCTTTTTACTACGACGCCGTTAGTGAGGGCTTACTACGGCGACAGCGCTCGGAACAATAAACCACTTCTGCCCAATTTCGTTGCCATTTTTTGCGCCAGGAAAACGGCCGTTTACAGATAGGGCAGGTTTTAGTCGGTAAATGCGCTTTAAACCCCTTCATACTTTTCCCACTATTTGAAAAGATACAAGTAATCGCCGTAACCTTGCTGCGCCATTTTATTTACAGGAACAAATTTCATCGCAGCAGAGTTCATGCAGTAACGCAGGCCGGTTGGTTTTGGTCCGTCCTCAAACACATGACCAAGGTGTGAGTCTCCGAATTTACTGCGCACCTCTGTCCTCGGATACAACAGCTTGTAATCGGTTTTTTCCACGATGTATCCGGGATTGATTGGTTTAGTAAAGCTTGGCCAACCGGTGCCGGACTTGTATTTGTCGGTTGAAGAAAATAGCGGTTCACCCGTGACAATATCCACGTAAATACCCGCTTTTTTGTTATCCCAATACTCGTTATCAAACGGCTTTTCTGTCCCTTCTTCTTGTGTGACGTAATATTGCAATTCCGTCAGGGTAGACTTGATTTTAGCTTGGGTAGGTTTGTTGTAAGCTTTGACCGTCGACAATAGCTTTTTTTCTTCGATAAGTTGGCGAAGGGTTTTCGGACGTTCTTTACGATCATCGCCGAACACTTCATCCAGGTACTGATCTCGTCCCGAAGCGTAACGGTAGTACTTGTATTTCAAACTGCTCTTTTTGTAATAGTCCTGATGGTACGTCTCGGCAGGGTAGAACTTCTCAAATTTGATTAACTCAGTTTTCAGCGGCTTTGGGTAAATCATCGCTTTGTCGATTTCCATCATGAAGTCTTCAGCAATCTGCTTTTGCTGCGCATTGTGATAAAAAATCGCTGGGCGATATTGAGGACCGCGATCAACAAACGAACCTTTATCGTCGGTCGGATCAATGTGTCTGAAAAAGTAGTCCAGAACTTGCTCGTAGCTCACCACGCTTGGATCGTATTTTACCTCGACCACTTCAATGTGCCCGCTCTTACCCGAAGACACTTGTTTGTAGGTTGGGTTTTTAACGTGACCACCCGAATAGCCAGAAACCACGTCCAACACACCGGTTAGTTGCTCTAAATCTGACTCTGTACACCAAAAGCAGCCGCCCGCAAGTGTAGCAACCTCTACTTTTTCCGATGTGTTCGTTTTGCTCATCGTATCCGCGCTGCTTACCGTACTGAGTAGTAGGAACAAGACTGGCAGCCCGAAAGAGAATCCGATTATTAACTTAGATAACGTCTTCATAGCATCCTCTATAATTAATTTCTCAACTGTTACGTAAATAGAAAGGTAACAGAGCGAAAAAATTGCACGAATCTTGAAAATTACGTTGTCCTTTTTTCTAACAAAGATAGAGTATCGGCACGAAACATACCTGCTCTTTGATACGAGGGTATTAACGAACGATGCAATATGAGGTAAACCATGCAAGCAGAAGTTAAATGGGTCGAAGATTTTAAATTCCTAGGTCAGTCTCAGTCCGGCCATTCTGTCGTGATGGACGGGAATGGTGGCGCGACGGCTCCAAGCCCAATGGAAATGGTACTAATGGCGGCGGGTGGTTGTAGCTCTGTCGACGTTGTAGATGGCTTAAAATCTGCAGAGCAAAAGGTTGAGTCGGTCAACGCGAAGTTAACCACAGAGCGTCGCGAAACGGCACCGCGTATTTTTACCAAAGTGAATATCCACTTTGAAGTGTCTGGTAAAGATCTGAATCCAGAAATTGTTGCTCAAGTTGCGGCAGATTCCCTCGAAAAATATTGCTCAGTTTGTTTGATGCTTGGAGAAGGCGTTGAGATGACCCATAGCTGGGAAATTGTTTAACCCCGCATAACGCCAAAAATCAGAAAACAGGAAGGAGAAAAGCGTCGTCTTTTCTCTTTTTTTATTTCTGAAATCACGTACGGTGAGCGGTGTTTTAAGTAGTAGGGTTTTCCAATGACAGAATTAGAGAAAATGATGTCTGGCCAAGTGTTTAATGGTATGGATGAATCAATCGATGCCATTAGAACGCACGCCACTCATGCATTGCGCGCGTTTAACAACAATACCGATGAAAGTCAGCGTGATGCGCTACAAAAGCAGCTGTTTGGTAAAGCGGGGTTATGTATTGTTCAAGCACCGTTTCACTGCGAATTCGGTAAAACCATCGAAATAGGTGAAGAAACCTTTATCAACATGAATGTGGTTATGCTTGACGGTGCAAAAATTACCATTGGAAATAACGTCCTGATTGGCCCAAGTGCCCAGTTTTACACCGCTTCACATTCATTGGATTATCGCAGTCGCCGACGCTGGGAAACCTTTTGTAAACCGATCGTAGTCGAAGACGATGTATGGATTGGCGGTAACTCCGTCATCAATCAAGGGGTGACGATTGGTGCTCGATCCGTCATTGCCGCAAACTCAGTTGTAAACAGTGATGTTCCGCCCGATTGTCTTTATGGCGGGACGCCAGCGAAATTGATTCGTCGTCTGGACGAAAAGGACTAGTTTCAAAGCGATCTTCCATCAACCGAGTAAGATATGGTTGAAAATTGCGACTAAGTGCAAAAAGTTGCATTTGTCGAGGTAAGTATGAGTTATGCACTATATAGTTAGTGTTAGCAAACTTACCAAGTCGGGAGAAAAGAGATGGATTGGTACTTAGCAGTATTAAAGAAATATGCAGTGTTTAACGGAAGAGCAAGAAGAAAAGAGTATTGGATGTTCTTTTTATTCAACCTTCTGATTACGATTGTTTTAGAAATTATTGATGGCCTATTAGGCACGGCTTTGATTGGCGCTGTTTACGGGCTCGCTGTGTTGATTCCTAGTATTGCTGTTACCGTACGTCGATTACACGACATAGGACGAACAGGCTGGTGGGTATTGATTGGCTTGATTCCTTTGCTTGGTTTGATCGTACTGATTATTTTTGCTGCGACTGAAGGTAACAGAGGCAGGAATGAGTACGGCTCAGATCCGAAAGAGTCAGGTGAAGCCTTTGCCTAGTAGCTCTTCTCTTAAGGTACTTTAACGCTTAGAGCCTTGTGTTCACGTTGGAGAGTTTGGCTAGCACTGCCAATTTGTCTATCGGTGCTAGCCACCCACAATGGGTATGGATTCGCCCCTCCGCGAAATTAGGCATGTCACATGATAAGAGAGCAGATCAGTGCAATAAACTCACCTTGTTGGGTTATTTATCTGGACTACTGTATCGATCCCAGTAGGGTAAATCAGTCCCCAGCTTTTCGCTGATATAGTCGATAAATACCCTCACTTTTAACGGCATATGTTTACGTTCTGGAAAAACGGCGTAAATGGCGTGCTCTGGTAGCGCGTAATCTTCCATGACTACTTTGAGGTTACCAGCAGCGATGTCTCTTGATGCGATAAAAGTGGGTAGCTGCGCAACGCCAGAACCTCTCAGCAGAAGTTGGCGAATGGCTTCGCTGTTATTCACAACAAAGTTACCTTTTGGCAAAACGCGGTACTCACTGCCATTGTTAATGAACATCCACTCTACGCCACCTCGAAAATACGAATACAGCAGACAGTTATGGGCAACCAGATCACTTGGCTTTTGCGGAGTACCGAACTCAGCAAGGTAATCGGGTGATGCGCAAAGCACACTTTTACAAGGTGCGAGACGCTTGGCAACTAAGTTAGAAGAGGCTAATTCTCCAATGCGGATACCCAAATCAAAACCGTCTTTGATCAAGTCGACCATCTTATCTTCGAGGTTCAAGTCCACTTCGATCTTAGGGTAACGAGAGAGAAACTCACTGATTAGAGGCGCGATATGCAGCACGCCAAATGACATCGGCACAGTGATTTTAAGCCGCCCTTGCGGAGAGCCTTGCAACTCGGAAACCGCATCGACACCTTGTTGAGCAAGATTCACCGCTTGAGACGCATATTCAAAGTAGCGTCTGCCCGCTTCGGTCAGGCTTAATTTTCTTGTGGTGCGGTTAAGTAAACGAATGCCGAGATCGTCTTCCAGTTGATTGATGCGCTTACTGACGGCAGATTTTGTCAGGTTAAGTTGTTTGGCTGCAAGCGAAAAGCTGCCGCACTCTACCACCGCCACAAATACCGGCAGGGAGGCTATCGCATTCACATCAATCTCCTTAAATTGTTGATTCAAAGGATACAATTAATTTCCAATTATAGTGATTATCTTCCAGAAGAAAACAATCTAGACTATGTACCCATAAGATTATCGACGACCTTGAATTTTGGGATGAAAAAATGAAGTACGATTGGATTTTGTTTGACGCTGACGAGACCTTGTTTCACTTTGACGCTTTCAAAGGTTTGCAACTGATGTTTTCTCGTAAAGGCGTAGATTTTACGGAGCAAGATTTTGCTCACTACCAAACGGTAAACAAGCCACTATGGGTTGACTATCAAGATGGAAAAGTGTCAGCGGATGAGCTTAAACACAAACGGTTTACCGAATGGGCAGAAAAGCTCAACACGACTACCGCAGAGTTAAACAGCGCGTTTTTAGAAGCCATGGCTGACATTTGTAGCCTGCTGCCAGGGGCGAAAGAACTGATGGAAGCGCTACAAGGTAAAGCTAAAATGGGCATCATCACCAATGGCTTTACTGAGTTGCAGGCTATCCGTCTTGAACGTACCGGGATGACCGACTACTTTGAGCAAATCGTGATCTCCGAGCAAGTTGGTGTCGCAAAACCGGACTTAGGCATTTTTGAATACGCCATGCAGCAAATGGGTCACCCATGTAAAACGCGTGTATTGATGGTAGGTGATAATCTGCACTCAGATATTTTGGGCGGTAATAATTTTGGCATTGAAACCTGTTGGTTGAACACCACCGGCGCAAGTGTTGACAAACGTATCGCACCTAGCTACACCGTAGAATCATTGAGTGAACTAAAGAACATTTTGATTGCGTAGAGAGTCAGTAAATAGGCTTTAATAAACAAGGAATAACCATGTCAGATATCAAGCAGCTCGACAGTAAAATTGTCTATCAAAATAAGTGGATGACGGTTCGTGAAGACAAAATTTTGCGTCCAAGTGGCGCGGAAGGCATCTACGGTGTTGTCGACAAACCAGACTGTGCGGCGATACTTGCTATCGATAATGAAATGATTCACTTGGTTCAACAGTTTCGTTATACCGTAGGACAGCGTTGCTGGGAGATCCCGCAAGGTGCCTGGGAATCCAGCCCGGATGTTGATCCGCTGGAGCTCGCAAAAGGCGAACTTCGGGAAGAAACTGGCATGTTAGCGGGAACAATGGAGTACGTGGGTCCTCAGTTTATTGCTTACGGTTTTCTGAATCAGACTTGCCACGTTTACTTTGCAAGCGATCTTACTGAAGTGGGCAATAAGCTTGATAGCGAAGAAGAAGATCTTATTTCCCGGGCATTCTCTGTAGAAGAATTCGAGCAGATGATGATAGAAGGGGCAATCAAAGACAGTGTGACGATTGCCGCTTATGGTTTAGCGAAACTCAAGAAATTCATTTAATTCCACACGATTATTAGTTGCTTTTGAATTTTTACAGCGGCATGGTGCCGCTGTATCAGACATGATATGTCGTTTATTCGTCGACTTTCTTACCTAATATTTCCACATGTGCTTTTTTAGTCACACCAGTGACTTGCAGCGCAGTATTGCCAACAGATTCGTAATTCAATTCGATCTTATCTAGTTTAGCGTCATCTTTTGTTGGAAGGCTCAGGCTACGTGATGACATGCCACTGGTGAGTACCCCCAAACTGTCGAATGTTTTTTCTTTGCCGTCCTTCATGATGACCTTAATGCTCTTTAGATTCACGGTACCTTGCGTACATTTGATCTTTATGTGACTAAAACGAGCATTCGCAAACGGAGATAGAGGGTTTACAGTGTCTGTCTCTGATTTAAAGCTTACGGTTTTCTCCGCAATTTTGTCCCAATCACTATCACTCGCGACCGATTGAAATGACGCACAGGCCGCTAAAAGGCAGAGTGAGATGGTTTTCAGTAGTTTCATATCTTTTCCTCGCAATAAACTTAGACGTTTTTTAATTCAATTCGATGGGTACTGTGCTCTTTTCCTGTCAAAAACTGGTGTTGTCTTAAAGACAAGACCAGTTTTTACTTGGGCAGCTTAAGCCGATTTTCTTATTGTAAATCCATCGCTTAGTGTAGTTCAGGAATGAACATCTCACGACTTAATTTAGCTAGGTTATCTAGATTTCGGGGAGAAGAATCTTGACGATACTTTACTTATCTTTACGACTACCTGCCTATACGTCTTGATTAAATCGCAGTATAAAATAATAACGATTACTTACTTCACATCTTTTATGAAACTCAAGAAAAAATGGCTCGCATTGTGTGGTGTTCTTCTCGCTGGTGCGGCTGGAGTGTACTTTTTACAACCTCCGGAAGAACTCTCTTCTTATGCCACAGAAACGGTACGCAAAGGGAACATTGAAAAAGCCGTTTTGGCGAATGGAATGTTGCAGGCATCGAAGCTGGTTAATGTTGGTGCTCAGGTCTCAGGACAGATTCAAAGTTTGGCGGTCAGTCTCGGTGACGAGATAAAACAAGACGATCTTATTGCCCAAATTGACAGCCTGACTCAACAAAATAGCCTCAAAGAGGCGCAAGCATCTCTGAACAGTCTTAACGCGCAATACAAAGCAAAGCAGGCTGAAATCAAACAGGCAAACTACGAGTATGTGCGTCAAAAAGGCATGCTAGCGGCAAAAGCGAGCTCAAGAGCTGATTTTGAAAATGCAGAAGCCTCATTAGCGATCTACAAAGCAGAACTTGCACAGCTCGATGCCGAAATTGAAAAAGCCAAGATTAATGTCGACAGTGCTAAAGTCGATTTAGGTTATACGACCATTAATGCGCCGATGGATGGCACCGTGGTTTACACCTCTGTTGAAGAAGGACAAACCGTCAACGCCAATCAGACCACTCCAACCATTATCGAACTTGCCAAGCTGGATACGATGACGGTAAAAGCTGAAATCTCGGAAGCAGATGTTATCTTCGTTCATCCCGGTCAAACGGCGGTGTTCACAATTCTTGGTCAACCTAATCAGCAATATCAGGGAGTCTTACGCGCTATTGAGCCTGGGCCAACGATTATGGATGGTGATGACAGTGATTTAACGATCTCTGATAGTGATGCTATCTATTACAACGCCGTTTTTGATGTTGATAACCCGCAAGGTGTTCTGCGCATCGGTATGACGGCTCAAGTCTCGATTGTTCTGGAAGAATCTCAAGATACACTCATTATCCCGGCGCAAGTACTGCAAAAATCGGTTGGCAAAAACGCTTATATGGTTCCGGTTCTGGAAAACGGTCAAGTGGTGCAAAAGCCGGTTAAAGTCGGTATCAATAATAAAGTGAATGTTGAAATTCTTTCTGGCCTGCAGGAAGGCGATCAAGTGGTATTGGGCACAGCAACGGCAGGTGGTTCGTCAAGTAGCAGACGCCCTGGACCTCCAATGGGGTTATAAGATGAGCCAAGTTCTATTAAAAGTAGAGGACTTAAGCCGGAGTTTTGTGTCCGGTGATGAGTCACTTACCGTACTTAATCACATCAATTTAGAGATTAAGCGCGGTGAGATGGTGGCTATCGTTGGTGCCTCTGGTTCTGGTAAGTCCACGCTGATGAATGTACTGGGCTGTTTGGATCAACCTACGAGTGGCCGTTATTTCATTAATGGTCAAGACGTTTCGACGCTGGAGTCTGATGATCTGGCTGAGCTAAGACGTGAATATTTTGGCTTTATCTTTCAAAGATATCATTTGCTTGGCGATTTAACGGCTGTGGGTAACGTGGAAGTTCCTGCGGTGTATGCGGGTGTTCCTCATCGTCAACGAGAAGAGCGTGCCAAATCATTGCTGACACGGCTGGGGCTTGGAGAGCGCCTGACTCACAAACCGAGCCAATTAAGTGGTGGCCAACAGCAGCGCGTGAGTGTCGCGCGTGCGCTGATGAATGGCGGTGAAGTTATTCTGGCGGATGAACCGACGGGAGCGCTGGACAGCCACAGTGGTGAAGAGATGATGGCTCTGCTCAAAGAGCTACACCAGCTTGGGCACACTATCATTCTCGTCACTCATGATATGAATGTGGCGAATTTTGCTGACCGAATTATCGAAATCAAAGATGGGGAGATCATCTCCGATAAACAAAACGTCAGTGAAGCCAAAAATGCTCAGGCAGAAGTGAAGAAACAATCGCAGCAGGATGCCAGTAAATGGTGGAAGTGGGATAGTTTCGTTGATGCATTAAAAATGGCGTTGCTCGCTATGTCCAGCCATCGAATGCGCACGTTTTTGACCATGCTAGGGATCATCATTGGCATTGCATCCGTCGTATCGGTGGTCGCTCTCGGTAACGGTACTCAGCAACAGATTTTGTCGAATATTGCTTCTATGGGCACCAACACCATTGATATCAGGCCCGGAACCGGTTTTGGTGACAGACGCTCAGGAAGAATTCGGACTCTGACCGCGGATGATGCTGAATCACTAAAGAGCCTGCCATTTGTGGATAGTGTAACGCCTTCAATTTCGAACAGCTTAACCGTTCGATACGCCAACCAAGATGCGTCGGCAACCATCGAGGGTGTGGGTGAAGATTATTTCCGCGTTCGTGGCTATGAGATTGCTCAGGGTCAGTTTTGGGATGAAGATAGTGTCAGTTCACTCGCACAAGAAGCGGTGATTGACGACAACACCAGAAAAGAGATGTTCGCTGATCGAAGCCCGATAGGTGAAGTGATATTCCTTGGCTCACTGCCAGTGCGAATTGTTGGCGTTACGCAAAAGAAAGATGATGCATTTGGTAACAGTGAAGCACTTAAAATCTGGGTGCCATACACCACGATGTCTGGCCGTATGATGGGACAACGCTATTTGAATGGCATTACTGTCAGGATTGATGAAAATGCCTCTAGCAGCGCCGCCGAGCAAAGCATCATCAGCTTGCTGAAAATGCGCCATGGCACTGAAGATTTCTTTACCATCAACACAGACACAATTCGTCAAAATATTGAGAAGACGACGGCCACGATGACGCTGCTCATCTCTGCGATTGCGGTGATTTCTCTTATCGTTGGGGGGATCGGAGTGATGAATATCATGTTGGTATCAGTCACCGAACGGACCAAAGAGATTGGTGTACGAATGGCGGTTGGTGCAAGGCAGGCAGATATTCTCAGGCAATTCTTGATTGAAGCCGTACTGGTCTGTTTGTGCGGCGGTATAACGGGGATTGGTTTAGCGTTTTTGATTGGCTTCGCGTTTAGCTCATCAGGCAGCAGTTTCCAAATGATCTATTCGATGAACTCTATCATTGCGGCATTTATCTGTTCGACTCTGATTGGTATTGCGTTTGGTTTCTTACCTGCGCGTAACGCCGCAAAACTCGATCCAATTGAAGCACTAGCGAGAGACTAGCATGACGAATACAATAAAATTTAAAACTCGCTTTCTTGCCGTCGCATTAGGCGCAGCCTTGCTTGCTGGGTGTGGCTCAATGATGCGTTCTGATTATCAGGCACCTGAAGTTCAGGTGCCGACAAACTGGCAGCAGGTGCATGTCGCTGGTGATGTCAGTATCGACCCATGGTGGCTGGCGTTTAATGACCCAAACCTGAATAGTTACATCAATAAAGTACTTCAGGAAAATAACGATCTGGAAGTCGCGACGCTGACACTGAAAAAAGCACGTTTGCAATTAGGGTTAGCGAAAGATGACCTGTTTCCGACATTCAGCTCATCGACTTCTGCTCAGGTCGAAAAGTGGCTAGACAGTGGTGAATCGGGTGACAGTTACAGCACGAATTTAACTGTCGGTTACGAGTTGGATTTGTGGGGTAAGGTCTCTGCTGATATCGATGCAGCAAAATGGGCGGCAATGGCGAGCAAAGAAGATCGCGAAGCCACGGCTCAAAGTTTGGTGGCGACCACCGCTTCACTTTACTGGCAAATTGGTTATCTTAAGCAGCGATTGCAACTTGGCCAAAATAACATTGATGATGCACAGCAAACCCTGAATCTGATTCAAAGGCAGTATCAGCTGGGTGCGGTTGATCAGCTTGATGTGCTGGAAGCGAAAAGTTCACTGGCAAGTTTGCAAGCGCAGCAGAGTGAGTTCGAACAGAGCTTGTTAGAGGCGAATAACGCCTTTGCCATCTTATTCAATCAGCCTCCTCAGAGTATGAGTGACACTATTCGCATGTTACCGGATGGAAGCGTTCCGTCGCTCAATGTAGGTGTTCCTGCCGATCTGTTGATTCGTCGACCTGATGTAAAAGCCGCGATTTATGACGTGAAATCTGCTCTGGCAAACAAAGATGCCGCTGATCTTGATTACTTACCGGAGCTGACGTTAACGGGAGCGCTAGGTGGTTCTTCAGAGGCATTAAAAGACTTGCTTTCTAACCCCGTAGGCACGTTAGGCGCAGACATCACATTGCCATTTCTGCAATGGAACGAAATGGAGAACAACAAGGCTATTGCGGATGTTGAGTACAAAACGGCTATCGTCAATTACCGCCAAGTGTTGTACACCGCATTCCAGGATGTGGAGAACGCACTGTCAGCACGCGAAAAGTTGATGTATCAATCTGATCGTTTGCAAGAGCAATATGATGCGGCCAGTGCCGCTGAGAAGATTTATGCTGCGCGATACCAGTATGGCTCTACTTCGATCATGGACTATTTAGATGCTCAGGAAAACACCAGAAACGCAGAAGCGTCTTTGCTTGAGAATCGATACAATCAATTCATTACTCAGGTAACGCTATATCAATCATTAGGTGGTACGGACATAGCGCCGTTGTAACTCCCCGCGTAAAAGTAGAAACATAAAATGGCCACGTTTTAGCGTGGCCATTTTTATCAAAGCTTAGAAATGGTGTTGTTCTAGGTTATTGCTACTCTCGAGCATTTTCTCCGCTACATAGCGGTGTGTTGCGGTTGTTGGGTGAGTGACGTCCCAGAAAACGAACTTCTCAGAACCAGAGGTTGCACACTCGGAGCGTAACGCATGTGAGTAGAGGTAATCCATTGAAGAGGAGCGGTTGATGTCCAAACAAGGCTCTGTTGCATTTACAAAGCCATGATCTTCGGGCGCTGAAGTCAGGGCTTCAAACAGCGCATATGTATCAAACAGTGTGATGTTGTAACCCTGCGCTTTGTAATATTTCTCCTGCTCTTTGATGAAATCATTCATCGCTAACACTTTTGCGCGAATCTTTTCGATTTCTTCCGGCGTAGAGTATTTGAACTGAGGCGCTTTCGTGGCATCTGGCAGCGTCATTAACAAAAAGTTGTTCGCTCCTGCATCCGTCAGGCGAATCAATGCTTCAGCGTAGTCCGATTTCACTTCTGCTACGCTACGGTCGTAATTCATGAAATCATTCAACCCAAACTCTAATGTGAATAAGGTATTGGCTGGATTGTAGTTTTTAGCCAGCTTTGCATAAGTTAAATAAGAAGAGACTTGCTCGCCAACACCTGTGAGTGCGATGTACTGATTTTCACCCGCAGCGCCACCGACAGCCCAGTTGTAAAGGGGTAGATTTTTGGCTTTCGCGATGTATTCCGTCCATACAAAGCCATTTGAAAAGTGGCCCAGAAACCAGCTGTTTGGATTAGGAAAGCGCCATAGTGAAGCATTAAAGATGTTACCGGTGTCAGATAAACTGTCCCCCAGAGCAACCACCTTATTGATTTGGTCCGGTTGCATCGCCGCATCGTTGCTCCAAATGGTATGGTTGTATGAGAAGCGATTATCAGCGGCAAAGAATGTGATATCAGCGTTTTCGTTAGCTAAATCCAGCGTAGACTCACATCGTTGGCGGATGACATTTTGAGTCGTGTTGGTATAAAACATGTTTTTAAACGAAACTGCACTCCACCAATAGCCGTCAATAGTGAAATAACTCCCATCTTCATTTTTTGCCCATTCCCAATCAGTGGCAACGTCATCTTTAGAATAACTAGTGCGATACCAACAGCGGACGTAAGTGTAAGTTTGGTTTTCTTGCGCACTGATCACTTCGGACGCCGAAACTTTTTCTGGAGATAATGCTGGCTGTTCAGCGATTGCAGAAGCAAACGGGAGCAACGCGGTTAACAGTGTGATTGTTCGTTTCATCTTTCACTCTTCTCGTTTTGGTTATTGTTCCAAGCAATTGGAAAAATACCGGGTTATAAAAGCAATCAAATGAGAATTTCTCTCACTACAATGTATAACCTTGAGTAAAAACTCTACATAGTCAACATCTGAATATTCAATATTTTCCTTTTGGCACCATGGTCAAAAAACGCATTCAGTATGGAAATGATAAAGGTAACCAAAATATAGAATAATTACTCAATAACATTAATTTAACATTCACTTTTTGTTTATATAAGTCTTTGCTTTATAAGTGTTTGTTTGTGTTTGTAATGCTAACTGAAAATGTTTATTGAATGATCTTTTGTACAAAAAATTACATTCATGAACCGAATTATTTGGCATTTTCAGGTGATGGGCTATAGCTGAGTCTCTCATGTGAACACCGAGTTGGTGATTTTTCATGAGGATATAGTGAATAAAAAATCAGCTCATATAAGGAATAGAGCAAATGCATTACACAACAACTAAAAAACAGGGCTTATTATCATTGTCTGCCTTGGCCGTTGCGCTAACGACTTCTTTGTCGGCGTATTCGGCACCACCGATGGGATTTGATGAATCCAAGTTACCGAAGAAATATATCGTCAAGTTTACTGAGGACGAGGCTGGTGGTTCTTCCATGCAAGGCAACGCATTTTGGGGGCCGCGAATAGCACAAGAGTCTGTTTTAAAACAGGTAAAAGCACGAAAAGTTGAGAAGCTGGGTAACCGTGCTATCTACAGCGTGGAAATCGATGCTGATGAACTCACGCAACTTCGCAACCGCAGCGATGTAGAATATGTCGAAGTCGATCCACCGCGTTACTTGCTCAGTGAAACGACACCATGGGGCTATAACGCAGTCAATGCTCAGCAGCTGGATGACTTTAATGCAGGCAATCGTACCGTGTGTATCATTGACTCTGGATACGATCTTTCACATAACGATCTTAGCGGCAACCGCGTAGCAGGCACAAACGACAGCGGTACGGGTTCATGGAGTGACCCAGGGAATAATAACGCTCACGGCACTCACGTTGCAGGTACGATCGCGGCAATTGCAAATACTGAGGGCGTTAAGGGAGTCATGCCAAATCAAAACGTCAATCTACACATTGTGAAAGTGTTTAACGAATCTGGCTGGGGTTACTCTTCTGGTTTAGTCAAAGCGATTCAAACGTGTGCAGATAACGGCGCAAACGTGGTGAATATGAGCCTCGGTGGTAGCCAATCTAGCCGAACCGAGCAAAATGCACTGCAAGATATTTATGACCAAGGTGTTCTTCTTATTGCAGCTGCGGGCAATGATGGCAATACGGCACACAGTTACCCGGCATCTTACGATTCGGTCATGTCGATTGCGGCCGTTGATAATCAAAATGATCATGCTGCGTTTTCTCAAGCGACGGATCAGGTTGAAGTCGCCGGACCGGGTGTTGCTATCCTTTCTACCGTTACCGTCGGTGAGGGTAAACTGTCGGACATCACTCTTAATGGTGTAAGCCAGTTTGATCGCGGTATCGTTCCTCACAATCGTTTGATTAATAACGGCACGTCTTATGTACCGGATCCTGTGGCAGGAGCGGTGACGGCTACCTTAGAAAGTTGTGATGTCTCTGGTGGTAATTTTAATTGCGGTGATATGTCAGAAAAAATCTGTTTGGCTGAGCGTATTGGTAACCAATCTTCAGGTAATTACCCAGAAGTGGACGCTGTGCAAGCTTGTTACAATGCAGGCGCTAGTGCTGCAATTGTGTACAGTAATACGGAATTACCTGGTTTACAAAATCCGTTTTTAGTTGACCAGAATAATGCATATCGCATGGTATCAGTGACTGTTGATCGATCATTTGGTCAAGAGCTGCTTGGCTACGTAGGGCAAGATATCACTGTGTCCACAACGACAGGTGAAGACTACGAGTACTACAATGGTACATCGATGGCGACACCTCACGTGACTGGCGTGGCGGGCTTGGTATGGAGCTACCACCCAACGTGTACTGCGGCACAAGTGCGTAATGCTCTCGTTCAAACCGCGACAGATATCGATGTGGCAGGTAGAGACAACCGTACTGGCCACGGCTTAGTCAATGCAGAAGCGGCGAAGCTGTTCCTGGATGCAGGCTGTAACGGCCCTGATGGCGGAGGCAGCGCTTCAGAATCAAGCTACTCAAACACGGATCCTGTGGCGATTCCTGATAACAAAGCATCAGGGGCAATCAGCGCGCTCGATGTCGATCGCTCTGGTGATTCAGGCACGGTGAGTATTGACGTTGATATTAGCCATACTTACATCGGCGACCTGCGAGTGACGCTGACTTCACCAACGGGTGGACAAGTTGTGCTGCATGACAATACGGGCGGAAGTGCTAACGACATCAAAACCACTTTCCAAGCGGATTTCTCTGGTTTTGAATCACAAGGTTCGTGGGAACTAAAAGCCGTAGACAGTGCCAGAAGAGACACAGGCACAATCAACAGCTGGACTCTGACTTTTCAATAAGGAGTGGCCATGAAGAAGTCGACCTTACTTTCTCTGTCTGCGGTGGGTGCTACCGCACTATTGGCAATCGGACTGAGTTCGGCCAGCTTGGCGAACAATCAAGGATTTCCGCTCGTGGATGAACGTTCTGAACAAGCTGAGCAACAACCTGCGCGTTACTTTGTAAAGTATCACAAGGGGAAAGAAAGCGAAGTGAGAGCACTTCTTCGTCAGCATAACCTTGACGTGGTCGATGCTTTGGTGAAGCAACAGGTACTAGTAGTGAGCGGCGAACAAGCGGACGTTGATAAGCTATCTGGTAACGAATCGGTTGAATACACTGAGCAAGAACCAACGCGAAAGCTATTGTCTCAATAAGATAGCCTCAATAAGAGAAACGCCCCGCTAAAAAGAGGGGCGTTTTTTCTGCTTATTAGACGAATTAAGGACGCTCACCAGCTTCCAAACGACGCTCGATATCTGCAATCACTTCTGGTAGATCTGCGATAGTGTCAACCAAGTAATGAGGTGAACTTTTGATAAGTTTTGCGCGTGCTTTCTCACGGGCAGCATCTAGCGTTGCTTCGTCTGCCGCTTGATACTCTTCAAATGTAAGACCTGCTTCGTTCCCCGAAAGTAGAAGGCCCACCGTCCACATGCCAGCGTTATGACCCTCGAAGATACCCGGTGCAGAGTCGTCCACTTTGATACACGCATTTACATCTGTCACGCCAAGTTCTATAACGTTTTTCAGTGCCATAAATGGCGCAGGGCGTCCTCCCTGTGGCAGGTCATCGGTTGCGACTACGTAGTCAGGCTGGTAACCGTAATCTGCGGCAACAGGAATAAGCACGTCCATCACTTCACGCGGGTAACCAGAGCAAGAGCCGATTTTAATGCCCTTGGCTTTTAGGTTGTTGACCACGTCAATTGCGTTGAGGATAGGCGCAGCGTGGTCCGCAACTTTCGCTTTTTGAAGAGGCATAAATGCCGCGTAAATTGCGTCGATGTCTTCGCTGGTCATCGAGCGACCGAACTTCTCGTTCCAGCGCTTATCAACCGCAGGAATACGGCCAACCGCCTGGATGTGGTCCCATTTGCCCAGCCCCATCGGTTCTCGCGCTTCTTCAAGGTTAATATCAAAATCAAAGCCTTGCTTAAACGCTTCGACGAAGATGCTGGTAGGTGCAAAGGAACCGAAGTCGACGATAGTGCCTGCCCAGTCAAAGATGACTGCTTGAATTGGTGAGTTGCTCATGGTCAATCCTTTTATTGCTTGTCAAAGTGCGCTCTGGCGCTTTGGATAACGTAGGTTTCGTAAAGGTCAGAAGACCTTACAGGTAGTTAAAGTCTTTACTTACTTTGGCGATGGCTTCTTCAAATATTGCCATCGCCTGCGTTAATTGTTCTCGAGTGATGACCAGTGGTGGGCTAAGTTGAATCACATTGCCTTGTGAGACCTTAAAGCTCACGCCATTGTTCAGGCATTGGTACAACACAGCTTCTGCTTCATCAAACGCGCGCTGTTTAGTTTCATGGTCCGTAACCAGTTCTACCCCCCACAGCATGCCGATGCCGCGAACGTCACCAATTACCGGGTACTTAGCTTTCATCTCGAGTAACTTTTCGCGCATGAATTGGCCGTCGGCTTTCGCTTTATCAAGCAGGTTTTCTTGTTCAATGACTTCCATGGTTGCCAGTGCTGCGGCACAACCGATAGGGCTTTTCTCATGGGTGTAGTGACCCATCGAGATTTGCTCAGCCGTGTTGTATTTATCTTTGGTGACCATGGCTGCGATTGGTACTAAACCACCGCCTAAACCTTTACCGATACACAGAATATCTGGCTCGATATCGTAAGCCTGATAAGTAAACCATTCGCCACTGCGACCCATGCCGTTGGGAATGTCGTCGATGATCAGCATGACGTTATGTTTGTCACAAATTTCCCGAATGCGTTTCCAGTAGGCTTTACTAGGCACTTGAACATCGGTATTTCTCACCGCTTCAGCAATGAACGCACCAACGCCACCTTCTTTCTCGATCACGTACTCAAGGTAGTCGGCGTAATGCACATCATGACCATCTGGTGATGGAAGGGCTCCCCGGTAAGAAACCGCTGGTGGAATTCGCTCCACGCCAGCCATTAATGGCCCCATACCGTGACGAAAACAGGCTTCACCACCAACTGAAATCGCATCTAAAGATGCACCATGGAAAGAATCCCACAGTGACACCACTTTATAGTTACCCGTGATGTGACGAGCCAGTTTAAGCGCCATGCCTATTGCTGATGTTCCACCCGGAGCAAACAAAACGCGGTTTAACTCTCCACCACAAATTTGCGTCAGTTTTTCTGCGCACTCAATCGCGGTTTCGTTGGTAAAACGGCGAGGCGAAAACGGCAACTTAGCGATTTGTTCCTGCACCCGTTCAATAACATGCGGGTGTCCATAACCAAGCTGGTGAACGTTGTTCCCATGAAAATCCATATACTTTTTGCCGTTAGCATCTTGGATGTAGATGCCTTCTGCTGCCTCTAATGTATCGAGACACGGCGTCGACATGGCTTGATGCAGAAATACGTCGGAGTCACGCTTCAATAGAGTTTGCGTGCGTTCGTCGTCCATTGATTCATTCCACACTTGGCGAGCGGGCGTTGTATTGACGTCGCCTTCGCTACGGAAATGCGTTGGCTTTACACTCTGACTCATCGTGATTTATCTCAGCTCGCCAACTTTTGATCTGGTTGGTTTTGCCAGTACATCGCGTTTTTTACCGCCCCGATCAGACGCTCAATATCTACTGGATACACTTCACCAATGTTGCCAATGCGGAAGCAATCTGCGTTTGATACTTTGCCTGGATAAATTACGAAGCCTTGCTCTTTCAAACGCATGTAGAACGTTTTGAACTGGTAATCGCTGTGTGTTGGCGAGTAGAAAGAAGTGATGACAGGTGAATGTAGATCGTCATTGAGTAGTGGTTCGAAACCAAGTGAACGCATACCCGCTACCAGCGTTTTCTGGTTGGTTTGGTATCGCTGATGACGGGCTTCTACGCCGCCTTCTTGTTCCAGTTCTAGCAATGCTTGATAGAAAGCTCGCACCGTGTGAGTCGGAGAAGTAAAACGCCATTTACCGTGGTTGACTTCCATGCAGTGCCATTGGTCATATAGGTCGAGGCTGAGTGAACGTGCCTGGCCTTTGCATTTTTCAAGCTCGCTCTGCTTTGCAATCACAAAACCGAAGCCCGGAACGCCTTGAATACACTTGTTCGCTGAGCTGATCATAAAGTCGATACCAAGATCGGCGATATCCATTGGAATGCCGCCAAAGCTCGACATGGCATCGAGAATGACGACTTTACCGTGCGCTTTCGCGACCGATGCAAAATCGGCGATAGGGTTGAGCATGCCAGTGGTTGTTTCGCAGTGAACAATCGCCACGTGCGTGATAGTAGGATCCGATGCCAATGCAGTTTCCACTTCGTTCAAGTGTGGCTGTGATGTTTCGCCAGGGGAAACCACATGGCATGGAATATTCAGATATTCGGCGATTTGAGCGATGCGAGCACCATAGGCACCATTGTCGACGACAAGCAGTTTGCCATCTTTACCAATCGCGCTACCAATGGTTGCTTCTACCGATGCAGTGCCACTACCTTGCATTAATACGCTGGTGTAGCCGTCTTTTTTTGTTGCTAGCTTGACGAGCTTCGTGCGGATCACTTCTACGATATCTTTATTGTAGTCATCGTCCCATGTGCACCAGTCTTTCAACATTGCTTCACGCACGCCTTCAGAGGTAGATAAAGGGCCAGGGGTCAGTAGCAGGTATTCGTTTTTCATTTCTCTTTCCGTCAGAATTAATTTATTGGTCTACACCAAAATATGAAATTAACTTTAGCAGGTGAGAAAAAGGCACGTAAATAGTCGATCGATGAATTTCATAAAACTTTAACATGCCAAATTTAATGGTTAAAAGAAGGGCGATTTGAAGAAAGTTTTCGTAAAACTGCCATTTAACGATCATGAATTCGTCACATTGGGTCAGTAGGGTAATGAACGTCAACTGGTACAGACCAAAATGAATACTTAGCCAAATTAACTGGAGAAAATGATGAAAAACCGTTTGATGAAAGGATCGCTGGCTGCGCTTGTATCTCTGCTAGCTACTAATGCAATGGCTGCACAGGAAGTGACGGTTTACACCGCTTTCGAAACTGACATTCTTGCTAAATACAAGTCTGCGTTTGAGAAAGACAACCCAGATATCAAGATTAAGTGGGTTCGCGACTCAACAGGTATCATGACGGCGAAATTGCTGGCAGAAAAGAATAATCCTCAGGCAGAAGTCGTGTGGGGTCTTGCTGGATCGTCAATGGCACTACTGAAAGAAGAAGGCCTGTTAAAGGCTTACCAACCTGCAGGCTTGGCAGATCTTCATGCGAACCTTAATGACCCTCAATCCAATCAAGCGTGGTTCGGTAACGATGCGTTCTTTAACGCAGTTTGTTTCAACGAAGCGGTTGCCAAACAACTTAACCTGCCTAAGCCAACGTCTTGGGAAGACCTCACTAAGCCAGTTTATAAAGGTCACATTGCCATGCCGAACCCTGCATCCTCTGGCACGGGTTACATGCAGGTTTCTGCTTGGCTGCAAAACATGGGTGAAGATCAGGCATGGAACTACATGCGTGACTTAGACAAAAACATTGCTCACTACACACACTCTGGTTCTAAGCCATGTGTTCAGGCGGGAATGGGCGAAGTGGCTATCGGTATATCTATGGCAAGCCGTGGCGCGAAGCTGAAAACTCAGGGCGCACCTTTGTCAGTGATCACTCCGAAAGGCATCGGCTGGGAATCAGAAGCGGTAGGTCTGGTTAAAGAGTCAGATGCGGCGAAGCGCGTGGTTGACTGGTCCATTTCGAAAGCAGCGAATGAGCTATACGTAGAAATGTACCCTGTTGTCGCTCACAAAGACGTGAAAGCGACGGTATCTAATTTCCCGAATGTTCAAGAAAACATGGCGAAGATGGACTTTGCACAAATGGGCAGTAAGCGTGCAGAAATTCTAGCGGCATGGTCTGAGAAATTTGACGCGAAATCAGAGCCAAAATCGTAATATTCTGCGCATACAAGATTTTACTGGGGAGAGCGATTGCTCTCCCTTTTTGCATCTTGTTCAAAGTAAAGGCACATTAATGGCTGGATAGGCGTATAGAAAAGAGGGAGTGAATGAAAGTCCAACGAATAAACGCAGAGCAGACACTACAACTTCGGCAACAGGTTTTATGGCCCAACCAAAGCATCGAGTTTTGCAAGGTGGCAGAAGATGAAACTGGCTATCATTACGGAGGATATGTTGATGGGGATTTGGTGGGTGTCGCTTCCGTATTTTTTAGTGAAGGATCGGCAAGGTTAAGGAAATTTGCTGTATCTCCAAGTCTGCAAGGGAGGGGATTAGGCTCATTGATGTTGGAGACCATGATCGCGGATGCCAAAGTGCTAAACGCAGAAATATTTTGGTGCGACGCTCGTGAGTCCGCGCTAGGGATTTATCAGAAGTTTGGATTACAGAAAGAGGGTGAACGCTTTTATAAATCCGACATCCCATATTTCAAGATGAGTCTGGATTTAAGCGTGTAAATTGAGGGCTTTCATCAGTTTGTCATCTTCTGGCTATAAATTTGTCATTGGAACGTAACACTCCAAACCTAAAATTGGTATATACCATTTGGAGTGTGTGTTATGTCAACTAACCAACCTTATCTGAACATTGAAAATGTAGTGAAACAATTTGGACAGTTCACTGCATTAAAGCAAATCTCGCTGTCGATCAAAAAGGGCGAGTTCGTCTCTTTCTTAGGCCCGTCAGGCTGCGGTAAAACAACCTTGTTACGCGCAATTGCGGGTTTAGATTTGCCAACGTCTGGTGCGATCTTTCAAAACGGTCAAGAGACGACATTTCTACCACCAGAAAAGCGTGACTTTGGCATCGTATTTCAGTCTTACGCGCTGTTCCCTAATCTGACTGTTCAAGAAAACATTGCGATGGGTTTGAAGAACCAAGGCATGTCGACCAAAGACGCCCTGGAGAAAGTTGATCAGTGGCTTGAGACAATAGGATTACCCACTTCGGGCCAGAAATTCCCTAACCAATTGTCGGGCGGTCAGCAGCAGCGTGTTGCTTTAGCGCGTGCACTTGCTTTATCTCCCGGTCTGCTGCTTCTTGATGAGCCTTTATCTGCGTTGGATGCGAAAGTGCGTGTTCACTTACGTGATGAAATTTGTAAGCTGCAACGCAAACTGGGTATTACCACCATTATGGTGACCCATGATCAGGACGAAGCGTTGTCGATGGCAGACCGAATTGTCGTGATGAATCATGGTGTGATTGAGCAGGTAGGGACGCCGCAAGAGATTTATCAAATGCCAGCGACGCGTTTTGTGGCAGAGTTTGTCGGCAGCATGAACTTCATTGAGACATCCGTCGTTACTGAGTCTCAGGTACGTATTGCAGAGACTTTGTTACCACTACCAAATTTAACGAATTATGAGATTAAACGCGGTGACCGTTTTGATCTTGCTGTGCGACCTGAGAACATCAAGTTTGTTGAAAACTACCGCAATTCGCTTCCGGTTCGCATTACAGCAAGCGAGTTTTTGGGGGCGTTTTTCCGAGTAGATTGCGAACTGCAGAACTCCGGCCAGGCGAAGCCAATCGTTGTTGATGTCCCAGTGGAAACCGTGCAAAACCTCAATATTCGTATCGGTGATATTCGTTATATCCAGTTCTCGGAAACTGGCTTACACGCCTATGCCATTCCTTCTAAGGGTAAAGCCTTCAAAAAAGCGTTGGCGGCGTAGGTGCAACATGGATGCAAAGACAATGACGATGAATAGCCTGATTACTCAAGACAAAGCGAAATCATTGGTGGGACGTATTAGCCGCGACAACCTCGTGTTGTTTGGATTGTTAGCGGCTACCTCGACGATGATGATCTTGTTCATCTTGATGCCGTTGTGGGCGATGTTGACTAAAAGTGTGCAAAACAGCGATGGGGAATTCGTTGGGTTAGCTAACTTTGCGAGTTACTTTTCTTCCTCAAGCCTGTGGGTTTCCGTTGGTAACACCTTTACGTTAGGCCTGGTTGTGACAGCGGTGGTTGGCTTACTGGCGTTTGGTTATGCTTACGCACTGACTCGCTCATGCATGCCGTTAAAAGGTTTGTTTCAAATATTAGGTACCGCGCCGATTCTTGCGCCGTCGCTTTTGCCAGCGATCAGCTTGATCTTTCTTTTTGGTAATCAAGGTATTGCGAAAGAGCTACTTGGTGGCCACTCAGTATATGGTGTTATTGGTATCTCAATGGGCTTGATCTTCTGGACGTTCCCTCATGCTTTGATGATTCTGACCACGTCTCTGCGCACTTCGGATGCACGTCTGTATGAAGCGGCTCGCGCTCTGAAAACCTCACCAATGAAAACCTTCTTTATGGTGACGCTACCTGCGGCGAAATACGGTTTGATCAGTACCCTGATTGTTGTATTTACTTTAGTTATTACCGATTTTGGTGTGCCGAAAGTAATAGGGGGAAGTTACAACGTTCTGGCGACGGATATCTTCAAACAAGTGGTGGGCCAGCAGAATTTCGCCATGGGGGCTGTAACCAGCATTATGCTGTTGTTCCCTGCGGTAATGGCATTTGGCGCGGATCGCTGGGTGCAGAAAAAGCAAAAAAGCTTGTTTGATACACGTTCTGTGCCCTATCAACCGGAGCCAAACAAAACGCGCGATGGTCTGTGTTTTTTATATTGCTCTCTGATTTCTGTTGCAGTACTCGCCGTGCTTGGTATGGCGGTTTACGGTTCCTTAGTAACGTTTTGGCCGTGGAACAAAGCGCTAACGCTGAATAACTACAATTTTGCCGAGATGAGCACTTATGGCTGGAGCCCGTTCTTCAACTCTCTCACTTTGGCGGGTTGGACAGCGGTGATTGGTACAGCAGTCATTTTTGTCGGTGCTTACAGCATTGAGAAAGGACGTGCTTTTGGTCCCGTCCGTCAGGCAATGCAGATGCTGAGCGTCGTGCCGATGGCGGTGCCGGGAATGGTACTGGGTTTAGGCTACATCTTTTACTTTAACGATGTGAACAACCCGTTGAATGTGCTTTACGGCACGATGGCATTCCTGGTAATTAATACTGTGGTGCATTACTACACGGTCGGTCACATGACAGCCTTAACCGCTCTCAAGCAACTGCCTTCAGAAATAGAAGCGACGGCTGCGTCGGTAAAACTGCCTCAGTACAAGTTGTTTTTCAAAGTGACGTTGCCGGTTTGTATGCCTGCCGTGCTGGACATTGCTACGTACTTGTTTGTTAATGCATTGACCACCACTTCTGCGGTAGTATTCCTATACTCAACGGATACGATCCCAGCTTCGGTATCGATTCTGAATATGGATGACGCGGGCCAAACAGGCGCGGCCGCCGCGATGGCGGTGATGATCATGATGTCAGCCGCAATCGCGAAGATCGTGCAGATGACGTTGGGTAAGTTGTTAGAAAATCGCACACAGGCTTGGCGTAAAAGATAAGGACACCTCGTGCAGTACGTAAAAATTAAAGATTCGATTGTTGAACAGATTGAAGCGGGCATGCTTTCGCCTCGTCAAAAACTGCCTGCGGAACGCAAGCTGGCGGAGTCGTTCGACACAACACGAGTTACGTTACGAGAAGCGTTGTCGTTATTGGAAGCCGAAGGGCGAATTTATCGCGAAGATCGTAGAGGCTGGTTTATTTCACCTGAGCCACTACGCTACGATCCAACCCAAACACTTAATTTCCCAAACATGGCGAAAGCGCAAAATCGCGTGCCTAAAACCGAGCTAATTGCGGCAAAAGGCACTCTGGCCAATAAGCAATCTGCACGTTTGTTACAGTTGCAGCCGTTTTCTGATGTCTATCGAGTCGACCGCGTTCGATATTTGGAAGACAGGCCAGTGGTGTATGTGACTAACTACATTCGCCCAGAGATCTTTCCTAATTTATTGAGTTTTGACCTTACCAACTCTCTGACGGATATTTATCGTGAGCACTTTGGTGTGGTGTATCAAAAAACGCGTTATCGAATTTCTACCAGCACACTTCTTGGTGAAGTCGCACAAGCGTTAAGAGCGACATCAGGTACTCCAGCTATGGTTGTTGAGCGTACTAATTACAACCAGCATGGCGAGTTGATCGACTGCGATATTGAGTATTGGCGCCATGACGCCATCAGTATTGAGTCCATTGCAGAGCTCAATCACTAACGTCCGCTTATCTCATTTTCAAAGGCTCCATCTCGGAGCCTTTGTTTTATCTCAACAGGAAACTTAAATGGATTTCTTGGCAATCGTGCTCGTTGTGTTTTCAGCAGTTTTGCATGCGGGCTGGAATATTCTGGGCAAAAGCAGTTCTGGGTCAGGCTTGGCATTTACGTTGGCCGCAAGCCTGTCTGCGTGTGGCGTTCTTACTCCTTATTTGATTTGGTATTTGACGACGATCGGTTGGACTTCTCTGCCCGCAGAATTCTGGGGAATGTTGACCTTTAGCGGGCTGGCGCAAATTGTTTACTTGGTCGGTTTGATCATTGCTTACAAACATGCCGATGTTGGTGTGATTTATCCGATTGCCCGCGCTTTGCCAGTCATGATGGTTGGTGCATTCAGTGTTGCACTCGGCCATGCGCTTTCGTCTCAACAATGGCTTGGGTTTGTGTTGATCACCTTTGGCTGCATCTTGGTACCGTTGACGCATATTCGCCAGGTCACTTTGGCTTCCTATCTTAATGTTGGTGTGTTCTGGGCGCTTATCGCTGCAATTGGCACGACGGGTTACTCTTTGATGGATAAGGAAGCTTTGAACCTACTCACTCAGCAAGTTTCGGCTGTTATTCATGATCAATATAGTGCGATTTTCTATCTTGGCGCGCAGTTCTGGGCTATGGGCTTACCTGTTGTGCTTTGGTGTCTGATCACTGGCAATCTGTCAGAGTTACACAAGGCCTGGCAAATTCGAAAAAGTGCGAGCATGGCTGGCATTATGATGGCATCGACTTACGGATTAGTACTGTTTGCGATGACGATGACAGACAACGTGAGCTTAGTTGTGGCTCTGCGCCAAATCAGTATCGTCTTTGGTTTGCTGATGGGCGTTTGGCTGCTTGCTGAGAGGTGGTATCTCTCCCGAGGGGTTGGTGTGGTACTGATACTTTGTGGTCTGGTTTTGACGTTCTATTGAAATGATGGCTTATATGCCTTGGTCATAAATTACTCGTTCACTATTTTTACTTGCCACACAGCGCAACTTTTTCTATCGCCGAGCGATAGATTTTCTAGCTCGTTGAAAATAAGCATCGTTTGTAAAGTGAAGTCATATCTAAACATGACTGATGACTTTCACTTTTCGACTTTGAATTTTAAATGAGGATACGTATGACTCACCCTTCTTACTGGTTTAAGCAAGCGCTCGAAATCGAAAACCCTCAACCTGCTGTTGCACTATCTGACGATCTTGAAACTGATGTACTCATCGTTGGTGGGGGCTTTACTGGCATGTGGACAGCGATAATGCTTAAGGAGCAAGCTCCGGAAAAACGCATTACTATTATCGATAAAGGTCTCTGCGGGAGTGGGGCTTCTGGAGCGAATGGCGGGTGCATGCTGACCTGGTCAACCAAATACCCAACCCTAAAGCGTCTTTTTGGTGAACAACACGCCACCTGGCTGGTACAAGAGTCAGAACGGGTTGTGCTTGAAATTGACGAGTTTTGCCGACGTTATGCGATTGATGCTCAGTTGTCGTTAAAAGGTGTGTATTACACCGCGACTAACTCAGCACAAGCTGGTGGAATGAAACCAGTAGTGGATGAATTAACGCGTCTTGGAGTAAATAGCTGGCGAAAATGCAATGAGGATGAACTGCAAGCGAACACTGGCTCCTCGGCTCATCTCGAAGGGTATCACTCACCCGTTGCTGCGAGCGTACAGCCAGCACTGCTTGCCAGAGGGCTGCGTCGGGTGGCGATAGACATGGGGATAGAAATTTACGAAAACACACCGATGGTTCAACTGGAATATGGTCAGCCAGCGACCATTCGCACGCCACAAGCAACCATCAAAGCTAAGCAGGTAGTGTTAGCGCTTAATGCTTGGATGGTTGAACAGTTTAAACAGTTCAGGAACAGCATCGTTGTGGTCTCCTCTGATATGGTCATCACGAAACCGTTGGCTGATGAGCTATCTAAGAGCGGATGGAGAGCTGGTTCCAGCGTTTTGGATTCTCGTATTTTTGTTCATTATTATCGAGATACACCGGATGGCCGTCTGATGCTTGGAAAAGGGGGTAACCAGTTCTCCTTTAACAACCGAGTCGACACCATGTTTGGTAAGCCAACTCAGTATCAAAATCTGCTTAGAAAGTCGTTTGATAAGCTCTTTCCTGATTTGAAAGCGAGCGAGTTTGACTATTCCTGGACGGGGGGCTCAGACCGTTCCACAACGGGTTTTCCGTTTTTTGGCCAACTGGATAACCAGAGTAATATTTTTTATGGATTTGGTTACTCTGGCAATGGTGTGGCGCAAACCCGGATGGGAGGCAAAATTCTCTCGTCTTTGGTGCTTGGGTTAGATAACGACTGGGCTCGCAGTGGTTTGGCTAAAGGTCCGTTGAGCCACTTCCCTCCAGAGCCACTTCGCTGGATTGGAGCCATGACTGTGCGTAATGCCGTTCGCCGAAAAGAGGCAGCAGAAGATAACGAAGAGAAAGTTAGAGTTTGGGATAAATGGCTGGCAAAACTCGCAGGACCAGCAGGCAAAGCCGATAAGCTCGACTAAACTGATGACTTCAGCCACAAACAATAAACTTTGAAGTGAAAATAATAGGGGACACTTTAGCCCTGTGTTAGCCTCTGTCTTTCAAGCTCAGATTCAAAAGGTGAGTAATAGAATGAAAATATTCAGCAACTTCGATAGCGGTAGCATTCACGTAGTGAAAGCGGATGATAAAAACGACATCCAACTTAAAATCCCCAACGATAACATGTCGGAATTCTACCAATGGTTCCACTTCCGTTTAGAGACTGAAGCTGAACAGTCACATACCATTAAGTTGTTAGACTTGGCGAAATCTGCTTACCCAGAAGGATGGCAAGGCTACGATGTCGTGGCATCTTATGATCGTGAAGAGTGGTTCCGTGTACCTGCGGACTTTGATGGCGACACGCTAACATTTACGGTTATTCCAGAACGTGGCTCAATCTACTTTGCTTATTTCGCGCCTTACACTTACGACCGTCATCTTGATTTATTACACATGGCACAAAGCGCACATCATTGTCAGCTGGAGACTCTAGGTCACACGGTGGATGGCAATGACATGAGCCTGCTGACTTTTGGCGAGCCAGACGAGAGCAAAAAGAAAATTTGGATGATCGCACGTCAGCATCCAGGCGAAACGATGGCAGAGTGGTTCATGGAAGGCATGATTCAGCGTTTGCTGGATGACAACGATACAGTCGCGCGAGCTCTTCTTGAGAAAGCGGTACTTTACGTTGTACCAAACATGAACCCTGATGGCGGTATTCGTGGCCATCTGCGTACGAATGCGGTCGGTGTAAACCTAAACCGTGAGTGGCAAACTCCTTCAATGGAAAAGAGCCCAGAAGTCTTTTTAGTCCGCCAGCGAATGCTGGAAACTGGTGTCGATATGTTCCTGGACATTCATGGAGACGAAGCACTGCCATACAACTTTGTCGCGGGTTCTGAAGGCATTCCATCTTATGATGAAAGTTTGGCGGCTCTGGAGCATTCGTTTAAGCAAGCGCTGCTCACCATTACGCCAGAGTTTCAAGATGAAGTGGGTTACGATAAAGACGAACCTGGTAAAGCAAACTTAACTGTTGGATCAAATTGGGTTGCAGAGCAATTTAAATGTTTGTCTTACACCATAGAGATGCCATTTAAAGACAACAATAACCACCCTGATCCGCTGTATGGTTGGTCACCTGAACGTAGTGTGCTATTTGGCCAAGATGTGTTGGCAGCAACGTTAGCGGTTGTTGACAATATTTAATTGGTTTAGTTCCCTAAAATCAATCGAACACATAAGCAGTTCATCCTAGATGAGCTGCTTTTTTGTTTGTATCTACTTGTCAATTGGTAAATATTTCCATTCGATCAATGCCTTATAAATAGAATCTTAATAATAAGAAATTTGCAAATTAATGTGAATTTTGTCACACATTTAAGGAAAAGATATGATATTCTGCGCACTGAGTTGATTATGGCTATATCAATGCAGATGCATTATTTTTTCTCATGCAAGTGGTTAGAACACATGCGTGAATATGAATGATGACATGTTTTTTGGCATTGGTGATGAACACCACATTTACTTTATTCCGGTGTTATTTAGCTAGGTTGTCTCAAATAATAAAGAGAAAGTTGCTGCCTCATATTGATAACGCACTCCTTCGCGTTTGATGTGTGGCTCGGTATACAACAAATAGGAAAAAAGAATGAAAAAAATTGCTTTTGCAGTGGCTACTGTACTTGCTGGTGGTGTTATCTCTAACGTTGCGCTTGCAGACACTTACATCGGCGGTAAGCTAGGTTACAACGCTCTTAACGACGCGTGTTACCTAGATACCTCATGTGATGATGATAGCTTTGCAGCGTCAATGCATCTTGGCTACAGCTTCAATGACTACATTGATGCAGAGTACGGTGTTGATTACTTAGGTGATTTCAAAGCAAACTTCAACAAAGCAGGCAAAAACACCGTTGATGGCGAGCTTTGGGCATTGACTCTAGCGCCTAAATTCAACCTTCCGCTGACGGATTCTTGGAACCTGTTTGCGAAAGTAGGTGCTGCATACATGATGGCTGGTGACGAAAAAGACTTCGTTCCTACAGGCTCTCTAGGTGCTGAATACCAAATCAACTACAACTGGAGCCTACGTGCTGAATACCAACGTTACCAAGATATGTCTGACGACATCATTGATGACATGGATGCAGACTACTACGGTATTGGTTTTAACTACAAATTCGGTTCTGAGCCAGTGGTTCAGGAAGAAGTGGTAGAAACTCGTCCGGCAACAAACATTGTTGAGCATGTATACCCAGCACAAACTACAACAGTACAATTTGGTCTTGAAAGTGCAGAAGTGAAAGATACTTCAGCATTATCTGAGACAATTAATGTAATGAACACTTACCCACAAGCTCAAGTAGAGATTACGGGTTACAGTGATACAACAGGTACTGCTGAGTACAACCAACAGCTTACAGAAAAACGTGCTCAAGCGGTTGCTAACGAGTTCCAAGCTCAGGGCATTACTGCAGAACGCATGACTGTGAAAGGTATGGGTGAAGCAAACCCAGTTGCTAGCAACGATACACGTCCTGGTCGTGAAATGAACCGTCGTGTAGAAGTCGTTGTACCAGAATTCAAATACGAAACGACTGAACAAGCAGAATAATTTGCTGTTTTAGTCAACGTATCTTCAAAGCCAGCGCATTTCGCTGGCTTTTTTGATTCTGGAAGTAGCAACTGGATAAAATAGCAACCCTTTCATCAAATTGTCATCGTTGTTTCATAGCATCTTTCACTCAGCGTAATTGGAGAATGCTATGCAAAACCTGCCGCCGCTCAATTCCCTTAAAGCATTCGAAGCAACGGCGAGGCAACTGAGTTTTACTAAAGCTGCACAAGAGCTGAGCGTTACCCGAGCCGCGGTCAGCCAACAGGTAAAATCTCTGGAGCTTCTACTTAATGCGACGTTATTCGAGCGTAAAGGCTCTCAATTGGTACTTACACAAGCCGCAAAAGAGTATCTCCCTGTGGTAAGTCATGTTTTTCAAACGCTTTCTGTGACGACTCAGCATTTGTTTTCTCGTCAGAACACCGCACAGCTTAACTTACATGTCGCTCATAGCTTTTGTTCACAATGGTTAATTCCAAGGTTGGCTGACTTTCATCGTCAGCACCCCGAAGTGTCTCTAAAAATATCGACAACAGCTAATATTGTGCCTAACGCCAGTGCTGTTTCTGATGTTGAGATCATTAATGGTTATGGGGATTGGTTGTCACAGGACTCGATTCAACTGACAGAAGAACATTGGATTGTTGTTGCGAGCCCGGGTTTCTTGCACCTGAACCCAATTGTCGAGTTAGCTGATCTTGCGAAGGCACCTAAAATTTCCACCAGTGGTTATCACGAGTCGTGGCAAGTTTGGATGAAATATCAAGGTTACCAAGCAAAGTTCACTAAGCCCGTTGCAGAGTTTGAGCACTCACTGCTTGCGATTCAGGCGGCGATTAATCACTTCGGTGTGCTTTTGGTCAGAGACTTTCTGGTCGAAGATGAGCTCGCTCAAGGTACATTATTACAGATAGGCTCCTGGAGCATGCCTAGCGAAGGTGCTCATCGGATGATTGTCAGAGGGGCAGACAAACCACATGTACAAGCCTTTACCCAGTGGTTACGTAAGAGCATTTAACTAGTATGAGTGGCTTCATACCTAAATAGAAAAATACCGCGATTAACGCGGTATTTTTTGTTTCTGCTTAAGCTGCGACACTGCGCTTATTCACATGGTGGTGCCATATGGATTACCGCTAAACCACCCAAAGAAGTCTCGCGATATTTTTTGTTCATGTCCTTGCCCGTTTGGTACATGGTTTCGATAACTTTATCCAGAGAAATTAGGCACTTACTTGTTCTCTTTAATGCCATTCGGGATGCGTTAATCGCTTTCATTGCACCCATTGCATTTCGTTCAATACAAGGTACCTGAACCAGCCCACCAATAGGGTCGCAAGTCATGCCGAGAGAGTGTTCCATTGCAATCTCTGCAGCAATACAAATTTGTTCGTTGCTACCGCCTCGCAGAGCCGTTAAGCCTGCCGCTGCCATAGACGAAGAGACACCTACTTCACCCTGACAACCTACTTCGGCACCGGAAATAGAAGCATTGGTTTTGTACAAAATGCCAATCGCGCCTGCGACGGCGAGGAAGTCCTTGAGCTGTTTGATGTCTAGCTCTTTGATAAAGCGGTGGTAATACATTAACACGGCAGGAATAACGCCCGCTGCGCCGTTGGTAGGAGAAGTGACGACTTGTCCACCTGCGGCATTTTCTTCACTCACTGCGAAAGCAAACAAGTTAATCCAGTCCATGATCTCCATTGGATCATTTTCAACCGCTGCGTTTGCTTCAAGTTTCTTCAATAGGTTCGGAGCTCGACGTGTGACATTGAGTCCGCCTTCCAGAATACCTTCAGTATCAAAACCACGCTGCATACACAGAGACATCACTTTCCAGATCTGTTCCGCTCTTTGGTTGACCTCTTCTTCGTCACGAAACGCCAATTCATTCTGAAGAATCATGCCACCTAAACTAAAGCCGTTTGCTTCTGCTTTCTCGAGCATCTCATCGGCTGATTTAAATGGGAATGGGACTTCAACCTCGGCTTGCTGCGCACCATTTTCCAGCTCGTCTGCGGTTGCAATAAATCCACCACCAATGGAGTAATAAATCTCGAACGCAAGTTGTTCGCCAGATTCATCTAATGCAGTGATTGTCATGCCGTTTTCATGCAAAGGGAGGTTTTCGCTATGAAATACGATGTCATGATCGTAGCTAAAGGTAATTTCGCGAGTTCCGGCTAGCAATAAAGTACTGGTTTCGATGGTATGTTGAAGTGCGCTTTTCGCACTGGTCATTTTGATGTTATCGGGTTTATTACCCATTAAGCCCAGTACAGTGGCTCTGTCAGTATGGTGACCTCTGCCGGTTAGTGATAACGAACCATACAAGTCTACTTGAACCCTATGCACTTTCGCCATAGAGTCTTGAAGTAACTGAGTAAAGTTGAACCCGGCGAGCATTGGACCGTTAGTGTGGGAACTTGAAGGTCCGACACCAACTTTAAAAATATCGAAAATCGACAGCATTATTGACTTCCTTTAGCAGTGGACCTTTCATAGGTCTCTAGAGTATGACTGTTAATCGGATGTTAATCCCTAGGAGGCAGTTGGCAAAGAAGATTTTTATATTATTGCCAACTCAGGCGCTAAGCAGCCGAGAAATTAATAGAGATCGTAGTATGAAATTAGACAATGTGGTTGTCGTTCTCGGTAAGCGTCTCGTCAAGAACAAACTAAGCCCGGAAGGGATTTCAAGAGTGCAAGCGCTCGTCAGTTCCCTTGGCTCATTGTCTGTAGAAAATACGGCAATCTTATTTTGTGGCGGCAAAACTCAAGGGCAAGATATCGCAGAGGCGGATGCGATGTTCAGCTATTTCCAGACACTCAATCATTCACTCTCACAGCCATTCCCGAAAAGTCAGATTCTAATTGAAAATCGTTCTTTAAATACCTTTCAGAACATGAGGTATGCGGCGAAAGAGTTGTGTCATAGCGGCTTATTTCAGGCTGCTGAGTATCATCAATTCCCGATTAAAGTGACTCTTGTTTCTAACGACTATCATCTGGAACGAATTATAGAAATTCAAACCTTAATGGATGAACAGGGATTATTGAGGGTGCTTAAAACACAGAGTGCTTCAATGGGGATGGAGCTTAGTATTGCTTTAGATATTGATCAGCACATTAGCGTGCCATACCCGCATCATGGAGCATCAGCTCAAGCGTTTTTACTGCTTGATGAGCTGACAACCTACCGAGTTTATTTAGAAGGCGCGATTCGCGGGGTGTTTAGCCAAGGCTTAGCTGCTGTAAGAGCGAAGCCGTTGCATATTGCTCAAACCGCGATAGAAAAACTAGAGATGCTCCCTCTAGACCATGAATCCTTGCAGAATATTCAGGAAATAAAAAAGGCCGTCGCAATGACAGCCTTTGATGATAATTTAAACGTGGTTCAGCAAGCTTTAGATATCATACACCCGCTCTTAACCGTGATGAATCGAACTATCGATCCTGAGTCTGCACTTTAATTTCACCACGGGTGCGGAATGCGCTCAGGGCAATCAAGCTGTAGCACAGTAGCTCAATCCCTTCTTCAGAGATATTTTTCACGTCGCGAACGTAGCTTTCATCCATCACATGGCGCCAAAAACTGCCCATTCCGTAAAGACGTGAAAAAACAAGCAATAGCACAACTGAGCCGATTAATAGCTTCATGTGTGGGTTTTTTAGGATTCTCGCCATCTCATTCACGCTGCCTTTGCCGCCTTGATAGGCTTTCGCACAGGCTAAAGCAGTAACAGTTAGCGCAGGAAATACCCAAGAACCGTGATGAATCATATCCATCCAGTAATCCATTTCACGAATCATGAGTACAGCAAAAAAGCCAGAAATCAGGATTGCAGCGTGTTTCAACTCAGGAGTATGTTTCGATAAGCTGAAAAATGACCATGATGCAATTGCCAGCATGACTAACTGAAGTGATTCCGTAATCGATAACTCACCCAGACTTGAATCTAATACAACGTAATCGAGGCGAATACTTAGATTAACAACAATGCTGATTGCAACAATCATCAATGCACTCAAGCATGCGCGATAAATGGTGCGCTTTGATTCATCAGTGATGACGTTGGTTTGTGCTGCTTCGGTCTCTTTAACTATTTGTGCTTTCATTTTGACCACCCACTCCAGAAATGTGGAAAAACCGTGAATTTATGTGATATTTGTCTCGAATTTTATTGTCCGGTTGGAAAGTTATGTCATGAGATTGTCAGGAATGTCAGAGGGTCCGTACAAAATGGACAAACTAGTTTCAGTAGCACAAATAAAAAAGGAGCCATGTGGCTCCTTATTACTGAACTTCGTTTACGATAAACTCGTTGAAGGTTAGTAGTCCTCACCCTCTTGATGATTTTCCCGATAATATTCCCATTGTTCAGCGCGTTCATCATCTGAAAAGACACAATAGGTTACACGTTCACCGTTCTCTGTAACGGTGTCCAGTTCTCCACCTTGTTGAACACAATATACAGATGCCGGATTTGCTACGGATGTGTATTCAGTCGAGCGTGTTGCGTTATCGTAAGTGGAACAACCAGCGAGCCCAGCAGCTACTGCCATAGTTATTAGTAAACTTGTCTTATTCATTATTGATCTCCGCATGGGATGGACGAGTATTGTATTGATTATAGGCAACTTTCGTCGGTTCATGTCCTAACGATGTTAAAAGTATGAAGGCGAGGCAGGTTGAGAGATTCAAATAAGATCTCGATCTACTTTCCCAGGTTATGAGGAACTTTAAATTAGAGTCAGATAGACGCTCGGAATTGTAACTTGGGAAAGTAAGACAATTTAGGTAGTATGCGCGCAAAAGCATTCACTACGGAATCCTCAATGAGACACTTAAAATCAACGGTTCATCCAGATATTGATCATCTCGACGATAAAATCATTTTTAAGCGTAATGCTGCACGGGCCATCGTGCTTGATGGTGAGAATGTATTACTGCTCTACACGGAGCGCTACCATGATTACACTTTACCTGGTGGTGGAATTGATGATGGTGAAGATATCATTGCCGGATTGGTTCGAGAGTTAGAGGAAGAAACTGGGGCAAATAACATACACAGCATTAAGCCATTTGGTCTTTTTGAAGAGTTTCGGCCTTGGTACAAAGATGACGCCGATGTGATGCATATGATCTCTTACTGCTATACCTGTAAAATTGATCGTGAGTTAGGCGAGACGGCTTATGAGGATTACGAGGTCAAGAACGGTATGCGTCCTGTGTGGATGAACATCCATGACGCGATTGCACACAACGAGCAAACGATGGCTGAAAGCCCGAAAAAGGGCATGAGTATAGAGAGGGAAACCTTTTTACTGCAACTGATCGCCAAAGAGCTGCTTTAACTATCCATACGCTTGCGCAGCGCAATGTCGGTGCGACTTTATAACGTTAGCCCAATAAAAAAGTCCGAGCTCCCCCCCGGAACTCGGACCTATTCCAGACGCGCAAGCGAAGCGTCATCTCGATGTTCGAATCTGTTATCGCGTTAGAACTTGTTACCGCGGTAATAGAACAATAGCCGTTTTATATTTGATGTGTAAATGGTTATTTAGTCGAACGGCTTTTTTTAATCACTGATGAGAAGTATATCCATCCAATTACAGCTGTAATTTGGGTAACTATCAGTAAACCACTGCTCTTTCTTATCTTTGAGATACAATACCTTAACTTTGGTAAACACGCTTGCATCAAGATCACGAGTTATTAATTTAGCCTGTCTAGGTTTTATAATTTTAACTTTTCCCTGACATTTCTCAGGGCGTAATTTTTAGTTTCGGTTAATCCATGAAGTAAGTCGGCTTAAGTCGTTTAATCGCTGAGAACGTTGATACGTCTCTTGGGAAAAGACAAAAAAGAGATTCCGGACGGCTTGTTTTTAGCACGTCGGGAATCTCGGATTTGAATCAAGTTTTGGAAGGTTCCGAGACGGAACGGTGAAATTTCTGGAACAACCACCCAAGCGTAATTAAAGATGCGCCCAAGCCCAGGAAGCTAATAGCACGCCAGAAGCCATCCAGAGAACGTACATCCCACAGGAACACTTTTAACGCAACGCAAGCCAGGATGATGAGACCAATACGTTGCATGTTCATTGATTTTCGAATCACACCAGCCCATGTTAGTAATCCTCCAACAAGCAATCCTGCGACCGAATAACTGAATAACTCAGCCATGCTGGTCGATTGATATAAAGTCATAGAATTTGTTTGCCAGAACTGTCGGATAGACATACCCAGCCAGATTGCTGCAAGTGTAAACCCGATTCCTGAGATAACATGACGGTGAATTCGTAATGTGTTCCACTTCCTAAATACCGCAGCAGTTAGAATACATGCCGGTAGCAGCCAGCCTAAACTCAACATATTGAAAAGAGGAATGGCTTGAGCGGATACATTATCAACGTTTAATGGCGATTCAATCGTATTGAGTAACAAAGTCATTAAAGCAAATATGCTCCAAAGCAAGTAACTGTATGCTTGGTAGACGTAAGTGAGTTGCTGTGCGAACTGGCTGCGGTAACTGTATACGAAGCCCATGACTAAAGCCTGGTTCGCGAAGACAATGGCACTGGTAAAGTCGATGTGTCCAAGGTAGCCATATTGTCCCGTTAACCAGTAGTTTGTTTGTGTGAACAATGCGATTAAAAAGACGTGCAGAAATGCACCTTCAAACCAATTGGCGAGATCAACGTCTGCTTTGGTTAGCACGGATCGAGCATACGCAAGAATAACGAGTGCAGGTAGATAACTGAGTAGTACCCACGCCCAGAGCCCTGTTTCAACTGGCTGCCACTGAGGAATAAATGGCAGAAGCGTCAGGCGAACAACCAAAGCACCCATCATTATTTTGACTGCCCAACTGGCAGGGCGAAAATAACCTGCTTGTATTTGTAATGCCATCACAGCCACTTGTGCCGAAATCGCAGTAGTTAGCCACGTATCGCTAAGCCAAACAAAGGAACAGCCAGCAACGATAGCATGAACGACTGCGGAACATTCGTAGGCGAGTCGTGTTAAACGCATGCCCAAATAAACGTAGCAGACTGCAACTAAAGCCGTAAAGAACGTCCAATACCAGGCATAGCTGTACATAAACTCGTGTGCGTAAAACAGAACGATTAGCGTCATTGAAGGTGCAAGGGCGAGCAACAAGACACTGGTTATGGAAGAGCGATCATTGAGCCCTTGTATATAGTTCCTTAGCGCAATAAACATGATACTCAATGCTAATGCGAGCAGAATACTGCTCTCACTCTGTGACATGTAGAGCGTGTCAAATGCGACCGAAACAACCAATATAGCGGTTGCTGATACCAGAACCGAAGGCAGGAAAACTCGCGTTGACCAACCCTTACGTAACGCGGGTAGCCAGATAGCTGCAACAAGTAAAATATAGCAATACGCCATTTGAAAGACGTTAAGTTCGGGCATTCTTGTTATTGCAGAAAAGGTCAGCAATACGATTGCAAGAGACGTGATGACTGGAGGGTTTGTCCATTTATTCTGGCAATGGCGATAACGAGGGTTGAGTGTCCACCCTAATCTTGGCAAGGCATAAACCAGATACAACGTGAGCGACAAGTAAATATAAGACCAGGAGAATAAACTCTCTGTCGGAATACTTTCTATCAGAATGAGCATCCAAAGCGCATGCGGTATGGTACTACTCGGTGAGATCCAAGCCCTGCGTACCTTCTGCATAAGCAAAGTGGCCGCAATGGATATTGCGCTGATGTAACCCGCCAACAGGAAATAATCAGGTTCAGCGCCGCTTATCCATAAGGGCGCAGTGTAGCCGCCGATTAATCCCAACACGGCCATTAATGGCCCCTGCCTTAATGACAAAGCGAGGCTGGAAAATGCGGCGACAGCTAAGATCAGCAATGAGATGCTTGGTGTCAGCATCTGGTAGACAACAAACGCAAAAATAACCGTACAGTAAACGCCGGTCAGGCCAGTTCCAGTAATGGCGGCTGGAACATAAGTGAACCCTTGGGCTCGTTGTGCTCGTTCTGGATCGCGCTGTTCTTTTCGGTGAAACCACTCGCCTGCCGCGATCATGGCAAAAGATAAGGTGAATGCAAAAGCGATACGTACGAAGGGTGAAAACTCAATATGGCTGCCAATCACTTGCACCAAGTAGCCGCCACCAATAAGCATCGCCAACGCTCCCACCCAGACGAGCCAGTTTTCTTGGAGGCTGGAGAGTAACTTTTCGGTTTTGTTTTCCCAATGACTGTTGTCGTTCTCGGCGAAGCTCGCAATCTGAATATCTTCCTGAGCAGTCTGCTGCGCGAATAGCGGCACGGTTGGTGACTCTAGAGTATCATCAAGCTCTGCTTTAGGTTGCGAAGGGCCTGCGTCGTGAACATTCGTTTGGCTTGAAGTCGCAGTAGTGGGTTCATAAGCAGGAGAGGAAGACGATTCACTTGTTTCTGGTTGGCTTTGCTGATCTAACCATCGTGAGCGGAAATCCGACAGCTCTTTGCGGAGCTGCGTTATCTCGTCTTCCAGATTTGAAATTCGTTTTACTGCTTTCAATGTAATTAGCAAGGCGAAAAACGCCATAATCACCGCGAATAAAGTCAACAAGTGCTTTTCTCCCTATCCTGGTCTTTTCAACGGCCTCATGAGGATTCTTAACTTTGAGCACCCAAGTTAAAGCTTAGTTCACGGTCTATACCTGTGAGCGTTGGGATGCTAGGTTCCGCCTAAAATTTTTAGAAACGCTAAAAGAACATTCTACATGTCGAATGTGAGTAGGTAAGTCTCCTTAACGGGAAATGCAGTAAATTCTTAGACTTGCGCGATGATTTGGGGCTTATGTTTCTCTTTTTGGTAATTTTTCGTGCGTTGAACGGTGGAGTAAACGTGAACTCAACTATATTAGTAATTTCAAGCAATAAGATTGTCTCTTGCGTGTTTACGCTAAAACAACGATAAGAATAGGTGACATAGATGCAAGTTGGTAATGAAGCGCTGGTGCTATCAGCGGTTGGGGTGATTGGTTTAGGGTGTCAGTGGTTAGCTTGGCGACTTCGTTTGCCAGCGATACTGTTTTTGCTGTTGGCTGGCCTTGTTGTCGGGCCATTAATGCAGTGGCTGAAACCGGATGAAATATTAGGAAACTTACTCTTTCCGTTGGTCTCGCTGGCAGTGGCCGTTATTCTGTTTGAAGGAAGCCTAACGCTAAATTTTAAAGAGATTCGCGGAGTGAGTGGCTCAGTGTGGAGTATTGTCTCTTTTGGCGCGATTATCTCTTGGGCCGTGACGAGTGTGGCGACACATTATTTCTTGGGTTTTTCATGGGAGCTGGCAATGTTGTTTGGCAGCTTGACCGTCGTAACGGGGCCTACCGTGATTGTCCCACTGCTAAGAACTGTGAGACCAAACATCACTCTGGCTAATATTCTGCGTTGGGAAGGGATTCTGATTGATCCGCTTGGTGCGCTATTTGTGGTCATGGTTTACGAATTTATCGTGTCACACAGCGCGGTCAATAGCGTCGAAGTCTTTGCCAAGATCATCGCCGTTGGTGTCATTCTTGGTGTTGCATCTGGCGCGGCGGTGTCCGCAGCGTTGCGTCGGGCATGGTTACCAGAATATTTACAGCCGTTTGCCGTGTTGATGGTGGTACTTGGCGTCTTCTCGGTTTCCAATCATTTAGAATCTGAAGCAGGGCTGCTTACTGTTACCGTTATGGGGATGTGGCTCGCCAATGCAAAAGAGATCAACATTCAGCAGATATTGCACTTCAAAGAGCACTTGACCATTTTGCTTATTACCGGCTTGTTTATCTTTTTAGCCGCTCGCATAAGTTTGGATGACTTTACTGCTCTGGGTTCTGGCGCCTTGATGCTATTTGTCTTCATGCAGTTGGTCTCGCGTCCGTTATCAATATTCCTCGCTACGATGCGCAGTAATTTAGGTCTCAAGGAAAAACTGTTTCTGTCATGGGTTGCACCGCGTGGTATTGTTGCGGCCTCTATTTCGTCTCTTTTTGCTATTAAGCTAATCGAATACGGGGTCAGTGGTGCTAGCCTGCTTGTACCAATGACCTTCATGGTAATTATTGGAACCGTTGTGCTACAAAGTGCGACGGCTCGCCCTGTCGCGGTTGCCTTAGGGGTCGCAGAGCCTGCGCCGAGAGGTTTCTTATTGATTGGTGCGAACCGAGTTGCCAGAGAAATAGGTCAGGCATTAGCGCGTTATGACAGGCGTGTTCTCATGACGGACTCAAACTGGGAATACATCAGTCAAGTTCGTATGCTCGGCCTGGATTATTACTATGGGAACCCGATATCCAGCCACGCAGACGATAACCTCAACTTAATTGGTATTGGCCAGGTTGTCGCCCTGACGCCGGATCAACATTTCAACATTATGGCTTGCATGCAGTTTGTCGATGAGTTCGGCGAAGATAAAGTGCATTGTCTGCAAAAAACCAAAACAAATGGTAATGGCAGTGAAAAGCACACCGTCGCACAGGAATATCATGGCAGGCTGCTGATGGGTGGCAATGTCAGTTACAGCCAATTGGCGAGTTTATTGAGCCGTGGAGCGGAAATAAAACATACTAAGCTCAGTGACAGTTTCACCTATCAGGATTATTTGGCGCATCACAATAGCAATTTGCTCACTCCACTGTTTTATGTGGAAGAAAAGGGCAAAATTCACTTCTGTGATGATCCCGAACAGTTTGCTCCAAATACGACCAGCACGGTGGTGTCTTTGATTATGCCTGAAAGCAATCAACAGCCGTTATAGAACCTATTGAGTTGGCATCTTGCCGATTTGTTATCCAAGCTTATAAAAGCGCTGGCCTCACATGCGCTAAACTTGTGAGGTAAAAAGCAAAGTAAATCAATGGCCTTGGTAGGTTTAAAGGAAGTGCGGCGGATATTTCAGAAATTTCGCATTGACGTTACTGACAAGGATCGCAATACTGCGCGACTGTTTTACTTTAGGGTGACATTATGGCTCCGCAAACTAATCGAAAAGATTTACACCTAGACGCTGTTTTACATCATGACATGAGCATGAAGCATAAAACGGCGGGCTTCGAGTCTGTCGAATTTGAGCACTGTGCGCTGCCAGAATGTGACTTTAACGCCATCGACCTGTCTACCGAGTTTTTAGGTCGAAGGCTGGCTCTGCCATTTTTAATCAGTTCGATGACAGGTGGAGCCAAAGACGCGGAAGCAATCAATTGCCGTTTGGCTGAAGCGGCAAGTGAATTAGGTATTGCGATGGGGGTCGGCTCTCAACGCATTAGTCTGGAACAGAGTCTGAACACAGGTTTAGGCCGAACGATTCGGGATCTGGCTAAAGGTGTGCCGTTGTATTCCAACTTAGGTGCGGCTCAACTGCGTGATAAAGAAAATTTGGACAATGCTCAACGAGCCGTAGACGCCATTCAAGCCGATGCTCTCATCGTACATGTGAACCCGATGCAAGAAGCTTTTCAGGCAAATGGCGACCACAACTGGATTGGTGTGATTCATGCGATTGAAAAACTGGAATCACGAGTGGACGTTCCGATCATCGTCAAGGAAGTCGGGTTTGGTATTAGCGGCTCTATGGCTGAAAAACTGATCGACGCAGGTGTTAAAGCCATTGACGTGGCGGGAGCTGGCGGCACTAGCTGGAGTGCGGTCGAAGGCTTTTGCCAGGATAATGCCCGTATGAAGCGTGCAGCGGAGCTGTTTCGTGACTGGGGAATACCAACGGCTACCTGTCTTGAACAAATTCGCGCTCAGTACCCTGCGTTACCTTTAATCGCATCTGGCGGTGTTCACAACGGGCTAGAAGCTGCCAAAGCAATCCACTTGGGCGCTAATTTGGTTGGCCAGGCGGGTGCTGTACTGAAAGCCGCGACAATAAGTACTCAAAACGTTGTCGAACATTTCGAACAAATGGCACTGGAATTACGTTTGGCGTGTTTCGGTACCGGATCGGCGAATCTATTTTCTTTGCCTACAGCGAAGCGTTTATAGTCGCAGGACGATGTGTGCGCTAGTCCAATGATTTTAGATAAATTGTCGACGTCTTAACACGTAGACTGATAATTTAGTTATAGTTTATACAAAAGTCGCTTCAAGATGTTGTGTTCGACAGTCATGTTTGATTGCCTCATCTGGGCGTTACTTGTCTAGAACATTCTTTGACACTGGAACCTAAATCTTATGAAAAAATTGGTAATGTTACTGTTGGCGTCTGCGGCTTTAACTGCTTGTAGCGACGAAGTTGGCACCGAGAGTTGGTGTAACGACATGCGAGACAAACCAAAAACTGAGTGGACAACAGAAAGTGCCATGGATTTTGCTAAGCATTGCGTCCTTCAAGATGGCGTGGGCAGTGAACAGTGGTGTAAGGACCTGAAAGAGAAGCCAAAAGGCGACTGGACTGCGAATGAAGCGTCTAGCTACACGAAACACTGTATTTTCTAATTGAGCTGAAACGCTCAATGTTTATCTCCCAAAGCCAAGCTCACTGCTTGGCTTTCTTATATCAGCAAGCTTTTATTACCTTTTCATTTCATTTTTGAAAACCTGCATTTCCCTTCTTTTATTTGTCTTATACCAATGGCATGTTTATCTCTAAATCAAGCTTATGTACTCACGACTAAGGAAGGGGCGTTCATGAAACTACTTAAAGGCTCATGCTTGTGTGGCAAAGTAAAATTAGAAGTGACGGATGAATTCAAATACATGGGAAATTGCCATTGCTCTGAATGCCGTAAGTTTACAGGCTCTGACTATTCTTCGGCTGGTGGCGTTGCGCTGGATAAGCTGCTGATAACGGAAGGTCAAGACTACATTCAAGCCTATAAAAAGAGTGAAAATACCGAGCTGTGCTTTTGCCGTCATTGCGGTTCGAGCTTGTATTCGAAAAAGAATAACGGGAACGTAAACATTCGTCTGGGCATTTTGGATGATGCGCCTTCACACAAGCCAAGCTTTCACATTTTTGTTGGCTCAAAAGCACCGTGGTTAGAGATAACCGACAATCTGACTCAGTTTGAGGCGGGACCAAAGTTTTAGGCCAAATCCTTCACTATCGTGAGGCGAATACCAACGCCTCGCGCATTAAACCTAAGTGTGCACGAGCACGCTTTCTACGCTCCCAAAGCTTCTATTTCGCTTGTCATGTTCATTCTCAAAATGAGAAAAAATAGAATTGTCAACATAACTATTTGTTAAGTAGTTGATTTTATTTAGGCACCATAATTGCTCTTTCTTGCATATGACCAACGTCCGGTTTAAGAAGGGGAACATTATGAGAACAGGGAAACTACTTGCGCTTTCTAGCTGCTGCTTATCACTTTCAGCGAATGCGCTCACGACCAGTGATTTTACTTTTGAATCTGGTAGTGACAGTTCAAATTATTCAGCAAAAGGTAAACCCGTTAATACCTATTCGGTTGCAGAATCTTTACCACAAGATGTGCTTAGCAACGTTTACTCTATGCTGCCAGAAGGCACACTCGTCAACAGTGCCTTTATTGCGCCAGAACGTTATTCCAGCATTGATATTGATGACGAACTGAATGGCGCGGAGTTCGCAACAGCAAAAGTCACCTTTTTGAATGAGGGAGCAGGGTATCGAAATACGCTCGGTTATTTCGTTTTTGATACGAACAATCCACCCGTCAATAAAGATGAAATCGAAGCGCACGTGATCATTTTTCCTAACACATCTAAAGCACCAGATGGGGAGATGCAAGAAGGCGACACGATCGATTTAAATGTGCAGCTCACCGCAGGTCAAACTCTCGCATTCTTTATTATTCCGAATGGCTGGGGGTGGTCTGGTTCGTATAACAATATCGCCAGCCTTGGCAGTTGGGGCACGCCGTTTTATAGCTTCTCGAGTCTGAACCCAGAGTCGACTTCAGAAAATCGTCGTCACAACGTGGCATTTATCGACACGCAAAATGAGTTTCTCGTGCTGGGTTTTGAAGATATTTTTCGTCCAGATGGCGACAACGACTTCAACGATTTACTGTTTACTGTCGAAGTCAGCCCATTCACTGCCATTGATGGCGTCAACACCGATGGCTCCACCGATTCGAAGTACGAGCCACTAGTACAGGAAAACAACCCAGAAGTCACGGTGACCTCGGTGTATCCAAGCTCAGACACGTACGCGACGATGGCGTTTGAAGATCGCTGGCCACTGATGGGCGATTACGATTTCAATGATGTGGTGTGGCGTTATCGTGTCACCGAGTTGCTAAATGGTCAGCGTGAAATCAAAAACATCACTTTTGATTTCACACTGCAGGCGATGGGAGCAGGGTTCTCTAATGGTTTTGCTATTCATCTGCCAAATGTAGACCCAAGCAATCTTGCGTCGACAGAACTGACACGAAATGGCGAACTCGTTAATCATCAAGTGGTGCAATCCGGTGGTGAGGCGGTGCTTGTGGTCTCGGAAAATTTGCGCAAAGACTTAGAAATATTGGGTGAGTTAGACAGCAGCTGCACTTTCTATCGCACTCAAAACGCGTGTATTGACCAACAAACATCTGATGTTCTTAATTATCAACTCACGGTTCAGCTATCGAACCCCGTGTCACGTGAGCAGGTAGGGTATCCGCCGTATGATTCTTTCATCTTTGCTTCTAAAGATTTGTACCATGGCGATTTTACTGCAACCCCTCCAGGTATGAGTTGGCAAACACACTTCAAATCCTTCGCGGGAACGAGTGAGATGAATAATACCTTCTTCAATCAGCACGACGATAATTCCGGTGGCTCTGAATCATTTTTGACGGACAACAATATGCCATGGGCAATCAACATTCGTGATGAGTGGGATCATCCGGTCGAAAACGTCGACATCAGTAAAGCGTATAAAGCTTTTCCAACTTGGGTAACCAGCAGTGGCGAGTCAGATACTAAGTGGTATCAAGCCTCAACTGCTAACAAAGTAATTCCTGCGACTCAGCAGTAAGGAGCCTGACATGAAACATTCAACAAAATTACTTATCACTTCGTTGATTTCGGCGCTAACCGTGGCTTGTGGAGGCGGCGGTGGAGGTGGTGGTTCAAGCACTCCTCCTACGCCAGCAGTAGCAGAGGTGAGCGACAACACGGCGGATATCGTGGCGGAACGAGATTTCTCATTCGATATCGGTGAAAAAATTACTCTCTCTGTTAACTATACTGGCTCGACTGAGGGAGCTTTGCACCTGTACTCAAAAGCGGCGTATACCACAGAAAATGGCACAGTGATTGCCGATCCAACATCGCGTGTGACGACTGTTTATCCAACGGAGACGGAAGACGTAGAGCTAGAAGTGAACGGAAACTGGACGCACCTTTACGCTCAATGGGTACCGATGAGTGCCAAGGAGTCTGAGCAAAATTGGTCTATTGCGCTAAACAACACCAATAACAACTATCACCTTGATTTTTAGTGTGTGATTTTACGAAGAATAGGGGGCGCTCGCTTAAAAGGACTTAAGCGTTTTTTATCAAACTAGGGGAACCAACAGAGCGCGTTGTGATAAATCGGCAACGCGCTCTGCTTTTTTATCGACAAGAGCAAATCAAGGCGCTATTTAGCGCTTTGTAACTCTTCCAGGCCACCTGCGTTATGCAGATTCGTGAAACCTTGGGATTGGAGATACTGATAGGCTTGCGCTGAACGGTTGCCGCTGCGGCAGTACAGAACGATCAATTGATCTTTCTTAACGTCTTTAAAATGCTTATCCAGTTCAGACAAAGGGAAGTTCACCGCTTTGTCTAAATGCCCCTCAGAGAATTCTTGCGGAGTGCGCACATCGACGATCATTGCGCCTTGCTCTATCAGTTGCCAACCTTGCTCTGCGCGCTCAGAAGCCGCGACGTTCGGAGCAAGCAAACCTAAGCTCAGCGTTGCAAGAACCAGAGAAATTACCTTTTTCATACTTTCGTTATCCTTATCAAACCAAGTGTGCCACTGCGTACTATGCCCACCATCATAGATCCAATAAGAGTGATGGTGAATGAGAATTTCCAATAAAGGGCGTTGTTCAAACCAATAAAAAATTTTTATGAATTTGCCCCTTGAACTCCAATTTTTCGACCTTATTATTTTCAGCGTAAGCGAGCATACGACTCGCAACTTCATCTTTATGTTCAATTTTTGTCTTTTATTTTTTGTATTGAGTAGGAGGCACTCCAAATGAAAATTCGTCCTTTAAATGACAAGCTGCTTGTTGAAAGACAAGAAGTGGAAAATACATCAGAAGGGGGAATCGTTCTAACTTCTCAATCGGTTAAAAAGTCCAACCGAGGTAAGGTCATTGCAGTTGGTTTAGGTAAGCGTCTGGAAAATGGCGATCGCGCAGCGATGGAAGTCAAAGTGGGCGACCAGATCATTTTCAATGACGGTTACGGTGTGAAAACCGAAAAAATTGACGGCGCAGAATATTTGATTCTGTCCGAGTCTGATGTGTTAGCAATCGTTGAGTAATTGTTTTTGTAGTAGTTTTTAAGGAGATAACCATGGCTGCAAAAGATGTGTTATTTGCTAATGACGCGCGTCAAAAAATGCTGAAAGGTGTGAACTTACTTGCCGATGCAGTAAAAGTGACACTTGGTCCAAAAGGTCGCAATGTTGTTTTAGATAAATCTTACGGTGCGCCAACCATCACGAAAGATGGGGTGTCTGTTGCGAAAGAGATCGAGCTGAAAGACAAATTCGAAAATATGGGCGCACAAATGGTGAAGCAAGTTGCGTCCAAAGCGAATGATGAAGCGGGTGACGGCACAACAACCGCAACGGTGTTGGCACAATCTTTCATCAACGAAGGTCTTAAAGCGGTGGCTTCGGGCATGAACCCAATGGACCTAAAACGCGGTATCGACAAAGCCACCGAAGCGGCGGTTGAGAAACTACGTGAAATGTCCAAACCATGCAGCGATAAAGAATCCATTACTCAAGTTGGTAGCATTTCTGCAAACAGCGATCGTGCGATCGGTGAAATCATTGCAGAAGCGATGGAAAAAGTAGGTCGCAATGGTGTGATTACCGTTGAAGAAGGTCAAGGCCTGGACAACGAATTATCTGTGGTTGAAGGTATGCAATTCGACCGCGGTTACTTGTCGCCATACTTCATCACTAACCAAGAAAATGGCAGTGTAGAGCTAGATAATCCATACATTCTTTTGGTGGACAAAAAAGTCAGCAGTATCCGTGAGCTATTGCCAGTGCTGGAAGCGGTGGCAAAATCTTCTCGCTCACTACTGATTATTGCTGAAGACATCGAAGGCGAAGCGCTGGCGACACTGGTCGTGAATAACATGCGTGGTATCGTACGCGCAGCGGCGGTAAAAGCACCTGGGTTTGGTGACAACCGCAAAGCGATGATGGAAGACATTGCGGTACTAACTGCGGGTACCGTTATTTCTGAACAAATCGGTCTAGAGCTAGAAAAGGCAACGTTAGAGCAACTGGGTAGTGCGAAGAAAGTTACTATCAACAAAGATACAACCACAATCGTAGGTGGCATTGCCAAAGCTGAAGCGATTGCTGATCGCGTGGCGTCGATTGAAAAACAAATGGAAATCACGACATCTCAATATGACAAAGACAAGCTACAGCAACGTATTGCGAAGCTTTCTGGTGGCGTAGCCGTGATCAAAATCGGTGCGGCAACCGAAGTTGAGATGAAAGAGAAGAAAGATCGCGTGGACGATGCGCTACATGCAACTCGTGCCGCGGTTGAAGAAGGTATTGTTGCTGGTGGTGGTGTGGCCCTAACTAAGATCGCGAAAGAATTGGCGGATCTAAAAGGTGAAAACGATGATCAAAACGTTGGTATCCGTGTTGCACTCCGTGCAATGGAAGAACCTCTTCGCCAAATCGCAGCCAACGCAGGTGATGAAGCATCCGTAGTTGCGAACGCCGTAAAAGCGGGTGATGCAGATTACGGTTACAACGCAGCTACGGGTGAATACGGCAACATGATCGAAATGGGCATCCTCGACCCAGCGAAAGTAACACGTTCTGCGCTTCAATTCGCAGCGTCTGTTGCTGGTTTGATGATCACCACAGAAGCGATGATCACTAACCACGTAGATGACAAAGAGCTTGATATCTAACGAAGTGAATCGTTAGTGATTAAGTCATTGTTATACAGCCATAACATTGCAAAGTTAAAGCGGGCTCAGATGAGTCCGCTTTTTTCTAATTATTTCAATCCAAGCATAGCGCCGAACAGGATCAAGCCCGCTCCACATGCTTGATTGAGTCGATGTTTCACCTTGAGCAGTAGCGTTTGTAGATATGGCGAGGTGAACAGTACCGCTACCATCGAGAACCAAATACCGTGCAACGCAATCATGTACGCCCCATAGATCAGAGCGCTGTTTTGGTTGTCCGCTTCAGGGTTGATTACTTGACTAAAGATACTTAAGAAAAACAACATCGTTTTTGGGTTTAGGACGTTACACAGAAAGCCCTGAAAAAAGAACCGCCAATCAGGAGCACACTCGTGTGCGGCTTGCCCTTCAGCTTGCAGCGATGGTGAAGCAAAAAGGCCTTTTAATCCGAGGTACACCAAATAGGCCGCACCTAAGTAACGAATCATACTAAACAGCCATTCATTTTGTGAAATTAAGTAACTGATCCCGAATAAAGAGTAGGAGATATGTATTGAGATAGCGAGGCTAATTCCGACTGCGCTCCAAATGCCCGCGCGTCTGCCTTGGTTAATGCTATTTTTTAATACCAACACAAAATCGGCTCCAGGGCTAATAACGATAAGTATGCCTAGTAACGCAAGGCTGAACAACTCCATGATGACTCCTGTTTATTTGTTGTTATGGACACACGAATTGTAGGCTGACAACTCGAAGACTATAATCGAAACAAATTCCAAAACCTGTGAGAATAATTCACACATGAGGCACCTAAAATCCTTTCAAGTTTTTCACGTTGCGGCGTCTTCATCCAGTTTTACAGAAGCGGCAGATAAGCTGAGCATTACTCATGGTGCAGTGAGTAAGCAGATAAAAGTGCTAGAGAGCTATCTCGAACAGCCTCTGTTTTACAAGCAAGGTCGAAATGTCTTTCTCACGAAAGAAGGGGAAATATTGAAAGGTTATACGCAGCAAGCTTTTCAGGCTTTGGAAGACGGCGTGAGCAAATTACAGCAACAAAAGCATCAATGCTTAGAGGTGTCGTGTGAACCAACCTTGACCATGCGTTGGTTGATGCCGCGGCTGTCTGATTTTAATGAGGGATGCGGAGCTGACGTTCGTTTGTCCACGGCTGGGGGGCCAGTAGCACTAGGTTCAACTGGGCTCTCTATGGCGATTCGTCGAGACGATTTTGAGCCACTGCACGAATACCCAAAAACGCTATTAGTTGAAGAGTGGGTGGGTCCTGTTTTCTCTCCAAATTATTGGCAGCAAGTTAAACAAGACGTGTGCAAAGTTAAGTTATTACACAGCAAAACCAGGCCGGACGCTTGGCAAGAATGGATGGCAAGCGCTGAGCATCCAGAAATGCGTGAGAATACGCAGCAGACTTTTAACCATTTCTACTTTTGTATTCAAGCCGCGATAGATGGTTTAGGTGCTGCGTTAGGATCTTACCCTTTGGTGATGGATGATCTTGAGCGTGGTAATCTCATTGCACCTTTTGGCTTCACGTTATCAGGCTATGATTATGTTTTACTTCATCAAGATAAGGCTCTAACTCAATTAGAACGGAAGTTTGTGGATTGGTTGCAGGAACAAATAGCAGAATGCGTACCATCGTAATAAGAAATCAAGGAGCTAGCTGGTGAGATGCTCTCGCGTTGATTAAAGTTGATTGATAAGTCAGTGTTACTGAATTTGGATCTAGGAAATGGAAAACCTGAATATTGTAGAAATAAAGTCGTTTATACCAGCCAAGGATTATGAGCTTTCAAAGCAGTTTTATCAGGAAGCTGGTTTTGAGATGGCGTCCGATTTTGGTGACGTGGCGTACTTCTTCCGAGGGAAGCATGCTTTCCTTTTACAAAACTTTTATGAGCCGGAACATTGTCATAACTTCATGATGCATTTGCTGGTGGAGGACGTCCAAAGCTGGCACCAGCATCTGTCACAATTGAATCATGATAAGTTTGGTTCCCGTCTTACTGATTTGGTCGATCAGCCCTGGGGGATGCGTGAATGCTGTCTGTTTGACCCAAGTGGCGCGTTGTGGCGTATCGCTCAGAATGTCTAAGCCTTACAAGCGTGTATAGTTTGAAAGCACTTGAGAGGAAGTGATTACTTACTTCTGAAAAATCTCATTTCATCAGATGCATTGCCTTGTTTCCGAGGGCATTTCACCAAACAGTTGTTTGTAACTTTGGCCGAACTGTCCGAGATGGAAAAAGCCAAAGTCAAAGGCTATCTCTGCGATGTTACGAGTTTCTTGAGGATTTTGCAGTATACGGCGTATCTGATTCAGTCGCATTCGATGAATAAATTGTTTCGGAGAAGTATCGCAGCACGCTTCAAATGTATATTGCAACGTTCGACGGCTCACATGTACAGCCTCACACAGTTCACTTACGGTAATTGGGGTTCTGTAATCCTGATTTTCCAAATATTGTCGAATGCGGTTCATCACAACTTGTCGCTGAGAGGATGCTTTTGGCGAGGCTTCTTGCTGCGAACTTAACGAAAATAGTTCCATCAGGACATCTTTAACGACCGTTTGATGCGTTTCGCACGACCATCTAGCCTGGTTGGGATCAAGTAATATGCCCAAGTAATATTTGAGTTGTTGAATGTGACGCTCGCTTAAGCCAGACAAGTAGAGCTCTTGCCCTTTAACATCGTCAAGCTCGAGTTGCTCTTTAAGCTGCTGAACAAAACCTTGCTTTAGCACCATGCCATAAATCGAAAAGGCTTCTGGCGTAATTAACTCGAAGTCTACTCCCCCTTGGCGAAGTAAAAGCTTGTCAGCATCAAGTTGTGAATGGTTGATATGCAACGCTTTATCTTCAACGCTTATCCCCAGCCAAACCCCACCTTCCTCGACACGGCATTGCTGTCTGAGTGCACGGTTACTGTCTTCACGAAATACATGCACAGTGTTGAATCGTCGCTCTCTGATTTGCCCTAGAAAGCGCCCATTGCTGATTTGGTCATATTCCTGCTGCCAATTGACAAGGCTTGCTGCTTGTTGGTTTGCATCTTTTGTGGGATTTGTGCACAAAGTTGGTGCGGCAGAGATCTGTTCATCATTCATCATATTTACTTCCGATGCCTGTGTAGTGAATCAAAGTAGGGCAAAACATAGTTAACGTACTGTTTAAAAACCCTTTTTTAACATTGCCGATTTTTGATAATCATCGGGAATGCATTTCGCTTTAATCCCTGTAGAAACTTATAGAACTATCAGCAGAAAAATTGCAAAAACTGAACCATGTAGTTGAAGGGGAAGAATCATGACCGCAACTTATCGTCGGCAACAGGGAAGTAAGGTGTATACCTTTGAGTCATTAGCAGACTTGATGGCGAAAGCTACGCCGGAGCGATCTGGCGATGCGCTGGCCGGAGTATGTGCCGAGTCAGCCGCAGAGCGCGTCGTGGCGCAAATGACGTTATCTGAGCTGCCTCTAAAAACCTTTCTAAACGAAGTCGTGATCCCGTATGAAAGCGATGAAATCACGCGCTTAATTATTGATACTCATGACCGTGAAGCCTTTCAACCGATCGAACACCTGACGGTAGGAGACTTTCGCAACTGGTTGTTGAGCGAACAAGCGGACAGTGTCACGTTAGCCAAAATTCGTCCCGGTCTAACGCCTGAAATGGTGGCGGCGGTCAGCAAGATCATGCGCAATCAAGACCTGATTCTGGTCGCGAAAAAGTGCCAGGTAGTGACGGCTTTCCGTAATACGATTGGTTTACCAAGCCGCTTATCCACCCGTTTGCAGCCTAATCATCCGACCGACTCTCTTAATGGCATAGCCGCGACGATCTTTGATGGCCTGATGTACGGCAACGGTGATGCGGTAATTGGCATCAACCCGGCAACTGACAACGTACCTCAGGCAGTGAAATTGATGAAGTTGATGGACGAAGTTATTCAGCACTATCAAATTCCTACCCAATCTTGTGTTCTGACCCATGTGACCAACACCATCGAGGCTATCGAGATGGGTGCACCTGTCGATCTGGTTTTCCAGTCAATCGGTGGCACACAAGGCACCAACGACACGTTTGGCATCAACCTAGCTGTATTAAAAGAAGCGCACGAAGCAGCGCTTTCACTTAACCGAGGAACGGTTGGTAACAACGTGATGTATTTCGAGACCGGACAGGGCACGGCTTTGTCTGCAAATGCTTTTCACGGTGTCGATCAGCAAACCTGTGAAACTCGTGCGTATGCCGTAGCAAGGCAGTTTGATCCTTTGTTGGTAAACACTGTGGTTGGTTTTATCGGGCCTGAATACTTGTTTGACGGCAAACAGATCATTCGTGCCGGTCTGGAAGATCACTTCTGTGGCAAGCTTCTTGGGCTGCCGATGGGCTGCGATATCTGCTACACCAATCATGCTTACGCTGATCAAAATGACATGGACAACCTTCTTACGCTATTGGGCGTTGCTGAGTGTTCTTTCATCATGGGCATTCCGGGTTCTGATGACATCATGCTCAACTATCAAACCACTTCATTCCACGACGCGTTATACGCGAGAAAAGTGCTGGGATTAAAGCCTGCGCCTGAGTTCGAACAGTGGCTTACCGACATGCAAATTTTCGAAGACGTACACGAGGTTCGTTTAAACGACCGCATTTCTAATTCGTTTGCCGGCGCAATTTCACAGCTGAATAAGGGGCGTGCTCATGGGTAAAGTGGTTTCAATCTCAGACGGCGCAACAGCAAAAGTCGTGACACGTAATCCTTGGGATAAATTACGTGAGTTTACTTCTGCGCGTATCGCTCTGGGTCGCAGTGGCAACAGTGTTCCAACAGATGAATTGCTCTCTTTTCAGCTCGATCACGCCCAGGCGATGGACGCAGTGCATTGTACTCTGAATGTAGACTCTCTGGTCGCCCAGCTGTCCGACTCGTACTCGATTCTCAAACAAACACTTGAGCCACCTGTCGTGGTGACAAGCAAAGTCACCGATCGATTCATGTATTTGCAGCGACCAGATCTAGGCCGCCAGCTTGATGAAGCGTCCTGGAACACGCTTGAAGCCATTGGCAAGGAACACAATACCGAGCTCGATTTAGCGATCGTTATCGCCGATGGTCTTTCTTCTGTCGCGATCCAGAATCATGCCTTACCCGTTATCAGCCGCTTAGTTTCACTAATGAGTGGTGATGAAGAACACCAATGGAATTTAGCGCCTATCGCTATTGTGAAGCAGGGGCGAGTCGCGGTCGGTGATGATGTCGGCGAGTGCTTTAATGCCAAGGCCGTGTTGGTTCTTATCGGCGAAAGACCAGGACTGACATCGCCAGACAGTATGGGCATGTACCTGACTTGGGGAGCGAAACGCGGCTCGAAGGATTCCGACCGAAACTGTATTTCTAACGTGCGACCGCAAGGGCTCAATTATGACGATGCCTGTCAGCGCGCATTCTATTTGCTTAAAGAGGCTCGAAGACTCCAACTCTCAGGCGTGAACTTAAAGGACCGTTCTGCCATTGACGAAGAGAGTGGTGGCGATCTCGAAGATAAGCACAACAACAATTTCTTAATTTCTAAAATGTAGAGGGATTTACTATGTCTAATCATCAGGAATATCTGGCTAAAAGACAGTTAAAAAGAGGGACCGCAGGCTGGATTCTGCTTGCGGGGCTGGGCGTATCGTATGTTATCTCCGGGGACTTTGCCGGATGGAACTTTGGTATCGCTCAGGCAGGCTGGGGTGGATTCCTTATCGCAGCGATTGCGATGGCGGTGATGTACCTAACGTTGGTTTTATCATTGGCGGAAATGTCGGCGGCGATTCCGGCTGCTGGTGGCGGCTATAGCTTTGCGCGTCAGGCAATGGGACCGACGGGCGGCTTTTTTACCGGTTTATCTGTACTTATTGAATATGCGCTTGCGCCTGCTGCGATTGTGATATTCATTGGTTCAGCGGTGAATGAATTGATTGGTATTGATGGCCCTGTTGTCTACGCACTTTTTTATGCCGTCTTTATCGGAATTCACATGGCTGGTGTGGGTGAAGCGCTAAAGGTCATGATGGTTATTAGTGGATTAGCGGTGTTGGCCATTTTGGCGACCGCAGGTGTGCTGATAGGCGACTTCGACATCAATAACCTGTTTGATATTGCTCCAGCAACTGCTCAGGCAACAGAAGCGTTACCATTTGGATGGTATGGTGTTTGGGCTGCACTGCCGTTTGCGATGTGGTTATTCCTAGCGGTTGAAGGGGTTCCTTTAGCGGCAGAAGAAGCGAAAAACCCGGCGAAAGACGTGCCAAAAGGCATTATTGGTGCAATGTTATTCCTTCTACTAACTGCGACTCTTGTGGTTGTGCTATTAGCTGGTGCAGTAGGTTCACAAGTTATTGGTGATAGTGCGGTACCATTGGTTGATGCACTGAAGCTGACAGGTAACCCGACTATTGCTACTGTCGTTAACGTACTTGGTCTGGCTGGTTTGATTGCGTCGTTCTTCTCAATCATTTACGGCTACAGCCGTTTGGTATTCGCGCTTTCTCGTGCTGGTTACCTGCCACAAAGCTTGTCACTAACAAGTGATAAGAAAGTGCCGACTCGTGCACTATTTGTTCCGGGTGTATTTGGCTTCTTAGTCTCGCTGACAGGTGAAGGTGATTTGATTCTGGCGATGGCGGTTGTTGGCGCAACCGTATCGTACGCTTTGATGTCACTAAGCCACATCTTGCTACGCATCAAGCAACCTGAGCTACATCGCCCATACAAAACACCAGGTGGTATTGTTACTTCAAGTATCTCGTTGGTGCTTTCTTTAATCGCGATGACTGGTGTTTATGCATTTGATCCTTCAGCGTTCTTTATGACCATGGGACTGTTCGTTATCGGTGGAGCGTATTACGGACTCCACAGCCGCAACAAACTGGTTGCGACTTCAGCAGAAGAAGAGTTTGCAATGTTGTCAGTTGCGGAACAGGAATTGGAAGCAGAAGGTGCTCGTTAAGTTCTTCTTAGTAGATACGATTGTAAATAACTAAAAGGGAGCCTTGTGCTCCCTTTGTTGTTTTTAAATCCGTCTGAAAAATATTCAGCGAATACTGGCTGTTAGCGGTTCTTATACTTGTGTAATAAGTCCAGAGGAATATGGCAGTAATCATCCGGGAAGCGAGTTAGCCTGTCTTGGTGTTCGTCATCACTTGGCACGTAGTTGGTTAACTCACGTACTTCGACCACGATCTTAGCGGCATCTTCTCTATTTGCGATGTAGCTTCTTACTCTGTCGAGGTGTTGCGGGCTTTGGCTATACACACCCGTTCGGTATTTTTCACCGACGTCCTCACCTTGTTTATTGACGCTGTAAGGGTCGATGATTTCGAAGAAGTAACCCATCAAATCTTCGATAGATACTTGCGAAGGGTCGAATTGAGTGCGTACACATTCCGCATAACCGTCGTAATCCGTGGCAGTGGAATTTGTCGTGCCGTTCGCGCGACCCGCTTCGGTTGCAATCACGCCGGGAAGGTGGCGCATAAACTCTTGTACGCCCCACAGGCAGCCGCCCGCAAAGTAAATCTCTTGCATAAATCTGTTCACTTAAAAGTTTGGCGCATTATGTCGTGGCATCACAGTCAAGTGCAAGGCGCGACTTGCTAATCAGACCACAAGAGCATGTTTCTGGCGGTCGAATTAGTGACTTTCTGACCAAACAGCAAACTCATTGCCACTTGGTTCAGTAAAGTGGAATCGACAACCGCCGGGAAACTCAAAGATTGGGCGCAAAATATGCCCACCATGTTGTTCCACCTTGGACAAGGTCGCCTGAATGTCCGAACTATAAAAGACCAACAGTGCTGCGCCATTTGAGGTGTGACTGATAAGCTCAGACTTGAAGAATCCGCCGTCTAGTCCTTGTCCAGAAAATGCGCTGTAATCCGGACCATAATCGACAAATGACCAGCCAAAAACTTGCTCAAAGAACTGCTTTGTCGCACTCAAATCTGTACTGCCAAATTCTACGTAGTTTAATTTTTCGTGTTGGTGCATGGTGATTTCCTTATCGTGATGACTTAATGCAAACTGCTCGACAATGATGTCATCAGCACAGTCAACAAATAACGCGCCGTTTTGCTTCATTTCAGCAATCACATCATCAAGGGTATCTGGCAATACTGCGCGTGTCGAAGCAAGATTCACAACGACTTTAAACCCGAGAGCTAATGCCTGCATCACCGATTTTTTTACGCAGAAATCGAGCGCTAAGCCACCGACAACAAGCGTATCGATGTCGTTACATTTCAGGAACTCATTCGCACCAGTCGTTTTAGTATCAGCAACGTCATGAAAGAAAACGCCGTATGGATGCGCGTCTGGATCCATGCCTTTGTTGACCTGAAAATCATACTCCAGAACAGGCGGCAATCCGTCTAAAAGTTCAACACCGGTCGTGCCGAGTACGCAGTGACGATTCCATTTCACGTCGACGTTTGGCAAACCAACAGGCTCTAACATATTGGCTGGCGTTTCTGCGTCCCAAGCGGCTTTAGGCGGGTGTAAGTCGCGACTCACCAGTTTTAAACGACCTTTTGCGTGGTTTTTAAGTAGTTCCGGTACTATTTCAAGGGCGCCTGCTACGGGTAGTTCGTCAGGGCAAAGCTCACTGAACCCTTTCTCAGGATCCACGTCGAATACCGCAGTGGTTTGATAGTTAACTCGAACAGTCATGGCAGACTCCTTGTCTGTCTGGTTGCCTGCGCTTATCCACGCAAACAGTTTTGGAAAAAAGTGACTTCGTCGCTAGTGAGTGTGTACACCATGGCTGGTTTACCACCTTTACCTTTGTTGGTGGAAGCGACTTTGTTGGTTGGTTTCAGTACGCCTGAGTCGATCAAACGGCGTTTGATGGTCATGCGGCTGATGTCGATCCCAAACTCCTGATAAGCAGAAATGATGTCGGCAACCAAAAACTCTTTGTCTAACGCGAACAGAAGTACGGACGTGTATTCGATAGAAGCGCGCAACTTTTGCCAGGCTTTTTCGATGGTATTTTGATGGTCAAAAGCCAGAGTTTCCTCACCATCTAAGATGGCCTGCAGCGGGAACCACTTTAGGTGACATTCTGGAACGCCAGCGTTGTTGATTTGCTCAACATTATTTCGATCCACTAAAGCATAGTGGGTGATGTTTAAACTCCAGTCGTCTGGATCTCGCTTCGGATCACCATCAATAAACGCTTCACTGAAATGACGAGGGTAAGTATGGATTTTTTCTCGGCAAATACGGCGACGTGCCGCTTCGAAATTTTCATCCGCTGGGCGTCCGCCTTCATGGGTCAAATCTTTATCAAAGACAAATCCACCCGGCAATGCCCATACGCCATGGTATGGTCGGTTCGGATTTGAACGTTTAATCAGCAACACTTCCAATCCTTTATTGGCACAGCCAGAAAGTCTGAATGGAATGATGTCGACAGTTACGATCATGGTTGGGTCCTAATAATAAGTTGTAAGTAATCTAGCGCATAATAAGTGTTCGTTCAATGGGTAAGTAACGATTTGTTCGTAACCATTTTTGCTTTGTTGAGGGCTAAGTTTGGGTATGAGATTAACGATATTTTTGAGTTATTCACAACGGGTATCCGTTTTTTAAAGATAAAAACCTTATTAAAAAGAGTGGTTAGTAACAAAAGTTGACAAACTAATGATGGGTGTTTATTGTTTACGCAAATTAGTTAGTAACAAAAAGTTATATACTCAGGGAAGGGTATGTGGAAGGGCACCGAATGACAACCAATCTATTTTCTTCTCGCATCATCCAAAGTGCTTTGGACTTTGATGTCTACAAAGTGAACATGATGAGCGCTGTTGCCGCTCTGTATCCTGATGCGATGGTGTCATACAAATTTATCGTTCGTAGTGAAGAAGATCTGTCTGATTTATTGCCCGAGGTAGAAGCAGAAATCCTTAAGCTTCAAGACCTTCGTTTTACAGACGATGAAATCAAGTACATGAAAAGTGTCGCTCCGTATCTCAATCCCGAGTTTGTCGATGCATTACGCCACTTCCGCTTTAATCCACAAAATGATGTGTCGCTGCACAATAAAACGATGCCAGATGGTTCCAGCCAATTACGCATCACGATCACTGGGTTGTGGAAAGAGACCATTTTGTACGAAACCATCATCATGAGTATCGTTTCTGAAGTTCGCAGTCGTCTGCGTTGGTCTGATATTCCGTTACAGCAGTTCCAGACGGTATTGCAAGATAAAGTTAGTTACCTTAAGTCGGAGCTGAAGCGTCGTAATATCTCGAATTTCAAATTTTCCGATATGTCGACTCGACGTCGTTTCTCCTTCCAGGCACAGCGAATCATGCTTGAGTATTTGTGTCAGGAGTTACCCGATTGTCTCACGGGGACCAGCAACTACCATTTAGCGCGTGAAATGGATCTCACCCCGATTGGCACTGTGGCTCATGAGTGGTTCATGGGGCATCAGGCGTTAGTGAATGTCCGTGACTCGCAGAAAATAGCGTTGCAACGCTGGCAGGAGATGTTTAATGGTGCGTTAGGCATTGCACTGACGGATACGATCGGTATTGATGCTTTCCTTAAAGACTTTGATGAAGAGCTCAGTAATGCCTACTTTGGTGTGCGTCATGACAGTGGTTGCCCATTCGCTTGGGGCGAAAAAATGATTCAGCATTATGAATCGTTGAATATCGACCCGATGACCAAGACCTTGGTGTTTACCGATGGATTGAACTTTGAACAAGCGTTAGACATTTGTGAGCACTTTCAGGGTCGAGTTCAGGTTAGTTTCGGTATTGGTACTTTCCTCGCAAACGACATGGGCGATTATATTAATGATAAAGGAACGGCTTATAAGCCTTTATCCATGGTAATTAAAATGGTCTCCTGCAACGATTCGCCTGTCGCGAAAATTAGTGACGAACCAGAGAAAGCGATGTGTGAAGACATTTTCTTTTTGATGAATCTAAAGCGCCGCTTTGAACAGCCTTTAGATTTAGATGAGTGCCGTGATCTCATTGATCGCCTAGAGAATGAAGGGCAAAACTATTTGATTGATGCTTAATCTCCATTCTATATCTCTCTTGATAATCACCCTCTATCGTGTCGACAAAAATTAGTTAGGCTAACGTAGAGGGTGATTTCGTTATAGTATCTTTACCCAACGTTACCCACAGCGAGTTCGCTTAACTGTGTGTCTAACTGCTTCTTGATGACTTTGGGCTTCAACGTAATAGCTTGAATCAGGAGTAAAAAATGAATTTAGTTGTACATTTGCAGAAGAAAGCAATAAGAAAATACGGCTATGAAATGGCAACTCGTCAGGCTTGGAAATGTGGGATCAAAGCCAACTTGGTGAGACGGGTAATCGGCTTGTTCAAAGGGCAAATTGTGTGCGTAGTTGAAGGTTGCCGTGCAGAGCTGTCTTCGCCTATCAATAACCCGCTCCATGATGATGATAAACAAGGCCGCTACATTTTTGTTGGTGGTTTGTGTTGGGAACCAAACAACATTATTGCCCCGGGATTTCCCGATTTTATGTTTATGCACGTGCGTAGTATGAGTCACCGACATAAATACTTATCAGACGATGAACTGTTCCTCAGTTTAGCCTGAACCTCAGTATCAATCAGTTTCGCTTAATGAGATTGCATCAGTGATAGGTGTCGTTGATGCAATGTCAGCTCAATTGACATGCCGTTAGTTATTTCTTAACGCCATTTTTAAAAAACGCTGTTTTTTAACGTTCTAATGACAGGGCGCTCATGTTCGCTTGATGTGTATTTGTGCTTCCGACTTACTATACCGGACATAGAATAAACTATGCTGGGATGTAAACCATGAATACTAAATCTATTGCAATTGCGGCCGTGGTTGTTGCTGTATTAGCAGGCTGTAAGGAGAAAACGCCGCCAGCTCCGACTCAAGCTAACATCACTTTGATTGAAGCAGTGACAGAAACAGTCAAGAACCCTCATCAAGTGTGTAAAGATGTGGTGGTAACACAGCAAGTTGCACCGACAGATGACAATAAAATTCTTGGTACTGTTGGTGGCGCTGCGGCAGGTGCTGCGCTTGGCAACCAGATTGGTGGTGGTTCTGGTAAGATCATTGCTACGGCAGCAGGGACAATTGCTGGTGCATTAACAGGTCGTAAGATCCAAGAAAATGTGCAAAAGGGCGATGTGGTAACGACGACGAAGCAGCAATGTCACACTGAATATACCACGTCAGAAAAAGTGGTTGGTTATGATGTCACCTATGAAGTCGCAGGTGCACCAACAACGGTTCGTCTAGCAAGTAAGCCAGCGACGAAAAGTTTCCCAATCCAAGACGGTAATGTCGTTCTGCCACAGTAATTGGGCGATAGGCTACACATAAATAAAAACCCCTTTGTCTTTTGGACAACGGGGTTTTTGTCTATCTGGTATCAGGTAACCTGCGGCTGTTGCTCCTGATTGACTTGAATTTGAGCTTGTTGTTTTCGAATACGACGTTCGCGCTTCGACAGCCAAATCAACGGTACTATTATCATGACCGTGCCAATAGCCATGAATATGTCCGGCAATTCATCAAACCAAATAAAGCCAATAACGGCTGCGCCAATCAAGCCACTGTATTCCGCACTGGCAATCTTATTGCTTTCTACTGAACGGTACGCGAGTACACATGTCGCTGCGTATATCATGATAAATAAGCTGGAACCTGCGGCGACTGGGAAAGCACTCCAATCCCAAGGTTTCCCTTCAATAAAAACAAGCAACAGTGCAACAGGGATACCCGCTAAATTCGTCATAAGCAAAGTGTGCATCACGGACTGTTCTCTAGGTATTTTTCGAATCAATAAGTTATTGACCGCAATACTCATCGCTACAACAAATGCTGAAATCGCCGCCCAATCGATTTGATCCGGGCGAATGATGACTAACACGCCTAAAAAGCCCATGATGGCAGCAGCGACAGATTGTTTCGAAAGCTGCTCTTTGAAAAACAGTGCTGCAATAGGCAACATCATTAATGGAGCGGCATAGAAAATCGCGTTTGCAGTCGCCAGCGGCAAAGATGAAATTGCAAAGACCATGAATATCGCGCCCAGTAACCATACATGTGCACGAATGGCATGCCATTTAAACCCTTCCATAAAATGAGTTGGTCGACTCAGTAAACAAAAAGGCAGCAGAAACAGTACAGCGGAAACTTGTCGGAATAGCACAAACTGAAAAACGGGCACATCATTACCGACACTTTTAATCAAAGCGTCTGAAATTACCGCAATAAGGTTTCCAACAATTAATAGCAGCATTGCTGCTCCGACAGATGTAACTTTCACTTTTTTATCTCCTCATTCTTTGCGCAAGAGTAGGTGATGTCATAGGATGAAGTGAAGTGATATTTATTAGTTTAAGTATGAGATTTTTAGATAATGAAATTACCCCCGCTTAGAGCGGTTCACTGCTTCGAATCTGTGGCGCGAAATTTAAGCTTTTCGCTTGCTGCTGAAGAGCTCAATGTGACGCAAAGTGCTGTGAGTCACCAGATCCGTTTACTCGAGGATTACCTCGGTGAGTCGTTGTTCATTCGCCAAGGCAGAAAGCTCTCTTTGTCTGATACTGGCACGCAATATCTGGAAGACATCAGCCCTGCAATTACTGCCATCGCGATGGCGAGCCAGAAGGTTCGTGAAGGTGAGAAGGGCAGCATTCGTTTGGCGATTTATAGCTCGCTAGCGGTAAAATGGCTGATTCCACGTTTGTCTGATTTTAAACGCTTGCATCCCGAGATTGAACTTACGCTTAACATGATGGCGGGAGACCCAGAGCAAACCGAGAGTGTTGGAGATTGTTTCATCACGGTGCAAAAACCAAAGCGAAATTATGTCTCTGTTCACTTATATAAGGACATTTTATATCCGGTTTGTAGCCATAAATTATGGAAAGAGATGCAAGAAATGCCGATGCCGGAAGCGTTTTGGCAGTATCCACTTCTCTCCACCGACTCTGTCTATCGCGAGCGTGGAAAGGATTGGTCTGAGTGGTGTAAGGCGGGCGGATTTACTTTGCCAGGTAATGTCGATATGCAGCATTTTAGCCATATGCTATTAGCGATAGAGGCTGCGCGTTATGACCAAGGTATCGCATTTGCAAACGACTTTATGCTTAACGAACGAGATATCGCACATGACTTGGTTTATATCCCATCTCACGGTTTAGATACTGGCGATAGCTTTTACTTTGTTCATAAGAAAAGCCGCGCTAAGCAAGCCGAGATCATAAAGTTAACCAACTGGTTGAAGCAGCAGTGCATGTAGATACAGAGAGACTTTTTAGACCAAATACCAATAGCGGGATCGCAGGGTACTTTTCACTTGAGCTGACATGAAAAAACCGAGCAGGAGTCTGCTCGGTTTGGGTACTTTTTCACAACATAATAGCGCTTATTGCTGTTTGATTAGGTTGTAATTATTAGCAAGTTCGCCTGTTACTTTTTCACCGTTCATGTCTAGCTTCATTAATACGTTCTCGCCGACAAAGTACTGGTTCGGTGCGTCTTCGTTGGTTAACGTTACCGTGCTGCCACTTTCATCCCAGCTGAATTGACCTTCTGACTTGAATTGGCCATCTTCTTTGCCTTGGTAGCTTTGCTCAAGCAGGTAAGTACCGTCTTGATTTAGAGTGATAGTGATATCAATACCAGAGCAGTCTGCACATGGAAGTGTACCTTGGTAAGTGCCATTCCAATCAAGAGCGTTGCTTGCATTGTGTTGAGTGTCGACAAATGTTTCTGCTGAAATGCCTTGTTCTTCTACTGCTTGCTCTTCTGGCGCTGGCATTGCGTCAGTTGCTTCAGCGACTTGCACTTCTTCTACTTGAGGCGTTTCTACCGCAGTCATTTCTGCTGGTTTTTCGTCTTGACAGCCCGCAAGAATAATAACCGCACTCGTTACTGCCAACATTGTCTTTTTCATTTTATCCCTCTTTCAATAAAGATTATGTATGCCGTTAATGTTAGCCCCACTTATGAAATTTACGTCATAACAAAGCAAGGGAATGATATCGTTGTGTCAATAAGAATCAGTTACTGGCATGAAAATGTCAGAACAATCAGAGCAGTGTAAAGCTATTGCGCCTTACGGGTTTATTGCGTATTTATTTTGCACAAGTATCAAAAGTGTCACTAATTTAGACTGTTTCTCCTTATAAGACGCTTCCTGTTTTTTCTTTAACTACGATTTTTGCAAACTTAGCTTTATGGCATATGCCAATAATATTGTTGGCGTATGCCATAAACGGGCGTAACGTGTATGCCAATAACCTGTTTCTTGGAGTTATTGGGTTTGTTGAGAATTAAGAGGAATGGCGATGGCTAGGCCAAAAATAGAACGGAAAATATGCGGGCGAGCTGCCCATCACTGTTTCAAGCCAAATGGTGTGCCGTTTCAGCAATTGGAACAAGTCAACATACTGCCCGAAGAACTCGAAGCACTGCGTCTCGCTGATTTAGAAGGATTAAGTCAACAGCAAGCTGCCGATCAAATGGGTATTTCGAGACAAACTTTTGGCAACACGGTAAAAAGAGCACGATTTAAAGTCGCAAAAAGTTTAGTTGAAGGTCATGCACTGGTTTTTCCCAATGAGGAGTCGAACTTATGATTTATGCTGTTCCTAATGATGGTGAGCGCGTAGCCAACCACTTTGTCAAAGCGCCCTATATCGCTATTTATTCCGATGAAGACGGAATGCTGCAAAATTTAGCTAATATCGCTGCGATGCCGCAGTCTGGCTGTAAAGCAAAATCTCAGATGATCCAGTCATTGGATCAGTACAACGTCGATGCAGTGCTGGTTCGTAATATTGGTGAACGAGCACTGGAAAAATTACTGAGTAATGGAAAGCAGGTATTTCGGTTGTCTACTCGTAGCTCTATAGAAGACGTTTTGGGCGTTGCCAGAACACCGCTGACCGACGTGTCTCAAGGTCGACCTTCGGCCAATCACAACAAAAAAGATGGTTGTGGATCATGTGGTTGTGGTGGTAAACAATCCAAACCGTCAATCTTGAGCCGCCCGAAACCGCCTCGCGAGTTGTTAGCACTGAAATCCAGCCCCGCTATACTTAGTTTAAAGGCTTCAGATAACAAGGTTGGTTAGCATGGTCTGGGTATTTACCTTTGTTGGTTTTCTCCTAATTATTTTATTGATGTCGCTTGGTGTGATTTTCCACAACAAGCGCATTCAAGGCAGCTGTGGTGGCCTGAATAATGTTGGTGTCGACAAAGTGTGTAACTGTGAAACCTCGTGTTCTGAATCTCAACGTCGCTTGTATCAAATTTCAGAGCCACACTCGTCATCGGAGCATTAAAACAAAAATCCAATCGGGTGAACCTAGCTTAAGTCTGTCTATTCCTCTTCTAATTCAGAGAATGAAGAGTAATAAATTTAATGCATTTAATTGCGTAAAAGTTGTCGTGGTTGTCTAAATTTTGCTCTAGGGTTTTGTTGGTCTCTGTATTTAGGTCTACGCTTAAAATTCGTGTTAATAAAGGAGAACCAATATGGCTGTAATGAAGCAGGATATTCCACATCGCGTGACGGTTTATCATGACAATCTTGATCAAGAAATAGAGCTGAAAAATGCGATGCTGCCAGAGAAACCACGTTACTTTAACGGTTCACCGACTTACAAAGCGGAAAGTGTCGAAGAGTTCGAAAGTAAAATCAGTCAAATTGGATTGTCGCTCGATAAATAGCTCCGAATACAAATAAAAAATGCGCCCTCGACATGAGGGCGCTTTTATTTACGGCTTTTTACTCAGCAATTAGTTCTGCTGGGTACTGCTTTGACAGACTTGTTTCTGCACCGCTGGTGGCGCGGGTTCGTAGTGACTCAACGTCATACTGAAACTGCCTTCACCTCCGGTAATCGCACGTAATCTTCGGGCGTAGTCTTGCAGTTCATTCACTGGAGATTTCGCTCTGATCAGAGTGAAGTTATTATCCACAGGCTCAGTGCCTTCAATTAATCCTCGGTTACCAGACAAATCACCTGATACATCCCCAACGTTAATGGTTGGAATGTGTAATTCCATCTGAATGATTGGCTCAAGAACAATCGGGTCGGCATTATTAACTGCATCCAAAAACGCCTTTTTACCCGCAATGACAAAGGCTATCTCTTTAGAGTCAACAGAATGGTATTTGCCATCATAGACGGTCACTTCAAGATCTTTGATAGGGTTTCCGGAGATAGCACCTTCCTCGAGCGCTTGCAGTATTCCTTTTTCTACGGCAGGAATAAGGGCAGTAGGAATCGCGCCGCCAACCACTTTATTGATGAACTTGAACCCAGCTCCACGCTCCAGAGGACGAACTCTCAACTGCACTTCGCCAAACTGACCTGCGCCTCCACTTTGTTTCTTATGTCTATAGTGGCCTTCAGCTGGTTTGGTAATGGTCTCGAAGTACTCGACACTTGGTTGGCATGTTTCTACATCTAGCTTGTATACGTTAGCCATTTTCTCCAGCGCAACTTTGAGATGGAATTCGCCCTGTCCACTGATGATAGTCTCGTTGGTTCTTGCTCGATGTTCGATGCGTAACGAAGGGTCTTCACTTGCGATTTTGTTAAGTACGTCACCCAGTTTTTGTTCGTCTCCGCGTTTTAGTGGTTTTAAGCACAGAGAGTACATGGAGTCTGGAAAATTGAGTGTTTTTAGCTCAACGCCGTCTTCGTCATGGGAGTCATGAACGATAGAGTCAAATTCAAGATCATCGACTTTAGCTAATACACAGAAGTCACCCGCAATCGCACGTGGAATCTCTGTCCGCTCTTTGCCTTGCAGTTGGTACAGGTGCCCAACCTTGAACGCTTTATTACTCTCACCGATGTAAAGCTGACTGCCAGCGTTAATTTCACCTTGGTAAACGCGAAGGTAAGCCAGTTTTCCCATATATGGGTCGACACTCACCTTATAAACATGCGCTACGGTATGTTCCAGAGACTCACAATTAACTTTGATTTTCTTGCCGTTTTTTTCAAGCAGTGGCGGATTACCTTCGTTTGGCATCGGCATAATTTCAGCCAGGGTGCGAAGTAGTAGCTCGACACCCGCTCCCGTCTGTGCAGAAACAAAGCAGATAGGGATCACGTGACCAGTTCTCAGTGCCTCTTCAAATGGGTCATGCAGTTGTTCTGCAGTGAGTTCTGAGCCTTGTTCCAAATAGAGTTCCATTAACTCTTCATCAACTTCGATAACCTGGTCAATTAAGGTTTCATGCGCTTCTGTCACTTTAGCCAACTGGGTTTCTCGCTCCAGTTCAGGCTCAAAGTAACAATCGATAACGGACTGGCCATCGGCAGAAGGCAGGTTTATCGGTAAACATTTATCGCCAAAATGCTCAACGATATTATCCATCAATATTTGTAGCTGGTTACCTTGGTTATCGAGCTTGTTAATGATGATCATCTGACACTTCTGTTGCTCTTGAGCAAAGGTAAATAAGCGATCAGAGGTTTGGTTGAGTGGTGTTTGTGGGTCGACAATAAGTGCAGAGGTTTCAACGGCCGGAAAAACACTGAGCGTTCTGCCGAGTAATTCACTCTGCCCCGGAGTGTCGATAATATTCAGGCGATGATCATTCCAGCGTAACGCGACAGGAGTTGCTTCGATACTATGTTGATATTGAATAGATTGGGGGTCGAAGTCGGTAACGGTATCGCCTTTTTCTACACTTCCTAAGTGATGCGTCGCGTCACAGGTGAAGAGCAGCTTTTCGACGAGGGTCGTTTTGCCGGTTCCAGTCTGACCAACAAAAGCGATGTTGCGGATGTTATTGATAGGCATAAAGCCTCCTTGCTGACGTGCGGAAACCACAGTTTCCAGATAAACCTGTTATTAGGTCACGAACTGCATTGGAGTAGGGCGGGTTTACCGCCTATTCGTCTTCCATGTCATTTTCCGGATGACTTTATGCATACAACCGCCTTACTGAGGGAAGCAGATTAAGAGGTTATTACGATATTAGAAGTTGCTGACCATTTTTAAAGTATCTTGTTGGCAGAAGTCAGCCCATTCATACAAAAACGATTCACTTGGCTTTATATAGCATGACTCAAAAGCCTTGATTTTTATGTGACTTATTTCATGCTGGGGCTGATTGCTTTTTAATCGAGATCATAAACTTGAAAGTTGTTGTAAATAGGCTGGTTCGAACAGAACTGGACAGACATAGATAAACAGATCCTTCGTGGTGGCCAAATCTGTGATCAGTACCAAGTGCTTACTCAATAAATCGTGATGGCGTTAATATTTTTTATCAATTATCGGGATCGTTCCCGATTTGTTTTATATAGTGATTTACGAGTTATTTATGGCGTTGACTAATAATTAGGCTAACCGATAACAGGATATTAGTCTTTATTATTGGGTTTAATTCCACATTTAATCGATTTTGTCGGGAACGTTTGCCAGATCTCGAAATAATCAATTTAATGTTGGAGAAATAAATAATGAAAGCGAATGTATTGGCACTAAGTATCGCAACCGCTCTGCTACCTACAACATTTGCCTATGCAAATGAAGATATGGATGCCTTAGAAGCTCGAATTAGCGAGTTGGAATCCCGATTAGAGCAAACGGAGCAAGTTGCGAACAAAGCCGACAACACAGCATCGCAATTCGAGTTCCATGGGTATGCGCGTGCAGGTCTTTTGATCAATGATGATCTTAACGGTGCAACGGGAACAGGACCTTACATGACTGCGGCTGGCGCGATAGGTGCTCCGGTTGGTCGATTAGGCTTGGAGGATGATAACTACTTAGAAGCAAACTTGATCCACAACCGTTATATGGATGATGGTTCGAGTGCTCGATTCCATATCATGTTGGCGGACAGTGTTGAAAGCAGCAATGATTGGACGGCTGACGACAGTAAGTTGAATGTTCGTCAGGTGTATGCAGAGCTGAAAAACTTACCTTCTTTCAGCGGCGCATTTGATAATGCGACAGTTTGGGCGGGTAAGCGATTCGACCGTGATAACTTTGATATTCACTTTTTCGATTCAGATATCGTATTCCTAGCCGGTACTGGTGCAGGTGTTTACGATGTTCAGATCACGGATGAGTGGAAATCGAACTTCTCTATTTATGGTCGTGACTTCGGCGAAATCGACAGCTCAAGTACTGATATCGAGAACTACATTGCGACTACCAATAACCGCATTGGCAATATCCAGGTGATGTTGAGTGGTATGGTGTCGTCTGACAACGAAGATAGAACATCTAGCAACACGTCACCAACTAAACGTGCAGAAAGTGGTGTTCATGCTCTGTTTGCTTACCATGCCGACAGTTTTTACGGTGTGAATGATGGCTTTTCTAAAACAGGCTTTTCGATTGGTCAGGGGTTAGGAGCTGAGCTAAAAGGTATTGGTTCAAATGGTGACTTGAATGACGATGCACAAGCGGTTCGAGCGTTTTCATATGGCGTGACTCGCTTTGCTGATAACTGGAGAATTGCGCCAGCGCTGATGGCGGAGTACAGCCAGGATCGTGTGAAAACTAATGATGAGTTTATGTGGGCTTCGTTGAACGTTCGTTTGGCTCAAGAGTTAACAGAAAACTTTGAAATGGTTTACGAGGGAACCTACCAGTACATGGACCTAGACAACAGTGTTGAACAAGCGAGTGGCGGATTCTACAAAGCGACAGTAGCACCAACGTTGAAGCTGGCAACAGCAGCCGGTTTCTTCGACCGTCCAGAGTTACGCTTTGCGGTGAGCTATGTTGACTGGAGTGATGATCTTAATAATTACTCAGTGAGCGTGGATGACAGTGCAAGCACTATGGGACGTGGTGGTGAAACCGTATTTGCTTTGCAGATGGAAACTTGGTTCTAAGGTTTTGCTAGTTTAAGCGTTAACAACAAAAAGGATGACAGTGTTGGCTGTCATCCTTTTTTATTTTCCAACCTTAGTGCGGCTCATTTCATTACCGTTTGGAGGGCTAACTCGTTGTTGTTACCAATATTCTTTTGCAGTGCCCACATCGCTCCCACTGCCACCATCATTACTATAGCGGCGAAGATAAAGCCGTAGCGTGTCATGTCATAGTGACTCAGCATGGCAATGACGACATAGCTGAGTGATTGCACCGTAGTACTGAACATGCTGATTCCTCCATCTACTCGGCCACGCTGATGAATGGATACCGTGTGATGCATCCAGTTAATTCTCGCAATTCGGTTTAATGCGTTAAATACACCAAATAGGGCTATCAGCATCAATATACCCATTGGATGTAATGAGAAACTCAAGCCAATCAGGGTAAGAGAAAGAATCGTCATTGATGCGAAGATAATATGGGCGTGTGGAAGGCGGTTAAGTACCTTCGCAACAATCAACCCGGTAAACAGGGATCCCAAGCCAAAGCTGATGTTAAAGCCTGCAAACCAATCACCAGTAATGTCCTGCTCTGAGAACCAAATCGGGACTAATTTGCTTAAGTACGTCAACACCGGGTAAGAGAGGCAAGAAAGTAAAATGAACCCGAAAAAGTAAGGCTCACGGCTAAAGATGTGCTTACTCTCTTTTAGTTGGTTCATGAAAGAAACTGAGTGTGATTCACGTAATCGGCGAGTGTAAGGCGTTAGTATATAGAAAATGGCAGCCAACGATGACGCCGTTGCCGCAAACAGTGCGAACTCCATCATTCCCCACTTTTCTAGTAACACCACGCCAAGTGCACCTGCGCCGAGAGTCGTGGACTGCATAACGATTTCCTGCTGACCAGAAATCTTGGCGTATTCATGTTGCTGGTAGTTTTCTTGAGTAAATGCGTTGTTGGTTGCCCAGGCAACATTACTGGAAACCCAGTACACCAACTGCGCAAAAGCTAATAGCCAGTAGGACTCTAGCTCAAGCCCGTATGCGGCGAATACCACCAGAGCCATTCCCGCTTGTACCCATTGATTCACAATCAGCAGTGTTTTACGTGAATGGCGGTCAGTCAAAGTGGAAAAGAACGGTGTGACCAAGAAAGAGACTGCGGTACAGCTAAGCGATACTAACGCGACAAATGTTCCCATTCCTGGCGAAGCCAGCATTACCCAGGGAAGTGCCATCATAAATAAGCCTGACGATATGCTGTCGAAGAACCTTCCGATTAAATAAGGCTGAGTTTTGTTTTTCATATTTGTGCCTCGATAATTGATTTGGTCTCACTCTAAAACCTCAAGTAAACTTGAGGTAAAGTGTTTTTTGAAAAATCATTGGAATGGGAGTCAGGGATGGAAATCAGCGTAGGTGAAGTAGCGAAACGTTCTGGAGTGAAAGTGTCGGCACTGCATTTTTATGAACAAAAAGGATTAATTTCGAGCTGGCGAAATCAGGGAAATCAACGCCGCTATCATCGAAGTGTGTTACGCCGTGTTGCCGTGATTAAGGCTGCGCAGCAGGTGGGCTTGTCTTTAGAAGAAATCAAACAAGCGCTGGATAACCTGCCAAAGCATCAAGCGCCGAACAAAGCGCAATGGGAGAGAATGGCGAGCCAATGGCATGAGCAGTTAGAGCAAAAAATTCAGCAGTTGAAAGCACTACAGAATGATTTGGGTGGTTGTATTGGATGTGGTTGTCTATCGCTTGAAACGTGCGCCTTACGTAACCCAGAAGATGTGTTAGGAAAAGATCATTCAGGCTCTAACCTAACGTTGGATGAGTGAAGTTAGGCTTACTCTTTATCGAAGCTGTCGACGACAATCGCGCCCATAGATGCCGGCATCGTGATGACGATAATACGTTTTATCGCCACCAAAGGCTCTGTCAGGAGCGGAAGTTTATCGAGACAAAGTAATACCAGTGCAACCACAACTGCCGCAATGGTGTAAGCGATGATAACGCGGAAAATAAAGATGGATACGCGATGGCGGATTCGGCTTTGGAATACACTCTGATAGGCGAAAAAACTCAGAAAAATAACTGAGAGGCTTAACAACATGAGCAGGTTTGCCATCGGCAAGCTTTCACCCAAGCGCCATGCTTCTTCGGAAAAAGAAATCGGTACTGCAAGAGCAAAAGCGCCAACCAATACCTGGCTGGCATCTTCTAAGTTAAAGTGACGGCTCATGTCGTTTATTCCGTTACTCGTGATGGAGCTGCAACAGCTTCTCAAATCGTTCGTTGCCGTGTAGCAATTCAAGATCACGCTCTTCAGCTAACAGGTCACGAATCGAAGGGCTGTACTCAATGGCACGCTCTAAATCTTCAATCGCTTGTTCTTCAACACCTAATCGAGAATAGGCACAAGCGCGTTGATAAAGTGCCGGGCCATTCGTGTAGTCCACTTCTAAAACGCGATTACAAATGCTCAGTGCCCAATGGTATTCATTAATTTCCATTGCGGCGTCTGCTTTGTAAGTGAGTGCTTCCAAATCACCAGGGCGAATAACCAGAATTTCATCATAAATTTCAATTCGCTGCTCAGGTGTTTGAGAGCTTTGTGCGCGCAGCCATAAGTTATGGATTTCGTTGATTTTCTCGATTTCTTTGTTGTTCTCACTGATGATGCGAGTCTTGCGTTTTAAGTCTCTTTCCAGTGCAACAAACTTTTTCTCATATTCGCTTGCGATCTTATCCAATCGCTTATCGGCCATCTCTTTGGTGTTGTGTTTAAATTCACGCAGCGACTGCCAACCGACGAAAGCGATCAGCGATGCAACACCTGCGATGATGTAAAAGAAGTACGTCACAGTGACATTGGCGTAGTTTAACGATTTATCAGCGACGCTAAGTTCACGGTCGGTGATTTCAGTAATCGTGCGTTTTTCCAAGTTTTGGAAGTCCTGACGTAGCGATTTAAGCTCGTCTAAAATATAGCGCTCCATAAGCGGTCTATCTAACAAGTCAGATTCTGAATATTTTTCTTCAGATGCCAAGGTTGGCAGTGACAGAATCAGTGTGAAAAAAATACCGATAAATAAGCGCATAAAACGTCCTTTTGCGTTAGGGATACAGATAGACCATGCAACAATAGCAAATAGCACAAACGTTTAGCAAAATTCTCACAAAAGAAATATTTACCTTACTTTCCGTTGCCTTTGCAGTTCAACTGTACTCTTTGACAGCAGAGCACCGCTCATCTTTTAGATTCTAGAATATTGTTCTTTGCTCTATGAGCCATTAAGCTTCTTCCACCTCATTGATTGTTAGGGCATTTGTTATGGACGTCAAAGCTAAAAGTTACCTCGATCAGTACTTAGTATTACTTAATTCTCGGCAACGAGAAGCCATTCCGTCAATGAGTGCGGATTATTACTGTGCTGATGAATACAACGCGAACCTATGCGCGGAGCTGGTTCGAACGGGGCAAAAAACAGCGTCTTGCAGCATGGAACTTTGGTATAGCGAACACGGAGAAGCCATGCCTCAAGTTGGGCACCTTCAGGTTGTGACGAATTGGGATGGTGAACCCGTTTGTGTGATTGAACTTACCGAAGTTTCTATCAGCCCATACAGCGAGGTAGGAGAGGACTTTGCGAGAGCAGAAGGTGAAGGGGATAGAACACTACAATGGTGGCGCGAGGCTCATGCCCGCTTCTTCCAAGCCGAATGTGATGAGTTAGGCATTGAATGGCATGAGCAACGGCTGTTGGTTTTAGAGCGGTTTAAAGTCGTCTATCCTTTGGATTAAATAATAAAACAGCGCCGACTAGGGCGCTGTTTTAAAATCGAAGCAGGTTAAAGTTGATCTTCGATAGGTAAAATACCGGAGAACCAAGAGCCCATTCTTCGCCACATACTTGCTTCAGGTTCTGAGTTATATTCCTGTCCTGTTTTATTGTCAGTCCAGACAATATCACCGTCGCGGAGCGTCACGCGATAAGCGTTGTTATTGAGTATTTCAGGCAAGGTTGCCAGAAAGTCTTGAACATAGTCTGGTTGTTTAATCACAGCGGCCATTTCGGTGTTGAGTTTTGCCGAGCGTGGATCCCAGTTCATTGAGCCGACAAAAAGCGTCTCTTTATCTATTAGCATCGCTTTGGCATGCAAACTCGCGCGGCTACTACCCGTTAAGCTCCATTTGCTCTTAAGTTTGGCACTGGATTTGACTTCCCACAGTTTGATACCTGAAGCGAGCAGATCTTCGCGGTACTTTGAATACCAGCCATGCACTGCAAAGACATCGTTAGAAGCGAGGCTGTTGGTGACGATCGTAATATCCACACCTCGTTTCGCGGCGTTGGTCAGCGCTTTTGTTCCTGTTTCGGTTGGCACAAAATATGGGGAGATGAGCACGAACGAGTGGTCCACACTTTTGAGTAGCTCGGACAAGTTACCAACCAGCTGGCTTTCATGCGTCGCCACTTTATCTGGTAAGTCAAACCAGATGTCTCCTTCACCCCAATAAAGCGTTAGTTGGCCTTTCTTCAACTCTTGATACATGTCGAGCATATTGAAGTTATAACGACCTTTTGTAAATTTATCAGTCAGTTGCAGCTTTTCGACTTGTGTTTGGATAGCAGCCTCGGTGATTTGTTCAGACCCAGGGAAAACCCACTCCATCGGCATGGAATAAACACTGTTCCAGTAGAGATCAAATTGGTCTGCCGTTTGTTGAACTGCTTCTCCGTAAAGCAGCAAGTCGAAGTCACCGAATGAGACTTCAGATTCGAACGAGAAATATTCATTGCCGATATTTCGACCACCTACTACCGCCGCAACACTGTCAGCGACAAGCGATTTATTGTGCATTCGGCGGTTCAGGCGATCGAAGTCTGTCGCAAACCCGAATAGCCTTGCCGAGCGATATTGGTGAGGATTAAACAATCGGATTTCGATGTTTGGATGGGCGTTCATAGCGGCCATCATTTTATCGTTCCGCTTTTGCATGTCATCAAGCAGCAAGCGAATTCGAACCCCTCGTTTTGCTGCTTCGTACAGTCGCCAGGTAATGAAATTACTGGTCTCATCTCCTCGATAGATATAGTACTGAAGATCCAGGCTTTTCTGAGCTGATTCAATCAGCGAGATACGTGCAAGAAGTGCATCGTGACCCTGGTTAAGAGGATAAAAACCAGTCTCCGTTTTCGGATCCTTTTCGTAAGCCTCAAAGTAGTGCGCCAACGCTGAATCCGATTGGTAACCGTACTGAAACGTAGTGGACTTTTCACTAGGGTCTCTGTACTCAATTGCAGAACAGGCCGACAGAAAAGTAAACATGCAGGTGAAAATGAGCTTAGTAAACATATGAGACAATGAACATATCCTTGTAATACAAAACGTTACTTAAGCTGAGTATATACGCAAATGGTTTCAACGTGCAGGGCTGAATACACAATCACGCACATTAGACAGGAGAATTTTAGCTGCTGGCGCTAAATGTCTCGCTTAGGTTGTGACTTGAGTTGATTTTTTCTCTCAGAAGTTTGTGTTGGCTCGCTTTTTTAGACGCACAAAATCATTTATTTAATTAATGTTTTTACTCTAATTGGTTGGATTCACTAATATCTGGTATTTCTCACCTATACATGACTAGGGCTATTGCACGAATATTAGTAACTGATTGATTTTTAATGGTTATATATCTGGCATGCAGCTTGCGTATGGGATGTGTGAGTAAGGGTACACAACTTGCGAAGTGAGTTAAAATTTTGTTAGTTTTATGAGCTTTTAAAGGATAATTTGCCGTGGATTACGGTCTCAAGCCTTTGTGAGTGTTGTTCTCTTATGAAGTCCAGGTTTCGGTGGTTCTTCAGTGCTTACCTTTACTTGGAGATGAACAGAATAGTCTATTTCAGATGCAAAACTAATCCGGATAGCGAGATGATCAAATCGTTATTTAGATTGGTACAACTACCTCACCGTTTACTCATAGGAACTTGAGTTGGCTGGCAGTATGTGACACCTGTAGGTCGTATCAAGCGCTAAACGGTGACAAAAACAATAAAAAAGGATTTTTTGGATGTTATCAAAACCCATGTTGCGTTGGCTTTTACCCTTCGTTGTTGCTGGTGGCTCGTACGCAGGTTATGCCGCAATAGCCGCGACGGCTCCAGAAAAAGAGTCGACGAAAGAAACCATTGCTGAGCCGACGGTTCAGGCATCTTCACTTTTTCCTACCGACCACAAAGTGGTGATTACCAGCCATGGCGAATTGGTGCCGTTTGAGAAAACTCACCTCTCTGCTCAAGTGAGCGGTGAAGTCATCAGTTGGCACCCTAACTTTGTCACTGGCGGTATCGTAAAGCGCGGTGAAATCTTGTTCACGATTGAAAGCGATAACTACGAGGCGGCAGTGCTTCAAGCTGAGGCGGCTCTGGCCAGTGCTCGTGCAACATTGATCGAGGAGAAGGCGAAAGCAGAAGTCGCCAAGCGTCAGGCTAAGCAACTGAGTGATAAACAAGTAACGGACTTATATTTACGTAAACCGCATGTACTAAGCGCAGAGGCGCAGGTGAAATCGGCACAAGCGTCTTTGAAACGTGCTAAGCGTGATCTGGAAAACTGCAAAGTCATTGCACCCTACGATGCGCTAGTGGTTGAGCGAGATATCGGCGTCGGCCAGTTCGTTACATCTGGATCTCGTATTGCTACGCTCAACAATATTGAAGTAGCAGAAATACATGTGCCGATTGCTGGATTTGACAGTGCATTCTTGCCGGAGTCCATCAATGAACTCCGTGCCACTGTCACTCAGCAAGGTATTTTGTCGACGACGCGTGAAGGCAAAGTGGTTCGTGACTTAGGTATGATCGACAGCGCAACCCGAATGATCAATATGGTGATTCAGGTTGAGGACCCATACGGGATTGATAATAAGCAACCACCAATCAAATTTGGTTCTTATGTTGAAGTCAGCTTTACCGGTAAAGAACTCAAACACATTTATCGCTTACCTCAAGAATTGGTTAAAAACCGCACCGTCTGGGTTGTCAATGATGACAGCCAACTCCAGCCTCGAACTGTTACCGTACTGAGAGCGGAAGGCGAGTTTATGTTGGTCGGTGACGGTCTGGAACAGAGCGATAAGCTGGTGTTAACTCTGCCTGAGTACCCGCAAAAAGGCATGGCGGTGCAAATCGCAAAAAAGAATGACGACTCCGAAACCGTCGTACAATAAGTAGGAGTTTGTCATGGAAGAGACCAATCAAAAGGGCATAATTGCCTATTTTGCCAATAACCCTGTGGCCGCGAACCTGCTGATGGTGTTTATCATTATCATGGGCATCGTGAGCTATCTATTCATTCAGAGACAGATGTTCCCTAACATCGAAGTTAACTACATTGACGTGCGAGCAACCTATCCTGGCGCCTCTCCTCAGGAAATAGAGGAGAGCATTCTCGTCAAAGTAGAAGAGTCGATAAAAGACGTTACGGGCATTAAGAAAGTCGTATCCCGAGCGAGTCGAGGCAGTGCTTATGTCTCTATTGAAGTGGATGTAAATGCTGACATCAAACGCGTGCTTGATGATGTGAATCAACGGATTGATACCTTGTCTAATTTACCTGCGGGTATGGAGCCAATTAATGTCTATCAAGTTGAGTGGCGTCAGGACGTGATTGAGATGGGGCTCGTTGGTGATAGGCCACTCGAAGAGTTAAAGCCCATCGCTAAGCAAATTGAAGATGAGCTTCTGCAACTGAAAAACGTCATGTTGGTGTATGTGAGTGCGCCTGAAGAAGAGATCGCGATTGAAGTCGATCCGCTTGTGCTGCGTAAGTACGACCTCACGTTGAGTGATGTGAGTGACGCGATTCGACGTTACTCTGCCAACTTTTCAGCGGGTGAAGTCAAAACCAACTCTGGGATGATCGCAGTACGTATTGAAAACCAGTATTACCACGGTGATGAATTCAGAAATATTCCGGTAAAGTTAGGCGCTAACGGGGCGAAAGTTCTGCTGCAGGATATTGCGACAATCAAAGATGGCTTTACTGAAGAAGAGCGTTACTTTGAATATTCGGGACAAAACGCGATTTACATGTCCGTAGAAGCAACGCGCGACCAGAATATTATTCCCGTCGCTGAGTCGGTTCATAAATACATCGAGGCGAAAAACAAAACACTGCCAAGTGACGTTCAGCTTAAGGTACTGGTCGACATGACTTATTACCTCAATGGGCGTCTCGACATGATGCTGAAAAACTTGCTGCAGGGTGCCGCTTTGGTCGCCATTATGCTGAGTATTTTCTTGCGCTTCCGCTTAGCTATGTGGGTGATGATCGGTTTACCAGTCTGTTTCCTGGGCGCGGTGATGTTAATGCCTGCCTTGGGTATTACAGTGAATATTGTCTCTCTGTTTGCCTTCATCATGGTGTTGGGGATCGTCGTCGATGATGCGATTGTGATGGGGGAAAGCGCCTACAGTGAAATTGAGGAAAAGGGCGGAGGTGTCGAAAACGTAGTCCGTGGTGTTAAACGTGTTGCGACGCCAGCGACATTTGGCGTTCTGACGACCATCGCTGTATTTGCTCCTTTCTTGCTTTCTAGCGGAATCGATAGTGCATTTTTCTACGGCATCGCGGGTGTGGTTATCTTATGTTTAGTCTTCAGCCTGATTGAATCTAAGTTGATCTTACCTGCCCACCTTGCGCACACCAATTTCAAACCTATAAAGGTTGGCGGATGGCGAGATCGCTTTAATACGCGCTTCTTTGGTTTTGTTAATGGCACTTATCGCCGTTTTGTCACCCTTTGTACCCACTGGCGTTGGAGTGTTTTCGCCATATTTTGTGGCTTACTGGCAATCAGTGCAGCGCTAGTAAACTCAAATTACGTACGCGTCATTCCTAACCCTAAAGTACCGACCGATTATCCGGCGATCACGATTGAAATGAATGATACCGTATCAAGTGAGCAAACCATTGATGCACTTAAAACCATTGAGCGTGTTATGCAGCAGGTCGAAACTCAGACCATTGAAGAGCACGGTCAGGGAATGATTCGAGATGTACTTTCTTATAACAGAAGCCGTACCGAAGGCCGAGTTTTGGTTCCGCTTGTTGACGAGGATTTACGACCTTTCAATACGTTCGAACTTGCGCGTCGTTGGCGTGAAGCGATGCCAACCATTCCGGGAATGAAGAGTATCAAGATTCGTGAACAGAGCGCAGGTGGTGGTGATCGAGACGAATTCGGCTATCTGCTGTTTGGCTCGAATATCAATGAGCTAAATGAAGCGGGGCGTTACTTAATTGACCGCTTGCAGCAGCAAGAAGGTCTGTACGATATTTCATCTTCGATTGATTCAGGCAGTAAAGAAGTGCTGCTTTCGCTAGCACCTGTTGCCTACGATCTCGGTTTGGATCTCACCATGATTGCTCAGCAAGTGGGTGGCAGTTTCTATGGTGGTGAAGCACAGCGATTAATCCGTGACGGCGAAGAAATCAAAGTGATGGTTCGTTATCCGCAATTAACGCGTGAAGCTTTCTCATCGCTACGCTATGCCGTGATAACAACGCCCGCAGGCAAAAAGGTCATGCTGGGTGATGTGGTGCAGATTAATGAGCAACCGGGCGTGAGTACTATTCGTCGTGAGGGTGGTTATCAGACGGTTTACGTCTATGGCTCCATTGATGAAGAGTTGATTGAGCCAGAAGAAGTGGTGAAAATCATCGATGAAAGCATCATGCCCGATATGAAAAACCAGTACCCAAGCGTTAAAACTGAGCTAGGTGGGGACATCGAGGAGCAAGCTGCACAGCGTAATGAGCAGATTCTCTTCTTCATTGCCGGGATGATCATCGTCTACATCCTACTAGCGGTGCCACTGAAGAGTTACACGCAGCCGCTGATTGTGATGTCGGTGATCCCTTTCAGTTTGACGGGCGCGATTTGGGGGCATTTCTGGCTCGGGTTAGACATCAGTATGATGTCCACCTTTGGTCTTATTGCCGCAGCAGGTGTGGTCATCAATGACTCTCTCGTCATGACGGACTACGTAAACCAGGTTCGAGAAAAAGGGATGAACATCAAACAAGCCGTTGTTGAGGCTGGGTGTGCACGTTTTCGCGCGATTACTCTAACTTCAATCACGACGTTTGCTGGTGTTCTGCCAATCATGTTCGAGACGAGTTTACAGGCGCGCTTCGTCATTCCTATGGCGGTCGCGTTAGGCTTTGCAGTCCTTTATGCGACGATATTGACGTTAGTATTGGTGCCTTGTTTGTATCTGATGCTTGAAGATATCAAGAATATATTCAGAGCGATTAAGCGTTTTTTCTCGCGTCTGTTCGCTCGTTTCAAAAAGCAGGATGATACGTCAGAAGCTCAGGTTAAAGCTTCTAACTAAAGTACTTATCTCTTCATAATTCAAGGGCAGCTTTCGGGCTGCTCTTTTTATTTGTCTCAAATGCAATCGTGATGAAAGTACGAGATAGCGCCATTTGTGCTATAGCTTTAATGAATAGAATAAAAAGAAAATATAGTCGTGGTTAATTTAACACTCAGTGTGCGAAATTTACCATGAGGGTTTCGGTGATGAAATATGATTTAAAATAAGTTGCTGAAATTTAAGGATTTAAAAGTTGGCATCGTACGTGCAATGTATAGAGCGTACCTAAAATAAACTGCTAATCCTCAAGGAGCTCGCTATGAAAAGCGTATTTTTTTCTACTCTTGGTCTTATTGCTGTAATGTCATCACCAATCGCTGCTGCTAACACTTTAGACAAGGAGGAGTGGAGCTCTGATTTGCGTCAAGACTTCTCTGCAATGAAGTACGAAGCGATAGCGGATGTTCAGCAAATGAATATGGACGATATTGATGCTCGAGATGCACGAATCGTTAAACGTATTAAAGAAGAGCAAGCACAATTGGTAAAGGTTGCGTGCCAAAAATCAGAAGCGAGTAAGTCATAGTTTCTGAATGGCCCTTGTCAAAATAAAGAATGGCTCCTAATACACGTTCAGCGCTAGATAGCAGTAGGCGCTGATCTTGTTGCTCTCTTGCCAGCTTATAAAAGCTGGCTTTTTTATGTCTATTGATAAATCGCAGACAGAAAAAAGCCCGCAAAGAACCGTCTTTGCGGGCGAAAAAGGGCACCAAATTCGGTGTCTATTCATTATGGAGATGGTCGAACATCCTTATCAAACTGACAATAGCTTGGTGAGAGGCTTACCACCAGTGCGACCAACTGCGCTAAAGTTAACATTGTTGTAATGATTGTTAAAATGTTAATTCCTCAATCAATGATTTCATTATCGTTACTTATAATTGCGAATATGTTGTTGTTCTGTGTTTGGTGTGTGCCAAAACTAAGTTTCTGATAACATTTCGATTTATAAACGGTATGTTGTTTGTGTTTTTCATCTATGTGAGCGCAGTTGTGTATGATGATGAGTGGTAATTCTATTGCGCAAAGCCGCATAAATCGCTTGCTTTTGTTAACGACATGTTTTAATTCATGACGCATTCATCCAGTGGATGCTTAGGCTATTTTGCGTGAACAAAAAGAGCAGCTTTTCCTGCTGCTCTTTTTGATTGGGTCAGAAGTGATAGATCGTTCAAATATGCTCACTAATCCCAGCTTAATACCGTCCAGTTTGGCTGATTCGCATGCTCTCGTAGGCGAGGGCATGGGTTGACTAAATAGGCGTAGTCAGCGTGCTGACAAAGCGGTAAATCGTTGATTGAATCCGTATAAAAATGAATTTCTGAGTACAATTCTGGCTGTGCTTCTAGCCATTGTTGCAATCTGGTGACTTTGCCTTCTCGATAGCTAGGTATGCCCGAAATTTCAGCGCTGTAAGTGCCTTTTTGTTCAATCAAGTCTATTCCCAATGATGTTGGGATTCCAAGACGTTGGCCTACCGCTTCGACTAAGAAAGTCACGCTCGCGGAAATAATCACCATATCAATGCCATCTCGGGAGAGTTGTTCGATCAAGGTTTTGGACTGCTTAAACTGCTTGGGCAGAATCTGTTTGTCTACGCACTCTGCAACTAACATTTTTACTTGCTCAATAGGCATGTCGGAAAGTGGTGCCATGCAAAACTCAAGGTAGTCTTCCATGTCCATTTTTCCCTCTGCGTAGAGCTTCATGAGGCGTTGATCTTCTTCGATAAAGTTGGGCTCAGTCGCGATGCCCTTCTCGACCAAAAACGCGTTCCAAATCATTGCACAGTCTGCGTTGATTAAGGTTTCGTCCATATCAAAAACATACAAAGGTTTGGACATCTTAAGCTCTCACTGGTTGAATTTCGTTTAGATTAAAGAGTAGTTCTAACTGGCTGCCATTTGCTAATAGTCGCTCAGATGAACGGTTGAGTAAATCAACGGTGAGTTCGCACTCGTTAACCTCCACCTGATAGCGAATTACATTACCCAGCAACTGGTGATTTTTGATAATACCGCTTTGTGGTGCGGAAATGTGGTTACCATACTGACGACCTTGTTCTCTGACATATATAGATTCAGGGCGAATAGCCACTTTGCTTTGCGTATCGATATTAAAAAGCTGTTTGGCGTGGTCGGCTTCCACCAGGTTGTAGTGTCCCATAAAACCGGCAACAAACTCGTTGGCTGGTTGCGTGTAAATCTCTTCGGGTGTACCAGCCTGAACGATTTCTCCTTTATTCATCAAGAAGATACGATCAGACATGATCATGGCTTCTTCCTGATCATGAGTAACGAAGATCGTGGTCAGGTTCATTTCTTTCTGGATGTCGCGAATTTGCTGACGAAGGTGCTTACGGATTTTGGCATCCAGCGCTGACAAAGGTTCGTCGAGGAGTAAAATTCGCGGCTTCACCACCAAGGCACGTGCTAGTGCGACACGCTGACGTTGCCCGCCGGAAAGTTGATGCGGGTACTGTTTTTCTTTGCCTTTCAGGTCAACCAGCTCAATCACTTTCGCCACTTCACGCTGAATGATGTCAGCGTCTAGTCTTTTCATTTTCAGGCCAAACGCAATGTTACCTTCCACCGTCATATTGGGAAACAGAGCATAAGACTGAAACACCATGCCAATGCCACGCTCCTGCGGTACTTGGTGGGTGATGTCCTCTCCGTTAACCGAAATGGTGCCACCATCAACAGGGTTAAGCCCTGCCAGGCTGCGAAGAAGAGTGGATTTGCCACAACCACTAGGGCCAAGCAGAGTAATAAACTCGCCCTGTTCAATGCTGAATTGGATGTCTTCAAAGACCGTATTGTCACCAAAACGTTTAGTCAGGTTTTTTGCGGTTACGTAGCTCATGATTTAGCGCCTCGACTGAAACGACTTGCCAGCCAAGTCAGTAAGAAAATAAATAGGAAATAGGTCATGACCAGTGCAGATGTAAAGTGTCCGCTTGTCTGACGCATGTTGTACAAATAGATTTGCAGGGTTTCATAGCGTGTGCCAACAAGAATATTGGCAAATACAAACTCACCGAGCAGAAAGGAGAAAGAGAGAAACAGCGACGCCATTAAGCCTTTCTTCAAGTTTGGCAAAATGATCAGCAAAAACGCTTTGGTTGTGCTTGCGCCAAGTAAATGCGCTGCGTCCATCAAGTCATGCAAATTGATGGCCTCAAAGCTGTTTGAAATCGCTCGATACATAAAGGGCAAAGCGATCGTGAAATAAGTGCCAATCAAAATCCACGGAGTGCCAATTAAGGAAATATCGCTGTTGGCATAAAGTTGCAGAAGGCCAACCGACGACACCACCGGCGGTACAGCAAACGGAAGCAAGATTAGAATGTTCATCAGCTTGTCGAGTTTTGGGAAGTAGTAAAACACCACAAAAATCGCAGGCAGAATCAGAACAACGCTCAATACCAGAGCAGAAATACAAATAAACAGAGAACGACCAAAAGCTTGCAGGAAGCGCGGGTCAGTCAACAGTTTGATGTACCAATCCAGCGTAAATCCATCCGGTAGAATGGTCGCTCCCCAGCGGGACGAGAGCGAATAAACGAAGGTCGCAATGATTGGGACCAACATAATACCAACAATGGAGTACACCACCGTTTTGTGGAAGCGAGTATTAATGTTTTGCATTAGCTTCTACCTGCGTAGCTCTTAGTAATCAGCCATTGGTTAATCACAGTGATAAAGGCCAGCATCGCCATCAAAATAACCGAGATTGCGGCGGCGAGATTGGGCTCTAGGAACAAATCGCCCGAGACTAAGCTCGCAATGCGAATAGTAATGAGGTTGTAGTTACCGGAAGTTAACGCATACACACTGGCATAAGCACCAATGGCATTTGCGATCAGGATGATAAACGTGCCCAACAGAGCAGGAGAAAGCACGGGTAAGGCGATGCGTATCCAGTATTGTGATGTCTTTGCCCCAAGTAGTGCGGCGGCCGCTTGCCAATCGTCACTTAAGGCATCGAATGCAGGGTAGAGCAGCAGTACTGCCAACGGGATCTGGAAGTAGATGTAAATTGCCATCAATCCCCATTTACCATAAAGGTCAAAATCGCCGAGCAGGCCGTATTGCTTAAGCAATAAAGTGACCGCACCGTTAGTGCCTAAAATGATGATGAACGCAAACGCCAGAGGGACGCCTGCAAAGTTGCTGCTCATGTTGGTGAAGGCAATCACACCGTCGCGGATTTTTGAATCGACACGACGTAACGAAGAAACCAATACGGTTGCAACCAGTAAACCAGCAATACTCGACCAAAATGAGAGCCAGAGGCTGTTGCCGAAGGCTTGCATCATGAAGGTTGAATCAAACACTTCCAGATAGTTGTCGAACGCGAACTCTTCGTCGTAAATAAAGCTGTTAATCAGCACCCAAACAATTGGTGCAAGCTGAAAAAGGTAGAAAAACAGAGCAAAAGGGGCAAGCCACAATGCAGGCTTACTCCTTTTTAACCAACAACTTATTCGACGCTGTTTCGCGCTGACGTTGTTTGATGTTGATGAGATGGCAGAACTGCTCATAGTGCTAACAATTCCTGAGTGTAATGTTTTGAGTGATCAAGGTTGAGAAGCTGGCAAACCGAGCCACAAATCTCAGTTTGTTTCACGTGGCATTCTTGGTGGGTGAACATATCGCCAATCACAAACAGTGGAACTTCTCTTTCTTCTGGCAGGATGCCGCCATGAGATAAATCGTTGTTCATGCCATGATCACTGGTCACAATGATCTGGTAGCCATCAGCAAGCCACTGATCGATGTAGTTGGAAAGAATGATGTCTGCGCCACGCGCACAATTGCGGTATTGACGAGAATCTAAGCCGAATTTATGGCCTAAATCATCAATGTTCATTGGGTGAATCAGCAAGAAATCCGGCTGATGCGCTCGGCGTAAATGCTCGGCATCCAGAAACAGTGCTTCATCAGGGTACTGGTCCCAGTGATAAAAACAGCCATGTTGGATATTCAGTGTTTCATCATTGGTGAAGCGGTCACGCACAGCGTTATACGGAGCGCGATTATAAAGTTCGCTTACCCAGTGATATGCCGCTGCTGCGGTCACTTTTCCCTGAGACTTTGCCAAACTGAAGATTGAATCCTGATTCGACAAACGAACGATATTATTGTTAACGATGCCGCTATCAACCGGACGGACACCGGTTAGGATGCACTCATAAAGTGGGCGGGACATCGAAGGCAGTTCACATTGAATCGGGTATAGTGTTGCACGTTGTTGCTCTAACAGACCGTTTAGGTAGCCCATACAATCACGGGCTACCTGATAGTTCAGTCCATCTAGAACAACAAGGATAACCTTATTGCTCATGATATTTTCTCGTTACTTCTTAGGAGAGGGTGTTGCTTAGTACTATTGCTGATGAATCAGTACGTTCTCTTGCCATTGACGTGGCAGCTTACGTGCCGATTTTTCCCAAGCAGAGAAGTCCGTAACCGGTTTAGCATTCGAGTACTGGTCGTTCGAGATCAACTTGTCCTGAATGGACTTTGGTAGAGTGATGTTGCTGCGAATCGGACGTGCATAACCTTCTGCAAGGTTGATCTGGCCTTGGTCACTGAAGATGTATTCACGTGCTAGCTTCGCTGCATTTGGGTTTTTCGCGTATTTGTTGATGATGGTTGTGTAGCCCGAAATCACAGAGCCGTCTTGAGGAATGTTGACACTAAACTGGTCGCGGTCAATCTGATCACGGTAGTTCAGTGCGTTGAAATCCCACAGGATAGCCACTTCGACTTCACCTTTTTCAAGGTTTGCGATGCTTGGATCCGTAAACGACAAACGGCCTTGTTTAGCTAATTTTGCAAAATACTCGATAGCTGGTGTTAAGTTTGACTCGTCACCACCATGCGCAAAGGCTGCCGCAAGTATCGCATTGTTAGCTTGCGCTGCCACACCGACATCGCCAACCGTTACTTTGTAGTCGCCTTTTAGCAGATCATCCCAAGTTTTTGGCGCGTTTTTCACCAGATTATTGTTTGAGATGAAAGAGATTGTGCCTGTGTAAGCCAGTGCCCAGTGACCATCTTTATCTTTTGCCCAATCAGGGATGTCGTTCCAAGTGGTTGGCTTATATGGCTGCGTTACCCCTTTTTTCACTGCTACTCGCGCGAAGGCAAAACCCACATCACCAATGTCTGCGGTCGCATTTTTCTTCTCAGCTTCGAATTTAGCGATCTCCTGAGCTGAGCTCATGTCCGTATCCTGGTGCTTCAAACCGTAGTTTGATTGCAAGTCCGTCCATGTGTCTTTCCAGTTTGCCCAACTACCAGGCATACCCACACTGTAAACTGCGCCTTCTTTTTGAGCAGCTTTTACCAATGTGTCTAGGTTGGCGTCTTTTTCTTGTGTTGCGGAAAACGCAGAGGTAGATAGTGTAGCTGCAATCAGAGTGGCTGATGCTACAGCGGAACGGCTAAGCAAAGTTTTCATTGTCTCCATCCTTCTGGACTAGGTCAGTAAGTTCGATTGTTATCCTATGGATGGAATGTGACGTTTTCGCGCAGATAATTTGACAGTTATGCTGAATTTCTGTGGCAGTTATATTTCATCTGAACACAAGTTAACCAGTTGTTAGTTGTCATATTTCTGTTATCCAACTGACCTATCTTGTTCATCAAACAATCTATGGACTAGATCAGAGAATGAACATTTTGGGCTCCGCTTACTCGGGGAAACAGTCAGGTACGCAACTGGGAAAAATCAAAGCGACGCTTCGTGAACAAATTCATTCAGGCGTTATCGTACAAGGGCAAAAGTTACCGTCGGAACGTGAGTTGAGTGAGCTTTTTTCGACGACCAGAATCACCATTAAGGACGCTTTAGTTTCGTTAGAAACGGAGGGCATCATCTATCGGGAGGAGCGACGAGGCTGGTATGTTTCTCCACCGAGAGTCTGTTACAACCCCTTATCTCGTTCTCACTTTCATCAAATGGTACGTGAACAGAATCGGATTGCTGAAACTAAATTAATCAACGTCCGCAGTGAAATGGCGTCTGGTGAATATGCCAAGGTATTAGAAGTCGAGCAGATCACGCCAACTTATATTATCGAGCGACTACGCCATATTGATGGCCGCGCGGTACTGTTTGTAGAAAATGTCCTGAAAGCGGAATTGTTTGAGGGAATCTTATCGGAAAACCTGACCATGTCACTGACGGGCATCTATCGAGAAAAGTATGGATTCGAAACGAAACGCTCCCGATTTGATGTGATTCCGACGTCAGCGCCTGCTCATGTTGCAAAACCACTGAATCTGACGGAAGGGCAGCCTGTTCTTAAGATCTGCCGGGTGAACTACAACCAGAATGGGGAGTTGATGGACTGCGAACTGGAGTACTGGCGACCGGATGCGGTGAGAATCCGCATTGACAGTGTGGAGTGAGTAATAGATTCCCGATAATGTGTAAAGCGTTACCGGGAATCATCACTTAAGCGATTACGTTAAACCTTGCTCTTTCGCCATCTGCTTCGCAATACCTGGTGCTTTCCAAATGCTTGGCAATATGATCAAAGACACTGGCACTGCGGTAATCACGATGAAGGACTGCAACGCCGAGATACCACCGGAGCCCATCGAGATCAGAGCAATGGCGACTAAGCCCATGATCAAGCCCCAGAACGCACGAATGACCGCGTTAGGTTCAGTGGAGCCTGTCATTACAACGCTGATGGTGTACGTCATTGAGTCACCAGTGGTGACAATGAAGGTCGTGGTTAAAATTAGGAACAGCACCGAAATGAGCATCGGGAATGGCAGTTCTGATGTAATTGCCAGCAATACAGCAGGAAGATTGAAACCTTCGAAAGCAGATGAAATTACACCTGGATTATCTAGCTCAAATGCCAGACCACTACCACCAACAATGCTGAACCAGAAGCAGGTAATGAGCGGTGCAGCAATGCTAATTGCCATGATCAACTGACGGATTGTGCGACCGCGAGAGATACGCGCAATAAAGATCGCCATCATTGGGCCATAACCAATAAACCAGCCCCAGAAGAAAACGGTCCACCAGCTTAACCAGTCAGCGTCACCACGGTAGAGTGCCATTGGAAAGAAGTTGTCTACCAAACGGCCCATACCTTGAACATAGCCGTCGACAATAAACGTTGTTGGACCAACGAACAAAATATACCCAATCAAAACAACGGATAAGATGATGTTGTAACGACTAACAATTTGAATGCCTTTACTGACGCCACTTAGCGCGGAAAGGGTGTACATCAGAATGGCAGCAATGATCACCATGCTTTGCGTAAAGAAAGTATCTGGCAATCCAAACAGAGAATTCAGTGCGTAACTGATTTGCAGGCCAAGAAAACCAATAGGACCAATCGTGCCAGCGGCTACCGCGATAATACTGCACGCATCCGCGAGGTTACCAATCCAGCCGTTGATGGCTTTATCACCTAAAACCGGGTACAGCAGAGTACGAGGTTTTAGTGGTAGAACCTTGTCGTAGTGGAGATGCATCAAAACAATAGAGGAAAGGCCACCAAGGATTGCCCACGCTAAGAAACCCCAATGCATAAAGGACTGAGATAACGCATTGATTGCGGCACTTTTGGGAGAGGCATCACCATAGAGTGGTGGAGCAGTAACGAAATGGGCGATAGGCTCAGCCGCTGCCCAAAAAACACCGCCACCAGCGAGTAGGGTGCAGAGTACAATCGATAGCCATTTGAAATTATCGATTTCTGGTTCCGCTAAACTTCCTAAACGTACATCACCAGTACGTCCAAAAGCGAGAGCCAAACCAATTAAGAAATTGAGAAGAAGCAATACTTGCCAGTAAGCTCCGAAATATTTTGTGGCAAAGCCAAAACCACTGTTAACCATTGCGGTTAGATAATCAGTATTCGTCAGAGCGAGCAGAACGAACAGAGTAAGAAAGCTACCACTTAACCAAAATACAGGGTTAGTGAGTTCGAGTCGCTTAACTAGGGAAGGAGGGTGGATCGCGGCATAGTCTGCTTCCTGAACAGGAGCGTGGGAGGCGGTATTCGTCATATTTGACATAAGTACTTCGCTTTTTTGGGCTTGGAAGCCGTGTATTTCCCCTCACATCCAGTCGATGAAAAGTGTGAGGGACTTCAAAAAGCCGCAAATACTAGCACGTCAAGATTATGAATTTAACCGTAGATTTAAGTTCATTGTTGGAGCATCAGCCAAGACACTGATTTTTGGGATGGGAAGAAGCTGAAGTTAACAGGATTCTCTTAGTTTTTGATGAACGCGATAGCCTACGACATAACCGATGTAGAACAGGGCCGCGAGTGTAATTAACGCTGCGCTATAGGCGAGAGCTCGGTTAAGTCCGATGCCAAAAGCAAAGGTAAACGCTATGCCGTTGACCGCTTCCGCAGGAAAGTTATACCAAGCACCATGGACCGAAGACCCAAAAAGCAGCATTGTGCTGATTAAAAAGAGCACGCCGCCCAATAAGCCGAACCATCTGCTGTTGTTCATGTTTATTCTCAAGTGTTACCTAAGTAACGTAACAAAATATTTCAGGGAAAGTATTATATACCCAAATGACCTCAAGATGCGTGGTTATTTGGCTAGTTATCTGAGAGAACATAAATTTGTAGGGATAGATAGAGAGGCCACCGAAGCAGCCTCTTTATGAACGAATGGAGTATGATTCCAGTTAATACCGAGAATCAAGGTTGGCAGATAATCAACCTCCTGAGTTGTTTGGCGGATTGAGTGTCCAGTCCCCGCCAAGTGATTTGTAAAGTGCAATCGTTGCTTGCGCTGTTTGCAGTTTTGCCGCGACACGTTGGTCTTGCATCATTCGTTGCTGACGCTGAGCATCTAACACCGATAGATGGTCAATCAGACCAGCGCGGTAAAGTGACTTCGCCTTGCTCACTGCGTTATCCGTCGCTTTTAGGGCATCATTAACTCGACGCTGGTTCTCCTGGCTTCTGCCATAAGCAAATAGAGTCGATTCCGTTTCTACCAATGCTGCATCCACCGTATGCTGATAAGACAACGTCGCCGAATCAAATCGTGCTTGGTTCATGGCTTCAATTGCCTCCCCACGCCCACCATCAAACAAGTTCCAACTTACGCCTGCAGCACCCATCCAGCCGAAAGAGTCACTACTGAACAGATCATCAAAGCTCGATGCGGATAAGCCCGGAGCGCCCGTTAAGAAAAACTTAGGGTATTGATCGGCAATACTAGCCGCGAGTTCTTCATTCAATGCTGCCATTTCACGCTCAGCCAGACGAATATCGGTGCGGCGCTTCAATAAATCCGAGGGTAAACCGACGGGCACCATATTCTGCATGCTCGGCACACCGTGGCTTTGTGCCAAACGGGTTTCAACCTTTGTCAGAGGTTCTCCAAGGAGCACCGCAATCCGATGTTTATGCGTTTGTTGAGCAATTTCTAGCTGAGGAACAATCGCTTCCATAGCCGCGAGCGTTGCTTTCGCTTGTGCTAAATCAAGGTCAGAGCCATAGCCGCTTTGCACCACTTTCTCGACCAGGTTCATGGTGCGTTTCTGATCGTCCAAGTTTGACTTCGCCAGGTCAAGGCGTTCGCTCGCACCTTGGTACTGAAGGTAGTTATGAATTAAATCTGCCGTAATCACCGTGGTTAAGCCGCTTTGATAAATTTCAGCTTGCTCCAGACGAATTTGCGCCGCATTCGCTTGACGGTCAATTCGTCCAAATAAATCCATCTCCCACGAGATATTCGCTCCGGCAAAGACACCATCGTGTTGATTATCCATCAAGGTGACATTGCCAACTTGTGGCGGTAAGCCGGATACCGAATCACTTAACGGGTTTAAAATCGGGCCCAGTGACGAGTCATTCTTACTGAACTGATAATTCATATAGCCCGCGCTGAGACTGATGGTCGGCACCTTAAACGATTCCACCATCGTCTTATAGCTGTTGGCCATTTTTACACGCTCTGCGGCAACTTTAAGCGGAATACTTTGACTCTGCATATCTTGAACCAGTTGATTTAAGATTGGGTCATTAAACTCCGTCCACCAAAACTCATTAGTTTGTGACTCGGTGCTTAGCCCCGAGTCTTGGCTGTTAAGGTAAGTCTCTGCAATGCTGGTGGTTGGCCCCTGATAATCGGGACCCACCGCACAACCGGTCAAACTCAGTGCCAGAACAATTGGCGCAAGGATGAATTTTTTCATGATGACGCCTCCTGTGGCTTAGTTTTGGTTTGGGTTATTGGCTCTTTGTCCTTGTACGCAAGGCGATAAAGAGCAGGCATTACGAACAAAGACAAGACCGTTGCCGCTGCTAAACCCCCGATGATGGTTGCTGCCATTTGGTCAAACAGCAGATCCGAAAGTAGCGGAATCATGCCTAGCGCCGTTGTTAGTGCGCCCATCGAGATCGCCATGGTTCGGTTCACGGTCGCTTCTTTAATCGCGTCTGACAGGTTCATACCGTTTGCTCGTTCCAGTTCAATTTGATCCATTAATACAATGCCGTTTTTAATGATCATCCCCGTCAGCGTAATCGCGCCGATGATCGCCATAAAACCAAATGGTTTATCAAACCCGAGCAGAGCAAAAGCCGCCCCTGACGCTGCCAATGGCAGAGTCGCCAAGATGATGATTGGCTGCTTGAAGCCGTTAAACATTGCCACCAGAATGATCACCATGATCAGCATGGCTTTCGGTTGCTGTTTCATGATGTCCGTGACGGATTTGTTTTCATCATAATATTCGCCGCCCCATTCCATGCTGTAGCCAGAAGGCAGTTCAATCGCTTCAATTTGATCTTTAATCGCGTTTCTAACGTTGGCTGGTGTTGACTCTCGGCTAACACCGGCCTGAACCGTTATGGTTTTCACGCGATCACGACGCCAAATCATGCTCTCTTCGGTAACGAGCTCAAAACCATCGACGATCTGACCAAGTGGAACGCTGTTGAACCCAATTAGAGAACGTACTGGTAACGTTTCTAGTGAAGCCATCGTCTGCGAAGTACCACGCAATTGGATTGGGATAAGCTCGTCGTTAAGGTTCATCTGACCCAACGGCATACCGTCCGAAGCGCGTTTCAATGCGAATGCTACGTCTGTGCGATTGATGCCAGCATGACGCATCTTGTCCTGATTTAGGATTGGTTTGAGCACTTTGCTCTCTTGGCGCCAATCGTCGCGGATGTATTTTGCATCTGGGTGAGAGGCAAAAATGGTCTTCGCTTTTGCGGCTAATTGATGCAATACGTTCTCATCAGGTCCATAAAAGCGGGCTTCTACAGCAAACTTGTCTTTTGTTGCGAGTTTAAGGGCGCGGAAACGAGGTTCTGCATCCGGAAATTCATTTTTAAGCCATTCATCACCGCGAGCAACTAAGCGGCTGATGCTTGGGTAGTCTTTGGTATTAATCAGTACCTGACCGTATGCCGGGTCAAGTGGCTCTGGCTCTACCGTTACAGAGAAACGTGGAGCACTTGTTCCGATATAGCTTGAGATACTTTCGACTTCTGGCTGTTCGACCAGCCACTTCTCGACCTTGCGCATATCTGCTGAGGTTTGTTCGATCTTCGCACCATTTGGCAACCAGTAATCTAAGAACACAATTGAGCGATCGGATTGCGGAATGAAGTTCACTGCTATATAAGGGACCGCTAATGCCGTCGCAATGATCAGTGGAACTAACGCTGATAACGCTTTTACTGGGTTGTCGACTGTCCAAAAGACCAGTTGCTTGTAACGGCTTGGTTTCGATTCTTCTTTTGCTGCTTTTGGTTTCACGAACATCCAAACCATCAGCACGGTGAAGGTCATCGCCACAATCCATGAAAGCAGCAGTGAAGACGCCATGATGTAAAATACCGAGCTGGCGAATTCCGCAGAATCTGTCTTTGAGAATAGAACCGGACTGGCGCCCATTATCGCAATTACCGTTGCGCCTAATAGTGGTATTGCGGTTTCTTTGACTGAATCAATCGCAGCGCGAGTGCGCTCAATGCCTTTGTTGAGTTTCACGATCATCATATCGGTGATAACAATGGCGTTATCAACCAGCATACCCAGAGCCAGGATAAACGTACCCAGTGAAACTCGGTGTAAGTCAATGCCTGCAATGTTCATGTAGCTTAACGTCAGCAAGATAGTCAGTAGTAAGCTCGCGCCAACAATGGTTGCACTTTTAAAGCCCATAAAGACGAGCAGTACCACAAAAACAATCAGCACACTTTCAAGCAAGTTACCCACGAAGTCATCAATCGATTTTTGTACTTCTTCTGGCTGATAGGCGACCGTTGAAATATCGACTCCCAGTGGAAGTGACGCTTGGTAATTCGCAATGATGTTTTGAATCGCATCGCCAAGAGAGACCACGTTGATGCCCTCAACGGGACTAACTGCCAGTGTCACTGCTGGTTCACCGTTGTAGCGATTCTCTGACAAGGCAGGAGTTTGGTAGCCCATGGTAACATCGGCGATATCGCCTAATCGGATTAAGCCAGAGCCAAGGTCACCGGTGCCGCCATTGATCACCAAATTGCGAATGTCTTCCAGAGACTGAAACTCGCTGGTTTGCGCGATGCGAATACGTTCAGTGCCCGCATCAAATTTGCCCGCTTCAAAGGTGGTGTTTTGCGAGTTAAGCTGATTCCAAACCTGAGCAATAGACAGGCCGTACTGCGCCAGACGTTCGTCAGGCATATCAATGTTAACCACACGTGGCTGTACGCCATGCAGTTCGATTTTTTTGATCCCGTCAACGGCTTTGATTTGACGTTGTAACTCTTCCGCGTAACGACGTATCTCTTCTGGAGCAGCATCTTTACTGTGGATAGAGAAAAGCATGCCATACACTTCCGAGAACTCATCTTGCACGATGCTAATTTGCGCTGAAGATGGCAGTTGGAGTTTCACGTCCTCGACTTTTCGTCTCAGTAAATCCCACTGCTGAGGGAGTGCTTTGGAATTGAGGCTCTCGTTGAGGTCGACAAACACCATCGAAAGCCCCGGACGTGAGAGAGAACGTAACTTATCGAGCTCAGCCATTTCCTGCAATTTGGTTTCGATGGTATCAGTGACTTGTTGCTCAACTTCTTCTGCTGAAGCGCCCGGATAGAGCGTGACAACAACGGCTGTTTTTACGGTAAAGCTCGGATCTTCCAACTTGCCTAAGTCAAAATAGGAATAGATGCCCGCAATCACACTTAATACGATGAAAAAGAGTACGAATTTGCGCTGACGAATAGCGAATTCAGCTAAATTGATCATGGATTCGTACCTATAGAGTCTTGATGGTTAGGGTTGGGGTGATGTCACCCTCGCTCAGGTAGTGGCTGCCGCTAATGACGACGTAGTCACCTTGGGCAAAATTGCCAGTGACACATGCCTGATAGGCATCGATTGATTCCAGGTTTACGGGTTCTTCGTGTACAACTTGGTCGCGCACGACATTAACGTGCAGGCTGGCTTTTTCTCCCAATACGGCAGAGTAAGGGAAACAGTGGCTGGATGCCTGTTGGGTGAAGTGAGTATTTACCGTCACCGCTTTGCCGTTAAACAAGTCGTTAGATGCCGAGTCGACATCTAAAGTTACAGTATAAGTTTGTTTCAGCATGTGCTTCTTAGGGGCAATTTCACTGACAACGGCGCGATAGGATTGCTCTGTGTCATACCAGGTTAACTCTGCATCCTGACCCAAGGAGAAATCCTGAATCATGTTCTCTGGCACATCGATATCGACTTCCCAGTTTCCATCTTGTTGTAGCGTCACAACGGATAATCCCGGGCTGGTTTGCTCAAATTGCTCCACGTTGACTTCGCCAATGATGCCAGAGAACGGAGCGCGCAATTCGGTGTAACCTAGCGCGTCTTTGGCACGTTGAATGTTCTTCTCAACCACTTTCACCGATGACACACTGCGTTCATAACTGCTTACCGCACGGTCAAGGTTCACGCTTGCAATGGCATCTTCTGATGTAGCTTGTCTAACACGCTTTAACTCTGCTTTCGCTAACTTATGAGCCGATTTTGCTTCTAACATACGAGCTTCAAGTTCATCCAGCGACACTTGGTAATCATGAGGGTCAAGGCGAGCGATCACTTGTCCTTTCTCGACATGATCGCCTTTTTTTACCAATACGCTGGATAGCGTGCCCGGAACACGGAAAGAGAGCGCCGCTATTTCTTTGGCTTCGACAATCCCACTGAATGATTTTTCCAGCGTTGCATTGTCGCCAGATACCTCAATCACCTGGATTGGTCGTGATGAAAAGGATTCTTGAAGAGGTTGTTGAGTTTGGTTACAGCCAAACAAAGCAAGAGCAACACTACTCAGTGCTGCTGTTTTGATTACGTGATTCATAAGATAGCTCCATAAGTTCGGCGCCATCTTATCGGTGAAAGGTGGTGAGATAATCACGCGTGAGCATGAATCAATGTCACGAAAATCGTGACAATGAAAACGTGCTACAGATGTTTTGGTATTTTATTGCACAAATGCTCGATAAGTAATCGGCTCGCCTGATTCAATGTCTTAGGTTGAGGGTAAAGAAGCCAGCCGGTCTCTTTAGTGACAGAGTAGTGAGACAATACTTGTACTAAATCCCCTGATTCGAGCTCTTTTTCGACCAATACCTTGGCGATGTAGCTGATGCCTCGATCAAGAAGTGTGGAGCTTTTAATGAAGCCAATATTGTTGGAGATAAGCTTGGGACTAACCATAATATTCTGTTCTTGGAAGTGCCAATTATTATCTACAGCGCCGCTTGGCCAACGAAAACAAATAGATTGGTGTTCACTTAACTCTTCCAGAGTTGTTGGCGTGCCATGTTTCTCGAGGTATTTCGGCGACGCAACCACACAGCGATCTAAGGTCAAAATTTTACGCGCGACGATATCAGAATCAAACAATGCGCCACCATGAACAGCAATGTCCAGCCCCTGTTGGAACATATCGATAAAGCCATTAGTAATGTTGCGCACATCCAACTCGACTTGCGGATATTGATCCTGAAAATCAAACAATATCGGTTGAATCAACTCGTAGGTTTCTGGCAACAGACCTAGTTTCACCTTACCTCGTACTTCTACGCTTTCACTAGTGGCTTGTTCATTGGCGGAGTCGAGTAATGTCAGTGCTTTTTGCAGATCCTGATAATACACATCTCCTTTGTTAGTGAGTGACAAGCTTCGCGTGGTGCGGTGAAACAGTTGAGTACCAAGATGGCGTTCAAGTTCGCCAATGCGTCGACTGACATTGGCGCGTGGAAGATCGAGAGCATGTGCAGCAGCTGTAAAGCTACCGAGTTCAACCACTTTCGTGAACAGTTTTAAATCATCAACTCTCATCAGAGTACTCCAGTTTTTTAAACGTCAATTTAAACATTTATATCCAAACGACTTCAAGATGCCCGTCGTTTGGGCGTTTCCAAAGTGAGGATAATCAATAAATATTTTTGCTTTTAAAGATTAATTTATTTTTCTTTTAATTGGTTAATTATTAACTAATTATGCACCCGAATCCCAGCGCGTCGCTGGACTGGTTGGATTGCATACCATGAAACTTATTATCAAAGGATTGGGGCTGAGCGCACTTGTTCTCAGTATGTTTGCTCATGCAGAAACGAAAACTCTGAACGTTTATGCGTGGGGCGGCTATTTGCCGGAAGCGTCACTAAAAGCATTTGAAAAACAAGAAGGTGTGACGGTTAACTATTCGACCTTTGAGAATAATGAGTCAATGTATACCAAGCTGAAATTACTCAAAGGCACTGGTTATGACGTTGTGTTTGCTTCTGCGTATTTCATTGAAAAAATGGGAAGAGAAGGGCTGTTAGCCAAGATCGACCATGAGCAAGTGCCAAACATGCAAGACACAATGCAAGGTTTGCTAGGACAAGCGCACGATCCTAACAATGATTACTCGCTGCCGTATATTTGGGGCGTCACTGGGATCAGTTACAACGAATCGATGGTAGAGCAACCTGTGACAAAATGGGCAGACTTATGGGATGCGCATTATGAGCAACAAGTGATGCTGATTGATGATATTCGCGACGTGTTCGGTATGGCTTTAAAAATGAACGGCCACAGTGTGAACAGCAAAAATGAAGCGGAAATCAAACAAGCTTATGAATCGCTGGTGGCGTTGAAAAACAATGTGCTGCTTTATAACTCAGATGCACCACAGGTTCCGTATGTGTCGGGAGAAACCTCGATTGGTATGCAATGGAATGGTAACGCTTACCAGGGGCAGGTAGAAATGCCAGAGCTGAAGTTCGTGATGCCAGCAGAAGGCGCGGTGTTGTGGATGGATAATTTCACCATCCCATCAGGTAGCGAAAATAAAGTGTTGGCTCATAAATTCATTAATTTTATGTACCAGCCGCAAAACCAAGCAGAAATCGTTAATAGCTTAGGCTACGCCTCTGCAACGAATGCTGGACGTAATCTGTTGCCGGATGAACTGAAAAATAATGCGACCATTTTCCCTGCGGAAGACGACTTGGAAAAAGGCGAGTTCATTAACGATGTTGGCGCTGAAACTTTAGCGATTTATGAGAAATATTGGCAGAACTTAAGAACTCAATAACGATAACAGGCGCGATAGCGCTATCTTGAAATAACTTAGTTCAATACTCTGAACACCCCTCATCATTGATGTGATGAGGGGTCTTTTTTTATCGGCTAAACCGCTCGCGTCACCAAACAGAAATGCCTCTTGCCGCGCTGAAGTAGCCAGTATTGGTCGAAAAGTGGGAAGCTCAGACTCGGTTTCTCGCTGGAGACTTTTTCGCCATTAACACTAATGGCATTGTTATCTATCAGTTCTCTGGCAATGCGTTTTGAACTTGCTAATCCAGATTCAATAAGCAGCGTCACTAAGTCTTGTTGAGTACTGTTAATGCAAGGCAGACCGTCCAGTTCGAGCTGCTTTAATTCACTCAAACTCAATTGTTGAACATCACCACTGAACAGCGCCTGAGTGATGAGCTCGGCACTCGCTAAGCCCGCTTCACCGTGAACGAAGCGTGTCATTTCTTCAGCAAGAATACGCTGCGCCTGTGGCTTTCCTTTGCTTGAAATATCTTGTGTTTCGATCGCTGTAATCTCTTCACAACTCAAGAACGTGTAGTACCGCAAGAAGTGGTATACATCGGCGTCTTCTGCTGCTAGCCAAAACTGGTAAAACGCGTAAGGTGAGGTTTTGGTTGGATCTAGCCAAACTGCACCGCCTTCCGTTTTACCAAATTTGGTGCCATCGGACTTGGTAATAAGCGGCAATGTTAAGCCAAACACTTGCTCACTATTTTGACGGCGTGTTAAGTCTATCCCACTGACAATGTTACCCCATTGATCATTCCCGCCGATCTGCAATCTACAGCCGTACTGACGGTTGAGTTCGGCAAAATCGTAGGACTGTAAAAGCGCGTAGCTAAATTCGGTAAACGAGATCCCTTGATCAGGTCGTTGCAAGCGCTGTTTCACCGATTCGCGGTTGATCATAGTGTTGATCGAAAAGTGCTTACCGACATCGCGGAAAAAATCGATCACATTGATTTTCTGCATCCAGTCGGCATTGTTAACCAGCTGCATTGGCGTCGCCAGTTGAGGGTTCATCAGTTGCTGGATTTGTTTGGAGAGATCATTCACCCAGCCAGTCACCGTTTCTTGCGAGTTAAGGTTGCGCTCGGTAGCTTTAAAACTTGGGTCGCCAATCATACCTGTTGCTCCGCCAATCAGAGCGATGGCTTGATGACCTGCATCCTGAAAGCGCTTAAGCATAATTAAAGGCACGAGGTGTCCGATATGCAGGCTGCCAGCGGTGGGATCGAAACCGCAGTAGACGGTTTGTGGCTCTGATAAAAGCGTTTGAATCAGCTCTAAATCACTGGCTTGCGCGATGAGTCCTCTTGCTTGTAAATCTTCAATCAATGTCATTGTCTTATCTGCCTGAGTTATTGTTTCATTCAGACTAAAGCGCGACAGTGCTGATCGACATATCCCTAAAGGGACAGTTTGTTATCTCACGCGGGTAATCAGATGATTTAAAAACAGCTGAAATAGCTCGCCAAGTGAAGAGACTTTCAACTGTGAGTATATCCGTTTGCGATGATTTTTGACCGTGCCTTGCACCAGTTCCAGTCGAGTCGCAATTTCTTTGGTATCAAACCCTTGTACTAGCAGTTGGGCGACTTCTTGCTCTCGTCGGGTTAACGTATCGGTGCCAAATGTTGTCAAAGCGTGTTCGATTACTTCTCTCAGATTGCCAGAATATGTCTCGGGATTAAAAACGGGCTCAGACATTGAAAACTCAGCTTGTTTCCAGTGTTGCTGGCACAGCGATTGAAGTATCGAAAAGTAAGGTTGTAATCGGTTTATTTGCTGCTTTGAGAAGCGTTTACCTTCTTCCAGGTAGCCGAAATAGAACATTACCCAGGAATGAGCTTCGACTTGGATCAGCATACTGAGTTCATCTTTCCAGCCAGTCTGGCGATAAAATTGGTCGCAATAGGCTTGGTAATCTACTCCCTTACGAACCACATCTTTTAGCGTAAAAATTCCTTGTTGTTTGCAGTCGTTTAACTTCTGGAAAAAGGGATCATTTTGAAACGAATTGGTGAGATAGCGTTGAAAGAGCAAATCACGCTCATTTTGAATCGAATCATAAAGATAAATAGGGTGTTTGTTTTCACGATATCCCAGTATCACCGCGCAATCAAAATCGAATAAAGCGCTGATCACCCGCATCAATTTCGGCGTGAAATTGGGCGTATTTAAGGCAGAGATGGCCTCTGCGAGAAGCGTATTAAAATGAGTGTCAGACATGCGAAGTTGAATTGAAGTGGTTTCATGTAAGCATAACCAAAACCGACTCAACGAGAAAGGGGAGCGTCACCTTTTGCTTCGGCGGTTCTCCCCTTGGCTTCTATTTGTTCTTGAGTCCTTCACTTACTGAGAGTTGGTGAGCTCCTCGTTGACCCAGTATTTAGAACCAGACACATTGACATCGACTAACAGACCTTTTGAGTTCAACTGGTACACCGCGACACCACTGCTAAAGTGTGTGCTGAGTTCCTCACCTTCATCGCCTGCAAGAGCCGTTGCTTCGCTGGACGCTTCCCAGCCTTCATTAACGAAAGTGTCGAAATCTTTTTGGTTTTCAAACAGCACCACTTGTTGATAAAACTTGCCGCCAGCGCCGAGTGCCAAGCCCATTCCGAACATGTTCATGTAAGTGCGTTTTTCTGTCTCTTTATTTACCGCAACGCCAGAGCCAGAGTTGGTGTGGAACAGTAAAGATAACTTGCGAGAGTCAAACACCGCGTAGCCATATGCTTGGTCGTAGAGTGCCTTCGCTTCCGGTTTTTCATTGAAGAGTTTGAACATGGTGCTGTCAGCCATCAAATCGACCGCTTGTCGTGCTTCTTCTGGCGTATCGCCTTCCATCAGCTCATCAATCTTTTTATCCGCGATATCAATCCACTCTTTGCTTTTTTCAATGCTCGCATCTGTCCATTCACCAGCCGTGTTCATCGCTTCTTCTGACCAGTTCATAAAATCTTGCCAAGCTTGTTTGGAATACGTTTTCGTACTGTCCCATGCCTCTTGTGCACCTTCCGCAACCGCATCACCCAGCTCAGACATCTTTTCGGAAATTTTATCCCAGTCTGCATGGGCCGGAGAGGCAAGTAACATTAGCGTTGTTAAGATAACGATCGGTTTTTTCATCGACTTCAATCTCTTGCGAAATGGGTTTCTTTCATTCTAGGTGAAAATCTGCAGAGGGAAAATTACGCATGACGCTAGGCTGCGAATATTGTCACGAACTCACGCAATATTGACATAAGGTCTTGCTACAGAATGCAAAAAGCCCCCAAACCGAAGTTTGAGGGCTTTAGATTAGAGAATTCTAACGCGAATTACTTGCTAACTTTACCTAGCTGCAACCAAGTATCGATAACCGTATCTGGGTTAAGTGATACAGAGCTGATGCCTTGCTCCATCAACCATTCCGCTAAATCTTCATGGTCAGAAGGACCTTGGCCACAAATACCTACGTACTTACCAGCTTTCGTTGCTGCGTCGATTGCCATTTTCAGCATGACTTTAACCGCAGCGTTACGCTCATCAAATAGGTGAGCGACGTCGCCAGAGTCACGGTCCAGACCAAGTGTTAGCTGAGTCATGTCGTTTGAACCGATAGAGAAGCCGTCGAAGTACTTCAAGAACTCATCTGCCAGTACTGCGTTTGAAGGCAGTTCACACATCATGATAACTTTCAGACCCTGGTCACCACGGCGTAGGTCGAACTTAGCCAACAGGTCGATAACCGACGCTGCTTCGCTTGGAGTACGAACGAACGGGATCATGATCTCGATGTTCTTCAAGCCCATTTCGTTGCGAACGCGTTTGATTGCTTGAGTTTCTAGTTCGAAACAGTCTTCAAACACTGGTGAAATGTAACGAGATGCACCACGGAAGCCCAGCATTGGGTTTTCTTCATGCGGCTCGTAAGATTTACCACCAACCAAGTTGCTGTATTCGTTAGACTTAAAGTCAGACATACGAACGATTACGCGTTTTGGCCAGAATGCAGAAGCGATAGTCGCGATGCCTTCTGTCAGCTTACTTACGTAGAAGTCGATAGGATCTTTGTAACCACGGATACGCTGCGTGATTTCTGCTTTTAGCTCATCGCTTTGAGCATCAAAGTTCAGTAGCGCTTTCGGGTGAATACCGATCATCTTGTTGATGATGAATTCAAGACGCGCAAGACCAACACCTTCGTTTGGAATTTGAGCGAAGTCGAATGCACGATCCGGGTTACCCACGTTCATCATTACTTTAGTCGGTAGCAATGGTAGCTCATCGACAGAAGAACGCTTCACTTCAAAATCAAGATCGCCTTGGTAAACGTAACCTGTTTCGCCTTCTGCACAAGATACTGTCACTTCGATACCGTCAGACAGTTTGCTGGTTGCATCACCACAACCAACGATAGCTGGGATACCAAGCTCACGAGCGATGATCGCTGCGTGACAAGTACGGCCGCCACGGTTGGTTACGATAGCTGACGCTTTCTTCATTACTGGTTCCCAATCTGGGTCAGTCATGTCAGTTACCAGTACGTCGCCGTCTTGAACCAGTGACATTTGGTCTAGTGAATCGACCAAACGTACCGCACCTTTACCGATACGTTGACCGATTGCACGACCTTCAACTAAAACGTCTGCTTTGTTGTTTAGCTCGTAACGCTCGATAACGTTCTTTTCGCTTTGAGAACATACGGTCTCTGGGCGAGCCTGAACGATGTAAAGCTTACCGTCGATGCCGTCTTTCGCCCACTCAATGTCCATTGGACGCTGGTAGTGCTTCTCGATGATCATCGCTTGTTTTGCAAGCTCTTTAATTTCTTCGTCGTTTAGAGAGAAAGTGTTGCGCTCTTCATCCGACGTATCAATGATGTCTACTTGTTTGCCGATTTCTTGGCTGTTTGAGTAGATCATTTTGATCTGTTTAGAACCGAATGTTTTCTTCACGATTGGGTGAGCACCCGCTTCCAACATTGGCTTGTGAACGTAAAACTCATCCGGGTTTACTGCGCCCTGAACCACCATTTCACCCAGACCCCAAGACGAAGTGATGAATACCACTTGGTCGAAGCCTGATTCTGTGTCCAGAGTAAACATTACGCCTGAAGAAGCTTTGTCAGAACGCACCATGCGCTGGATACCTGCTGACAGTGAGATACCACGGTGGTCAAAACCTTGGTGTACACGGTAAGAGATAGCGCGGTCGTTAAATAGAGAAGCGTAAACGTGCTTCGTCGCTTCCATAACAGCGTCAATACCTTTGACGTTTAGGAAGGTCTCTTGCTGACCAGCAAAAGATGCATCAGGTAAGTCTTCCGCTGTTGCAGAAGAGCGAACTGCAACTGAAAGTTCAGGGTTACCTTCAACCAGTTCTTGATAGTTTTCACGGATATCTTGTTCAAGATCTGCTGGGAAAGGGGCGTCTAAAACCCATTGACGGATGGTCGCGCCTGTCTTACGCAGAGCGTCTACATCCTCAACATCCAGTTCATCGAGTAGTTGGTGAATACGATCATCCAAACCTTCATGGTCAAGGAATTTATTGAACGCATATGAGGTTGTCGCAAAACCATTTGGAACAGAAACGCCAACGTTAGCGAGGTTAGAAACCATTTCACCAAGCGAAGCGTTCTTACCGCCGACTTTGTCGACATCATTCATGGATAGGCCATTGAACCAGAGGGTGTTCTTTTGCATGTCTTTCTCCAGAAACATTGCAGCTTTTGTAGGGGGACTTAAGTCAATCTAAACAAATGCTTACTCGTTATTGTCAGTTAAAATCACAGAGGGTGTTTTTATAAATTGTGTAACCAGAGTAATAAGCTACTGAAATTTATAATTCACTATGAGCGACTTTTTCTGAACAATTTTCGACCATTCACTTGTTCAGGTTGATATCAAAGGCAATCGATTACGTTCTAGCTAAAAAAAACTCAACGAATTTTCAAAGCTGTGGGGAACCTAACTGAAAGCCAAACTGATTTATTAATATTATGTTGACCATCCTACTCAAAAGATTTTGAAATATTAAACAAAAATGCAAACAAATACCCAAAGTCGTGATGTATTCTATGTTTCTGACGGTACGGCGATAACATGTGAGACATTAGCCCATGTTGTTCTAGGTCAATTTTCATTCATTCCTAATGAAAAAACCTTTCCTTTTGTGGAAACTCCAGACAAAGGATTGGATGTCGTCAAAGAAATAGAAGCTTCCTACCGCCGAAATGGTGTTAAGCCTCTGGTGTTTTTCTCTATAGTTGTGCCAGAAGTGCGGGAAATGCTGCTTGCGGCTCCCGCTTTCAGCTACGATGTGCTTGAAAGCATCGTGCAAAAAGTTCAGGACGACATTCAGATGGCACCCACGCCAAAGTTGCAGCGCTCCCGAAGTGTGGGTAAAGACTCCGATACTTACTTTGACCGCATTGCTGCAATCGAATATACGCTCGCCCATGATGATGGCATTACGCTAAAAGGCTTGGAGCAGGCAGATATCATTCTTCTGGGTGTATCGCGCAGTGGCAAAACCCCAACCAGCTTATATATGGCAATGCAGTTTGGTCTGCGCGTGGTGAACTACCCGTTTATTGCGGAAGACGTAAAGATGCTGCGCTTGTTGCCTGAGTTTGAGATACATCGTCATAAGTTGTTTGGATTGACCATTACCCCTGAACGATTGAATGAAATTCGCGAGAATCGTTTATCGGGCAGTGATTACGCCAGTGAAGAACAATGTAAATTGGAGTTGAATACGGTTGAAGCTCTGTTCCGAAGAGAAGCGATTCCTTATATCAATACCTCGTCGCTTTCTGTTGAGGAAATTTCGACTCGAATTTTGGAAAAGGCGGGAATGAAGCGCAGATTGTTTTAACGGGAAACCGTTCTAGACCGAAACGGCGTTCAGTCAGGTTTCAAAAATAAAAAAAAGCGGCTTCACCCCGGAACAGATGGAAGCCGCTGCCAAAAGATGTGGTTTACCAACGTTGGTTGGTATCCATCACACCTTAACGCATAATCATTTGTTCACGACCAGGACCCACAGAAACCATTTTTACTGGTACGCCCATAAGTTCTTCAATACGCAGTACGTATTTCTGTGCCGCTACTGGTAGCTCTTCAAACTGACGACATCCTGTGATGTCTTCGCTCCAGCTTTCCATTTTCTCGTAGATTGGTGCTAGTGCTGCTGTTTGAGGCCAGATTGGGTTTTCGCTGTGATCGCCTTCGTAGCCAACACAGATTTTAAGATCGTTAAGACCCGTCAGACAGTCTACTTTGGTTAGCGCGATTTCTGTCGCTGCTTGTAGCTCAACCCCGTTTTTGGTTGCTACTGCATCAAAGTAACCCATGTCGCGTGGACGGCCTGTTGTTGCGCCGAACTCACCTGCAAGTTCACGGAATGCATCTTGCTCTTCCATTGCAGTGATCAGCGTGCCTGTACCTACTGATGAACTGAATGCTTTCGCTACAGCAATTACGCGCTCTGGACGAAGAGCTGGTAGGCCACTACCGATACCTGCATACATAGAGACAACATTTGAAGACGTTGTCCATGGGTATTCACCGTAAACCAGGTCACGACCAGCACCAAGTTGCGCTTCGAATAGCAGGGTCTTGTCTTCTGCTTGCAGCTCTTTAAGAGGAAGCGTTACGTTACAGATAGCATCACGCCAAGGTGCCGATACTTCTAGTAACCAGTTCGCTAACTCTTCTGCCGTCTGTTCAAACTCAAATGTAGGGTAAAGCGCACGTAGTTGAGGTAGTTTCCAATCCATCATAAATTGAAGACGTTCAACTAGCACTTCAGGTTGCTTTAACCAACCAACAAGAATGCCTTTTTTCATCACACGGTCACCGTACGCAGGTGCAATACCTTGACGAGTAGAACCATATGCTTTGTCGCCTAAACGCTGTTCTTCTAGCGTATCTTCAAGTGCATGTAGAGGTAGACACAGTGTTGCGCGATCAGAAATGCGCATATTCACTTTGACGCCCGCTTCTTCGACTTCCGCAATCTCCTGAGACAGCAACGCAGGGCTGATAACCATACCCGGACCTAAAACTGCCAAACAGTCTGGGTTGAATACGCCACTTGGAAGCTGGTGTAGCTTAAACGTGCCCAGGTCGTTAACCACGGTGTGACCCGCGTTGTTACCACCTTGGAAACGAATACTCGCAGAAGCTTGCTCTGCCAAAAAGTCAACGATGCGGCCTTTGCCTTCATCACCCCAGTTTGCACCCACAACAACGATAGACGACATAATTTGTACTCCAATAACAGACCGAAAAATCTTATGTTGTTCGCCTTAATAAGAGAAATTAATTATACTCATCAGCTTGATAAGAATCTCATATCGGAGTGGGCAATGTTGGATTTGAATTGGCTGAGGACATTTGTCACGTTGGCTGAAGTGAAACATTTCGGCAAAACGGCTACAGAGCTGCATATGACTCAGCCGAATGTCAGCTTGCACATTAAGCAGCTTGAGCAAGCAACACGGACGAAATTGATTGAACGAAATCCTGTGCAACTGACTCAGGCTGGAAAGCGCTTGTTGAATACTGCGCAACACATGCTGAACGAGCTGCAGATCTGTCAGTCGGATCTTAATGCAATTAATGATCTCACGCAGGGAACGCTTTCGATTGCTGCCAGCGATATTGTCTCGCGCTTGTTACTTATCAAACCATTTCAAAAATTCAAAAACGAGTATCCGGGCATCGATTTAGCGCTATTCAACACCACGTCATCTCAAGCGGTGGACTTAGTGAAACGTGCCCGAGCAGACATCGGTTTTGTTATCGCTCAGAAAGAGAGTCAACCGCTTCACTTTACCCCTCTGACCCAGATTCACTGGTGTGCTTTTGGCGACAATATCTTTGAGTGGCAGGAAAACAAAAAGGAAAGCCAGACGCTTATTCTGCTTGGGCACGATACTCGTACGCGAGAACTGATCGATGCTTCTTTACCGGAACTGAAGCTGCCAAAGCATAGAGTGATGGAAGTAGGCAGTGTGGAAGCGCAAATCGATTGGGCGGAAGCCGGTTTTGGCACAGCGATTGTTCCGGACTTTTCAATTGACCCAAGGCTGAAGTTAACCAGAGAGGTGATACCATTGCCAAGCTTCCCCAACACAGACTTTGGTTACATCGTTCGCCAGAATCAGGTGTTATCTAAAGCGGCCAAGCAGTTGCTGACTTGGGTTGGAGAGAATGTCTCAGTGGTTAGTTGATCGGGGTTGGAAGGGGACGTTAAACATGACTTTGAAGGTGATGTTAGAAACGCAGATGTTAGAACGCAACAGGTGAATACAGCCTGTTGCGTTTATTGAGTTAATTCAGCTATCAGCTATCGCTGACGGTTTCGCTGTCTTTCTTATTGACCTGAAAACGCAGTATGTGAGTACGCTCGATCAGAACATAAAGGACAACCCCAGTTACTAGCCCCCAGCTTGCGCCATAGACAGCAAGAACCACGCCCATCATCCCGGCAATACCACGCTCAGTGTTATTGTTTAGCTGCTCTAGTCCTACCATCAGGCAGATGTAACCCGTTAATAGCAGAGTTAACGACAGCGCTATCGGCAGCACAGGTTGGAAGAAACTAACCAGTGGAAGCGCGAAAAGAGCAATAAAACCGGTGATCCAAAACGTACCCGCGCCGCTGTAGATAGAGTCCATTGCTTCGCGCCCATGCTTGTAACGCTCTGCCATTGTTGCAGCAACTGCGGTCCATAATGGTCCGGCTAGGCCTGGGTATGGTGCGAAGAAAGCGTGTAAGGCGTTACGAATCGCGGTGACTAAATGAACACGGTCGATATTGTTTTCAATGACTTCATCGGTACGCAGTTCATCCGCTCGTTGCATCAATGATTGACCTACAATGATGTCCCCGAAGGCAATAATGTAAGCAATGACTGCGGTTGGAATGGCCATCAGGAATACGTCTAAATCCGGGAAACCAATATTAAATGGTAAGTACTGCCACATTCCGACAAAGTCTGGTTGAGTAATACCCCATTGGATATCAGGCATTGGGTATTCACCGACCAAAATGCCCACTGAAATGGCAATGAGCATGCCCGGTACCATGCCGTAATTAACGATTTTTTTCGCCAGGGGCACTCTATCTATCAATCCTTTGAAAGAAACTGAGAACATCAAATACAAGCAGACCAAACTACCAATGCTCAGAGAGATTGGAGTGGCAGCCAGGCGTCCGCCGCTGGAGATTTCGCCCATTATGGCGGCGATCCCGGCACCGATGATGATCCCTGCCTTGAGCGAGTTCGGCACCAGTTTAACCATCGCGGAGCCCAAACGAGTCACGCCCAGGACTAAGAAGATGATAAATACCAGTAGTTGAAGAGCGAACAGCGCTTGTATCGCTTCTGGTCCTGGCTTGAAGTCGCCAAGAAAGAGTAAAACCACCGGAATACCCGGAGTGATCCAACCTGGCACAAACGGTACACCTAACATTGCTGGAATCATAAAGCCAATTCCGCATACCACTACGTAGGCCAGAGCGATGTCATAAGGTAGTCCGAGATATTTCTCTAAAAGGGGGATCATCGCTAAGCTCACTACAAACATAATTAACGCTTGCAGCATTTCCGCAAATTCCCAGCGGTAGTGAATGAAAGGCAGTCGAATTTTAAAAGGCCCCAGTGGCCAGTATGGTTGTTCGGTTCCCTGCTGTCGTTTATAAACTTGCATGGCGTCTTCCTTGTTGACGTTATCGGGGTAGTATTACTTTGCTGTGTTGCAGTAAAAGATGGGGAAGCAATGCCTCCCGATCTAATTACTTATTTATTTAGATTTATTATTTACTTAGATTTCTTTTGCCCAGTCGCGAAGAATGTACTTTTGCACTTTCCCTGTGGACGTTTTGGGTAAGTTGGTGAAGACAATGGTCTTTGGAATTTTAAAGCCAGCTAAGTGCTCACGGCAGTAGTTGAGAATGTCATTTTCACTCGTGAATCTGTTTTGCTTAAGAGTGATAAATGCGCATGGCGACTCGCCCCAGCGTTCATCTGGCTTGGCGACGACGGAAACTTCAAGAATATCGGGATGTTTGTAGAGAACGTCTTCCAGCTCAATAGTAGAAATGTTTTCTCCACCTGAGATGATAATGTCTTTAAGGCGGTCTTTGATCTCTATGTAGCCGTTAGGGTGGCATACACCTAAGTCGCCGGTGTGGAACCAACCACCCTCAAAGGCTTCTGCCGTAGCGCTTGGATTTTTCAGGTAGCCTTTCATTACGGTGTTGCCTCGCATGAAAACCTCACCGATCGTTTTACCGTCTTTGGCGACTGGTTTGAGCGTTTGCGTATCGGCCACTATCACACCTTCAAGCGTTGGGTAACGGACGCCCTGACGTGATTTTAGCGTCGCACGTTCTTCAAGGCTGAACTCATCCCAGCTTTCGTGCCACGCGCAGACAGTGACTGGCCCGTAGACTTCGGTTAATCCATAAACATGGGTAATGTTGATGCCCATTTTTTCCACATCACCAATCACTTTTGCTGGTGGCGCTGCGCCGGCAACCATCGCGTTAACCGGGTGATCGATTGCTGCTTTGGCTTCTTCGGGCATGTTAACCAGAGCGTTTAGAACAATTGGTGCCCCACATAAGTGGCTAACTTTATGCTCACGGATCAGAGTGAGAACTTTTTGCGGGTCAACTCGGCGAAGGAACACATGTATCCCAGCCAAAGCCGTAATGGTCCATGGGTAACACCAGCCGTTACAGTGGAACATTGGCAGTGTCCAGAGGTAGACAGGGTGATGGCCCATTGACCAGGTCATTTGGTTGCCGAGTGAATTCAGGTAAGCCCCACGATGATGGTAAACCACGCCTTTCGGGTTACCGGTCGTGCCTGATGTGTAGTTGAGAGAAATCGCCTGCCATTCGTCTTCTGGCCATTGCCAATCATAGTTAGGATCGCCTTCAGCCAGAAAGGCTTCATAATCGAGATCGCTGGTCGCTTCTTCTCCGCCGTATTCTGGATCGTTGACGTCAATAATCACTGGCGGATTATCAATTAAAGTCAGTGCTTCCGTAATCACAGCATGAAATTCGCGGTCACAGACGAGTACTTTGGCTTCGCTATGTTTGAGCATGAAAGCGATGGTTTCGGCATCAAGTCTGACGTTCAGAGTGTTGAGAACCGCCCCTATCATAGGGACACCGAAATGCGCTTCTAGCATTGCTGGTATATTTGGCAGCATCACTGATACGGTATCACCTTTACCAATACCACGGCCGGATAAAGCCGAAGCAAGTTGACGGCAGCGTTGATAGGTTTCTGACCAGTTGCGACGAATACTGCCATGAATGACAGCAGGGTACTCAGGGTAGACGGTTGCAGTGCGCTCCAAAAAACTCAGTGGAGTGAGAGCAATGTGATTCACTGCGCAAGGCGTAAGATCGTTATCATAGATTGACATTTAAGATCCTTTTTTTAGCTATTGGTGATTCCGTTATCAGATACTTTTTGTTAACAAGCGTGTTCTTTAAATTTAATGTTTTATTAACATGTGCTAATTTATAGCATACCCGTATGAGTTATAGTAATAGCCTATAGTCTTATAGTATTTATCCTATATTTCTCTATACTGGGTGTCAGAGTGGAAGGCGTAAGGGAAGAATGTTTTGATAACCACATCTTTGGAAGACGGCATGGAAAGCGAACGTGCACAGCTTTACCTCAATTTATGGCTAAGTTTATTGCGTCAGGGTTCAGCCCCGGAGCAGGCTTCCGCTTTGCGTCGTTATGTCTCGACTTGGCCGGGTGTTCAACAGGTCTTTTGGCTCCCTTGGCAACCGTCTGAGCAGGTTTATACCAATGATGAAGATGGTCCTGCACTTCCGTCTGGACACGGTAATCCGCTGAATGCCAGTGATGATGGAATACGCGAACAACTGCAAAGCCAGATTTGTGTTCCCTTGCCGAATATTCGCCCTGGAGACTCTTGGCTGGCAAGACGTTTACGTCGTGCGGGGTTAGCTCATGGCGGGGTGATTTCTCTGATGCCAAACGGGCAAACATCTGAAGGGGAAGCGTCTGAAGGGGGAGGGATACTGGTTGTCTCAACCGAGCAGCCTAGTCATGTCTCATCTTTGGTCGCCATGGGAACCTTACTAAAAACACTGCTGGCAAATATCTCTGCGCAACCACCTGAAGGCTTACTGCAAAGTGATCCGTTACCCACGGTACGTTTTGATAAGCAAGCCAAGCCCAAGGCGATCAATATTTCCATGCAGAACCTCCTGTCTTGTCGAGATGATCTGTCTCTACAAGATCTGTTGCCAGTTAACTACGTTCAATTAATTGCCTCTTGTCTGAAGCAGGAAAGAGTCATAGCAGAAGTGGAATCTAAATTAGATGAACGCTACTTTCTGTGGCAGTTTTTCCCTGAGCCTTCAGTAGGGTCTGTGATCGTTCGCTGTCGAGATGCAACGCAAGAAATCCTGAATAAAAGAGACGCAGAAACCGCCTCAAGGCTTTATCGCCTGATCACAGAAAACACGACTGACTTGATCTCTCGTCATCGTCCCGATGGTGGTTTTTTGGATGCTTCGGCTGCCTCTTGGACTCTACTGGGATATTGGCCTGAAGAGTTACGTGGCATGCAAGTTAGAGAGATGGTCCACCCTAGCGACCGAGATTTGCTCCTTTTGCAAATGGTTGAACCCTTGGAGCGAGATGGCTACCTGACTTTAACTTATCGTATTCGCCATCGTGATGGACACTACTTGTGGTTCGAAACTGCGTTTCGTGGCATTCGGGAAACGTATACTGGCGATGTGGTGGAAATTGTCGGCATATCGAGGGATATCACTGCCAGAGTAAGGGCAGAAGAGGAAAATAGACGACTGGCGGAAGTCGTCAGAGCCAACACGGACTTGGTACTGTTTACGGATTCGCACTGGCAATTAACCAAGATGAACCCTTCTGCTCGCACCGCGTTGGGGATATGCGAAGAAGGTGAACTGCCGAATCTGGCTGATTTCCTGAGCCCTCAGGATTTTGACAGGCTTCGAGAGGAAGGTTGGGAGGAGGCCATCCGACAAGGAGCGTGGACCACCGAAGTGAAATTAACTCCGCTGAAGCACAAAACAGGTTTTGTCGCATCGTTAGTATTACTCGCTCATAAAGGCGCAGGAGGGCAGTATTACGCCTCGCTGGTTGCACGGGACATGACTGAGCGAGAATTACGTGAGGCAGAACAAAGGCGTCATCAGGATGAGTTAGCGCATACTGCTCGCTTGGTTACGATGGGTGAATTGGCATCCGGTATTGCTCATGAGCTGAATCAGCCTCTGGCTGCCGTGATCAACTATGCGAGCGCCAGCCAGCGTTATTTAGAAACCCTTCCTCAAAATCCTCAAAATGCGGCGCGCGTTGCAGAAGGGCTGCAATTGATTTGTGGTCAGGCTAGCCATGCATCAGCCGTCATTAATCGTCTACGAAATTTTTTGCGCAAGAGCCCGCGAAATATTCAACCGTTAGACATCGATATGGTGGTGTGGGAAGCGGTGGGGCTTTGTGCGAGTGAAGCCAGTCGATATAAAGTCACCATCAATTATTGCAATGCAGAACATGAGAAACGACCGCTTGTATATGGCGATGCTGTTTTGTTGGAGCAGGTACTGATTAATCTGCTGCGAAATGCCATTGATGCCAACTGGAGTGTGCATCCTAATCAAGACTCAATGGTAGATATTAACGTGAGCACTAATGCGCAATGGTTGCTTATTCGTGTCAAGGATCAGGGACCAGGGCTCAAGCCGGACGAAAGTGACAAGCTTTTTACACCGTTTTATACCAGCAAACCGGATGGACTTGGGCTTGGGTTATCGATGAGTCGAACAATCGTGGAAGGTTTTGGCGGCAGTCTTGATGTTGAGCCTTCTGATCGCAGAGGATTAACGTTTTGTTGCTCATTGCCACTGCGTAGCAATAAAGATAGATCAGGGGAGAACAGTGGTCCCCGCAGCAACGCTTGTTAGGAGTATGACATGCAGAGTGAACAGATTGTATATGTGGTTGATGATGATCAGGGAATGCTCGATTCAACGGTTTGGTTGTTTGAATCGGTAGGGCTAAAAGCGGTGCCGTTTTCTTCCGGACAAGATTTCTTGTCATCATGTGATCCCGAGGCCAATGCGTGCGTTTTACTGGATATCCGCATGCCCGGGATGGGGGGGCTGCACATACAGGAAGAAATGCGTCGTCGAGGCATTAAACTGCCCGTCATTTTTGTTAGTGGTCATGCGGATGTACCCATTGTTGTGCGTGCATTTAAATCCGGTGCGGTCGATTTCATCGAAAAACCTTACAACGATCAGTTATTACTAGACAGCGTTCAGGACTCACTTCAAAGCGAGCCGAGTGTGATCAGAAGTAATGCCCAGCAGTTGATAGAGGAAAAACTTGCTTCGCTTACCCCTCGCGAGCAGGATGTTTTTTTGCCTTTAATTCAAGGTTATACAAGCCGAGAGATAGCCGAACAGCTGGAAATTAGCATCAAAACGGTCGATTTATACCGTTCTCGAATTATGAAACGTCTTGAAGCCAACAACTTACCCGAATTAGTCGGTATGGCGATTGTGGCGGGAGTGGTTGATCCTCTCGACTTACGTGCAAATAAAAAATGACTGGCGATGTGATGTCGTTATTTTTATCGCATGCATTTTTAGCCTCATGGTATGACCATGAGGCTAAGTACTCTAAGAAAAGAAATCCTAAAAGTCGGTGTGACTCAGTTGCTCAAGTAACGCAAAACTATTTCAGAGTATCTGCGTTATCACTACACATTCGACGTTAAACTCGCGAAATCAGGCTTCTCTTTTTCCTGATTGTCGATTCTCCCGCTCAGGCAAGTGAGAGCCAAAGCGATGGCCACGATAACTGCACCTATCCATGGCGTGTGCATTAGGCCAGCGTTCGAAACGACCAAACCACCTCCCCAAGAGCCTAGAGCGATACCGACGTTAAACGCCGCAATGTTCAGACCTGAAGCGACATCGACAGCGTCAGGTGTGTATTTTTCTGCCAACTGCACCACATAGACCTGCAAACCAGGGACATTACCGAACGCAAATGCTCCCCAAACTAAAATTGTGGCAACGGCCGCGATAGGGTTGACCGCACTGAAATTAAACACGATTAGAACAGTTGCAAGCCCGAAAAAAATGACTTTGAGTGCTTTAATTGGCCCCATTTTATCCGCCATTTTTCCACCCCAGATGTTTCCCACCGCGACAGAAACACCGTACACCAGCATAATCAAGCCAATCGCACTAGAACCAAAGCCGGATACTTGCTCAAGAATCGGGGCTAAAAACGTAAAGGCGGTAAATGTGCCACCATAGCCTAAAGCAGTAATTGAATAGACCAGTAGCAAGCGAGGCTGTGTCAATACTTTTAGTTGTGAAGTTAGCTTAGTTACAGGTGGTTGTTTGAGGTTACTTGGCACCAAAAGGGCGCTTCCAATTAACGCAACCAAACCTAGTACAGCGACGGTCAAGAAGGTCGCCTGCCAACCAAAAGATTGTCCGATGTAAGTACCTAGCGGCACCCCTGTTACCAGCGCGACTGTTAAGCCTGTAAACATGATTGCGATAGCACTCGCTGCTTTTTCTTTTGAAACCAGTCCTGTAGCAATCGTAGAACCGATTGAGAAGAATACGCCATGAGCGAGCCCTGTAAGGATGCGAGCTAAAATAAGAGTGTTATAACCCGGCGCTTGCCATGCCATTACATTACCTGCGACAAATAATGACATGACGGCGAGCAAAACATGTTTTCTGTTCCACTTACCTGTTAAAGCGGTTAACACTGGTGCGCCAACGGCAACACCAAGGGCATATAAACTCACTAAGAGTCCTGCAGAGGGCAGTGACACTTGTAAGTCAGAGGCCATCGTTGGGATAAGCCCAACAATGACAAATTCGGTCGTTCCAATAGCAAAGGCGCTGAGCGTCAATGCAAGAAGTGCTAAAGGCATATTTATCTCCCTACTCGTTGAGTCATATCTTGTTGTTTAGAGAGTAGGATTATGCGTAAATGGTATGTTGTTAAAAACATTGTTTAAAGCAAATTATATTTGTTATATATGCAATAATTTACTTGGTGTTTTACTAGTGTGGGGAAGGTGATGCTGACACGTTCTGATGACTTGGAAATTTTATTAGCGGTTGTTGATAGTGGTGGATTTTCGGCAGCGGCAGAAGTTTTAGATATCCAATTAGCCAGGGTATCTCGTGCAGTAAGCAAGGTAGAAAGGCAACTCGGAGTATCGATATTAAATCGTACCACTCGTCGTGTAGAACTCACCGATGAAGGTCGGCAGTTTGTGGATTTAGTTCGAGGCGGATTGGCTCAACTCCAAAAGGCTGAGGAAGAGATCATATTACGTGGAGAATTGCCTAGTGGTAATTTACGCGTCGATGCAGCTAGCCCATTCGTGTTTCACCAGCTGGTCCCGCTTGCACAGGCATTTAAGGAATCCTATCCCGATATCCATCTGGAGCTCACATCAAACGAAGGTTTTGTTGATCTGATCGAGAAAAGAACTGATCTTGCTATTCGTATCGGCAAACTAACTGATTCGACATTACATGCCCGTCCGTTGGGAAAGAGTTCGCTCTATATTGTTGCTTCTCCAGACTATATTTCTCGTCGCGGGATTCCAAAGCTCACTGCTGACTTAGCCCAACACGATACTATTGGCTTTTCCACCCCAAAGACGCTAAACAACTGGCCACTAAAAGGGTTTGACGTGTTAAAACCAACTTTTACCTCAAGCAATGGTGAAACGGTTCGGCAACTGGTCTTAGCGGGTAATGGTATCGCGTGTTTATCGGGTTTTATGGTGAAAAAAGATATTGAAGAAGGACGACTCGTGTCACTTTTAGAGTCTGAACGATTTCCTGATATTGGACGAGAGCAAGTTAATGCTGTTTATTACAAGTCGTCTTCTGTTTCTAAGCGAATCTCGGCATTTATAGACTTTATTCAGCCCAAATTGTCACTATAAAATGATTTATTGATTCTCAATCGAAGCGTTTTTTACTTCGCTATCATTTTTCGTTTTCTTCACAAATCAATACTTTACGTAGTAAGCCGGCTAGCTGATCTTGCTCTTTTTTTGTTAATGCATTCAGCATGTTATCCATGTTTTCAACATGCGCGTTTAATGCAGTATCAACCAGCTCAACACCTTTTGAGGTCAAGGTGACTTTGCAGCTTCGTCGGTCTTGTTCGCTAGAAATACGTTCTACCAACCCTTCTTTTACCAACTGCTCCAATCGTGTACTGACAGCACCTGAAGAAAGCATGAGTGTCTTATATAACTCTGTGGGTGTGATACCAGAAGGATCGCTGCGACGCATCGTTGCTAAGATGTCGAACTCGATGCTGCTTAAGCCATGTTCTTTGAACACCTTATCCATTTTAGTTTTCCAAGCATTACTGGTTCGGCGCAAACGTCCAATAACCCCCATAGAAGAACAGTCCAGATCTGGTCTGACGCTTTTCCATTGAGCCAGAATGGAATCGACACTATCCAATGACATTTTTATCTCCTGTGTAAATATCTTTTTAAAAAGATACTTGATCGTAAATTAAACATCTATTACTTTATAAAAAGTATCTTTTGTAAAAGATACTTTTTATAAAGAATGTTGGAGGCGTCAGTATGCAAGGATTACATCAGATTAAGACAATCGGTTTGACTGCAATAGCACCGATCGTGTGGGGAAGTACTTATATTGTGACAACGGAGTTATTGCCACCGGAAAGCCCATTGCTTGCATCGACGATTCGAGCTTTGCCGGCAGGTCTGTTTTTAGTCCTAATTAGCAAGACGTTACCTGATCGCAAATGGCTGCTGCGTCTTGCGGTACTTGGTTTTTTAAATATCGGTTTGTTTTTCTACTGTCTATTCTTCGCTGCTACTTATTTACCAGGGGGGATGGCGGCGATAGTGATGTCTATCCAGCCTATGGTTGTGATCCTACTTAGCTGGAAGTGGCTTGAATCAGAGCTATCATCGCGTCAAATGTTGGCGAGTGCGGTCGGAATATTGGGCATTGTCTTATTAGTCATCAACAGTGCTGTACAGATCAATTTGACGGGGGTGGCGGTGGCTTCTGTCGGCACATTAAGTATGGCTTCTGGCGTTGTATTAACGAAAAAGTGGCAAAGACCCCAAGGCATGACCTTATTGGGCTTTACGGGCTGGCAACTGCTTTTTGGTGGATTCATGTTGCTGCCAGTGGCTTTATGGGTTGAAGGGCTACCTGAATCCTTAAGCTTGCCAAATTACATTGGGTATCTGTATCTGAGTGTGATTGGCGCGATTTTAGGCTACTCCCTATGGTTTCGAGGAATCGAGAAGCTGCCACCGATTACGGTTTCTTTTCTCGGTTTTCTCAGCAGCGTATCTGCATGTGTATTGGGCTATCTCGTGCTCGATCAAACCCTTACTTGGCTTCAGCTGTTAGGGGCGACGTTTGTCCTAATTGCTATCGTTCTGGCGGCTCCTTGCGTGGCTGCGTCATCTAATAAATCTAATGACTTACTTTCTCCAAGCTTTAAAAAGGAATTAATATGAAGATTACCATCGTATCTGGTAGCCAACGTGCAAACTCGCAAAGTCTGCAAGTTGCAGGCTATTTAAAGTCACTTTCTTTAGAGCATTTCGATACCGCGGACATTTTGGATTTGCATCAACTTAACCTTCCATTTTGGAACGAAGGTGTTTGGCAACAAACTGAAGAGTGGCAGCAATGGACACCCATTTCCGAGACACTTAAACACTCGGATGCCGTGATTCTTATTACCCCAGAGTGGCATGGAATGGCGACGCCAACGCTCAAGAACTTTTTGCTGTTGTCTACCGATGAAGAATTGGCACACAAGCCAGTACTTTTAGTCAGCGTGTCAGCTAGTGTAAATGGCGTGTATCCGATAAGTGAACTGCGCATGACGGGAAACAAGAACAACCACGCGTGCTTTTTACCGGATCATTTAATCTTTCGCAATGTAGAGGAATTGATCACGACTGACCACCAATGTACCGACCAAGCGATGCATCAGCGTAATCAGTATACAATGACGTTACTCGCTAATTATGCGCGGGCATTGGCTCCAGTTCAGCGTGATATGGTCGCTCTGGGCAAGGCATTTCGCTACGGTATGTAACAGCAATCTATGCTTTGTTTTAATTGGTTTTATTCTTCTTCTACTTCATCTTGACCAAAGACGCCTCTCTTGTATGGCGTCTTTAGTCTTTGATGTTGTCTGAAATAGGGAGGGTAACCCCAATATTAGGTCCGTTTTTAACGAAAATGCTGGGATCGTTGCATTTCACCGAAGAGGCTGGTCGGTTATTTACCGCGTTTGAGGTAATGTTTGTAAGACATCGTTTCTGGCTTGGAAACAATGCGTGTATATTCAAATACACGTCCATCTTTAAGAATACCAACGGATGAGATACACAATAGGGGCTTGTTCTCATTTACGCCTAATATCTCACACATGTTTTGAGTGGGCATTATGGCCTCAAAGTCTTGAAATGCGCCATCAATTTCAAAACCGAGTTCGTTTTCTAGGTAGGCGTATTTAGAGCCTTCTAGCGACATCACCTTCATTTTGGGATACATCGCCATTGGCATGTATGAGTCTTCGTAAACAGAAGGCACGCCGTTAATTAGCTTGAAACGACGGATAAAGTAGACCTTTTCACCACTTTCAATGTGTAAGATCTTTGCCAGATCTTCGTCGGCATCAATAAAAGCAAACTCAACAATTTTGTACTCAAGACTGCTGCTGGCATCCGTAAAGTATTCACTTGTACTTTTCAATTCTAGCATAGAGCCGACCATGGTTTTTCCAATTACGGTCGTTCCGGCCCCTTGACGCTTTTCCACTAAACCAAGCTGTACTAACTCTTGAATTGCTTTTCGGATGGTAATGCGACTGACAGAGTATTGATCAACCAATGCCTTTTCGGTTGGAAGCGTGTCACCAATCGCGAATTCATCGGAATCAATTCGGTTTTTTAGCTCCTGCATGACTTGTTTATACAGCATAAGTTACCTCTCTAATTTCTGATGAAATTATCACATCGCAAATAATACAAATCAATAACCTTTATTGAGTTGTATCGCAATTATTCGGTTTTAAAGCACACAATATACGTATAAAGATTATCTATAGGTCATGTTTTGTGAGCTTTTTCTCAAAACATATCTTTTATTTGTATTCGATCACGTTTCACTTGTATTTAATTTGTCTCTTTTTGTGTCTGGGAGTAATTTGAATGTGTCGAAAGACGGAACACTGTGAAGATGAATAAATAACAAATTAAGGATCCTGCCATGTTGAGTGCGATACAACGTTTAGGCGGAGCGATGTTTACCCCAGTTTTACTATTTCCGTTTGTCGGGATATTAGTAGGGCTAACCATTGTTCTTAAAAACCCGGTTTTTGTTGGTGATTTAGCCGATAAAAGCGGTCTTTATTATCAAGTGTTACAAGTTATTGAAGAAGGTGGCTGGACCATCTTCCGAAATATGGCGCTATTGTTTGCCGTTGGATTACCAATTGGTTTAGCTAAAACCGCTCATGCCAGAGCTGCCATGGTTGTGATGGTTTCGTACTTATCCTTCAACTACTTTATTGGCGCGATGGGAGGTTTCTGGGGAGAGTTTTTTGGTGTCGACTTTTCTCAACCTATCGGTGGAACTTCAGGATTGACCGAAATTGCGGGCATTAAAACCATCGATACTGGTATTTTTGGCGCCATTATAATCTCCGCTTTGGTTACCTGGATTCATAACCGTACCTTTGAAAAACAGCTACCCGCATATTTAGGCATTTTCCAAGGTGCCTCTTTTGTAGCGATGCTTTCGTTCTTCGCTATGCTTCCTTCTGCTTGGTTAACGTTGTATGTGTGGCCTTCAATTCAACATGGGATTTTAAATTTACAGAACTTTATGGTTGATTCGGGTTCCTTTGGTGTTTGGTTATATACCTTTCTGGAGCGAATCTTAATCCCAACAGGTTTACATCACTTCGTGTATGCCCCATTTGTGTTCGGTAATGTGGCAACGCCAAATGGAATTGCTGTGGACTGGTTTACCAATCTAGAAGTGTTCACTCAATCTAGCCAATCTATGCAAGACCTTTTCCCTGCTGGTGGATTTGCATTACACGGTAACTCCAAGATTTTTGGTTGCACAGGTATCGCACTCGCGATGTACCACACGGCTAAACCAGAAAACCGCAAAAAAGTTGCTGCATTGCTAATCCCTGCCACATTAACTGCCGTGATGGTTGGAATTACAGAGCCACTTGAATTCACTTTCCTCTTTATTGCTCCATGGCTATTTGCCATTCACGCTTTGCTCGCTGGCACTATGGCAATGGTGATGTACAGCTTTGGTGTGGTCGGCAATATGGGTGGCGGCTTAATTGAATTTGCAACGGGTACCTGGATTCCACTGCTAGGTAACCATACCAGTATGGTGGTGACGCAAATCGCGATTGGCTTGTGTTTTACAGTTCTTTACTACTTCGTATTTAAGTACCTGATCGTTAAGTTCGATGTGCTAATTGCAGGTCGAGGTGAAGCCGAGATGAAACTGCATTCCAAAGAGGACTTTAATAAAAAATACGGAATTACGGGCAAAGACAATCAAGGTGCCAGCCCACTGCAAATCCAAGCATTTGAGACCATTCATGGCTTAGGCGGTGTCAAAAACATAGCCGACTTAAGTAACTGTGCGACTCGCTTACGCGTGACGGTGAAAGATGCAGATCAAGTCGAATCCGCTGAATATTTCATGAGTACTGGCGCGGTGAACTTAGTAAAAAGTGGCAATGCCGTGCAAGTAATCATCGGTTTGAATGTGCCCCAGTTACGTGAGGAGTGCGAAAAGATTGTTAATGAATATGAGCCAGAACTACAAGCATCGGAACTAACGCTTAGCTCGGCTCGCTAAGACCAGACGATTAATCAAAGAATTTTAAACCAGTATTGTATGGGCGGCGGAGGCGTCGCCCGAAAAAAGAGAGGCATATTATGAAAAAAGAATTCTCAGTTGTTATTGCAGGCGGCGGTTCAACATTTACTCCTGGCATCGTCATGATGCTGCTAGAAAACCAAGAGCGTTTTCCTATCCGTCAACTGAAGTTCTACGATAACTTTGCATCGCGTCAGGAAACCGTGGCGGAAGCGTGTAAAATTTTGCTGAAAGAGCGTGCACCGCATATTGAATTTTCTTACACAACGGATCCAGAAGAAGCGTTTACCGATATTGATTTCTGTATGGCTCACATTAGAGCGGGTCTATACGCAATGCGTGAGCAAGATGAGAAAATCCCACTGCGTCACGGTTGTGTAGGGCAAGAAACATGTGGCGCAGGTGGTATGGCTTATGGTCTACGATCTATTCCTGCTGTCATCGAATTGATTGATTACATGGAGAAATACTCGCCAAATGCTTGGATGTTGAACTACTCAAACCCAGCTGCAATTGTTGCCGAAGCGTGCCGTGTAATGCGTCCTAACTCAAAAGTACTGAATATCTGTGATATGCCTATCGGTATCGAGACTCGTATTGCAGAGATCCTTGGTTATGACGATCGTAAACAGTTCGACATTATGTACTATGGTCTTAACCATTTTGGTTGGTGGAAAGAATTCAAAGACGCAGCAACAGGTGAAGATCTTATGCCGCGTATCAAAGAATACATCACAGAGTATGGTTATTTGCCACCAAGTGCGATGAATGGCACTCAGCATACCGATGAATCCTGGAAGGAGACTTTTATTAAAGTTCGCGATGTGTATGCGCTTGATCCAGAAACCATTCCAAACACGTACCTGAAATACTATATGTACCCTGATTACGTCGTAGAACACTCGAACAAAGAGCACACCCGTGCGAACGAAGTTATGGAAGGTCGTGAGAAGGAAGTGTTTACCGAGTGTCACCGCATTATCGCTAATGGCACAGCGACAGATACGACCATCGAAGTGGAAGAGCACGCTTCATACATTGTTGACCTAGCGACAGCCATCGCGTTTAACACCAAAGAGCGTATGTTGCTTATTGTGCCGAACAATGGCGCGATTAGTAACTTTGATCCAACTGCGATGGTTGAGATCCCTTGTATTGTTGATAATACAGGGGCGAAGCCTTTACAAATTGGTGAAATCCCAGAGTTCCAAAAAGGCATGATGAACCAACAAGTGTCGGTAGAAAAATTGGTGGTTCAAGCGCACGTAGAAGGCTCTAAACAAAAATTGTGGCAAGCGTTGACACTGTCCGCGACTATTCCAAGTGCAAAAGTCGCGAAAGATATCTTGGAAGATTTACTTGAAGCGAATAAAGAGTACTGGGTGGAAATGCAATAATCACTAGTAACCAAAAATGCCCTGCGAGAGCGGGGCATTTTTTATGGCTAAAAATAGATGATTGGTATCATTATTCTCGGTCATAACGTCGCATTTGCGCGATGTAGTCAGTTATGAAAACGGTGGTTCTTGTGCGACAAAAAGTCTACTGTTTTAGTGACGATTCACTAGAGTCCGCTAAGTTAAATATAATTTTTCTTTGTTTAGAATCGATTTCTTTCACGGTCACTTTGACTTGAGTACCTAACGTGAAGGTTGTGGTTTGGCTGGCAATTTTTTGTTTGATCGCATCAAATTCAAACTCCCCGTTCTGGAAACTTGATAATGGTATGAGGCCTTCAATTCGGTTTTCCTCTAACTCCACAAAAACACCGAAGTGTGTAACACCAGAAACGGTCCCCATGAAGCTTTGTCCAATGAATGGTTTCATATAATGACATTTTAGCGCCGACTCAACCTCACGACTTACTTCATCAGCTTGGCGAGATTGATGTGAACAATGCACGCTGAGCTGCTCAATCGTTTTTGTATCGTAAGGGTAGTTATTCTCTATGCCGGCTAGTTTGCGTATAGGGTTGAACTTCAATAACAGACTACGTAGCTTGCCATTACTTTGTTCTCTTAGTTTGGCTCGAATAGCGCGGTGAACGAGTAAGTCAGGGTAACGACGAATTGGCGAGGTAAAGTGCGCGTAAGCGTCATAAGCTAAACCAAAGTGGCCCATGTTTTTAGGCGAATACTCAGCTTGGCTTTGAGAGCGCAAGAGTAAGGTGCGTATTATGTCGCACTCATCCAATTCTCGAACTTGTTCCAATAACGAGTTGTAATCGTGAGAGGTTGGCTTATCACCGCCTGCTAACGTTAGTCCTCTGTCTGCAAGTAACATTCTCAATGAAGATAGCTTTTTCATTTGAGGGCCGGAGTGCACGCGATATAGACTCGATATTTTATGTCGCTCTAAAAACTGTGCTGTAGCAACATTAGCGCAGAGCATAAACTCTTCGATCATTCGGTGGGCGTCATTTCGAACAACTGGAACGATAGAAGCAATCTTCTTTTTGTTATTTAACGTAAAAGCGAGCTCTTGAGTGTCAAAATCAATGGCTCCACGTATTTTACGCTGACCAGATAAGTTCAGATACAAGCGATGAAGATTCACCAAATGCTGAGAGATATTATTTTTAGGATTGTTGCTTTGGTATTTTGTTCTCGCAGGAGACTGCATAACAATCCGGTTAGCTTCGTTGTACGTCAGCCTGGCATGTGAGTGAATGATCCCTTCAGAAAACTCCGAATCTAGCATGTTCCCTTCGTTATCAAAGGTCATCTCACATACCATCACTAATCTATCTTCATTAGGATTTAGTGAACACAAACCGTTAGATAATGACTCTGGTAGCATTGGCACGACACACCCAGGGAAGTAAACGGATGTTGCACGCGACTGTGCTTCAAGGTCTAAGTGGTCGTTTGGTTGGACATAATGAGATACGTCAGCGATTGCGACGAAAAGCTTCCATTGACCATTGTCCATTTGATACCCATAAACCGCATCATCAAAGTCTTTGGCATCATCACCGTCGATAGTGACGAAAGGTAAATCTCGGTAATCCACGCGAGATGTTTTGTCTTTTTCGTCGACTTGAGAGCCAAATACGGAAGCTGCATGGAGTACTTCCTTATCCCATTTGTCATTGATGCCATGGCGACGCAATGCCAATTTTACTTCGATTCCAGCCTCTCCCGCACGACCCAATACTTCTGCAACTTCAACCGTGGTTGATTGTCTGTGATCCGGGTATGCAGTGACTTTACAATGAACGAGTTTACCGACATTTTTGGCGATGAGTTCATTTGGGGTGACATGGATGGTTTGAGTCAGTTTTGTGCTTTCTGGCACTAAATAGAAGTTAGAGCCTTTTTTCTTTAACAAGCCAACAATATGAGTCGTTTTACGTTCAACGATCTTGATCAAGCGGTGGTTTGAACGACCTTGCTGTTGAGCATTGCCTTTCAGAACCAGCACGATATCGCCATCGAAAACATGAGTCAGTTGATGTTTAGGTAAGAAAAGGTCTTTTTCATTGCTGTCGTATGTAACAAAGCCAAAGCCGTCAGCGTGAGTACTTATTTTCCCTGTAACTAAAAAAGCCTGATCGACTTTTTTGTAACCTCTACGATGAGTAAAAATCAACTGCCCGTCTCGCTCCATTGCACGTAAGCGCTTTTTCAAGGCGTCTTTTTGTGGTTTTTCATCCAAGCCCGCAGAGTGAGAGATCTGTTCATGGCTTAAATAGCTTTTGACTTTGTCGAACAAGCTAAGAATAAAATCTCGGCTAGGAATAATATCGTCATATTTAGTGTGGTTTATTGATTGAGCGGATATATTTATTTTCATTTAATTCTCTTTTATTCGCCAATCGCTTTTTATATAAACCTATTTATATGAGTAAAGCACTAGGCGAAATGATTCAGATATGAATCACATTAGTTATTATAGGGGATTGTTTTTGGCCTTTTGCCAAAGATATATACTGAAATGACTTATTAGAAAGGTTGGTTTGCGTTGCAAACTGAATTTTAACGTTTAAGTTCAAGTTATTTGGGTATATAGACTTGGGTGAAAGACTTGCGATGATATAAAGAGGAGAGAAGAGGCACCGATGAACATCGATGCCATATAACGAATTACATTACAGTAACTTCGCCAGCTTGTAGGCCTTTTTTGCCTTGCTCGACAACATACGAGACTTTTTGGCCTTCAGATAGTGTTTTGAAACCAGTTGAGACAATTGATTGAAAATGAACAAACAAGTCTTCACCACCATTTTCAGGAGAAATAAAACCAAAGCCTTTAGTTTCGTTGAACCACTTTACTGAACCAGTTGATTTATTAGACATAGATACCTCTATATTTGTATAGTTTTAATATTAAGTTTATTAGCTAATAAGTGCTATTAGATGATTTAGAGATAAATACTTTGTCGCAGGAACGTAAACGAGGAAATCGATGAGGAACTGAGAGAAATTTGATCTTAAAATAATTAAATAGCTCTTTTCTTAAGAGCTGACGTGCAGTATACCGATAAAATTGATAAAGGCTAGCTTTTTCATTTTTTAATTTTTCCTTGTTCTTCAAGCATTCGTTTTTTGCAATAGAAAATGCAATACAGTGGTCAAACTATAGTTTGTGCAGGCTTCATTGCAGGAGCAACAGTAAAGTAGTCATAGGCTGTGATTTTAAATTAGATGCGCAATTGTTGTTCTAATTTTATGATTTTTAATGATATTTCTGTGTTGTGTTCTTCTTATAAAACCACAACAGGCATAGAGACAGCCTCTGTTCTACTGAGGAAAATGGAAAATATCTATCTATTTATTGTAATGAGTGTATAGTGAGTACAGCTCCGAAACGTGAGCTATTGATGAAACATATAGTTCGAGTCTCTTCTCAGTTTTCTTTCGAGTCATATCGTTATACAACTCCCATAGCAACTTATTCTTTATCTTCCATTAAATAGTCTCAGTTTTGCTTTCAACTATTAACGAGGGTTAAAAAATAGCGTCAGAATGTTTAAGTATCTATCAGAAGATCACAAATTAGCATTCAGAACTGAACATGACCTGAAAGGTCTTTCAGCCCCAAATGTTATGATCGTTTAGATAACTTTTCATTGCTTGAAATGCTTATTTATCATCGTTAATGAGTACTAAAGTAGTATGTTGAATCAGGCTTATTTAAGCCAATGCAAGCGGATATATAAAATATAGGCTGCATGTTTAATATACTTTTGATAAATATGTTCAAACAGGAACAATAATGCGAAAAAGACAAGATAAATCGCCAAGAAAATATAAGAAAAGCGGCTATGAAGCGAAGTTTGAGCAAATGGTTAAGGAATACCATAGTGCCAAAGAAGTCCTAGAATCAATGGACGCAGGTTCTGATGAGTACAACAAGCAGAAAAACCTCTGCGAATCTCTTTTTGCCAGTGCTGAACGTTTCTTTAAACAGAATCAGTAATATTATAAAGAACTAAATCGAGTTCTTATGGTGATTGTGGTGCGTAAGTATCACCGGCTTCCGCATCATTATCACATCCCTTATATATTCATGTTTATTACCAACCACACTCCCCTACAAAATGGCTGTCTTAATTTGACACTAGCTAGTTTTGGTCACGATTACTTTCGCTTTGCTCCGCCAACCAACTGACCAGTTTGCCTACCATCGAATTGCGTTCGTGTTTTGGATTGAGCAGGTGATAACCATTTCCAGAAGCGACATAGCTGTCGAACGGCTGTATTAAGCGTTTTGATTTTAAGTCTTGCTCTGCCAGAGTAATGTCACCAATCGCCATGCCAAAGCCTTGTTGGGCTGCATTTACCGCCTGATCAAGCGTGGCAAAAGTCTGGTTACCTTTGCCCTGAACATTGCGATATCCTCGCGACGCCAGCCACATCGACCAGTCTGACTGCTCCGTATTCGCATGAAGCCAAGTACAACGTTTGAGCAGGTTTAGCTCATCTATTGTTTCTTCTGAAACAGACAATGCCATCTTTTCCCACAACTGTGGCGCACATACTGGAGCCAGAAGCTCGTCGAACAATAGTACTTGTTCAATGGTTTTATTGCGGATGGGTTTTCCGTATGAGATGACTAAGTCAAAACTATCGAAGTTGGGTATCGCCTGATGCTTGGTGGTTGAGGTCAGTTCGACATTCACATCAGGATAAGCTTGCTGAAAATTGGCGATGTGACCTAACAGCCATGTGGTAATACAGCTTGGTGCGTTCAACTTGATTCGGTTTGCACTATCCACCACTTCACGAATCGACATTTGTAAGCGATGAATGATTTCTTCTGCGAGAGGGATAAACTTCGCGCCTTCTGGAGTCAGAGCCAGTCCTCGTGCCTGACGATAAAACAATGCAACACCCATCAGACTCTCGATTGACTGGATTTGGCGGCTGATCGCGCCTTGAGTCATGTTAAGCGCTTCTGCTGCGTGAGTGAAATTCAGATGTTGCGCTGTGGCTAAAAACGCTTGCAGGTTTTTTGTCGAAGGGAGTCTACTTTGCATGTCATCTATCCATGATTTTTTTGCATGGCTAGTATGCCTTTAATTCGATTTAACCGAAAGCGATTCTTGACTAATTTATTACCAATACAGAAATTAAATTTAATTTAGTCGGTTAAAACTGATTATGTATTCATATTAGGATAATAAATATAATGTCATTAGCTGAGAAGTTAGCTCCTGAGAGCATAAAAAAGTTAATACCATATCAGTCTGCAAGACGCATTGGCGGCGCTGGGAGATTGTGGCTTAATGCGAACGAGTTGGAAGAGCCGCTGCTGTACAAAGAGCACCAGTCTCCACTGCATCGCTATCCGGATTTTTTACCTCATGATATTGCATCTGCATACCAGGCTTACTGCTCAACGTCACAGCCAACATTGGCAGTGCGTGGTGCTGACGAAGCAATTGATTTGCTCATTCGTACCTTCTGTCAGCCAGGTAAAGACAGCATCGCGATATGCAGTCCGACTTATGCGATGTACGAGTTTTGTGCTGAATCATTGGCGATTGATGTTATCGACTCTCCACTGCTTTTGCCGAACTTTGATCTCGACGTTGAGAGTGTGGTTCAAGCAGCAGAGAAGGCGAATCTGGTATTCTTATGCTCCCCAAACAACCCTACGGGTCAGTTGTTGAGCTCCCAAAAGATTGTTGACGTGTTAGAGCAGACACAGCAAAGCGCCATTGTGGTTGTTGATGAGGCTTATATCGAATTTGAACTTGAACAAAGTGTCGTTGAGCTAATTGACCGTTATCCAAACCTGGTTGTGATTCGCACCTTGTCTAAAGCTTTCGGTTTGGCGGCGGTAAGATGCGGGTTTATTATCGCTCAGCAGTCGGTTATGGATTTTGTTTACAAGCTGATTCCCCCGTACCCGATGCCGGACAGCTCAGCAGAAATCGTTCTCCAAGCGTTAAGTGCTAAAGGATTAGAAAAGGTAGCGGCTCATACCCATACCCTGATTGAATCTCGTCAACGTTTTATTGAACGTATTGAAGGTCTTGACTGGATTGAAACAATTTACCCGTCAGCCACTAACTTTGTATTGATTCGCACTAAGCCGGATGTGAATCTTTTTGAATACTTACGAGAGCAAGGCATCGTAACGCGTAACCAGACTCATGAGCCTAGTCTGCAAAACTGTGTTCGCATCACGATCGGTTCGGAAAAGAGCATGCAGGAAGTGGCGGAAACTATTTGTAACTACACCAATCTAGTGACACCATCAATCGAAATATAATAAGGACATTACACATGAAAAAAATGCTGAGCGCGTTAGCTTGCACCGCCGCACTACTATCGACTCCTTTGATGGCAAAGGAAGTTCGTCTGGCTTCTGACTTTACGTATCCACCATTCAATTACAAGGATGCTAGTGGTACGCCGGTTGGTTTTGATATCGAAATCGCAGACGCCTTGTGTGCAGAAGCGAAGCTTGAGTGTACTTGGGTTTCACAAGGATGGGATTCTCTGATCCCGAGCCTGCTTGCGCGAAAATCAGACGTGATCATGGCTTCAATGCGTATTACTGACGATCGTAAAAAACGCGTACTGTTTACCGACAAGTATTACCAAACGCCAGCTCGCTTTGTTGCTAAAGCAGACAACAACATTGAGATCAGTGAAGCTGGTTTAAAAGATAAAGTAATTGGCGTTCAAAGCGGTACGATTCACGATATGTACGTGACGGATAAATTTGGCTCGGTTGCGACCATCAAACGTTATTCAGGTCAGGACGAAGTGTATCTGGATATGGCAAATGGCCGTTTGGATGCGACTTTTGGTAACTCAGACCAACTTGCGCTGGCGTTTTTAGACAAAGACATTGGCAAAGGTCATGAGTTTGTTGGCGAAGCTGTAACGGATAAAGCCTACATTGGTGAAGGTACGGCACTAGCACTGCGTAAGAATGATAAAGAATTGGCTGAGAAGTTTAACCAAGCGATCAAAACCATTCGTGCAAATGGTACTTACGACAAGATCGCTGCGAAATACTTCTCCTTCGACATCTACGGCGAAGAGCTTTAATTACCGATAGATTCGTTCCATTAAATCAACAAGGCCTACTTTGTTTAGCAAGGTAGGCCTTTTTAATAACTCATGCGTTAACGACATTTCATTCTCTGTGTGGCGAAAAGATGAAAAATCAGCAAGCTAAGTTTAAAATGTGTGTCTATTTCTGATGATATGACGCCTTCTATGCATTCAAACAAGCTCACCATTCCATTGCCTTCGCTGATTCACCGTATTGGTGGCGAGCACGCTAAGCGGGCCAAAATGATTGCGATGGAGAAGGGGTGTGAGTTGAAGCGTGTCCGACGTTCCAGAAACTGGCAGGTTTCTGGTGAGGCATTGGATTTGAAAACCTTTCTTGATCATCTCAAAGCAGAAGAGTCAGAGGCGCTATGTTTTGTGATCAACAAGATGGAAGTCGGACTCGTGGCTCATCAGGATAAATTAGAGCCGCTGGAAGCCAAGTTGATTCGTTTAGTGGTGGAGAACCCTAACGTCACCCTGGCTGAATTAATGGCAGAAACCAATTGTACAATCGCTCAAGCTCGCACGGCGCGTTTTGATGCGGAAATGTTGTAATGGTTTATGTTTCAAATAGCCAAATAGCCAAATAGCCAAATAGCTCAGTAAGATCATAAAAAGCCACCCCGTGAGTTATCATCGGAGTGGCCGTTGTGGTTTAGTCTTTGGTTGGCTTGAGCCTTGTTACTTTTCTAATGCTGGTTTAGAAAGCGTTTTTTGCGTTTCTTTTTGGTTTGCTTGCTGCGCACTTTCGCTTGATGTTTCTGGTAACACTAACGTCATTACAATCGCTGCAATACCGCTGGTAGTTACCGGAGAGCCGAAAACGCTCTGCATGATTTTTGGCATACCTTCCAGAATTTCAGGAACGAGCATTACGCCAAAACCAATACCAAATGAAACGGCGAGTATCATTAGGTTTCGGCGATCTAACTCTTCATTCGCAATGATCTTAATACCTGCTGCTGCAACGGTACCAAACATGACTAAGGTTGCGCCGCCGATAACCGGTTTAGGGATGGTAGTCAGAATGGCACCGATGAGAGGAAACAATCCGAGAGCCACCAAAATAAGTGCGACAAAGTAGCCCACATAGCGGCTTGCAATGCCAGTCAGATGAATGACGCTGTTGTTCTGGCTGAATGTGGTGTTCGGAAAAGTATTAAATACCGCAGCAATCAGCGAGTTCACGCCATCGCCAAGTATCCCAGCTTTAATTCGTTTGAGATATTGTGGGCCCGACACGGGTTGTTTGGTGATAATGCAGTTCGCCGTAATATCGCCTGCTGACTCGATGGCAGTGATGGCGTAAATAACAGCGATTGGGACAAATGCAAACCAATCAAAATCAAACCCGAATTTGAATGGAACAGGGACGCTGACTAAAGGCTGATTAAACGCCCCTTCTAAGTTGACCATGCCCATAAAGGCTGCCAGAACATAGCCAATAACCATACCGATCAAGATGGACGACAATCTTACCATTAGGTTTTTAGAGCGATTTAAAACGATGATGGTGGTTAAAACAACCGTCCCCAAAACAAGGTTGTTCCATGAGCCGAAGTCTGGCGCGTTGAACCCGCCCGCAAGGTCGGTCATTCCGACTTTAATCAAAGATATACCTATCGTTGTTACCACGATACCCGCCACGACAGGTGTGATAATACGTTTAAGTTTGCTGATAAACTGAGAAAGGATGATTTCGACGAAGGCACCGACAAAACACACCCCGAAGATCATTGCCAGAATATCTTCTGGACCACCACCTTGTGATTTAACGATGAAGCCTGCCGCCAAGACAGAACTCAGAAACGCAAAACTGGTGCCCTGAACGCAGACTAACCCCGCGCCTATTGGGCCGATACGGCGCGCCTGTATAAAGGTGCCAATCCCTGACACGATTAACGCCATACTGATGAGATAAGGAACGTGTTCGCCGAGTCCAAGCACGCCGCCGATGATGAGGGTTGGAGTAATGATACCGACAAAACTCGCAAGTACATGTTGTAGCCCCGCGTAAAGTGCTGCACCGGCTTTGGGCTTGTCTTCTAACCCATATATGAGGTCGTGGGTTTCCTGTTGAGACATACTGACTTCCTTGTATTCATTATTGTGTACTATTTTATGAATACATCTGAGCAATCTTTGTGCCACAAACTTCCTGACTGGTTAGTCAAGTTATTCCAGTGGGTTAGGAGAAAACCGTGTTGAGTTGACGGAAAATATTGTTTCGTATTGGTGCAATAATGCTCAATTTAGTGCATGTACAACCCGTCACTTTTTTGTTTTACACACACTTAATCGATTGAAATTACCATAAAAAATTTACCATAAAAAAAGCCACCTAGATTTCAGGTGGCTTCAAATAGCGAGTGAGCAGAGAGGTTAATTCAACACTTCTTTCAGGCGTTGTCGCTCTTCATCAGTCATCTTGGTTTTATTCAAAAATGGCATATCAGCACTTTCAACCGAGCGAACCAGAATTCTTGCTTTCCAGCGTTCGATATCTTGCCAGCTATCAAAAACGGCACCGCTTGGCGCGACCTTGAATACATCATCCGTTGGTGTTGAGCTATGACACTGGCTACAGCGCTCACTGATGATCTGTTTTGCGATCTTCTGTTCTTCCGTTAATGAAACTTCAGTCGCTACTGCTGCATGTGGGCTGTCTGCTTTGGCGACGGTAGGTTGTGTCGCGTTGCGAGAAGTCGACTGCCAGCTCACTAACACTGCCAGAACCATCATGGCACAGGCTCCACTTAACAGAACGCTTGGTCTATTTTGCCCGATATGTTTGAGGTTAAAGTAATGGCGAATATACGCGCTGATGATCATAACGAAAAAGCCAATCAGCCAGTTCAGTGGATGTTGATAGATCATTGGATAGTGATTGCTGATCATCAAGAAGATTACTGGCAGAGTGAAGTAGTTGTTGTGAATAGAGCGGCGCTTTCCTTCTAAGCCTGGAGCGGGGTCCACGGTTTCACCTGCGGTAACTTGCGCCACCATTTTACGTTGGCCAGGAATGATTTTGTGGAAGACGTTATTGACCATAATCGAGCCAATGAGCGCACCCATATGAATAAACGCACCTCTTCCGCTGAACAGTTGGGTAAAGCCGTAGAAAAACAGCGCACCAAACGCGAGTAGTGCCGCACTGAACAGCGCAGTGTTACGGCTCAAAGGTGAACGCATTAATGCTTCATAAACCACCACGCCCAGTAGAATGCCACCAACGCCAATACCGACTGCTTGCAGAGACGTTAGCTCCATGACACGAGGGTCAATCAGATATGCTTGGGCGTTGAAGTAGTACATCCAAATCATCAACGCAGAGCCAGTTAACCATGTGGCGTAGGCTTCCCATTTAAACCAGTGCAGCTTTTCCGGGATTTTTTCCGGACCTACCTGATACTTGGCGACTTCGTAAAATCCACCACCATGTACTGCCCATAGGTCGCCTTTGATGCCTTTATCTTTTTTCCATTTTGGCGGTGTCTCTAAGTTATTATCCAGCCATGTGAAGTAAAAGCTTGCTCCAATCCATGCGACGCCACAGATCACATGAAACCATTTGATAAACAGCGCTAGCCATTCATACAGTTGCGGCCACATCGTAATATTCCTTTTTAAATTTTGATTCCTTGAACATGCGTTCGTTAAAGATTGTTCTTTGAGAGGGGGATTTGCCCAACTGCCTCACTGAAGAACAATCATCTCTTCTCTTTGGGGCGTTGCCCTCTAACTTCCTCGGTAGCTCGAATAAGAGAATGGGGATAGGAGAAGAGGAATGTGGTAGTTACCCTCGTCATAGACGTTGAAATTTACGTCTATAAGAGGAAAGAAAGCGCTACCAAACTGCGCATCACAATAAGGTGCGACAAGAAAGCGTAGCGTATAACCCTGTTTTTCCAAGATTAGCTCTGGGAACTTGGCGCGACCATCTTGATCGGTGGTGGCCTCCGCTAGACATATTTGGTCGTTGAGGCTAAATAACTGAACTTGAATACCAGCTGCGGGCTTTCCGTTTGCGGTATCTAACACGTGGCAACTGAGTTGTTTCATAACAAGGCTTCCATTCTGATTTTGCTGATTTTTTGTTGTTCTAGTGCTGCTTGATGTAGCTCTTCATCCCGAGAACGATTGATTCGGCCATTGAGTAGGTTGAGCATCTCTTCTGCAGTCTTGTTGGTGGCACACACGATAAAAATGAATCCAAATTTGTCGTGGTATTTTCGGTTGAGCGTAAGCAGTTCTTGCAACACATCGGTAGAAGCCTGTTTAACGTTCTTTTGCTCTTTTTCACTGAGGTCTTTGCCTTGTGAGTACTTCTTTTTCAGGCTATTGAGATCACCAATCATCGGGTGACCTGCAAATGCTTCCAGCCAGTCGTTTTCTTTTAACTTGGTAAAGGCAATCTCTGCGCTACGAAGTAAAGAATCTATTGAGTCAAACGGCATGCGGATTTTCATTTCTTGCTGCCAACGTTGGCTGGTGCAAATTCTTTCCAGCTGTTCATCACTTAGGCTCAAGGCAAGGTTTACTGTACTCATTGATGATTTTCCCTGATATTTTTGCGTGCGAGATTGGCTTGTTGCCATTGTTCTTCGTTCTGTTGTTTTACATCGGGCTGCATTTCATTATGTTGTTTGTTAGCTTGATGTTGCTTAAACCGTTCCATCAATTGGGCTGATACTGAGACCGCCACTTCCATTGGTAATTTGCCCGTGATGTCTGGATTCCCAATCGGGCAGGTGAGCTGATCGAGCAAGTTGACGTTGCTCAGCTGTTCTTTAAGGCGGAACCTGAAACGTTGGCTTTTACCTTGTGAGCCAATTAAGCCCACATAAGCAAAGCGCTTGCTTTCTAGCGCTTGCTGAGTCAGCTCAAAATCAAGCGCGTGGTCTTGCGTCATGATCAACACAAATGTGTTGTCTTTTAGTGTTTCAATCGCATCGACCGGATTGGCATGTAGCGACGTCTCTATTCCTTTTTGCGATAAAGGCGACAGCCATTCAGGGCGACTGTCGATGACTTTTACATGGCAAGGTAATCCACTGAGGATGCTAGTGAGTGCCTGACAAACATGTCCGGCACCAAATATTGCAACCTGTGGCGTTTGTGTCTGGAAAAACTCGAACATCACTTGCACCGCTCCGCCACAGCATTGTCCAAGATCCGCGGACAGGGCAAAGCGTTCGATAATTGGTTCAGCGTGTTGAAGCGCCAGGTTTTCACGCGCTTTGGCGATCACCTGGTATTCGAGGTTGCCGCCGCCGAGCGTGTCGAACTGGCCTTGAGCAGAGATAACCATCTTCGCGCCACTGGATCGCGGCACTGATCCAACATAAGCCAGAACCGTTGCAATACAGTAAGCCTGACCTTGTTGCTCAAGTTGCTGGCAGGCGGCTAACCAATTCATGCCCGGGTTCGACAGGTAGGCATCATTGTTCGACGACATAGGATTCCTCCTGCATTGATTGCTCTTCAAGCCACTGTTGCTGATGCTCGCAAGCGTTAAGGATTTCTTCACCTGTTGCAGGCGCGTGTAGTGCTGGAGCGCTTTGATGTTGACTGATTGAGGCTACTGCATCGTAAATTGCGCACCAGACACTGTTCGCGTGCATGAATGGCGGCTCACCAACGGCTTTGGAACGGTAAATGCTGTATTCCGGATTGGCCTGATCGTACAGATCAACATGCATTTGTTTCGGGTAGTCACCGATGGTCGGGATCTTGTAATTCATCGGGCTGTTACTTAGCAGGTGACCATTCTCACCCCAAATCAATTCCTCTGTGGTTAGCCAGCCCATGCCCTGAATGAATGCACCTTCAATTTGTCCTTTATCAATCGCCGGATTCAGGCTGTTACCCACATCATGAAGAATGTCGACTTTTTCAACGCGCATTTCGCCAGTTAGAGTGTCGATCGTGACTTCTGAACACGAGGCTCCAAGGGCAAAATAAAAGAACGGACGACCCGTCGCGGTACTTCGGTCATAACCAATTTTTGGTGTTTGGTAGAATCCGCTTGCAGAGAGCGAAATACGGTTCATATACGCCAACTGAACTAACTCCGCCCAACTGACGGGTTGTTGGTATTTCGGTGAGGTTTCAATACCGACAAGCTCACCGTTGACAATGTCAGTCTCTTCGACTTGATAATGTTTACAAGCGAAATCAAGTAAGCGTTGTTTGATTTCCATCGCTGCATTGTGCGCCGCCATACCGTTAAGATCGGCACCAGAAGACGCTGCTGTTGGCGAGGTATTTGGCACTTTATCTGTGCGGGTTGAGGTGACAAGCACCTTGTTAATATCAATACCGAAAGACTGAGCAACAATCTGTTGAATCTTCGTATGCAGGCCTTGGCCCATTTCTGTCCCGCCGTGTGATACCTGAAGTGTCCCATCGGTGTAAACATGGATCAGAGCACCCGCTTGGTTAAGGTGTGTTGCCGTAAACGCAATCCCAAATTTAAGCGGGGTTAAAGCCAGACCTTTTTTCAGCACTGGGTTACTTTGGTTCCACTGATTAATTGCCTCGCGGCGAGCGCGGTAGTCACTTTGCTTCTCAAGCTGTCGCATGATATCCAACATTGCGTCATGCTGTTCGACTTCCATACCATACGGTGTGATTTGTGCTCCATCGCGATATAGATTTTTGTAGCGAACGTCGAGCGCATCCTGGCCGACTTGAAGCGCTAAATCCTGCATCGCTTTTTCAATCACGATCATGCCCTGAGGTCCACCAAAACCACGGAATGCGGTGTGGGAAACCATATCGGTTTTGAGCCTGTTGCCAACCACACATGCCTGGCCGAGTGAGTAAGCGTTATCGGCATGGAACATGGCGCGATCGACAATTGCGTCGGATAGGTCAGGCGAGTGACCACATAAACCGTTTACTTCGATGTTTGCGGCGATGATTTGGCCTTGAGCGTCTGCCGCAAGCTGGTAACGGTTGTAGAAAGGATGACGCTTACCAGTGACCGTCATATCGAGTGAGCGAGGAAGACGCATTTTTACTGCTCGTTTTGTATGGTGTGCCCCAAGCGCTGCCAGACATGCCCATTGAGCCGCCTGACTTTCTTTACCACCAAAACCTCCGCCCATACGTCGCATATCAACCGTGACTCGGTTAAAATCAATGTCTAATACTTCAGCGACCAACTTCTGAACTTCAGACGGGTTTTGGGTAGAAGAACGCAGGAATATGCCACCGTCTTCGGTTAATTCTGCAAGACTTACCTGACCTTCCAAATAGAAGTGTTCCTGACCACCGACATGGATATCGCCGTGAATATAAACCGGCGCTTGGTCAAAAACTTGTTGTTCGACTTTTTTACCCATCTGGTGAGTAGGCAAGAGGGGATCTTGTGATGCGGCTTTTGGATACGTCAGCGCCAGATCGCCCGTTTCGGTGTACTCCACTTTCGCCAGGCTTGCAGCTTTCCATGCTAGCTCATGTGTGGTCGCCAGAATGAGGGCAATAGGCTGTCCGAAGTACTTAATCTCGTTATTTATCGCCAGTAAGGGATCGCCTTTGAAAATGGTACCAATGTCCTTTTCTCCGGGAATCGAGGTCTCTGTCAGTACTTTAACGACACCTTCAGCGCACTCAACCTCCGATAAGTCGAGCTGAGTAATCTGACCTTTAGCGATGGTGCTGGTCACAACGGCGGCGTGTACACATCCAGCGGGAGTAGCGTAATCATCAACATAGAGCGCTTCACCGCTGACCTGCTTATCGGCACTTTCGTGCTTGTAAGATTTCCCTACGACTTGTTGGGATTCAGGGAGTATGGTTTGTCCCGATTCAACCTGAGTTAACTTACGCATCTTGCACCAACCTTGTCTCAATGCTCTGAGACTCCAAATAAAAACGTTTAAGCAGGTTCTGAACCAACTTGACTCGATAAGTATTACTGCCTCGCACATCACTCAGTGGCTGAATCACCTGAGGTACCATTTCCTGAGCTTGCTGAACGACAGAAAGCGACAATGGCTTACCAATAAATAGCGCTTCTAACTGGCTAAGGCGTACAGATTTTGCGGCTACTCCGCCAGCCGAGATGATACAGTTGGTGACACATTGGTTAGAACCAAACGCCATGTTCAGTCCCAATGTGACTGTCGCGATGTCATCTTCGTAGCGTTTACTCACTTTGTAGATAGCGTGGCGCTCGTTTTTCGCCAGCTGTGGTAAGTGAATCGCGCTGATCCACTGATTGGGTTGGAGGGCTGTCTGGCGGTAACCAGTAATGTACTCTTCCGGCGCAAGTAACACTTTGTCTTCGCCATCATCTAATTCAATCAGACCATGCAGGCTGATAAGTAGTGGGGCAATATCGCCAATTGGTGAAGCGTGGCCAAGACTGCCTCCAAGCGTTGCTCTGTGGCGAATAGTCAAACTACCTAAGCGTTCAATCACTTCATCAGCGGTTGGGAAATGTTGTTTAATGAATTCATGAACCTGCGTCATCGGAACTGCCGCACCAATGCGCCAACCTGCCGAAGTTTCTGTGATTGTCAGTAAGTCATCGACGTGAGATAAGTCGATCAGTTGCGCCAGAGGTTTGTGTTGCTGAGTCACCTCTAATGATAAATCCGTCCCGCCTGCGATCATTTTTGCCTCTGGCATCTCTTTGATTGCCTGAGCGAGTTGCTGACGGTTTTTTGGGCGCGCATAGTTCGGCTCATTTGTGTCTGCAACTGAGGCCATCCAAGTTTTTACGGTAGCTTCATGAACGCTAAGCGGATCATCTATATGGCATGAAGCAATCGAGTTTGCGGCTTCAATCAATGGACCGTAGCCCGTGCATCGGCAAAGGTTGCCAGAGAGATAATGGGTTGGGTTGTGAGGCGCGACTTCTTGCTTTGACAGCGCATAGAGAGACATCACAATTCCCGGCGTACAAAAGCCACATTGAGAACCGTGATGATCGACAACCGCTTGCTGCACAGGATGAAGTTGGTTGTTTTGTTTTAGGTGCTCGACGGTAATGATCTGTTTACCGTGCAGAGCATGAATCGGGGTGATGCAGGCGTTGATTTGTCGATAACTCAGTTTATCTGCGTCATCAGTATCAACGACGACTACCGTACAAGCGCCACAATCACCACTGGCACACCCTTCTTTAGAGCCTGTCATGTGTTTTTGTTCACGCAAGTAGTTCAAAAGCATGGTGTCTGCTTTTGCTGATGCCACTTTGACGACATCATTATTAATCATGAGCTCTAACATAACTTCCTCTATTCATTATTGTTAAAAACCTGTCCATGTGGTCAACTCAAGGGCCCCAAATAGCTCGCGCAGTCTTGGCGAAAGCACAAGCTAAGGATGAATCTGTTATTTGTTTCGTCTTTGCATAACTGGCCGACTTGTTGGTATTAGCCAGTTGGTATGAGTACTAAAGCAAAAACCTGACCAATTGGTCGTATTTTTAAAAATAACTTTCCACTTTTAGCTTGAAGGCTTATATATCAAGCATAATATGCGTGCCAGAAAACCCCAATAATTTGGGGGGAACTGATGAGGTAACTGGATTGTGTACAATTTTGGTGCTAACTCTTGTATACATTGCACTCATTTGATGCAGGTCTTGTTTGCTGAGTAACTCGGAACCCCGATATCAGCGGTTCGCTGAGCGCTCTCTGGGTTGGCGCGTATTTTGTAAAGTACTTTGTAGATAGGTTTATGAGTGTAAAGAGGCCAATGAGTATTTTAGCCAGCGATGCTGAAAAGCGATTTACTACGATTGGTGAAGGCAAAAAGTCGAAAGGTAAGGAGTCAACTTGACGGTAGAAGCAGGGCAAACGAAACGAGCGAATGTCGGTGAGATCAGACGGCGTAATGAAGAGCTAATCTTACAAGCTGCGGCAGATGAGTTCGTTAAGCATGGCTACAAAGGCACCTCTGTTCAGGCTATTGCAGACAGAGTGAACCTACCAAAAGCGAACCTGCTGTACTACTTCAAGTCAAAAACTGGCATCTATAAGGCGTTATTGAAAGACATTCTCACGCTATGGAATGACGGTTTTTCGGAACAAGCCGCCATGCTACCGCCAGAGGTAGTGCTAAGAAATTACATCGTCGGTAAGATGCAATACAGCCGCACACACCCAAAAGAATCGAAAATCTTCGCGCAAGAGATCATTCAAGGTGCGCCTATTATTGCGGATTCCATTCAATTCCCAATGGTGAACTGGGCAGCAGGCAAAGCCACCATCATTCAATCCTGGATTGATCAGGGATTGATTCGGCCGGTCGAGCCTTTGCACTTGTTGTTTTTGATCTGGGGAGCGACCCAATTTTACGCCGACTTTGATACCGAAATCAGGCTGATTAAAGGTGGCCCCCTGTCGACAGAAGAATTTGAAAAAGCGCAGGAGTTTGTCGTTGATATGGTGTTAAGGGGCCTCAGAGTGACAGGGTAGTCGTGGTCGCATTCGCGTAAAAATGGCAGCGTACTGAGTTATTTCATAAATAGCATCAGCGCCGCCATTTTTTATTCTACTCTGTGTTAGCTATCCCCAAAGATTGAGTGCAGCTATGTCTTTTACGATTTTCTTGGAAGTACCGTGAGTACACGGACGATGAAGGCATGTAACTCAACCATGTAGTTACTCAGGAATTCGGCTGTACTCTCATCGGTCACCACGCCATCTTCAGTAATGAGTCCCGGCTTAAATTGCACGTAAGCTTCGACCGTATTCATCAGCGGGGAATTACAAAAACACAATACGCTGCGCAGACTTTGTTGCGCTAATGCGGTCCCGATCGAACCGGGAGACGTACCGATTACACCTGAAGGCTTGGCAGTAAATGAGTTGTGTCCCCATGGACGACTCGCCCAGTCTATTGCGTTTTTCAACGCCCCTGGTATTGAACGGTTATACTCTGGAGTCACAAACAGAACACCATCGACATCGGCGATAGCTTGCTTGAAATCTCGTGCTACTTGAGGAAAGTCGGCATCATAATCGGGACTATAAAGGGGCAAATCTTTGATTGGGATCTCTACTAATTCAAGTTCCGGCGGTGCCAAACGCGCCAGTGCTTTGGCTAACATTCTGTTAATTGAGTTTGAAGACAAACTACCAACGAAGTAGCCAACTTTGTATTGTGCCATGTTATTTACCTCCTTCTCCGAACCTTATGCTCAACGTTAAACCATGTGCTTGTGTCGCAATCTATCGACTAGTTTTGTTCCATGAAAAGTGTAGTTCAAACGCATGGCGAATATCTTTTGTTTGTCAGTCTTTGGTTCAACAAAGGGCTATTCAGGAACGTATCAGAGATTGTGGGCTACAGTATAAAGCGATGGTGAAAGGCGGTACACGTGCCATCTAGACAGGTAAAAATAACGGAGGAGATTATGAAAATATCTAAAGTATGTATACCTGTGCTTTTTGCTGGACTCGCAACCCTATTTGCATCGTTTACTTATGCGGGCCCACCGATCCAATCTATGACCATAGAATGCAACTGGGGAACCTTGACCATGGAAATGATCAAAGAGCAAAATTTTGATCAGGGAGGTCACTCAGCGGATCCTTCGGGTGATGGTCATGGTCCAGGCACTGTTGATGAGCCGAGAAAAGGGCTCGCTAATGTCGTTGAGCAAGGAAACTTGCAATATACATGTCAGCTGATTGAAGAGCTTTTATCTCAGTAAACAGTTTGGCATTAGATATTTAGCCCACTTCGGTGGGCTTTTTACTGCCTAGTGTTTCGGATGGTATGAGTCACGCTGTTTTGCTCAAGCTTCACAACAAGTTGATCCCAAACTGCTTTACCAACATATGAGTAAGGCCAAAGCAAACAATGGATACTAAGCAGCTTATTAGCAATGTGACCCAAAAAGAGTATTTAGCCAACAAGTAAGGAAAGAGCAGAAACATGGGTAACGTTGGTAGTACATACCAGAAAGTATAAAACGCATGATTAGAGAGTTTGTGGCTTCCCTGTCCCTCAATGTACATCCAGATCAAAGCTAAGATTGTGACTGTCGGTAAAGCCGCAACTAAAGCACCTAATTTATCGCTTCGTTTTGCGACTTCAGAAATCAAAACGACAACAGCCGCGGTGGTAAGGTACTTTATAACAATCCAAAGCATTCGTGGTCTCCTTGCCCAAAACGAAAGAATTGCATGATTCAGCGTAATGACACTTAGGTTGTATTAACCGTTTATATAAGAAAACACCTTGAAGTCACAATTACTTTTTAACGTTTTATTTACAAGTAAATAAGATCGTCATCATCAAACCATGATAGCTCTTGGGGTGCTTTCTCTCATTGAATGACTGCACCGGTTATTTTAGGGTTTGGAGAGCCTTCAGTTTTAAAGCGACTTTGATACCAAAAGCTTGATGAACGAAGGCGGGCTATTTATCAATCAATAGAAGGCTTTGAAAACGCTTAGGCGTTCTTGGTTGAATTGATTTTAAGGGGCGTGAGACAGAGTCGCTTGTGAGTCGAATATACTGATTTATTCCACTATTCACTCTACCATTTCTTTTAGTTGACTGAGCTGTGGCTGAGGGGCTTTCCAGCTGAGTTCGAACACGATTTTTTTCAAAACCGCTGCTTGTGTATTTTCGTCATGCAAATTTGCTATGTTTTCCTGTAGGAGGTTTTTGATTTCATAGACTTGATGAAAAGAGGGATACACCTCTTCGGCCAAATCGAGGTAGTTTATTGCATTTGCAAAGTCTTCATTCACTAAAGCGTCAAAAGCTTTTGCCTCATATTCAATTGCCGATTGATATTTCGATTTGTTTTCCTGGACGCTTGTGATAGTTGCGATGCCAATTTTACCTACACTACTTACATTCTCTTCTGTTGAACTCGCGAGGCCGTTAAACAGCTGCTCAGTTTCGGATTCATCGAGAACTAAAGCAATCAGATTAGTGGTAAGAACAACATGCTTTTTATCATCAACCAGTAAATCAGGCATGAGTTTATTAATAAACTCATACCGAGATGTATTCTCTTTGGATTTCTCCAGCTCAAAGGTCTTTTGTTTTAAGTCCGCTTCCACCTTTTTGACATAGGCATCAATTTCTTTCATTTCAGCATTTAGATTGAAATTCATGACGCTAAGAATAATGGTGATGATTGACGAGCATACGCCAATCCAAACCGTAATTTTATCTGACATGATAACTAAGAGCTCGCTAACCAAATTGCTTCAATTATAGTAACGGGGCATGAACGTGAGTGGAAGGATTTTATCAGCCCCTCTGAACAGGCTTTTAGCCTTTAAATAGACGCCAATAACAATTAAAAACTTAAAAACCGAAGAGGGCATTAAGCTCATGCTTTTCTTTGAGCTAAAGCGAAATTTACCCGTGCAGTTTTCGGTTTAATCAGGGCATTCCCAAACAAACAAAATGGTCTGCATATGATTGTAAGTAATGTTTCTGATGAGCTCATTAATGATAAAGCGAAGCAAGAGTGGCTTTCATACTGGCAACACTTTAGTTCTCAACATGATAAATATTGCAGTGAGGTTAATTGCGTTGTTGAACACACTCATGGAGTGTTAGTGAAAGCTCAAAATGACGAACAGCAACTGTACGTCATTCCATTGTGCAAAGCGCACAGTGAAAATCTAGACAGCCCACTCGAGATCGCTGAAGGCACGGAAGTGATCCCTGCCAATCTGACGTTGTAATATTTGGCAACACGCAACGAGCTTTCTGTTACGTGTTGCCACCCGTTTCCATTATCTCTTTTTATAAACGCGTTCTGGACGGCCAACGCGGCCGTGTTGGATGACTGCGTGAACAAAGCCTTTCGCAGTGAGAAATTCAAGGTAGCGACGAGCGGTGGTTTTACTGATGCCCACTTCTTTACCCAAAGTGTCAGCGGTATAAAGTTCTTCACTTTCATCAAAAGCCTCGGTGACCTTATCAAGCGTTAATTCATCAATGCCTTTAGGTAATTGCTGTAGATGCGCGGTTTTCGATTGAAAGTTAAACAACTCGTCAACATGGCGCTGGTTAATACTGTCGTTGGAATTCAATGAGCTGGTGTATTTCAGGTAACGCTCCAGAGAATCAGCTAAACGGTCATACGAGATCGGCTTTAATAGGTAGTCAAACACACCACATCTCACCCCTTCACGTACCGTTTCCATATCATTAGCGGCAGTGATAAATATGACATCAGGTGAGCTTTTTGAGGCCGTTATTTCCTTCAGTAAATCAATGCCTTTGCCATCTGGAAGATAGTTATCCAACAAGACCAGTTTCGGTTTAAGCAATTGAATCATCTTTTTAGCTTCTGCCACGCTTTTGGCGATCCCAATCGGACGAAAGCGTTGTGTTTGCTGCAAATAATACGAGTGAAACTCGGCGATGTTGGTTTCGTCTTCGACGATCAATACGTCATAGGTTTCCATCTTCTGTACTCACGTTAGGAATAAATAAAGAAAAAATTGTTCCGGCTGGTTCTGCGTCATCTACCACAATCGTGCCGCCAGCACGTGTGACAAAGTGGTGAACAAGGTAGAGTCCGATGCCGTGGCCTAGTTGTTCTTTGCTTGTCACCCCTTTTTCAAATAGGGATTCTGCGATTTTAGAAGGAATTCCGGTGCCATTATCCGCCACTTCGACAATCAGTTCATTTTCACCATAATCTGAAAGCAAAATGGTGATTTGTTTATCGCTGTCTGGATTTTTAAGCGTGGCTTCATAGGCATTGTCGAGCAGATTACCGATGATCGCGGCAAGTTCGTCTTCGGTAATTCGCGTTGGGGGATGATGTAGCTGGCAAAATGGGTCGAACTCAAGGGTTAACCCCAACTCATGGGCGCGGGTATACTTACCAAGAAGTAGACCAGCAATGACTTTTGAGTTAAAGGTTCGCGAGATGAAATCAATCAGTTGTTGATGAGTCTCCGTTTCCTGGCGAATCGCTTTTAGCGCCTGGTCATAGGCGCCAATTTGTATCAATCCACTGATAGTGGAAAGTTTGTTCGCATACTCATGACTCAGCACACGCAGATTATCGGTTTGTTGACGAATGTTGTTGAGCTGATAATTGAGCGTGCTCTTGTCGTTACGTGGTCGAAAACTTACCACCCAGCCGACATCATTATCGTTTTCCCAGATGCGAACTCGTGTTGCAACTAAGGTCTCGCCGTTACAGGTGATGACTTCATGTTGACGTTCGTGAATGTCTTGCTCACCATTCATTGTCACGCCGTAGAAAAATTCGCATGGGGTAATAAATTCGTTGGCCATACGTCCGCGAAGATAGTCTAAATGGTGCGCAATCCCAAGAATACGTAGGGCTTCTTGGTTGGCGGACAGAAAGCGCCCTTGTTTATCTATGGCAATAATGCCTTCATACACCGCTTCCAGAACTGAGTTTTGCACTCGAAGAGAGAGCGCAATTTCTTCCGGCTCCATGCCGTACATCTGTTTTTTAACGTGACGAGAAAATGCCCACGCGCCTAAGGTTGAGCAGGCCAAAATGATGAGTAGTGCGAAGAAAAAGGGATAGGAATAGAACAGTAACCAGCTACTGACGGTATCTAATAAGTAACCGATGGATACCACGCCGATAATCTCTCCTTGTAACGAGATCACCGGAGATTTACCCCGAATTGCAACGCCAAGACTACCTTTACGAATCGAGTAATAGTGTTCGCCTTGCTCTAATGCTCGTATGTTATCGCCGCCCTGCATCGGATAGCCGATTTTTTCTGTATCAGGATGAGCAAGACGAATGCCTTGATCATCGCCCACCACAATAAAGTCTGCATCGGAGATTTTCTGCAAGCGAGCAATTTGCTTTACCACTTCGGCGTCATTGTGCTCTGCAATAGCAGCGATTAACTGTGGGTCACTGGCAATTTCTCGTGCTTGAATCACCGCTCGGGTGCTGACTTGATGGGTCAAAGTTTCGGATAAAATGTAGTGAAAGTAGCCACCTATCAAGAGTAACTGAATACTTACGACCACAAACAGTAGTGCCCAAACACGCTGGCGAAAAGTCATGTTTCTGCAGAGATGGTGATGAATGGCTTGATTTGGCATGTGATCTTCGTTGCAGCTTAAGAACAATGACTTTATAAAACGAAATGAGGAAGAGAACTGATCTCGATCTAATGGAGTTAGCATTTGTCAGTCTCTTCCTACAATTTGTCTAGCCGATCACATATTTGATCATTACACCCGCTGCTACGGCTGAGCCGATAACCCCCGCAACGTTAGGACCCATGGCGTGCATCAGCAAAAAGTTTTGCGCATTGGCTTCAAGGCCGATTTTGTTTGATACGCGAGCCGCCATTGGCACGGCAGAAACACCAGCTGACCCAATTAAAGGGTTCACTTGATCCGAGGTAAAACGGTTAAGCAGTTTCGCCATGAGAATGCCCGCCGCTGTGCCGATACAAAATGCCACAATGCCCAAGGCCAAAATGCCGATGGTTTCTGCTTGAAGGAACTTATCAGCCATCAGTTTTGAGCCAACAGAAAGGCCAAGGAAGATCGTCACAATGTTGATTAACGCGTTTTGCGCGGTATCAGAAAGACGTTCGACCACGCCACATTGACGCATCAGGTTACCAAAGCAGAACATACCCAGTAGCGGTGTTGCCGAAGGCAAGAGCATAGCGATAAGTACAAGTAGCAACAGTGGGAAACATACTTTCTCTAACTTGCCGACTTTACGTAGCTGCTGCATGGTAATTTGTCGCTCAGATGGTGTGGTGAGCGCGCGCATGATAGGCGGCTGAATCAACGGTACCAATGCCATATAAGAGTATGCAGCAACGGCAATCGCACCCAGAAGCTCTGGCGCTAGCAAACTAGACACGTAGATAGCGGTTGGGCCATCCGCACCGCCGATAATGCCAACTGCGGCCGCTTGGGCAACGCTGAAGTCCATCAGGCCAAAGCTGCTTAGGGCCAGCGCGCCGAGGACGGTAGCGAAGATACCAAACTGCGCGGCTGCACCGAGTAGTAAGGTTTTAGGGTTGGCGAGCAGGGGACCAAAGTCAGTCATCGCGCCAACGCCCATAAAGATCACCAAAGGACCAGCTCCAGAGGCAATGGCTACGCTGTAAAATAGGTACAACATGCCATCAGAGTATTGATACTCTTCAGCCAGCAAATGGATATTGGTAAGCTGAGTAGGTGTGGCACTTGCAAGCGCTGCTTTGATGTCAGCAGCGGAATCTACAGTCAGATTCAGTGCTGATGCAAAGGCAGACATGACTTCCGGCTTGGCAGCATGCAGTGCGTTTTCAACGGCTGACATTGCAAGCCCGGCATCGGGAAGGTTGGCAAGAATACCACCAAAGCCGATCGGTACTAGCAACAATGGTTCAAACTGTTTGACGATTGCCAGATATAGCAACAGCAAGCCGACAATGATCATAATGGCCTGGCCCCACTCAAGGTGGAACAAACCAAAATCATTGACTAGAGCAAAGACTTTTTCCATGGGACAAATTCCTGTTTATGCGATTTGCAGTAGTGGAGCACCGACATCAACGGCGTCACCTTCAGAGACTTCGATGCTAGCAATTTGACCGGTACGTGGAGCACGGATTTCGGTTTCCATTTTCATTGCTTCAAGGATCAGCAGGACTTGGCCTTCTTCTACGGTATCACCTGGTTTAGCGTGAATTTTCCAAATGTTACCGGTCAGCGGAGCATTCATTGGCTCGGAGTTGGCAGCTGGTGCTGGGACGCTTGGTGCAGGTTGTGCAGCAGTTGGTGCCGGAGCTTGTGCAGCAGCTGGTGCGACTTGGGTGATATCGCCGCCTTCATTGACTTCAACCACATACGTTTGGTTGTTGACGGTAATAGTGTACGTGCTTGGTTGTTGTGTCATTTTACTTTTCTCTGTATTTGCTTGATTAGATTGAGATGCTGATGGCTTTGGCTCAAACGCATCTGGGTTGTTGCGGTTTTCGAGGAATTTCCAGCCTACCTGAGGGAAGAGTGCGATGGTCAATACGTCATCGATTAGGTCGTCGGCAAGCGTGAGGCTTTTCTCTTGAGCCTGAGATTTTACGTCGCTAATCAGGGTATCGAGCTCTGGCGGCAATTGGTCTGCTGGACGGCAGGTTATCGGCTGTTCACCGTCGAGTACGCGAGCTTGTAAAGCCACGTTGACTGGTGCCGGAGTGCGGCCGTATTCACCTTTTAAAACGCCCGCCGTTTCTTTGGTGATGGTTTTGTAACGCTCGCCCATCAATACGTTGATCACCGCTTGAGTGCCGACAATTTGTGAGGTTGGGGTTACCAACGGAATAAAGCCAAGCTCTTCACGTACTTTTGGAATCTCAATCAGCACTTGATCAAGTTTGTCTGCCGCGTTTTGTTGCTTGAGCTGACTTTCCATATTGGTGAGCATGCCACCTGGAACTTGCGCGACGATGATGCGCGAATCTGAGCCTTTTAGCTGACCTTCAAAGGCGGCGTATTTTTTACGCACGTCGCGGAAGTAAGCGGCAATAGATTCCAGCTTTTCAATATTAAGCCCGGTATCAAATGGTGTGTCTTTAAGCGTCGCGACTAACGATTCGGTGGCTGGATGGCCGTAAGTGCCGCTCATTGAAGAGATAGCGGTATCAACGCGGTCAACGCCTGCTTCAATGGCTTTAATAACCGTCATATCTGCAAGGCCAGCAGTAGAGTGGCAATGTAGATGCAGCGGTACATCGACTTGTTTTTTCAGGGTCGAGACCAGCTCTTCGGCTTGGTATGGCGTTAAAATGCCGGCCATATCTTTTAGCGCGATGGAATCGACGCCAATTTCGCTCAGTTGCTGAGCCAGATCAACCCAAGTTTGTAAGTTATGCGCTGGGCTGGTGGTGTAGCACAGTGTGCCTTGGGCATGAGCGTTGTTATTCTTTACTGCGGTGATGGCTTGCTGCATATTGCGCGGGTCGTTCATAGCATCAAAGACACGGAATACATCCATTCCGTTGCTCACCGCGCGTTCGACGAATTTATCCACCACATCGTCAGCATAATGACGATAGCCCAACAGGTTTTGACCACGCAGCAGCATTTGCAGAGGCGTTTTAGGCATGGCTTTTTTCAGTTCGCGCAGGCGTACCCATGGGTCTTCACCAAGAAAGCGAATGCAGCTGTCAAAAGTGGCGCCACCCCAACATTCCAGAGACCAGTAACCGATCTCATCAAGTTGCTGAGCGATAGGAAGCATGTCATCTAAGCAAAGACGAGTTGCGAATAACGATTGATGCGCGTCACGTAAGACAACGTCAGTAATGCCAATGGTTTTTTTTGACTCAGACATGAGGATTCCTTCTACAGCGAGTTTTGTTGAATTCTTTTGTGGTGAATGGCCGCCGCTAACACTGCAACTAACTGATTGTCTTGCTGTGCTGAAGGTGGCGGTGTAACACTTTTTGTTGCCGGTTTTGCTTCAGGTTCTGGGAACCAACGTGCAATCAAGTTGGACATGGCGGTTACGGCGAACACCAAAAAGACGAGAAAAATGAACACAAACCCCATGCCTAACGTCATCAGGTTGAGTCCTTCGGAAAATAGATTTGACTGCATAAGCGCTCCCAAAAATAAGTGGGGGAGCAAAGGTCACCCGTTTGCTCCCAGTGAAATAAAATTGCGATTAACCGCCGAGTACGCCAAACACGACACTGGCAATAATCAGTACCAGACCGCCACCAAGACGTGAGGAGATTTGCGCATAAGAAAGCAAAGACATGCGGTTTGAAGCGGCAAGTACTTCCAGGTCACCAGAACCACCGCGGTTTGCCATACAAAGGCCAGCAGTAATAGATGATTCAATAGGGTAGAAGCCCATCACCCAGCCACCAACAGATGCACCAATAATGGCACCCACAACGATAAGTGAAGCGATAACCACGTTAGTGAAATTCAATGCGTTGATGATTTCGCCAAGGTCGGTATACGCGATACCTACGCCGACCATCAGTACCCAAAGCAGCTGTTTTGAGAAGAATGAAGCGAGACGTTTAGCGCCTTCTTTGATCTCGTCAGAACACACACCACAAGCATTAAGGATGGCAACCAAAATCACCATGTAAGCAAAGGTGTGAATTTTCACATCACCAAAGCCTGGCAAAATTTCTTTCGATAGTGCAGCAGAAAACGTGTATACACAGGCAGCAAGCATGAGGCCAATCGCGATTTCACGCGGGGTGATTTTGGCTTCTTTTTGCTCTTCAACGCTGAAGTTAGACTTACGTAGCAACTCGCCATTACCTGTCAGTGATGGCATTTTTTCACCGATACCATTAAGTACCGCTGCTGCCACAATCGCAACGATGTTGGCAATGGTTAGAATCGCGATAGCAATTGAGTAGTACTGCTCTTTAGAGCCACCAGTAACCGATTCATAGATTTCTGACAGAGGAATTGCGCCTGCACCGTTACCGCCGCCCATGATAGGAAGAACGTATAACATCATGATTTCTTTTACAGAAATTCCGAAGATCAAACCACCCAAAATACCAAGAACTGAAGCGCCAGCTACAGCAGCTAAAATCGTTGGAATGTAGCCGACAAGAGATTTGAGCAAAAGTTTACGGTTTACGGCAAGAATCGAACCCGTAATCAATACGGCAATAAACAAGTCGAGGAAGTCAGTACTCTTCATGACTGCGGTGACTGTTGAGATTTCTTTATCCGTTAATAAGCCTGCATGGACAAACCAAGCGGCGACCAAGAAAATCATGACGGGCGCACCGCCAATATATTTGTTAAAGATTGGTAGACGATTCCCTAATTCACCAAATATGGCTCCAACCACGAACATAAAACCAAAACCACCCACAATATTATCTGGGATAGTGTCAGTTACATGTGCGATCAAAATAACCATGAATAAGATGCTGTAGAGAGGTAATGGTAGTCCAAAAATTCTAACTTGCGATAACATCGCTAAGCTAGAGCTTTGTCCTTCATTTATAATTAAAGTTTTTTCGTTCATCTTAAATATTCCATTGTTGATGTTTCGCTTACCAAGTTATTAAGATTTCCTTACATTAACTGTGAGAGTGATCATTTAATGTTATGGCTTAAAAATACACTTATGAATTTAAAGTTTTTAATTGTTGTGTTTTGTTTAATTTCAATAAGTTAGGTAATAAAAAACATTAAAATCATAAAGATTTTTTAGTCGCAAAAAATAGTCGACTGCGATCATCATTTTCTATCGTCTATTCGCTCAATATTTAATTGTCGAGATAAGGGGATGAATAAGATGTTAGATACTTATACATTATGCAGGGTTAGTGTTAGGAATCAGACAAAGTGGTCTGATATAGCCGCGTTTTTACAACGCTTTAACCTTGGCGTCGACACGGATGTAGAGCGCTTTATTGTTGCGTATTCAGGCGAAGAGATTGTGGCCTGCGGCGGGATTGCCGGGAATATTCTTAAATCAATTGCTATCGTTGAACAACTGCATGGCACTGGGTTTTCATTGAAACTCATGACCGAATTAACCTCTATGGCTTATGAGATGGGAAGATATGAATTATTCCTGTTTACTAAACCACAGAATGTTAAATTATTTCGTCAATCTGGTTTCTTTCCTATTGCAAAAGTAGATGGCAACTTAGTCCTTTTAGAAAATAGTCAATATCGCTTAAGAAACTATTGTCGAAAATTGAAAAAATTAAAAGTTGATGGCAATAAAGTTGGTGGCATTGTTATTAATGCGAACCCATTTACTTTAGGTCATCAATATTTAATTGAGCAAGCGGCAAAAGATTGTGACTGGTTACATATCATTGTCGTTAAAGAAGAAGGAAGTGAATTTTCTTATCACGACAGATTTGAAATGATTAAAAATGGCATCAGCCATGTTCGAAATATCACTGTACATCCAGGTTCGAGCTATATTATTTCAAGAGCGACATTTCCTACGTATTTTATTAAGTCTCAGGGGTTGATTAACTATTGTCATACCGCCATCGACTTACAACTATTTCGTCATTTCATCGCGCCCGCTTTGGGCATTACCCACCGTTACGTGGGCAGTGAACCAGAGTGTGTGGTCACCAGTCATTACAACCAACAAATGAAACATTGGCTAACCACGGACGACTTGAAGTGGCCATCGATTGAAGTAGTTGAATTTGAACGTAAAACTGTACAGCAACAGCCTATATCGGCTTCAACGGTACGTTCGTTACTTAAGCAAGGGCAGCTCAAACAGCTTGCTTCACTGCTGCCACAGACATCCATTGATTACATCCAGAGACATCAACTGTTCGCAGCGGTGCGCTCTGGTGAGTTTGCGGCTGCTTAGCTGCCTAATAAATTAACGTGTTAAAGGTTTATTGAATGAAAATTATACAGCCCGCTTTTGCAGGCACACTGGAGTCCAGTGACTTGCAAGTTCGCATTGCGCCTAACCCAGAAGGCGTAATTGATATTGCGCTAGACAGTTCGGTGCAAAAGCAGTTCGGAGCAGCTATTGAAAGTTTGGTTCGTGAAGTCCTAAGTAGTATGGGCGTGGAATCTGCCCAGCTTGAGATTGAAGATAAAGGTGCCTTGGATTGTGTGATCAAAGCTCGAGTCCAAGCCGCAGTTATGCGCGCAGCCGAGAGTAAACAGATTGAATGGGGAGCACTATCATGAGTCAACTACGTCGCAGCATGCTGTTTGTTCCTGGCGCTAACGCCGCCATGTTGAGCAACACTTTTATCTACAAGCCAGATGCCATCATGTTTGACTTGGAAGATTCTGTCTCTATTCGCGAAAAAGACACCGCAAGAATGTTGGTTTTTCATGCGCTGCAACACCCGTTTTATCAAGATGTTGAGACCGTGGTCCGAGTTAATCCTCTCGACTCTGAGCACGGTCTCAATGACCTCAATGCGGTTATTCGCGGCGGCGCTGACGTGGTTCGTCTACCTAAAACCGACAATGCTGAAGATGTGCTGGAGATGGAACGTCATATCACAGAGATTGAGCGCCAATGTGGTCGTGCAGTAGGCAGTACCAAAATGATGGCAGCGATTGAATCGGCTAACGGTGTAAATAATGCCGTCGATATCGCACATTGTTGTCCGCGTTTGATTGGTATTGCACTTGGTGCTGAAGATTATGTGCGTGACTTGCGTACCCAGCGCTCACCAGAAGGTACTGAGCTTTTGTTTGCCCGTTGCTCAATTCTGCAAGCGGCTCGTTCTGCAGGAATCATGGCGTTTGATACGGTTTACTCTGATGCCAATAACGAGGCTGGTTTCTTACGTGAAGCCGAGCACATCAAACAACTTGGCTTTGATGGTAAGTCGTTGATTAACCCTCGCCAAATCGAAATTATCCATAACGTATTCGCTCCAACGCAGAAAGAAGTGGACTACGCCATTCGCGTGATTGAAGCCGCTAAAGAAGCCGAAGAGCAAGGTCTCGGTGTGGTGTCGCTTAACGGCAAAATGGTCGATAGTCCAATCATTGAGCGCGCGCGCTGGACTCTTCAAAAAGCAGAATCAGGAATCAAACAGTAAGGCAGTATCATGGCAGAATTTGAATTTAATCTAGACCTTCCTCAAGCGTCATCACTGACCGCATTTGGTGGTGCCAACCGTACCACGCCTTATCTGGCTGATGCGAACGCAAAAACGGGTCGAAAAATGAAAACGGACCTTGAGCAAGCGATCCGCGACTCAGGTCTACAAGATGGGATGACCATCTCTTTCCACCACTCATTTCGTGGTGGGGATAAAGTCATCAATATGGTGATGGAAACCATCGCCAATATGGGTTTTAAAAACTTAACGTTAGCGCCAAGTTCACTAACCAGCATTCATTCGCCTATCGTTGAGCACATCCGTAATGGTGTGGTAAGCAAACTTTATACCTCAGGCATTCGCGGTGAACTGGGCGAGGCGATTTCGAACGGTTTATTGAAAGAACCTGTGCATATTCATTCCCACGGAGGCCGTGTTCACCTGGTACAAAGTGGTGAGCTGAATATTGATGTCGCCTTTATCGGTGTCCCTTGTTGTGATGAATTTGGCAACGCTAATGGTATTAATGGTCAATCTCGCTGCGGATCGCTAGGCTATGCCAAAGTGGATGCACAGCATGCAAAACATGTGATCATGCTGACTGAAAGTTTAGCGGCTTATCCCAACCATCCTGCGTCCATCACTCAAGACTATGTGGATGCGGTAGTGGAAGTTGCTGAAGTGGGTGACCCAGCTAAAATTGGCGGCGGTGAAACGCGCCTTACCAGCAACCCTCGTGAACTTCTGATAGCGAAGCGAGCGGCGGATGTCATCGTCAACTCACCTTATTTCAAACAAGGTTTTAACATCCAAACCGGGTCTGGTGGCGCATCGCTAGCCGTTACTCGCTTTTTAGAAAATGAAATGGTGAAACAAGGCATTACAGCAGAGTTTGCCTTAGGTGGCATCACCTCAACTATGGTGGCGATGCACGAAAAAGGCTTAATTAAAAACTTACTGGATGTGCAATGTTTTGATGCTGGTGCGGCGGACTCATTAGCGCGCAACCCAAATCACATTGAGATTTCCGCTAACGAATACGCGAACCCATCCTCAAAAGGTGCGGTAGTCGATCGCTTGGATATTGTGATTCTCAGTGCATTAGAAATCGATACTCAATTTAACGTCAACGTAATCACTGGCTCTGATGGGGTTATTCGCGGAGCCTCTGGCGGTCACTGTGATACCGCAGCAGGCGCAAGTTTAGCGATTGTCGTTGCGCCACTTGTTCGCGGACGAATTCCAACCGTGGTAAATCGCGTGCTCAATACGGTAACGCCTGGTGAATCGGTAGATGTGTTGGTAACCGATCACGGCGTGGCGGTGAATCCAAAACGTGCGGATGTGCGTGAGCAGCTAGAAAGCAAAGGCATTGAAGTGGTCGATATTGAAGCGCTTTGCCAGCGCGCCATGACTTTAACAGGTGAACCGGCGCCGATTGAATTTGAAGAGCAAATCGTGGGTTATGTTCGTTACCGTGATGGCTCTGTGATTGATGTGATTAGGAGAGTAAAACAATGACCTTTGATCGCCAAGCACACGCGGTTGGGCTTGACGAAGTATTGGAGAGCAAAGAGGCTCGAATGAAACGACAACATGAGTGGCTTAGCCGCCACTCATCACCTCTCATCTCCTTTACTGTCAATATTCCCGGCCCATACAAGTTAACCCCTAGTTCACACAAAGTGTTTGAACAAGGGGTAGAGGCGATAAGCCTGGCTTGTAAGCAACACGGCTGTGACATAGCAGCGCGCCAACTGCTGACTAAAAATACTGGCCCAGAAGGGGTGTTTGCAGTGAAAGCAGTCAGCGCATCGGTACTCAAAAAGCTGATGATTAACATTGAGTCTTGTCACCCGCTAGGCAGGCTGATGGACCTCGACGTAATAGGCGAAGACGGCAAAATTATATCGCGCCAGGGGAAACAAATGCCGCGTCGTAAATGCCTCATCTGTGAGCAAGATGCCGTTGTCTGTGGACGCAGTCATCGTCACACACTCTCGGAGCTTACTTCCGTAATCGATGAAATGGTAAGAGAACATGAATACAGCGCTTAATCTTCTTGTGGGGGCCGAGCACTTTTGCAGTACGCTAGTTCAAGCCGACCGCTCAGTACGTGTCGACCTGTTCAAATTGGTATCCGAGTTGGCTTATCACTCGATGTTGGTGGAAGTGCACTTGACGCCAAAGCCTGGGTTAGTTGATTTGCTCGATAATGGCGCCCACAACGATATGGATGTGCGTCTTTTTGAACGCAGCGCTGAAGCCATTAAGCCTTTTATTCATGACTTTTTGATTGCCGGTTTTGAACATCGTCAGTTTATGGCTGACAGCTTACTGTCAGTATTAAGGCCTATTGGTGTCCAGGCGGAGCTGGCGATGTTTAAAGCCACCGAAGGGGTCAACACGCATAAAGGTATGATCTTCAGTCTTGGGCTGATATGCGGTGCCATTGGTTGGTTGAAAGGTAAAGGCTTAACGCTTGACTCGATTCATGTTAGCCAGGTAATCAAACGTAGTTGCGAAACGCTCGTGATTGATGAACTGAAACGTTCAAATCGTACCGCCCAAACCCATGGTGAAACGCTTTATCAGCAATATGGTTTGACTGGCGCTCGCGGAGAAGCGGCATCGGGTTTTGCCACCATTACTCAGTTTAGCCTTCCGGCGTACGAGCAGGCGATCGCCAAAGGAAAAACCACCGAACACGCCTTGTGGCAAACTTTGCTGGTCTTAATGGCGAACAACCAAGACACCAACGTGGTATCTCGCGGTGGCATGCATGGACTGCGTTTCGTGCAAAATGCGGCTTGGCATCTTTTGCAAAAAGGCGGCAGTGACCACCCTCAACTCGAACAAGAGCTTATTGAACTAAATAAGCAGTTTACTGAGCGCCGTCTGAGCCCAGGGGGGAGCGCGGATTTGTTAGCGATGACCTGGCTTTTAGCGCAGTTAAACCAGCTCAATAAATATAGCCGTTAAATCGGCAACAGTGGAAAAATAAGGAATTTACCTTCATGGAAATGTATACAGATGTTCTTGTGCTTGGCATCGCCGGCAATTTCGCGGGTCACCTACAGCAAGCTGGAGAGGCGGCGGATTTTGCCCAGATTGAAGGGGCAGACTTAGCTGTGCCGCAAGCGCTGTTTCCTATTTACGTGCCAGCTGAGAGCAACTCTTTTTTAACCAATTTCCCGCTCAGTCATGATGCGATTCAGTTGCCTCTGGATGTCGATAATTTACAAATTGAACCAGAAGTGGGGCTGTTGTGCGACGTCATCTATGATCAGAATAATCACGTCGTTGATTTACTACCTCAAGCATTTGGTGCTTTTAACGATTGCTCCATTCGCCGTCCTAATGCTAATAAGATCAGTGAGAAAAAGAACTGGGGAACGGCGTCAAAGGGCATTGCCCAAACCATGCTACCGATCAGTGGTTTGACTCGTGGCGGTGATATTGATCAATATCGGATTGCAAGTTTTCACCAGCGCGGCGAAGCGTTTGAACTGTATGGTGAAGATTGCGAAATCTCTGGCTACACCTATTTCTACGACACCTTGCTTAATTGGATTGGTGAGCAGATGAACCAGCAGCAAGACATGGGGCCTAAAGAAAATATCAAGCAGATGATTGCTGAAGCAAACTACCCATCTCAGGTGCTGTTGGCGCTAGGCGCGACGCGTTACACTCCATATGGTGAGTCTAACTTCTTAGAACGTGGTGATGTCAGCATGGTCGTGGTTTATGACCAGCGCAGTTACACGCCGCAGAAAATTCGCCAGTTGGCAGCTGCTAATGATCTTCAGCAGCAGGGTATTTCGGCGGTGGTTCAAACCGTGTTCTAACACTTAAGACATAGTATTAGTAGGGCGGTGCTGGCGTTGGCCAGGGCTGTATTTTGCCTAACATCCGTGTTGTTACGACACGAATGTTAGGCTTTTTTTCGGTAAAGAGGAATACGCATTCCTGCTGATTAAAATCACTTTTCAGGTTACGCCACCTGATTATGTATCAGTCACGTGGCAACGTTTAATCTCTTCAATCAGCGCTTTAGCCAATGGTGAAGCCGAGTTGTTTTTTAACGTGATCAGCATGACCGGAATTTGATAGGTGTACTTTTCCGGCAGGATAGGCTTGAACAACCCCTTGTCGACCCAATTGCTGGCGTAGTGCTCGGGCAGGTAACCGATAAACGCGCCGGATAAAATGAGATGAGCAATTCCCTCATCGTGATAGGCGGTAGCGCTATTTTGGTAATTCAGTGCATCGTTGCGAGTTTCCTTATCTCGCATATAGTTACTGGTGATCACTTCTGCTTGTTGTAAAAGAGTCTTGATTTCAGAAGGCTTACAGTCGAACAGCGGGTGGCCTTTACCGCAATACAAATAGTTGGTTTCATTGTGCAGCGGATAGTAATCCAGTCCCCTTAATTGGTGGCGACTGACGCCGATCCCGACCAGCGAGCGGCCATTGGCTACGGACGTTTCAACTTCGCGTGCTTCACAGACGTTAATGTCGAACTGTAAGTTGTTGCTTCGGCTTTTTAATGACGACACTACCTCTGACACGCGGCAGCGCGGATCGTTGACTAAGGTGTCAATCATGGCAATTGTTGCTCGGCCCGAGAGTTCGTTTTTCGAACTTGCGACGGTCGCGGCAAAAGCTTCACACTGCTGAAGTAACTCCAGCGATGCCTGATAAGTCACATGCCCCGCCTCTGTCACCTCAAAACCGCTTCGGCCACGTTTACACAGCTTAAGTCCAAGACGTAACTCCAAATCAGACAAATGTGAGCTAATGGTTGAACGCCCAATGTTTAGGCGGGATTCTGCAGCTGATAAACCACCGCATTCGACGATAGCGACGAATATCCTCAGCATACGTAAATCGACATCTTGAACCTGCATGGTGTGACCTCTTTTTATGTTGGCTTGTTAGTTCGATAAAATCGGAATGAACTACGAACATTATGCTTTTATAAAACATCCAGAGCAAGCTAGCATAGGTCCATAAGTAACGTGATAGCAAAATATCGTATGTTAGGAGAACAAAATGACGTTTAGATATGGTGTAGACCGACTAAACCTAGATATCGTAAATGGAATTGCTGACGGCAGTATCAAAGCGGAACTGTGTGAAGAAGCGCTGGATAAGATCAATGCAAGTCGTCGTAATGTAGACATCATCGCTGCATCTGATAAGGCGGTGTACGGCATCAATACTGGTTTCGGTCCTCTATGTGATACGCAAATCTCACCTGAAGAAACGCATCTACTACAAAAAAACCTCCTGATTACTCATGCGGTTGGTGTTGGTGAGCCAATTGCTAAACCAATCTCAAAACTGATGCTGATTACTAAGGTGCATGCGTTAAGTCAGGGCTACTCGGGCATTCGCCTAGAAGTGGTTCAGCGTATGTTGGCGTTTATCGAACTAGACCTAATCCCTGTTGTACCGGAGCAAGGCTCAGTTGGCGCATCAGGCGACTTAGCGCCTCTTTCTCACCTGTTTTTACCATTGATTGGTGAAGGTGAATTCTGGCAGGGAGACCGCATTGTTCCTGCAGCGCAAGCACTTCGTGAAAACGGCCTAGAGCCTCTTGAGCTGCATGCTAAAGAAGGTTTGGCACTGATCAACGGCACACAATTTATTCTGTCACATGCGATTACCGCGCTTACAAAAATGCGTTACCTTCTGGATCTAGCTGATTTGGCTGGCGCGATGAGTATCGAGGGCATGCAAGGCAGTGGCTCGCCATTCAGAGAAGAGCTTCACCTGACGCGTGCGTTCGCAGGTAACATTGAAGTGGCAGCGCGTATGCGCCGTTTCTTCGAAGGTTCTGAGAACATGGCTTCACACGCAGATTGTGTTCGCGTGCAAGACCCATATTCACTGCGTTGTATTCCGCAGGTACACGGTGCTTCTCGCAACGCTTTTAACCACTTAAAAGAGCTGGCTGAAATCGAAATGAACTCTGTGACTGATAACCCGATCGTTATCAGTTCTGAAGAAGCAATTTCAGGTGGTAGCTTCCATGGTCAACCTTTGGCGATGGTATTGGATTACGCTTCAATCGCAGCTGCGGAGCTGGGCAATATTGCAGACCGTCGTTGTTACCTGCTTCTTGAGGGCTTGCACGGTCTGCCGCGTCTGTTGACCTCATCTGGTGGTCTTAACTCGGGCATGATGATTCCGCAATACGCGACAGCTGCACTGGTTACTGAAAACAAATCACTCTGTTTCCCACCGTCTGCTGACAGCGTGCCGACCTCAATGGGTCAGGAAGATCACGTTTCTATGGGTAGTATTTCGGGTCGAAAACTGAACCAAATCTTAGGTAATTTGGAAAAGATTTTTGGCATTGAGCTGATGTACGCTGCACAGGCGATAGAGTTCAGACGTCCGCACAAATGTTCAGATCTGATTGAAGAAAACTTCCAGATTATTCGTGAGAAAGTTGCCAAGCTAGAAGAAGACCGCCTGCTTAAGCCTGATATCGATGCGATGATCACACTGGTTAAAACACAAGCATTTAACGTGAACTAAGGGAGACTCACAAAATGGAAACAGTATTAAATTTTCAAGACCAGATTAAGCAAGGTATCCCTAGTACACTGCCGGAAGCAAAGCCTTATCCGGAAGGCGTAAACCGCGCGCCAAAGCGTAAAGACATTCTGAGCCCAGAAGAAAAGCAGCTCGCTATTCGTAATGCCTTGCGTTACTTCCCGAAAGAGTGGCACCAGGAATTGGCAGCGGAGTTTGCTCAAGAGCTGAAAGATTTCGGTCGTATTTACATGTACCGATTCAAGCCAAGCTACAACATGAAAGCGCGCTCTATTTCAGATTATCCAGCCAAGTGTGAGCAGGCAGCGGCCATCATGCTGATGATCGACAACAACTTAGATCCTGCAGTAGCACAGCACCCAGAAGAGCTTATCACTTACGGTGGTAACGGCGCGGTATTCCAGAACTGGGCGCAATATCTGCTGACCATGAAATACCTAAGTGAGATGGAAAGCGACCAGACGTTGCACTTGTACTCTGGTCACCCTATGGGGCTGTTCCCGTCGTCTGAAGAGGCACCGCGCGTTGTTGTGACTAACGGCATGATGATCCCGAACTACTCGAAGCCAGATGACTGGGAAAAATTCAACGCATTAGGCGTGACTCAATACGGTCAGATGACGGCTGGCTCGTTCATGTACATCGGTCCACAAGGTATCGTACATGGCACCACAATCACGGTAATGAACGCGTTCCGTAAGGTTTTGGAAAAAGGTCAAAGCCCACAAGGTAAGATCTTCCTGACTGCTGGTCTTGGCGGTATGAGCGGTGCGCAGCCTAAAGCAGGTAACATCGCAAACTGTATTACTGTGTGTGCAGAAGTGAACCCGAAAGCGGCGATTAAGCGTCACGAACAAGGTTGGGTCGATGAGCTAGTTGATAACATGGACGCACTGGTTGAGCGTGTTCGTCAAGCTCAGGCTAATGAAGAAGTGGTGTCGATTGCCTTTATCGGTAACGTGGTTGATGTATGGGAAGCTTTCTACGAGAAGGAAATCTTCGTACACCTGGGTTCAGACCAGACGTCACTGCACAATCCTTGGTCAGGCGGTTACTACCCGGTTGATATCAGCTACGAAGAGTCTAACCGTCTAATCCGTGAAGAGCCTGAAGTGTTCAAGGTAAAAGTACAAGAAACTCTGAAGCGTCATGCTGATGCAGTAAACAAACACACAGCTCGTGGTACTTACTTCTTTGACTACGGTAATGCCTTCTTGCTTGAAGCTTCTCGCGCTGGTGGCGATGTGATGGCTGAAAACGGCATCGACTTTAAATACCCATCATATGTGCAGGACATTCTTGGTCCTATGTGTTTTGACTACGGTTTTGGTCCATTCCGTTGGGTTTGTACTTCAGGTAAACCAGAAGATCTGGACAGAACCGATGAGATTGCTGCGGAAGTGCTAAGCAAGATCATGGAAGAGTCACCAGAAGAAATTCAGCAGCAGATGCAAGACAACATTACTTGGATCAAAGATGCGAAACAGAACAAACTGGTTGTAGGCTCACAAGCCCGTATTCTTTATGCGGATGCGCAAGGTCGTATGGAAATCGCGAAAGCGTTTAACGATGCGATCAATCGCGGCGAAATCGGTCCTGTGGTTCTTGGTCGTGACCACCACGATGTAAGTGGTACAGATTCACCTTTCCGTGAAACGTCGAACATCTACGATGGCAGCCGCTTTACTGCTGACATGGCGATTCACAACGTAATCGGGGATGGTTTCCGTGGCGCGACTTGGGTTTCTATCCACAACGGCGGCGGTGTAGGCTGGGGTGAAGTGATCAACGGCGGCTTTGGTATGTTGCTTGACGGCAGTGACAGCGCTGAGCGCCGATTGAAGTCTATGCTGTTGTTCGATGTTAACAACGGTATCGCACGTCGTAGCTGGGCACGTAACAAAGAAGCTAATTTTGCGATTCAACGTGAAATGGAAAGAACACCGAAGCTTAAGGTGACGTTAGCGAACCAAGTTGATGACGACATTATCGAAAACTTGTCGTTCTAAGTAACTTGAAAGCAAGATAACAATAGAAAGAAACAAAAAAGGCAGCGAATTTCGCTGCCTTTCGTTTTTAGGTGCTGGTGAATTACCACATCAAATCATCAGGAACGACGAACTCTGCATATGGGTCATCCTCTGCAGGAATGTCGGCTTCAGGTTCTTTTTGATCGATAATCACAGACTCGTCACGCTGCGCAATTTTGTTTGCCACGCCACGAGGGATAACCACATAGCTCTCGCCGACAATCGCAATAGCCAGAATACCTTTGATCAACTGTTCACGAATCAGAGAATCAACGTAGAGTGATTTCACCAAAGTGCCGTCGGTAAAGTTGTATTTGATGTCGCCATCTTTCAAATCAACTTTGTTCATTTCGATCAGTTGATTGATTTGCGCTTTGATTTCTTTACTCAAACGTTCAGCATTCTGTTGTTCGCTCAACGCTTTATCTCGTTCTAACTGCTGGCGTTTGCTCTCTTCAACGGCCGCTTTGACTTCGCGTGCCTGAACGCGGGATTTTTTAGAGCCTTTTTTCGCTTTCTTGAGTTTTTTCTCGTTAACCAAGCCAGCTTTTAGCATTTGTTCTTGAAGGGTTAGTTTTGCCATGTTTAATCCAGTTAATACGCAATTTTGGCTATTTTAACCAGTCCTGATCAGCAATAAAAGAGTGAGGAAGGGAAGTGGGGCGAATATCCTAATAAAATGCCGGCTTTTGAGGTAAAAGCCGGCGTGTCATGCTCAGTATGTTTGACGTTTAAGGTGGTTACTTCGCGTTCCACTGCTTAGAGGTGACGAGGTTATCCATCACTTTGTTAACCGCTCGGTGCGCTTTAGCCACGATAGTGTCGACATCGTTACGACTGGTGATAAGCGCTGGCGCAAAGCCCAGAATGTCACCATGAGGCATAGCCCTTGCGATCAGGCCGACTTCCAGGCAGGCGGCCGAGACTTGCGGACCCACTTTTAAATTGGGATCAAAGTGCGCGCGACGCAGTTTGTCTGGCGAGAATTCCAGTGCATGCAGTAAACCGATACCTCGAGAATCGCCGACGAGCGGATGATCTTGGAAGGTTTCCGTCATACGTTGTTGCAAATAAGCGCCCACATCTGCTGCGTTTTGAACTAAGCCTTCTCGCTCAATGATATCTAAGTTGCAGTTCGCCGCCGCTGCCCCCATTGGATGCCCTGAATAGGTATATCCATGGCCGATTGCGCCCCATAGGTCGGTACCGTTTTCCAGAACATTCCAAACTCGTTCGCCGACAATCACGCCTGAAAGAGGCTGGTATGCCGATGTTAAGCCTTTTGCAACTGTAATAAGGTCTGGCTTCATGTCATAGTGGAGTGAGCCAAAATAAGAGCCCAAACGACCAAAGCCACACACTACTTCATCGGCGATCAACAGAACATCGTATTTATCGAGAACTTTACGGATTGCTTGCCAATAGCCTTGTGGCGGAGGGACGATACCACCAGTTCCAAGCACTGGTTCGGCAATCATTGCTGCGACGGTGTCAGGCCCTTCGGCGAGGATCATGGCTTCAAGTTGCTCCGCGCAGTATTGCGAAAATTCTAACTCTGATAGTGAGTCATCTTCACGGCGGTAATAGTAGGGGGCCATGGTGTGCTTGATGCGTTCCAGTGGCAGATCAAAGTGGGCGTGGAACAGTGGTAAACCAGTCATCGAGCCTGAAGCGATACTTGAACCATGGTAAGCGCGATCTCGGGAGATGATTTTTTTCTTCTCAGGGAGGCCACGGACATTATTGTAGTACCAGACTAATTTGAGCTGGGTTTCATTCGCATCACTACCGGACATGCCATAGTAAACTTTGCTCATTCCGTCCGGTGCCATTTTGATAATGCGGTCTGAGAGTTTAACCAAGGCTTCATTGGTGTGCCCTACATAGGTGTGATAATAAGCCAACTCTTTCGCTTGCTCGTATATCGCTTCCGCCATCTCTGTTCTGCCATAACCAATGTTTACGCAATACAAGCCAGCAAATCCGTCGATAAGCTCAGTGCCTTCTGAGTCGGTGATTCGAATGCCTTGTCCGCTTGATATGATTCTGCCCGGAAGCTCACCAGCCGCGTATTGCTTGAGGTGGGTTGAGGCATGAAAAACACGTTGACGATCGATCTCCAGTAGTTGTTGTGTTTTATTGTTCATAGTCCTTCTCCTGTTTATCTCCAACTTTCTTGTCTCAACAGCCACTCACGCTAGGCAGGTTGCCTAAGCAGCAATATTTAATTTCGCTGAATTCTTCAAAGCCATGATGGCTCCCCTCACGTCCCAATCCTGACTGTTTTACGCCGCCAAATGGGATAGGGTGGCCAGTCATCTTGACGGAATTGACGCTCACCATGCCAAATTCCAAACCACGCATACATCGCCAGATCTGGTGGATGTCATGTCCATAAACGTAGGCGGCGAGGCCATATTCGGTGTCGTTACTCATGTCTATCACGGTGTCTAAATCTTTATAGGGCAGCACGCCAGCGACGGGACAAAAGTTTTCTTCGCGGTAGACGGCCATTTCGGGCATCACATCGGCAAGCAGGGTTGGCGCAAAGAAGTTTTCACCCGGTACTGAGTCGTGATAACCCGCAACCAATCGCGCTCCTTTTTCAAGTGCGTCACGAACGAAATCGTGAGCTTTGTCCACCGCGGCACGATTGATCAGAGGTCCCATATTGGTCTTGTCGTCTAAGCCGTTACCCAACACAATCATGCACATGTGTTTAGCAAAGGCTTCTAAGAACGGCTCGTATTTATCCTGCGGAACGAAAATTCGGTTTGCGGCCAAACAGTCTTGTCCGGCGGTTTGGAATTTAGCCTCTACGGCTGCTTTGGCTGCGGCTTCGACTTCCATATCGGGCAGGACGATAAAAGGTGCGTTCCCACCTAATTCCATACTGCATTTCTTTACCGTTTGTGCCGCGTCACGCAGGAGCAATTTTCCTACTCGTGTTGAGCCGGTGAACGACAGGGCTTTAACTTTATCGGAGTGACACAGCGTCTTAGAGATCATGGCAGCGTCACCGGTGACCACATTAAAAACACCCGCCGGAAACCCGGCTCGATCGGCGAGCTCTGCCAGGGCTAACGATGAAAATGGCGTTTCGCTCGCAGGCTTGATTATCACAGGGCAGCCTATAGCTAATGCGGCTGCGGCTTTTCTCGTCACCATCGCATTAGGGAAATTCCATGGCGTGATTAATGCTGCAACCCCAATAGGCTCGCGAATTGTCGAAAGCTGAGCATTAGGTATATGGCTGGGAATGGTTTCACCGTAGCTGCGGCGTGCTTCTTCTGCAAACCAGCGAATAAAAGACGCGCCGTAGTCAATTTCACCAAGTGCGTCGCCTATGGTTTTGCCTTGCTCCATCACCATTAAACGGGCGAGATCTTGTTTGGATTGCAGTATCAGATCGTGCCAACGCATCAAGACTTCAGCACGTTGCTCTGCCTGCATTTTTCGCCACTGACGAAAGGCACGATCAGCATCATCAATCGTTTGGTAGAGTTGCTGCTGGGAAAGTCGGGTGGTATATCCGATGATGCTGCTGTCGGCAGGATTATGAACGGGATGGAAATGATCGCCACTTGTCCACTTGCCATTAATGTAGGCGAGTCCTCTCACCAAGCGTACGTCTTCCATGATTGCCATCATGTCATGCGACGCTTTGACTTCGTCGCCATGAAAGTTATGAAGTGCTGTCACAAGTCCCTCTCGAACATCGTTATCCATAGTTAAACTGTAATCGAGGAGGGGGTTAAATTATTTCTGATGCGAAAGGCAGAACTGCGAGGTTTTTCTTTATAAAGACAGAAAGTAGCGTTTTTTTCTGCTGAGATCAGATTTCACTTTTCCTTTCAGAACAGAACGTTTTGCTTGATCTCTAAGTTACCAGAATCGCGTTTGATGGTTTTAGTGACGATGTAGGTGAAGTAGCGTTCAATGCCGACTTCTGAATCCAGCCAGTTGTCGATCAGCCTCTGGTATTGGTCGATATCTTCGGATTGAACCTTGAGGATATAATCAACGCCACCGCCTGTGGCGTAGCAATCGGTCACTTCAGGAGTATGCTTTACCAATTGCTCAAAACGTCTGAACGCCTGTGCGTTGTGCTCTTTGAGTGAGACTTCCACCATGACGGACGTTCGTTTAAACAGCACATCGGTATTCACTCTGGCACCATAACCTTCGATGATGCCGGCTTCTTCAAGTTTTTTCACACGTTCCCAGCACGGGCTGACGGACAGGTTAATTTCTTCTGCAAGATGAGATTTGGTGATGCGGCCATTGTCATGCAGAATCTGTAGAATTTTGACGTCGTAGCGATCGAGGCGCATGGTTGGTCTCCTCTTGGTTGGGACGAAATGCTGATGCTGTTTAGCTAGCCGTTTAAGTTAATACTCCGCAATCCTTCGTGATGACGGCGAGCGTGTCACCAATATTCACCATAGCAGGAAAACGGCGTGCAGCGAAAATGCCATCTCTCTCGGCGCGATATTCTACTGGCACTTCGCCAGTTCGTTCTGTTGAATAGATTCTTACAATGACATCACCCTGTTTGATGGCATCACCAAGTTCAAACCGGTATTCCGCTATGCCTCTGTGCTGGCTTTGGACGTAACAGTCTGCATCTGGCATATCGAGTAACTGGGTGGGTTGATTTGGCTTTTCATAATCACCAGAAAGGTTGCCAGCAAAACGCAGGAAATTACGGATACCACGATCGGCATATTGAATGGTTTGTGGCGTGCTGGTGCCGCCTCCTCGAAGCTCTGTTGTCACGAATACTTTGCCCTGAGATTCAACCGCGGTGTCATACAAGCTGGTGGCGTCCATTTCGAGCATAATCATGGTGTAAGGTGCACCAAACATTGTCGCTCCCAATATGCAGGCTTCTTCCTGTTCTGGATTATCTAAGCGATGTGCGGCGGCAAAAGGGACGATGTCTAACGTCTTTCCCCCTGAGTGAATATCCAGAGCGAAATCGCACAATGGCACCAGATAGCGGGTGAAGTAGTCGGCGATTTTCTCTGTGACTGTTCCGGACGGGGTGCCGGGAAAGCTGCGGTTTAAGTTACCTTTATCGATAGGGGAAGTGCGAGAAGCATTCTGGACCGCGGGCAAATTCATCATTGGGACAATAATCACGCGCCCTTGTATCTGCTCAGGCTGTAATGAACTCGCCAGCTTTAACAGGCTGGTGATCCCTTCATATTCGTCGCCATGATTTCCCCCGGTTAAAAGTGATGTTGGACCCGGGCCATTTTTTATCACGGTTATCGGGATCATTATGCTTCCCCATGCGGAATCGTCATGGGAGTAAGGCAGGGTCAGAAAACCATGTTGGGTACCTTCTCGGTCAAAGTCTACGGTGGCTGTGATCGAGCTGTTTTGCATGCAAACTCCTTTTTCTTTGCTAAGTTCTTCGTTTCAACCCTTTCTAATCAGTGTTTAACAAACAAGTGGCGGGGGAAATCACACAATGTTTTTGCGCCAAGTCGGGTAATAACAATACTTTCCGTGGTCTCTAGGCCCCAGTCTTTAAACCATAGGCCGGGCATAAAATGGAACGTCATGCCCTCTTTTAGAACGGTTTTGTCGGTGTCGCGAAGACTCATGGTCCGTTCGCCCCAATCGGGTGGATAACTCAGGCCAATGGGATAACCGCAACGAGCGCCTTCACGGGAAAAGCCTGCTTTATCGAGGACTTTATTCAAAGCGTTGGCGATATCAGCACACGTGTTGCCGGGTTTAGCGACTTCTAAACCTGCTTCAAGACCTCTTGTGAGCGCTTCGTCGGCACGTTTAAACTTGTCATCAGGTTCGCCTAAGAAAATAGTGCGGGATAGAGGGCAGTGGTAACGCCGATGTGCACCAGCGATTTCAAAGAAGGTCCCTTCTCCTTTTTTGAACGGCCTGTCGTCCCAGGTTAAGTGAGGCGCGGAAGCATCAGCACCCGAGGGCAATAGCGGAACAATCGCGGTGTAATCACCAAAATGATCCTCATGACCAAGGACCGCCTGACGGTTAATCTCTGCAACCAGATGATGTTTAGGCAAGCCTGGTTCGATCATATCAAACGCGACACGATGCATGTTTTCGACAATACGCGCAGCGCGGTACATGTAGGATAACTCTTGGTCCGACTTTACGGCACGGCACCAGTTAACCAGACCCGTTGCATCGAGCAACTGTGCGTTTGGCAAGTGATCAATCAATGACTCATAGGCGGTTGCACTAAAGTAATAGTTGTCTTTTTCTACGCCGATACGACCTCGATCCCAGCAACGTGGTGTCAATACAGCTTCAACCAGATAATCCATCGGGTGCAGAGGTGGATTCATGACGTAATGGTCGGGGTAGGAGGCGATGTTTTCAGCCGACATATACGCGGTTCTGTAAGCACCATTCGCGTCTTGGCAACGCCCGAACCATATTGGTTCACCTTCAGGTCCTACAATCACACATTGTGGCACATAGAAAGACCAGCCATCATAGCCAGTTAGCCAAGACATATTGGATGGGTCATGGATAATGAGTACATCCAATTCTCGTTCGAGCATCGATTGTCGAACTTTGGATAAACGTTCTTGGAATTCCTCCAACGTAAAATGCATAGTAATGCCTCTCATACACTCTCCTTGTTGAAAATCCGATGCTCTTGGCCCTCGGAAATGAGGTCTCTGTTTTCCTATTCAGATCGCTTGGATCTGTCGCAATCTTTAACCATGGCTTGGAATCGATGGTTAAAAATATCGGTGCATTTATAAATTCCTCGTTATTCTTGATACTTATCAATAAAGACAATTGTGGTTGAGATTTGTACTCAGTGCTGCATTTTTTAATGTAAAAAACACTGTCAAAGGTTTTGAGACAAAGGAGTGTTATCAGAATTGGAACTAATAAGATTCTGTATTTTCGTAAATTTTTGAGGGAAGACTGTGAACTAATCACCTCTGAGTAAACGGGAGATATTGAGCGAGTTGGAGATAGGATTAGGGACGAGTAGGACGTATTTTTGCCTTATCTAGCCCGCGCCGATAAAGGAAAGCTACGCGCGGGTTAGTCAATTTTTAGGTGTCAGAGAGCGATCAATTCAATTTTTGAGTAGATTCTCTTACTTGCAGCGAGCCCTGATATTGGAAGTGTTTTTGAACGGTCTGCTGTTCTTTATTCAGCGTCAGTGCGGTAGTGATAGCATCGCGCGTGAGTTCTAAAATGGGCAGTTCCACGGTTGAAATTCGCGGTACCATAAAACTCGCTGTTGGGTCACCATCGATACCAATGACTGAAACATCTTCAGGAACTTTTAGTCCTTTGTCATGCAGTGCACGAATTGCACCGATGGCCATAGAGTCGGTACACGAAAAAATAGCGCTAAAAGGTACGCCACTATCAATCAGTTTGATTGTTGCATCGTATCCACTTTCAGGATTGCTCTGGCCTTCATAAACCAGTCCGTCATTTACTTCAATGTCATGTTTGATCAAGGTTTCTTTATAAGCTGAAAGACGCTTTTGTCCTGTGCTGCTAGACATTGGAGTAGTGATACAAGCAATCTGTTTATGGCCAAGATCTAAAAGGTATTGAGTTGCGACACTTGCCACTTGCTCTTGATCGAAATAAAAGCTGAATAACTTTTCATCGTCCAGAGCGCGATTGATGACGATAAGTTGGGTTTTCATTTCCTGCTGCAGAGTAGAAAGTTGCTGCTCAGACAAATGACGGCTGTAAATCAGAATAGCATCGCAGTTATGAGCGTTAAGGGAGCGCACTGCTTCCTCTTCGCCCTCTACATTGTCGCTGCTGTTCATCACAAACAATTTCTTGTCAGCTTTTTGCATATCCATCGCAGCTTCTGTCAGCATGGAACCAAAATAGTGACTTTCAAAATGAGGGAGAACTAAACCGAACGTATTGTAGCTGTTTGTTGCCAAAGCACGCGCAAAAGCATTAGGTTGATAGCCTAAAGATTTCATAGCCGCTAGCACAGACTCACGAGTCTGATCTTTCACATATTCGCTTCCATTTATAACTCTGGATACGGTTGCCTTTGAAACACCTGCAGCTTTACATACGTCTTTGATTGTCGCCATTTTTTTATTCCCAAATACTTTGGTTTGACAGTTTACACTATTTGTCTGAGCGAAGGTAAACCGTTGTCTTATTTTAGACGTAAGTCCAATACACACAGATTCATCACGAGGCATAAGAGCAAAAAATTGTCTGGTTTTGCTTGTCCTCACAGTTTTCTGAGAATTATCTTACTCTAACTGTAACCGGTTTCAATTGTTGGTGTATGCTATTTATGAGCAACAGAAGTCTCTTGATAAGTTTAAGTACATTTATGCTTTGCTATTCAGTGATCTGACGGTAATGACTCCTACAGGATTTCCCTGTCAAAACAACCTAGTTCGAATCCTGCATCTTAAAGTCATTTTGATAACACTTTTCATAATTAAGGAACAGGAAACCATTTTGATAGAAACAATTATTTTTGATATGGACGGCGTGCTGGTTGATTCTGAGCCGTTCTGGCGCAAGGCGAAAGTCAACGCGGTTGCACGTTTTGGTGGGCAAATCACCGAGCAACTTGCTTATCAGAGTACCGGTCTTCGCATCGATGAAATCGCCAATTACTGGATACGCTACTGTAATTTAGATCCGAAATGTGCCCCTGATCTTGCAGATGCTATTTTGACGGAAGTGATCGGACAAATTAAGACGCACGGTCAACTTCTTCCGGGCGTGAAAGAATCTCTAGATTTACTGGCCAAAACGGGTTTGAAAATTGGGTTGGCTTCATCTTCACCTTTACGCCTAATCGAAGCGGTTCTGGAAACATTTGAAATCGGTAAGTATTTCTCGGTCTATGTTTCGGCAGAGCATTTGCCGTATGGAAAACCTCACCCTCAGGTGTACATGGATGCGGCAGTGAAGTTGAACACAGAGCCTCATAACTGCTTGGCTATTGAAGACTCAGTTAACGGTTTGATTGCCGCGAAAGCCGCAGGTATGACCGCCATTTGTGTACCTGAACCAGGGCAGGAAATGAATCCACGCTTTGGCATTGCAGATATCAAGCTGACCTCTCTTGAAGACTTTTCTACGTCCAAAGAGGTGGTGAAACTTCTCGGTAAATCAATAGCCTGATCTTGCACGGAATAGAGATTGGCTGACGGCATTCGCTGCAATTTAGGTTAAATAAAAGGGCTTCCCCTGGGATCTGGAGAAGCCCTTTTTTTGTTCCTAAAATATCTGCTTTGACTTAAATCCGTTATCTGCGGTCGTGGTTTATGAGCGATCTTCAGGACAAAAAAATGCACCCTTCGCCGGGGCTTAGGGTGCATTGTTCTATCTATAGTTTCTCGCTGGCGCTTTACAGTTTTTCACCGTTGCTGCTGATGACGTCTTTGTACCAGTAGAAGCTCTTCTTACGGCTACGGCCCATGGTTCCAGTGCCATCGTCGTGACGATCGACATAAATAAAGCCATATCGTTTACGGTATTCACCCGTACCGTAAGACACGCAGTCAATGCAGCCCCAAGGGGTGTAGCCCATTAAATCAACACCGTCGTAGTTAACCGCTTTCTGCATTTCTTCAATATGCGCTTTCAGGTAGTCAATGCGGTAGTCGTCGTTGATTTCGCCGTTTTCTTCAACTTTATCTATTGCGCCAAAACCATTTTCTACAATGAACAGTGGCTTGTTGTAGCGCTCATACAGTTCGCAGAGCGAGTAGCGCAAACCGATAGGGTCAATCTGCCAGCCCCATTCAGAGGCTTGAACGTATGGGTTCTTAACGCTGCCCGTAAAGCCACTCATTGAGCCTTCTGTAGTTTGTTCCGCATCAGCTTTTACCGCTACCGACATGTAGTAACTAAAGCCAATATAGTCGCAAACGCCTTCTTTTAAGATCTCCAGATCGCCGGGTTCCATCTTGATGTTGTAGCCTTTGCGTTCCCAATCTTTCAGTGTGTATGCCGGATATTCGCCGCGCATATGGACATCACTGAAGAAGAAGCGGTTACGCATTGCTTCTTGAGCCAGCATGACGTCATCCGGATTACACGAATATGGATAAATAGGTACCCATGCAACCATACAGCCAATTTGGAAGTCCGGGTTGATCTCATGACCCAACTTGACCACTTTTGCACTGGCTACCATTTCATGGTGAACCACCTGGTACATGCACTCTTCAGGGTTTTCCTCAACTGTGTAATCCACGCCTGAGTTTGAGTAGCCCCACAGAGGTAAATGCAAATCGCGTTGGTTATTGATTTCGTTGAACGTCATCCAGTATTTCACTTTGTTCTTGTAACGACGCATAACGGTTTCTGCGTAGCGAACAAAGAAGTCGACCACACGACGATCTTTAAAGCCCCCGTACTCCTTCGATAAATGCAGCGGCATTTCAAAGTGGGATAGGGTAATGACTGGTTCAATACCGTGTTTCAATAACTCATCGAACAGGTCATCGTAGTACTGTAAGCCCGCTTCGTTTGGTACTAGCTCGTCACCTTTAGGGAAAATACGTGGCCAGTAAATAGAGGTGCGGAAACATTTAAAGCCCATTTCGGCCAGCAGTGCGACGTCACCTTTGTAGTGATCGTAAAATGCCGTAGCCTCGTGGTTAGGGTAGTGGTAACCCTCTAACACACCATCGGTAATTTTACGTTGAGTGTTAACATCACCACCGGACAACACATCTACGATACTCGGGCCTTTACCATCTCGGTCCCATCCGCCTTCAACCTGGTGAGCTGCAACTGCGCCGCCCCATAAAAAGTTTTCCGGAAAAATACTACTCATCTTTACTTACCCTTAAGCCATTTGAATAACAGGCTGTCCAATTTCAATTTGTTTGTCTTCTTGATCTTGCTCGATCAGTTCAAATTCGTACTCATCACTGTTCATTACGATAAACGGTGTGGTGGTGTCATAACCTGCGCTAGCAATGCTTTGCAGATCAAATTTGATCAGTGGGTCACCCGCTTTAACTTGTTGGTCAAGTTCGACCAAACATTCAAAGAATTGACCTTTTAGTTCTACGGTATCGAGTCCGACGTGAATCAGTACTTCAGCACCATTGGTGGATGTCATTCCGACGGCATGCTTAGTCCCAATAACCGATGAAATCACAGCGTCACATGGGGCTCTCACAATTCCTTCTGCTGGTCGGATAGCGACACCATCACCCAATAACTTTTGTGAAAAGCTTTCATCGTTAACGCTTTCTAGAGGAATAATCTCGCCTTTTAATGGGCTAACTAACGTCGCTGTCTTTTTCATTACAGGCGATAATTCTGGCGTTACTTTTAAATCACTCTCTTGCTTGTCTTCTGCTTCTACTGGATCTTCAAAGCCAACAAAATAAACCAGAGCGATGGTAACAACGATGGTGATGCCTGTGCCCAGCAGTGCACCAGTAAATGAACTTGGGTTATCTGGGTTAATCGCGTTAACTACGGTCAGAATGCCCGTCAGCCCTGCATAAGCATAGTAGTACGTGTTGAACAGGCTCGCGACCGCTGCACCTATTGCGCCGCCGATACAGCCGCAGATAAATGGTTTTTTCAGTCTTAATGTCACACCGTAAATTGCAGGTTCGGTAATGCCGAAGAAGCCTGTGATGCCTGCTGAATAGGCGGTCGTTTTCATGCGAGTATTACGAGACTTTAATGCGACAGCGAAAGCGGCAGCCATTTGTGCCACAACGGCGATACCACAGAAGGCCTGAATTGAGTCGTAGCCAAAGTTTTCATAGTTTGCCAAGACGATTGGCGTGGTGCCCCAATGTACGCCAAAGATAACCAATACTTGCCAAATACCACCAATAACAGCCGCGGCGATGACGGGTGCAACGTCGTACAGTGTGTTGTAGCCAGTTGCAATCAGGCTTGCGACGAAGCTGGTTGCAGGGCCAATTAGTACCAGTGTCGCAGGAACCATGATTAACATGCAAAGTAGCGGCGTGAACAGTTCACGAACGACATCAGGTAGGACGCGTTTAATGTATCTTTCTACATAGCTCAATGCCCAAACCATGAAAATAGGTGGCAGCACCGATGCGGTATAAACGGTTTTCGCCAGCGGTAAACCTAAAAAGGTTATTAATTCACCATCAGCGATTCGCGACGCCATGTCTGCCCAAGATGGATTGATGAGTGCACATGAGCAAAGGATCGCAATAAGAGGGTTACAGTTAAAATGTTTGGATGCGGTGATGGCGATAAAAACAGGAAGAAAGACAAACGGTGTCCAGGACATGAAGTTCAGAACTTCAAATGCGCCAGTTCCGGCAACGCTTGGAGCTAGATAGTGGACGAAAATTAAAGCGCCCTGCAAGATACCAGCAGCAGCAAGAATATAAACAAAAGGTGCGAAGATGGATGACATCGACGCAATAATAGCGTCCATGAGTCGCACTTTTTCAGTACTTTCAGACATCAATGACGTATCAACTAACGATGACATTGCGGCATAAACATCTTGTACGTGAGTACCGATAACAACCTGAAACTGCCCGCCACTCATGACAACCGTAATAACGCCTGGCATTTCTTTAATTTTGTCAGCAGCACCATCAGGCGTTTCCTTTAACACCAAGCGCAGACGGGTCGCACAGCGTGAAAATCTCGTGATATTTTCTTGTCCGCCAACTTGCGCAAGAATGTCTTTCGCAAGCTGAGCATAATCTCTTACCGCAGCCATAATATTCACCTTTCCCTTTATTATATTCACTTACAGCTAAGCTTTTGGAACCGGTTTCAGAATAGTTCTAAAGCGCTTTTTACATCAATAGGGATAAAAAGCAATAAAGAATTGGATCACAGAAACAATCGCCAGACGATTTAAAAACGCTATACGGATCTCTTTTTCTGGCGTTAAGAACACATTCAAGCGCGGCATTTAGGGTAAGAAATAACCAAAAATGATGATGCCAAACGTTGGAGTTGGGTTTATTTTCGTCATCAATCAGCCTTAAAAAATATTTTTAAGCATCATTGTAACCGGTTTCATTTTGTGTTGTATTGTATAGAAATACATCTCGGAACTGAAGTGAACTTAGGTTTGAGTTGAGCATTAAATATATTAACTTATTGAATAATGGTGAAATAAATGAGCAATAACGTTTTTCCAGAAGATTTTATGTGGGGTGGTGCAACCGCAGCAAACCAATTTGAAGGGGCATGGAACGTAGACGGTAAAGGACCAAGTACAAGTGATATGTTTAGTGGTGGGACTCATACCGTTGCTCGCCGGATCACTCGCACTATTGAAGAAGGTGTTCACTATCCTTCACATGAAGCCATCGACTTTTATCATCGCTTCAGAGAAGACATTGCCTTGTTCGCTGAAATGGGCTTTAAAACCTTCCGTTTTTCCATTAACTGGACCCGAATTTTTCCAACCGGCATGGAGCTGGAACCCAATGAAGCGGGTTTGAAGTTCTATGAAGACGTTATTGACGAGCTAAAAAAGTACGATATTGAGCCATTAGTTACGATTTCACATTACGAACTGCCATTTGGCCTAACTCAAGAATATAACGGCTGGGTCGGAAGAGAAGTTGTCGATTGCTATACGCGTTACGCGGAAACACTGTTTAAGCGCTTCAATGGCAAAGTGAAATACTGGTTAACTTTCAACGAAATCAACATCGGTACGATGCCTATCGGAAACTACTTAGGCTTGGGCATCCTTAACGAAGGTACCGAAGACTTTATTAGTCAGGTTGACTACCCGCAGCTACGTTTTCAGGCTCTGCATCATCAGTTTGTCGCCAGTGCAAAAGCGGTAAAACTGGCTCATGAGATCAATCCTGAGAATAAGGTTGGTTGTATGATCTGCTTCCTGACCACTTACCCGTTCACGTGTAATCCTGAAGATATTGTGCTTGCTCAAGAACACATGAAAATGCACAACTACTTCTGCGGTGATATTCAGGTGCGCGGTCAATATCCTTACTACGCAAAACGCTACTTTGAAGAAAATAACATCGAAGTGAAAATGGAAGTGGGCGATGCAGAGATTCTTTCTGAAGGAACCGTCGACTACTACACACTAAGCTACTACATGTCGAACTGTGTTTCCGCGGATTCAAGTAAGGAAACGACGTCAGGTAACCTAATGGGCGGCGTGAAGAACCCTTACTTGCAAGCATCAGACTGGGGTTGGCAAATAGACCCAATTGGTCTGCGTTACACACTGAATGAAATCTACGCTCGTTATGAGATTCCTTTGATGGTGGTTGAAAACGGTTTAGGTGCGTTCGATAAAGTCGAAGAAGATGGCTCAATCAACGATAGCTACCGTATTGAATACCTGAAAGCGCATATTGAGCAAATGGGTGAGGCAGTAAAAGATGGCGTTGAGCTATGGGGTTACACACCTTGGGGTTGTATCGACTTGGTGAGCGCATCCACTGGTGAGATGGAAAAACGCTACGGCTTTATTTATGTCGATAAAGACAACAAGGGGGAAGGTACCTTAGATCGTAAAAAGAAAGCCTCTTTCGACTGGTACAAGAAAGTCATCGCTTCAAATGGTACAGAGCTTTAACGTTTACTTAAGTCGTTCAAGTAAATCAACCAACTGAAAGTAAAAGAGTGCTGATATTAGCGCTCTTTTACTTTTTCTAATTTATGATCTTTTCGCCACTGACTCGGTGACTTACCCGTCCATTGACGAAAGTGACGGCTAAAGACCGCCGTTTCGGCATAGCCAAGTTGTAGGGCGATATCGGTAATACTTTGGATATTTTCATTAAGGCGACGTTCCGCCAGGCTCTGCCTCACTTGTCTCAAGAGCAGGCTATAATTCTTCCCGCGCTCTTTTAATCTTATTTGTAGCATTCTCGGGTGCATGTCTAATGCTCTGGCAACTTGTTCGACACTGCACTCACCTGTTGGCAATAACCGCCCAATCATATCTCTGGCTTGATCGCTCAGATTATCCGGATAGCGATTTTGCAGGTATTTAAGATGCTCCTGAAAGTGTCGATCTAACGCGTCTTCATCTTGATGGTTTCGAGTATCAAGCAGGCTCGCCTTGAGCATAATGCCGTTAAATTTCTCACCAAATCGAATCTTGGGTAACGGGGCTGAGTTGCCGATTCGGTTTTGCAAGCTGCCAAATTGAGTCAGGTACAGGGTGAAACTATTCATATCAATATTGAGTAAGTTCGCCATAAACCTAGCCATCTGCATGACACTCATTTGCATCAGTTGCGTTGTCACCTGTTCACTGTAGGTATCGATAGTTAAAGCAAGTTTCATCCAATCATCTTGTGGTGTCATCGAGAATTTAACACCGGAAGATTGCAAATAGAGGTAATCATTAGCACGTAATAATGCCTCTCTGACCGTTTCAGCGCGAGCGACCAGCATAGGTAAGTCACCTAAAGCATTAAAGCTTTGCCGTTGAGCCAATAAGACTCCAAACATCGGTTCCTGACAACGTAACGCTGCGACTTCCAGCAGTTCGGCCAGCCTCGAATTGGCGATGTAAGTATCGGGATCGCGGAACTGGGCAGCAGAAAGCCCTGCCTGTTTCATTATTTCTATCGGATTTTGTCCGTGTTCAGAAACTAAACTATCAAATTTGTCTGCTGCACCGCTTCTAACGATATACATATCTCGATTTTGAAATGTTAATGGTTTGTAAATCGCAATATATCAAATTTTATTCGCAAAAGGTCAAGTGAGTGTCAATGAGTTGATCTAAGTTACATTTTCATAACATATCGTAGAAGGGAAGCTAAATGGAATTGATGAACAAAACTGCGATCGTCACTGGTGCCGCTGGTGGAATTGGTAAAGCCATCGTAGGCAAGCTACGTGAGCAGGGAGCGAACGTACTGGCAGTCGATATTTCAGAGCAGTCGCTTGACGTTTATAAAGACGCTGACCCGAAATCATTAAAAACCTTTTCGGCGGATGTGACGGATTTTCAGCAAGTGGAAGCCATGGTCAACTACGCTGTCGCGGAGTTTGGCAAGCTGGATATCATGATTAATAACGCTGGCATTGGTTTAGCCAAACCGCTGCTAGAGCATGATCCGGTCGCTGATTTTGAGCCCGTTTCTAAGGTAAACCAAAACGGGGTTTACTACGGCATTTTGGCGGCAGGACGTCAGTTCCAGGCACAAGGCACACCTGGAGTCATCCTTAATACCTCTTCTGTTTATGCGCAAATGGCGGCGGAAATGACGTTCACTTACAACGTGAGCAAAGCCGCGGTCGACATGATGACAAAATGTGCAGCTTTGGAGCTGGCACCGTTGGGTGTTCGTGTTTGCGCCATCGCACCGGGTCGCGTGGATACACCAATGTTGCGCCAATATGAAGCGATTGGCCTTTGGGACCACATCCGCAAAGAGCAGATGCGCGATACCTTTACTCAGACAGAAGAAATCGCAAACGTGGTTGCATTTTTGGTCAGCGAAAAAGCGAACTGCATCAACGGTTGCACAGTCAGTGCATCAGACGGTTTCGAGAATTTTAAATACCCACTACTGGGCTAAGACGTGGAAGTCTAATTACAACAAGAGCGAGGAAGCAAATTATGTCATTACCAGAAGTTATTCAGCATCAGGATTTTCTGTTAACTCTAAACACCAATGAAGAGTCAATCATCAAAGATGCACTACCGGGTGTCGATGTTTACCCGCTGTTTCTTGACCCAGAAAACGGCACTTGGGTAATTCGAGCGAAGTTTAAGCCAGGAATTACACTACCTAAGCACTTCCACACAGGCGTGGTGCATTTCTACACGCTAAGCGGTATGTGGCACTACACCGAATACCCAGATCAAAAACAAACGGCTGGCAGCTACCTGTACGAGCCAGGCGGTTCTATCCATACATTCCACTGTCCAGAAGAGTCAGGCGGTGCTGATGGCTTTATGGTCATTCAAGGTGCGAACATCAACTTTGACCAAGATGGCAACTTCATGAACATCATGGACGCGGGTTGGATCGAGCAAGTGGTTATCGCAACGGCTAAAGCTCAGGGCATCACACCGCGTTACATCAAGCCAGGTGCGATTGCAGCTTTAAGCGACGAGCTTGGAGAGTAATTCCATGACAACAATGAACAGTATCGTAATGCAGGATGGCGGCGTTCACCTGCAACAGGTGGATGTGCCTAAACCAGCACCGGGCCAAGTACTTGTTCGTAGCTTAGCGTGTGGTATTTGTGGTTCAGATTTACACATCGCACGTCATACGGATGAAGTATTCGATGTTTACCGCAAACTTGGTGTGATGTCAGAAAGCATGGATGACCATACTCAAGTCATGCTAGGTCACGAGTTTTGTGCGGAAATCGTCGAATATGGTGATGATACACAACAAGCTCTGCCGGTTGGTAGCCGCGTGACTTCTGTGCCTATCCTCATGAGCCAAAATGGCGCTGGTGTTGGTGTGACTCCGGGTATTCATGGTGCTTACTCTGAATATTTCTTGCTTGATGAAGCACTGCTTCTGCCTGTTCCTGAGAATGTACCTTCAGAAGCTGCCGCGCTAACAGAACCTCTGGCGGTTGGTTTGCATGCGGTGAACCGCAGTGACATCCAGAACGATGAAGTGGCATTGGTTGTTGGTTGTGGTCCTATTGGTCTTGCGGCTATCACGGCGCTTAAATTGCGTGGTGTTACCAATATTCTGGCGGTCGATATTCAAGATGAGAAGCTGGAACTGGCGAAAGAGTTTGGTGCAACGCGCACGGTAAATCCGACCAAAGAAGACGAAGTTGTCGTCGGTGCCGAAGTTGCAGCAGGTTCGCGTCTGGTTATCTTTGAGTGTGTGGGCAAACACACCTTGATTGATGACTTTATTCGCCGTGCTCCAGCTGGCGCTCGCATTGTGGTGACTGGTATTCATACCACACCTACGAGTATCAACTATGCTTACGCGACCGTTAAAGAGCTTGATCTACGATTCTCTTACTATTATCAGCCACATGAGTTTGAGCAATGTCTTCAAGCCATTGCGGAAGGCAAAGTTCCATGGAAGAAAATGCTGACGGCGAAAGTGGGTATGGATGGCGTTGAAGGTGCATTTAAGCAACTTATGACACCAAACGACCACATTAAAGTTGTCATTGAACCTTGGCGAAATGGCGAGTTACAAGTCGTTTAATTTAAGTTGATTGCATAAGGGTTTTTACCTTACTCACGCCCCAACATACACTTGTGTTGGGGCTTTTTTATCTGAGTAATTTAGCTCGCTGAGTAATACCTGAGATTAAATCAAGGTGTGGCTCGGATGTTTCGCGCCGATGACGATAAATTCCTACCGTTCCCGGTTTTGGTTCGTTTGCCATTCTTAGACATTGCAATCCAAAGGATTCGAGATAGGGTTGCAAATGACGGGTATATGACATGACCGCGACACTCTCTTTCAACATATCAATACTGGCAAGTAACGAATCCACTTCGTAGGTTGGCCTGTCGTCCAATTGTTGTCTTTCGCGCTCATTCTGCTTTGGAATGGGATTATCGATAACGTGATTAAATTTTTTCGCATCATAAGTGACAGAGAGAGCAGGGTACTCATGCAGCATTTCGTCTGTGACGACTTTTCCTAACAGAGGATGATCGGGAGAAACGAAATACGCATCCACGGTTTGAAATAAAGGAATAAAAGTGACATCACACTTAGAAGACAACCCGACGATTTCATGACCGATAAAAAACTCAATTTGTTCGTTGATCAAAGAATCCATGAGCCCGAGGTGATTACCAAACTCAACATGTGTAGATGCGGATGGCAATTTAGAAAGGTGATCATTAAGCGCTTGTTTTACAAACAACGGCCACCACGCATCGCCCGTTCCCATCTTTATCTTGCCGACTTGATATTGCCTTCTTTCTTCAATGCTCTGCATCATTTGGTTGTATTCGTGTTGCATCGCATTGCTGTGTCGATAAAGGATTCGGCCATATTCAGTTAAAACCATGCCATTGGGACGACGTTCGAACAGTGTTACGCCAAGATTCTCTTCAAGTTTCTTCAAATTACTGGTCACGGTCGGTTGACTAAGCCCCGCCAATTTTGCTGCGGCACTGATGCTTTGACAGCGAGCAACCAGTAAAAATTGCTGCAGAGATTTATCCATTTCTACTTACCCCTTTTTAAGCGCGGGGTATTTTGCACACTTTCATGGACGAATCACAAACTTGGCATTCAAATTTGTAGGAAAAATCTGAGATTCATAGATCTAAATCACCGTTGGAGGGTAGAGGTATAGATGCCATCTATAGCTAAGCGTTTTATACCTATTTTTCTCGTAAGAATGCGTTCCTTAGACTAACGCCCAAAATAACAATCTAAGGAATGAACATGAAACCGAGCTTTATTGCACTTGCTGTCGCGTCTTGTATTGGTCTGGCTGGATGTGGCTCTGATTCGTCAGAGGTCATAGAGCCTGTCGACAAACCTATTATCTCTGCGGACTTGTATTTACGAGGATTAAACGGAGATTGGGGCACGGCTGACCATGCCAAGCTAAACTATCTGGGTAACAATGAGTACGAAACCGTACTGCGCGTCGCTCGAGGTAGTAATCAGTTTAAGATTGCTGATCCGGGGTGGCAGATCCAATACACCTATTTTGAGGAGCCTGCGGCGTTTGATGAAGCTCAGGATTACTTGCCAAAACCCGATAGCAATGAAGCGTGTATGAACGATGATTGTAACTCGGAGATCACGTTTGCAGACAAAGGCTACTACAAGTTTTCTGTAAGCTTTGCTGATGAAAGTCGCGCGACCATGACAGTGACAAAAGCAACCCAAGAAGAAGCAGAAAAATACTACTCTGATGCGATCTTAGATCCCGCAATGGTTCACGAGGGGCATCAGAGTAAAGAGGTGAAACTGTTCGCCAACTATGATGACTCTAGCGACACCGTTACTTTCTCTGTGAAAGACCCTGCTGCAGAGATGCGTGAGTTTGGTATTTCAACCACCACCGAGCTAAGAGATGCTCTGGATCAGGGCGTGGTTGTTAATGAGCAAGCGGGCCCAAGAGTTTTGTCGGGTGATGTGGCGTTCGATGCGCTGTTTGCATTGACGATGAAAGAGCTGGATCAACTTGCGGTCTCACAAATCCAAGACGGCAATTACAACTACAACAACCCAATTGAAGCCGAAGTTTTTGAGACGGGCGCGAAATGGCACTATGTCTGGACGCGAGATCTCGCCTATGCTGCGGATCTTTCTCTTGCTCTTATGAACCCAACTCGCGTTCAAAATGGCTTGAACTTTAAACTGTCTGCTTTCCGCGAAACGACAGAACAACAGTATGATGGTGAGCAAATTGTACAGGATACTGGTACAGGCGGAAGTTGGCCTATCAGTACCGACAGAACCACTTGGGCACTCGGTGCTGAACGATTACTTTCGGCGTTGGATGGAGAAGAATACAGCCAGTTTGCTGAACGCGCTTATAAAGCGATCAGCAACACGTTAGAGGCCGATCGACTTGCTGCTTTTGACGCTAAATCAGGACTTTATACCGGTGAACAGTCCTTCCTTGACTGGCGTGAACAAACTTATTCCACATGGACGCCCGATGATGTGAATGCCATCGGCAGTAGCAAAGCGTTGTCGACTAACGTGGTCCACTACCGCGCGTTAAAACTTGCCGCGAAATTGGCCGAGCAATACGACTCGACTAATGCCGTGAAATACAGTGAATGGGCAGAGCAATTGAAGTCTGACATTAATGCCCAGTTCTGGAATGCTGAGCGTGGCCTGTATGTGAGTTACCTGTTCGACAACGGCAAAGACATCGCCGTCGATAAATACGACATGCTGGGTGAGGCGCTTGCGATCATCAGTGGCATCGCGACAGACACACAAGCTAAGCAAATCATGTCGAATTACCCACACAGCGAGTTCGGCGTACCGGTTTATTTCCCGCAACAACCAGATGTTCCTGTCTATCACAACCGGGCAATCTGGCCTTTTGTGACAGCCTATAGCTTGCGCGCTGCGCATCAAACGCAAAATGTTGCTGCGGCGAACAATGCAATTCAGTCTCTGGTCCGTGGAACAGCAACCAACTTGTCGAACATGGAAAACCTAGAGTGGTTATCGGGTAAATCTTTCATTATTCACAGTGACCACGGTGAAGATCCGAGTCTCGACGGGCCAGTTATTAACTCTCAGCGACAACTTTGGTCTGTCGGTGGCTACCTGAATATGGTGGTGGAAACTATTTTTGGCATCCATACCGAAACGGGTCAGCTTGAGATAAAACCGTTTATTACCAGTTGGGTGCGCAATCACTTACTCGCTCAGTCTGATGAAATCACGCTGGAAAACTTTGCATTCAAAGGGAAAACTTACTCGGTGACGATCGATCTGCCTGAAGTCAGCGAAGATGAAACTGGCTACTATCCGGTAGAAAATGTCACTCTGGATGAAGATGGAAGCTACCGCGTGACATTAGGTGGATTGGTCAATGTTGAGAGTGAAGTAAAACTGGTCTCGGGCGTTGCACCATACGCCAGCGAAGATAGCCGTGTTTACTCGCCGCAAGAACCTACCTTGGTCGCGACATCCGCAGACAATTCAGTCAACATTGCTGTAGAGAGCAAATACAACGTGAACTTGTACCGCAATGGCGATTTAATTCAGTCTAACGTGGCTGCACAGACATACACAGATGTGCCAGAAGGTTTTGCTTGCTACATAGCGGAAAGCATCAATGATCAGGGTTTCCGCTCAAACCCAAGTCAGCCTGTTTGTGTCGGCGAGGAGCTTCGTATCAAACTGGAAGGGAATTACCAGCCTCTGAAAGATGACGTGTCAGTTGTCACTGTAAACAAAGACAGTGGCGCAGTGAATGGGCTGGAGTCCTTCTCCGTACCATCAAGTGGTACTTACCAGTTTGATGCTTGGTACAACAATAATTTGGGCCAGCTTAATACGGGGATCACTAACGCCGTTAAGCTACTAGAAGTGACCAATGAGTCAGGCACCGTCGTTGGCCAAGGTTACTTGCAGATGGGGCATATTGGTGAAAACCAGGGCATGCGCTACTCAACACCCGTTGAAATCGCGCTTGAACAAGGTATGACTTATCAGATTGCGCTGAAGGATCACTTCAATATGAGTTATCTCAAATCGAACGAAACGTACATTTACGCGGGCGGCATTGAAGGTGAGCTGAATGAAGCCCAAATTGCGGATATTCGTATTACCCCTGTGAAATAATTGACTCGCTTGGCATAAAAACAAAGCCGCTCATGTGATGAGCGGCTTTGTGGTTTTCAATCAGGTTAACGTGCTAGAGGCAGAGTTAGTTTGCTGGTTGTGGACGAGCCTTGCGACGCTGACCCGATGGCTTATTGCCGACTGGTTTAGCGCCTTGTGGCTTGCGATTACCTGCTGGCTTCCCGCCATTACCACTTTTATTTCCATTTGGCTTGTTGCCATTTGGTTGGGTGTTTGAGCGCCCTTGGCCTTCACGGTTACCTTTTGGTTTACCCGCTCCGGCTTGGTTAGCGCCATTTTTGTTGCCGGTGTTATTACCCTTGCCGTTACCATTGAAACGGCGTTTAGGTTTACCCGTACCGTTAGAGGCTTTTTTATCGGCAGGTTGCGTGTTGCTGCCTTCCGCTTGAGGTGCTTTTGGCTTTTTAGGTTTCTTTGGTTTTTTCGGCTTAATCGGACGCGTATCCAGTTTTGACTCTGGCACGACATTCGTTGGTGCGAAGCCATCAAGCTCTTTACGTGGCAACACTTCTTGGATCAAACGCTCGATCGCAAATAATTCTGGCGCTTCAATCGCACAAACCAGAGAGATCGCTTTGCCCACTTCGCCCGCACGACCAGTACGACCAATGCGGTGAACGTAATCTTCTGCCACTTTTGGCAATTCAAAGTTCACAACTTGTGGCAACTGAGGAATATCAATACCGCGAGCGGCGATGTCAGTCGCAACCAGCACACGAATTTCACCCGATTTAAAATCAGCCAGTGCTTTGGTACGTGCACCTTGGCTTTTATTACCGTGAATCGCTGCCGCTGGTAGATTTTGCTCTACCAGGAACTTAGCCAAGCGGTTTGCGCCATGTTTTGTACGCATGAATACCAGTACTTGTCGCCAGTCACCATCATTAATCAGCTTCACCAGCATCGGCGCTTTTTTCTTCACGTCTGATGGGTAAATACTTTGTTCAACGGTTCGTGCTGTAGAGTTTGCTGGGTTAACTGAGATCTCGACAGGGTTGTTCACCAAACCTTTCGCAAGGTCGCGTATCTCATTTGAGAACGTCGCAGAGAACAGTAGGTTCTGACGCTGCTTAGGTAGTAAATCGAGAATCTTACGAATATCGCGAATGAAGCCCATATCTAACATACGGTCCGCTTCGTCCAGCACCAGTACTTCCAGTTGGTCGAACTTAATTGCGTTCTGGCTGTAAAGGTCCATTAGACGACCTGGAGTCGCGACCAGTACATCCGCACCTTTACGCAGGCGCAGCATTTGCGGATTGATCTTCACACCGCCAAATACCACGGCGCTCGTAAGCGGCAAGTGACGGCTGTACATGAAGACGTTTTCCTGTACCTGAGCCGCAAGCTCACGGGTAGGGGTCAGGATTAAAGCTCTAATATGATTACTACGAACGCGAGGTCCATTGGACAAACGCTCCAGGATTGGCAGCGTAAAGCCTGCTGTTTTACCTGTACCAGTCTGTGCTGCTGCCATGACGTCTTTCCCTTCCAATATTGCCGGAATTGCCTGAGCCTGAATTGGAGAAGGGGTATCGTAGCCTTTTTCCTGAATAGCTTTAAGGATTGGAGCAGATAGACCTAACGAGGTAAAACCCATATGTATGATTCTCAATTGTCGAGTTAGATAACAACGCGTCGAAATTAGTTTCGCCGCGAAAAGTGCGACATTCTGAGGCTTTTATGCGCGAGCTTCAACTAATTCCGTATTTGATCGCCATCTCATTTTTGTATCCACATTCAAAATCGCCCTTTACCTAAACTTAACTTGAGGTTCTAGAGTGAGTAGTAAGGACATGAAAGCGAGAAGAAAAAAGGAAAACACCAATGAAAAGTTATGTTGAACACGCCAATATCTCCGTAGTCGATGCGCAGAAGACCATTCAATTTTTAATTGCAGCGGTTCCTGAGTGGACAGTACGTGGCGGCGGAAAAATTGATAACTGGTTTGGTCGAACGATTGAATGGTTTCACGTTGGCGACGACCATTCTTATATTGCGATCTCTTCAGGAGGGAAAGGAGAAGCGAACCATTGGACATCGCAATTTACTGGCGTCAAACATGTTGGGATTGTGGTTCCAGATGTAGAGGCGCTCATCGAACGTCTAAGGCTCGCAGGGTACGAACTGGATCATAGAGGTGATGAGCACCCGTTCAGAAAGAACGTCTACTATATGGAAGATCACGGCATGCAGTTTGAATTTATTGAATATTTTTCTGATGTGCATAGTGAGAGAAATGATTACTCTCACTAACTGATTTAAGACGCTTGGAGCAGGATTCACATCTTGCTCCTTTTTAAGCTACGTGCGGTTGGCTTGTTCTAAAAAAGCACTGGTTAGTCGCTGAAATAACGCGTCAACCGTCGGCCTATCTGAGATGTGATCGAATAATGGTGTGTGTACATCACCACGAATATTATCGTTGTGACCGCAGAGTTGGTTACACAGTCGCACTGGCTCAACAATTTTGTCGACATTGGCATCGATCAGGATGCAAGCCTGGGACAAGACGACTTTTCCTCCGCCTTTTTTAAGTAATACACGTTGTGCGGTTCCGACGACTTTTTGCCCTCCAATATTCAAATTGTACTCACCATCACAGTACGAGTATGGCGTCGCGTGCACGTCTACCTTAACGCCAAGTTGTTCAAAAAAGACCTTTAAAATTGAGCACAAATCGAGGTAGGCTTTTTTTATGTCGTAGGGTTGATCTTCTGGCCAATGATAGATGTGAGATAGGTTGATGATCCCCGGAACTTGAGGAACTGGAGCACCACCAGTTTTACGAGAAAATAACTTCCAGCCGGTGTTGTCCAGAGCGTTTTTTAATTCTTCCGATACTGGCCATTTCCTACCTGCTGGTAATACTAATGTCGGGCTTTTGACTTGCCAAAGAAGCAATACTTGCGAAAGCTGATTAGATTGAACCTGGGCGATTAGCTCATCTTCTTTATCAAAAACATCAGAGACTTCCGTTGCGACATAACGGATCAGTTTATTCTTTGCAGCCAAATATTATCCCTCACTTATTACTACCACTCGTTTTATCGCAGATACAAAAAGAATACTAGTTAGCATCTCATTGTTTGGGTTGTTTATCTCATAGAAGAAGTGTCAAAGCAGGCTGGTTAAGCCTGCTTTGTTCGCTTTAGTTTGTTTCATCTCTATCTTCGACTAGTTTATGTCAGCCGTCGCGATAGCGATTAAGTCGGTAAATGACAATGAAAAAGGCTGTTCTGTGTTCAACGCCTTGGCCGGAAACTCTATGCTTAATTGGGCATGTTCGGGAGTTCTTTGCACAAGTTGCGTGACGAACGTGCGAGTTTCTCCAGGTGAAATAGATAAATGTTTACTCCCGTGAGAAGAGAGTTCTGCAATGCCTATAGTTGGTATGCTGTTACCATCATTATCTTCAATACTGAGCAGAGATTCAGGTCTGTATAGAAGGTTTCCGCTTTCATTACGATAAGCGCTAAACGTATTGAATTGAGGCTCTAACTCGCCCTCAGCGCCGATGTTCGTGACGGAGAAAGTTACGTTGGAACCGTCAAAGTCTTCCACTTTCACCATCACGTTATCGTTTTGATAGCTAGCAGCGGCAACAGCGCTAGAACCTTCTTCGTTGTTTTGCTGGTCGTTATTGCGTTCGTTCGATTCGCTCGGTTGTTTATTGCTTTGTTTTTTGAACATAGCGTAAGACTGATCTGCCATCGCGATGAGTGCAGGGATGGAGTAAAGGGTAAGACCTTCTAAATGGTCAAAATCTATTTTCGCATGCTGGGTCAGTTTATTATTTGAAAACTGGCAATAACCATCGATAAGGCTGATCAATGCCAGCTCATAGGTGCCTTTCAATCGCTCTGCTTCCTTCGCGGCCAGATTTAAATTCGATCTCATCTTTTGAATGTCATTGAGAGTACGTTTGGGATAGCGGCCATTGGGCGAAACATCATTAGAAACCGATACCAGTTCTTCCGTTACAAACGGATTTTTTGCTGTCGGAATGACGGTAGTGATGTGGTTAGATTTCGTTATATCCTGACCGAGTAACATTACCATTTTTTGAGAGACTGACGTTCGGTTGGTTGCAAGTATGTTGTTGCAGTTTGGCGATGTTGCCGCGTATGAGTAGTAAACGGGAAAATAGGAAATTAGGACCGCTAAGCCCGTAACGACGAGTACTTTTGTTATTCGAGTTTTCATTCTGATAACCCCTCTGTCTCTTAGCGCGATAGGCTGACGTATTGCCCCCAGTCAACCTAATTGGTTCGCGCTTTCAGAATGGTTGTAATCAACTTTTAGTAGCAGGTTACCTTGTTATATTGCGTCTTCGTCACTTTGAAACTCTTTAAATCCGTACGTTCAAAAGTGCCTGATTTAGAGCGCATTAATGCTACAAAGTTGATGCCTTTTTCTGAAAGATAGACGCTACTTTTCTAACCATCAATATGCGGTTGAGAGCGTGAAGTGTGTCACATATCGATGCGCAAGAAAAAACAGTTACTTACTGTAGAAAGTTGATTTGAAGGAAAAATATATTTTTTGAAGGGAACTTTTTGTGGCACGAAGTTGGTGCTTAACAAATTAAAAAAACATCAACAGTAAGTGTTCTTCGTTGGGTAAGTAAATCTATGCTTATCGTTTGTTTAATGCGTAGCCTAAGCAAGTTAAGGTAAGCGAAAATTCTTGAGTTGGCACGTTGGTAACGTTGAGTTGGAGAGCGGTTTGAGCTGGTTTTTATTGACCCACTCGTTACCTCTGATGAATTATGACCTCAAAATACCTGCGTTGATTAGCGGTATTTTGAGGTTACTTTGGAATTGGTTGTACAACATTCTTAGATGAGGCGCTAGAAGTTCGCCTCGGTATCTGTACCCACTGAAACGCTCAGCCCACTGACGGAATCAAAGATACTGAATGCCTCACCTTCTACAAGTCCATCTTCCGAATCATCGTTCGCAGTACATGTGTAACCGACAGAATAGGTACCAGGCTCGACAAAGCCGAATTCATACGTGTAGTCTGTATTGTTGTCGGCTAGTGAAACGGCTGCTGCTGCGATTGGATCAACTTGTCCTTCAACGCCAGCAAATGGCCCCATGTCTACTTCGGCAACGTTACCTTCATATAAATAAACCGCTTGAACATATCCGTTTCCAGTATCGGTATCGTTCACACAGGCTCCATACGTTGCAGATAATACAACGCCTTGGATATCACCAGTGGTGACCGTGTTAATCAGTGATACTGAAGTTCGTTGAATGCTATAACCTTCGTTTTGACCTGTACCATCTTTCAGGCCTCGACGCAGGTCAAATTCGACAACGTACTCATTGTTGTCGGGATTCACTGCGAATGTGTTATTGAAGAACAGAACCCCGGAGTTCTCTTCTTTACCCACACCTTGTGGGCAGGCTCCGTCTCCTTTTACCGTGAGTGGAATTTTGTTGCCTGTCAATTCATCGATGACATAGGAAGGGTAATCGGGATGGTCTCCATCGTTGGCAAAAACACAAAGCTTATAATTACCGACAGGAAGAAGTTCACCATCTAAAAGATCTTCCACATCACTGCCTTGTACGTCCAACAAGTTCACACTGAGTGGAATAGGATCTTCGCCTTCAAGAAGCAGTTCACCATCTTCGTCAATATAGTTCCCTTCTTCATCCGTTTTGTATACTTCAAAAATTTGGGGTGTTTCATCGTCAATGGATAAGAAAGCTACTTTGCTGAATGTAACGACCACTTCGGAGACATCATCAATGGGAGCATCGGATACAGAAAGTGTTACAGGTGTTGTTGCGCTAACGGAATCGCTGTCTGAATTACAGCCAAATAGTGCCATCGCCACTGCGACACCGACTAAGCTGAATTTTACGGTTTTCATTGGATGTACCTTCTCGCTGGAATTCTATTAAATGTAGTCGAAAAAGTAGTGAACGTTTTAGATGTCCTAACGTTTCAGTTGTTGGCGTTAGTTAAGTAAAAGTGTGGGCAATTCGACGATATATTGCCCGATGTAATGCTATGTTTATTAATGCACTGCTTAAAATATGAGCAAACATATACATCAACCATCCACCAAGAGGTCTATATGTTAGGTGAAAATCACTCATTAACTCATGAATTTCCAGAACATTTGGATACCATCTCCCATCTGTCAGCAAATGATGCATCCTTTGCTGAAAACGTGAGAAACTACAACGCCTTGGATAAAGAAATACGTGTTTTGGAACTGCAAGGTAACCCCATTGATGATCACGAGATGAATGTACTGAAACATAATCGTGCTGAACTGAAAGATTGGTTACATTCCAGGATCATGGGTGCATAGCCAGCTAATGAGTATCGGCTCGTATCTAGGCATACGAGCCTTTTTTATTTTTGAACTGGCAGATGCCCAGTCTTGACCCAAATCACCGTTTCTTCTTCGACAAATGGCGTGTGTGAACTCAAATGTGGATTTCGCATCCAGGTATGCTTGGGATAGATGCCGAACTCATCTTGAAACTCGCCAGATAAAACTAATATTTCTTCGCCACCAGAGTGTTGGTGTGCATGAAACTGTTCTCCTTTCGGCCATTTCACCAGCGCAACACGTTCATGACCAAATTCATGCAAAGACATCACTTGCAGACCGCCAATTCCGGGGAGCCACTCTGCCTTATTGGTATTGATGCGTACTTCCGCAAGATCTTGCGGATCAAACTGGTTCAGTTTTACCAAAATGACACACCCTTCGGTACTGAACGGAGCATGATGGCTACCTGGAGGGTTGCGAATGTAAGTACCAGCAGGGTAATCGCCATTTCCATCAGAAAACACGCCTTCAAGCACTAAAATTTCCTCACCGAACGGGTGATAGTGCGTCGCAAAGCGTGATCCAGCTTCATATTTTACAATACTGGTGGTGTGCCCTGATTCTTTCGCTTCACGCTCTAATGGTTTACGCCAAACGCCTTTGGCCGGGCTGGCAATCCATTCTTGCTGAGTTGTGTTAATCACAACTCTCTGAGTGAAATTCATATTCAACATGCTGAAATTCCGAGACCTATTTTTAGCCGACCGTATTCATTCTATACGTATCACACCCTAAACCGACTTAAAACCTACAGCAAGAGTGTATGAAAACTTGTTGGAAAAGGACGAATCCAAAGCTCCGACTGACGGATGTACTGAAAAAATACTGACCAATTGTATCGGATCGCTCACAACTCGCTCTTAGAATTTATCTATAGTTTTACTAGCGACGCAAAGGCGTGCTAGAACGAGAAGCAAAAGAGGATACAGGAACAAGTGCTTAAGCGCAGGGTGTATTCTCAAAAATATAGGAACACCAAGATGAAACATGACAAAGTAGCCATTGTCACTGGTGCCGCTCGCGGTATTGGACGAGCGATTTGTGAGCAACTATTAGAAGATGGCTTTTATGTCGTCGGGTTAGATATCTCTCCGGTCGAATGGAGCCAGTCATCACAGCTCACCAGCTATCAAGTTAACCTATGTGACTCCAAAGGGGTCAATGAAGTCGTAGAGAGCATCATTCAGCAACATCATCGCATTGATGTATTAGTTAATAATGCAGGTATTACTCGAGACGCTCTACTCCAGGATATGCTGGAGAAAGATTGGGACAGTGTCATTGATGTAAACCTAAAAGCGGTATTTTTATTAACGCAAAGTGTCGCTCCGGTAATGTTAAACCAAGGTACTGGCAGTATTGTGAATATCTCTTCCATCGTGGGTACTGATGGAAATATTGGTCAGAGTAATTATGCTGCCAGCAAAGGCGGTGTCATCTCAATGAGTAAAGGGTGGGCGAAAGAGCTTGCTCGAAAAGGTGCACAAATACGTGTGAATTGTGTGGCTCCCGGATTCATTGTTACTGATATGACCAAAGACCTACCAGAGAAAGTGATCAAAATGATGGAAGGTAAAACTCCATTAGGACGGATGGGGTCCGTTCGAGATATCGCAAATGGTGTTGCCTTCTTAGCATCAGATAAGAGTGAGTTCATTACAGGACAAGTGTTAAAAATCGATGGTGGCTTAGTCTTATAGTCCTTCGCGCCGTCCCTTCATGGGGCGGCTATCTCCTGCCCCTAGCCATATCTGCTTGATTTATCTTATAGCGCTAAAGAAAAAACCATAACCAAAGGTTCTAATCAAACTCGTCTTGAGGGCTTTAAATTTATGGTTGCGACCTAATATTCTGTTTATGACCAAATGAATTCACGACATGGGATTGAGTAACACACTACTGATCCTATCAGCCAAAGGCGCATTCAAACACGATAAGGAATAACAATGTCAAACGAGTACATACCACCAAAAGTTTGGACAAACGACAGTGAAAATGGCGGCCAATGGGCAAGCATCAACCGTCCGGACTCAGGCGCACGTCATGAGCAAGAGTTACCCGTTGGTGAGCATCCATTCCAGCTATATTCCATGGGGACACCAAATGGCCAGAAAGTCACCATTATGTTTGAAGAGCTGTTGGCTGCTGGTGTGAAAGAAGCGGAATACGACGCACATTTGATTAAAATCGGTGATAGTGACCAGTTTGGTTCCGGGTTTGTTGCCGTTAACCCAAATTCAAAAATTCCTGCGTTAGTCGATCGCTCTGGCGAAGAGCAGGTCAATGTTTTTGAATCTGGCAATATTCTTTTCTACTTAGCGGAAAAATTTGGCCTGTTCTTGCCTAAAGAAGGGGCAAAGCGAGCGGAAGTAATGAACTGGTTGTTCTGGCTACAAGGGTCTGCGCCATATCTTGGTGGTGGCTTTGGGCATTTCTACGCCTATGCACCAGAGAAGTTTGAATATCCTATCAACCGATTTACCATGGAAGCGAAACGTCAATTAGATGTTCTGGACAAACGCTTAGCGAACAATGAGTTTTTAGGTGGCGACGAATACAGTATCGCGGATATCGCCACTTGGCCTTGGTATGGCAACCTAGTGTTGGGTCGAGCGTACGATGCGGCTGAATTTTTAGACGTAAATAGCTACGAGCACGTAGTTCGTTGGGCAAAAGCCATCGATCAACGTGAAGCAGTCAAACGCGGTCGTATTGTTAACCGAACTTGGGGTGAAGAAGGTGAGTATCTTGAGGAGCGACATAGTGCACAAGATATTGATGACGTGTTAAAGCTAAAACCTTAGGCTCAATCCTATTATCCTGCGTACCATTCACAAAATTGGTGCGCAGTTTTCTATTCTGATCTACGATCAACTCGCATACTTAAATCCATCAATGATGAATTTATTAGTCAATACTGAAAAGGATTAACGAAGCGTTACGTTTAGCAATATTAGTATCAACACCGGAAAAGACTTTTCTATTTAAATCTAGTTTGAAAACATAAACGTCATTAATATCTGACATAAGTGACATTTATACTTCATTTCTATACTTCTGATTTTGCTTTTTAAATCGATTAATTAGTTGTTTTTCTTGTCTACCCTTATTTATTTTTCCAGCCATATTATTGACCCTTAGCTAACAATATAAAATCAAAGAGACGCAATACTATCGCTATTGAAAGTCATGTTTCGTTGATTTTCATTGCCCCCCTATTTTCCAGTTCGCCAGCATGAACTGTGTTGTTGTTATGTCCGCACACGTGTTTTTTATAACCCGCCTGAGTGCGGACGGTTTTTTATCTTCACTCACTACAGTATTAATGGCTGCTAGTGCAGTTTCGAGCAATTCTCTCTTCATTTTTCTGGTTAACGCTATATTACCCATTAACTAAACATGGTATGAGCTATGTATCATAAATGGGTGTAATCTTTGAAACTAATTCTCATGCTTTAGAATTATGTGGTCCGGATTATGTTTTGCAACTTAAGTTGCAGTTAGTAGTGAACTAAATGCCTATACTTTTATGCATGTAGTTGCCCAAGTATGCAGGTGTGTAATGCACGTTGTCCGTTCATACTCAGTCAACTTTGTTTATCCAAGGAGGGAAGTGTATGAGAAACAAATGGGCACCGCTGTTTGCCTCACTTTTGATCAGTACATCAACGTACGCAATTGTTGTAGATGAAAATACTTATGTTCAGAAAACTCAACAGGATTTTGACGATAACTTTTCTTTTTTAGCTTCTGTTCGAGCCAGTATTTTCGCTGAAGATCACTCATGTGGTGGGACTATAATCAGTGAGCGCTGGGTGTTGACTGCTGCCCACTGTTTAGTTGCTTCTGATGCTAGTTTGGAAGATAGCAACTCGAACCCTGACGTGTTTACACTTTATGATGTGGCCAAACCTAAAGAAATCTCAATAACGGCTGGCAAGGCAGATTTGTCTCAAGTTGAGATATCTGACATCTATAAGGTCACTCACGTTGTGATACATCCAGATTATTATCCAGTGCAATCTGTTACTGTAGAAACAATCGATAGTACAGATAACACTGGTGAGACTGAGGTAATGGTCCTAGAGTCAACCGCATACCAGAATGACCTTGCTTTACTTTATGTTGAACGTGATTTTCCTTCAAACCTCGTCGGCAAGGTGAGCTTAGGTGATGTAAATAGCAATAGTAGATTGTCTGATTTAGGAGAAAGGTGGGACTCTGCTAATCCTGAACCTAATGTAAAAGTCGCAGGTTGGGGGACTGGTGGTGATTCTGATCCTGCAATTGGGGCTAGCACGACTGAATTTAGAGATACAGATGTTTCTTATTACCCTATGTCTCTTTGTTATGAACGCCTAGAGTCTGCTGAAGAAATGCCAATCTACCTTGAATCTCCGGTAGACCCTACGAAGCTATGTACGTTGCCGACACAAAGTTTTCCTATCGGTGACAACATATTTGGTAATGGTGCCTGTGTCGGCGATACGGGTGGTCCTTTATTACTGCCAAGTAGCGATGGCCTGAGCTTTACCCAAGTTGGTATTATCAGTGCTGGTCCAATCATTAATAGCGTCTGTAGCTCTGTTACCTTACCAACTTGGTACACCAACGTTTCTTATTACACAGAGTGGATTGACTCATACTTGGACAGTGAGCAACCTCCCGAAGCTGTTATCACCAAACCTGACTTTCTGATTGTTCCAGAGGAAACCGAAGATGGCGAAGATACGGTGACGGAAGGAGAAGAAGGTGAAACGGTTACAGAAACAGAAGACGAAGAAGTCATAGAAGATGAAGAGTGTAACGCCTCGATTGAAGGTCAGTACGTTGTTTTTTGTGATGACGATGAAGATGATGACAGTAGTGGCGGATCGTTGGGCTACATGTACTTATCGTTGATGTTACTTTTAGCGGCAAGCAGAAGAAAAGTTATTAACCGCTAGAACTAATAAACATAAAAAAACGCCCCGAGTTAAGTCGGGGCGTTCTTTATTTAATTAAAGTGCTGCAAGAATTGTTTCTGCGTTGCTCACTTCAAACTTCTGTGGCTCTTCAACATTAAGTTTGGTCACGACACCATTATCAACAATCATCGCATAACGTTGCGAACGAATACCACCAAAACCGCCAGTATCCATTTCCAGACCAAGTGCTTTGGTGAAGCTTGCATCACCATCACCCAGCATCATAATCTCAGAGGCATTTTGAGCTTCACCCCAAGCGTGCATAACAAATGCGTCATTTGTTGCGATACATGCGATAAGATCAACGCCTTTTGCTTTTAGCTGGTCTGCTAGAACAACATAGCCTGGCAAGTGAGCTTCTGAACAAGTTGGAGTGAACGCGCCCGGGACAGCAAACAACACCACTTTTTTATTCGCAAACAGCTCAGTTACGTCGTGATTTGCCATGCCATCGGCTGTTAGTTCACTGACAGTTGCAGAAGGTAGTGCTTGGCCTTGTTGAATCATAATTGTCTTCCTTTTGATATTCGTTATTTGTCTCAGTCAGTCTAGCGCTTAAGTTGAACATTAACCACTGAGGGTTTGTAAGGGTATACCCAAGTATTATTAACATTCTGAATTAAATCGGAAAGTCATTTGAGTATTCATGTCAATTGATAACGATTTAACGAGTCTCAATTTCTATAAAGAAGAATGACTTTCAACGTAGTTTTTTACTTGAGAACGATAGCTAGCTTTCATTTCGTCATCAATAAAACTCGCTTCTATGGCGTTAAGTGTGAACTGCGCGATCTCATCGTTGCTCATTGGGTGTGCCTGACTCACAGCAAGGAAATTGTCGGTCATGTAGCCACCAAAGTAAGCCGGGTCATCTGAGTTGATCGTGACCGCTACGCCTTGACGGAGCAGATCGACGATGTTGTGCTGCTTCATGTCATCAAAGACACACAGTTTAATGTTCGAGAGTGGGCAGACCGTAAGGGGCATTTTGCTTTCGATAAGTGAGGCAACCAAGGTTTTGTCTTCTACGCAGCGAACGCCGTGGTCAACTCGGCTGACTTCCAACATTTCAATTGCGTCAGAGATATTTTGCGCTGGGCCTTCTTCACCAGCGTGTGCAACCGTTAATAGACCCGCCGCTTTTGCTTGTTGGAATACGCGCTCAAATTTTGCTGGTGGGTGTCCCTTCTCAGATGAATCTAAGCCGACACCAATAATTTTGTCGCGATGTTTAAGAATGGATTGAAGCGTTTCGATAGCGCTTTCTTCAGACAGGTGACGTAGGAAGCAGGCAATGATTTGAGAAGTAATGCCAAGTTGTTCCTGACCATCTTTTAACGCGCGACTGATTCCGTTTATCACGGTATCAAAATCAATACCGCGTTCGGTATGAGTTTGAGGATCAAAAAAGATTTCCGTATGAATGACGTTATCGGCTTTGCAGCGTTCTAAATACTCCCAGGTCAGATCATAAAAGTCTTGCTCTGTACGTAAAGCATTAGCGCCTTGGTAGTAAAGGTCGAGGAAAGACTGTAAATCTTCGAACTGGTATGCTTCGCGTAATTCACTAGGGGTCGAGTACGGGATTTCAATATTGTTGCGTTTAGCAAGCTTGAACAGCAACTCTGGCTCAAGTGAACCTTCGATATGTAAGTGTAACTCTACTTTTGGAAGACCTTGAATAAATGCGTTCATATTCCACCTTTTGTGTATTGTGGATGCAGTTACTCTAAGAATAGGTATTGATAGAAATAAGTCGAACGCTATTACAAAGAGTAAGATACATCGTGATCTCAACTCTTCGTAATCAGCACTTTGCGGGAGCTGGTAGAGACCCCCAAACCATATCATTGGGGTTATACGAAGCAAACGGTTGCGATTATACGCAAAATTATCAATTTGACTAGGGGTTTATTGGTGTCACTGAACGAGTGAAATAATCGGAGGATATTCAGTTAGGCTGTATAGAAGAGGATTTGGATAGAAAAGGCACTGTTCATGTGAGTGAAAGGCAGGCGGCTTTACCTTACACTTAACATGAAGAAAGAAGATGATGTTACTCTGTTAGAGATCAAATAATTTATCAAACTCTCTTTGTTCCATAATGTCTTCAATACGGCGTCGAGTTTTTTGCTTAATCGCTGCATTATTTTGCTCAGATTCTTTCTTTTCTTTTTCTAATTGTTTGTTACTTTTCTTAGCCATAAAAAGGCCTCCAACTTGAACGTGAATACTATCAATGCCTGAAAAATGTTTTATTTGACAATAAAACTTCCTATCTTTGAACCTTCGTCACACAGAATTGCACCTTCACCGTTTTTTTCATTATATTGGAAGTCAATAGAAACACTGTTGGTTTGAAGTTTTGGCAATACATGTCGCATTAATATATCGCTATTAAGTTGATGTATTCTGGCATTCCAAGTGGTTTGTGGTTGTTTTAAATTAAACTCAATTTCTAACATTTATTCTCCTGTTTCTTTACCGTTTTGTCTTTGTTAAGTAGTTGGTACCAATGCCTTTGACGGCTAGTTCTTCTAGAGGACATATTACTTTCCTTTTATTAATAAAATATAAAATCGCACTGCCAAATTTATTTTAGACAGCACTAAGCTAAGCCATTAAATGGCTAAAAATTAAAATGGGATTTTTGAAGGGGAGAAGTTTGGTGCAGCATGAATATGCTACACCAAGAAAAGCAGTCTTATAGAGGAGTAACTTCAGTCGCTTGAGGACCTTTTTTACCTTGCTCTACGTTAAAGCTTACTTTCTGACCTTCAGTCAGTGTTTTGAAACCGTCAGCAACAATCGCGTTGAAGTGTACGAATACATCTTGGCCGCCGTTGTCTTGAGATAGGAAACCAAAGCCTTTAGTTTCGTTAAACCATTTTACTGAACCAGTTACTTTAGACATAAAAACACCTTTGAAATAAACATTTTAATTACGAATTTTCGTGTGGATCTTTTTTAAGCTATTGAATGTTCAATCAAGAGGAAGTTGTACGCAGGTGTCTGAATGGGTGATTCAAGATTTTACTGAGAAGGAACTTAAACTAAATGTTGCATTAACAGCTCTTCTTTAAGAGCCAACGCCCACTATACACCGAGTTTAGAAAATAGCCACATTTATTTTTTGGTTGGTGTTAGCCAATGTTCCAACAGTGAGCGAGCAGATAATTTGCCTCTATTTACACAAAAGCGGGGGGAGGAATTGTTGTCATTCGAAAATATTGAACAATTAGCTCAACTGCATATGGTCATGATTATTTTTCTTCAAACTACAATAACTGCATACCGATAGCCAAGTGATGCGAACTTGACAGAGAAAAGTGAGCGAGGCTTTTGAGGAGAAAGATTATGAGTAAAACAAGAGAAGTCCGTCAGATAATTCCTTCCCAGCCTACTGCTGATGGTGATGGTGTTAAAATTCGCCGAGTAGCTGGTTTCAATAATGCCAGTTTTTCACCATTTTTGATGGTGGATGAGTTGAAATCTGATAACCGCGCTGACTATATCGGCGGTTTTCCTCCGCACCCTCACCGAGGCATAGAAACACTGACCTATATGTTGAAAGGGCACTTTCAGCATCGTGATCACATGGATAATGTCGGTGAACTTCGTTCTGGTGGCGCTCAATGGATGGCTGCTGGCCGTGGTGTTATTCATAGTGAAATGCCAATTATGCAAGATGGCGAACTGCATGGTTTTCAGATTTGGATTAATCAGCCAGCAAAAAATAAAATGCAACCTGCTCAGTATCATGATTTCCAGCCTGAAACCATCACCGAAGTGAATGACAAAAATGTCGGCTTGGTTCGTATTATTGCCGGGGAACTTAATATCAATGGGAACCGAACGAGCGGACCACTAACGAAAACGGGCGTTGATGCAACGGTTGCTGATTGGCGACCACATGCAGGCGCAACGCTCCAGCTTGTCACCGAGTCGAACCACAACATGATGCTTTATGTCTACCAAGGTAACGTTGAAACTCAGCAACGAGTCATAAAACAAGGCGAAATGGCGCTCTTGTCTCAAGGAGAGTGGGTTGAGCTGACGGCAAACGACGCAAGTGGAGTACTAGTTTTCATCGGCGAGCCGATTAACGAGCCCGTGGTTCACTATGGTCCATTTGTTATGAACAGCATTGAAGAAATCGAACAAGCGATTCAAGACTACAATGCGGGACTGTTTGAAACTTATTAGTTTTTGGTGGTTTACCGAGAACAAGAAATAAGAGAATTGGAGCCTGACTGTTGGGCTTACTGAAAAGCAAATACGATAATCCACTGCCATCGAATTTGCATTAGCCACGCCTTAGGGTGTGGCTTTTTTCTTTACGAAACCGATAATTTTAAATCTGCTCCCAGCGCATAATGGCTTCTTTCCCTGCTTCTAAACCGAGATCATACGCTGCACGTAATGGCTCTGGAGAACGGCTCAAGCGCTTCAATTTAAATGTCTCTGGCGGACAAACCTGAATAATCTCTATGCCTTCTGGCGGATTCTCAATAAGTGATAGGGCTTGATTGTAGCGAATGTCACGAGTCAGCATCGGATCAATCAAAGCAGGTGTAGCTTTCAACATACGTTTAGTTGCGGCCCCAAACTTTGATTTTGATTTTCGGTAGCTTGCGGGACGACTGCGCAATACCATGATTTTCGTTGCACCTCGTTTAATGGCTTCTGCAATAGGAATCGCATCAGAGACGCCACCATCAACATATCGTGTACCATTGAGTAATACGCCGTTGCGATAAAGGATAGGCAGTGCACTACTGGCTTTCATTGTTTCTGCCAGTGCATCCACGTCTGGAGTCAGGTATTCCGCTTCACCCGTGTCCTGACGAGTAACCCCTAAGAAGAAAGGACGCGGGTCTGCAGCCAGAACGGCTTTGTCGATGCCAAGTTCTTCGAGTGTGAGATTCCACATCCAGTCGAGATCCATCATATCTCCGCCAAGAACCAGCCGACTCGGGTTAATAAATTCTTTACGTAGGCTGTAATCGAGATAGATTTTCAGATTTCTTCCCGGCATGTTCGCTAGGTAAGCAGCTAAGTTACTTGCTCCCGCTGACACTCCCCAAAAGCTGTCAAATGGTGAGAAATTTTGATCTAAAAAGTGGTCGAGTATGCCGCACGAAAAGACGCCCCGCATAGCGCCTCCCTCCACAATCAATGCGCGAGTACCTACTTGTTCCATCGGTATTTTCCATCACGTTTGGGTCAGATTGGATGACCATTAGCTTAACGTATTGAGTGATATAACCAAAGCCCAACCAGACATGGGGTTGCATTAGTCGTTGACAATGTTTGATTATCAAACTAAATTTATATCAAGTATTTTGATTATCAAACAAATGAGCATTCAGGATGAAAGGTCACGCAATGACAGTCTCGCAGCATTCACATGATTTTGTGTCACATAACCATCAAGGTGAAAGACGAACTTTTTACGTACTGCTTCTTACGCTGGTCACTATGATAGTAGAGATTAGCGCGGGTACGTTGTTTGGCTCCATGGCGTTACTGGCTGATGGCTGGCATATGGGGACTCATGCCGCGGCATTTTGCATTACTTTGTTTGCCTATCGTTACGCAAAGCAGCACGCGAACAGTGAGCGATTTTCTTTTGGTACAGGCAAAGTAAGTGTTTTGGGCGGGTTTACCAGCGCAATAGCACTTGGCATCGTCGCATTGATGATGATGGTTGAGTCTGTACATCGGTTATTCAACCCAGAAACGATTAAGTTTAACGAAGCGATAATGGTCGCGGTCATTGGCTTGGTGGTAAACCTGGCGAGTATGTTGCTTTTAAAGGATCACCACCATCATGGGCATGAGCATCATCATCACGATCACCACCATGAACATCATCATGATCACAATTTAGCGGCGGCGTATTTCCATGTTCTTGCGGACACGTTAACGTCACTACTTGCGATTGTCGCCCTCATCATCGGTAAATTTTATGGTTGGGTTTGGTTAGACGCGACTATGGGTATTGTCGGTGCGCTGGTCATTGGTAAATGGACGCTTGGTTTAATTCGGCAAACGGCCCCGGTTTTATTAGATGAAAGTATTGATGAGCAATATCGACAAGATATTCGTGCAGAGCTTGCCCCTTACGCTGATGTAGTCGATCTTCATGTATGGAAAGTGAGTGGACACCATTATTCAGCGGCTATTGCGATTAAGAATCGCAGTAACAAATCACTCGGTGAATTTAAACAAATGTTGAGTAAGTTTGATAAGATTCATCACCTTACTCTCGAATTGCAAAATGACTAAACGATGAGCGAATTAGAAAGATTGAATCAAATGTTGACTGAGTTCTACGATAAAATGTCGTCGTGGGAGCAGTCAGTTGTGAAAGAAACGGGTTATTCACTGGCTCAGGTCCATACTATTGAAGTACTCGGTGGGCATGGCGCTTTACGCATGAAAGAGCTGGCTGAAAAGCTGGGCATCACAACGGGAACGTTAACCGTTCAGGTTGATAAACTCGTCAATGCAAATTTGATTGAGCGCTGCCCACACCCTGAAGATCGTCGTGCTATTGTGGTCAAGTTGACACCAGAAGGGGAGCTCATCCATCGTCATCATAATCAGTTGCATTTGGATTTAGTCCGAGATTTGACCCGACATATCGAGCCTGAGCAGCAAGCTGTATTTTTGACCTGTCTGGAAAGGATGAACCGCGAGTTCTAACCTGTCTAAACGCCTATTTTATCGATAAAGCAGAGTGCATATCAGCCTCTGCTTTTTTATCTAGCCAGCGAGACACCACTCTGTTGCTGGTTTGAGCCATTGTTTTTGTCTATTCCCCGTGCAAAATTTACTTTTTAAGTTCTTCTCTTCGCTGACTTTAACCGAAACTAACACGTTATATCTCGTAATTGCAGGCAAAATCTCCACGATCTAGGTGGATCTTGACTATGCTTATAGTTCGGCTTGCAGAAAATAAACAGGGAAGGTGGGCGGCGAAACCATAGGGTAGATACGATATATAACAACCGTTTCTTTGATAGTTAGGTTGTAGATATCATTGATTTATATCATAAATAATTAAAAGTCAGTAGTGGTCTAGGTATTAATTTATAATATTAGGCGACGCTATGAACACACAACCAACCATAATCGAGTACGCTTTAGCAATCATCGGCTTACTTTTGACAGGGGTTACCCTCTGAGAACCATCTCCCAGAGGATAACAAGTTTTATCGATTAATATTGAAGCGAGCCATTGCAGCTTCTTCTTTCGATACGACAGTTTTACCAATTGGCGCAAGGGAAATAACCGCCAGTTTGAGGTGCTGAAGTGCAAACGGAATACCGATAATGGTAACAAAGCACGCAACCGCGGAAGCGACATGACCGATTGCCAGCCAGATACCTGCAAACACAAACCACACTATATTACCTATAACGCCAAGTGGACTGGTGCCTATGTCCATCTCGTTGGTCAGCTCATCACGTGAAATGGCTTCTTTTCCAAATGGGAAAAATGAAAAGTTACCCATGACGAAACAGGCGCGCCCCCACGGGATACCGATAATGCTGATGAAGGCTAGGATGCCGAAAAACCACCACAGCAGTCCCATAAATACGCCACCCAAAACAAACCAAATGATGTTGCCAAGAGTTCTCATTCTATTTCCTATATCTAATCGTCGATTTTAAATCGAGTTCATGCCACCGATGTAAAGTGACGTCATTGAATCCAATTTGGACATGATTATAAGTATGTCACAGGAATCTTAACAGAGTATGAATAACATTAATCTGAGCTAAGGATTGGAAGTAACTAGTTGTAAGGTGGGAAGAATATCCACGCCACCATGCTTCTTCACTTAAGCTAAAGCAAACGAACGTGGATACCGTATTGACGGCGCTTAACGTAAAATGGCTTTCTCAATTTGTTGGCATATTGCTTCTGCTAATTGGTGGCTGGCGATATTGCGATCGACAACTGTATCCCCCAGTTTTCCGCTTTCTATGACGCTAAACCAATCTAATAGCATCGCGTGGAAGCCTTTACTGGTTAGCATTGGCGTCCAATCCTTTAAGCTGACTTTTTGCTCTTGGTTTTCTTGCCAACGTTTTCCCTCGACAAAAGAGTCGAACTCGACCGCTTGGTTGGCGTAACACGCCTGTACTCGTTCGGTTGTGATGCCAAAATGGCGATTCATAGAAGCGTGCAGAAGTGTCTCACCATGTTGCCATTGCACATCCAGCCGGGCTAACTCAGCTCCATCAAACTGATGGGTGACGTAAACGTCCTGCAGATTGGCTTTAGCCACAACGTTCACACTGTCTAGCGGATGAATGAAATCGTCAAAAATAAAAGTACGAACGTCACCGGGCAAGTTATGTCGATTCTTTTCCCAGCGAAGCGACTTCAATCCGGTGAGTTCGCCCTTTTGGACACCATGCATGTGTTGATTGTAGAGCGGGATATGGCGGCGATTGAAGCCAACATAAAGAGGCTGATTCGTCTGAGCCGAAATCTCATACAGTTTTTCGACCTCTGCGGCGTTGTCAGCCAGAGGTTTATCTACAAAGGTCGGAATACCCTGTTTTAAAAAGTATTCAGCGATTTGAAAGTGGACACTGGTAGCGGCGTGTATCATGACGGCATCGACGCCGAAGTTCATAAGTTGCTGATAGTCCTGACAGGTTTCTGCGATTCTATACTGTTGAGCCAGAGCGCTTAGAGTTGCGGTATTTCTGGTACAAAATACCAAGTCAATATTGGGGAGCTGAGTGATAACAGGAAGATAAGCTTTTTGCGCAATATCTCCTAAGCCGATGATGCCAATTTTCATCTGGATTCTTCTCTTTGTAGTGACTAGCAGCCGAGTATAGCAAGGGTGAGCGTTAATTTGCTGGAGTGCTATGCCATAAAAAAGCCTGACTCACAATTTGTAGTCAGGCTTAAGGTTCTGGCTTAATTTCCCAGAGGTAATGACTTATCTCTTAGGCATTTGGCGTGCGACATGTTTTGAAAATGTCCAGTGCACCGTCGTACGCGCTGGTTTTAACATCCATAATGCCTAACAACGAGTGGAAGACATTATCCTGAGAGTATTTACCCTCACTTTGCGCTTCTTGGCTCAAACAGTCGGTATTAATCTGTTTTGCCTGCTTAAAGTTTGGTGACATCCACATCATAAAAGGCACTCTTTTTTGGGTGTCTGGTGCGAGGCTATAAGGCATGCCATGCAGGAACATACCGCTTTCCCCCAGAGATTCGCCATGGTCAGAGATGTAGACCAAAGCCGTGTTGTATTTGTCTTCCAATGTCGTGAGTTTATCGATGGTCTGTTCTAGTACATAGTCTGTGTAGCGGATGGTGTTGTCATAGCTGTTGACTATTTGTTCGACACTACAGTTTTCGATATCAGCGCGAGGGCAATCTGGCTGGAAGAACGCTTTGTCTTTCGGATATCGCTGAAAGTAGGTTGGACCATGGCTGCCGATAAGGTGCAGTGTGACGACTCGGTTACCCTCCATACTATCTATTTCTTGCTCAAAGTTGTCGAGAAGCGCCATATCATAGCAAGTCGTGCCATTACACCATTGATCTGTCTTCGTTCTGTCTACCGCGATCTTTTTGACTTTATGGGCAACGTGCTTATCACCGCCATCGTTTTCTTTCCACATCACGTCTATGCCCGCTCGTAGCATAATATCTAACACATTGTCTTGGTTATCTGCTTTGCTGCGGTCGAAGTTATGGTGTGTCAGTTGGGAAAACATACACGGAAGCGATACCGCTGTTGCGGTGCCGCAGGAAGCAAAATCCTGAAAGGAAATCACGTCTAGCTTGCTGGTGTAGGGGTTAGTTTTTCGCTCATACCCATTGAGTTGATAATTTTGAGAGCGAGCAGTCTCACCGACAACAAAGACTAACAGCGTTGGCTTTTTCTGTGCTTGTGTTAAAGCTGCTGCGGACTGTTTGGCCTCGGTACCAATCTCGCGATAAGGCTCTGGTTCGGTAAGGTAAGTTTTTTTCACGTATCCGGCTGCGCTATAGACGAACTGAGTCGGGATGATCATCTTTTTCAGATAACTGTTGTTTCTGCCTACCGATGCATAGTCTTGATAATACAATGCTGCAATGCCCGCAATAACAGCAAGAGAGGCGATCATAGACACTAACTTGGTGATAGAAAAGTGCAAACATTGGCCGCTTAACGGACGCAACTTGGTGTTGGCTACTACCAGCGCAGGTACGATACCCATTAATAGCACCCACAAAGCGGAATATGCACTGAAGTAGGAGCTGGCTTCGCTGGTATCTGTTTCAACAATATTGGCGATCATGCCGTAGTCGAACAGTGTGCCATAGTTGTAACTCGCGTAGCTCACCATGCTCGATAGAATGAGCAGTAGGATAAAAAACGGTTTCCCTATCCACGGCCAGCTGAACAAATTGAAAAGGAAGTTAAGTGCAGCGATAAAGAAAATTGGGATGGTAACAACAAACCCGACTTTAACGTTATCTAGGCTAGATAGAATCCCAATGAGTTCTTTGTAAATCGGGATATTGACAACAAGCGCAAAATAAAACGCTAATAAAAAAGAAAAGGTAACGTAAGAGATCCCTTCTCGTTGTAAATCAACTGTCTTCATAAATAACTGCCTTACAAAAAACTAAAGCAAAAATGACGCCCAGACAAACAGGACGAGTAGTAGTGCAACAAACACGGCCGCAGAGCCAATGTCTTTGGCACGGCCACTTAGTACGTGCCATTCGTCGCTGACACGGTCAACAACCGCTTCTACGGCGGAATTAATTAATTCGACGATTAAGACCAAAAATAAACTGCCGATCATCAGCACTCGTTCTAATGTTGTGACGGGCAAGAAGAATGCGCTGATCGAGAGAATGACGGAAAGGAGTAATTCTTGTCTAAACGCAGCTTCATTAATCCAAGCGGCTTTCAATCCTTGTAATGAATATCCGGTCGCGTCCATGACTCGGCGAATGCCTGTTTTTCCTGGTTTCAAAATAGAGTTCCAATACTGCTTATTGATAAATGCATGCCTGGTTTCGACGTGCCCCAAGCTAGTGGCGAGATTAATAGGTCAGGCGTGAAACATTTGTGAATAGCAAGAACAGGATTGAGAAGGGCGAGTACGATCTATCGTGGAGAGATCCAGTGACAATTGAGTTTCAAATAAAAAAGGCGCAATAAGTGCGCCTGAAAAATGATGATTGATGTTAACGTTAAGCGGTTTGCTCGCTGGTGCAAACGACGCTGTTGTCACTGCCAAAACCATTCGGAACGTAGGCATCGGCTTGAGGGTCGTTTTCCCATTCAGCTTCATTCAGCAGGTAGCGGAATTGAATGTTTTGTTCCTTTGGTAAGCGAGTTTTAAACTTAAACTGGCCGCTGGTTTTAACCAGTTTCATTGGTTCTGGCTGCCAGTTGTTAAAGTCGCCCGCAATTTTTACGGATTCACGCTGCTCTTTATCAAGCTCAAAGGTGACTTCAACTTCATCTTTGGTTTTAAAAAATCTTTTTTTAAGCATTAATTTTTTCCTTGTTTGTACAAAAACTACCCTAACTATTACTAAGGTTTCATACTGAATTCAAGTTTTATCAGCTACAAGACGGTAAAAAAGGAAAAATAATCAGTTGTATAAGTAATGGGTTAGTGTTGACGCTTGTATGAACAGAACGTTTCTGTATGATGAAAATTATCCTACTTTTGAAGATGTTGGTATGCGTACCTTTAACCGTACATTGATGATGACATTAACTTGCTTGGTAGCCATGCTGCTAACGAGCCTTGCGCCTAATGTACAAGCAGAGACCATACCAAGTCAGAATCACAGTAATCAGGTTCCATTGAAAGAGCTTCAGGCTCAGCTTGGGGTTAATACTGACTGTATTGAGTCCTCAGAGAATGAACGAGTGCTCACGTCAGGGAAAGACCAACACACCAGTTGCAGTTCTTCATGTATTGTGAAGGTGCCTGTAACCTTGCCGCACAATAGTCTGATGCGCTTTCCTCACCGGCTTGCGCTTATTGGTAAATCTCCTGCCGTAAAAGCGGTATCGGTGATCTACCAGCCGTATCGACCTCCCATTGTTTGATTTTCTTCTAATCTAAATACAACGACTAATTGATTTAAGTAAGACGGCAGACTGCTGTCTAAAGGAAACAAACAATGAAGAAATTACTTGCGCTATGCAGCACCCTTTTACTTGCGTTTACGGCTCATGCAGCCCAGTTTGAAGAGGGAAAACACTACAAAGTGCTGGATGCAGAGAAGGCGGCGAAACCGACAGTGACAGAGTTTTTCTCTTTTTACTGCCCGCACTGTTATAAATTTGAAAGCTTGGTTGAGAACTTGAAACCAGCCTTACCTGAAGACGCGCGATTTGAGAAAATCCATGTTTCATTTATGGGTGGGAACATGGCAGTTCCTATGGCGAAGTCTTACGCAACGATGGTATCTCTAGGGGTCGAAGATAAGATGATTCCGGTGATGTTTGCTCAGATCCACCAAAAGCGTGCGGCGCCTAAAGACGAAGCTGAACTAAAACAAGTCTTCACTGATTATGGTGTAGACGGTAAAAAGTTTGACGCAGCGTACAACAGCTTTGCTGTGAACTCGATGCAAAAGCGTTTCGACCAAGAGTTTAAAGAAAGTACACTGACAGGGGTGCCGGGTGTGATTGTGAACAACAAGTACATTGTCATTCCGAATGAAATCAGTTCTTACGATGAGTATAACCAGCTAGTTAATTATCTGCTGACTCTTTAAGGATAAAAACTTAGGAAAAATGGCGACAATCATGTCGCCATTTATTTGGTGTCATCATCAAGCAAACAGCACGATGCCATGCATCAACAAGACCCCGCAGGTGAGCTTTCCACGCATTCCCTGATAACCTTTTGGGTCGATTTCCTGTTCTACCTTCCTAATCAATTTTTCAGAGAACCAAACGGCAATGTAGCCTGCGGCCAGGAGAAGAATGGCGGTGACGTAGTGAGTGTGTCCCTGCAGCAGGGCACTCCATGCGAGTAAAACAAACAGGTTACTCAGTACCAAAATATTGCGACTCAATCGGTGGTAGTAATGGTCGATTCCATTACCCCATAACACGCCCGACAAGAAGCTTAAGATAACCGCACTGTAGGCAATAAAGAATTGATGACCACTTAAATTAAATAAAGTGGTGTCAGTAATAATGAGCAGCAAACTAAGTAAGAATGGAATGAGTCCTAAATAGCCCAGCCGTAACATGGTAGAGCGTGTGGTGGTCATGATTGCAGTCCTACAGTTGTTGTTCAATCATATTAGTAAGCGTAGTACTTGTAGGAGATGTCGAACTTGGGAATGTCGCAATGACTTTGCCTTCTTTACTAATCAGAAACTTATAGAAGTTCCATCTTGGCGTGATACCGGCTTGTTGGCTGATTTCGCTGAATACTGGATTTGCATCGCTGCCCATCACTGAGCTTCTAGCCATCATCGGAAAGGTGACCCCATAATCGAGGTAGCAAATTTTTGCGGAATTCTCTTCGCTGCCTTTATCTTGGTTAAAGTCATTGCTTGGAAAGCCTATAACCGCGAAATTTTTATCTTTGTACGTTTGGTAAAGCGATTCTAACTGTTCGAACTGCGGCGTAAATCCGCATTGACTGGCGGTGTTGACGACGAGCAATGTCTTCCCTTTAAATTGCTCACATAAATCAATTTCATCAGTGGAGTTGAGTAACCTTTGTTTGCCCTGAAGAATATCCGGGCAGCTAGCAGCAAAGGCTGTAGAACTCAGACTGAGTAGCCCGAGTAAGACCAAGTTCTTTATTCTTCCTTTCATGCTCCGATATCCTTATTTGTTCACCTTAGTCAGTATAGTGTTACTCTGTAGATTAGATATCGATCAAAAAAGCCGCGCAATTGCACGGCTTTCAAATAAAATGGGGTGGGCGTTATGCCAGCTTCAAATCGAACTGATTACGGTATGCGACCATATCTTCAATGGTAAGAACCGGCATATTGTGAAGACGACCAAAGGCAATAAGTTCCGGTGTTTTCGCCATCGTGCCATCTGGATTGGTCACTTCGCACAATACGCCCGCAGGCTGTAACCCTGCCATTTGCATCAGATCAATCGTACCTTCGGTATGTCCGCGGCGAGTCATCACGCCACCTGGGCGAGCGCGCAAAGGAAAGACGTGGCCAGGACGGGCAAGATCTTCAGGCTTCGCATGTGGATTTGCCGCTGTCTTGATAGTGGTAACACGGTCTGCAGCAGAGACACCTGTCGTTACGCCAACTTTCGCTTCAATCGAAACCGTAAATGCGGTTTGGTTTGCGCTGTTGTTGTTCACAACCATTGGTGGAAGTTCCAGCTTGTCTGCTTGAGTATCCGTCAGACAAAGACACACGATACCACTGCACTCACGGATCATCAGTGCCATTTGTTCATTAGTCAGGTGTTCCACTGAGTAGATGATGTCGCCTTCGTTTTCACGGTCTTCATCATCAAGCAGAAGCACACCACGGCCTTCCTGCAGTGCGGTAAGTGCGTTTTCAACGCGAGTAATTGGGTCGCCGAATTCGGCAAGTAGCGATGACTGATTCATGGTTAACTCCTAAATATGACCAGAATCAGGGCGGTATGAGAGCTCGCTGTAAAATGCGATCAAAAAGAAGTGCACCAGTTCCTCTCAACGAATCGAGCAAGCGTACTGGTGTATTCTTATTCTCTTTCATCCGGACTATAACCGTCGGCTCTGGCATCTCACCAGATCTGCTGACCTCGACGAATCGAGCGCTCGCGGGCTCACTCAAAAGAGTATACCGCCGGTGGGGAATTTCGCCCCGCCCTGAGAACAATTAAAATTTAGCCAAGTCTTTTTTAACTAAGACTGACCAAGGGATAGTACTGATTTAACGATATTTTGGGAAGCAGATTGCGCTTTTATTACATAAAAATGTGCTATCGACGAAAAAAGTCGGTGCGAATAAAGTGATCAATTTGCTCAGGGACAAAGGTGTTGTAGATCAGGCTAGTATGTGTTTGTTTTGCCTCAATATGATCTTGCATGCCTTCCAAGCGGGTTTCGTCCACCGTTACCGTGCCGTCTGACATGGTATTATCACCGCGAATAAGCAGAGGACGAGCCCCGATAGGGACCGTGCCAGCGATACTTCCAAGCTTTTGGGGAAAGTCCCAGACGTCGTCGTGTTTGTTTAAACCGTGATGAGGCGAGTTACCTAAAAGTGCGCCCAAGCCAAGGTCTTGGATACGTGAAACAATCGACGCTCCTTTTAAAGGCGAGCCAATGGCGATAACGTGAGAAATCAAACTGGTGGTAGGTTTTCTATTTGCCAAATATCGCTTAATCATCAAGCCACCCAAGCTGTGCCCAACCAGTATGTTGGTCGTCAGTGGATTGAGTGCATGGTCAATAGTATTAAACAGTGCATCTTCATTAATCGATACCGTGTTGTAACTTAGCACTTGGGTTTCGTAACCCAATTTACGCAGTTTTTGGCTAAGAGGCTGCATCACCAGCCCGTGCATATAAAGACCATGTAGAATGATGATTTTCATAATATCTCCAATGACGACTCCGCATATTGACCGACTAGCGTTAGGACATCGGCAAGGTCAATCTGCTTTAGGTATCCTACTCTAAATTAGGTGTAACTACTTCTGATTTATCAGCAATTCCTGAACTTCTTGCTGTAACTTGTGGCGATCGAGCTGAACAGGGCCCAGTACTTGACCAATTTTGACTTCAATTTTGGACCAGAAACGTTTTGGTCTTTTAGTGAGTGCGTGTCCACCTTTATGGCTGAAAAATGACCCCCACAGTCCTTTCAACGCCATTGGTATCACAGGGACTGGTGAACGCTTGAGGATTTTTTCCACGCCAGGTCGAAACTCGCCGAGTTCACCATCTGAGGTCAAACGGCCTTCGGGGAAAATACAAACGACTTCTTCGTTATGTAATGCCTGCTCGATTTGCTCAAAGGCTTGCTTGTAGGTTTCGGTGCACTTGCGAGGAGAGCAAATTGGAATAACGCCCGCATGACGGAACACGTATTTAAGAACAGGCATTTCACTGATCGATTTATCCATCACAAAACGAACAGGGCGAGTAGAGGTCCCCATCAGAATCAGCGCATCCACATAACTGACATGATTGGCTACGATTAATGCCGCTCCTGTTTCTGGGATATGCTGACGCCCCTCTACAGAAACGCGGTACATACAGTGGCTAAGTAAATAGCTGATAAAACGCTGCGTAAATTCAGGCACTTGGCGATAGACATAAATAGCGACTAAGAAATTACCAACCGCCATGATAGCGAAGAGCTCTACAACGGACAGGGATAACACGCTAAGTACGAATATGGACACTAACGCTGACCCGACCATGAATAAGGCATTCATGATGTTGTTTGCAGCGATTGAACGCGCGCACTCGCCTTGGTTAGAACGAGACTGGATGAACGAGTAGAGCGGAACGATAAACACACCACCACTGACTCCGACGAAGAATAAATCCATCATCACGCGAATGTGTTTAGATTCTGAAATGAAACTTTCGACACTGTAATACTGGGCCGGTGATAGGTTGTATAAGGGTACTGCCCACAATAAATCGAGTCCAAATAACGTTAGTCCCAGAATTCCAAATGGCAGAATTCCGAGCTCAACATGATCAAAAGAGAGCTTTTGACACAACCAAGATCCCGTGGCGATGCCAATAGAAAATAGCGCAAGTAACAAAGATACGACGGTACTATCGGCAAAGAGATGCTCGCGGGCGAAGTTTGGGAATTGTGTAAGATAGGTCGCACCCATAAACCAAAACCAACTTATTGCCAGAATCGACATCCAGATTCCACGCTGTTTTTGTGCGACGTTTAGCGTCTTTTTCAGGCCAGAAATTGGCTTGAACTTTACTTTCTGATTGGAGTGGCTTGGCAACGCAGGAATATTCACGCTACTGATGAAACCCATTATCGAAAGGAACAAAACAAGGCACGAGGCGATAAGTGTGCCGTTTGGCATCGCGAGTAAAAGTCCGGCGGTTAACGTACCAACCAGAATGGATAAAAAGGTCCCCATTTCAACCCAGGCATTACCTTTGACAAGTTCACTGGCTTTTAAGGCTTGAGGCAGTAAAGCGTATTTCACTGGACCGAAGTAGGCGGATTGTGTTCCGGTTAAAAATAACAACACTAACATTAACAGGGCATTTTCAGTCATGATGGCAGTGGCGGCACAGGCCATGATCAGCACTTCGATAAGCTTCAGACGGCGTATCAACTTGGCTTTGTCCATACTATCCGCGACTGCACCAGCATGCGCTGAAAATAAAAAGAAGGGCAGGATAAACAGACCCGCAGCAAGATTGACAAATAGGTTGACGGAAACGGGTAATGAATCAATCAGACTGTAGGTGACCATTAATAAAAGAACATTTTTATAAACGTTGTCATTCGATGCCCCAAGACACTGCGTGACGAAAAATGGGAAAAAGCGTTTAGACAAAAACATGCTGGCTCCATATGCACATCATCAAACTAGATGGATGCACTTTATGTCTTCCCGATAGATAAGCCAGTTGTTTAGATGTAGTAACGTAATGTGTTACCTATAGTGGCTATTTATGTAACTTTACTCACTAAGGTTACCATTTTTATTACTATTGATTCGGAGTGCGTTCCCAGGGTTTAAACAAAGGAAACGTCCAGCGACGCATCGCGATAACCAGAGAGGTACCGTGTTTTTCATCCATCTCTAATGAATTGTCACTCTGACAAGCCTGATAAAATTCATCGATCACTTTTTGTAGCTTCTGCTGAAGCTTCTTGTTGGTCGGTATACTCATCAACCCAGTGGCCATTGCCAGCTTTTCACCTTCTGCAGAAAAGTAACTTTGGAAGAAGGCTTCCTGAACTTGCTGTTGAAAGAAGCGCTGGATTGGGCCACCAATCTGCCAGTTAAACGTCGGGGAGATACGTAAACGGATTTTGTTGCCCGGGAGTAAGTCGATAATCTTAAGCCGATCGAGCTGGGCCAACTTTTGTATTAGCTCTGGTTCATTAAACGTATATTGTTCAATAATTTGCTCAAATTGATAGCCATTCACAACACATATAGCGACCAGCAGTAATGCTTTGTCTTCAACGAGTTGTTTTTCTTGAACCAGAGTGAGTGATTCCAGCCCTTTATTGTGTGAAGCGGCAAGCTTAAACAGCTCGGCCATGTCTAATCCAATCAGTTGGCAGATGCGCTCAAGCCGCTCGAGACTAATGTGATGCCCTTCCGCAAGCAGCCTTTTTACGCTTCCTTCGCTTAACTCTAAATGCTGTGCGACGTCTGCGTAGTGCAAACCAGAGAGTCTCAGTTGACGTTTCAGCTCCTTAATCAGGGCATAACTTTCTGACATTTACTCTGCGACCTCTTCGCGTAATTGACCTAGATAGCTTTGCATAAATGCTTTGCGTCTTTGTGCCTCCTCTTTAGCAGAGTTGGTGTTCATGGTATCGACGATTCTAAATAGCTTGGTCTGAAAATGATCCAGAGTAAATTGTTGATCATCCAGTTCGCGTTCTTCCGCAAACATGTCTTGATGATCATACAGTTTGGCCTCGAACTGAGTACTGACCTGAATGCAGCGTGTTACGCCAATTGCACCTAGAGCATCCAGACGGTCAGCATCCTGCACAATCTTGGCTTCTAATGTGTTGGGACGAATGTTAGCGCTGAAACTGTGTGCTTCTATCGCGTGGGCGATATCGTCGTGGAAATGACGTGGGTAGTCGATACTTTCCAAGAATGCGATGGCCTTTTTAGCCGCAATCGCGGAGCTTTGCTTACGGTTAGGGTGATCTTTTGGGTAAGTAAAGCAGTCATGCAAATAGGCAGCGGGCAATACGACTTCCAATTGAGCTCCCTCTTGCTCAGCGAGCTTTTTAGCTGTTTTGGCGACACGCTTTACGTGGCTGAGATCGTGAGCGGCATCGATTTGCATCTCTTGCTGCATGAATTCTAGAAATAGGGGTTCTACTTGGCTTAATGACGTCATGGGTAATACTTCATACTTGGGGGTGAGGAAAGTATGCCCAACCCAATAACGAATTTCCAAACGCGATGAATTTAATGAGACTTATGACCAAATAACGAAAATGTCATTTTGTCCGTTTTATCGGTGTATGAAACGGTGAAACCAGAGGGTAATTGGATTTAGCGGAGACAGATAAAAAAAGAGCCAACCGCAAACAGTGCGATTGGCTTATATATATGAACAAAGTTGAGTTCACTAACAACGTCAGTTGGCTAGGTGACCCTCGGCTTAAGAAGGGTCACTTTAAACAATGCATCTAGCGTGCCAACTTTTAAATCCACTAAAAAGCGTGGTTTCTGTGAGTGACGTTGCCTAAACTCCGATAATATTCGCAATTTGCAACTGCGATATGCAATTTTTCTTTATTATGCTAATGATTGATTAATAAATTAGTACTAATTTCCTACAATAGTACTAGGCTAGCGGTGCCTAAAAAGGCAAAAAAGCCAACAACGTCAGTTACGGTAGTCAAAATCACCGAGCCCGCAAGTGCTGGGTCTAATTCTAACTTGTCCAAGATTATTGGAATCAATACACCGAACACAGCAGCGGTGATGATATTGACGACGATAGCCAGAGCAATGGTTCCGCCAAGAATCGCGGATTGGAACCATAACCCTGCCAAACCACCAATGATCACTGCCCACGCTATGCCGTTTAGAGAGCCAATACCCAACTCGTTTTTTAGTAGCTTGAAACGGTTTCCGGGCGTGATCTGATTCAGTGCCATCGCGCGAACCATTAGCGTAAGTGTCTGGCTACCTGCAATACCACCCATGGAGGCAACTATCGGCATTAGTACCGCAAGTGCAACCACTTGGGCGATCACGTCTTCAAATAGCCCAATCGTGACGGAGGCTAATATGGCAGTCATTAAGTTAATCCCTAACCACACACCGCGTTTCTGGGAGCTTTTAATCACCGGAGCAAATAAGTCATCGCCTTCATCCATACCGGTACCCGCCATCAAGCGGGCTTCGTAGATTTCACGTTGAGTACTCAGTGCAAATTGCCAGTCCACTTCACCGATCAATGTTTGGTCGGCATCGGTTACTGGTAAAGCGGGAAGGGTACTATGCTCCAGCGCCTCTACCGCTTCAGGTAGCGACATTTTACTGTCGAGGACCGTCACTGCTTCTATCGAAAGGCTTTTCAAGCGTACATCGGAGTCACTACGCAAAATTTCGAAATAGTTAACCGTGCCACGAAACTGCTTATTACGGTTAATCAAATAGACCTGCTGCGGCATGTCGTAGCTGTAACGATCCATCAATTGCTTGGCAGTACCAACCGTGATGTTAAAAGGTAAGGTAACGATTTTTCGATCTGCCCAACGGCCAATCTCTTCATCTTCATAAGCATTGGCTTGATCGTAAAGCTCTAACTCGTCTTTCTCGATTAATGCCAGTGCTTCATTAATGATTTCTTCTGGTAGTGAGTCTGCCCACTCGATCAGAGAAAGGTTGTCTAGCTTGGCGAGCGTCAGTTTTAGTTCGACTTCGGATAGTGCGTTGATGATCGAAAAGCGCACGTCAGCACGCATTTCAGTCAGTACATCAATATGTAGTTCTAGCGGTAGCGCTCTCCATAACCGAACACGATCATTGATGGTGAAAGCTTCCAGAATCAGGGCGATGGAACCGGGGTCTAAACCCTCTTCGATTGACGCATTGAGTGTTGCGACTTGATCCGCTTCTTCAGCTTGCCCAATTTGTTGTATGAGAATGGAGAGATCTTGAAACTTGCTCACCGAGCACCCCGATAGTTTGTTCGTTTAAAGAATAGAGATAGTGTTCGAACCTTCACTAATAACAATAGCGAAGAATGGCGTTAAACGTTCGACAAAACTAAAGTACGCGAAAGTAACAGAAAAACAATAGGCTACTCGACTTTGATATTGAGATAAGGCTGTACTAATTTGCGAATGTTCACTTTGGCACCAATTCGTGCCGCCAGCAGATACATCCCCGCTATTTTTCGGTGAAGGAAAATGGCATCCGCTGGTGGCGTGTGCCAGTAATCCTGCTCCATGCTGAGGATCTTACCTGCGTCACGTAACCTCTGAGCAAGGCCGCTGGCTTTAAAGTCATAGTCTTGATCAACTAACATGGGTTCACATGCCATCTTGACCAGTTCCCAAATTGCTTTTCTCTGTTCTGGCAGGATGTCTTGACTGAAAAAGCCAATCTTCTCCAGAGCTTCGTTCAGGCTTTGTTCGTCATGGTTAATAACCGCGGAGAACGCCTGACGATATCCAGAACTGAATTTTTCACTGTATTCACGAGTGGCACCAAAATCTAACAGACCGATTTGCTTGGTTTCTTCAAGATATAAATAGTTGGCAAAGTTTGGGTCGGTCTGAACCATTTTGAAGTCGAATAGCTCGCGGAAAAGCAGTTCGAGCAGGTTGTGCATGACGGTATCACGGGTATTTTGGTCAGCGTTTACGATGGTATCCACTGGGACCCCTTCGATATATTCCATCGCTAATACTGATTGTGAAGAGCTTTCTGGGTGAATTTTTGGCACAACAAAGTGTGGGTGTGCTTTTAGTGCCTCGTAATAACGTATGGCGAACTGTGCTTCACGTAAATAATTGGCTTCGTCGTGAAGCTGTTTTTTCGCTTCTTCTAACAGCCCTTTATAGTCTACAGATTCTGGTATCAGACCCACGACTTTAAGCAGTGTGCCAACGTTGTCGACGTCACTGTTGATGCTTTTGCGTATACCAGGGTATTGGACTTTCACCGCAAGCTTGTCGCCCGCATCACTGTATGCCTGATGCACTTGTCCTATGGAGGCGCTGGCGATCGGCTTGAAGTTGAAAGCAAGAAACTCTGATTTCCAATTCGGACCGAGCGCGTTTTCCATGACGCCGTTTAACTGCTTGGCTGGCATTGGGTCGGCATTAGAGCGCAACCTTGAGAGAATATCGGCTAACTCGGGTTCGAGGATATCACCCGCATCCATCGACAACATTTGTCCGAGTTTCATCGCGGCACCGCGTAAATGAGCAAGCTGATCGGTCAGTCTGGTGATGTTTTGAGGCGTCAACAGGAGGTCTTTCGCTTTGGGTTTGTTGCCCTTGGCGAGTTGTTTAGTACCTTCAGCAAGCACATTTCCGGCGACTCTTGTAGCAAGAGAAGCAAATTTACCGAATCTGGAAATGCGATGCGTAGGTAAGTTTTTTTCCTTGTCTGACATTGAGAGCCTCCCGTTTTCTACATCCCAACCACTAAAGAATAGCGCTTTCAGTTTTAACCTTTTGTTATACGGGAAAACAGTGTTATTGGATACATTTGCAAACAAAACCGCTGGTGGTGCCAGCGGTTGAGGGGATCTGTTTAGATAAGCAATATGCTTATTGCTTAGTTTTCGGTTTCAGAACAATGCCAACGATTTGAATAAGCACTGCTGTAATCCGGCGTAGCAATTTCCTCGTACAGATCTGGGCTGGCTTCCAGAGGGCCAACGACAGTTCGGTAAGGCAGTACGCCAGCCCAAACCGGAATATCCATATCCTCAGCATCATCATTCACCCCAAAATTACTTATTTTCACAGACGCTTCTTGAAGCGAGATACGCAGCAGCATGGTTGCGCTCAGCTCTTTTTCATTGCTCAGCCTGATCTGTTCGGTTCTACCTGGTGCGATTTGCTCAATGAAATGATTCAACAAGTCATTTTTTTCTTGGTTATCTGGCACGATTTCAAATTGACCAAATACAACGGCACTGCGGTAGTGCGCACTATGGTGAAACGCAGAGCGAGCCAGTACCCATCCATCGAACAGTGTAAAAGTGAGACAGGTTTGATCGCCTTGTTTGAGTGTGCGCAGCAGCCTGCTGTTGTTCGCGCCATGAATATAGACAAACTCTCCCACACGCCAGGCCAGCATCGGAATCACCACCGGCCCAGACTCGTTGGTGATCGCGATATGGGCAATCAAACTCTCATCGATAATCGCATGCAGTTTTTCAACTTCGGAGACCGCCTTATGTGCGCCTTTCTTTATTTGTGTTCTTTTCGTACTTGATAACATTACTGCTCTCCTTGGCGTCATCCCAAAGTTGGGACCTCAATCTTTTTTTATCAGTGTCGAGTTGCAATGTACCGTCTAACTGGTAGTTTAAAGAGAGCCAGTTTTAAACAATGGATGGATCCGGTTTGTCTTTGATTGATGTGGGTGATTTATGTGTAAGTTCAGCCAATGGAACGCTGCAGCAATCGGTGTTTTTTGCGATTCGGGAAAAGATCGTCAAAGGTCTTTGGCCTAAAAATGGAAAGTTGCCTTCCACACGTAAACTATCTCAAGAACTCAGTCTGAGCAGAAATACGGTTATATCGGCATACGAGCAATTAGTTGCGGAAGGGTATCTGATTAGCCAGCAGGGCTCGGGATTTTATGTCGCAGTAGAATTACCCGAACAGTATTTGCCGGAAAAGGTGTCGGTTAAGTCCGCCAAAGCTCCTTTAATAAAATATGACATTAACGCGCCATTTGCCCCTGGAGTTCCGGACTTGGCCGCGTTTCCTAGCGCCCGATGGCAGAAGTATCTGAATCGTCATCTGACGCGGACGTCTTTGCTTGGTAATCAACATATCCAAGGAAGCTGGTCACTTCGTTGTGCTTTATCGGCTTATTTAGCTTCAAGCCGTTCGGTTAATTGTACCCCTGAACGAATCATCATTACTTCTGGAGCTCAACAAGCGCTGAGTATTGCAACAATGGCAACTCTGAATCGAGGCGACAAGGTATTGATGGAGCAACCTGGCTACGCTCAAATGCGCAAGTTAATTCAGTTTCAGCAGTATCAATTCGAACCGCTGTTGGTTAAGGAAAAGTATGGATTCGATATTGATGTGGTAACGAGCAGTAATGCAGATGCTCTCTACATCACACCAAGTAATCAGTACCCAATGGGCACCACTTTGAATACCGAACAGAGAGGGAAGATCATCGATTGGGCTGTTCAGAATTCATCCTGGATTTTAGAAGACGACTACGACAGTGAATTTCAGTTCGCCCATCGTCCGTATACCAGTCTACAAGGGTTAGCCGCACAAATGGGTAGGGATGATCGCGTTCTCTACGTTGGCTCTTTCAGCAAAGTTATGTTTAACGGTTTAAGGCTCGGATATCTTGTGGTTCCAGAAGCACTGGTAGATAAATGTTTGATGGTGAAAGATGCGTTAAGTGGTGATTCTCCCAGCCACGTACAAGAGGCAATGGCTGATTTTATTGCTGAAGGTAGTTTGCTGCGCCATATCCGGAAAATGCGACGGGTTTACAAAGCGAAACATGAGCAGATGTGCCTCTCAATCCAAGCACATTTTGGAAGCAAAGTAAGCGTCATAAGTCAGGCTGCCGGACTGCATATAACATTAAAATGGCGAACGGGCATTGATGAACTGACATGGACGAAACGCGCCGAAAATGACGGCATCGTATTACGTCCATTAAGTTACTACGAGCACCCAAGTTACCAAGATCGTGATTGGAATGGCGTGGTGCTCGGTTATGGCAACGTGGCTTTAAAAGAGATTGAACCGCTTGTAAAACGTTTGTCTGAGCTGTTTTAAGGGGTTATTCAATCACTTTTGATTCGCGTTTTGATCTTAATTGCTTCCATGGCAATGACAGCAGGACAAAAATCGTTAGCGCATACAGCATAGACCAACCTAAGCAGACAAAGACGCCAGTGCAAAGAATCAGAGAAATTCCAGCCAGAGCTTTACCAACGCCTTGCAGCAGTTTGTATGCGGCGAGCATAGCAAGCAGATAAACCAACACAAATATGCTGTTCGCGAGTTTAAGGAAAAACTCTAAATCAAGTTGAGATAGTGTACCTGCCACACAGGACACAAACAGGATGAAGCCAACCAGCAATGTTGCAGAGGAAGGAACACCCCGATGCGAGACTTTTGCCAGTTTGCTGTCTGGACGATATTCTCGAGCTTGACTCCAGACCATTCGGGACAAGCTTTGAGTGTATAAATTGACACTGGCAAAACAAGCAGAAAAGCCGATCACGCTGATGATCCATTTAGCACTGTCTCCCAGTAGCTGCGCACTTAGCCAAGGTATGGAGGCATTATCAAACTGAGGGGTGCCATAAGCGCCAAACTTTAATATCACAACCGAACATGCCCAATAGGTTGCGCCAGCAACGAAACATCCGACAATAATCGCGATAGGAAAGTCACGTTGTGGGTTCTTAAACTCTTCGCCCATGTGTGCAAATGCTTCTATACCGACAAAACACCAAAACATCACAGCAAGCGCTGAAGTAATTGGCCAAATCGAGTCGGTTGTGACGGCAGGCATGGTTAGATCAACACTGCTGATTTCTCCTTTCCATAGAAATGCACCAACCAGCGCAAATACACTCAGTGCGATCACTGTTTGCAAACGCCCTGATGACTTTGTTCCTAGCAAGTTGACCAATATCAGCAGCGCGATGGTGAGTACTTGAGCGAATAAGTCATTGTTTAGTGGCTCGGGCAGAAGTTGTTTGAGAAAACCCGCAGCAAGTGCGATAGCGGCTGGTATACCCACCGGGATCACACTGACAAACAGCCAGGCAACGCTACTTTCTAATTTTGCATTAAACGCTTTTCGGACAAAGAAAGCGGTGCCACCAGCGTTGGGATATCGCTTACCTAATTGAGCAAACGTCAGAGCAATCGGGCAAATCGCCGCGAACAGTAATATCCATGCCCAGAGTGAAAAATGCCCTGCAATACCTGCCGCAATCGCCGGTATCATAAATAGACCTGTGCCCATCAATGTGGTGGAAAGTTGGGCGATGCCGGATATAAGTGAGATGTCTTTTTTGAGCTGTTCCATGCTGGTCTCTGACGGTGTCGAACTAAGGGAAGTCTAAGAATAAATGAGTTCTCAAATACAAAATGCGTTACTGCACCGCCAATATGACGGTTGTTTCAAATAATTCCAACAAAATGTTGGTTTCTTATGCATTTAAAATCGTTATAAAATGAAGAAAATAAGGAAGAAGCGGTAAGTTTATGGACAAGTTTGATCACAAGATCATTGATATCCTCCGGCACAATGCTCGGCTGTCAGTCACTGAAATCGCAGAAAAAGTGAACCTCTCTCGCTCGGCGGTGACGGCTCGAATTCGTAAGCTCGAAAATGACAAAGTTATCTTGGGTTATCATGCAGAAATCGCCTCTAGTGAAGGGGATTCAATCTGCGCCTATTTTGCTCTGAAGTTCGATACCTCCACCTCAACGTACTACTGCGAATCTTACGCAAATGAGTTGTACAAAATTGATGGAGTGAAATGGTGTCATGCCATTAGCGGAGAAACCGATATGATGGTCTTTGTCGAGGTTCCCAACATGAACCGACTGAATGAGGTCAGAGACCAAATTCAACGCTTTCCTGAGCTTCGACATCTCATGACTCATACTGTGTTAACCGAGTTTTTTAATACCACTGGGAATAAGTTCGTTAAGTGATCGGCAAAGCCAGGCGTAAGTACCATTCAATCGGATAAACAATGCTAAACCACATCAATTTAAACTTGCTGAGATCCTTACATGTTTTGCTCGAAGAGTGTCATGTAAGCCGCACTGCGCAGCGACTGAACATCACGCAGTCTGCGGTGAGTCGTCAGCTGGCTCAACTCCGCGAGCTGTGTGGTGATCCACTTCTTATTCGCCAGGGTAATCAGCTGATTCCAACACCAAGAGCGATAGCGCTAAAAGAAAAACTGGATGCGTTACTTGCGGAATTTGACCATCTTTTGGATGACAAGCCATTTGAACCTAAAGACTGGCAGGGAGAACTCGTGATTGCGTCAAGTGATTACGTTGCCCAATATGTTCTACCGGATATAGCGTCGCACCTCAGTGAGTTCGCGCCACAACTTGATATGGCTTATCGGCTTTGGCAGCCAGACTTTCTGGACAAACTGCATGAGCTCGGCATTCACATCGCTTCTTCTATGTACCCCTCCAAACCAGAAGGCGTATCGAGCATCAATATCGGCTCGGATAATTCGGTTTGTCTGATGAAAGATTCTCATCCGCTGGCTAAGTGTAAAAGTATCAGCGCGAAGCAACTCGTCAGCTATTCGCACATTAAGGTGACGGGAGGTGGTGACAAGGACTCCAGTGCTGATCTGGCGTTAAAAGAGATGGGTCTGGAGCGTCATATCGCATTTAAAGTGCCTTTCTTCTCTGCAGCCGTAAACAGACTGGTAACGAGTGACAACCTTATGGTCGTGCCGGAACATATTGCGCTGAACCTTGCCAAGCATTGGCGTTTAGTCAATAAGCCACTGCCTTTTGCAACCCAGACACATGAATATTGGTTGATGTGGCATCCAAAATACGACACCGATCCTGCCCATCGTTGGGTTAGAGAACAAATTCGGACAGTGATGAAGCTATCGGAATACTCTATTCATTAAGTTATGATTTCAAGTCATGACCTTTATGAAAAACTTTGATTTCTATTTATATCCCTTCACTTGATAGATTGATACCAAATGAGGAGAGGATTTTATGACACTAACAGTTTGGCTATCACTTTTTACCGTATGTTTGTTGGGCGCTATGTCTCCAGGGCCTAGTTTGGCGATTGTCGCTAAACACGCTTTGGCTGGTGGCCGTCTTAATGGGTTGGCGACAGCGTGGGCACACGCATTTGGTATCGGGATATATGCATTTATTACTCTGATCGGTTTGGCTGTGGTTTTACAGCAAAGCCCGCTACTGTTTAAAGCGATCAGCTTGGCGGGGGCAGCGTACTTGGCCTATTTGGGGTTTAATGCTCTGCGTTCGAAAGGCGGTGTAGCGGCTAAGCTTGAATCTGGGCAGGAAACCACCGTTGCACAGTCGGCAAGAGAAGGCTTTTTTATCTCTATTCTCAGTCCTAAAATTGCACTGTTCTTTATCGCTTTATTTAGCCAGTTCGTTGCTCTGGGTAATGATCTGAGTAATCAAATGATCATTGTTGCTACGCCGTTTATCGTTGACGGTTTGTGGTACACGTTCATTACTATCGTACTCTCCAGCTCGCGAGTGGTTGATCGTATTCGCTCAAAAGCGGTGTTGATCGATCGCTTGTCTGGCGTCGTGCTTATGTTGTTGGCTCTGCGCGTGGTTGTAACGATATAAATTTGATTTCCAGAACATAAAAAAGCACCCAGCTTGTTCAAGGCTGGGTGTAAGCAAGGAGTTTCTCAGGAGCTTTGTTAGCTTTTGGGGACGAGGGGGTTGAGAAACACTTTAATTCTCTTATCGGCGAACTTCTTCAAATTCGCCTTCTATCGCGTCTGCTTTTCCAGTATTAAATTCATATTCTTGCTGCATCTCTTTCTGCATGTACTTGACGCGCTTCTCAATACGTTTTCCGGTAATCAGTGCCGCGATGGTCAATGGGATCGCCATGATGAGGCTAAATACTAAAGCAAAAAGGCCTGTAATCAGTGCCAGTGCTGTAACGATGATCCGATTCATAAACTTGACCTCTCTATTCGTCTATGTGTTCAGATTACCCCTGTGAATATGAACGAAACATGAACAATAGGCGTAAGTATGTCTGAGGAATGTCAAAGACTGAAGAAAGTTAAATCGTATGAATAAAAAACGCCTGAGGGGAAGCTCAGGCGTATAAATGGGGAGTTAAGATTAGTAGTGCGCTTTCGCGCTTATTATAAAGAACAAATGTTGAGGTATAGTTCGCTACACCATGTGGTTAACGTTGTGGAGCAATGTTCACCTATCGAGGGAATGTTTGGTAACGAACACCCATCATTTGTTCCATACAGTGCACAACTTGGCAGCTGTAACCGAATTCGTTGTCGTACCAGATGTATAGTACACAACGCTTGTCTTGTGCGATAGTCGCTTGACCATCCACTACGCCAGGGTGACGAGAACCAACTAAGTCTGTTGAAACGATTTCAGTTGAGTCTGTGTAATCAATCTGTGCTGATAGCTCAGAATTCAGAGCCATTTCACGTAGGTAGTCGTTCAGTGAATCACGATCCACGTCTTCACCTAGGTTTAGGTTTGCAACTGCCATTGAAACGTTTGGCGTAGGTACGCGAATCGCGTTACCTGTTAGCTTACCAGCTAGCTCTGGCAGTGCTTTTGCTACTGCTTTTGCTGCACCAGTTGAAGTCAGAACCATGTTCAGAGATGCACTACGTCCACGGCGATCGCCTGAGTGGAAGTTATCGATCAGGTTTTGGTCGTTAGTGTAAGAGTGAACCGTTTCGATGTGGCCTGAAAGTACACCGTACTTATCGTTCAACGCTTTCAGTACTGGTGTAATCGCGTTTGTTGTACAGCTTGCTGCTGAGATGATGGTGTCTTCTTCTTGAATCACAGATTCGTTTACACCAAATACAACGTTCTTGATATCGCCTTTACCAGGTGCAGTCAGAAGTACTTTCTGTGCGCCGTTACATGCTAGGTGCTGGCTTAAACCTTCTGCATCACGCCAAACGCCTGTGTTGTCTACAACAAGTGCGTTGTTAATGCCGTAAGCGGTGTAGTCAACTTCGCTTGGGTTGTTTGCGTAGATGATTTGAATGAAGTTACCGTTCACAATCAGTGCTTTGCGCTCTTCATCAATGATGATGCTACCATTGAATTGACCGTGTACCGAGTCACGACGAAGTAGGCTAGCACGCTTCTCTAAGTCGCCTTTTTTACCACCACGTACAACGATTGCGCGAAGTCTTAGTGGGTAACCAGGGCCGCTCTTTTCAATAAGAAGACGAGTTAGTAGACGCCCGATGCGACCAAAACCGTAAAGAACCACATCGCGAGCTTTCAGAGAAGAATCTGCATCACGAGCACCTTGAAGTGCTGTTTGTAGGAAATCATTTAGTGAAGAAGTGTCTTCGTGCTCATTCCAATACTTAGTTGCCAGATGACCAATATCAACGCGGCTAGACGAAATGCTCATTTCACATAGTGCTTCAATGATAGGCATTGTTTGCTCTAGAGAAAGAGGGCTTCCAGTGTATCTTCTTGCTACGCGGTGAGTTTTGAGAATGTCGATAGTTGTGGCGTTGATAAGCGTCTTACCGAACAGAACCACTTCGATTCCTTTTTCACGATACAGCTTACCGATTAGAGGGGAGATAGATTCAGCAATCGTTTGGCTAGTTTGCCAGTCTTGGAGATATTTCTCTGGACTCATTGTTGTATTGGACCTTTCACGTTTTGGGGGCTAACCATACTCGCCGCTAGTACCTCTACGGTAGAGCGTAGGAGTCTGGTGGTAATGTAATCGGGTTGTAATAATTATGGGGCGAATTCTACGGCTGAAGGGCTTATTCTGCTAGGAAAAATAAACCTAGTGGAAATCACTGTTTTATGGCTTATCTGTGGAGGATTAATGTGACTAAGGCGTCGTATTTAAGGTGTTGACATTTTTAAAAATGCAAACTTATTTTGCGATGATAATGCTTACTATCATGGGTTTTGATTGAAATATAAGATCTCATTTACATAAATATGTGATGTGAATCGATAACGCAACTCTGGAGGTAAACATAAAAGTCTTAATTATGTTCTTTATCAACTGAGACTAATGGATGGGATGAAATGTGCTTCTGAGGTTCAGATTTAATATCAAAAATTTGCATCAAATCACAATATGAACTGGGATTTATAGCGCCAAAAATACCATTAACCATATAAGGATTAGGTTTATTGTTCACGGGAAGAGCAAAATCAGAATGATCATTCGAGCTAGCGAGCCACAAAACGGGTTCAAATTACCAGCCCTGGGAGGAGAGGTTGTTGAGGTTTATCAATAAATCGACGATTAGCTGCGATAAATTCTATATCTTAAGTGACGCTGTCACAATTATAAGTCATAAATTGTGGAACACGTAGAGCAGCGATTCTTTCGCTATCAGGCGTTGTTTAATCAGATAAACCTTGTTTAAATCGATTAGATAAGCTGAAGTCACTTGGCGTTTACGATCAAAATTAGAAGGAAATGACATGTTTAATCTCGCGATTATTGGGACGAACTGGATATCTCAACAATTTGTTGAAGCAGCGATACAAACGGGGGAGTTTCGTCTCAAAGCCGTATATTCGAGAGAGTTTGACAAGGCGCGTTCATTTGGTGCGCCATACCATGCGGAGAATTTCTACGACAGTTTAGACGCTTTGGGCAATGATCCGGATATTGATGCGGTTTACATTGCTAGTCCAAACTCGCTTCATGCACCTCAAGCGCTGCAAATGCTAAAAGCGGGTAAGCATGTCATTTGTGAAAAGCCGATGGCCTCAAATTACGCCCTTGCACAAGAAATGTTTAAGTGCGCTGAAGAAAATGAAGTCGTGCTTTTTGAGGCATTCATGTCGCCTTATACTCCCAACTTTACTGTGTTGAAAGAAAGCCTGCCTACCATAGCTCCGTTAAGACACGCTACGATCAGTTATTGCCAGTATTCCTCTCGCTATCAAAAGTATTTAAACGGCGAGAACCCGAATACGTTCAATCCGGATTTTTCCAATGGTTCGATTATGGACATCGGCTATTACTGTCTGGGTTCGGCAATTGAGTTGTTTGGCGAGCCAAATCAGGTTCAGGCCAGTGCGGTTGTCTTACCATCCGGTGTGGATGGATGCGGGAGTGTGACCCTTGCCTACGATGATTTTAACGTCAACCTGCTGCATTCAAAAGTAAGCGACTCGCTTATTCCAAGTGAATTTCAGGGTGAGCAAGGTAGCGTCTTAGTCGATATGATCTCCACGGGTCGTGGCGTCGAACGCATTCTTCGTGGTAAAGAGAAAGAAGTACTGACCCTGCCACAAACCGAAAACCACATGTTTTACGAAGCGAAAGCTTTTGCCAAGCAACTTAAGTTAGGTGTGATTGATGAGAGCACCAAACAACGTTCATTGACGGTAGCAAAAGTCCTGACTGAAGTCAGAAGACAAACTGGCGTTGTTTTTCCAGCGGACAAAACAGCTTGATGTATTAGAAGGTTGTATTTAACTCAACGAATGAAGCCCTCAATATAGAGGGCTTCATTATTGTGATGTCTGATCTTATTGGTTTATCGACTTAGTACGCTTTATGCCTTTTGGACAGAGATGCGATAGTGCGACGATAAGTGAGATAAGCAGCGATGCCTGCGCAGATATTACCCAGACAAGCACCAAGCAGAAGACCTCTGATTCCCCCAAGCTGAGAACCAACCCACAAACACGGCAGGAAAAAGACGAACAGACGTAACGCCGAAACGGTTAGCGCTGTGTATGACTTACCTAATGCATTACAGATAGAAACCATAAGCATACATACGCCCAGAGAGCCTAAGCTAATCGGGACGATCATCAAATGCATTTCTAACACTTGCTCAACCTGAATATCGCTGGTCATTAATAATGCCAGAGGATTCGCGACAGCAAAGGTAATAACGGCAATTAAGAGCTGGAAGATCAGAATAAACTTAACTGCAATACTCACCAGCGATTGAATATCATCATAGTTTTTTGCGCCAAGCAATCGCCCGACCATTGGCGGTAGAGACATAGTTAATGCGAGTACAGAGACAATGGCGAAAAACTCAAAACGCGATCCCAGCGCCCATGCCGCGACGGCAGCCGTACCAAATCCTGCCAGTAGCTTAGTTGCGAGCATGGAAGACAAAGGGGGTAAGAGTTGGCTTATCATCGCAGGCCCCATGATATTGCCGATGGAACGGACACTCTTAACTACGTTTAGATCTTGCCATTGCGTTGTGGCCCAATGGCTCTTTTTGACTCGTGGAGCCACGACCAATATACCAAAACTGAACGCGACAATTGTCGCAAGCGCTGCGCCATTAATGCCGAGATCGAAGGTAAATATGAAGATCGGATCGAGAACTAGGTTTACACCGCTGGTGATCATCATCATGGTGCCTGGCAACATGGTATTTCCGTGGGCTCGACAGATGCTGTAGTAAAAGTAGAGGAGGGCACCAGTCCAGGAGCTCAGTAACCACCATGGCCAGTAACTATCGATGATAGGCATAACCGTATCCGGTGCGCTGAGCATGGATAATATCGGGTAACGAAGCAACCAAATTAACACACTGATTATCGCAACCCCTACCGAGCCTATCATTAGGACTAAACCGCCAAGTTGTTTAGCATAGCGTGTTTCATTGGCTCCTAGTGCTTTAGAGATAACCGCGGTTGTCGCGATGCCTAAGCCAACCTGAATACCGATCACGACCATTTGCAGTGGCAGTGTGAACCCTTGTACCGCCAAAGGTAAGACGCCAAGTTGGCCGATAAAAGCACTGTCCACAAGCTGAAAACTCATCAGTGATAAAACACCAAAGAGCATGGGCCATGTCATCGAGAACAATTGCTTGGCTAATGTAGGTTGAGGACTGATCGTAGTTGAGGACATAGAAAGCTTATTCAGTTATTAGGTTTGGGATAACGTTGGTGCAATTGTACACACCACTTTGATCCGTGACAAAAACAAACCCCGAGCAAGTTGTCTTACTCGGGGTTCAAATTATAACAGAACTATTGGTATTTATTTCTTGCCGCTAGTTTGCTTGTCTTCTTCCGTCAGTTCACGAATGCGACGGCTGATGTCACGACGTGCTTTAGAGATTTCTGCGCTCTTGATGATGTGGTCATCAACACGATCTTCGTAATCTGCTTTCATGTTTTTGATGATCGCTAAGATGTCGTCGTGAGTCATCTCTGGCTTGATGTAGTCTAGAAGGTTTTCTAGCAGGTCTACACGTTTGCGGTTATCACGAACTTTTTTCTCGTTATCAAGAAGCTCTCGTTTCAATTTATTCTTGCGACGAGCTTGGTTAACGATTTCAAATACGCTACTCATAGTTCCCTTTCCTAATTTGTGAATATCTTTCTCGATTAAAGCACAACATCCCGTAGCATAACAGTCTTTAGATCAATCACGACGATGAGTTGAACACTTCTCGACCAATCATTGTGTGACTTGCCTTACAACAAGAAACCATCTCAGTTTTATGCCTGTTGAGCCTGATTTGGCGCACCTCAGAGCAATGGTGATTTCACGCTTGAAATGATTCATGCATTACGATTCTTGTGTTTGAATTGGCAGCCGCCGCGAAACAAAACGTGTCTTTGTGCGACTTAGTTTGGATAAATATGTGTTTGATACGGGGTTTGAGTAAATCGATGCGTTGTCATGATTGAGCCTTCACTATATTATCAGCATCATTAAATACAAAATGATGACACTTGATATGGACTCTCGTAACACTGCGGAGCAAGTCGACAGTCAAGATAGTGAACAAGTCACGAGTTCTTTGGCTGAGAAGTTAAAAACAGCATACATCAATGCACGCGATCAACTTGAACTTACAGAAGTTGAACTCAATCGTTCGAAAATAATGATGATTGATGAAGATGGTAATCTGAGAAAAGTACCTATTCTCTCCGAGCACTAAGTCCTATCCCGATTCACAAAAGGGGTCAGGTCTTAGTCTATGCTTTAGCCTGACTACCTTATATTCAAGCGCTTTCTAACCTGTTCAGGTTTCAGCCTGACCCTCTAGAGCGGCTTGAGTATAAAATTCAAATGCAAAAAATAATAAGGAATGCATTATGAAAGTTGAGCTAACGGCAATAGAAGCACGAGTAATTGGTTGCCTGATCGAGAAAGAAGTGACGACTCCCGATCTTTATCCCCTTAGTCTGAATGCACTTACCAACGCATGTAATCAAAAAAGCAATCGTGAGCCAGTCATGTCGTTGTCCGAGTCTGATGTATTAGATACGGTAGATGCGCTGATTGAACGTCGACTAGTCAGTGACGAAAGTGCTTTTAATAGCCGAGTGAGCAAATATCAGCACCGTTTTTGCAATACAGAGTTTGGCGACCTGAAACTGACTGAGCAAGAAAAAGGCATTATATGCTGCATGCTGTTGCGCGGGGCTCAGACGCCAGGTGAGATTCGCACCCGAACTAACCGCCTGACGACGTTTCGCGATGTTAAAGAGGTGGAAAACGTTCTGGAACACTTAGCGAGCGAAGAAAAAGGTCCATTAGTCGTAAAACTGCCACGAGAGGCTGGTAAGCGTGAATCTCGCTACATGCATTTATTCTGCGGTGAAGTGGATGCCTCTGCTATCGAGACAACAGCGACTATGTCGCCGAGCTCAGATCGTGTTAGTCAGCTTGAACAAGAAGTGGCAATGCTGAGAGAAGAACTCGAAGCTTTGAAAGCTCAGGTAGAATCTCTGCTTTGATGAGTGATTGTGTCGAACAAGTTTGGAGTGTTTATCTGATACGAAATAACCGGAATGCACTCTATTGTGGTGTAACCAACAATATTGAACGCCGGTTTAAACAGCATCAAGATGGCAAAGGCGCTAAGGCACTAAAAGGTAAAGGGCCATTAGTTCTGGAATGGAGCATGAAATTTGATTCCAAGAGTCTGGCGATGAAAGCTGAGTATTTTATTAAGCAGCTAGCTAAAACGAAAAAAGAACTATTAGTTGAGTCAAAAGCGTCTCTTGGCCTAGATGAACACCACAGCTTGATATTTACCGTTCGTCGTTAAACGCCGATAAATGGTCGAATAAACGCATGACACCGACTTACGAAGAGCCGCCGATTCCTATAAGGCGGCTTCTTTTTATCTAAAAGATGCGTTCATAATGTTATGAAATATAATGCAATATTCGTTTGTTATGTAAGACTCATCTGACGCATAATGCATAACGAAGAAAATGTTATTGAAACCAGTACTTAGTGGAAGGTAGATTACAATAGTTCAACGCGCCCAAGTAACGGATGACTCGGCTAGATAATAAATAGAGTGAATTAGACTCGATATAAAACTAATAGAGCAACAGATGAAAAAAGAGTTAATATTCTCCCTTGTATTAGTAGCTGGTATTGCCCCAGCAGCACATCCATCGCAAGTCCTGAATGGATATTGGGAATATCAAGAGTTTCTGAAAGAATTTCCGGAGCAAAAGCAACTAACCAACGCACTGGCTGAAGCTGTCAGAGAAAAACCGATTCCGGTGACTAGCGATAAAAAGCGTGAACTGAAGATTTCTGTCGTTTACCCAGGGCAGCAAATCTCAGATTACTGGATCAGAAACATAGATGCTTTTGAAAAACGGTTAGATAAGCTAAATATTAACTATCAGCTCAATCAGGTTTTTACCCGTCCAAACGCCGATATCAAACAGCAAAGTCTGTCTTTAATGGAGGCTTTGAAAAGCAACTCGGACTATCTCATCTTTACGCTCGATACCACCAGACATCGCAAATTTATTGAGCATGTCTTAGATTCGAAGAAAACCAAACTGATCTTACAAAACATTACGACACCAGTAAGAGATTGGGATAAACATCAGCCGTTTCTTTATGTTGGTTTTGACCATGCTGAAGGCAGCAGAAAACTGGCGAAAGAGTTTAGTCAACGCTTCCCCCAAAACACTCACTACAGTGTGCTTTACTTTTCAGAAGGCTACATTAGTGATGTAAGAGGGAACACATTTATTAACCAGGTAAACCGTGACAGCAACTTTGAGCTACAATCTGCATATTACACCAAGGCGACAAAGCAGTCTGGGTATGAGGCGGCAAAAGCCAGTCTGGACAAGTACCCTGATGTCGATTTTATTTATGCTTGCTCAACCGATGTCGCTCTTGGTGCCGTTGAAGCGCTAGCTGAACTCGGGCGCGATGATATTATGATTAATGGCTGGGGAGGGGGCTCTGCAGAGCTAGACGCCATTTTAAATGGAGAGTTGGATATAACCGTCATGCGTATGAACGACGATACTGGTATTGCGATGGCAGAAGCCATAAAGTGGGATCTGGAAGGGAAGTCAGTACCAACTGTATATTCTGGTGACTATGAAGTCGTCACCACATCAGATTCTCCCGAAAGAATAGAAGCCTTAAGAAAGCGCGCATTTAGATACTCAGATAATTGATGACAAACACATCAACCAGAAAGCGTCGCTCTTTGTCGACGCTCATAACTAAAATTATAATTCTCGTTCTTGCTCCGATAATTTTAGGCATATTCGTTCAGAGTTATTACTTCTCCAAACAGATTATTTGGCAAGAAGTCGACAGGACAAAGCAACAAACATCTGCCCTGATTCTGAATATTTTTGACAGTCATTTCGCTGCGATACAGATCCACCACGACAGCAATTCTAAAAGCGATGTGGTGCTTGATTTCTATACGAAGCGGGATGAAGAAGCCTTAAATTTCTTTTTTCTGAGCATTGACCAGAGTGATCCTGCACACACGCCTGAAATTCGCTTCCTCACTAACCATCAAGGCATTATCTGGGATGATGGAAACGCCCATTTTTATGGCATTAATGACTCGATACTCGATACTATTTCCAATAGCGTCACATTCACCAATAACTGGTACTACATTACGTCACTAACGCCAATGGGCGCTCGTCATTTGCTGGTGAGAAGAGTCCCCGTACTTGAACCCACAACGGGCGAAGTGATGGGTTACTCCTACAATGTTGTCGTTTTGGACAACAACTTTGGCTTGATGGAAAGGCTGAAAAACGAAGGTAACGTCGATAATGTTGTACTCATCTCCAATAACTTACCTCTAGCCAACTCGTTGGCTGGTGATGAGTCTTACAAAATATTTGATGTTCTGAAACGTAGAGAATCTCAAGAGAAGCTCGACCAACTATTGATTATTAAGACACCAATTGAGGTGAATGCGGCTCATACGGATTTATCTCTATTGACGGTTCAGGATAATCAAAGTGTCGTTACCCTGCAGGTTCAGCATCTTTTGGCGATGATGGCTTCGGTTATCGGGATGATCTTGATCGCCTTACTGACCAAAGAGTGGATAGAGAATAAAGTAGCAGAACAACTTGACTCCTTAATGTCGTACACACGCTCAGCTCGCGAAGAAAAAGGGTTTGAGCGATTTGGCGGGTCAGATATCGAAGAGTTTGATGATATCGGGACGACGCTAGAAAACACTTTTGAAGAGCTTGAAGCACAAAAACGTTCATTCCGTGACCTGTTTAACTTTGCTTTATCGCCGATCATGGTGTGGTCTGAAGCTGGGGTTCTGATACAAATAAACCCAGCGGCGAGAAAAGAGCTGGTGCTCGAAAATGATAATAAAACCATGCCTCCCGTGTTTAAGAGCTTTAAGGAAAAATTACTTCCTCACCTGCGTATGGCATCGCAAGGCGCAACTCTTACCGGAGTGAATGTACCGATTGGCGAGAAAGTGTATCGCTGGAACTTGTCTCCCATTCTGGTGGATGGCGATCTCAGCGGTATCATTGTTCAAGGGCAAGATATTACAACGCTTATCGAGGCTGAAAAGCAAAGTAATGTCGCCAGAAAAGAAGCAGAAAAATCCGCTCAAGCTCGCGCTGATTTCCTCGCTAAGATGAGTCACGAAATTCGAACGCCAATTAACGGTATTTTAGGTGTCGCTCAGCTATTGAAAGGTGCGGTTAAATCGCAAGAACAGAGTAACCAGATAGACGTGCTTCGTCATAGTGGTGAGCACTTACTTGCTGTTTTGAATGACATTCTAGATTTCTCGAAAATCGAGCAAGGGAAGTTTAATATTCAAAAGCACTCGTTTTCCTTCACCGATACTGTTCGCACTTTAGAGAATATTTATCGTCCGATTTGTGAAAGTAAAGGCGTGGAACTGGTTATTGAAAACCAGTTGGATCCTCAAGTCGCACTCTTTACCGATCAGGTTCGCCTCAACCAAATTATGTTTAACCTGCTCAGTAATGCAGTCAAATTTACGCCATCAGGAAGTGTTCGGCTAAGCGCGGTATTGGATCAGTTTGAAGGGGTTGAGAACAGTGTGCTGGTGGTTGAAGTGTCCGATACGGGTATCGGTATCGACCCGAACAAACTCGAGCAAATGTTTGAACCGTTTGTGCAGGAAGAGGAAACGACAACGCGTGAATACGGTGGTAGCGGTTTAGGGCTGACAATCGTCAAAAGTTTGGTCGATATGTTAGACGGTAATGTCCAAGTTTACAGTCAAAAAGGGGTTGGAACGACATTTGTTGTAACGTTGCCAGTGAGAGACCGTGAACGTCTTTCAAGTGAAAATAAACCCGATCAACATATCAACCCTGAAGATATGTTTAATCAAACGTTGAAAGTCCTGCTTGTCGAAGACAATCATACTAACGCGTTTATTTTAAAAGCCTTTTGTAATAAGTATGAAATGCAGGTTGAATGGGCAAAAGACGGGCTCGAGGCCATCGAGCGGTTAAAACACCATACCTATGACTTGATCTTAATGGATAACCAACTTCCGCATCTCGGTGGTATAGAAACCACAAAAGAGATTCGCCGAAACCTCAAACTAGGCACGCCGATTTATGCTTGTACGGCAGATACTGCAAAAGAAACAGGTGATGCGTTTATGGAAGCGGGGGCGAACTACATCTTACTTAAACCAATTAAAGAAAACGCATTCCATGAAGCGCTTTTAGATTACAAACAGCGATTCTTAGTCGACTGGGTATAAAAAAACATCAGCTCATATTAGGCACAACGCAAGTTGTGCCTTTTTTATTACCTAAGATCACTCTGCGACAAAACTTCTCCCCTTGAACTTAATGTGATTTTTGTCACAAAGTTATTTACTTAGCATGCTAACTAACTTATATTACTTAGCATGCTAAGTAATTGAGTGTTTGTAATGATTCAAGACATCGACATTTTGAGAGAGCTTTCCGTTGCGGAAAAGTTATCTCGCGTCTCACGTTTATGGAAAATGGTCGCAGACCGAGAGCTTGAGCCACTGAACCTGACGTATCCGCGCTGGACTGCCTTATGGAAGTTACATCGCATGGGGGACAACGTCAGCCAGAAGCATCTCGCGGAAGCACTAGAGATAGAACTGTCGTCATTAATGCGAACCTTAAAATTACTCGAAGAGCAGTCTCTGGTAATACGACGTTGTTGTGAATATGACAAGCGCGCCCGTATTGTCAGCCTGACTGATGACGGTAAAGCTCTTATTACTCAACTAGAGAGCCGAATCTATGAGGTTCGTAGAAAATTACTGTCGGACATTAATGATGATGAGCTTAAGGCCATGGGATTAATCCTAGAGCAAATTGCTCGCAATGCACTCGATACACTTAGCGAATAAGTCAGAAAACCTAAAAAGAGAAGTTGAATCCTATGACTCCAGACCAAAAGTTCGCGCGCTGGATTAAATATTCATGCGTAGCGTTTGTCCTTGTCTTTGCTTACTTTCTAATTGCCGACCTGGCAATGCCTCTTACGCCTCAAGCAATGGCAACTCGTGTGGTAACCAAAGTGGCGCCTCGTGTTAGTGGGCAAATCACAGAAATCTACGTCACAAACAATCAGGAAATCCATAAGGGTGAAGTACTGTTCCAGATCGATCCACAGCCTTACCAACTGGCGGTTGAACGTGCTCAGCTCAATCTGGATCAGGTGATTCAAAACAATGATCAGCTGGATGCATCAATCGCCGCTGCTAAAGCGGATGTGGAAGCAAGCAAGATTGTTGCAGAGCAAAAGGTGAGAGAAGCGGCGCGTTTGAATAAGCTGTTCCACCGAAACGGTACTTCTCAACAGCAACTAGATGATGCGCAGAGTAGCGCTACTGCTGAAAAAGCCAACCTGTTAGCAGCACGTGCTCGCCTGAAGGAGCTTGAAGTAAGCCGTGGTGAAATAGGTGAAGATAATGTCAGCGTGCGTGTTGCGCAGAACCAACTCAAGCAAGCTGAGTTGAATTTATCTTACACAAAAATTATTGCTGAGCATGATGGTATCGTTGCCAACCTTCAGTTGGAAGTGGGTGCTTACGCCTCTGCGGCAAGTCCTCTGGTTGCATTAGTCTCAGATGACGTTGACATCATTGCGGATTTTCGAGAAAAGAGCCTGCGCCACTTTAATCGTGACAGCCGAGCATTGGTTGCTTTTGATAGCTTGCCGGGTGACGTTTTTGAAGCTCGAATCACAAGTATTGATGCTGGCGTAAGTTCTGGTCAGTTCGATGCTGATGGACGACTTGCCACACCGACAGAGACGGACCGTTGGGTTAGGGATGCACAGCGCATGCGTTTGCATTTAGCGATTGACGATCAAGAGCAGCACTCGTTCCCTGCCGGAGCGCGTGCAACCGTCCAACTGTTGCCTGAGAATACGATCTCTGGGTGGTTTAGTAACCTACAGATTCATTTCTTGAGTGCTCTGCATTACATCTATTAATCAGGAGGTGGTATGAAGTTATGGGACCACCCCATGTCTGAGAATGATCTCAGGCAGTGCCTTCGAATCGCCACTGGCGCTACGATAGGCTTTACCGTATGTAAACTTTTCGGCTGGAACTACGGTGTGTTTTACACGGTAACGCCGATGCTGCTGCTCGGCATGGTTCCTGTGATGAGCTTGCATGCGGCTAGGCAGATGATATTTGCCGCCGTAGTTTGTGGCCTGGAAGTTGGTATTCTTGCTGGACTGTTTGGCAGTCATCCATTCATGATGACGATGATTGCTTTTGGATTGTTTCTGTACAAATTTGCTTGTATGTCGAAGGGAAGTTTATTCCTGTTTGGTGCGAGTAGTGTATTGAACCTCAGCATCATGCTGCACTTTTCCAGTTATGTCAGTACTGACCTAAATGATCTTATCTTCAGTAATCTGGAAGCGAATGTTCTTTCAGTTGTTGTTGCGTATTTAGTGACGTTTCTCATCCCAGATGCAGAGCCTCGTCAGCCACCAGCCAGACCTTCGGAACCGAAGAAAAGCCATCGCATGCGTCATGAAGCCTTGATGGGAGCAAGCATCGTAACTATGTCGTTTCTGGTTTTCCAGGTTTTCGACTTAAGTGACTCTCTGTCGGCACAGGCTACGACGATATTGCTGTTGTTTCCGATGCATTGGAATGGTGCCCTAGGTTATGCTCGTAAAAGAGCGATGGGCACGTTACTGGGGGTGACGTTCGGTATTACCAGCCAGCTAGTGCTTTATGACTGGTCAGATACCTTGTTATTCGTCGTACCTCTGCTGTGGATTGGCGCAATGATTTTCAGCTATATGCACGTTAAAGAATCCAGTGGATCCGGAGCGGGCTTTGGTGGACTCACCACGTTAGGCATTTTATTTGGTCAATACTTAAGCCCAGGTGGTGATTTGATCTTTAGTGCGCTGTATCGGGTGAGCAGTATCCTGTTTGCCATTGTTGCAACGCTACTCGTGACCTATCTGATACATCGATTCCTCAACAGCTTCGAAGCAACTCGCTTTGGCGAACAATAGCCGTTCAATTTGCTTTTAGCATTAAACGTTAGTTGCTGGACAGAAAATACTGTTCCAGCAACGCTACTTTCAGCTGGTCAGTCATTGCGATTGGCTTGTCAAACTTAATGCCAATGATCCAGCCTTTGGCTAACTTTTTGATGTTTGCGATTAAGCAATGATTGTCGCTGCCTACATAAGCACTAAGTGCTGAATCAACCCTGACGTTATCACCCACTTGGAATTCCGGTTCAAATAAGGTCGAGATGCCAATCCCAGCTATCGAAAAGTCAATCAGGCTTCCGTCGTAGACATGACCGCCATGGTCAATAGTGCAGTCCATTTTCAATTTGTAACGTTCAAATTCGCGCACGGGTTTTGTGGCAAACGTCGTCGGTATTCGGACGAATAAAAGAGGGGATGGGTGGCTAATGTGCATTAACACACTGGATTTGAATGCAACTACGTGCCCGAGCTCCGTGTCTGATACACCACGAACAACGACGTCTGCATTATTGAGTCTTCTAATCGCATGATCTTCCAGCAGCTTTGTTGGAATATCAATAATCAGATAGGCGTTTTCTTTCAAGCCCAAATAAGTTGTAACGTATGAGCTGCTCTTTTGAGGACCAAGTTCCATCTCTATGGATAGCTTAGTTCCTGGTTTCAAGAAATGACTCAGTTCATCTTTCGTGTGCGTTGCTGGCATGTTGTCAAATAATATAATCCCTTATTGTTTGGGAGGCTATCAGAACACCATTTGTTCAGGCAACATACTTTATGTAAATAACTGCCTATTATAGCTTTTTAATCTCTTCAAACACCACGCTATCCTCGTTTTAACCCAAAAGCGATTACAAAGTGACCACTTATCTAATAATTCCATGTTCGCAAATATCAAACTTGTGGTCACAAAAACCTGTTTAAAAGGCTAACTTATGCTAACGATGAACGGGCGGGCGATAAGCTTGGCTAAGGTCATTTTTCATAAATATCTGGCTCGCGATTATACTGCCACACGTTACTAGCGTTAGGGCAAGCCATGTGAGTGTATCGGGTTGCTCACCAAAGATTGGGATCGCCAGCAACGTAGCAATGACTGGAGTTAAAGAGCCAAACGCTGCACTGGCTTCCGCACCAATGATTCGGATCGCGTATATAAAAGTATAGGAAGCGATTAAGCCAGCGCCTACCCCTTGAAGCATGGCGTGCCCGAACAGTTCTTTCCATGGCCAGTACTTCATTGGTGTGACGGCTAAATAGCTGTCTATCCAGCCGAAACCGACCGCGATGATAAGCAGTGCTAACGAGATTATCGCTACAAAGCCAGCACAGACATGAGCATTCAGGTTAGCGACACGCGCGCTGATGGTAAAGACCGCCCACATCAAACTACCAGTAAGAAATAGTAGATGTCCTTGTAATTGTGACCAGTTGTAATCTGTGCCCGTGTTGGAAAACAAGAAAACAAAGATACCCAATAATACCGTCGTTAGGCCAAATAAACGGTGTTTGCTCAATGCTTGTTGATAAAAGAGAACAGCGATGGCGGAGACAAATAACGGTAATGTGCCGGGTATCAGAGCACTGGCATGAGACACAGGGGCGAGGTGCATCGCGCTACCCACCAGCAGTAAGTAAGGCAGCCCACTCCCCACTACAACGCCTGTTAAATATTTATTGGGAATAACGCTAATGGTTTTTTTGTTCTTTAGGACAAAAGGGAGCAAAACCAAGCTGGGAATCAAGAATCTAACCAATGCGATATCGGCTGGTTGAAGTACTGAGATTGCGCCTGCTTTGAGAGAAATGAAAAAACCGGACCAGAGAAGTAAGGTCACTAATATTGCTGCGTATCCCAGAATCATGCTTAACGTATCCAATTTGTTATCGATTTGTTCATTGTCGAACAAAAAGGACGCTCAGTGGTGGCAAGTTATGACGTGATTTATTTTAATGTTAGTGAAAAAACGCGTATAACGTATAAATATTGATGATATTTGGCAGACAATGAGAAATGGACAAAATAGACAGGCAGTTGCTTAACCTGATTCAAAAAGACGCCACTCTGACGACGGCTGATCTCGCTGATCAAGTGGGGCTTTCACCTTCTCCATGCGCAAGGCGAATAAAGCGTCTTGAGCAAGAAGGGGTTGTGAATGGATACCGGGCGATATTATCCCGCGGTAAGGTTGGCATCGCGATGACGGTATTTGTCGAAGTCAGTTTGAATAACCACCAAGCCTCTTCAATTGATGAATTTGAATATTCGATCGTTGAAATGGACGAGGTCATCTCATGCCATGTGGTGTCGGGTGCGTACGACTACTTGTTGGAAGTGGTCAGTAAGGATCTTGAAGGCTATGAAAACTTCACCAGAAAACTACAGAGGCTGGAGAACGTCAAAGACATTCATACCCATTTAGCAATACGAGAAGTAAAGGGGAATGGGAGCCTTCCGGTTTATGCTTGATCAAAAAAGCGAAGTCCGTTTACTGACTTCGCTTTCGAATTCTTTACGATTTATTGGCTATTTTTGTATTGTGATATTTCACAATTGCCGGTCCGTCTATCTACTTTAAATGAGAAAGCAGCTGAATGGTATTCCCTCCCATCGCTCCAAATTGTTTCTCCGAAGATTTTACATAGGTCCAGATCACTGATTGAACCGAATTGTTTTACGTGCCTAACTACTGACAAAAACTTGGCTTTAGTAGTATTAGGGTCTTGCCTGTTACTTAGTCGATTGATAACCATTTTTGTAGCATCATCCCAGCCAGTTGTGACTATTTGTTAAACTTTATTAACGGCTAAAGTAACCAATTATTAGCCACAAGTAAAGCATTATTGTGACCTATGTCTCTTAAAATTATCCAGATTGAATGCAAATGATTCAAATTGGTGCGGCAGATTATGGTGTGGCCGAATTTATGTTTCTTTGATGTTTCGCAGATGTTAAAGCGCTTGCTTCTATCTCGTAGACTGAGGCTAAACCAAGATAAAGTGAGGATAATTTAGTATAGTCTTCAGCAAGTTGATTCGCATTCGTCTGATACCACTCTGCGGTAATCTGGTTTGACATCTTTTCTGATAACTTACAACTTTGAGCCAATTTCTCCCAACCGTTGGCGGACCACTGAGATTGTGTACTGAGTTTGGTTATTTCACTGGCTTTTTGAGTTAATTCTTTACGGTATTGTATAGATGCGTCCAGCTGAGTCTGGAGCATATCTCGACGAGACTTTACGCGCCAAAGCATCACTAGCTCGTTGGGAGAAAACTCCTTGGATAAGAGTGGTCGTTGTTTATGTTCAATCAGAAGTGCGTTGAAGACTTTGACATGCTGATTGTACTTAGACTCTAGCCTGTTGAATTCATTCAGATTATCATTCCATGAAGACGGGGTGCATGGCACATTTGAATAGCATACCGATGGGAAGACGAAAAGCAAAAGTATCCATTTAAGCTTGTTTATCATTATTATTCACGTTAGTTAAGCGACTCTTTTAACTATAGTTTATTGCTGGCGAAGTATAATCAAGTATCTTTTGGGATATTTGCCCAAAATAGAAGGGAAAAGATATGAAGAAAGCGCTTATCGTGATGATGGCTGTATTACTGCTTGGAGGCGCTGGTTTTGGTTATTATTTCTTCTTTATGCAAAAGGATCAGCCTGAACAGGCAGCCGAAGCGACCTCTCCTAAAGCTCAAGTAAAAGAAGAAGCGTCAAAACCTGTCATGGATTTGGAATCTGTACCGCCTGAAACGACCGAGTATTACGTGATTGAACGTCAGGTTAGCGCGTACAACAAACCAGACCATAACGCGTTAGTTGTTGATACGATCTACAAAGGGGAAAAGGTCGTCGTTTTGGAAAAGTCTAACGGTTGGTATCGCATCTCCGATTATCTCGTTTATGAGGACGGCGGTGAAGAAACGGCGGAATGGTTAGATTCAAAAGGGCTGTCGGATGCTGAGCCCGTGATTAAAGAGCAAGAGCGCTTAGAGATACTCGATGGGTATTTACAGAAGTCAGACGATTTAAAAGACAATCTAGAAATATTTCGCAACAAGACACAACTGCTGTTGGACGACAATACGTGTGAGCCAGAAGATTTCACAGAACTTGGCGGATGGGTTCGTTCTGTGACTTACAAGCAGCGAAATGTGTACTTCATATATTGTGGTGGTTTAGAGCAGGAAAACAAAATCTATCTGGACGTCGATAGTGGCGAAATATTCTATCGTTAGATGCAAAGCGTTTACGTAATGGCAAAGATGGAATCAGAGATTTAGATCTTTTTAGTTGTTCAGCTTGATCAATAGGCATACTATCATCGGGCCGGGTGAGTAAACTCGGCCGTGTTTTGTTTTAGTGAGATTTCATGCCTCTGATTTATCTTAGAAAGCTATTTTTTCTGCTGCTTGCAATGGTATTACTGCCAGTGCATGTTTCGGCTGCCCAGGCAGATCAGAAAGCTCACTTACCGCATTTCAGTAAACTGCAGCCTTTTGTTGCAGCAAGCACATCCCCAATTTCAGACGATGATTTTTCTGAGGCGTCAGAAGAGTCCACGCGCGCGCCGGTATCTGAAGGTCATGCAAATTCAGATTCGTCGGCGATATTTAATTCGCAACGCTGGCTCTCTCATGTCCGAGAAGGGCTTGATGAAGAAGATGTCGATTTTGTTGGCGACCTCAATGCGCCTTTCTATGCGGATGTTGGCTATAGTTACAGCCTGATCAATATCAACTGGCGTCAAAACCAGTCCATTTTTCATCATTTCACAAGCGACTATCGCCTTTCTGGTTGGAAAGAAACCAATGCGATGTATGTTGCTCTCAATAGTCAGTTTTCTGCCTAAACACCATCACTCTGCACATTCTGTGCAATCTCAACACGACGACGGTATTCATCAGAACAGATCTGTGTTCTGAGCATTCTTTATCCTGGATTATTTTCTGGGCGTAGGTTGTCGTGTCTTGACTCTATCAAAGTAAAATCTTCACCTAAGGGTGAGGGGATGATGTTTATATGAAGAAAACACCAAAACCAGCCAAAAGTAGAAAATTACTAAACCACTATTCTGCTTGGAAATATGTCGTGCTTATCGCGACAATCATTATTCTAACGCTGAGTGCCATTCCGACCTGGTTTGGCGAGCAGCCATCGATCCAAGTGACCTTCGCTGACCAAAACCAGACTGAAATGTCACTGGTACAACTCAATCAATTGTTCAAAACGAACCATATTTCTACCGACAGAATCATCGAAAAGGATGGCAAAACAACCATCGTTTTTGGCAGTGAAGACGCACAAAGTAAAGCTCGTACTCTACTCAATAAACAGTTGGATAAAGAGGACAGTATCACCTTCTCGTATGTCTCTGTTGCGCCAGAATGGTTGAGCGAGATGGGCTTTAACCCGATTAAGCTGGGCCTTGATCTACGTGGTGGTGTGCAGTTCCTGTTGAATGTTGATGTAAATAAAGCATTCGAAGAGCAAAGAGACGCACTGATCGATGAGATCAAAGCTGACCTGCGTGACAATCGAACACGTGGTGTTCAGGTTCGCGCTGAAAGTGGAAATCGTATTGCCGTCAACAGTGAGAGTGAAAAGGCACTCGCTGAGGTAACCCAGTTCTTGCAGCAAAATTACCCAGGCTGGGTAGCAAAAAGTTCAGTAAGAGGATTCGTGCTGGAGCCTAGTGAGCAAAATATCCAGGAATTCCAGTCCACGACGCTACAGCAGAACCTGAAGATCATGCGTGGTCGAATTGAAGAGTTGGGTATTACGGAAGCACTTGTTCAGCGTCAGGGTAAAGAGAGCATTCGTATTGAGCTACCTGGTGTTCAAGACCCAGCACAAGCGAAAAATGTGATTGGTGCAACGGCAAGTCTGGCTTTCTATGAAGTGGAAGATGCAAGCAAAGCGCAAAGCAGCCAAGATTTGGTATTGAAAGACAATGATGGTCGCACCGTGACACTGAGCAAGCGTCCGGTCCTGACTGGTGAGCACATTGTGAACGCTCGTGCTGGTGTGGACAAAATGGGCATGTCAGAGGTAAACATCTCGCTTGACCATGCTGGTGGTAAGAAAATGAGTGACTTTTCTGCTACCCATATTGGTAAGCCAATGGCGACGGTTTACCGTGAATACAAGACGAATGAACGCGGTGTAACCGAGCGTAACGAACGTGTCATCAGTGTTGCGACGATTCAATCTCAGCTCGGCAGTCAGTTCCGTATTACTGGCGCAGGAAGCATGGATGAAGCACAGCAACTGGCACTTTTACTGCGAGCTGGCTCTCTGACCGCACCGGTCACCATTGTTGAAGAGCGCACCATTGGTGCTTCTCTTGGTGCCGAAAATATCCAAAATGGTTTTGCGGCACTGGCTTTAGGTCTAGGTCTAACGCTGACGTTTATGGCGCTTTGGTACCGCCGTTTAGGTTGGGTCGCGAATGTGGCTTTGTGTGCCAATATGCTTTGTTTGTTGGGGCTGATCGCTCTGTTACCGGGCGCAGTTCTTACTCTGCCGGGCATCGCAGGTTTAGTGCTTACGGTCGGCATGGCTGTCGATACTAACGTGATTATCTTTGAACGAATTAAGGACAAAATGCGCGAAGGCCGAAGTTTTGCACAGGCTATCGATCTTGGTTTTGACAGCGCGTTTGCCACCATCCTTGATGCCAATATTACTACCATGATTACCGCTGTGATTTTGTACGCGATTGGTAACGGTCCGATCCAAGGCTTTGCTTTAACGCTAGGTTTGGGTCTGTTAACCAGTATGTTTACCGGCGTATTTGCTTCTCGAGCAATGATCAACTTAATTTGGGGCCGCGATGCCCGTCGTGATGTGAGGGTTTAATCATGGTCAAAATATTACAGCAGCATATTCGTAAAATTCGCTACTTTACTACCTTAGTTTCACTAATTTTGACTGTGATTGCGCTAGCCGCGTTGGGAATGAAAGGGTTAAACCTGGGCCTCGATTTTACCGGCGGGATGGTGACAGAAGTTAAAATAGACAAGCAGTTAACCAATCAAGATTTGCTCAGTGCATTACAGCCTGAATTGGGTGAATCGACATCTGTGACACGTTCAGGCGAAGAAGGTCGCTGGGTTATCCGTTATTCAGCGCCAGAACAAGGCCAAAAGCTACCAAGTGTTGCGGATGTATTAAAACCGATTTCGCATCAGGTCGATGTGGTCAGTAACAGTATCGTTGGGGCACAAGTTGGTCAGGATCTGTTTGAGCAAGGTGGTCTCGCGCTGCTCGTTTCGGTCTTAACCATCTTGGCTTACTTATGTTTTCGCTTTGAATGGCGTTTAGCCAGCGGATCATTATTCGCCCTCGCACACGATGTGGTGCTTGTATTAGGTTTCTTTGCGATTACTCAGATGGAATTTAACCTCACCGTTTTTGCCGCAATTTTGGCGATTCTTGGTTACTCTCTGAATGACTCGATCATCATCGCTGACCGAATTCGAGAGCTGCTCATCGCTAAGCAGAGCTGGAAAACAGAAGAGATCAATGGTCAAGCTGTCATTGCGACATTTTCTCGTACCATGGTGACATCCGGAACCACATTAATCACAGTCGGGGCATTGTGGATCATGGGCGGAGCTGCGTTGGCCGGATTTTCTACTGCCATGTTTATTGGTGTTCTATCTGGCACTTGGTCGTCTATTTCAATTGGTACCGTTTTACCAGAGCGATTGAAATTGGAGCCAAAACATTATTTACCAGTAGAGATTGACACTGCGCCTTAATGCATATTTGTGTTTATAGCTAAGAGAAAAACGCCACTCGTTCTGAAGTGGCGTTTTTTATTTCATGGGAATGGAAATACTATTGTGGGAGACAGAGAAACTATTTGGGAACGCTATTAGAGCGCTATCAGAAGTTAGTGCTTTGCCATTAACTCATTAATAGCCAAACTCCAACACCCATCATCAAAGTGCCAGCAACGCGATTCATAAGACGTACATTTTTTGAATGACCTAATACACGCTTTAAGCCTTTTCCTCCCGTTGCATAAAGCGACATGCAAATGAATTCAAACATCAGAATAATGGAAATTAGAACGGCCAATTGAGGCGCAAGTGCAGCATTCTGATCAATAAATGGTGGGAGTAGAGAAATCATAAAAGCCCAGCCTTTTGGGTTCGCAATCGCAGTTACGAAACCTTGAATGACTAAATTCCAGTTGCCCTGAGGCAAGGCGGATTCTGTCTCTAGATTGATTGCTAGTTTGCCTCGGGAGCGCCACATTTCAATGCCTAGGTAAAGCAAATAGGCACCGCCGATAAATTTAAGGACGATAAACAACCACGGATAATTAAGCATAATTGCCGCTATGCCCAGCACTGCTGAGATCGAAACAAGGGCAACCCCTGCGAGCTCACCCATCATCATCCACAATGCGCGGCGATACCCGACACTCATTCCTAACGTGAGTGCAAGTGTCATACACATCCCTGGCGTAATAGAGACGAAAAAGAAGGTAGGGATGAACATACTAAGCAATGTCATATTCATAGGTGGTATCGATTAGCTAATTAAAGGACGACTCACAAAGATAGTGCAAAGTCGTTACAGATGCTACTACTAACTTTTAATCACTTTTATATTTATATTATTGAACTTAATTAATTATATTAAAGTAAAATACATCAATGTTTAATCAGCGCGTCATATTAGTGCGCTTGCACCAGCTCGGAGCGAAGGTTTTAATTTGATTGTTATAGTTATAAATTAATTATTAGTAATAGTTCTCTTTTACAGTTCATATTCCACGTTTAATTACGAAACCAAAGGTGCCGTTTTAAACGTGTTAAACGTTTACATTAATATAATCAATAATTAATTTTGAACTAATACTCTATTTTTTTGTTTATAAAACTCTTGGTAAATATTAAATATGATCTTATTTCACTAAATGGTGTAATTTGTTCTTGTTTTTGTAAATTATTGATTTTTATGGTTTTTTGTGGTTTTCGTTTGAGTTTGCCTACGATTTAATTTCATTTTAAAACAATGACTTATATTTAATTGCTAATTATTTAACAATTATTTAACCTTTCATTGTTTGTGAGATCTAAATCAATAATACGAAAATAGACTATAGTATTATTTGAAATGTAATACTTATGGATTAAATTAAAATAAAAGGCGTTAAAGGATTTCTGCCGAATAAATTATTAAACAATTAGATTTTGTAATTAGTAGTTTGATTTATTTTCCGATAAAGAATGGAGTCGTCAATGAATAAAGTCGCTTTGATCACTGGGTCAAAAGGCGGAATTGGTTCCGCAATTTCCTCTCAACTCGTCAACGATGGCTATCGTGTCATCGCTACTTACAACACTGGCAACTATGAGTGTGCGTTGGAGTGGTTTAACAGCAAAGGGTTTACCAAAGATCAGGTTCGCCTTTTAGAGTTAGATGTTACCGACACTGCTCAGTGTGCAGAAACGCTAGCCCTTTTGCTTCAAGAAGAGGGGACGCTTGATGTTGTTGTCAACAACGCAGGTATCACTCGTGATGGCGTCTTTAAGAAGATGACCGCAGAAGCTTGGAACGATGTAATCAATACCAACCTGAATAGCTTGTTCAACGTTACTCAACCAATTTTCGCAGCAATGTGTGAAAAAGGTAGCGGGCGCATCATCAATATCTCGTCGGTTAACGGTCTGAAAGGGCAGTTTGGCCAAGCAAATTACTCGGCTGCGAAAGCAGGCATGATCGGCTTCTCTAAGGCGTTGGCTTTTGAAGGCGCACGTTCAGGCGTTACCGTTAATGTGATTGCCCCAGGGTACACAGGGACACCAATGGTAGAGCAAATGAAGCCAGAAGTGTTGGAATCGATTACTAATCAAATTCCAATGAAGCGTTTAGCGACACCAGAAGAAATTGCAGCATCTGTTAGCTTCTTAGTGAGTGATGCAGGCGCATACATCACCGGCGAAACACTGTCGGTGAACGGCGGCCTTTACATGCACTAAGGATAGAGATGATGGAAAAAGTTTATATCGTAGCAGCAAAGCGTACACCTATTGGCGCATTTGGTGGAAGTTTAAAAAATACTTCAGCAGGCAATCTGGCAGCAGTCGCTATTAAAGGGGCGCTTGAAGCTGCAAATCTCGGAAGCGACAAGATTGATGAAGTGATTGTTGGTAACGTCGTTAGTGCTGGCCAAGGGATGGGCGTTGGTCGCCAAGCGGCAATATTTGCGGGTGTTCCGGAGTCTGTACCAGCGTATGGCGTCAACATGGTTTGTGGTAGTGGCATGAAAACCGTGATGGATGCGGTTTCTCACATTCGCAGCGGTGATGCTCAAGTGGTTGTTGCTGCAGGCGTTGAGGTGATGTCTCAAATCCCGTTCATCGTTCCTAGTAGCGTCCGCGATGGGAATAAAATGGGCAACATGGAACTGAAAGATCTGTTGATCACCGATGGCCTAACGGACATTTACAATCAGTACCACATGGGTGTGACTGCGGAAAATGTGGCAAAGGAAGTGGGCATTAGCCGCGAGCAGCAAGACGCGTATGCTTTAGCCAGCCAACAGAAAGCGGTTGCCGCGATTGAAGCAGGAAAATTCAAAGATGAAATCGTACCGGTTGAAGTAACTCAGCGCCGTGAAACGATTATTTTCGATACAGATGAATACCCTAAGGCAAACGCGACACTTGAAGGCTTGAGCAAGCTTCGCCCGGCCTTTGACCGTGAAGGTACAGTCACAGCGGGTAACGCATCAGGTATCAACGATGGTGCGAGTGCGATCATCGTGGCATCAGAAAGCGCGGTTCAAGCTCATGGTTTGACACCTCTGGCTGAGGTTGTCAGTTATGCGCAGTCAGGTATCGATCCAAAGATCATGGGGCTAGGGCCAGTCGAGTCAGTGAATAAAGCGCTCAAGAAAGCAGAGCTTAATATTCAGGATATTGATGTATACGAGCTGAATGAAGCCTTTGCCGCTCAGGCTCTTGGGGTGATTCATCAGTTGGCGGAAACAAACCAAGTTCCAGTCAGTTCGATTCAAGATAAAGCAAACTTTAATGGCGGTGCGATTGCATTAGGTCACCCACTTGGTGCCTCTGGCAACCGAATTCTGGTCACTTTAGTTCACGAACTTCATAAGCAGGACGCCCAATACGGTGTAGCTTCACTGTGTGTGGGTGGCGGTATGGGGACAGCTGTCATTCTAAAAGCAATTAAGTAATTTTTTTAAACGGACATTTATATTCATTTATCTAGGAGATACACCATGTACACTGATTTTTTCAAAACATTCAGCGATCAAACAGAAAAAACGCTAGAACCTTACTTGAAGTTTAACAAGCTTGTGACTAAAAACGTTGAAGTACTAACTGAGCTTCAACTTAACGCGATGCGCACGTACAGTGAAATGGGTATTACGCAAATGAAAGCAGCGTCAGAAATCAAAGACGTGACTTCTTTGACTGCGTTCAATAGCCAGCAGCTAAGCGTACTGACTAAGCTTTCTCAACAAATGATGGATGACAGCAACAAGCTGCAAGCTATCGCAAAAGAATTCAAAGAAGACGTTGAGAAAATGACTTCGGAAAATCTTAAGACTGTTACTCCAGCGTAATTTGTCCGATTCTCGCCGCCCCTAGATTTGGGCGGCGTTGTTTTTTCCGAATATAGGAGTAAGACTATGTTTCAACACTTCTTTTCGGACTATCTTGTAAAGCTTCAGGAAACCAATCAACAATGGTGGCATGATTTCGAAGTCAACAAGGCAGTCGTGAATTCTCCTTTGAACAAGGCTATGCAAGAAGTGAACTTTGAGGACACTGCCAAACTGTTTGAACAAGCTGCCAATCAACCTGCTGCTATTCTTAAGCTGCAAGCTGAATGGTGGGAGCAACAACTGCAAATCTGGCAGAACGTTGTTCTGGCAGGCAACAAGACGCAAACAATAGAAGCAGAAAGGGGAGATAAGCGTTTCTCTCATGAGGATTGGCAAAATGAGGCGATGTATAGCTTCATCAAGCAATCTTACCTTTTGTTCAGTAAAACGTACTTGGACACCATCGAGTCATTAGAAGGCTTAGATGAGAAGGCAAAAGAGCGAATTATTTTCTTTTCCCGTCAAGCCATCAATGCCCTCTCCCCATCTAACTTCATTGCGACCAATCCAGAGCTTTTAAAACTGACACTTGAACAAAACGGTCAAAACTTATTAGTAGGTTTAGAGCAGTTTAAGGAAGACGTTGAGTCGAGCGCGGATATTTTAAAAATCCGTATGACCAACAACAATGCTTTCCGTGTTGGTGAAGACGTCGCCACCACGGCAGGTGATGTGGTTTTCAAAAATGAACTGTTTGAGCTGATCCAATACCGTCCGGTGACGGAAAAGGTGAATGCAACGCCATTGCTGATCGTACCGCCGTTCATTAACAAGTACTACATTCTTGATCTCACCGAGAAGAACTCGATGGTTCGCTGGTTGCTGGAGCAAGGACACACTGTATTTATGATGTCCTGGCGTAATCCCGGTAAAGAGCAAGCGAACGTTGAGTTTGGCGATTATGTTACTGAAGGTGTGGTAAAAGCTGTCGCAGCGATTGAAGACATTACTGGTCAAGAGCAAGTCAATGCCGTTGGTTACTGTATCGGCGGGACCGTTCTTGCAAGTACTGTTGCCTACTATGCGGCGAAGCGCATGAAGAAACGCATTAAATCCGCGACCTTCTTTACGACGCTTCTCGACTTTTCTCAGCCGGGAGAAGTGGGGGCCTACATTAATGATGTCATCATCAGTGCGATAGAAGCACAGAACAACGCGAAAGGTTACATGGATGGCCGTTCTTTAAGTGTGACATTCAGTTTGTTGCGTGAGAACAGCTTGTACTGGAACTACTACGTGGACAATTACTTGAAAGGCAATAGTCCGGTAGATTTCGACTTGTTGTACTGGAACAGCGATAGTACCAACGTGAGTGCTGCCGCGCATAACTTCCTGCTTCGAGAGCTCTATTTGGAAAACAAACTGATACAAGATAAAGGCGTGAAAATCGGCGGCGTTTGGATGGATCTGAATAAGATTAAAATCCCAAGCTACTTTGTATCAACCAAAGAAGACCATATCGCACTATGGCAAGGCACGTACCGTGGCGCTCTGAACACGGGTGGTAACAAGACGTTTGTACTAGGTGAATCTGGGCACATAGCAGGTATTGTCAATCCACCGTCTAAGGGCAAGTACGGCTATTGGTTGAACGATACGCTAGAAGACTCTGCCGAGGAATGGCTAAGCAGTGCTGAACGTAAAGATGGGTCCTGGTGGACGCATTGGAACGAATGGCTACTTCAGTTCAATCCAGAAGAGCAGGTTGAACCATTCCCTGTAGGCTCTGAAAACAATCCTGTGATTGATGAAGCGCCGGGAACCTACGTTAAACAGGTATTGCCTGTGAAATGACCTTAAATGGTTATGTTTCCTTCCGCATTATTATTTTGGCGATACTCTTGGCGGCCCTCGTGGTCGCTTTTTTTTATCTGATCCGGCGTAAAATAAAACAGCGCTGAGATTATCCCAGCGCTGTTTAACGATTGATGCATGAACAAGTTTGGAACATGGTTGCTTTCGCGTATCCATGCATTGCGTTGTTTGGATTACAGGTTCTTGTCTTTACCCAGCGACAACACCCATAGAGAAACGGCAGCTACGCCAACAAAGCCAGACAAGATGATTACTGGCATTGCGCTGTATCCTAGGATGTGCCAAATCACAGATTCTAGTGTACTCATGGTCAGTTCTCCTTATTGCCAGCCTTCTACGCCGTGCATATCAGGTAATTTGTGTGCGATACCTTTATGACAATCTACACAGGTTTTATCGCCTGAAGCCAACGCTGTAGAGTGTTGCGCAGAAGCACGAGAGCCTTGTTGTGAATAGTCCATATAGTCGAACTCGTGGCAGTTACGGCATTCTAAAGAGTCGTTTTTCTTCATACGAGCCCATTCACGTTCTGCCAAATGTCCACGACGTTCCTGGAATTTCTCTGGCGTATCGATAGTGCGCAAAACATAGTGAGCAAACAACTCTTTTGAAGCCTGAACTTTACGTACGATCTTATCTGTCCACTCATGCGGAACGTGACAGTCTGAACAAATCGCTCGTACCCCAGAGCGGTTTGAGTAGTGGATAGTCTCTTTGATCTCAGCAACAATTGGCGCGTGGCAACCAGAGCAGAACTCTTCGGTGTTGGTCGCTTCCATTCCCGTGTTAAATGCGCCCCAAAACAGCAGACCGCCAGCAAAACCGAGGAATAAAACCACACCAGCGGCAGCTTTGCTTGGGCTCTTCAGTCTATTCCAAAACGCTTTAAGTATTTTCATAAGTAACCTCTTAGCACTCGCGTTTCATTTACTGAAGCGAATCTACAGCTTGGAATTCGTTTTCCACTAATGGCTTCGCATCGGTTTGCGGAACGTGACACTGCAAACAGAAGAAGCGACGAGGAGAGACATCGGCAAGCACAGCGTCTTGACGGTTAACATAATGGGTTACGCTGATTTTTGTCGCGCCAGAGTCTTTCGCATTTTTCCAGCTATGGCAGGCAAGACATTTATTCGCGTTTAAAGACACCTCATAGTTACGAATACTATGTGGAATCAGCGGTGGCTGATAAACAAAGCTATCCTCAACGATTTGATCTTTTGGGAAGTCTTTAAACTCGTCAGCAGGGCGAGTATCTTCAAGTTGAGACATGCCACGCAAAGATTCTAGTCCACCAGTACCACCTGGGTTGTTTAACTCAGCTTGTGCAATGCCTGTCACCAAAGCACCTACAGATAAAAGTGCGACAAGTAATTTTTTCATCGTTTCTTCTCCGCCTTTAAGGCTTAAGTTCTTTTTTAGGCCGCCGCGTGGGCGGCCGTTTTATTCGATATCTGAAGGGTTAAGCAATCTTAGTGATTTTGACCGGGCACTTTTTGAAGTCTGTCTGTTTTGACAGTGGGTCAGTTGCATCAAGGATTAACTTGTTAATCAAAATACGAGCATCAAAGAACGGTACGAATACCAAACCTTGTGGAGGGCGGTTACGACCACGCGTTTCTACACGTGCACGTACTTCACCACGTTTATTGGCGATCAGTATTTCTTCGCCGCGACGAACATTACGTGCTTTCGCATCTTCAGGATGCATGTAGCACACCGCATCTGGAACCGCTTTGTAAAGCTCAGGAACACGGCGAGTCATGGTACCAGTGTGCCAGTGTTCAAGAACACGGCCTGTACATAACCATAAATCGTATTCGGAATCTGGCATTTCTGGTGGCGCTTCGTATGGCGCGGAGATGATCTTCGCTTTACCATCTGCGTTGCCATAAAAGTCCCAACCAGAGCCTGCTTTCGCGTATGGATCAGAGCCTTCTTTAAAGCGCCATTGCGTTTCTTTACCATCAACCACAGGCCAGCGTAAGCCGCGTACAGTGTGGTAAACATCGTAAGGTGCTAAGTCATGGCCATGACCGCGACCAAATGTTGCATATTCTTCGAACAGGCCTTTTTGAACGTAGTAGCCGAAGTGATGAGAATCGTCGTTTAGTTCACGTGCTTCTTCAACAGGGAACTTGTCGACCTGACCGTTTTTAAACAGCATGTCATACATGGTTTTACCACGGTATTCAGGTGCTTTTGCGAGTAACTCTTCTGGCCATACTTCTTCCATTTTGAAGCGTTTCGCGAACTCCATGACTTGCCATAGGTCCGATTTCGCTTCGCCTACCGTACCAACTTGTTGATACCAGGCTTGAGTACGGCGTTCTGCGTTACCGTAAGCGCCTTCTTTCTCAATCCACATTGCAGTAGGAAGTACCAAGTCGGCCGCTTGCGCTGTCGCGGTTGGGTATGGGTCTGACACCACAATGAAGTTTTCTGGGTTACGGTAACCAGGAAGACGCTCAGTGTTAATGTTCGGACCTGCCTGCATGTTGTTGTTACATTGAACCCAGTAACAGTTCAATACACCGTCATTTAGCATTCGGTCTTGAAGAACCGCGTGGAAGCCTGGTTTTGGAGGAATCGTACCTTCAGGCAGTTTCCAGATCTTCTCTGCGATTTCACGGTGTTTAGGGTTTGCTACCACCATGTCTGCTGGCAGACGGTGAGCAAAGGTACCCACTTCACGCGCAGTACCACAAGCTGATGGTTGACCAGTCAATGAGAACGGGCTGTTACCCGGAGTCGCGATTTTACCCGTTAGCAAGTGGATGTTGTAAACCAGGTTATTCATCCATACGCCGCGAGTATGCTGGTTCATACCCATGGTCCAAAGTGACATCACTTTTGTGTTTGGATCCGCGTATTGTTTCGCAAGCTCGATGAGTTTCTCTTGTTCTACACCAGAGATTTCCGACGCTTTCTCAACGGTGTACGGAGCAACAGACTTTTTGTACTCTTCAAAAGAGATAGCAGTCAGTTTGCCTGAGTTTGGATTTTTGGCGGCTTTTTGTAACGGGTCGTCATCACGTAAGCCGTAACCAATATCGGTGTCTGCTTGAGTGAAGTTGGTGTGCTTGTTAACGAAGTCCCAGTTTACCGCGTCATTTTCGATGATGTAGTTGGCGATGAAGTTAGCGATCGCAAGGTCAGACTGAGGATTGAAAATGTAGCCATGGTCCGCCAGCTCAAATGAACGGTGGTAGTAGGTAGAAAGGACATTGACTCGAACATGAGGGTGGCTCAGGCGACGGTCAGTAATACGTGTCCACAGTACAGGGTGCATTTCTGCCATGTTAGAACCCCAAAGAACGAATGCATCTGCGTTCTCGAAGTCGTCGTAACATCCCATCGGCTCATCAATACCAAAGGCGCGCATGAAGCCAACTACCGCAGAAGCCATACAGTGACGTGCGTTCGGGTCGATGTTATTTGAACGGAAGCCTGCTTTCATCATTTTTGCTGCAGCGTAGCCTTCCATTACGGTCCATTGACCAGAACCGAACATACCGACACTAGTTGGGCCTTTTTTCTCTAGCGATGCTTTCCACTTCTCAGCCATCGTATCGAAAGCGACATCCCAAGAAACTGGCGTAAACTCGCCATCTTTGTGGTATTTGCCATCTTTCATGCGCAGCAATGGCTGTGTCAGACGGTCTTGACCGTACATGATTTTAGACAGGAAATAGCCTTTGATGCAGTTCAGACCTTTGTTTACCGGCGCTTCTGGGTCACCTTGTGTAGCGACCACTTTGCCATTTTGCGTACCAACTAGAACAGAACAACCTGTACCACAAAAACGACAAGGCGCTTTGTCCCATGTGATTTTGCTCTGGTCAGAGCTGGCAATCAGGTTTGCGGCAGAGGCTGGTAATGTAATACCTGCTACAGCAGCAGCCGATGCAGCCGCGTTTGCTTTCACAAACGCACGTCTTGTCATTTTCATACTTCACCCTCAATTTGGGAATGTTGTGTTCCAGTGTCTTGGTTATCTGTTTGTTCAAGTTCAGTCTCAATTTGGTGGTAAACCAAGACGGTACTTAAGACATTCGGTAAATTATTAATCGCATCGATAGTATCGGTAATGAATCCCTGGTTTTCGGTCTCCAGCACCACAACGATTTTGCCTTCTGGACTGTCACCGTATATCTCGGCGTTTTCATACGCTTCGATCTGGGCCTTGATCTCATCCAGATGCTCAGGCAGTACGTGTACTACCAAACTTGAAATATGCACTTCATTTAGAGACATATCGTTCTCTCAGTTATTGCCTTTCTATGTGTACGGCTCAGGCTGTTATATTGCTCACATTGATGGATGAAGTTGGGCACACAGAGACACATGCGCCACATCCGTTACATTCATCAAGGTTTAAATTTGGTTGCGCTACTTTCCCAAGCTCCAATTTGAACTGAATCGCCATTGGGTCGCACATATCACCGCAGCTGCGGCATTCAACGTTTTGTTTTGCTAAACAGTTGTCATTTATTTGTGCTTTTGCCTGCCAAGGTTGCTCTGTTTCTGCTAAAAATAGTGGTTCGGGACAGGCATCTGCGCATTGATAGCAAAACGTACATTCATCAATGCTAAAGTCGACCGAAGGGAAGCCGCCGTCACTTTTAGTTATAATTTTAGTTTCGCAGACATCGATACACTTACCGCATCGAGTACAACCATCTGTAAACTGCTCAGGTTGTGCTAACCAAGGTAAGCGTACTGCATCATTGGTGTGCGTTTTTCTTGCAAAGAGTCTTCTTCTTGAAAGGTTTACCACTTAACCACCTCAATGCGGATGTTCATCTTAAAATTTGGTACTCAAATAAGCTTAGCCCACAATTTTCATTAATAAACTGTCATTAACGCTAACGAAATTGTAGTTTTTGACATATTCGTATAAATACCTCCAAGGGGTTAATTGGGGGGTAATATTGTTTTAGATCAATTAATTCTGTCGCGAGTGATCACATATTGAGGACGCTGAAGCGTCACGGGCTCACTGCATAAGCCAGTCGGACAATAAAGTAAGGAATTCAGATTGTTTAAAAATGTGAAAAAGTCAGTAACTGGGACGATTGCATCTGCAATGCTGATCATTCTGCTGTTATCGATTGCTACCACTGGATTCGCTATTTTCACGCTCGCGTCTAGCCTTAACGATGCTGAAGCGGTGAACGTTGCAGGGTCAATGCGCATGCAGAGTTATCGGTTGGCTAATGATATTCAAATCCAGTCGCTAGATTACTCTGATCATATTGAAACTTTTGAGCGTTCGATTTATTCACCTTCGATGAAAGCGTTGCAAAACTGGTCAGTACCTGAAGACATCACCCAAGACTATTACGGATTAATTGCTCGATGGCATGAACTCAAATTAGTTCTGAAGCGAGAGGATCCGAGCGACTATCAAATGTTGGTTGCGGGGTTCGTTGCGCAGATTGATGCGTTTGTGTTTAAGCTGCAAAGCTTTTCAGAACAAAAGTTGATTAACTTAGCGTGGGTCGGTGGTCTTGGTCTTGGCGGGATTCTGTGCGCAAGTGTCTTTGTTGTTCTCTTTGTCCGCCGCGAAGTGGTTAAACCGTTGCGATCTTTGGTTGTCGCGAGTGAGCGGATTAAAAACCGCACCTTTGATATTTCGCTTGAAGTTCAAAGCAATAATGAAATGGGCATACTAACACGTACTTTTAACCGTATGGCCACTGATCTTGGCAAACTCTACCGGGGGTTAGAAAAAGCGGTTGACGAAAAAACTCGTAAATTGCAGCAGGCAAACCAGTCTCTCGAAGTGCTTTATGATTCATCAAAAGAACTGACGGCTTCACGAATCGGCCAGGATAATTTTCAGGCTATTTTACAGCACCTTGCTAGTCTGGAAGGTATCAAGGCGGTTAAGCTCGAGATCGAGCAGGTGGGGGAGCCAAATTGGATTCTTGCCGAGGGGGAAGAGTGTTGCCATGACTGCGATGAAGCGTGCCACGCAGATCCGCTCGTACTTGATGGAGAGCACTTAGGGTACTTGTATTGGAAGGCAGGGCTGCCTTGTCCAAATGAAACGCTAATTGAAAACTTTGTGCAGATTCTTTCCCGAGCAGTTTATTACAATCGAGCTCAGCGACAAGCGGAACAAATATTGTTGATGGAAGAGCGGGCTACCATCGCGCGTGAACTGCATGACTCACTGGCTCAGGCTCTCTCTTACCTGAAAATTCAAGTCGCTTTGCTGAAGAGAAGCGTGAAAAATTTGCCGGATGAAAAGGCTATATCACAAGCGAATCAGGTGATTGCTGAGCTGGATACGGGGTTATCGGCTGCGTATACTCAGTTAAGAGAGCTACTCACAACCTTCCGCTTAACAATAAAGGAGGGGAGTTTTGGGCAGGCATTACAAGAAATGGTTGCTACATTAAATGAACAAACGGCGACTAAGATATCCTTAAACAACCGTCTTTCTTCAACAGAATTAGATGCGCATCAACAGGTGCACTTACTGCAATTGATCAGAGAAGCGACCCTGAACGCGATAAAGCATGCACAGGCGGATAATATTGTTATTCAGTGCCTCGATTATGACGGCAAGATCACTGTAACAATAGAAGATGACGGAGTAGGCTTTGATCATCAAGACCAAAAAATTAATCATTACGGTATGAGTATCATGCAAGAGCGAGCAACAAGACTGCATGCAGATCTTCATGTAGTCGCGTCGAAAAACAATGGTTGTACCGTAACACTAGAATTCCAACATAGTAAGGAAGTAAACATTGACAGCGTGTAAAGTAATGCTGGTGGATGACCATCCACTAATGCGACGTGGTATTCAACAACTATTAAGTTTCGAGCCAGAGTTTGAAGTTGTTGCAGAAGCGAGTAACGGTGCGGACGCTGTTGCTAAAGCGCATGAATTGGAACTGGATTTAGTGCTTCTTGACCTCAATATGAAGGGAATGTCTGGTTTGGATACGCTGAAAGCCTTGCGAGCTGACGGATGTGAAGCGCGCATTGTTATTTTAACGGTCTCGGATAGCCCGGCGGATATTGATGCGATTGTTCGCACCGGTGCCGATGGGTACTTGCTGAAAGATACTGAGCCAGATGAGCTAGTAGAGCTTTTGAAGCAGGCTCATAGTGGCGACAAAACATACAGTCAGGAAGTAGCAAAGTATCTTAGTGAGCGCGGCGAGCAAGAAGACGTATTTGATGCGTTAACCGAACGTGAAAGCCAAATACTCAAAGAAGTGGCGAAAGGGTTTCGAAACAAACAAATTGCAGACCGTCTATTCATCTCAGAGTCGACAGTCAAAGTGCATATGAAGAGTTTGCTCAAAAAACTAAAAGTCCCTTCTCGCACAGCGGCTACTGTTCTCTATTTAGAACGTTTTGGCGATAGCAAGTAGCAATAACAATGATCAAACCCGCCTCTATTATGCATAGAGGTGGATTTTCAATAATCTGGGCGAATAGAGTACAAGTCGCTAATATGCTTCCCACATCCTAAATAAAATTCATAAGCCGAGTCTTTGTTCTCGGCGTCAACCATCATGCGGAACATTCTTCCCTGTTCAAAATATAGAATTTCATATTCTACACAGTTATCAAGTTGCTCAACGGCAGCCATACTTAGCCTCCATAAACTATCCTAGAATTATTCAAGCAAATTATATGCCGTTTAGGGAGCGCTATTCGATTTGTTTTTTAGCCAACCAATACGCTCTAATTCACTTTTTTGCGGATAGTAGTGATCAAAAAGTTCTTTTCAAACTCTATATTCTATTAGGGTGACAACAAATATTTGTCACATCAAGGTAAGTTTGCCGCAATATTAAGTGATACCACTGATTATAGAGGGTAAACAAAAGAAAAGGGAATTCGGTAAGTGATTAAATTACATGACGTATCTAATAAAGTACTTCGCTACAGCCTTATATTGATTTCCATTTTTGTCCTGGCTGGTTGTACTAAAAAGTTTTTCTATAACAATTTAGATTGGTTTGTCCTCGAATATCTGGATGATTATGTCACGCTCAACCAAGAGCAAGAAAGTTTGCTAGAAGAGCGGTTGTTATTCTTAGCAGAGTGGCACAAGCAAGAAGAGCTGCCTCGTTATGTCGACCATTTAAAGGAAATGGAAACCATGACAGAGGAAGATATTACGTTAAATTACTTACAGCAAAGCCGAGAAAGATTCCGAGAGCATTATAACCGCATTATTAGTAAGGTCGCGCCCGAATTGTTCTCATTGAGCTTGTTATTAACGCCGCAGCAGCAACGTGAGTTTTTACTTAACGTACAAAAGGACTATAAGAAGAGAAACGCTAAATATGCGGATAAGACAGAAAAGGAAGTGAGAAAGATTGTTTTTGAAAATACGGAAGAGTGGGTGACAGAATGGATAGGAGAGCTAAATGATGATCAACAACGCTATGTGACGCAATTTTCTAATCAAGTTATTCTCAATAGCCCTTTATGGCGTAATTATCGAGCATCAATATATCAAGAGCTCGAATATATGTTCGACAATAAATCCAACAGTGTTATTTATCAGAAAGTGTTCATGCAATTAATGTTTGAGCCAGAAAGTTTTTATAGTGACCAACTATCTCAAAATATGGATCACAATCTCGCGCTGGTGGACGAACTCACCCTTTCGCTCTCTAAGTCCATGACGGAAAAGCAGTGGAACCATTTTCGCGGCGAGGTTGCTCAGTGGCGTGAGTTAGCACAGGAGCTTCTCGATTGAACGGTAGGATTAGCTCTGTTTTTAAATAGAAAATGATTCAAAGCAAGTTCTTATTCTACGTTGGGCGTAACATGCTAAGAAGCCTAGAGTAATGAGAATAATTATGAAGCATTTAGTTGAAAGATTTCTTCACTACGTCACGTTCAATACCAAATCAAACCCCAAAGTGACGACTTGTCCAAGTAGTCCGGGGCAGCTCGTTTTTGCACAACATTTACAACAGGAAATGATTAACCTCGGCTTAAGTGATGTTGTTTTAACGGACCATGGTTACCTTATGGCGAGGTTACCTTCTAATGTGAATTACGATGTGCCCGCTATCGGTTTTATCGCGCATATGGATACTGCGCCAGATGCGTCCGGTAAAAATGTTTCGCCTCAGTTTGTGGAAGACTATCAGGGGGGCGATATTGCGCTGGGGCTTGGTGACGAAGTGTTATCACCTGTTCAATACCCTGATTTGCATCAGCTTCATGGTCACAACCTAATCACGACCAATGGCAAGACCCTTTTGGGCGCAGATAATAAAGCAGGCATCGCGGAGATATTATCGGCCATTGCGATGCTGATTGAAAACCCTGATATTCCTCACGGCGATATTTGCATTGGATTCACGCCCGATGAAGAGATCGGTCGGGGCGCTGATAAATTCGATGTTGAAAAGTTTGGTGCACAATGGGCATACACCGTTGATGGTGGTCCTCAAGGTGAACTTGAATATGAGAACTTTAATGCAGCAACCGCTGACGTTGTTTTTCACGGAGTCAGCGTTCACCCCGGAACCGCAAAAGGAAAGATGGTCAACGCGATGAACCTGGCGGCCAAATTTCAGGTTCAGATGCCGGAAGACCAAACGCCCGAAACCACAGAAGGTTATGAAGGCTTCTACCACCTTAAATCAGGCAGCCTTGGCATTGCTCATAGTGAGCTGAGCTATATTATTCGTGATTTTGAGCGAGAAGGTTTAGAAAGTCGTAAAGCTTTTATGCGTCAGCTCGTCGATGAGATGAACGCCGGTCTGAAACATGGCTGTGTAGAAATCAAAATCACAGACAGTTACTACAACATGCGTGAGATGGTCGAGCCTTATCCGCATATTATCGACCTGGCAAAGCAAGCGATGGAAGCATGTGATGTTGAGCCTCTGATTAAACCAATACGAGGCGGAACCGATGGGGCTCGTTTGTCGTTTATGGGGCTACCCTGCCCAAATATCTTTACTGGCGGATTTAACTTTCATGGTATCCATGAATTCGTGTCAGTAGAAATGATGGAAAAATCGGTGTTGGTGATCGCCAAAATTGCAGAGCTGACGGCGAAGAAATACCAAGAGTGATAGTAACTGCCGCGAACAAATAGAAACAGCCCAGACGATATCTGGGCTGTTGTGTTTTTAGTGTTACTTTAAATGAAGGTTAACGAACGTCTGTTCCTTCAATTTCGATTTCTTCTAACGGCAGCCAGTCCACTTCTACGCCAGCTTGATCGAACATATCCTGACTCACCTGTATCTTATCTCCCCAGCGAGACAGAAAATCTTCTGATTGCTCTGGGCAATGTACGCGTGAGATGCCAGTCTGAATAATTTTTGCCGCGCAGTTAGGGCACGGAAAATGCGTGACCCAAATGTCACAGCCGTCTAAATCACGCTTAGAAAACAGAATAGCGTTTTCTTCTGCATGCAGTGTTTTTAAGTATTTAAGTTCTCGCTCATCGGTATCCACGCTGTCGGAAACCCCGTGTGGATAGCCGTTAAAGCCAACAGAAACGATACGGTTTTGCTTAGTAATTACTGCACCAACTTGTGTGGAGGGATCTTTACTCCAAGACGCCACCAATTCGGCCATTTGGTAAAAACGTTTCGCCCATTTAGAAATCATGTACATCCTCTCGATCGAAGGCTTTGAAATATCGAAATGATAACTCATTTTGTTGTAAAAAATAGTCAAAAAACGAGTGCTGACGCTTAATTGCTCACTTTTCATCGTTCTGTCAGGTAAGGGAGTCTGGTCGACAGGCTCTAGATGTTGGTGAAGGGGGAGAGAAAAGTAGTCATACACTGCGTTGATGTTTGATGGGTTTTCATACTTCAGGGTTAATAAAGATCATAAAAAAATTTCCATCGCATCACGTTAATTTTACTTGGTTTCATTTAATTACAATTAGAAACGATTTGCATAATTTATGTAGGAGAATTCGCACTCTACAGACGGTAAGGTTGAAGGGTTTTTTAATAATATCCTGTTCCATAAAAATGGTAAATACATGCAAAAGAAAACACTTGTCGCACTAATAGCGGCCACTACTATCCTTGCAGGATGCGGAGAAGTGAAAAATACCCAGGGAGGGAGTCAGGCTCCTCTCGTTGTGACACAGGATGTCATTGTTATCGACTATCAACCAAGCAAGTCGTATATCGGCCGAATTGAAGCGGTAGAAGATACCAATATTACCGCTCAAGTTTCAGGCTACCTGAAAGCGCGTCATTTTGATGAAGGGCAAATGGTAGAAAAAGGCCAATTGCTTTATACCATCGAGCCTTCTTCTTTTGAAGCTCAGGTAGCAAGTGCGAAAGCAGCATTGGCGCAGGCTAAAGCGGCACTTAAGAAAGCAGAACTTGATCACCAACGCGGGAAAAACTTGCTTCCTCGCGGCAGTATTTCTCAGTCAGAGTTTGACGCTCTGACCGCGGCGCTATTAGGTGCCAGAGCGGAACTTGAAGCAGCTAACGCCCAGTTGAAATTAGCGGAGGTTAACCTCTCTTATACCCAGATTCGTGCACCATTTAGCGGCCGTATAAGTGATACCAAAGTAAGTACTGGTGATTTGGTTTCTCCATCATCAGGGGTGTTGACCACATTAGTTAGCCTTGATCCCGTTCACACCTCATTCAGTGTTAGTGAGCGCGAACGTCTGGCGATGGGTATGGACAAAGTAAAAGGGGATGGCTCCGCGGAATCCAGTAATGTAGAAGTACAGCTAGAGCTGGAAAATGGAGAATTCTTTGAGCACTTGGGGCAACTCGATTTCTTGGGTAACCGCATTAATACCCAAACTGGCACGATTGCGATGCGAGCGATTGTCACCAACCCTGATCATAAGCTATTGCCGGGTCAGCACATCAAAGTGAACTTGCGCGATAAGAACACAAGAGATGTGATTGTCGTGCCACGTCGCGCGGTACAAACGGATCTGGAGGGAGACTTTGTAATGATCACCACCGAAGGTAATGTGGCTGAGCGACGTAACGTTGTGCTGGGGCCGCAAGTAGAGCAAGGGATCATTATTCGTGATGGTCTGGATCTAAACGATTCGGTGATCACACAGGGCTTACAGCGTGTTCGCAATGGCGTAGAAGTGAGTATTCAAACTCCGACTGAAGATAAGCAGTAGGGGGCAGAATGCTAAGTCGTTTCTTTATACAAAGACCTAAGTTCGCTCTGGTCATTTCCATCATTTTGACCTTGGCGGGGGCTATCTCATTAGCCATCCTGCCAGTTGCAGAATACCCACAAATCAGTCCACCTTCAGTTAGTGTGTCGGCGTATTACACCGGAGCAAGTGCTGAAGTTGTCGAACAAGCGATTGCCGACCCGATAGAAACCTCGGTGAACGGTGTAGAAGACATGATTTATATGTCTTCGAAAAGTGCCAACGATGGCTCTTACAGTTTGAACGTCACTTTCGATGTCGGAACCGATCCCGACATGGCGCAAGTTAACGTTCAGAACCGAGTGTCGCAGATTGAGTCCAAATTACCACAAGAAGTACGCATGGTAGGCGTGACGGTTAAAAAGCGTTCGCCTGATCTTCTGATGGTACTGAACTTCTATTCTCCAGACGGCAAGTATGACGACCAGTTCTTGATCAACTACATTAACTTGAATGTAAAAGATCAGCTTGCCCGCGCTAAAGGGATCAGTGAAGTTAACGTGATTGGCGGCGGTGAATACGCGATGCGAGTCTGGTTGGACCCTGAAAAAATGGCCAATCTCAAGCTGACAACATCAGATGTGTATGCTGCGTTGGCCGAGCAAAACGTTCAGGTCGCTGCAGGTCGAGTAGGCGCTGCGCCATATAATAACCCGCAAGAAGTACAGTTTAACCTAGTGACAAAAGGCCGTTTGGAGAGTGTTAGCGAGTTTGAAAATGTCGTACTTCGCGCCAATTCCGATGGTTCAACCGTTTACTTAAAAGATGTCGCACGCGTAGAACTGGGTAAAAAGTTCTACGACGGTAATGGTCAGTTCCGTGGTCAAGACGCGTCTATCGTTGCGTTGTCCCTTCAGTCAGATGCCAATGCGCTGGAAAGTGGCCAAGCGGTAATGGAACTACTTGAGCGTTTGAGTAAAGACTTCCCAGAGGGCATGGCGTACGAAACCAGTTATGACACAACGGTGTTTGTTTCTGAGTCAATTAAAGGGGTCGTCAAAACACTGATAGAAGCGATTTTATTGGTTATCGCGGTTACTTATCTGTTCTTAGGCAGTGCGCGTGCCACGTTGATTCCGGTGGTCGCGATTCCTGTGTCGCTGATCGGTACGTTTGCCATCATGCAAGTAACAGGCTTTACCATTAATACTGTTACTCTGTTTGGTTTGATTCTTGCGATTGGTATCGTGGTGGATGACGCTATCTTGGTTATCGAAAACGTGGATACAACCATGGCGAAGGATCCAACCATTTCACCGCGTAAAGCCACTCTGCTTGCGATGAAAGAGGTAACTGGGCCAATCATTACCTCAACCTTAGTGCTTCTTGCCGTGTTCCTTCCGGTGGCAATGCTTCCGGGCATTACTGGCATCATGTATCGTCAGTTCGCGCTAACTATCTGTATCTCGGTAGTGATTTCATCAATTAATGCGTTAACGCTTTCACCTGCGTTATGTTCATTGGTGCTAAAGCAAGGTGGTGGCAATACGGCAAACTGGTTCCAGGCCTTTAACCGTGGTCTAGAGCGTGTGACCAAAGGCTATGGTCAGGTTGCAGGCTTCCTGGTGAAGAAATCACTGTTGCTCGTGACTTTCTTTATTGTTGCAGTTGCGGCGGTATCTTTCTTTGCCAAGACAACCTCCACTGCATTTGTTCCTCAGGAAGATAAAGGGATCTTGCTGGTGAATGTTCAACTACCAGATTCTGCGTCATTGTCTCGTACTGAAGAGGTAACGCGTGAGCTAATGCAAATGGTAGAGCAGGAACCTGGTGTTGATGGGGTGACTGTCGCAAACGGTTATTCATTCATGACGGGAGCTGCCGCTTCAAATGGCGCTTCGATGTTCATTAAATTGCACGACTGGGAGATGCGAAACGCCTTAGATGGTGACCACTCTGCAAATAGCATTGCTAACCGTATCAACGGTCTTGCTGCGATGAAATTACCACAGGCAGTAGTGTTTGCGATGGGGCCTCCTGCGGTTCCGGGTATGGGAGCTGCGTCGGGCTTTGAATTTGTGTTGGAAGATACCTTGGGACGCAGCCGTACCGACTTGTCCATGGTGATGGGTGAGATGATTCAGGCGGCAAACCAAGCGCCGGAAATTGCTTATACCTTCAGTACATTCCGTGCCAACGTGCCGCATTACTACGTTGATATTGATCGTGAAAAGGCGCAGCAACTCGGTATTTCATTGTTCTCAATCTTCCAGACACTGCAAGGCAACTTAGGCAGTTTGTATGTGAATGACTTCACCATGTTTGGTAAGAACTTCCGAGTGACCATGCAAGCGGACAGCCAGCATCGTAGTAGTATGCAGGACTTAGAACGTTTCCACGTGCGTACGGCTGGTGGAGATATGGTTCCGCTAAGCACACTGGTTAGTTATGAGCAGGTGTTTGAGCCAGATGTTGCATGGCGCTACAACATGTACCGCAGCGCGATTATTCAAGGCCAACCAGCACCGGGTTATTCGAGTGGTGACGCGATCGCAGCCATGGAGCGTGTCGCGGCAGAGGTTCTGCCTCAAGGTTACACCTATGAGTGGACGGGCATGGCTTATCAGGAAGTGCTTGCTGGCAATCAGGCTATCTATGCTTTTGCATTGGCACTGATCTTCATTTACCTGTTCATGGTGGCACAGTATGAGAGCTGGAGTATCCCGCTGGCTATTATTCTCGTCGTGCCAGTTGCGACACTCGGTTCTTTCCTCGCACTGAACTTAACTGGAACGCCGTTGAACTTGTATGCGCAGATTGGTCTGGTGCTGCTGATAGCCTTAGCCGCGAAGAACGCGATCTTGATTGTGGAGTTCGCTAAGCAAGAGCGCGAAGAAAAAGATGCGGACATCGACAGTGCGGCGGTGAAGGGGGGTACATTGCGCTTCAGAGCGGTAAACATGACGTCGTGGTCATTTATCTTGGGTATTTTCCCATTGATTTTTGCTGCTGGTGCCGGGCATGTGAGTCAGAACTCTTTGGGCATTTCCCTGATTGGTGGCCTGTTATGTGTGCTTCTTGCAGGTACATTCCTGATCCCGGGTTTCTATGCTCTGGTTCAGAAACAGCGTGAGAAGGTGCATGGCGGCAATACTAAAATGGTCCCTCTTGATGATGAGTAGTGATGATCAAATGTTGGTCATCGTCCTTTAAATGAAAAAGCCCGAAGTGTTGTGCACTTCGGGCTTTTTTATTTGGAACTATCTTAGCGGATTAGGCGACGCGAGTTTTAAACTCTGCAACGGCATCATCCATATCATGCGCTTGAGCCGAGACGGAATCTACTTCCAGCAAACACTCTTTTGCTGATTGCATATTATTTTCTGAGATCACATTCAGCTCATTGATTGAGTCGCTAACCTGATTCATCACAATACCTTGCTCCTCAATAGCAGAAGCAATACGCTCTGAGTTCCCCTGAATCGTATGCATGTCAGTGATAATTTGTTGGAGGCTAGCGTCCAGCTGCTCAGAAGCACTCAGCGTTTGTTGCCCTTGATCGTTACACTGGTCGATATCGGACACGACGGCCGACATTTGCACCTGAATATCGGTGACCACTCGCGTTATTTCTTCAGTAGATTGATGTGTACGACTGGCCAGTGCTCGAACTTCATCAGCAACCACGGCGAAACCGCGACCTTGCTCACCAGCACGCGCAGCTTCGATAGCTGCATTAAGCGCGAGCAGGTTAGTTTGTTCTGCGATTTCCTGAATGATATTTACCGCGCCGCCAATCTTATCGACATGCTGATTTAAAGAGCTGATAGATTGCTGGCTGTTAGATAAAATGCCACTCAGCTGGCCAATATTCGTCACAGTGGCTTCGACGACTGTACGTCCTTGCTCTGCATTGTTGGCGGCTTGATGAACGCCTTCTACAGCAACAGACGTACTTTCCGATATTTCACCGATGGTCGCGACCATCTGTTGAACTGCTGTCGCCATAGAGGTGGTGTGATCGGTTTGAGTGTGAAATTGCCCCATGACGCCTTCAAGTTCACGGTGCATATTGTCGGTGCTTGCGGTCAGTTGCATCGACTTCTCTTGCGTGTTCTGAATTAAACGCTCAAGTTTTTCCAGCAGATCATTAAGGTGATGGCTGATATCAAACAATTCATCTTTACCCGCTAGATCGGAGCGTATTGATATATCGTTGCTCTCGCTGATGGTCTTTATTGTTGTTAATAGGCTACTTACGCGAACGTTAATTGATCGAGATATTTGCCAGATAAGCACAAATAGAACGATCAGTACCAGAGCCGTAATGACTTGCTTAATGGTGCTCATACTCTCTTCGCGCTGAGTGGCTGCAGAATCAATCATCGACGAGAAAGTATCGAACTGCGTTTCTACCGCATGAGAGAGTGCTCGAGTCTCACCAAGTAATCCTTTGTTGTAAGCGACCCCAATGATTTGTTTCTGATTGGCAAGGTGCTTTGCAACCTTCAGCAGTTCCGGTGCATCAATACCACCTAGCGAGTTAGGTTCGAATTGACCTGCCTTTACCGCGTTATCAAAATGAATAAGTGCCAGAATCTGCTGGTGGTCGGCAAGTTTTTTCGCATCGAGCAATAGCGGTTCATATCGCCCTAAAAGTCCATTTTCACTGTTAAGACCATATTGTTGAGAAGCGGATGCCAGAGTCTGAAATCCTCTTTGGTAAGCCAGCAAGTCTGTTTTTAACTGGTGACTTGATGGGAGGTCATAATGCGTTAGTATTTCAGCAAGTTCCTCTTCAAGTTGGATAAATAGGTCAACATTGTCGTTAAATTTTTCTAAGTATTTTAAATCGCTACGAAGAAGAAAGTCTTTCTCATTACGTCGCAAATTTAATAAGCGAATTTCCAAATCACCCACATGCTTAATGGCGTGGTTAAGTTCATTACTCTGGTTGGCGAAATGAGATGAGGTACCCAAAAGGGTCACAATGCCTAAAATGGCGATAGCTCCTAGGAAGTAGAGTTTTTGCCGAATAGTCATATTGTTTTTTCCTGAAAAATTGCTCGGGCGTATTGAGCTGCCGGTGAGATGAAGATGAAATTTTTACTTTGTTATCTGCTTTTGCTTAATACTGTACTTTCTTACGTTGCTGCTTTTTAGTGCCCTGCTTGTTTTTACTGTCAAGGCGACGACGTTGTGAAGCGCGGGTCGGTTTAGTGTTAATGCGCTTCTTCTTTTGTATAGCAGCAGATTCAATCAGTTCTTGCAGCCGATTCAGAGCGTCTTCTTTATTTTGTTCCTGCGTGCGAAACTGTTGTGCCTTAATAATAATCACGCCATCTTTTGTGATACGGTTGTCTGAAAGCGCGAGTAATCGCTCTTTGTAAAACTCCGGTAAAGTTGAGTGACGTATGTCAAAGCGCAAATGAATTGCAGTCGCTACTTTATTAACGTTCTGCCCACCATTTCCTTGAGCTCTTATTGGGGATAACTGGATTTCCCATTCCTGAAGTGTGACGGAGTTCGAAATTTTGAGCATGATAAGAGAATGCCGATAGGGACGATTGAAAGAGCTGATAAATTAACATTACAGATGTAAGAATAGAAGAAAAGACATGAGCACGATTGATTTCAGGCCATATCAGGGGTTCATCTTCGATATGGATGGTACCTTGCTTGATACCATGCCGGCCCATCTTGCTGCTTGGCAAGCAACCGCCGACCGGTTCGATTTCCCATTTTGTCAGGATTGGTTCCACAGTTTAGGCGGCATGCCGAGCTTTAAGATTGTCATCGAATTAAATAACAAACATGGGTTATCACTTGACCCTAAGCAAGTTTCTAAGTTTAAGATGGAAACCTTCGCGGCGATGGAATTGCACGGTGAGATTATCCCTTGTACTAACGTCGTGTTAGAAGAGTATCGCGGTTTTAAAAAAATCGCAGTAGGGACGGGGAGCCAACGCGACAGTGCGATGCGTTTACTCAGTCATGCGGGTCTGTTAGACAAGCTGGATACAGTCGTTACTGCTACAGATGTTGAAAATCATAAGCCGTTTCCAGACACATTTCTTATGGCGGCAGAACAACTCGGTTTAGATGCGTCAGGTTGCCTAGTTTTTGAAGATACGGAGTTGGGTAAGCGAGCTGCACATGCGGCAGGGATGGATTGTGTCATGGTCGACGGTGATGAGCTGGTATTCTTCGCTAAACCGTAAATAAATGAGAAGTTTAACCGTTAGCCATTTGTATATTGTGTGATTGCCATTAAAAAGGGGTGCGTTTGCACCCCTTTTGTCAGTCAATATACTGATATCACTGAGCTTATGGTTGAACCATTTCGATTACTTCGTACTCGAATTCTGGAACCACAACTTCAACACGACGGTTTAGAGCGCGACCTTCTTTAGTGCTGTTGTCAGCTACTGGGTTTTCTTCACCCATGCCAGACACAGTCAGACGGCCTGCATCAATACCTGCTGCTGTTAGGTAATCAGCAACCGCTTGAGCACGACGCTCAGACAGTTTTTGGTTGTACGCTGCTGGACCTGAGCTATCAGTGTAACCTGTAATCTCTACGTTAGCTTGAGGGTATTCGTTCAAGTGTTCAACGAAGTTGTCAAGACGTCCAGTAGCTTCAGGTGTAAGTTTTGCGCTATCAAACTCAAACGTACCTGAACCGTACTCTTCTTTGTGAGTTTTCATAACTGCAACTGGTTCTGGCTCTGGCTCTGGCTCAACTACGGCCGCGACTACAGGAGCAGCTGCGAATGTGTAGTTAACACCAACAGAGAAGAAGTTTGCGTCCATATCGTCCCATACGTCATCAGACATATCTTGGTAACGTTGGTACTCTGCGCGTAGGCTTAGGTTTCGGTTTAGAGCGTATTCAGCACCTAGCGAGCCTGTTGGAACGAAATCTTTTTCGTCACCAGACATCATGTAAGCACCACCGATCTTCGCAAACAAGTTAAAATCGTCTGAAAGAGGTAGGTTTAACTTAGGTGCAAGAGTCATTGCCCACAGGTCGCCATCGATAGTATCAGCGCCTGCAGCTGTCTTGAAGTTAGCTTCGTAGTTACCTAGGAAGTCTACACCGTATTCAAGATCAAAATATTCATTAAAGCCATAGCCAACGTGCATTCCGGCCGCGAATGCTTCATCATCACAAGGGCTGTTTAGATAGCAAGCATCATCGAGTGTACTCATGCCCACTTTGCCCCCGATATACATTTCAGCTTGCGCAGTGTTCAAAAGAGCGCTACCACCAGCTACCACCGCTGCTACTGCAATTGCTACTTTGTTCATAATGTTTCCTTGTATTGATTGCATATTAATTTATACGTCGTGTTATCAAAATTAAAGAAAAAACCAGTTATTATAGGAAATTAGTTTATTAGTTAATTCATTTCATATCAAGCAACAAAATATAAGAACTAGCTATACTTTTCTGTATTCAATACCTCACAAACTTCTGATATTTCTTACATTGTAGTAAAGATTTTCAAAGGTATAAGAAAATATATGATAATTTTGAACTTTTTTCCGTAAATAAAAATTTACACTGTGTTTGTTATTTAACACTGGTAGATTGTTTGCATTTATTTGCAAAAAGTGATTGAAAGTCTACGGCTAAGCCGATAAGTTACTTGCATCGAAAGTCAAAAATGAACCACAGCCCTTGTTGCTGCTTGCTTTATGAACAATATTGCAATGCTCTTAGTAAGCAAAAAGCTGGGTCATTAACAACAACCAGGATGTAGAAGTAATGTTTCAAACTGATGATGTAAGAATAAATAGAGTAAAAGAACTGTTGCCACCTGTTGCAGTTTTAGAGAAATTTCCAACCACTGAAACCGCTGCTTCAACTACTTTTGATTGTCGTAATGCTATTCATAACATCTTGGAAGGAAAAGACGACAGACTGCTTGTTATCGTGGGCCCATGTTCGATCCATGATCCGCAAGCTGCTGTTGAATACGGTAAAAAGCTGAAAGTACTTCGCGACGAGCTAGGTGAGCAGTTAGAAGTTGTGATGCGAGTCTACTTTGAAAAGCCACGTACGACCGTAGGTTGGAAAGGACTTATTAACGACCCGTACCTAAATGACACATACAAACTGAACGATGGTTTGCGTATCGGACGTAAACTGCTTCTTGACCTCACTGATATGGGATTACCAACAGCCAGTGAGTTCCTTGACATGATCACGCCTCAATACGTTGCTGATCTTATTAGCTGGGGCGCGATAGGTGCACGTACGACAGAATCACAGGTACACCGCGAATTAGCTTCAGGTTTGTCCTGTCCGGTTGGCTTTAAAAACGGTACTGACGGAAACATCAAGATTGCGACTGACGCAATTCGTTCGGCGAGTGCGTCTCACCACTTCTTATCGGTAACCAAATACGGCCACTCTGCGATTGTTGAAACCGCAGGTAACCCAGATTGTCACATTATTCTGCGCGGTGGTAAGGAACCAAACTACAGCGCGGCTCATGTTACCCAAATTAAAGATGAGCTAGATGCAGCAGGTCTGCCTAAGAAAGTGATGATCGACTTCAGCCACGCTAACAGCTCTAAGCAGTTCAAGCGTCAGATGCTGGTATCGGATGATGTATCAGAGCAGATTGCTGGTGGAGAAGATGCTATTTTTGGTGTGATGATTGAATCGCATCTGGTAGAAGGTCGCCAAGATCTTGTTGATGGTAAGGCTGCAACTTATGGTCAGTCTATCACTGATGCATGTATCGGCTGGGAAGATACTGAAGTTGTGTTACGTCAGCTTTCAGATGCAGTGAAAGCGCGTCGTAATAAGTAACACTTCTTAACCATATATACTTATAAAGAGCCAGAGGTCGATGCCTCTGGCTCTTTTTATTTTTTGCTGACAGACATACCGATCTGAATCCACATGCAGTTTGGTTATTCCCGCGTAAAAACTGCTTAGCGCCTGTGTTTTCTTAAAGGCTTGGCCAGTCCTTTGAGTGCATGCAATTGCGTAAATTTCTCTGTGTTTACTCTTAAGAAAAGTGAGGACTTGCCGTTAAAGAGTTACCCGTAGAGGGTCGTGAATCAAATACTTCGTAATAGCTCAACAAATTATTACCGAATGATAACTAAAAATGTGAGAAGCATTGTCTATGTCAGTCAATTCAAATAACAAAACTCAGGAGACTCTGGTCGGAGAGTTTGAGGAACTGGTATCAACTACGAATTTGAAAGGTGTTATCACTTACTGTAACGACGCATTTTGTCGTGTTGCAGAATATACAAATGAAGAGTTGATCGGCCAAAATCATAACATCGTGCGTCATAACGATATGCCAAAAGGGGCGTTTGGTGACATGTGGGCTCGTCTTAAGCAAGGTAAGGCGTGGCGTGGCATGGTCAAAAACAGTACTAAATCTGGTGGATATTATTGGGTTGATGCTTATGTCACGCCAATATATGAACATAATCAGGTCGTAGGCTACCAGTCTGTGCGTGTTAAGCCAAAACGTGAATGGGTTGATATTGCTGCTAAAGCTTATAAGAGTATGAAAGCGGCAGAGAAATCTGGTCGAACTTGGTCTTTAAAGATCACTGAATCGTTACGCTACGCTATTTTGCTTGGTGCTCTGAGCGCCCCAGCCGCTGCTTACGCTCTGTCTGCTGAAGGCCCTTTAGCTTGGATCGCCAGTCTCTTGCCAGCTGGTGTGTTAGCCCTGCTATTTCGTCAAGAATTGATTGATACTCCTCAACAACTTAAAAAATTACAAAAGCAGTACGACAGTGTTAGTAGGCTCATATACTCGGGTGATAGCGCGTTCTCTATAGCGGATTTCCATATCAAAATGCTGTCAGCTCGTATTCGAACAGTGCTGGGGCGTATGACAGACTCCGCTTTACCGTTACAAGAGTGCGCCGAAGATCTCAGCCAGACAACGGCTGAAGTGCATGATGCGCTCAATCAGCAAAATATCGATATCCATAGAGTCCGAGATGCCATGCAAGAAGTTGAAATCTCTGCAAACTCTGCTTCATCCACAACCAATGATGCACATCTATTAATTGATGACACGCTAAAGTCGTGTTTGATGGCAAAAGAGACCATCATTCAGACCCACAGTAATTTGACCCAGCTGAGTTTACAAGCTGAGCAAGCCACTGAAACGACGTATAAATTAAGTGATCAGGCACAAAAAGTGAGTCACTTGATGGAAGAAATTGGTGGCATCGCTGATCAAACCAATTTGCTGGCATTAAATGCGGCAATTGAAGCAGCAAGAGCGGGTGAGCAAGGTCGTGGATTTGCCGTAGTAGCGGATGAAGTAAGAGCACTTTCTGGCCGTACTTCTAATGCAACCGAGCAAATACAGGCGTCCATCTCTACCATGTTGTCGACCATACATAGTTGGCAACAAGACATTTTGGCGAATAAAGAGCAGACGGATACGTGTTCTGAAGTTGCAAAACAAAGTACGGTACGTCTATCGGAAGTCGAACAGATGATGCAGACCATGAGCGGCTTAATGGTTGATGTGGCTCAGACCGCGGATAATCAGTTAAAACTGGCCAGTGACGTGAACTTGCATATCCAGTCTATCGCCTCGACGGCGGAGCAAAACCTGGCGGCGACTCATTCTGTGGAGAAAAACAGCCTGCAGCTAAAAGAGCAGGTCAAAGATTTCTATCAACTGGCGCTTCGATTTGAAGATAAGCCGTCGTAAGAATTCTCTTTTATTCAGACAATAAAAAGCCCCGCTGTATTAGCGGGGCTCTGTTTTTATAGCAATTGCTTGAAAGCTAATCTTTGATTAAGCAAGCAATTCTTTCGCTGTGTTTACTACGTTTTCTGTAGTGAAACCGAACATCTTGAACAGTTCGCCTGCTGGTGCAGATTCACCGAAGGTAGTCATACCGATGATCTTGCCGCCGAAGCCTACATACTTGTACCAGAAGTCTGCGATGCCCGCTTCGATAGCGATACGCGCTGTCACGTCTGATGGCAGTACTGCTTCACGGTAAGCGGCGTCTTGTTTGTCGAATGCATCTGTTGATGGCATTGAAACAACACGTACTTGCTTGCCTTCTGCAGTTAGTTGCGCTGCTGCTTCAACCGCTAGCTCAACTTCTGAACCTGTTGCGATAAGGATAAGCTCTGGCTTGCCTTCGCAATCTTTCAGGATGTAAGCACCTTTCGCGATGTCTGCAACTTGCTCTGCAGTACGCTCTTGTTGTGCTAGGTTCTGACGAGAGAAGATAAGTGCTGTTGGTGCATCTTTACGCTCGATAGCCAGTTTCCAAGCCACTGCTGATTCAACCTGGTCACATGGACGCCATGTGCTCATGTTTGGAGTCAGACGTAGAGAAGCCATTTGCTCAACAGGTTGGTGAGTTGGGCCATCTTCGCCAAGGCCGATAGAATCGTGCGTGTAAACCTGGATGTTCTGAACTTTCATCAGAGCAGCCATGCGCATTGCGTTACGCGCGTATTCCATGAACATTAGGAACGTTGCACCGTAAGGAACGAAACCACCGTGTAGCGCGATACCGTTCATGATCGCTGTCATGCCAAACTCACGCACACCGTAGTGGATGTAGTTACCTGAGAAGTCATTCGCTTCAAGAGACTTAGAGCCAGACCACATAGTCAGGTTAGAAGGTGCAAGGTCAGCAGAGCCGCCCATGAATTCTGGAAGCATTTGACCAAACGCTTCTAGCGCATTTTGAGATGCTTTACGAGACGCAATGTTTGCTGGGTTTGATTGAAGATCAGCAATGATTTGGTTCGCTTTCTCTTCCCACTCTGCAGGCAGTTCACCGTTTACGCGGCGTTTAAATTCAGCTGCCAGCTCAGGGTATGCTGCTTCATAAGCTGCAAATTTCTCGTCCCACGCTGCTTCCTTAGCTGCGCCTGTTTCTTTCGCTGACCATTCTGCGTAGATTTCCTGCGGAATTTCAAAAGGACCGTACTCCCAACCTAGTTCTTTACGTGTTGCTGCGATTTCTTCTGCACCTAGAGGCGCGCCGTGACAGTCGTGTGAGCCTGACTTGTTAGGAGAACCGAAACCGATGATAGTTTTAGTACAGATTAGTGTCGGACGAGGGTCTGCTTTAGCTGCGATAATTGCTGCGTTGATTGCTTCAGGATCGTGACCGTCTACCGCTGGGATTACGTGCCAGCCGTACGCTTCAAAACGCTTAGGTGTATCGTCAGAGAACCAGCCTTCAACGTGACCATCGATAGAGATGCCGTTGTCATCCCAGAATGCGATCAGTTTGCCAAGACCTAGAGTGCCCGCCAAAGAACATGCTTCGTGCGAGATACCTTCCATCAGACAGCCGTCACCCATGAATGCATAAGTGAAGTGGTCAACGATGTCGTGGCCTTCTTTGTTGAACTGTGCAGCAAGTGCTTTTTCAGCCATTGCCATACCAACTGCGTTAGTGATGCCTTGGCCTAGAGGACCTGTTGTTGTCTCGATACCTGGCGCGTAGCCGTACTCTGGGTGACCTGGAGTCTTAGAGTGAAGCTGACGGAAGTTTTTCAGATCGTCGATAGATAGCTCGTAACCGCTCAAGTGCAGTAGAGAGTAGATCAGCATTGAGCCGTGGCCGTTTGAAAGAACGAAACGGTCGCGGTCTGCCCATTCAGGGTTAGATGGGTTGTGGTTTAGGTGAGAGCGCCAAAGAACTTCAGCGATGTCAGCCATACCCATAGGTGCACCTGGGTGGCCAGAGTTAGCTTGTTGAACACCATCCATGCTTAGTGCGCGGATTGCATTGGCAAGATGTTTACGATCCATAATAGTTACCGAATAAATTTAATTCTAGGAAAGGAAAATTAAGAGGGGAACGCAAACGTTCCCCTTTTGTGATTCTGTGTAATTACAGCTTAGCTGCGATCATGTCTTCAAGTTTACCTTGGTCAATCGCGAAGTTACGGATACCTTCCGCAAGCTTCTCTACTGCCATTGGGTCTTGGTTGTGATCCCATAGGAACTCTGAATGAGTCATTGGCGCTGGGCGCTCTTGAGTGCCTTTAGAGTCAACTAGCTTCTCAACCACTTCGCCTTCAGCCGCTTCTAATTCAGCAAGTAGAGCTGGAGCGATAGTTAGACGGTCACAGCCTGCTAGTTCTAGGATTTCACCGATGTTACGGAAGCTTGCGCCCATTACTACTGTGTTGTAGCCGTACTCTTTGTAGTAGTTGTAGATCTTAGATACAGATAGTACGCCTGGATCTTCTGAAGCTTCGAAGTCACGACCTTCCTTCGCTTTGTACCAGTCCATGATACGACCAACGAATGGAGAGATTAGGAATACACCAGCTTCAGCACATGCACGAGCCTGAGCGAATGAGAATAGAAGCGTCAGGTTACAGTTGATGCCTTCTTTCTCTAGGATTTCAGCAGCGCGGATACCTTCCCAAGTAGAAGCCAGTTTGATAAGGATGCGGTCGTTAGCGATGCCAGCATCGTTGTACATTTTAACTAGCTGACGTGCTTTTGCTACGCTGCCTTCCATATCGTAAGAAAGACGTGCGTCAACTTCTGTAGAGATACGGCCAGGGATAGTTTTCAGGATTTCTTTACCGATGTTTACAGCAAGCATGTCACAAGTGTCTTGAACTTGTTGAGCTTTGTCGTCGCTCTGTGATTTTGCATACTCGATTGAAGCATCGATTAGAGGAGCGTACTCAGCAATTTGAGCGGCTTTCAGAATCAGAGAAGGGTTAGTTGTTGCGTCTTCTGGCTGGTATTTTTTGATTGCATCGATTTCACCAGTGTCAGCGACTACAGTCGTCAGTTTACGAAGTTGCTCTAATTTGTTGCTCATTCCGATCATCCTATTTCATTGGGCTCATACTTTGCTGTCAGTATGAAAAGTGCATTTGCAAGCGCGTTAGCCAGCGGAAGTAGAAATCTGTTCTGCTCACTAACTTTTAACTTTTCAGCGTTTGAACATTTGTTGTGAACATTTGCTCTAACTCTGAGTAAATGATGCCTCCATAATTATCTGATCTGTGCGAAAAGTCAATTGTTGATCTGGGGGGAAAGTGACATTCATCAATTATTTTTTCCCGCCTTGGCCCACTATTATCTAGATAAACGTTTGCCCATATAGCACATGGCTTATAAGGGCATTAGCGAAGCCCTATTTTAATCTGAGAATTTGTTTTTGTGATGAGCAAATGTTGAAGTGAAGGGCAGGTGTGACATATGCTACGCTCGTGAGCGCTTGTAATGGCGTTGAGTATTTGCTCGAGTGAAGGGCACAGATAAAATACAAATCAGGTTGAATATGAGTAAATCTATTAACGATGTATCTGATGAAAGTACCGATCTTCTGACTGAGATTTCGGTTGCTTACTACCAAGATGGGGCAACACAAGAAGAGATCTCGAAAAAGTTTGCTGTTTCCCGCGCGAAAGTGGGACGTATGCTAAAGCAAGCAAGAGATGAAGGCATCGTGGAGATCACAGTTAAATATCACCCGGTATTTAGCGCTAAGATTGAGCAAAGGCTGATCGAACGTTTTGGCGTGAAGCGCGCCTTGGTGGCTTTAGATCAGCCAAGCGAAGAGCAGCAAAGGTTACAAGTCGCTGGGCTGGTATCTAAATACATGGCGAGCACGCTACAAAATGGTACTGTAGTGACGGTGGGTCAGGGGCGCAATGTGTCTGCAGTCGCGCATCACGTAGGCGTTATCCCTCAAAGAGACGTTAAGTTTGTTTGTGGTATCGGCGGTATTCATCCACGTGGAGGCATGTTTAACGCTGACCATATTTGCCGTCAGTTCGCCAAAAGCTACGGCGGCACATCAGAAACGCTATATGCACCAGCCTATGCAGAAAACCGGGAGCAGAAACTTGCTTTCATGCAAAACGCGACGGTTAAGCAGACTCTGGACCTCGCACGTAAAGCCGATGTGGCTCTGGTTGGAATCGGCGACATGAGTGAAAACAGCTACATGGTCGATCTTGGTTGGTTTACCGCAGAAGAAGTCGTGCAGTCGCGAATGATGCAAGGTGTCGTTGGAGATTTCGCGGGGTACGATTTTTTTGATATTAATGGCGTATCCGCAAAGACGGTGATGAGCGACCGTATTATCGGTCTTGGCATTGATGAATTTCGCTCCGTTTCTGAAGTGATTGCCATTGCTGCCGAGAACAGTAAACCTTTGGCATTACTCGGAGCTTTAAGAACGGGCGCGATTGACGTTATTGCCACTAGCGTGAGTAATGCATTAACGGTACTCAACCTAGATGAGCAAATGAACGGCAAAACAGTATCGGATATTTAGTACGAATAATGTGCAATTAATGCAATACGGTTGCGAGTGTTTAGAAATCACTCGCAGCCTGATTTCCTTCCTAAGTTTAAAGCATTAGTTTAGAGCATTCCTCGCGGCTCATTGGAACCCGATGAGCTCGGAGGAAGTCATGAATAAGACACTTTTCTATTCGCTGGTGATGATTTTATATTCACTTGTGCTATTTAAATAAACCGGTATTTACGGTTTGTTCTGGTGATCCGCTAAAATAATGATTTAACGATAATCTATTGATTTTAAATATGACTTGTTCAATTTTATCATCCTGGTTATCGTCTTTCTGATCACATAATTCTTGTTGCAGTGTGCATTTTTAATGATTGCAAATTGAAGCAAAGTATATAAATATTAGCCCGCACTCGCAGTTCTCCATGGTTGGAAGAAGAACAATTTTCATTGTTTTGTTGCGAACTCAGTCAGGTTAGTCGTCGTGTTCTCCCACGCATTCTGACTGCGATAAAGTACAGGGAAAGTTTCAATCCGTTTCTGAGTGGCACACAAATAGCGCACAAAGCTCTCATTTCATCTCATTCTCGTTTGCTATTTCTCCCTGAGCACACCATAACTTTATGAAGTATATCCAAATGACTTCAAGAAACAGGGTCAGAGCGTTGCTGTTTCTGCGACTCAAAGATCTCAAGGTTATTTGGCTATAACAATCAATCTAAAAGAACAAGGAGCATTTATGTACCAAGCACTAAGGAATGGGCTAGTGGCACTTGCTGTCGTATTTTCAGCATCAACGATGGCGGAAAATTACACTATTGGTACCGGTAGTCAAAGTGGTACTTATTACCCGCTAGGTGGCATGTTGGCTAAGATTTGGAGCGAGAACTTACCGGATTTTAATATGCGTGCAGAAGTGACTGCGGCCTCTGTTGAAAACACCATTAAAGTCTCTACCAATAAACAGCTTGCTGGTATTGCTCAAGGCAACGTAGTGCTGCAAGCGTATGAAGGCACGAAACCGTTCCCTCGTAAGATGGACGTTGCGGTGTTGTTTGCACTTTATCCAAATGCTGTGCAGTTCATTGTTCCTGCAAACTCAGACATTAAATCGGTTGCCGATCTAAAAGGTAAACGCGTTTCTCTTGGTGCGCCGGGCTCAGGTACTCGCGTTAGTGCAATCAATATCCTAAACACACTGGGTGTGACAGAAGACGACATCAAAGCCCAGTCTCTGAACTACACTGCGACCACTAGTGCTATCGCGAACAACCAGATTGATGCTGGTGTGATCGTTGGTAGTGTCGGTGTTGGTGCAATAACTGAACTGGCTCTTACTCGTGACATTCGTGTACTCAGTTTCAGCGATGAAGAGCTGAAGAAAATTGCCGCAGATCACCCTTCTTATCTAGAGCTTGACGTGCCTGCTGATGCCTACAACAAAGTGCCTGCATTTAAGGTGCCAGCGGTTTGGAACGTTTTGGTTGTGAATAAAAACATGAGCGAAGATATGGCTTATGAACTGACAAAAACGACGTTTGAGCACATCGATGAGATCCGTCAGGTATTGGGCGTAACTAAGTTCACCACCATCGAAAATATGACCAAACTGGATGGTGTTCCTCTACACCCAGGTTCTGAGAAGTACTTTCAGGAACAAACTAAGTAATTCGTATTAAAGAAGTAAAATCAATCCACTGCGGCACTTGTCAGTTTTCAATTTGAACGCATGTTCAAGCGCTTAAGTGGATTGAGATAAAGTTACATGGAGTAAGTGATGAGTAAGATTCATCCGAGTAACCAGAAACTTACCGACGTGATACTTTCGATAGCCGCCGTTGCGGCTATCGCTTTATCTGTCTTTCAAGTTTGGCAGGGGATTGTAGCCAGCCTATCGGCACCCGTATTTCGCCCAGTTCACGTCAGTTGGGTCTTAGCGATTGCTTTCTTGGTTTACCCGACCTTCAAGTCCCGACATTCTGTACCTGTTTACCTGACAGGAAGAGTGATTGATTTTGTTCTCGTTGCCCTAACTTGCTGGGCTTCGACCACTATTGCCATGTTTGACTACGATGACATCAGTTTCCTGCTTGATGGTTTAGGCTCGGTGGAACAAGCGGCGGGCGTTGTTTTAATCGTAATGCTGCTTGAGGCGACAAGGCGTACTGTCGGGCTGGTGATGGTAGTGATAGCAGCACTGTTTTTAGCCTATGCGATGTTTGGTGATGTATTACCCGATAACGTCGCGAGCAAAGGGTTCTCTGTAGAAGAGATTGTTCGCTTCCACATCTATTCGACCAATGGCGTTTATGGTGCGCCGCTAGCGATTGCCGCTGGTGTAGTGTTCATGTTCGTTTTATTTGGCGCGTTTTTGCAGGTGACTGGTGCTGGCCAGTTTTTTATCGATATGGCATTTGCATTGGCAGGTAAATATCGAGGTGGTCCGGCGAAAGCGAGTGTGGTTGCTTCTGCGGCTCTCGGCTCCATTTCTGGGTCAGCAATCGCAAACACCGTAACCACGGGTGCGTTAACCATACCGATGATGAAAAAGCTCGGTTATAAGCCAGAGCAAGCAGCGGGCATCGAAGCGGCTGCATCGACTGGTGGGCAGATCATGCCACCGGTAATGGGGGCGGGGGCGTTTGTCATGGCGCAGTTTACCGGTATCCCATACAGCGATATTTTATTGGTCTCTATCGCTCCGGCTATTTTGTACTTTGCCTGTACCTTGCTTTATGTACACCTGATGGCCTGTAAGCTAGGTCTTCAGGGGATGACGGTAACAGAGCAGATTTCTAAAGTGTTGAAAGATGGCTGGCACTATTTACTGCCACTTGTTCTGATCACCGCACTGCTAATGATGAGTTACTCTCCCGTGCTAGTCGGTGTTTTCGGGTGTGTGGCAATCCTGTTAGCGGCGATGACGCGTAAGCATAGTCGAATCAGTCTCAAACTGTTTATTGAAGGCTTGAGAGAAGGTGCGTTTCTGGCTATTCCTATTTCTGTCGCCTGTGCAACCGCTGGTATCGTGGTGGGTGTCGTTGGTCAGACAGGGATTGGTCTGCAGTTTACGCAGTTCCTGATCGCAATGTCGGGCGGCCACTTATGGTCGGTATTAGCCTTGATTGCGGTAGCTGCCGTGGTTCTCGGAATGGGGTTACCCGTAACGGCGGCCTACATCGTTCTGTCAATTATGGCGGTTCCTGCCCTGATGGACTTTGGCCTAGGGGTACTAACTGCGCACATGATCGTCTTCTGGTTATCGCAAACTTCAAACGTGACGCCACCAATTGCGCTAGCTGCATTTGCGGGAGCGGGGATTGCGAATGCATCACCAATGCGTTCTGCGGTGCAGGCATTTAAACTTGCTCAGGGCTTTTTCCTCATTCCGGCAATGATGGCCTTTTCTGGCCTGATCTGGATTGAAGGTGAACCGATGCACTTTGTGATTGGTGTGATTTCGACAATCAGCCTGTTTGTCGCCTTTGCGGGTGGTATCGAAGGGCGTCTGTTCTCGCCATTACAATACTGGCAACGTGGTGTTTTACTGGCGATGGCTTTAGGTGTGCTGTTTATGTCAGACATTTACCGATTGGTAGCGCTCGCTGTGATCGTCATGATCTGTATGATCAACTATCGTCAGCCGGAAAACCCTGCTTCTCAGGCATCATGATGAGAAAGTAGTGATATTACTTGTATCTAAAAGAAGAAAAACCGCCGTCATTTGAGGGCGGTTTTTGTTTTCACTGTTATGCAGTTTCGTGACTCGTTTGTTTGCTAAATTTCGATTGGCAAGTGAAGGCTTGAACCCCACTCCGTCCACGAACCATCGTACACAGACGCATTTCGCAGGCCTAATTGATGCGCGGCTAACAACAAAATGCAGGCAGTAACGCCTGAACCACAGCTGAATATAAGGCGTTGGTCATCTTGAATCGTAAGATCACTAAAAACTTGCTCTAATTCCGAAACGGGTTTGATGTGGCCATCCGTCATCAGCTCCTGAAATGGTAAACAGATTGAGGTTGGAATGCGTCCGCTGCGAAGGCCAGCACGTGGTTCCGGTACTTCGCCTAAAAAGCGCGCTTTAGAACGTGCATCAATGATATTTGCGCTTTGATTTTTTGAGTGTTCGAGTACGGTTTGCGCGTCTAAGAACGCTTCTTCAAACAGAGTCCCGGCAAATGTACCTAATTCAGAAGGTGCTGAAAGTGAATCTACGACAGGGAAGCCGCTGTCTATCCACGCAGGTAATCCGCCATTGAGGACTTTTACGTTATCGTGTCCCATCGCTTTGAACATCCACCATGCCCTAGGCGATGCAAGCGTTCCAGAGTTATCGTAGACGACGATAAGATCATCTTTATGCAGGCCAAGCTGTTGTGCGCTGGTATTAAATCCATCTTCAGTCGGCATCATATGTGGCAGCGTGGAATCGGGTAGACAAAAGTCGTTGTCATAGTCAAAACGCAGTGAGCCCGGGATCCATTTATCGGTGATCTTCTTTCCCTCAGAAGGGATTTGGAAGCTTATGCTTGCGTCCAATATTTTCACATTGGGTTGGCCTAATAGGGCACTTAATTCCTTCGCGTCAATCAATGTTTGCATCGTTAAATCCTTATTATTAATACCCATATGATCTGGAGACACGCTAATCGCAACGAACAAATGAGAATGACTGTTCAATGGTTGTTTCTGTGGCTTGACTTAATGTTACCGTCGAACCGACAGGGCATACCACTGATGTTGGAACAGAAACGCGTTGTTGGCCAGTCTCGGGTGAGTTGATCGTCAGGTAGCGACGCTGACCATCTAAAGATTGTGTTAGCGTGTTATTTATTACGGTTGCCGTCACGGTTCTCTCTGTGTTTGGAGCGCTTAACCAGAGAAGCAGTAAAACGGCAGTCAAGCTGATTAAAACCAAAATGTATTTTTGGGGATTGTCCAAGATTGAGTTCCGTATGTTCAAGCCTGAGTAATCTTACTGTTTTACATGAAAATAAATGTCTGTTCAAAGTTGGATGCCGCTTTGCGCAAAAATCGCTTTCGTCCCATAGCAAAAAGCTCAACAATAGGTTGAGCTTTTGAATGTTATCTCGCTAATTACAAACCGGGCAGGTTGGCATTTTCATTAAATTCATCTCTCGCCAGGACATACTTAGCGCGTCAAGTATAAGTATTTTGCCTTTTATTGGCCGACCGTAATTGGCGATCACTTTAATCGCTTCCATCGCTTGCACTGCGCCGACAATGCCAACCACTGGTGCCATTACCCCAGCCTCCACACAGCTTAAAGCATCACTGCCAAACAGGGCACTTAAGCACTGATAACAGGGTTGTGCTGGATCATCGTACGTGAATACGCTTACCTGACCTTCCATACGGATCGCTGCACCGGAGATTAACGGCGTTTTCGTTGCGAAGCACAGACGGTTAAGCTGGTTACGCGTCTCTACGTTATCCGATGCATCCACAACAAGCGTATGTTGTTCAATCAGGGATTGCATTTCTGCATCATCAAGACGCTTGGCAATGGCATCAATGGCGATGTGAGGGTTAAGCTCTCGTAGCGCATCGCGGGCTGAATCAACCTTGTTACGACCGATATCGGCATCGTGATGAAGTACCTGACGCTGAAGGTTAGACAGCTCGACAATGTCATCATCAACTAATGTCAGCTTACCAACACCCGCAGTCGCAAGGTACTGACTTGACGCACAGCCCAGCCCGCCAGCACCAAGAATCAGGACTGAGCTCTGCTTAAGTGCTTCCTGCCCGTCAAAATCAAACTGACGCAGAATGATCTGGCGGTTGTAGCGCAGCATTTCTTGATCAGAAAGAATATCCACGGTGCAATCCTAGTAAAGTGTTGAGTTGAATAGTTGAATGTTTACCGTCTCACCGATTTCAACTCGGCCACGTTCGCGCTCAAGTACAACAAAGCAATTGGCTAAACTCATTGAGCGAAATGCACCAGAGCTTTGGTTTCCTGTTGTTTCTACAACGAACTTATCGTTTTCTAACGAATAAATCCCGCGCTGGTAATCCGCACGTCCCGGCACTTTCTTGAACGCCGTCTTAGTGATCGCAGGGATGGATAATGGTTCTTTCCACTCTGTATGCCCCGCCAGTTTAGCCAGCATTGGTTGAACTAAAACATACATCGTCATCATTGAAGACACCGGGTTGCCTGGAAGACCGCAGAACCAAGCTGTGGAAAGTTTGCCAAAAGCAAAAGGTTTACCCGGTTTAATCGCCAGTTTCCAGAAGCCGATTTCGCCCAGCTCTTCAAGAATATCTTTGGTGTAATCGGCTTCACCTACACTCACGCCACCCGATGTGACAACCACATCCGCCAGTGTTTGTGCTTGCTCAAATGTCGCTTTAAGGGTCTCAGGACAATCAGGGACGATGCCTAGGTCTATTGGCTCGCAACCAAAATTTTCGATAAGAGGTTTAATACCGTAACGGTTGCTGTCGTAGATTTGACCCGCTTCAAGCGACTCACCCAATGGTTTTAGCTCGTCACCGGTAGAGAAAAAGGCCACTTTTGGTTTACGCACGACAGTCACATGACTCACACCTAACGAAGCGATCATTGGAATATCGCGAGGTGTCAGGCGTGCGCCTTTGGCGAGTACGATATCACCTTGCTGGATGTCGTCACCAGTAGGACGGATGTTGTTCTGAGGCTCTACATCAGTTTGGTTAAACAGGATCCCAGAATCCGTTACTTCCGTGTTTTCTTGCATGATGACGGCATCACAGCCTTGCGGTATTTGTGCGCCCGTCATGATACGAACACACGTGCCTTGCGGCCATTCACCTTCAAATGGCTGGCCTGCAAATGACTTTCCGGCTAAAGGCAACGTTGATGACGCTTGCAGATCTTGAATACGGATTGCATAACCATCCATTGCGGAGTTGTCGAACGGAGGTACGTGAATTGGAGATAAAATGTCTTCGGCAAGTACATAACCCAATGCTTCAGCGAGTGGCAGAGACAAAGTCGTTTGGATTGGTTTGATTTGCGATAGCATCTTCTCCATCGCTTCTTCAATTGGCATCAAGCCAGGTGCGTCGCAGCAGCCCATTGAGATAGTCCTATATTCTTATGTTTTGAGGCAACTTTATCATAAAGTGACAAAGCCCACCGATAAAATATGGATGTAATTATTCAAAAATCCGAGTATCCTTGTCACCCATCCAAAAGGGGTAAAAAGTCCTCGTGGAGTCGAGAAAACCGCTCAGTCTATTTTTGTTATGTGTTTTGGATATAAATCACTAAACTGAGCGACCGAAGCGCAAACGGAATGAATCAACGAGAAATGTGTTTCAATCTGAGAGCGGCAGTTATGAAAGAGGAAGTGTAATGTCAGGTCTTAGCGAGTCAGCGAAGTTAGTAAAAGAAGCGCTAGAGCAACGTGGATTAGAAACGCCAATGCGTCCTAATAACGTAAGCCGTGAAGAGAAAAAGGAAAAGATCGAGTACCACATGCGTGAGATCTTAGGCCTCCTTCAGCTTGACCTTACGGATGATAGCCTAGAAGAAACACCGCATCGCATTGCAAAAATGTACGTGGACGAAATTTTCTCTGGTCTGGATTATTCGAACTTCCCGAAAATCACTGTTATCGAAAACAAGATGAACGTGAGTGAAATGGTTCGTGTGAAAGACATCACTGTGACCAGCACTTGTGAGCACCACCTTGTGACAATAGATGGTAAAGCCGCTGTAGCGTATATTCCTCGTGGCAAAATCATTGGCCTGTCGAAGATTAACCGAATTGTACGCTTCTTTGCTCAGCGTCCACAGGTTCAGGAACGTATGACACAGCAGATCCTTATCGCGTTACAAACGCTTCTTGAGTCTGACGATGTGGCTGTGACGATTGACGCGACGCACTACTGCGTGAAATCACGTGGTGTTATGGATGCAACCAGTGAAACAACGACCACTGCGTTGGGAGGCATTTTCAAGAGCAACCCAGCGACACGTGCCGAATTTTTGCACGGTTTACGATAAATCGAATTGAAGAAAAAAGGATGGCAGAAGCCATCCTTTTTTTATGCTTGTTTGGAGCGGGATCTGACAATTTCTGGCCAGTACATTTTCACATAGCCTGCCGACACCCAAACGACCAATACCGTAGCAATACTCAGCTCTAAAAAGCCAAAGTCATGCAGCCAGTTCCATTGCGGGTGTGATTCTGCAAAAAATGTGGTTAATCGGTGCATGGCAATTGCACTGATAACCGACGGGAATGTGACCGCTGCTATAGACGGTTGGAACTTCAATCGCAGTAGTCGGAAATAACACAGGTAAATCAGCAAGGTCATTGTGATGGCGATACCCGCTAATGCTCCTGTGAGGATTGGGTCTGGCTCAGGGAAGTTCACTAAATAGGCTGCTAGTGACAAGTTCACAGGAGCCGCCATGATCGCCAGAGTAGGGCGCGCCTTTCTGGGTAACGACCCAAAGAAAACTAAGCGGTATAAAACCAAAGGCAACATAAAGAAATAAATGCCAATGCACATTAGCGCAACGGTTTCTGAGAACACGTTATGCCCGAATTGAGAGCCAGCGAGCGAGCTACTTATTATCCCCACAGGGTACAGAAACCAACTGGGAACAATATTCGACATTTTAAAGTTAGTGAGCTGAAAGCCGAAAAAGAGCACCATCATAGAAAAGTGGAGCAAAAGTGCCAAAAACCACAATGGGTAAGCGATAATAGGTGACACAGAAGCAAGGTAATCTGTCAGGATCAGAAGTGCCATGCTCATCGGTGCCATTAAACTGCCGCTCAATGGATTACGAATATCGACGATGAATAAGCGAGGGCTAGTCGCATATTTGATCAGCACCGGAGCAAGTAATAGAGCGCCAAGTGACGAGAGAAATGGTCGAATCGGTTCACCGATAGCTGGAACGTACAGCGCCCAGGCTTGACCTAAACCAATAATACCAAGTGCCAATGCTGCCTGAGAGGGAGGGACACTATAAAACTGTACAAGTCTTCTCCAGTTCAAATCTACTCCGAAATGATTCTATTCGTATAAAACGTTAATACCGACCTAGCTTTCTGAAAAGGGTTTACCTGAAAAAATATCTCAGTGTCTATTTTATGCTCAGGTTAAACAAAGCCAAATGTCATGGAACAATTGCTCTATCAGGCGCGAATACTAGCAAGTTTTATTGGTAGTTACTCATAAAGGTATAGGGGAACGATCATAGAATGGCAATTTTGTGAGTTTGGTATCGAATATTTGGTAAAAGATGCAAAAGTAGCAGGTAATCGGCTCCAAACAACCCTTCCGGATAAAAGATTATTTGGAGCGAAATGGGGACTAAACGCTTAAGACGCTTGATTTTCTGGTAGATCTTGTTGACGTAGCTTGTCATTTTTAAGCGTACGACGAAGTAACTGACTGTATATCGGTTGTCCGCCTAGTAACTGGGCAATAATTACTGCGCCCAGACAGGTAATGATGAGCGGTAAAATAAGGTAGTAGTTATTGGTCATCTCGATAACCAGCAGAATGCCTGTGATTGGAGCACGTACGGTTGCAGCAAATAAGGCGCCCATGCCTGCGATCGCAAACATGCCCGGTTCAATATCTAGGGCTGGTAGCAGCACTTCTGCACTGGCACCAAATGCATAACCAAATAAGGTACCCAAAGCGAGCATTGGCGCGAAAATACCGCCAGGCGCACCAGAGCCAAAACAAAGTAATGTTGTTACAACACGGCCAACAAACAGCAGCACTAACAGTGTGATGGAGTAGTTCCCGTTTGTTACGTCGGGGATGAGTGCGATGCCGCCACCCGTCAATTGTGGCACGTATAAAAGCAGTAAACCGAATACACCACCTAGAATCGATCCTGTAATAAGGTAACGCTTACGATCGTTTTTGTGGATAGCCACAAAGCTATCTTGAGCGATGGTGATAAGTTTATTGAAGATAACGCCGAATACACCAAACAAAGCCCCTAGTAGTAGGAACAGCCAAAGAGATTGTAAGGCTGGTGGCTGATACTGAGGCATGGTGATCACTGCATCTTGGCCATTAATCGCCCGAAACACAATGTTAGCCATGATGGCGGAGATGATCACCGCACGAATGGAAATCAATGAATAGCGAAATTGAGGGCGCATCTCTTCAACGACAAACATGATGCCTGCTAACGGCGCGTTAAACGCCGCGGCCAAGCCACCTGCCGCGCCTGAAGCGAGCAGAGAGTGCCTTGTGTCGTCATCTTTTACGCGGAAAATATCTGTCACCATTCGACCGACAGCACCACCCATTTGTACCGTTGGACCTTCACGGCCTAATACCATGCCTGACCCTAGCGCACCCATACCACCGAAAAACTTCACTGGTAGCACGCGCCACCAACGGACTGGACGAATATTGTCCATCGCGCCTTCTATTTCAGGGATGCCGGAACCTGCAGCCTCGGGAGCAAAACGGTGAACAAGGAAGTAGCCGACAAAAGCCAACATGGCGCTAATAAGTACGGCTGCCAGCCAAAGTGGCAACATGCTACCAATTTCACTTTTTAGCCATTCGGTACGAGTTTCAGAAACGAGGTGGACGGCATGTTCAAAGTAAGTTCCGACAACGCCAGCAAGTATGCCTACGATAGCGGCCATTAACAAAACCGATATTGGTGTCGACCCTCGAGAGATAAACTGGTTAATCGCATCTTTCGGTACGTGCGCTAACACAGACTTCACAATTCTCTCTCTCTTGGTCATTAACGGTTTCTCCTGCTTCTATTTGATGGGACGGAGGAAATTATACGCCCGGAAGAGTCTAGACCTAATCGGCAAAGTTGCAATTTAGCTTTCCACTATTGGTAGCTCAAAGATTCTGACTCGATAGTATTCGCAAATATTGTGCTATTGATCTCATATCTCACGTTGTTTTTTTACAGAGAAAGCTTGTTTTCTGAGAAAAATGAACCATGCTTTAAGTGTAAAGCAACATGACTGCTTCAGAAGGAGGGATGTGACGTTTTACTCACAATTTGGATGGATTCAAACCCTACGGTAATTCCTCGTTTTAAGTTTGGGATGCATCTGTAGACTTCCCGATTCGCACACTCACGATTGAGTAACGAGGTAGAGGCGCACTTGAAATGTGCGCCTTCTTAATGTCTGTCATCTTGAATTGTTAGAGTTTATTTGTTGCACCCTGCTTGATAATTTTTCATTCCACGTTAATGTTTTGCCAACTGTTGCTGCCTTGATAAAACCCAATGCGTTTCTTATCCCTTTTCTTAATTTCCTTTTGTAGTGCTTTATTGCCGCAGTCCACCTTGGCGATGGATAATCATTGGTGGCACAGCGTATTGTCTGATCAACCCTTGATTCAGGTAAAAAGCACCGTTCAAAAAGGTGGCCTTTGGTATCGGTGTGATAGCGAATGGAACGATTCGGAACCGTCTGTTGATACGCTTTGTTTAGACGAATTTAGCTACTATCACCAGCATTTGTACGGTGAAGTTATTTTACGTCAGGAAACTGCTGAATTTGTTTTTTTGGCGCAATTCCAATGGCAGAGCTGGAATGACCTAATTCTTAACTTAAGAAAAGATGGCTTGGTAATAAAAAGTATCCATTTTGATGATCAAGAAATGGATGTGCTTAGCTCGCTGAAAAATAAGTCAGCAGACGATGTAGATAAAGAAGTCATCTTAATGATGAATCGTTACCCACCAGAAGCCAATCGGAGAATTCAGTGGGTAAGATCAAGTGAGTTTCAATCAGCGTCTCCAAGTTTGGCGGTGTCGCTGATTAGTGATGGTGAAATGATCACGCTTCGAGTTACGCGCTTTTAGGCTCGTGCTGATTTTTGTTCTCATGATGCAATGAGAGAAACGTTGCCATCGCAGACTCATCTAAAAAGCCATCTGCTTTTTTATGTGAGCGCAGATATTGGTAACCAGCGATAAGTTTACGATGTATCTCTTGCTCATCTTCTGGCAGTGTTTCGTTCATCACGTGTTGAAAAGCGAGTTTATACGCCTCCAAATCCACCACTTCAGCGCGGCGATAAAGGTACCCGCACCCTGTAGCCAACCATTCAAGAGAGCAGTTTGCTCGCATCGCAATTTGGTTCGCTTTTGTTAGGCTCGGTTCACTACCTTTTAAATATTTTCTAATCAAGGCTTCTGACACTTCAACACGGCGTGCAAACCCGCTGATGCTTTCTTCGCCAATTAAAGTCGATAATCGTTGGGCAAAAGACATATTTCGTACTCCAGTTCGAATTGCGAAAGTTTACCCGTTGAGACAGCGCGAAAACAAGACTAGGATGAAAGCAGATTAAATAAAGGAGAGAACCAATGGTTGCAAAAGTAGTGACTGCACCAAGTGGCCCAGAATTTTCAGAACTGGTTCAAGGATACTGGCGCGCTGTAGATTGGGGAATGACGGCTCAAGAGCGTTTGACCTTCCTTAAGCAACATGTGGAACTAGGTATTACAACGGTTGATCACGCCGATATTTATGGTAACTACGAGTGTGAAGCGCTGTTTGGCGAAGCGTTAACGTTGGACAAAAGCGTTCGTGAACACATTCAGATCGTAACCAAGTGTGATATCAACTTATGTGGAGATAAAACACCAGAGCGTAAAATCAACCATTACGACACGAGTTCTGCGCACATTTACCAATCGGTGAACAACTCACTTGAGCGTTTAAATGTAGATGAAATCGACGTTCTGCTTATTCACCGCCCAGACGTTTTGATGGACGCTGACGAAGTGGCAGAAGCATTTTCAGAGCTGCATAAAGTGGGTAAAGTGAAACACTTTGGTGTCTCAAACTTTACGCCGCGTCAGTTTGAGTTGTTGCAATCGCGTCTGGGCAAACCACTCGTGACAAACCAAGTGGAAATCAACCCACTAAACTTTGAGGTTGCGCACGATGGTACGTTGGATCAGATGCAAATGTTGCGCACTCGTCCAATGGCTTGGTCTTGCTTAGGTGGTGGCTCTATTTTCAGCGGCGATAGTGAACAGGCGGTTCGTGTACGTAATGAGCTAGAAGCCATTCGTGAGGAAGTCGGTGCGGCCAGTATTGATCAGGTGATTTACGCTTGGGTTCGTCGCCTGCCTTCTAATCCAATCCCAATTATTGGCTCTGGTAAGATTGAGCGCGTTCAAACGGCTGTTGATGCATTAAACATCGAGTTGACTCGTGAACAGTGGTATCGCGTTTGGGTTGCATCTAAAGGACACGGTGTGCCATAGAGCGCCCTCACAGCATCAATAATTGTATTAGGCATCCACATTGGGTGCCTTTTTTGTATACTTATTTTGTGTGCTTGTGACGAAGAATGTGGTTATGGACTTTAATCTTGCTTTAAAACTTTATACAGCAGAACAAGTCAAAAATGGTGAAGTGATTGCAGCGCAGATGGCTGGCGTTTCAATGTATAGCTTGATGCAACGAGCTGGGATGGCTGTTTACGAGCAATTTCTGCATCTTTACCCCAGAGCAAAGAATGTATTGGTCGTTTGCGGTAAAGGCAATAATGGTGGAGATGGTTATGTTTTTGCTTCTCTCGCTAAGCAAGCCCAACTCAATGTGAAGGTATTTCAGCTTGGAGATACTTCTTCACTTACTGGCGATGCCCGCTGTGCTTACGAAGATTGGCAAACCGTTGATGGCCAAAACAGCAGTTGGGATGACTGGAACACCGCATTACTTGAAGCGGATGTCATCATTGACGCAATATTGGGGACAGGATTGAGCGGTGAAGTGAGAAAAGAGTATCGACGCTATATTGAGCAAATTAACCAAATTCGGTGTCCGGTTATTTCGGTCGACATCCCCTCAGGATTATGCGCCAACACGGGCTCTGTGTTAGGTGATGCAATATACGCAAACCACACGCTTACTTTTATCGGTGTCAAACAAGGTTTAGTGACGGCCCAGGCGAGAAGTCATGTGGGTGAATTGCACTTTCGTGGCTTGGGCGTCAATGTAGAGTTTGACTCTATAGAAGAGGAGAGTGCACTAGGTATCGATCACCAGGTCATCCCTCGACTTTTACCTCCACAAAAACCAACCGCTCACAAAGGCGATAACGGTAAATTGCTTTGCGTCGGTGGCAATCTCGGAATGTCCGGCGCGATTCGCTTCTGCGCTTCGGCTGCTGTGCGCAGTGGATCGGGACTGACTGCAGGGATAACCCATCCAACGAGCCTAGTGCCACTGCAAATCGCTTGCCCAGAAGTGATGAGCCAAAGTATTACCGCTGATGAGTTGCGGAATACCGAAAATGAACTGACTAAGCGAATTAGATGGGCTGATGCGTTAGTTTTTGGCCCTGGATTTGGCGATGATGAGTGGGCATACCAAGCTTATCAATATTTGTCTCAGCCACATAAACCGAAAGTCGTCGATGCCGACGGATTGAATATACTGGCGATGCTCAGTCAGCGTTATGATGGAACGTTAGTATGCGATAACCAACGAGTGATGACCCCACATCCGGGAGAAGCCGCGCGTTTGTTAAATGTGACCACGCAAGACGTTGAACGTGACCGGTATTCAGCCGCTAGGCAGTTGCACGAACGTTTTGGTGGTGTGGTGGTGCTGAAAGGCGCTGGGACGCTCATTTATGATGGCATACGAATGTATGTTTGTCTGGCTGGTAATCCGGGTATGGCAAGCGGAGGAATGGGAGATGTGCTCTCCGGTGTTATTGGTGCGTTGCTGGCGAAAGGTATACCAATCTCTATCGCTGCCAGATTAGGCGTCATGATCCATAGCCACGCGGCGGATATCAATGTGAACCAATATGGAGAGCGAGGATTGTTAGCCAGTGATGTCGTAGAAACGCTTCGCTTTGCCATGAATCCATGAAATTTTGGTCCGATTTTGTGAAAATCTTTGTATTTCAAGTTGCCGATTAGGGCATTACTTGCGTGGAATTTGATGGATTTGAGATATGAAACGTCTGAACCTGGTCACTGAGACGCAACGGTTTGCGCAATCGTTTGAGAGTTATGACATTTTAACTTGTTGAATTTGTTAAATAAGAAAAAGATTTGATGGTTTTAGCGGTGTTTTTGATATGCGATTTTCAAGATGGTAACACAAAAAAATTTCAAATATCAGACTTGTAGGAAATAAATCACAGCCTATAATGCTGAAAACCGGAGCGTCTGCCAACGCTCCGGTTTTTTTGTGTCCGAAGAACAGTGAACTCGTCTGCCAACGACTTCACTACGCACTCTGAGATGACACATAGACATATGAATCAAGGAATTACACAATGCGTATCGAACAAGAACTTAAGTTAGGTTTCAAAGATGTACTGTTTCGCCCGAAACGTTCTACCCTTAAAAGCCGTTCTCAAGTAAATTTAACCCGCGATTTTACATTCAAGCATAGTGGTCGTCAATGGTCTGGTGTGCCTGTAATTGCAGCGAACATGGACTCGGTTGGTAGCTTTGAAATGGCTACTGCGTTAGCTGAGCATGGTGTAATGACAGCAGTGCACAAGCACTACACAGTGGAAGATTGGGCGGAGTTTGCGAAATCAGCAGATAAAGCAACGCTGAACAACGTGATGGTGTCTACCGGTACGTCGGATGCAGACTTCCAAAAAACCAAAGACATCATGGCACTTTCTGATGAGTTCATTTTCATCTGCGTTGATATCGCCAATGGTTACTCAGAGCACCTTGTTGAGTATGTAGAACGCGTACGCGCAGAATTCCCAGACAAAGTTATCTCTGCTGGTAACGTTGTCACTGGTGACATGTGTGAAGAGCTAATTCTTGCTGGCGCAGACATCGTTAAAGTAGGTATTGGCCCAGGTTCAGTTTGTACGACACGCGTTAAAACCGGTGTTGGTTACCCGCAGCTTTCTGCAATCATCGAATGTGGTGATGCGGCGCACGGCCTTGGCGGTATGATCATCGGTGATGGTGGTTGTTCTTGCGCTGGTGACGTTTCTAAAGCGTTTGGTGGCGGTGCAGACTTCGTTATGCTTGGCGGAATGCTGGCTGGTCACGAAGAGTCAGGCGGTGAAGTTATCGAGAAAGATGGCAAAACCTTCATGAAATTCTACGGCATGTCTTCTCAGTCGGCTATGGACAAGCACTCAGGTGGTGTGGCTAAGTACCGCGCAGCTGAAGGAAAAACCGTACTATTGCCTTACCGCGGCAGTGTTCACGGCACTATCCAGGACATCCTTGGTGGCGTGCGTTCAACCTGTACATACGTAGGCGCAGCAAAGCTTAAAGAGCTAACCAAGCGTACGACATTTATCCGCGTACAAGAGCAAGAGAACAACGTATTCGGTAAAGAGTAAATCGACTAAATATCGGAAAATTATTGTAAAAACAACCATAAGTTGATTTTACTAAACCATACGTTGAAATAGAAACAGCCGTACCTTGGAAAAACTTTTAAAGTGTACAACACTTAGGCAAGTTTACTACAGGTATGGCTGTTTTATTATGAAAAACAGATTCTTAGAAAATCGTCAGTAAAAAATATATCTCGTATCGTAAGCCTAAAAAATGACCCCATTGAAAAGGTAGAATCTGGTCTTGAATTTGATGCTTGTTTTCATTTCGAATTTAATCCTCAACTTGGTATATTTTGATGCTCAGCCTGGCTTTGTTTCTTAATCTGAGTTGAGGATAAAGTTGCCAGAAAAAGATAGAGTTTTAAACAATAAACTGAGTTTTAGGTATACCTAGCCCATAGGCTTGTTCAGAACTTTGATCATGGCGTAAGTTTTACCAACCTGAGTATTGTAATTTCTCAGACTTGATTTCCCACCTAACAACTGTTTCACTCGATAGATTTCCGTGTCAGATAGGGAGCGCTTATGATTGCCATCCCGCTTATTCCACTTCTTTTTGGATACATAGAGTTTCTGATCGCCTACCGTTAAATAACGGGGGTGTTCTCGCTTACAGAAGGCTGCCCCTTCTCTTGCCCATATGAGCGAACCCTTACAGCACTATGGAGCGGATCAGATCGTAACTTCTTGATTTAGATATTATATATAGTCACCTGTCATACTTTAAATATTAAACTTCTCTATTGCATCTATATGATTAATCGGAGGTAAAAAATAGTAACCTTGCATTAGAGAAACTGTATTTTTAAATTCATTATATTGGTGTGAGGTTTCAATACCTTGCAGGGCAACCATTGAACAATGGGAAGACACGACTTTGATTAAAAAATCCAGCTCATCATCTAAGTGGTAGTTAAATAATGATTCCCTATTAATTTTTACTATATCCCAATTAAAAATGTATAGTAAATTAATACTATATCTTTTATTGATTCTAAAGTTATCAAAAAATAATAAGAAATTATTTTCCCTAAGTATGTCTAATCCTTTTTTAAGTTTTTTATTTTTAATAATATTACTGTAATGACCATCCAAGTTAACCTCAAAAGCAATTACATTCCTGCCATCATATGATGAGACTTTACTTAAGAACTCCTTATCTTCTATGCATTTAAATGAGATATTTATTGAGAATTTTAATATTTTCTTGTTTTTGTTAAATGTTTTCCTTACCCACTGAATCTTAGTTGTGGCTAAAAATTTTATAAAATCATCATCTAAATAATTTAAAAAATCATTACTTTTTATGAACTCACTGCTCGTTCGGACTACTTTACTTAAAACTTCGAATGCGTACAATTTTGCCGACTTTGGATTTAAAATAGGTTGTAGTAGAAATTGAAAGTCTGCGTATAACATCTTTTTATCTATTTCAATAAAAACTCTAACACAATCATCCTCTATAAACTCAGATTTAAAATTCATATTATCCATATTTTTCTCTAAATAATACTAAAATATTTGTATATGTGTATAATAAGTTACCCTTCTCAAGGGTATAATTAATTTTTCATGTTGTTATTTACATTGATGGCTTCGTATTTGTTGAATTTTAAAAACAGAAATTAGTACTTATTTTCCATGATTTTTAATACATAAAAACCATCCGTTAGAATCCCAGTCTGATTGTGAAGCCAAATAGTTTCTTACTTTAAACTTATTCAGGTAGGTGGTTGCTTCCTGTTTTTGTTCTTTGATGAGGTTTAGATTTTAGGCTCGACGGCTAATGATAGTAGCTAATCAGATCGTCACTTCTTTATTTCAATAAAACGAATCAAGCATCAAAGGGCAATAGCCCAGAGATGCCTATGTGATGCAATTGGTAGACTCGACTGACCTAGAGTGCCACTAATTTTCCAGATCTTACTACCAATCCTGGTAAATAGGCCAACTTATCAGCAGACATTTTCGTACCATTCGGAAGTGTTATGTGATTTACCATCCAAACGACACAACCTTGTTCTAAATTAAACAAGCAGCGTACTTGCGAGTACAAAGTGCCATCATCGAATGGTTCCGAGACAGGGTTAGCAACTCCGTTCCATGTTTGTTGCAGTTCTTCCAGTTTTACATTGAGGCTTAAAGTTATTACTTCAGGTTCGACATCCTTAACAACCGTCATGGTTATACGCGACTGCTGACCGTTTACGTCGAGATGAATTTGATGAGGAATTTGTTCATCGTTCCATTGAAGTTTTTTCATTATTGGGTCTCCAGCCATATTCTAGAAATCTTGATTACCGCTTTGCGCACTGACATTGGTCGGTTGACTGAAATAAGCGGTCGGTGAGGTTGCTCTGTATTAAAAATTACATAATCATCTTTCTTCAAATCTATATATTGTTCGTTGATGATTTCTTCACCGAATGCAATGTCGCGCTCTTCCAGATAATTTTCATTAATACTGAGAAATGGGTGTACGCTGAAGCCAAAGCGTTCTTCACCTTCTAACAAAATTTGAACATCAATGTATTTTTTGTGCATTTCTGCTTTTCGTGCTTGTAGGGCTTCAGTGTTGTCATCAACGACAAAGAAAAATACATCTTCGCCTTTTATCAAATATCGTCCATTTTCAATAGATTGCTCTAGTTGGTATTTTACCTGTTTTATTATGTTGCGTAGAGCTGGAGAGAGCATCTGATCCCCGTCTAGGCTTGCTAAGTTTCCCTTGTACATATATTCCTCGGCACAATTGAAAATAAGTAGAAAGGCGTCAGGAGAATTAGTCCAGCGCCTTTCGGTTCTTAAGTTCTAGTTAACATTACTTTTATTTGGTCTATCAGTATCCGTCTTTTCCGTAACCAAACTCGTATAACGTATCTCCTTCAGAGTAACCAGGAGCATCGGATGCCTGATCAACGATCGCTTGAGCTTTGTTTGCTAGAGCAAACGGCAGTTTACCTTTCGGTGAGAATTGGCCTGTAAGAACGTCGAATAGAGCTTCATCGTTAGAGCCAAAGGTCGCGAGAATTGCACCCGCGTTCTTAAGACCACTTGCATCATCCATGACGAACGGTTGTCGGAAGTAAACTGAAAGTACGGTATTTTCCGCTCCAACAGCGCTCATAACTTGCTGGATTTCTGAGAGGGAAGGACTGATATTCCATGTTTCAGCTGTTGCCATATTGGTGAAGTCAAGTACGTCAACTTCATCAAATTTGGCTCCACCAAAGACTAGTAAGCCAGTGTTTTTGTTTGTAACACGAACACGTATTACGGCCTTATCAGCTGTATTCATGTCTGTCACTTCCGTAAATCCGTAATCCTCAGCAACGCCTTCGTTCACACCCAGTGTGTACAGCTTCACGCTAGATGCATCTGCACCAGATGGTAGTGGAAGAAGTGAGTTTTGGTTTTCTAGCAGTATGATTGACTTACGTTGCGCAAGATCGGCTTTAGCCTGATGTTCTGCACTGCCGACAATGCTGTTTGCCAGACTAGCGTCGACGTATGGATTTTCAAATAACCCTAGCTCGAATTGTACTGTCAACAGGCGCGTTACAGATTCATCAATACGGGATTCAGGAATTTCTCCCTCTTGCACTGCACTCAGGATGTCAGCATTCAGGTGGAAACCAGAGAACACATCGGTTCCAGCATCAATTGCGATTTTAAACAGTTCGTTTTTGGATTTGTCTTGAAGTCCCCAGGCACGGTTATTTTGCACAGTTTCGTCGTCTGGTAGACCAATGTTAGGCTCATTAATGATACCGGTATCCGAGTTTATTACCCCAGTGAAGCCCAATTGTTGACGTAATAGACCATCAAGAATACCAGCCGAAAATGCGACACCTACGTTACCTGTCGGTGTACCGGCAGTAGCTTCTGTGTTGTAATCGTTACTAGGAACCCTAATGGTATCTTGTACGCGGGTTGAAACTACATCAGCTAATGACAGATCTTTCCCATCAGACGTGCGAGTACCAACATAGAGATTAGTGCCATCATCAGCGACTGTCTGGCCTGCTGCTAGATCACTTAATTTCCATTCACCACCACCAACGACACCGTAGTAAGGCATGATTGATGCCACACCTGCCTTAATGGCTGCGCTAAACGGTTTTACATGATAGTCGAAATTATTGGTTGGGTAGCTTTGATGTTGACCGGCTAAATAATGTGGATCTAAACCTAGAAATTGTGGGCCGCCTCCAGGGAAGTGTTTCATAGTCAAAACAATACTTTCATTACTGACTTCTTTACCTTGTAGCTTGGTAACTAGAGCTGTCATGATATCTGCGGTTAGATCTGAATCCTCAGAGAAAGTTTCATGTACACGATACCAACGAGGCTCTGTAGACAGATCGGCCATATAACCGTACATACCGCGTAGACCAATGGCATGCCATTCTTTTCTCATGATTTCCGCAAACTCTTCGATTCCCTGCATGTTGCCATCACTTAAAGCCATGGAAGCCAGACCTGCTTCTTTAGGCCACTCCGAGAATGCGCCAGCAGATACGTTGATACCTGGTTTGGCATTTGGGTCTAAGTGATTACGCGCGTTAGACTTAAACAGAGAAGGGATACCTAAACGAGTTGCTTCGCTAAGCTCTTGTACAGAGTTCATGTACTGAGCCGCTTCTTTTGGTGAAATCGGAGCACTGCTGCGGCCTGTAATTACATCTCCACTTGGATTACGTTCAGACTCTTCCATCGCATCTACCTCATCCTGAGTTAAGATAGAATTTCTGAATATAAAGCGATTCATCTTCTGCTGCTCGATATATTCGACATGGGTTTCGTTGGTCTCACCGTATGGTGCTGCATTCATGGTATCAATAAGCATCATGCCGACTTTCTCTTCGAGAGTCATACGACTTACGAGATCAGAAATTCTTTCGGAAGTTGATTTACGCCAATCCTCATACGGATCAAGTTCGCCATTTTTGTTTAGGTCTTTGAACTGATAGCCGTCTTTCTCGAGTACTGTCGCTACTCGTGTCCCTAATATTGGTTGATCATATTTGTCATTGGAGTTGCAGCCACTCAATAAAATAGCTAGCGCCAGAGGAGTAAGGCAGAAGTAAGATTTTTTCATTTGTTGTTTTCCTGTTGTAGGGTTCAGTTAAAAGTTAACAGGGATTAAATATTGCTCAACCAAATTGTTTTGATATTGAGATATTGATCGTCCAATTTATTAATTTGGTAAACCAAAGTATTTTAAGACAACGAAATGAAATTTTGAAGAGATGCGAAAAAGACCTAATTTAACTTAGCTTAACTGGACTTAAATTAAGCCAGCATTTTTCAATGGGTTTAGTACGCTGAAATATATTCAGAATATGGCACCGTAATGAGTTATGTAATAAGGTGTTAGTCTGTAGTAACGACCTGATTTATAGGTTGTTTTTTTCTTATTTCGTACAGCCTGTATATAGTGATTAAATTCGTAATAATAAAACATCCTTCAACCATCGAACCTCCGATAGAACCCAACCAAATATTATGTGTTATCCAACAGAAGGAATTGATTAAAATAAATAGCCTGAGCTTAATACCTTGTTTTGTAAATAGTGCCCAAGTCGCGATAGAGGATCCGAATACTGTAATAAATTCAAAAATACTATCGACATTAGGCAATGTCATCGCCCACATCGATAGAATGAAAAACCACATGACCTTTTTAGATTGAGTTTTAATAGAGGCTAAACTTCTCAAGCCATTAAATATCACTCCAATAGTAGCCACTAATGCACCCATGAGGAAAAAATGAATGGCCATAAAAAAGCAAAATATAACCATTTGAATCCGAAAGCGGCGGTCATTTTTCTGCAAAAATGCGGCTAAGCCTATGATAAAAGCTATGCCGCCAACACTTTGTGCTAGCCACGTTTCCATGTGACATCTCCACATTACGAACGACTTATCGCCTCTCTGACAATAAGTCGTAACAGTCAATACTTCATAATCATTCTGATTAAGGGCTAATCAAGAGTTTTTGCTAATGCTTAATGCATTCCTAAACACTATTAGTGTGCCTTATTAAAAACACTCTGTTTCGAGTTTTAGGATTGAATCAACGCAACTGCTTCACGGGTGAGCCGAGCTAATTCGTCCCAGTCTCCTTTTTCAATTAAGGATTTTTCTACCATCCAGGTACCGCCACAAGCGATTACTCGTGGGATAGCGAGGTAATCGTTGATATTAGAAGGTTTAATACCACCAGTCGGCATCAGTTCCAGATTGGTATAAGGCGCTAGCAAAGATTTGACCATGTTAATTCCGCCAGATGGCTCTGCTGGAAAGAACTTCATGGTGGTAAGACCCATTTCAAGAGCTGCTTCAACAGCGCTTGGGTTATTCACCCCAGGAATGATTTCGATATTGAGTTCTTGACAGGCGCGCACGGTGTTTGGATTAAAACCCGGAGAAACAATGAAGGTTGCGCCTGCTTCTTTTGCTGCAATAACCTGCTCACGGTTAAGTACTGTACCAGCGCCGATTAACATCTCTGGTTGCGACTCGCGCAGCAGGCGAATCGCTTTTTCTGCCGCTTCTGAACGAAAAGTAATTTCGGCGACTGGCAGCCCGTTTTCAACCAACACTTTACCTAAAGGAATGATGTCCTCAGCATTGTCGATGGCAATAACAGGAATAATTTTAAGATCTTTGATTTGTTGTTTAATGTCAGACATTTTTCTTCCTTATTGAGCTTTTAAAGCTGATTGAGTATAAATTTTGTCGATGATCGCGCCACGATGCTGAATTACGGTTCCGGCAAGTTGGTTACCTCTATGACATGACTCGACCAATCCGTTTCCGTCTAGGTATGCCGATAGAAAACCACCATTGAATGAATCACCGGCAGACGTTGTGTCCACCACTTGTTCGACAGGGGTAGTGGTGACGATGCGAGCTTCCTTTTCGGTCTCCTGAACCAAGCATCCATCCGGTCCGGTTTTGACTACACAACGGCGTACACCGAGGCTTATTAATCGGTCAAGTGTGCGTGCCGGTGTCGCATCCCCCCACAATTGTTGCTCGTCATCAAAGGTTACTAGTGCTAAGTCGGTTAACTGGTACATAGTTTCGTAGATGAATTTGACGGTAGCGTTATTGTCATTTGGCCAGAGCGCTTGGCGAAAATTGCTATCAAAGGCTATTTCCACTCCATTCTGACGTAGTTCGGATAATAAGCTCAGAAGCTCGACTCGATCCTCTTCAGGAAGAATGGCAAGGCTAATACCACTGACGAAAACCATGTCGACTTTTGTAAGTGCGGACTCGATATCGGCAATTTGGGGGTGCTGCATGATATAGCGCGCCGCAGATTGATTACGCCAGTATAAAAATGTTCGTTCTCCCTGATCGTCGAGTTGAATCAGATACAGGCCAGGCGAACGATGGTGATCGCGTAGTGTAAACGACGTATCTATCCCTTCTTGTTCCCAACGGTTAAGCATACCTTCGCTAAGAGGATCGGTACCCAGAGCAGTAACATAAGAGACTTTAATTTTTTCAGGGTGCAAATTGGCTTCACGCCCTCTACAAAGATACACGGCAGCATTAAGAGTGTCTCCGCCGTAAGTCTGTTGCATAGGGCCGAACGGCTTGCCGTTCAGCTCAATCATACACTCACCGATAATGGCGATGTGTTTCATTGCTTAAACCCTCTCTTCAAAATAACGTTTGGCATTACCAAAGCAAATATTCTCAACCATTGGGCCAAGCAGTGATAAGTCGTTCGGGACTTCGCCATTTTCAGCCCAGCGACCAATCATGTCACATAGAATACGGCGGAAATATTCGTGGCGGGTGTAGGATAAAAAGCTGCGAGAGTCCGTCAGCATACCGACAAACTGGCTTAGCAGGCCAAGTTGTGAGAGCTGTTCCATCTGACGTTGCATACCGTCTTTCTGATCGTTAAACCACCAACCAGAACCAAACTGAACTTTGCCAGCAATGCCACCGCTCTGGAAGTTACCAATCATGGTCGCCATCATTTCGTTGTCTCTTGGATTGAGGCAGTACAAAATAGTTCTAGGCAGCTCATTGGATTTATCCATCTCATCCAGCAGGTGGGCGAGTTCAAAAGCAAACGGACGATCTCCAATTGAATCGAAACCAGAATCTGCACCCAATAGTTGGAACATGCGGCTGTTGTTATTACGTTGTGCACCAATATGGAGTTGCATCACCCAACCCAATTGGGCATAGCGTTGGCCTAGCCAGACTTGAAGTGCAGTACTAAATTGAGCAACTTCTAGTTCGTTTAAAATGTGACCATTAAGACGACGAGCGAGAATATCGTCTAGGATGTTTTTTTCAGGGATCTTAGCGAAACGAACAACTTCTATACCATGATCTGCGGCTTTGCAGCCGTATTCGTTGAAATACTGTAAACGGATTTCTAATGCATCGCACAGTTCGTCAAAAGTGGCGATATCTACGTCCGCAACTTGAGACAGTTGAAGAATATAATCCGCGAAACCTTCTAGCTCGATCTTAAATGCTTTGTCAGGACGCCAGCTTGGTAATACAGCAATATCGAAACTAGGGTCTTGAGCGATAGTGAGATGGTGTTCAAGTGAATCAATTGGATCATCCGTAGTCCCGGCCATAACAACATTCATTTGCTGCATAATGCCACGCGCGCTGAACTCTGGGGAGGCGAGCATTTCATTACATTGTTGCCATATAGTGTCTGCATTTTCAGGTCCAAACAGCGTATTAGTAATGCCAAATGGGCGACGCAGTTCCAGGTGAGTCCAGTGATACAAAGGATTCCCAAGTGTCTGTGGTACGGTGTTGGCCCAGGCGAGGTACTTGTCGTAGTCGCTTGCATCGCCAGTAATCAGTTGCTCGTCAACTCCCGCGGAGCGCATGCCACGCCATTTGTAATGATCACCGGCCAACCAAATTTGAGTCAGGTTTTCGAAACTACGATCGTTTGCAACCTCGGCAGGATTAAGATGGCAATGGTAATCATAGATAGGTTGTTTACTGGCATGCTCATGGTAGAGGCGTCGAGCGGTTTCGGTTGACAGTAAAAAATCTTCGCACATAAAATCTTTCATCGTTGCGATCCTTATAAAGCTGCAACAGTCTTACGAGCACCGTTGTCCAATAGGGACTGGTAGGCACTACTTACTGCTTCAATTACTGAAGTATTTTGTCCGAGTTCAGGTGGGAAAATTGCTTCCACACTCAGTAAAGCGCGAACGACGGAGACATTGAGTCCATGACGATCGCAGATAGTACGAAGTTGCTCGGCCATAGGGTCGCGCACATCAATTGGTTGCTGGAGTTCATCAATGCCTGAAACGTAACGCATCCATCCGGCTATAGCAGTCGCTATCAATGAGAAATCAGTTCCATTTGCAAGATGGTATTTCAAGCTTCCACCCATTCTTTGAGGGATTTTTTGGCTACCATCCATAGCAATTTGCCATGTACGGTGCTTAAGGCTTGGGTTGGTGAAACGGTCAATGAGAAGCGTCGCGTATGAATGTAGATCCGTTCCTTCAGGCATGCTGAGAGACGGAGCCTGAGCTTTCATCATCATATTAAATGCCGCTCTGCGGTAGCCCTCATCAGTCATAGTATCTGAGATGTGTTCATAGCCACCAAGATAGCCAAGATACGCAAGGAATGAGTGGCTGCCGTTTAGCATTCTCAGTTTCATCTCTTCGTATGGCACCACATCTTCGACAAACTCTGCTCCTGCAATATCCCAATCAGGTCTTCCCGCGACGAAATTGTCTTCGATGACCCATTGACGGAATGGTTCACAGGCAATACCACAAGGGTCATCGCAACCAAGAAGAACTGAAATTTCGGCTAGAGTGTCTGGAGTTGCGGCTGGCACAATACGGTCAACCATAGTGCACGGAAAAGTCACGTTGGTTTCAATCCAATCGCGGAATTCAGGATCAAGTAATTGTGCGAATTCGAGAATCGCTGCTTTAGCAACGTGACCATTTTCCTGAACATTGTCACAAGACATGACGGTAAACGGTGTCAAACCACGATCACGACGAAGTTTAAGTGCTTGAACAATATAGCCAAGAGCAGACTTCGGTGTGTGAGGGCTTTTTAGGTCAGCTTGAACTAGTGAGTTATTCTTATCCAGCGTACCAGTTGCAGGATCAGCGCAGTAGCCTTTTTCTGTGATGGTCATAGATACAATAGCTACTTGCGGTTCGGCCATTTTTTCTAGAACGGTTTGAACACCGTCCAGTTCTGGGTGAAGTGATTCCGTCACTGAACCGATGACTTTAACATCGGTCTTATCTGCACCTTTTTCTGCCACCGTGTACAGATGATTTTGTGCGCGTAATAATTCAATCAAATCTTCGCCCCCAAAAAGGTTCACTTCGCAGATTCCCCAATCACTGCCTGTTTTTGCCAGCATTTCGTTGGTGAATAAAGCCTGATGAGCACGATGAAATGCACCGAACCCCAAATGGACTATGCGGCTTTTTAATGCATTGCGGTTATATTGAGGCAGAGAAACATCAGAATTAAGCGAGGTATTAGCAATATTTTTCATTTTTCGTCCTTTAAACTTCGTCGGATAGACCACCGACGAAGTGGTGTGTAATGAATGGGGAGTTAGTAGCCTAAAACAAGCTTAGGTAAGAATAAGCTCAGTTCAGGGATAAAGGTCACGGCAAGCAGTGCCGCAATTAAAGCACCATAAAAAGGGAGCAGTGGCTTAATGACTTTATCGATCGAAATATCAGCAACAGAACAACCGATAAATAGTGCACTACCTACTGGTGGTGTACAGATACCAATGGCCAGGTTGAATGTCATCATGATCCCGAAGTGCACGGGATCGATGCCCATATCTAATGCGATAGGAAGGAAAATTGGAGTAAAGATCAGTACAGCCGGCGTCATATCCATAAAGATTCCGACGATAAGCAAAATCAAATTGATTATTAATAGGATCATCATTGGGTTTTCAGAGATCGAAAGCAGGGCATCTGAGATCATGTATGGGATATCAGCATTAGCCATTGCCCAAGACATGCCCATTGAAGCCCCAACGAGCAATAAAACAATAGAGGTTGTGACCGCTGACTCAAGAACAATTTTTGGGAGCTGAGTCCACTTCACTTCACGGTAGACTAGAACCGCTAGCATAAAGGTATAAACAACGGCTATTGCTGAAGCCTCTGTTGCAGTAAAAATGCCGCCGATGATGCCTCCCATAATAACGATGATTAGCATTAAAGAAGGCGCAGCTTGTAAGAATGTATTCCACACCGTTGCTAGGGTTGGTTTCTCTGCAACAGGATATCCTCTGCGTTTTGCAATAAATCCTGCGATCAACATAATGCTCAAACCCATCAAAATTCCAGGGATGTAACCGGCTAGAAACAATGCTGCTATTGATGTGCCGCCTGATACCAGAGAGAACACGATTAATGTATTGCTCGGTGGAATCAACAAGCCAGACGGGCAAGAGGTGATGTTAACCGCCGCTGAAAAGTGCTCGTCGTAGCCGTCTTTCTTTTGCAGGGGAGACATCGTGCCACCTACAGCTGCAGCAGAAGCAACGGCTGAGCCGGATATTGAACCGAACATCATATTTGCCATGACGTTAACATGGGCCAGTGAACCTGGTAAGCGTCCACCAAGTACTTTAGCGAAGTTAATTAAACGCAGTGCGATTCCGCCCTGGTTCATAATATTTCCCGCCAGAATAAAAAACGGGATAGCCAGCAAAGCAAAGTTATCTAAACCTGCCGCCATGCGTTGTGCAACAACCGCAATAGCAGGTTCTAAAGGTAGCCCCATCAAAATTGTTGCTAAAGATGAAAGTCCGATTGCAAAAGACACGGGTATACCCAATGTCAATAGCACCGCAAATGTTCCAAATAGGGTCAGTATGACTTGCCAATCCATCGTAGGGTCCTTGTATTAATCAAGTTTAGATTCGGTAGCTAAATTGCGACCACATATAAGTTGCTTCAAATGCTCGTAAGAAAATACGGCAGAATAAAAAATCATCAGAGCGCCGCTGACAGGTAGGCAGAGATAGATATAGCCCATTTGTAGGTTCAACGCTGGAGTGACTTGGCCTGTTGCCAATGTTTTTGACGCCAACTGTATACCGCCGTGAACGAGCACTACGTATGAAAACACTGCAATCGCTATTTGGATAAATAGCTGGTTGATGAGCTTTCGTTTGCCGCTCAGTTTCATTGTTAGTAAGTCAATAGCGAGATGACGCTTGAGACCTGTTGTGTAAGCAGCTCCAATTAGAGCGACCCACATAAAGAGGTAACGTGCTAATTCATCAGTAATCGTACTGGGTTTGCCAACGATGTAACGTGATATGACTTGCCACACTACGCAGAAAACCAGGAAGGTGGATAGAGATATAGTAAAGGCAGCTAGTCCTCTGTTAATAAAACCGACCAGTTTGTTCATGTTCAATCCCTTTAATAAAAGATGCCCACGCTCTAATAATTGGTATACCAAAGTGGGCTCATAGTTACGTATCTTAAATGTAAAACACGTGCTGTAATCGGAAGTGATTATAAGATTGTCAATATATTTTTCACGTGAGCCGCTTCACACTTGGATTGGTTGACCAATATTAATGGTTTTTATGTGATATTGGTCATTTAATTTAATATTTTGGTTTGACGGTTTGTGTGAATGTACTGATTATTGGTTGCAGAACAAACAAACCCTACACAAATGGTAAACCAATAATAAAACGGAGAATGCAATGAACATGCGTAAAACTCTAGTCTTCAGCCTTGTTGGAGCAGCACTGAGTCTTGGTAGTGTTACTTCTGCTTTTGCAGAGACTACTATCAAGTTAAGTCACAACCATCCACGCGATCACGCGGTACATAAAGCGATGACTCAGTTCGCTAAGGAAGTTAAAGAGTTAACTGATGGCGAGGTGAAAATCCGCATTTATCCAGATGCTCAGTTGGGTACACAACGTGAATCTATGGAGTTGATGCAAAATGGTGCGTTGGATATGGTTAAGAGCAATGCCGCAGAACTAGAAGCTTTTTCTCCTGCCTATTCCGCTTTCAACCTACCTTATCTGTTCAGAGATAAAGCGCATTATTACAGTGTTACAGACGGTGAGTTAGGGCGAGAAATTCTTGATTCTTCGGATAAAAGTGGCTTTATAGGTGTAACTTACTACGATGCAGGTGCGCGTAGTTTCTATACCTCCAAACCAATTAAAACCCCCGAAGATTTGAAAGGGTTAAAAGTTCGTGTTCAGCCTAGTCCTACAGCTATAGCTATGGTTCAGTCTCTTGGTGGTAGCCCAACCCCTCTGGCATACGGTGAGCTTTATACCGCTTTGCAGCAAGGCGTAGTCGATGCGGCAGAAAACAATATTCCATCGTTTAGCCTAAGTCGCCATAGTGAAGTATCAAAATACTACAGTTTAGATGAGCATACTATGGTTCCTGATGTTCTTGTTATTTCAACTAAAACATATGACAAGTTGACCGTAGAGCAGCAGGAAGCACTAATGAAAGCAGCCAAAGATTCATCTGAATTTATGAAGGAGCTTTGGGCAGAATCAGAAGCGAAAGAGCGTTCAAAAGCAGAAAGTATGGGGGTAACCTTTGTTCAGCCTGACAAGGCTGCTTTTGTCGCTGCCGTTCAACCAATGTACGCAGAGCTAGAGACCAGCAATCCTGAACTCAGCCAGTTGGTTAAACGTATCCAAGATGTGAAGTAACTCGTTACTGAATATCTTTATTACCTAAGGTGTTGTACACAATTTGCATTTAAGTAGGTTGACCAATTTTATTTGGTCGCTATTATGGTGAAAATAGTTATGGACGTATTGAAAAAGATCATCATGATGCCTTTTGAACCCAAACGACCTTACCAAGAAATAGGGTTGGTACTTAGAAAACAGCTTATTAATGGCCAATATAAGGTCGGAGATAGGCTTCCTCCAGAACGTGATATTGCTGAGCAGTTAGATGTAAGTCGAACGGTGGTTCGTGAAGCTATCATCATGCTGGAACTGGAGAACTTAGTAGAGGTAAAAAAAGGCTCTGGTGTATATGTCCTTAACATTCCAACCGATTCTGGTTCTCGTGAGAATGTCATTACTGATGATGTTGGTCCATTTGAGATGCTGCAGGCTAGGCAGTTGCTGGAAAGTAACATTGCTGAGTTTGCTGCCACTCAAGTTACTCCGGGGGACATCCTGAGAATGCGTGCGGCGCTCGATCTCGAGCGCCAAGAATTCGAAAGTGGTGCCGCTGTGAGTGAAGGAGACGCTAAGTTTCATATGTGTATTGCCCAAGCAACGCAGAATTCTGTCTTGGTCGATATGTTGAAACACTCGTGGGAACGTCGCGAAAGTAGCCCGATGTGGAAAAAGCTCCATACTCGTATTAAAGGCATAGACTATCGCGCGGAGTGGGTGGAGGATCACGCCAAAATACTTTCTGCTCTCCAGCGGAAAGACCCAATATCTGCCAAAAATGCAATGTGGCAACACCTTGAAAATGTTAAACAGTGTTTATTAGAGCTGTCTGACGTTGATGACCCGAATTTCGATGGTTACTTATTTAGTTCTAACCCCGTTGTATCTTTAGGGAATGTAAAACGATAAATAAGTTCTATCGAATCGTGGTTCGGTTTGGGCAACTTAATTAAATAGTTGTCTTTAATAAGTCGTTATAGCATTTAACTTAAAGCTCATTAGCTTTGAGGTGGTTAAGTGCGTCTTAAAAAAGGTGAGTGTCATGGAACAAACTTGGCGTTGGTATGGCCCAAGCGACCCTGTGTCTTTGGACGATATTAAACAAGCAGGCGCAACGGGAATTGTAACCGCATTGCATCATATTCCAAATGGAGATGTGTGGAGCAAAGAAGAAATCTTAAAGCGCAAAGCTATTTTGGACGAAAAAGGTTTCAACTGGTCAGTGGTCGAAAGTGTGCCAGTCCACGAGGAAATTAAAACCCGTTCTGGGAATTATGTCCAATGGATCGAGAACTACAAACAGTCGCTTACTAACCTAGCTGAATGTGGTATTGATACGGTGTGTTATAACTTCATGCCCGTGCTTGATTGGACTCGAACTGATTTGGAATATCAACTTCCTGACGGTTCGAAAGCGTTACGTTTTGATCAAATAGAGTTTGCGGCATTTGAACTCTTTATACTGAAACGTCCAGGAGCTGAAGCTACATATACTGAACAAGAGCAAGCTCAAGCTAAAGCGTGTTTTGAAAACATGACTCAGGCACAAATTGATAAGTTAACATCAAATATCATCGCTGGTTTACCTGGTGCAGAAGAGGGTTATACGTTAGACGAATTCCAAGCTCGTTTGGATACTTACAATGGCATTGATAAAGATAAACTGCGGGAGCATATGGTATTATTCCTTCAGGAATTAATGCCAATTTGTGAACAATACGGCCTGAAATTAGCTGTTCATCCGGATGATCCTCCGCGCCCAATTCTTGGATTGCCTCGTATTGTTTCGACCATTGAAGACATTGAAGCGTTGACGACAGCGGTTCCAAGCATGATGAATGGCATTACGATGTGTACAGGTTCTTACGGTGTACGCGGAGACAACGATTTAGTGAATATGATTGAGACTTATGGCGATCGTATTTATTTTACTCACCTTCGTTCAACGCTTAGAGAAGAAAGTAATCCAATGAGTTTTCATGAAGCAGCGCATTTGGATGGCGATGTAGATATGTACAACGTCATAAACGCACTGCTCAAAGAGGAACATCGTCGTGAACAATCGGGAAATGTTCGCTTGATTCCAATGCGCCCCGACCATGGTCATCAAATGATTGATGATTTGAAAAAGCAAACTAACCCTGGGTATTCCTGTATTGGCCGTCTGAAAGGCTTAGCAGAAATTCGTGGCGTAGAATTAGCATTAAAACGAGCTTTTTATATGGATAAATAAGCTTTCCCCTAGCACTACTACTTTTAAATTTTATATATTTACTATCTATTTTGCCGCCATTAGGCGGCTTTTTTATTGCTAAATTTTAAATTAAGTACTTTATTTATTGGCTAGAAGGTGAATTTAAATTTTTCCAAAATAAGGAAGTGCAATAGATAAATAATCCTATTTACCTCGATATCTACAGTGTTATTACCAGTAACGGCAACATGATCAATCGATCCGAAATGTACTCCATAATTAAAGCTCTAAACAAGATTATGTAACGTGGTGGGGGAGCCAAGGCGATACTTCTTTCACTTTGCATTAGTAGTACGAAGCCCTCTACCAATTTTAACTTATATTCAATGGCTTATGTGTGGGGTTTGTGATTGTTTACTACTGCAATTTTGCACTTGATAATGGTGTGATAGAGGTCTCGGTTATAGATTTATTTATCAGTAATATTGGTTAACCAATTATGCCGAAAGAATAATGAAAGTACAGAATTTGAATAGGAGATTTTATGACTGCCTTTTTGTACCCGCAAGAAACAATGACTCGTCGTGTTAAAGATATAAGCGGCATCTGGCGCTTCAAGCTTGATAAAAGCAATGAAGGTCATCATTGTAATTGGAAAGATGGCTTAACAGATACCATAGATATGGCGGTGCCATCTAGCTATAACGATATCTTTACTGAAAAAGAGATGCGTGATCACTGTGGAGATGTGTGGTACGAAACCGATGTTTTTATCCCATCTGAATGGAAAAATAAAGATATCTTCGTTCGATTTGGCTCTGCTACGCATAAAGCTACGGTTTGGGTTAATGGTATTGAAGTCATTAGCCATGTTGGCGGATACATGCCGTTTGCAGGTTTATTAAATGACTGTGTTGATTTTGATAATAAGAACAAGATTGTTGTTGTAGTAAACAACGAATTATCACGCACTACTATTCCATGCGGGCATGTAGATGAATACGAAGATGGTGTCAGAGAGGTCAAACCTTGGTTTGACTTTTTCAACTACGCAGGTATTCATCGCCCTGTTAAACTAATGGCATTGCCGAAACATCGTTTGAGTGACATCACGGTGGTCACTGATTTTGAGGGTACATTAGGTAAAGTTGATTACACGTTAGAAGCCAGCCTACCTGAAGATGCTCAAATAATCGTAAAACTTTATGATGAAAACGGAACACAAGTTGCTGAAAATATCGGTGCGAAAGGTCAGCTTCGAGTGGAAAATGTACACTTGTGGCAACCAGGCAAAGGTTATCTGTACACATTAGAAACGTCAATCAAAATAGGCGGTGCAATAGTTGACCAATACCCTTTAGAGGTTGGTATCCGTACAGTGAAAGTTGAGGGTACCAAATTTCTAATCAATAATGAACCATTCTACTTTAAAGGCTTCGGTAAGCATGAAGACTCTGAACACAGAGGGCGAGGGTACGATCCGGTCGTTAACTTACGTGATATCGAGCTAATGGATTGGATTAACGCAAACTCAATGCGTACTTCACACTACCCCTACGCAGAAGAGTTTATGCAGTTAGCTAACCGACGTGGTTTGGTTGTAATTGATGAAACCCCAGCGGTCGGACAGTGGGATATGATGTTGGCTGGCGGCGGGATCGCAGGTGCGGGGGCTGGTGGTAAAGCAGCTGTGGAAAAGGTTGAATTCTTCTCTAATGAGGACGTCTTTACTGAAGGTATGGCCGCTCATAAGCATGCAATTGAAGAGTTGTTCAAACGTGACAAAAACCATCCTTGTGTTGTGCTTTGGTCACTATCTAACGAACCTGATACATCGCAAAAACGTTCTGACGAATACTTCCGAGAGATTTTTGATTTTGCCCGTACGCTTGATCCACAAAGTCGTCCACTGACGTTTGTCAATTTCATGAAAGCCCTTTATGGTGACTGCCATGCTCATAAACATGTTGATGTAATCTGTCTAAATCGTTACTACGGTTGGTACTTCATGTCAGGACTCGAGATGCGTGATTCTGGTAAAGCTTTTGCGAAAGAACTCGCTGGTTGGGCTACAGAGGGCAAACCAATCATAATTACTGAGTACGGTGCAGATACAACGGCGGGTGTACACAAACTACCAAGCGTTCAATGGTCTGAAGAATACCAAGTTGAATACTTAGATCAGCAGCACTTTGCGTTTGACAGTTGTGAAGCGGTAGTGGGAGAACAAATGTGGAACTTTGCCGATTTCCAAACTTGGGAAGGTATCATTCGTATGGATGGTAATAAAAAAGGTGCTTTCACCCGAAACCGCCAACCTAAGATGGCAGCCCACCATTTACGTAAACGTTGGGCAAATATTCCTGATTTCCAATTCAAGAAATAATCTAATACTTCAATGGGTGGTTATCATCCAGCTTGGCTTAGCTTGTAGTTAGATTCATGATCAATGCTCCCTTGATTATTAGCTAAGGCAAAAAGGATAAATAACATGAGTAGGTACAGCTAAGCTTCTCACGTATTTTGAAGTTGTCAAAATCATACTATTTCTATTAAGACGTTATAGAACAACGTGTTAAAGAAGTTGGACGGTGCGTTTATGCGCACTGTAGGTAGGGGCCAACTTCTTTAGAAATTGGCCGCTCATTCTTCTGGTTGACCAGTTGTTGTTTTTATAGCTTATTTCTTTTCGGGCGAATTATGAAAGGAGATTAATAGTGATGAACCTTAGAAAAAAATGAGGTTTTTATCACTATTTTTGTAAATAAATCGATGTTTGGTAGTTCAATTTGAGGCTTGTCATTCTTTTGGTTGACCAGTGTGTGTATATTTGAGTGCAACAACGAATTATTAAAAATACCTGCGCACAGAAAGCATTGGTGAACAAAAAGGATTTAGGATGAATAAACTCACAGTCTCAAATAAAGTTGGCTATGCACTCGGTGACTTAGCCAACTCGCTCACCTTTGGCCTGACATCAATGTTTTTATTAGCATACTATACTGATGTACTTGGTATATCCGCGGCGGCGGCGGGTACACTATTTTTAGTTGCGCGTGTGTGGGATGCCATCAACGATCCTATGATGGGTACTTTGTGCGACAAATTATTTGCCAAACATAGCGGGGGTGAAAAATTCCGCCCGTTTCTTCTAAAAGGTAGCTGGCCTGTTATTGTAGCTTCTATCTTGGTTTTCTGGGTACCTGAAGGCCTGTCCGATGTACAAAAACTTATCTGGGCTTATGTAACTTACATTGTTTATGGTATGGCTTATACTTTCATCAACATTCCTTACGGATCGTTGGCGACTGTGATGACTAACGAGCCGTCTGAACGTGCAGCTCTGTCCGGAGCACGAGCTTTTGGCAGCCTGATGGGAATGGTTAGCTGTAACATTATTATGCCAGCACTGTTATCATTCTTTGCCGACGAACTGTCTAAAGCTTACCTATATGGTGTGGTAGCTTTGGGTGTGGTTTCTTTTATCTGCTACCTATGTGCATTTCGTATGACAGAGGAGCACATCCATCATGAAGCGACGGTAAATCAAGATATTTGTTTTAAAGATACTCTTAAAACCTTGGGTAAGAATGTACCATTTCTGTGTGTGAGTTTTGCGTCTATGCTCTTACTGACAGCTTTTCTTGGCCAGTCTAGCGTACTTTATTACTACTTGTCGCTTAACCTAGAAGGGGCTGTGTGGTTCATTTCCTTCACTGCGGGTGTGCAAGTAGTAGCAACGGTGTTACTTGCACCGAGTGCCGGAAAACTATCTGCCCGTTTTGGAACTAAAACTCTCATGTTGGTCGGTTTTGGTGGTGCGAGCATTGCCTCTTTGATCACCTTCGTGTTACCAACGAATCTGTATGGTGCGATTTTTTACTATGTGATTGGTATGCCACTTATGTTGCTGCCTAACATTTTGATTTGGGCTAATGTTGCAGACTGTATCGACCACAATTATAAAATTTCGGGTCAACGTCAAGAAGGTATTATTTACTCCAGTTATTCCTTCATGCGTAAAATGGGCCAGGCTATCGCTGGGTTCATTGCCGGAATGGGACTGAGTGTGGTTGGTTACGACGCTACATTGGATATACAGGCAGAATCAACCTTATCCGGCATCAAAGCGTTTATGTTTGTTATGCCTGGTGTTGCAACGGCTGTATGTTTCTTGCTTTATTACTTCTTCTGGAATTTAAAGCCGATAACAGAAGAAGAAATTTCACAAAATACTTCTCATGAAACTGATGTTCAGTCGGTTAAAGTATGAATATGAATATGAAATAGTGTTACTGATAGTAATGGAGCAAGTACCTAACGCTGTCCTCCATTAGTAATGAGTTAAAACACTTACTCCGTTAGTCATAAGCATTGCAATGTAATCCCAACAGTAAACTCAAGCCAGATTCTACAAAGGTCTAGTCTTCGAGCTAGGCCATTTATTAGTCATTCTTAAACCACCGTCTTGGGTGGTGACTATTGTAATTTGGGGGCTGTTTCCTGAGAGTGCGCTCATGTTAAAGGTTATTTTCTTATCCACAACAGTACGAACTATAAACTGAACTTCTACCGAACAACTGAACTTGGGTTCGTAAAATTCAAATAAATAAGATTAATGTTAATTAAGCCTTACGGTTGAGGTATTAAATCTGCTCCGCAAGGCGTAGTAATTAGTTAATCAAAGAGACTTTGTTAACCAACGAGGCCGGTAGGCGGGCAATTAGAATTTCCCCCTTGCGCACCGAATACAGAACTTCGCCTTGTCTCTTAATCACATCAACATCATCTTGACCTTCTAGGATAATGAAGTTGGCAGGTTTGCCTACTTCGATGCCGTAATTTTCGGCTATATTGAGTGTTTTGGCCCCGTTGTCGGTAATCAAATCCAGAGCTGTACTTAAATCTTCATAACCCATCATATGGCAGGAATGGAGACCGGAGTCCAATACACGAAGCAATTTGCCGTTGCCCAGTGAATACCAGGGATCCTGGATTGAGTCCTGCGCAAAACAGATGTTCATTCCCGCATCGCGAATCTCTTTGACCCGAGTAATACCTCGGCGTTTGGGATAGGTATCAAAACGTCCTTGCAAGTGGATGCTTTCGGTTGGGCAGGAAATAAAGTTAATCTTCGATTTCTTCAGCAGACGAAACAGTTTATAGCAGTAAGCGTTATTGTAGGAGTGCATGGCAGTAGTATGGCTGGCGGTTACGCGTTCTCCCATTCCTTTTTCCAGCGCCACGGTAGCCAGTACTTCTAGAAAACGTGATGCTTCATCATCGATTTCATCACAATGTACATCGACCAGCTTATTATGCTTTTCGGCCAAATCCATTAACCACTCTACCGACTTGACACCATATTCACGAGTGTATTCAAAATGTGGAATGCCGCCGATGACATCTGCACCATGTTCAATCGCTTTTTCCATCAGTTCTGTGCCGTTAGGGTAAGACAGAATTCCTTCTTGTGGAAAGGCTACAATTTGAAGGTCAATGTAGGGTGCCAATTGAGGTCGGAGATCATTGATTGCTCTAAGAGCGACTAAATCCGGGTCGGTGACATCGACGTGAGTCCTGATATGCTGGATACCATTCTCCAGTAATAGTTCGACGGTTTTCAGTACTCGTGTTTGCACGTCGTCGATACTTAACATAGGTTTTCTTTCCGACCAGCGTTCAATTCCCTCAAACAAAGTCCCACTCATGTTCCAATTCGGTTCACCGGCCGTCAGCACTGCATCCAAGTGAATGTGAGGCTCGACAAACGGGGCGCACAGCAAGTTACCTTTTGCATCAATGTCAGCCTGACCATCATAAATTATTCCATTTTGAGCGGTAATTACTTTAAACTTACCGCCTTCACATTCGAGAGAATAGTATCCTGTTTTTCCTCTTAGGCTGGCATTAATTATGATCATTTTTACTCCTTATAAAGTCTATTTAATTGGTCGATAGCAGCAATAGCAAATCCTTTGACAACACTAGACGTTCTACAATCTATGTGGTTTGGATACTTAATCTCGTTGAGCACTATTTAAATTTCGGCCAATGTGCAATTTAACTTTTCGCTAACTGATTGCTGAGTATATTTTGGTGAATGTTGCGCGTCACACTAGGGAACCTAAATGTTGTCTACATAATGCAACGCTGTTTCTAGCTTTCAATGCCCCACGTTTATCAACACCTCTAATATATTGATCCCCCTATATATAAAGAGAACTCAAACGTTATTAGGTAGTGTTAGCTGAGACACTAAAGACTACAAAATATTGTTTCGAACAAGTCCTCTCTTAACGTTAGTACAGAGTTTTCCAAACCGTCGAATATCATCAAAATTTGGAACGATCCCACGTGATATTATATGTTCCCAATAGGAAAGCTCTGACTCTACTAGTTCCATTAGTTTTTTAGGGCAACCAATACATTTACCTTCAATACCACACACAAATGTGTCAGGTTCATAGAGAGGTAGTTCTCGTTTAGCCTGATCAATAATTAGCTTCATAGCTAAGGTTCTGTTGGGTTTTATACTCATAGATATGATCTGTCACTTACTAATTATATTCAGTTGTTTTACGAATAGTTTAAAAGAGGGAGTGTTTAGAGTTATTAACGGTAGCCATGCAATCAGAGCGACACTAATTTAATTAAGGCCCATGTTTCTTCGATTGCATTGTCATATCATATTGATGTTTTTTGGCGCTTTATCTAGACAACGTTACTAATATATCGCGTTAGCAGTTTTAGCGTTTAATAGACATAGTTACCCATCGAGCTATCGATAGCTACCGTACTTCTGTGAAGACTCTCACTCACTGCAATAGATGAAACTGGTTTAGGTTGTCTGCACGACACCGTGTAACTTGAAAGCAGAGTGAACTTCCTTCTTTATTCGCTGTATCTGTTCAAGAAGCGTTGCAGTTCAGAGATCATTTTACAGGAGCCCACGAAGAATGGCGTTCTTTGATGAAGCTCTGTTGGTTCGATATCCAGAATATTCTGCAAGCCATTAACAGCGACTCCTCCAGCTTGTTCCGCTAGAAATGCTAATGGATTACACTCATACAAGAGTCGTAGTTTCCCAGTCGGGTAGTTGGCAAAACTTGGATAAATATATATGCCCCCAATAAGCATATTTCGATGGAAATCTGAAACTAGTGAACCTGTGTATCGTGAGATATATGGCCGCTGGCTTGTTTCATCGATATCCTGACAGTATTTGATGTACTGTTTTACACCATCCGGGAAATAGCGATAGTTACCTTCATTTACCGAATAAATATTGCCGTATTCTGGAATACGGATATTTTCATGCGAAAGACAAAACACTCCCAGAGAAGGGTCAAAGGTAAAGCCGTGAACACCGTTACCTGTGGTGTATACCAACATTGTAGAGGAACCGTAAATAATATAACCGGCAGCAACCTGCTTCGAACCAGGTTGAAGAAAATCTTCTAGTCTAGCCGGGGTCCCTTGTTCTGATATGCGTTCATAGATAGAGAAGATGGTTCCTACGCAGACATTGACGTCGATATTGGATGACCCATCCAGAGGATCCATCAGTACCACGTATTTGCCGTTCTGGTTCATCTCCTTGTTGAAAATAATCACTTCGTTATCTTCTTCACTTCCAACACCACAAACCTGATCACGCGCTTCCAAAGCTGATTTGAACTTCTCGTTGGCATACACATCCATCATTTTCTGTTCTTCGCCCTGAGCATTTGTGTTACCGACCGTCCCCAGAATATCCAGCAAACCAGCTTTATTCAGCTCTCGATTCACAACCTGAGCTGCCAGCTTAATTGAGCCTAGTAAACCGGACAATTCACCACTGGCGCTGGGAAAGTCGTGCTGTTTTTCAATGATAAACTCGTCGAGAGTTTTTATGCGCTTTGCCATGAAGTTCATTCGTCCTTAATCAATTTAGGTTGACATGCTGACAGTATTGGGTGAATTGGTCAACCAATTACTTAAGGTTAGAATAAAAGTTAGGCGGAATTTTAACTCATGGCTTGTTTAATCACGCTATCCAAATGTAAATTTCATCGAATAACCAATGCTTTATACCTATGGCATCTTATCTTGATAGGCGATTTTACTTTAAATTGGAAAACCAATATGGCGATAAACGTCTGAAATAGGGAACGAATGCTTTGAATGAAATTCATGAAGAGGTTTCGTTGAGCAGTGATATGGCAACACAAATTGCGACAGCAGCGGAACAGCAGACACACGTAATAGGTGAGATTACGCAAAACATTACCTCAATTAAAGATGTAGCTGGTTAGCTTGTCATCAATACTCAAGATAGATAGCAAGAGTCAGCCAAGCTGAAACTACAAGTACGATAACTAACGAGTAGGCAACGTTTAAAATTTCGCAATGATAGTCAGTGTTAAAAACGGCGATGCTCAGGGCCTCGCCGTTTTTTAATATAGATATTGTTCCTGATGTGCATGAACAAGCCCGAAACAGAACAATCAGGAATAACTTGGGTTTGATAGTTGAAAAATTTAGACAGCAGTTCTAATCAACTTTTATCCAAAACCAAATTGTGAACATAATCAGCTAAATGTAAGCTGAACTGGTTAAATCGAATACTCATCCTTCAAGAGTAAACGGTCACTCATACTAATTTGGAGCAAATTTACTGGACGCGGGACTATGGCAGGGACATAGAGATGCGCTGAGCAGTATCTTTCAGGACTGGAACAAACTCACTGATCATCCTATCTACCGTGGTCTTACTGGAGTGACAGCTTACATTCAGGGTTAATCGAAGCTTTCCGCTGCGGTTGAATACGGGAACTGCCACGGAACGTAGTCCCAGCTCTAGTTCCTGGTCATTGATGGCATACCCTTGTGCGCGTACCTTGGCAATCTCTGCCTTTAGTTCACTAGGCGATGTCAGCGTGTTTGGTGTCAACTGGATAAGATTGGATTGCGTTAACAGATGATCTAACTCTTCTTCTGGAAGTCCAGAAAGCAGTACTCGTCCCATCGACGTTGCATACGCCGGAAGTCTGGCACCGATCTGTAAGTTAAAAGCCATCAGAGGACGGACGGGGATTCGGGCGATATAAACGATATTTTCTCCTTCAAGTACAGCTGCCGAGCTAGACTCACCAAGCTGTTGAGTGACCAATTCTAATTGGGTCGAGACTGTGCCTCCGACATCCAATGTCGACAGGTAGGAATACCCAAGTTCAAGAACCTTTGCTGTCAGGGAGAATCGATTGCCGTCGGTTTCAACGTAGCCGAGTTTTAGCATGGTCAGTAAGAAGCGTCTTGCTGATGCTCTGGACAGATCGTTTTTTTTGGCGACCTCTGTGAGGGTCATACTCATCGAATTAGGCTCGAATGAACGGATTACATTGAGTCCCTTAGCAAACGTAGTCAGAAAATCTTTATCAGAAGTGCTATGTTCCATCGTAATAGATCCAAAACCGAATAATTGTGCGATTATCGCACTATAGAAAAAGACAATCAATGCCTGTAAAGAAGGAAGAATGGTTGTCGTATCAATGAAAAAATCAGGCCTCGCCATGATCGTGGCGTGCCTGAATATTTCAAATCAACACATGTTCGATAGGAGTATTTTGCTAAACAATGCAGGATTTTCTACCGATGGGACGTGACCGAGCTCATCGAGAATAATAGGTGCATTTGCTTCACTCAGGTCTGCCAGTTGCTGAAGTACCTGAGGAGGAGTCGCGACATCATCAGCGCCTCCAACCAAGACTAATTGCACTGCTTTGTTCAACGATTGCTGACGAAAATCGGTTTTTCCAAGCATTTCACACAGCAGTGCATAACTGCGGTTATCGCACTCTGCGAGTTGATGTTTCCAGACCTCAATCAGGTCTGGTTGTTGTTGACAAGCCAGTTGGCCAAACCAGCGCGGTACTATTTGTTCAGCCATCAAGTCTAGCCCTTTGTCGCGTACATCTATGGAGCGGGCCTGCCAGTTTTCCGGTGTACCAATCACCGCGCCTGTATTGGTTAGCACGGCAGAAATTACTCTCTCACTATGGTTGATCAGCAGTTGCTGTCCAATAACTCCACCAATGGATGTACCCACAAAATGAAAACGCTCTTCTCCGACTTGGTCGGCGAGCGCGAGCACTTCTCCTGCCAAGTCATCAGGCATGATTTCTGTAGCATCTTCTGCCAACGCCTCACTTTTTCCATGACCGGGAAGATCCCAGGTCACAACTTTAAAGTTCTGGATGAGGTAGGGAAGAACTCCGTCCCAGACACTTTGATTCATGCCAAGAGGGTGCGCCAATATCAGCAGCGGATTCCCTTCTTCTCCATGGCTATGGTAGCAGATAGTGCGACCTTGATAGCTCATAAAACCCATGCGATCTCCTTGTTTAAGCTCTTTCGATAAGTGTCGCGATACCTTGTCCAACTCCAACGCACATCGTACATAGGGCATAACGTCCACCTGTTCGTTGTAATTGGTGTGCGGCTGTCATCAGTAAACGGGCACCTGACATACCTAAAGGATGTCCTAATGCAATAGCGCCACCATTGGGATTAACACGAGGATCATCGTCTTCGATTCCTAATTCCCTTAACACCGCGAGCCCTTGCGCTGCAAACGCTTCATTAAGCTCGATAACATCGATATCTTGAATGCTTATTCTGTGTTTCTCCAGCAGTTTTTTCACCGCTGGCACAGGGCCAATACCCATTACTCGAGGCTCCACGCCTGCTGTTGCCATACCCAATATTTTGGCTACTGGCGTTAGGCTATGTTGACTGACCGCGTCCTCACTGGCAACGAGCATGGCCGCTGCACCGTCATTTACACCCGAGGCATTGCCTGCTGTAACACTCCCATCGTTGCGGAATGGGGTTGGCAGGGAGGCGAGCTTTTCCAACGTGCTTGGTCGTGGGTGTTCATCGGTATCGAATATTAACGGTTCCTGGCGTTTGCGCTGAATTTCAATAGGAACGATTTCTTGTGCAAAAATTTGGTCCGCAATAGCTTGTTGCGCTTTTTTCTGTGATCGAAAAGCAAAAAGATCCTGATCTTCACGTGAAACATGATAGGTTTCAGCAACATTTTCCGCTGTCTCTGGCATGGAGTCGACACCGTATAATTGTTTCATTAATGGGTTAACGAAGCGCCAGCCAATCGTTGTGTCTTCAATTTGCTGGGTACGAGTGAACGCGCTGTCGGCTTTACCCATCACATAAGGCGCACGTGACATCGATTCCACACCACCAGCCAGTACCAAATCCATTTCTCCCGCTTTGATAGCCCGGAAAGCCGTTCCGACCGCATCCATCCCTGAGCCACATAAGCGATTAATCGTGGTACCCGGAACGGACGTCGGTAAGCCTGCAAGCAGAGCTGACATACGTGCCACATTTCGATTGTCTTCGCCTGCTTGGTTGGCCGAACCCATGATGACTTCGTCAATTGCTGCAGGATCCATATTGGGTGCTTGTTCTAAGACAGCTTTAAAAATTTGGGCTGCAAGATCATCTGGGCGAACACTTGCAAGGGTACCACCGAAGCGACCGATAGCTGAACGTCGAGGGTTACAAAGGTAAACATTAGTCATAGCGGTACTCACTCTTGGTTGGCATGTTGGCGCTGAGTTCTTTCTTTTAGCTCACGTAATACTTTTAGTTCTAAGCTACTTGGCGCTGGTGTCGTTTCTAGGTTATCGGAAAACTGAATTTCCCAGCCAGTCGCTTCTATGACATCTTCTTGAGTCACTCCAGGGTGCAGAGACACTACTATCAATTCCTTGGTTGCAGGGTCTGGGCGAAGGATACATAAGTCTGTGATGACAACCGTCGGGCCTTTGCCGAGATTAGGGACGTTGTCTCTTGCCTTTCCATCGCGACCGAAGCCTACAGTGGTGATGAAATCAACATCTTTTACAAAGGTACGTTTTGAATGCTTCACTGTGATAAAGACTTCTTTTGCATTGGTGGCAATTTCTGGGGCACCACCACCGCCTGGTAAACGCACTTTTGGTTCGCGGTAATCACCAACCAGAGTCGTATTCAGGTTTGCAAAACGATCGATTTGTGCCGTACCTAAAAATCCTACGCTGACATGACCACCTTGTAACCAATAACGAAACATTTCAGGAACAGATACGGTGCTCAATGCCGAGTGACACAATTCACCGTCACCTATCGACAATGGCAAAACGTTTGGCTTGGTCTGCAACGTACCTGATTCATAAATAAGGGTAATATTCGGCGCATGAGTCAGTCGGGCAAGATTCGCGGCTTCACTTGGCAGGCCGATGCCGACAAAACAAGTCATGTTATCCGTTAGTGCACGAGCTGCGGTGATGCTCATCATCTCTGAAGACGTGTATTCAAAACTCATTATGCTTCTCCCTGTTCGAAAATGTTTTCCTGCACCCAAGCTTGGAAGCTTGCTCGATCGCGTGATATGCCATCCCATTGTTTGTAGAAACTATTGTCGCGTTCATAGTAGCCCAAGGCATAGGAAGGCTTCGCACCTAAAGGAACGTGTGAAATAGCCGTGATTGCCCAAGAGGGAAGAACGCAAGCGTTCACTGACGCATCAAGCTCATCAACAATTTCTTCGACCGTGACGATACTTCGTTTAGCAGCCAGTGCCGCTTCTTTTTGCACACCGAGTATGCCTTCGATCAGTACATTGCCTTTTTTATCGGCTTTTTGAGCGTGAATGACCGTCACGTCAGGTCTAATCGAAGGCACGGCAGCCAACTGTTCGTTGCTAAAAGGGCAGGTAATGAATTTGATCTGTTCATTAACTTTTGGCAGATCACTGCCGACATATCCACGTAGAACTGCGAGGGGCAATCCAGCTGCACCAGCTTCATAAGCGCATGCCATTGCCGCATGGCTATGCTCAAAGAGTTCCAATTGATGTGGCCAGCCTTTTTCTACAGCGTCTCGTAGTCGGTGCAAAGATCCTACTCCAGGGTTTCCTCCCCAAGAAAAGATCAACTTTTTCACACATCCTGCGCCAATTAACTGGTCATAGACCAAATCAGGCGTCATACGAATTAACGTTAAATCCCTTTTTTCCTGACGGATGATTTCATGCCCAGCTGCGAACGGGATGAGGTGGGTAAAACCTTCCATCGCGACAGTGTCGCCGTGGAAAATATGCTTGCTTATCGCTTCTTTGAGAGAAAGGAACTCAGCCATAACAATGTCTCCTTACTGATTATGTGTTTCACGCTGTTGTGCGATATACGCACTAATATTCACTATTCGTACGTAATGTTTGCTCAAAATATCAGCCGTCGTCAAGCGAAAAGAATAAAAAAGTTCGAATATAGTTTATCTTGTGCGTATATCGAACTTTTGGTGAGTGAATTCACCCAGAAAACTAGGGGTATAGAGTGGTTTCAAAACAGAAGTATTTGTGAGGTGAAGTGTGTAGAAAGTGGCATTTAAGCCACATAAACGTTTGATGAATCGGGCAAAAGGTACCTAACCCATTTAAGGGTTAGGAGTATCGGCCCGTTCTGCGGTTTTCAACTAGCTCTTCCAAGATTGTGTTCACTAGTCGCATTACCGCGTTGATGTTTTCTCCTCGTCGGCGAGAGGCGATGACTTGTGTTTTGATACTGGTATCTTGGAGCCGGACGTACTCAATACCTTCTCGGTTTAGTTTACGTACCTGTTCCGGAACCAATGTAAATCCCATCTCAGAAGCAACCAAGGAAAGTGCGGTTTGTAAGTCATTGACTTGTTGGCTGACATTGCTTCTTAAACCACGGTTATAAAATAGTCCCTGAGTAAAATGAGCAAATTGTGCGCCGGGACCAGTGGGGAACGTGATCATTGGAATTTTGGCCAATTCTTGTAAGGAAGGGTTACTTTTCCCTAACTCATGACCACTAGGAATTGCAGCTATTAACGGTTCTTCAAACAGCAGTTCCTGTTCGATTTCAGGGTCATCGATATGGACTCGGCCGAAGCCGATATCAATTTTTCCTGTTTTCAACGCTTCAATTTGGTCACGAGTTGTTAATTCATGTAACACGATTTCTAAATTTTTGTTTTTCCTTAGCCGTCTTACCATCAGTGGTAGCTGGCCGTAAAACACCGAAGGAACAAAGCCGATAGAAAATAATGTTTTGCGTTTTTTTGTTATCTGCTGCGTTCCTTCAATCGTCACCATCACTTTGTCGAGAATTTGTTTTGCATGAACTAAAAAGTACGCGCCGCCATCCGTCAACTCCAACCCCCGGGGCTTACGAATAAACAACTGAACACCAACTATTTCCTCAAGTTGCTTTATCTGCCTAGTTAGCGGCGGCTGGGCAATACATAGCTTTTCTGCGGCTCTGGTGAGATTACCTTCCTCAGCGACAGCGACAAAGTATCGCAGGTGTCTTAACTCCATCATACCTCCTGGGTATTGCTCACTACTTATTTGATATTTGTATCAGCCCACTATTACACATAACCTTCATCAAACAAACGATTCACATCTCATTTACATATTGTTTAACAAAGTTACTTGGAGCCTATATGTCAGCAACCATTCATTCTATTGAGGCGAGTCTGATTGATATCCCAACAATACGTCCGCACAAGCTTTCAGTTACAACCATGGGCGTACAAACGATGGTGATTGTGCGGATTAAAGATTCTGACGGATTCGAGGGGATCGGCGAAGCGACTACCATTGGCGGCTTAGCTTATGGCCCTGAAAGCCCTGAGAGTGTCAAACTGACCATTGATACTTACTTTGCACCTCACCTCATTGGGCAGCCGTCTCACAACATCAATACCTTAAAGGTAAGGCTCAATTCTGCCATCCGGGGTAACAACCTTGCGAAGTCGGCGATAGAAACCGCTTTGTTGGATTTACAAGGGAAGCGCTTAAATCTCTCGGTATCTGAATTACTTGGCGGGGCAGTCCATCAACATCTCCCAGTTCTGTGGACGTTAGCCAGTGGTAATACCAACCAAGATATCGATGAAGCACTGAGTTTAATAGACGCTCAGCGCCATTGTGATTTCAAACTCAAAATTGGTTCTGGAGCATTAAAAGATGACGTTAACCACGTCATTGCTATTAAACAGGCCGTGGGCGATTCGGCGAGTATTCGTGTCGATGTCAATCAGGCTTGGGATGAATCCAGCGCAGCTATTGCTATGGCGAAATTCACTGAAGCGGGTGTTGATTTGGTCGAACAGCCAACACCAATGAAAGACTTTGATGCTTTGGTTCGCTTGTCTCAGAAATTTTCCCTACCGATTCTAGCCGATGAATCAGTCGCAGACGCTAAGGATATGTATCACCTAGCGAAAGGCGGATTCGCAGGTGCAGTTGCTTTAAAAATCGCGAAAGCCGGTGGCCCAATCCAAGCCCTACAACAAGCACATGTTGCTCAAGCTGCAGGCATCGGATTATACGGTGGCACACTTCTAGAAGGCACGATTGGCACAGCTGCTTCCTTGCACGCTTGGTCAACACTAGAAACCTTGCATTGGGGAACGGAGATGTTTGGCCCGTTACTGATGAAGGATGACATCGTGACGAATCCACTCAACTTCCATCATAACGGCGTCGATTTACCGACAGGCCCGGGCCTCGGTATCGAGATTGACGAAGATAAATTTGCCTATTACCGCCGAAGCTAATTTTACGGAGAACCCCTCATGTTATTCAAAGTAGAAATGATCGTGAAAATTCCACACTCGCTGCCGGAAGATACGGTCGCTGAAATCAAAGCAAAAGAGAAGGCTTACGCACAACAACTTCAGCAATCTGGCAAGTGGCGACACTTGTGGCGCGTGGCAGGCAGCTACGCCAACGTCAGCATTTTTGACGTAAAAGATAACGCTGAACTGCAGGACCTAATAAGCCAGTTACCACTGTTCCCCTACATGGATATCAGTGTTTCCCCGTTATGCCGTCACCCTTCGTCGATTCACGAAGATGACCGATAAGTTAATCAAGTAATGTTAACTCACTGAAGAAAAAAGAAAATAAAGCAAGGAGAAGCAATCATGAACGTTAAGACTATGCACACACCGGAAGTCCAGGAGCTACTAGAAAAAGTGGCGGGTTTCAATAACTCTGACGGTAATGAAAGGGTTAAAACCATCCTGCATCGCCTAATGCACGATGTTTACCAGATTATAGAAGATCTGGATATTACACCGGATGAATTATGGTCAGCGGTGTATTACATCAACCAACTTGGTGCGAATGGCGAGGCAGCTTTGTTAGCTCCGGGTCTTGGTATCGACAAGTACTTAGATATTCGTTTGGACGAGGCAGATAAGCAAGCTGGTCTCTACGGCGGAACACCAAGAACGATTGAAGGCCCGCTATATGTAGCAGGTGCGCCGAAGAGTGAAGGCTTTGCTCGCATGGATGATGGCACCGACACAGAATCAGAAGTGATGCTACTGACCGGACAGGTTACGGATCAAGAAGGCAACCCGATTTGCAATGCAGTAGTAGATATTTGGCATGCAAACAGTATGGGAGCGTACTCTTACTTTGATCAATCCCAAAGTGACTACAATCTGCGCCGCCGAATCGAGACGGATGAAAACGGCCGCTACACCGCTCGCTCAATTATTCCGGCAGGTTACGGTTGCCCTCCTGAAGGCTCAACTCAGCAACTGCTTAACCAGTTAGGACGTCATGGTAACCGACCTGCACATATTCATTTCTTTATTTCTAAGCCGGGTTACAAGCACCTAACGACTCAGATCAACCTCGCTGGCGATGAATACACATATGATGATTTCGCTTTTGCAACCCTGGAAGAGTTGGTTGTTGAAGCGCAACGCATCGAAGATCCAGCTAAGGCTGACGCACTAGGCTTGGAAGGTCCATTCACTCAGGTTGAATTTGATATCCAGCTGGTCAGTACAGAAAAGTCAGAGCTTCAAGTTCGCCACTCCCGCCTTCGCGCTCTTGAGGGTCAACAGGCTTAACAAATTTCCCCTACTTATTGCCCTGTGCTAACCACCTCTATGTGGAGGTGGTTACAGCACCCCTGTACCTGAAACCAAGGATGCAAAAGGAATAAATATAATGAATAGCAAACTTAAGCAACTAGCAGACAACGTACGAAACGCCGTTGTTGCCGATCCAGACACCGGACGTTACCAGTGTGACCGTGGCATTTTTACCGACCGCGAACTGTTTGATCTGGAGATGAAGTACATCTTTGAAGGTAACTGGGTTTATCTTGCTCACGAAAGCCAAATTCCAAATCCAGGTGACTACTACTCTGTCACTGTCGGCAGGCAGCCAGTTATCATCACTCGCACCAAAGACGGTGAATTAAAAGCCATCCTAAACACCTGTTCCCACCGTGGTGCCACTCTGTGCCGTAAGAAGCGCGGTAACAAGGCTTCTTTTACTTGTCCGTTTCACGGCTGGACTTTCCGCAACGATGGAAAACTTCTCAAGGCCAAAGACCAGAAAAAGGGTGGTTATCCGGAGCAGTTCAATACTGACGGTTCCCACGATTTGAAGCAGATGGCGAAATTCGGCAACTATCGTGGATTTCTATTCGGTAGTTTGAGCGCCGATGTCCTTCCGTTAGAAGAGCACCTGGGTGAAACGACCAAAATCATCGATAACATTGTTGATCAGGCAGAAGATGGGTTGGAAATACTGCGCGGCAGTTCAACTTACACCTACGAAGGTAACTGGAAGTTAACGGCAGAGAATGGCGCTGATGGCTACCACGTGAGTTCAGTGCACTGGAACTACTTATCTACCATGGGCCAGAGAAACTATGAAAAAGGCGGCACTGAGGCAGTAGATGCAAAAAGCTGGTCAGCTGAAGGCGGTTTCTACTCATTTGAACACGGCCATATGATGCTTTGGACCCGCTTATTGAACCCTGAAGTTCGTCCGGTTTTCGGCCAGCTAGCGCGATTGGAAAAGACCTTTGGTGAGGCAAGAGCTGATTCTATCGTCCGCACTACCAAAAACCTCTGTCTATATCCGAATGTTTACCTGATGGATCAGTTCTCTACCCAAATCCGGGTGAGTCGTCCTATTGATGTGAACAAAACTGAAGTCACTATTTATGCCTTCGCACCAAAGAATGAACCAGCAGAATTACGTGCCAAGCGTATCCGCCAGTACGAAGATTTCTTCAATGTATCTGGCATGGGTACGCCTGACGATCTGGAAGAATTCCGCGCATGTCAGGACGGATATGAGGCAAGAGGTGCACGTTGGAATGACATGAGCCGTGGCGCCTCTCATTGGATGAATGGGCCTGATGACCATGCTAACCAGTTAGATATGAAGCCTTTAATGAGCGGGACTAAGCCGGAAGATGAAGGCTTGTATGTTAATCACCACCGCCACTGGCAGGACGAAATGCTAAGGGCAATTGAAGCTGAATCTAACCAAATCATTCCGGTACTTAACAAGGAGGCTGACGCATGAGTTTTAATTACCAAGATATAGAACAGTTTATCAACCGTGAAGCTCGCTACCTTGATGATAAAGAGTGGGATAACTGGCTAGAGTGTTATCACAAAGATGTGACTTACTGGATGCCAGCATGGGATGACGACGATCAGTTGACTGAGGATCCTCAGACCGAAATATCACTGATTTACTACCCGAACCGAGATGGCTTAGAAGACCGAGTCTACCGATTGAAGACGGAACGTTCCGGTGCAAGCTCATTGCCAGAACCACGCACTAAACACTTCATCAGCGGGTTGGAGATCTTGTCACATGAAGGGAATGAGTTGCAGCTGCGTTTCAACTGGCTGACTAAGTCTTATCGCTATAAGAAGACACAGGAATACTACGGTACTTCTTTTTACACCTTAGATATCAGCACCGATACCCCTCTGATCACATTCAAAAAAATCGTGCTGACTAACGACTGCATCAATCAGGCAGTTGATGTTTACCACTTGTAATGGATTGCGGGAGTATCAATATGACTTATAACATTGCACTCAATTTCGAAGATGGCGTCACCCGTGTCATTAACTGTAACGACGGCGAGACGGTTCTCGATGCGGCATACCGCGCACAATTGAACTTACCTATGGACTGTTCAGACGGAGTTTGCGGTACGTGTAAGGGCACTTGCCGTCAAGGACAATACGATTTAGGCGAAGAGTATATCGACGAAGCGCTAACGGATGAAGAAGCTGAAAAAGGGCTTATCCTAACCTGTCAAATGGTGCCGTCCAGTGATTGTGTCGTCGAAATTCCAGCGGTTTCTTCAATGTGTAGCAAGGCTGCAAACAGCACAGTTGCGGGAACCGTCGGTGTGGTCAATCTTATTTCGCCGACTGCCATCGAGCTAAAAATAACCGCTCAAAGTGATATCGGCTTCCTTCCTGGGCAATACGTGAATATACAGGTCCCGGGCAGTAATGAAACCAGAGCCTATTCATTCAGCTCACTGCCTGGAAGTCGGGAATTGAGTTTCTTGATCCGAAATGTCCCGGGCGGTCTGATGAGCTCTTGGTTGGTCGGCAAAGCCAAGTCCAACGATACAGTCACGTTAACTGGTCCAATGGGCGTGTTCTATTTACGTCCGGTTGAGCGTCCCGTTGTTATGCTCGCTGGTGGTACGGGATTAGCTCCATTCCTTTCTATGCTGGAATATCTAAAGGAGAAAGGGTGCGACCAACCGGTACATCTGATCTACGGCGTCACAAACGACGACGATCTGGTATGCGTATCTGTCTTGGAATCCTTTGCCGCCAGTATCCCTAACTTCAGTTTTAAAACGGTTGTCGCGAGTGAAGAAAGCGATCACCCGCGCAAAGGATACGTGACCAATCACATGGAAGACGCGCCTTTCAATGATGGTGATGTTGACGTCTACCTTTGCGGGCCACCACCAATGGTGAATGCGGTATTAGGACACTTCGAATCTCAGGGAATCAAACCGAATTCTTTCCATTACGAGAAATTCACTGCGAGCGTCACTCCCGCTTCTGAGGAGGCTGCATGAGTGCCCGTTTTATTAATAAGGTCATGATTGTCACCGGGGCTGCGCAAGGTATTGGTAAACGCGTAGCCGAACTGGCCGCGAGCGAAGGTGCAACGCTGGTTCTGGTCGATATCGCCGACTATGTGCATGGCGTGGCTTCGCAGCTGCAAGAGCAAGGAACGGAAGTACTGGCGCTTCAAGCTGATTTGGAAACATGGCAAGGCGCACAATCTGTTATGGAGAAAGCCTACGCGCAATATGGTCGTATCGATATTCTCATCAACAATGTGGGCGGAACCATTTGGGCTCAGCCATTCGAATATTACCAACCAGAGCAAATCGAAAAGGAAGTGCAGCGGTCACTGTTTCCTACGCTTTGGTGTTGCCGGGCTGTGATTCCTTACATGTTGGAGCAAAAGGGTGGGGCTATCGTCAATGTCTCATCCGTCGCTACCCGAGGATTGATGCGTGTTCCCTATGGCGCTTCTAAGGGAGGCGTCAATGCTCTGACAGTGAATATGGCATTCGAATATGCCGAGCGCGGGATCCGAATAAACGCCACAGCACCCGGAGGCACAGAAGCGCCAGCAAGGTTAACTCCACGCAACCGTGAACCCCAGCAGGAAAGGGAAAAAGGGTGGTATCAAACCCTTATAGACCAGACGAATGACACCAGCTTTATGCATCGCTATGGAACGCTTGATGAGCAGGCTGAACCAATCCTGTTTTTGGCTTCTGATGCAGCCGGTTACATCACTGGAACAGTGCTTCCTGTGGCAGGAGGAGATTTAGGTTAGTAAAGAAAAGGAACAGGTTTTAATAACGTAAAAACACAAAATAAAGAACATGCAAGGAGAGCACAATGAACAACGAATTCCAGCATCTTACCAACTCAAAAGGGGTAGCTGCGTATGAGTAACATTAATGTAAATGAAGCTGTCGACAACGCGAAATTTAACCAATTCCATTGGAAAGTACTCTTTTGGTGTACTTTGATTATCATTTTTGACGGCTATGACCTTGTTATTTATGGCGTTGTTTTGCCTAAATTAATGAGTCAGTGGAACCTCGACCCTTATGTTGCAGGCATGCTGGGAAGCGCCGCATTATTTGGTATGATGTTCGGCGCAATGGGTTTCGGCATGTTATCGGACAAGCTTGGCAGAAAAAAGACCATACTGATGTGTGTGGTACTGTTTAGTGCCGTTAGCGCGATTAATGGCTTAGCTAGCACACCATGGCAGTTCGGTATTCTGCGTTTTATTGCTGGCTTGGGTATAGGTGGCGTGATGCCTAACGTCGTTTCACTCATGACAGAATACTCGCCGAAAAAAAGCCGAAGTACATTAGTGGCGTTGATGTTTTCTGGTTATGCTGTCGGCGGGATGATGTCAGCAGGGTTGGGGATTTGGATTGTACCTCGCTTCGGCTGGGAAATTATGTTCTTCCTTGCAGCGGTCCCTCTAGCACTGCTTCCGCTGATGATTAAATATTTACCGGAATCGCTGACATTCCTAATTACGCAGAATCGTGAGCAAGAAGCCCGAGAGCTACTCGCTAAGGTAGAGCCTAGCTGCGATATTAATCAGGACTCAGTACTCGTTGTCTCATCAGCTGCAAAAGCACAAGCTCCGGTATTAGAACTATTTCGTGACGGACGAATGTTTAGCACCCTGATGTTTTGGACGGCATTTTTCTGTTGTTTACTGATGGTTTACGCACTAGGTTCTTGGCTGCCAAAACTTATGTCCGTGGCTGGCTATGGATTAAGTTCAAGCCTGATGTTCTTAATGATCCTCAATGTTGGTGCGATTATCGGGGCTGTCGGTGGTGGATGGCTTGCGGATAGGTTCTCTTTACGTTCTGTACTGGTATGTTTCTTTATTCTTGGCTCTATTTCGCTGGTAATGCTTGGCTACAACAACCCAACTTGGGTGCTTTATACTCTCGTAGGTATCGCTGGAGCTGCAACCATCGGTTCTCAGATTTTGTTGTATGCGTATGTCGCTCAATACTACCCAACAAACATCCGCTCTACAGGCTTAGGTTGGGCATCTGGAGTTGGTCGTAATGGTGCTATTTTTGGTCCTATGGTGGGTGGCACACTTTTAGCTATGGCTCTTCCTCACCAAGTGAACTTCCTAGTTCTTGCTGTTCCTGGGATCATCGCTACTATTTCTATGATTTTAGTTGACCGTAACTTTAGTAGTAAGCCACTTTCCGTAGAGGCTTAATTAGAAATACATTAACCCGGCACGCATGTGCCGGGATTTTTAGTTGGATAATGGTGATTATCCACTTGGAATTCAGTTCAGTGGAGCTACCTGAATCAGATACTGACGTGATAGTACGGAGCGGCGATATACACTTAGGGACTCAGTCTATAAATTGGACTTCCAATTTAATATGTCCTTTAGAATAAATGACATTCAAATCTTCAGTGCCTACTGGCTAATATGACGCCGGAACAAGTTGGCAAGTTTCTGTGCCCCCGGACTCAGGGGTGTCCCCTTGAGCTTGAGCAAGCCCAAAGCATGTGACGGAAAGGTAGGCAATCCGTCAAAACCCGCTAAACCACAACCGGAGAGGGGGTCGGTAAAGAAGATACGGGGACCAAAACCCACCAGATCTGTGCGGCGGATAAGTTCAGTCATCAGGAAAGGAGAGTCACAGTGGACAATACGCTGTGATAAAGGCACACCTGCAGATTCAAGCCAGCTCACTAACTGCTGGGCCGAGCTGCCTGTTGCGAGGCTGAGTACCCACCGGGCAGATAACATCTGCGACCAGTCAGAGGCTCCTAGTAGAGGGTGCCCCTCCCGCGCCACAGGTTCAGATAAAATTTGGGTCAAGGGTTCGAAGACGATCTCGTATGGTAACTGCTCCGGCTCGGCGACGGCAATGGCAAAGTCAAGGTCGCCTTCCATCAAGCCGGGTAGCACTGTAGGCAGCATACCCTCGACAAATCTAAGGCTGACATCGGGTAACTCTTTCTCAAACTCATTCAGCACCGTTGCCAGTGCGGTAGTGGCAACGGAAGAGGTCACAGCTACGTTTACCCGCATTCCAATCCCGCCCTGTAACCAGCGTATCTCATCTCGTGCTTTATCTAGGGTTGATATCGCTAGGCGCGCCCGAGTCAATAAGGTTTTTCCCGCTGGGGTGAAGTCGACACCGCGATAACTGCGAATCAGCAACTGTGCACCCAGATCTGCTTCTAATTCACGTAAGGCCTTAGTTAGCGCGCTCTGGCTGAGATGAAGCGCTTTTGCAGCTGCGCGAATCGAGCCCTCTTCAGCGACTTTCAATAAAGCTTTGAGTTGATGATCTTTCATTTTATGTGAACACCATAGGTTGTCACCAGGCAAAATTTTCTGCCTTTTTACTATCACTATAGACGGATACTATTACGCCATGATCATGAAAGTCTATATTTACAGGTGGTTATTATGATAATTCACTCAAAGATTACACCAGATAATGAGCAGATGAGGGATTGGCGCCGCCAAATTCATCAGTATCCGGAGCTAGGGTTTGAAGAGTTCGCAACCAGTCAGCTGGTGGCTGAGCTGCTTAAGGACTGGGGTTATGAGGTCCATACCCGTATAGCGGGTACTGGAGTCGTTGGTGTATTGCGCTGGGGAGAGGAGCCTGAACTAAGCTTGGGACTGCGTGCCGACATGGATGCGCTGCCTATTCAGGAAGCCACCGGACTGCCTTGGGCCAGCCAAGTCGCGGGCAAAATGCATGCTTGCGGTCATGATGGCCACACCGCCATCTTGTTGGGGGTTGCCGAGACGATCGCACGCTTACACCGTACCAAGCAGTTGCCTGGCAGTGGCACCCTCCATTTAATCTTCCAACCTGCTGAGGAGATGGGGTTTAATGGTGGGGCTGAGCGAATGATAGAGGACGGCCTGTTCGAACGTTTCCCCTGTGATGGACTCTTTGCACTGCACAACTTCCCTGGTATCCCCACGGGCAAACTCTGTTTTCGTGAAGGAGCCTTTATGGCTTCATCAGACACGGCTAAATTGACCTTTACCGGAAAAGGGGGCCACGCTGCTCTGCCGCATCTAGCGCAGGATCCAACCTTGCCAGCTGCAGCTACGCTTTTGGCGCTTCAGAGTATTGTTGGGCGCAATGTAGATCCCAATCAGATGGCGCTGATTAGTGTGGGTCGAATTCAAGCCGGGACCTCGGCCAATGTAATTCCCAACACGGCTGAGCTGGAGCTCAGTATCCGTACCTTGGCCCATGAGGTTCGCGATGCCCTCGAACGCCGAATTCATACTCTAGCCCAGTCACAGGCTGAAGCCTTCGATTGCCAATGTGAGGTTGAATATGACCGTGGCTACCCTGTGTTGAAAAATGATCCAGAGATGACCCGGTTGGCCATCGATACAGCCAGGAAGTTATTCGGTGACGACTGCGTCGATGCATCCATACAACCCCTAACCGGTAGCGAGGACTGCGCCTATCTACTGGAGCGGGTGCCCGGTTGTTATTTCCTGGTCGGTAACGGCGACAACGGTCACAACGCCGGCGTCAGGACGGGACCATGCTGCGTGCACAATCCGCATTATGATTTCAACGACGACTGCATGCCAGCCGCGGCCAATTTCTTGGTCGGCCTTGTATCTCGCTATTTTAGCGAAAGCCCCCACGCTGAAGCGTAAATTAATAATATGAAGATTATACCCGACAATCAGGAGGTCACCATGAATCCAAAATCACCCCAGCCGCTGCACGGTGGATACGTAAAAAAACGCCGTTGGTTCAGCGAATTTCCTGACCCCATGGTGCTTATCTTTCTTGTGTTGGTCGGCGTGTACCTACTGACTTTTATCATTCCGGCGGGTCAATTCACACGGGAGCTAGTGGATGGCTACAACCGTGTAGTTCCCGGTTCTTTTGAGTATTTGGAGGGTGTTGCAACGCTGAGTTTTTTCCAATTGTTCCTGGCTATTCCTCAAGGGATGATTAATGCAGCCCAGTTTCTGTTCATCGTGTTTATCGCTGGCGGTATGTTCCATGTTCTCAAGGGTACCGGTGCACTGGAAAATATGATTGGTGTTATCGCCAATAATCTGGGGGCAAACGACAGTATCAAAAGCCGTAACTTAATTCTCACACTGGGAACCTTCATTTACGGTTTTTTCGGTGTTGCGGTAGGCGGTGAAAATAATATCGCTCTTGTACCTATAGGGGCGCTGATTGCTTCCGCCATTGGCTGTTCACGATTGGTTGGGGTCACCATGGCAGTTGGTGGCATCGGAGTGGGATTTGCCCTGTCGCCAATCAGTCCTTATACCGTGGGTGTAGCCCAGAGCATAGGTGAATTGCCGCTTTTCTCAGGCTGGGAGCTACGTATGCTGATGGTCGTGACCTGTCTGGCAATCCTATCGGCCTATATTTGTTTCCGTGTGGTCAAGATGGAGTTCGATGATGATCAACCGGTAGAAATGAGCAAGGCACTGCATGAGTACCGAATATCACGTCAGGATGTGATCATTCTGGTAATTTTCTTGGCCGGGCTGGCGATCATGCTAACCGGGGTATTCTCGCTTGGCTGGTATATTAAGGAAATCACTGCAATTTTCTTGATGATGGCGATTGTCATCGGTCTCGCTTCAGGCCTGAACGCCAATCAACTGGTCCGTCAAATGATGGATGGTGCGGCATCTGTGACCTCGGGAGCACTAGTGATTGGCCTAGCGGCCTCGATACAGGTCATTCTTAACGATGCTTACATTGTCGATACTATCGTAAGCTCCCTGAGTTCTATTCTTGAAGGGACACCTGTGGCCCTGGCTGCCGTTATGACCAGCGTCATTCAGGGAGTGATCAACCTATTCATTCCTAGCGGCTCGGCCCAAGCACTGGTTACTATGCCGATCCTTATTCCGGTGGCTGATTTGATCGGCATGAGTCGCCAGTTGATGGTCACCGCGTTCCAAATTGGCGACGGCCTGACCAATCTGTTTATCCCTACGGCTGGCGGTATCTTGGCCATGTTGGCTCTGGGGCGTGTATCCTACGCTCGCTGGCTACCTGTCATTCTGCCGATCATAGTTCCCATGTACGTCATATGCTGGATCATGATGGTGGCCGCCTCCTATATGGGCTATTGATCGAATAAGTACTTGCCCCTCCGAAAGAGTAAAAGCGTACGGAGGGGCGGGCTTCAGCAAAAGTTTGGTCGGCGCGTTTAGTTATTAGGCCAACATGCTTAAAACCGTTCGTTACGGTCATGTTTATTCTCCAATATTAGATATAAATTGAGACATGATTTTGTTAAGCGTTAAGCGTTAAGCGCTAAGCGGTTGCATTACCGATATCAAACTCAGGAATATTATCGGCGCTGAACCAACCTGGACGATAATCTGTCCAGCAGAAGTTCCACTGACCAGATTCCAGCTTTCTGGCCAGAAGCTGATAGTGAGCACCGTAAAGCGTATTACCAGCCTGATCGACAGGTCGCTCAGGAATAATACGTGCAACAATCAGTTTTACATGTATACCGTCGTCCTCTTCTTCATAGCGGACAACCTCTGCAAAATGTTGCCAGACCGATGCAAGATGGCGGAAGTTTTTGAGTGTCCCGATTACCTTATCTCGACCTGAAAGATTGCCCACTGGCGCGAAACCACCGGAGATATCTTCACTGTAAGAGGCTTTTAGTAGCCCCATATCATTTTGATCGACCGAAAACGCGTAGCGGTAGTAAAGCTCCTCTAGAGCTTCTTGCAGATTTTCTGGTGGTGGAACATCAGGCATGACTGTCCAAGGGGAATGTAATTCACTCACCAGCGCCGGGGCTTCAAACCCCATCTCCCAGCCATGTTCTCCCGGTAGGTTCTGCCAATGCGGAACCTGATTCACATTACCTTTGGACCAGTTTATGACTAACCTGATTGTATCTATACACCAACGTCCATTGATCTTCGATAACTGCACTACTTGAGTACTACCGAAAAGAAACAGGTTTCGGTTACTATTACCGAGTAAACCGAACAAGTAAAAGCTCGCGACCGCATGTTCACTGGCGGTTGCTACATATAAGTTAGTCAGCTTGCCCTGCATCGGGCTATTGGCCGTATCTTGTTTTAATTTTGCAGTGATATTCGTAAAGCCTTCTGCATTACCATGATGACTACTGAAAAGTTGACTAACGTGACTGAAATCTTCGGGTTTCAAATCACCATCGCCAACCATCCAGAATGAAGTCAATCGTGCCACAAGTTCTTTGACTGCAGCACGATCCGTAGGATGATTTGTCATTTCAGCCCCTTACAGCCAAGCATTAGCAATGACTTGGTGAGAGTAAATGCGTGCTTGTGGATCATGAATCCAAGAGTTGACCATAATTTCATCGGCACCCGTACGTGTGACCAAATCATCGAGACGCTGGCGAATCACCTCTTTGGAACCCCAGATAGACTCTCTCAGCTGATTCTTAATCTGTACCGCTTCCATCGGGCTCCAGATAGCATTCATATCTTCAACTGGCTTAGGAAGAAATTGTTCTACGCCTCGACCTAGTGAAAGGAATTTTTGCAGCTCGGTTGTCGCTAGGTATTCAGCCTGCTCTTGCGTATCAGCACCAACAGCATTAATACAAACAATCACATACGGTTCCGGGAATTGTTCAGACGGCTGATAATTTTTTCGGTAATGACTAATGGCTGCCTGCATCGCGTCTGGCGCAAAGTGCGCTGCAAATGCTAGCGGTAGACCTTTTTGTGCTGCTAGTTGAGCGCTGAATGTACTTGAACCTAAAAGCCATAGTGGAATAGATGCCCCAGCTCCTGGTACTGCTTTGATTGATTCTGTAGCACTTTCTTTAGAGAAGAAATACTGTAGTTCTTCCAGCATTTCAGGAAAATCTAAGCCCTTAGTGGTCATATCTCTTCTCAGTGCACGAGCGGTTTGCATATCAGTCCCAGGAGCGCGACCAAGGCCAAGATCGACGCGTCCAGGATAAAGCGCATCAAGCGTTGCAAATTGCTCTGCGACAATTAGTGGTGCATGGTTCGGTAACATAATACCGCCCGAACCAATACGAATGGATTTCGTTTTTGCACCAATGTGGCTAAGGATAACTGACGTTGCAGCACTGGCAATGTCTTTCAGGTTATGGTGTTCTGCTACCCAATACCGGGAGAATCCCGCTTTTTCCGCAGCTTGCGCCAGGCGAGTGCTGTTAGCGATAGCTTCACTAACGGAGAAGCCTTCTCCGATTGGCACTAAATCTAATACGGATAGGGGGACTTTTTTATCTGACATATACTTTCTCCAAATACGTTTTTGTTATATTCGGCAAGTATTGTCTGTGTAAATTCTCGTTCGATAAACAAGCCCTGAGTACACTTTATGTGGAAATAAATTCTACAATAAACATGTTATCGTCTACGCAGAATGTAATTTATGTGTTGAGATAACCGATTATGAATAATGACCATTTTCCTCTGCGTGATGAACTGGCGATAAAAGAAGCCATTCATCACTGGTTTGCGTTTTTCGAGGGAGAGACAGTGTCTACATACTCTCAACTCGCGCTGTTTGATGACGAGATTGAGCTAGTACATGCTGGTGAGCATCTGTTAGCTAAAGGGAACGAGCAAATGAAGCAGTGGCTGAACTCTATTCCTCCAGAAATCAGTTCGCATTTTGTTAAAAACATAGAAGCTAAAAAGATACGAGGTGATGTTTATCAGGTATCTTGGGAAACGCCTTATCAGGCTGTGAGGGATAGTGGTGATGTTGGTGGTGCCATTATTCGCTATCAAACACTCGTTCGTGTGTCTCTAGAAGGCGTGGCTAAATTTATTGTTATTCAAAAAACGCCCTTTAAAAACAATCCCGAGACGGTTTTTCACGAAAGCTTTGGTCAACATCGGGCCAGCGCGTTATCTTGTCGTTTACAAAGATGGCTGGAATCCGATGAAACGGCTTTACCAGCAACAATTAACGCATTAGGTGAAGCTTCGCAAATGTTATCAAATATCCAACAAATATCTGGAGATAAAAGGCTAACTTTGCAGAGCTCTAGTGATGGTGAGAATCCAGGTTTGTTGATGACTACAGACGCTGAGACTTATTATCTGTCTTTACAGCAGCAGCCTGGTTGGTATCCGGCGATTGCTAATGTTGTAGCCATTAAAAATAGTTAAAGGAAAAAGTGTGCAAAAATCAGATAGTCTCGGAGGAATAACCGCATTTGTAATGACTGCCAAAACTGGCAGCTTTACAGCCGCAGGCGAGCGATTGGGTTTAACAAAATCTGCGGTCGGTAAATCTGTGGCTCGGTTAGAGGAACGACTGGGGATTATTCTGTTTAACCGCACAACCCGTAGTTTAAGTCTGACAGCCGATGGCGAGCGCTATCTGGCTAGCTGTCAAAGTGCATTACACATTCTTGAGCGCGCAGAGCAGGAACTGACCTCCCATATCAGCCGTCCATCAGGCAGACTAAGAGTTGATCTGCCTGCCGCTTTTGGACGAAAACGTTTATTGCCGATTTTGCTTGAGATCGCTAACCAATATCCGGAGCTAAAGCTGACACTTTCCTTTGATGAACGTTATGTCGATATTATCGAACAAGGTATCGATCTCGTGGTACGTATTGGTGAACTGGAGGACAGTAGCACACTGGTCGCCCGTCGCCTGACGACTCAAAAATTGGTGGTATGCGCATCACCTCATTACTTAAACTTTTACGGTACGCCTCAAACTCCGAGTGATTTGGCCCATCATCGAACCGTAGTGGGTTTTCGTCGCAACCAGCCATTTTCTTGGTTATTGAAAAATGAACAAGGAATCTTAAGACGTTTTACGCCTCCCGTGACCCATGAGTTTGCAGATGGAGATGCAATGCTCAGCGCGGTATTAAATGGTGCCGGTTTATCCCAGTTACCACGTTGGCTGGTCGGCCAATATATTGATAGCGGCGAATTGGTGACTGTACTGGATGAGTATGGAGGTGGTGAAATTCCAATTAACGTTGTTTGGCCTAAAAGTGGTCAGTTATTACCTAAGATCCGTTTTGTTGTTGACGAGCTAGTACAAAAGGCACAACAAGGTTGGTTGGATTAAGCACCGGCGTTGATGACGAACCGACCATTATAGAATTTAATTCAACATTGTCTGTCCTTAACCGCTATTTATTTGAGTTCAATATTATTCAATAGTAAAGGATAAAATCATTAAAGATATATTCAATATTGGGCTCAAAATGAATAAGTTATTTACTCCGGTCAAAGTTGGCCATTCACAGTGTGTAAACCGAATAGCAATGGCTCCGATGACTCGCGCGCGAGTTCATAATGCAGAGGATGCTGCAGACGAAAATACTGCCGTGTACTTTGCTCAGAGAGCTTCGGCTGGCCTATTGATTACTGAAGGTTCACCTATTTCTAAGCAAGGGCAAGGTTTTCTTTATATCCCGGGTATCTATAGCCAGGCACAGGTTGAAGGATGGAAAGCTACGACTAAAGCTGTTCACGATAAAGGTGGTAAAATCTTTATTCAGATATGGCATGTTGGTCGTATGTCGCACACTTCATTGCAGTCTAATGGTGGTTCACCAGTGAGCAGTGTTGATACTAAAGCAAACGGTACCTGCTTTGCGTACGACGAAAATGGTGATGCGGGTAAAGTTGAGGTTTCTGCTGCAAGAGGCCTTACTATCGATGAAATTCAGCAAGTGAAACAAGACTATATTCAAGCTGCCCGAAATGCGATGGAAGCGGGGTTTGATGGGGTGGAGATACACGCAGCAAATGGTTATTTGATAGAACAATTTATCAATGCAGGTCTGAATACTCGCGGCGACCAATATGGCGGTGAAACGATGGAGAATCGTCTGCGCTTTGCCCTGGAAGTGACTGATGCGGTGTGTGAGGCTATTGGCGCTGAAAATACGGGAATTCGTATCTCACCGTTTGGACGATATGGTGACATGCCAGAATTTGATGGTGAAGAAGAGACCTGGCTAGCACTAGGAACTGAGCTATCCAAACGTAAATTGGCTTATGTTCATTTAAATGACCAAGATGTTCCTCAAGGTGGAACAACAATGCCATCAGGATTTGTGGAGAAATTCCGTAATTCATATGCTGGTGTACTAATGATCGCCGGTGCTTTCGACAAAAATAAAGCAGACGATTACCTAGAAAAAGATCTCGTTGATATAGTTGCATTTGGCCGACCATACATAAGCAATCCAGACCTAGTTGAACGTATGCAGAATAATTGGCCTCTGAGTGAAGCTCAACGTGAGTATTTTTACGGCGGTGACGAGAAAGGCTACATTGATTATCCGAATTATCAGGAATGAACGAATATTATAAACGCAGCAAAGTATTAGTTGATGGATCTACTCTGCATCCCTAGAGGCAAACCGTTTTTTGTTTCCAAGCATCGCAGTGTAGGGCAATCTATCAGCGACTCGTTTTATCGTTCAATTATCCGAAACTAGGCTATTCAAAGCTTGATAATACTATTCGTTACCTTGGCGTTTAACTGGAAAACACGCTAAGACTCTCAGAGCAAACGGATTGCTAAAAAGTACCGCCCCAGGCTTTTCAAACCTCTGAAAAGCCTGTGTCTATAGTCTTTTAGACGAAAAGCTTATTCAGACTTACTGATGTAACTTTGCCTTATCTGAACCTAACCGAAAAAGTTTGAAAATCGATATCCCAAAAAATTATACAGTAGAGAGTTGTCGCAGGTTCCTCTACTGAGAAATCAAATGATGTTTAGCCATCTAAGTTGTGTGTTTGTCATGAGTGCGATCTGTTGGAGTGAGGCGAACCGTATCCTGGTTAAGATGCCGTTAATCCAATAACTCCAAGACTAAATGCCTATATACTATTTGTTTGTATGCTTAAATGCTTCAACAAAGGCCAAGAATGCGGGAGAGGACTGTCGTCGATTAGGATAGTAAAGATGAAATCCTGGGAAATGAGGTGTCCAATCTGTGAGTACGGTTTTTAATTTGCCATCATCAAGATACGGTCTTGCCAATTCTTCTGGTACAAAACCCAAGCCAATGCCGTCAACTGCAGCATTCAATACGTGAATGATACTATTGAATACAATCTGACCTTTTCCTTTGACAGTAAATTCTTTACCGTCTTTTTCAAACTCCCACGCATAAACCGCACCCTCGGGGCGATGGCGGATATCAATGCAGGCGTGGTTGGGTAAATCATAAGGTGTTTTGGGTTCACCGTATTTGCGCAATTCAATCTTCACCGTCATGGTGTGTCCAACTAAGATGACAATGAGGCGGCTTACTGAGGTTTTAGCTTGAACGATATTGCGCGTGTTCTTAAAAGACTAGGCATCTGTTACTGACAGAGCTTCCCACTTGGTATTATGGATAACGTTCAAACGTTCATGTGTTGAACGAATTTTCGCTGTTAACACATCGTGTAAAGTTTCAATCACCGCTTTCCTTGGACTTGATTGTCGCTCCACTATACCTATTTGCCTTTTAATCTGAGGGGCTCCAAAAGGGACTCGGTAAATATTAGACATTTCAGGCCTGATAGACATTTGAGGGACGACTGAAACACCAAGACCATGATGGACACAAGTGATGATCGACTCAATGTTATCCACTTCGGCGACGTCAAGGGTCGAGATTTCCATTCTGGATAATTCGGTATTAATGAGGTTTGCGAGAGGTACATTGCTGTTAAAGCGGATGAATGGAAATTGCGAAAGAATTTCTCGCAATGTCATACCGCTAATCTCATGAGAGGAGATTAACCAAAGAGGCTCATTGATAAAGGGGCTCCACTTTAAGTTTGGCGGTATTTTGATATGTTCAGCAACAATCGCTGCATCCAATTGTCCTGAAGCAACGTCAGAGACCAGATCTTTTGAAAGGCCTACTTTTAAGCTTGTTTTAAGGTTCGGATAACCTTTATTCATTTCGACCATTGCGGAAGGCAGCAAATTTAGAGCACTTGAGCGCACAGCTCCAATCACAAATGTCCCTGAAACCAAATCGCCCTTTAACGATAGTTTTGTATCTTCTTCTAACCTCAGTATTTGGCTTGCCATTTCTACCGTTTGCATGCCCTGTGGAGTGAGTTTGGGAGGGCGACTGGTTCGGTCAAATAATATGATATCGAGTTCTTGTTCCAGAGCAGCGATTTGCTGACCGACGGCAGCTGGGGTTAAGCAGACATCATTGGCAGCTTTTGCGAAAGTACCATGCTTCCAAATTGATACTAAGGTTTTGAGCTGTCTTGTGTCCATTATGTAAACCTTTCTTTTACTAAACGTTAAATTTTTTTTGCTACCATAAGATTTTTTTGTTTTGTAGTCTACGTTTCAAGGTCGAGAAGGTAGAGAAATGATTCATGTATCACCAATTTCGTTTCTAAAACCTTCATGGACTGCTGATACCTCTACGACAAAGACAATAAAATATGGAAAAAACGATAATTGTTACAGGTCCTGATTTAGCAAGCTCAGCTATCGAGATGTTAAATGCAAAAGGATTCAAGTTGGTGCATACCGCGCCATATAGTGAAGAAAAAGAACTAATAGATTTAGTTAAGAATACCCAAGCAGTAGGGATTATTTCTCGTATGGGAAAGATCACACCAGCGATTATTGATGCAGGTATTCCTCACCTTAAAGTGATTGCGAAACATGGCGTCGGCGTTGATAACATCGATATTCAAGCGGCGGCTGAACATGATATTCCGGTTGTTGTTGCATCCGGTGCGAATTCAGTCTCAGTTGCAGAACACACTATTGCTTTAATGTTAACCGTAACTAAACAAATTCAGCCGTTGGACAAAGGTCTACGCAGTGGTCTTTGGGAAAAGCCTGGATTTTTCGGTTACGAAGTTGCCACTAAATGTCTAGGCCTGCTTGGAATGGGATCTATCGCCCAGGAGACGGCAAGAATTGCTAAAGGTTTGGGCTTGAACCTGTTTGGCTATGACCCATACGCAGACGAATCTGTATTTAAAAAGTTCGGCGTGCAACGCTGTGAGACGTTGGATGAGTTGTTATCTAAAAGCAATATTTTGAGTTTGCACTCTCCGTTGACTCCGGAAACTCGCCACATCATCAATAAAGATACTATTGATAAAATGCCGTCAGGCAGTTTCATCGTGAATACTGCACGTGGTGGACTGATCGACGAAGCCGCATTATTAGAGGCGATCCAATCTGGTCATCTTGCTGGAGCGGGGCTTGATACTTTCTCAGTAGAACCGCCTGCTCCTGATCATCCATTTTTCCAAGAAAGAAATATTGTGGTAACGCCGCACATCGCCGGAGTTACCAATGAAGGGAGTACACGCGTGAGTGAAAGTGCTGCACAAGGCATCATTTCAATCATTGCAGACGAAAAACTACCTACTTATCGCGTAATCAACCACAAGTTGATGTCGGGCGCAGACAAATTCGTAAAGATTGGAGAATAAAGAATGACATTAGGATTTAAGATAAATACTCGGGATCAGAAGGCATCTGATGAGTTATTAAGCGCATATAAAAAGCTACCTGTTGCAAACGTATCAGATTCTATGAACCGTTTATTTGCGGCTGGTCCCACTCTTCGCCCTATGCATACCTCTGGTCAATTGATAGGATCAGCAATAACAGTAAGAACTCGTCCTGGTGACAACTTAATGCTTCATAAAGCGATTGATATGGCAGTACCAGGTGATGTGATTGTTGTTGATGGTGGTGGCGATATCTCGAATGCCCTAATGGGTGAGTTGATGCTTGCTTACGCGATTAAAAAAGGTGTGGTTGGATTCGTTATCAATGGTGCAATTCGTGATTTGGATGCATTCCGAGAAATAAACCTACCGACTTTTGCTGCTGGTGTGACTCACCGAGGACCGTTTAAAGATGGACCGGGGGAAATTAACGTTCCAATTAGTATTGACGGTATGCACATTAGCCCTGGGGATATAATCATTGGTGACTCGGATGGTGTTCTAGCCGTGCCACTGGATGACGCTGAATGGATACTTGAAAGTACGCTTGTTAAGCAAGACAAAGAAGTTAAACAGATGGCGGCGATAAGCGAAGGCTTGAACGATAGAACTTGGGTTGATAAAGCTTTAAAAGAGAAAGGTTGCCTAGGAGTATAAGCAATTACTTTCTATTAAATATAATTATTACTATTAGATTAAAAGTTTAGTTTAAAAAAATAACGTGAATTCACTGTTTAAATATATAACGTGAATATATAAAGAAGGGAAATGTTTCCTGTTCTAATTATTGATTTTATACATCGTGGGTAATGACTACCCATATGTCTTGAATACGATTAGATTATTTTTTGCTCTTCCTGAGTTTAAAGAGCATGAGGTAATGTCGTATCTCCAATCAATTGAATAAGAAACTATGAAAATATAACAAGACGGAGAAAATGGATGTTTAATTCGATACTTAAATCTGCATTAACAGTTACCTGCTGCCTTACTTCTACATTTGCAATGGCAAATTATCCAGAAAAGCCAATTACTTTAATTGTGGGTTTTTCTGCTGGTGGTGGAACTGACGTTATGGCTCGTAACGTAGTTCCATATCTAGAAAAATATCTCGGTGATGATGCTACGATTGTAGTAAAAAACGTACCTGGAGCAAGTGGTCAGATCGGCATTACAGAGGTCGCACATTCCGACCCAGACGGTTATACAATTGGTACGTATAATTTGCCTGGCATGATGGCGCGTACTTTAGATCGCGAAGCTAAATACAGTGCAGAGAGCTTCACGTATCTAGCCAATATCGTAAATGACCCTAATGTCATTGTTACCTCAAAAAGAAGCGGTATCGATAATCTTCAAAAATTCATAAGCGACGTAAAAGAGTCTTCACGTCCATTGGCTATCGGCATGTCCAGTTTAGGTGGTGATGACCACTTGGGGCTGATTAAGTTTGAAGGTTTAACCGACACTAAATTTAATATTATTCCATTCAAAGGTTCTTCAGCTGCACGTACTGCCGTTTTGGGCGGACACGTAAAGGCGGCGGTACTTAACATCTCTGAAGTGACAGAGTTTAAAGATGAATTGAATATTATTGGTATTTCTGATCAAGAAAGATCCGAGTTTGACTCTTCTGTAGCAACGTTTAAAGAACAAGGCGTTGATATGGTGAATGGCTCAATGCGTGGATTTGTTGCGCCAGAAGGCCTACCTGAAGAAGTTAAAAATAAACTGATCGTCGCTTTTGAAAAACTCGCTAAGGATCCTGAATTTCTTTCGAAAATGAAATCAACAGCGAACCCTGTCGCTGTGTCTATTGGTGAAGATTTTGAGTCTCTAAACAATGAGACTTATAAATTAGCAAAAGATGTTTGGGAAAAAACACCTTGGAAATAAAACAACATGTGGGTGTAAAAGCCCACATTATTTAATTTTAGAACTGAGGTATATATGAGTAACGTAAGGGAAGTATTACTTAAACCAATATCATTAGTATATTTTTTGATAGTTTTTTCGGCATTGTTTTTATTCACCCCAGCCGTTGATCTTAGCGCTGAGGCGGGTATGTTGTCTAAATTAATGTTGGTGCTCTTGGTATGTTTGTCATTGTTTTCTTTATTAAGAATTGCAAAGCAAGCATATAATGGAGAAATAACTCAAAAAGCGGTGTTAAAATCACCGATACGTGTTTTTGCATCACTATTAGCAATGGTAGTTTTAGTAGCATGCATCGATGCTATTGGGTTTTATCCAACAATAATAGTATTTGTACCTTTAATATCTTATTTCTTTGGCTGCAAAAACGTAAAAGTTTTAGCTATATCAACAGTTATTTTCGTATCGTTAATCTATTTAGTATTTAGTTTCGCTATGTCGAAGGAATTTCCGACCGGTTGGATAATTTAAGGATGAATAACTATGTATCTTGATTTACTCTCTGCCTTATCCAATGTCGCTTCGATGAGCAACTTTTTAGCCATCACGATTGGTGTCCTTGCGGGTATTGCGGTTGGTGCGATGCCTGGGCTAAGTGCAACGATGGCTATTTCCGTATTAGTCCCTTTTACTTTCGGCCTAGATCCTCTGGTGGCTTTGGGATTAATGGCAGGCATTTATAACGGCGCAATGTATGGAGGCGCTATTCCAGCGGTCCTGTTGAGAATTCCTGGCACACCGGCAGCAGTGGCGACTAGTTTTGACGGATATCCAATGGCTCAAAAAGGGAAGGGCGGCTTTGCGTTACAAGTGGCGGTCATTTCTTCTTCAATAGGCGGCATTGCAAGCGCATTAGCTCTAATGCTTTTGGCACCACCGTTGGCTAAAGTGACACTCTTATTTGGTCCTTCAGAGGTATTCTGGGTTGCAGTGTTTGGTTTGTGCAGCATCATCTTCCTGCTAGGAGAAGATCCGCTTAAAGGGCTAATTGCGGCGTGTTTTGGTGTTCTGGTTTCGATGGTTGGCGTTGATCCAATTTCTGGTGAAGATAGATTTACCTTTGGCTACCTCGAACTGGTTGATGGGATAAATATTGTTATCTTATTGGTTGGCCTGTATGCACTGCCACCTGTGATTGACTTGTTGGAAACGCCTCTCGAAACCAAAGGTTTAAATAAGTCCTTACAAACTGAATCTCTGCTTCGTTCTTTACCGAAAATGTTTAAGTTTTGGGCTACTTGGCTGCGTTCATCATTCATTGGTATTTGTATCGGTATTCTGCCTGGAGCTGGTGGTTCGATGGCGGCTTTCATGTCATACAATGAAGCGAAGCGCGCAAGTAAAACGCCAGAGACTTGGGGTAATGGAGAGCCTGAAGGCATCGCAGCGTCTGAAACTGCAAATAACGCCGATACTGCTTCAGCGCTGATTCCTGCGCTAACACTAGGCATTCCGGGTACAGCAGTTGCCGCTGTTATGTTGGGTGGTTTATTGGTTCACGGGCTTCAGCCGGGTCCTATGCTATTTAGAGATAACCCAGATATCGTATTCGGATTTATGTGGCAGTTTCTTTTTGGTGCGATACTGTTGATTTTCTTGGGCGGTACACTTGCGACGAATAGCTTCGCGAAACTGCTTAAGTTACCACGGCCTGTTTTAGGTTCCATCATAATGGTACTGATGTTTATCGGCGTATATTCGATAAATGAGCGTATGTTTGATGTTTATCTAATGTTGGGGTTCGGCTTGATCGGATATGTGATGGATAAGTTCAAGTTCCCTCTGCCTCCTGTCGTGCTTGGTCTTATTCTGGGAGGATTCGCAGAAGAGAACTTGAGACTTGCGCTACTTATCGGCGGTGGTGATTGGCGCATATTATTCGAAAATACGACTAGCTTAGTGTTAGTTGGCTTGACTATTGCCGTAGCGGTAGGGCCTACATTGAAGAAAGCCATTCGTAAGTAACGAAACTTGTATTTTGCTAGTGTTAATAAGAGTGAATGATCCAAATCATTCACTCTTTTTTATGTGTATTTATTTTAACGAGGAGCGCTTTGTTAGATACGCTTGGTTTGTCATCCAATCACCCATTATTCGTAAACGACTTTAGATCTTATCTTCAATTATTCCCTCCTCTATGTTTTATATTTCTCCTTGATACCTGTGCTCTTGCAGACATTTAAACAAAAGCATTACGTTGGCTGTTAGGTGATGAATGGGAATATGCTAGACACCTAAGATTCACTAATGGACTGACACCATAAACTTTTCTCCTCCATCCTTGATAAGAAATCCAATTGCTGGATTAGTGAGCAATGATTAAACAGAAATAGGCAAAGGGTTTTCGTACGGTTTCTTCTACTATAGCTGTACAGAGTTTTATAGCGTCGGCTTATACATTTTCTTAGTGTGGGTAAGTGTTGGGTAAGTTCAACACTGAGCGCTGAATGATAGATTTTTAGCGGTTTACGGTTAGCGAAATGAGTTCTTGTCGAAGCGATAAACAGTTAAGGAGTGACTTTAGTGTTAAGTTTCAAACGGAATCCGTCTTTGTTATGTCTTGGTTTATTATCACTTTGTTCCTCAGCATGGGCTGGTGGAGAATTAGTCCAGTTTCCTGATAACTACGCTGATGGTGTGCTTTATACCACAGTTAACCGGGGGAATATAAAAGAAGACGTTTATGTAAACCAGATCGCTAGTGAAGCGGTAAACAAGGGTATGCCACTCCCAAGCGGAACCGTCATTACATTAGTTGATTATCGTGACGATGAGCTATATCGATATGTCGTGATGGAAAAGAGAACTGGTTGGGGAAGTCAATATTCAGATGAGCAGCGCAACGGTGAGTGGGAGTATCAGGCGTTCAATGCGGATCGTTCTGTGAATACGGAAGAAAATCTATCACGCTGTTTTAATTGTCATAAATCTCAAGTTGATAACGATTATGTGTATACATTAAGTCAAATGAAAAATAACTAATATCCATTATTTTACACATTGGATAATGATATTTCTGAAAGGGGAGAACCCATATTATGGCAAATGTTTTCGTCATTGGATCAACCGGAGGAGTGGGTAAACACTTGTGTCCCATGCTTATCGGCAATGGTCATAAGGTAACTGGCTTACACCGCTCACAAGAGCAGGCTGAAGCGCTCCGTCACCAAGGTGTTTTTCCTGTTGAAGATGACTTAATGGATATAACTTCTGACCAACTCACGGAGATGACAAAAGGCAGTGACGTTATTGTGTTTACTGCCGGTGCTGCAGGTAGCGGTGTTGATAGAACGTCTATGATTGATGGCCAAGGCCCAGTAAAAATGATTCAGGCTGCGGCTGCGAATGGTATTAAAAGGGTTTATCTGGTGTCGGCTTTCCCTGAGTCTGCCCGAAACGCCAATCTTGGCGATGCTTTTGAACATTACATGCGAGTAAAGAAAGAAGCCGATGTGGCTGTGGCTAATAGTGGACTGGAGTGGGTGATTGTTCGGCCAGGAACTCTATTAAATGAAGAAGCCGATAATCTCGTTACGCTCGGTCCTGCTATCCAGTACGGAACCGTTAAACGAGGCAATGTTGCATCTGTCATTGCTACGTTGATAGATACACCAACCATCCGACGTGAGATTCTGGAGTTGACCGATGGGGATCTTTCCGTTGACGAAGCCATCCATGAAATAGCTCATCTTCGTTAATTTACTCATGGCTACGACAAACAGTAGCCAGCAAAATTGTAATTATGTGCATTGATCATAGAGGTATAGGCAAGCGTAACTTCGCGGTATTCATTTAATATACGTGGGTACCATATTGCGAAATATGAGTTGTGATTAAAGATATTCTAATTAAGTCACTTCCTTCATTTTTGTCATTAATGTTTCTCTATTGAACGCAGATCTACAAACGTAATTAGTTTACTAAACGGCAGCTTAGAGCTGTCTTTTTTGTCTGTGGTCAAGTGACTATTTTGAATTTCAGAATCTAGTCTGAATACTATAAAGGTAAATTAAAATTGGCTTCCAATTCAACTTCCGTTAACAAGTCATTATTAGCTCTTGGGTTAGGCTCTTTCGCTATTGGAACGACCGAGTTTGCTCCGATGGGATTACTGCCAAATATTGCACAAGGCTTAGCTGTTTCTATTCCTGATGCCGGGATGATAGTGACTGCCTATGCCATTGGAGTCATGATCGGAGCACCGATTATTACCCTACTGTTGAGCCGATTAAGCAAGCGAACGGCCTTATTAGGACTTATGGGAGTTTTTATTGTTGGGAACATTGCTTCAGCGATCGCGCCTAGTTTTCTGTCTCTGATTGCAGGACGAGTCATTACCAGCTTGTGTCAAGGCGCGTTTTTTGGTTTTGGCGCAGTGGTAGCGACCAGTGTTGTACCAAAAGAAAAGCAGGGTAGTGCAATTGCGACCATGTTTATGGGGTTAAGCATCGCCAATATTATCGGTGTTCCCGCTATTGCTTACATCGGTCAGCAGGCAGAGTGGAGAATAGCGTTCTGGGGTATTACCCTTCTTGGTATTTTTACGTTCTTTGGCCTATTTAAAAACTTGCCTCAGGATGAAAAACAACAAACTGTCGACTTTTCTTCAGAAGTAAAGGCAGTTCTGAACACTGATATGCTGGTAGCAATGACCGTTACCGTGCTGTTTGCTGGCGCATTCTTTTCTCTGTACACCTACATCGCGCCATTTTTAGAAAACAAAATAGATGCCACAAGCAATTACATCACCATGGCTTTGGTGATCATTGGGTTAGGTCTTACTCTGGGTAACTATTTAGGTGGGAAGCTAAGCGACTGGTCACTGGATGGCTCAACCATCATTGGCTTCACGCTATTAATGGCCTCGCTTATTCTTATGCCAAGCCTCGCGGTTAACCACTGGATTGCTGTCATTGGCATGTTTATTTGGGCTGTGGCGGCTTTTGTTATTGTCCCTCCATTGCAAATAAGAGCGATGAATGCGGCGTCAGGCGCACCAAGTCTTGCGGCGTCCATCAATATTGCTGGTTTTAACTTAGGAAACGCAGTGGGAGCAGGAGTCGGCAGTGGAGTCCTGAAAGCAGGTTTAGGCTATTCCTACGTCTCCTATGCTGGTGGTTTGATGGCTGGCGTTGCTTTACTGCTCCTAATAGTATTGAAATCGCGTACAACCACGCAAAGTGAGCCGTTATTAGATAGTAACTCTTAATGGGTGCTGGCCCTATGTTAGTAGACGGAGATATTCGGTTTAGATACAAGGCGAGTACATGATATGGGTATGAGTGTTTATGACAGGAGTCACGCACTCTAATGAATTAACCGACTCTGTATTTTCAGCCTGGTCATTCAATATTATTAAGCAAGAATTGAACACAATCGTGTAATGTAAATTCTTTAGATTTCTCGCATTATATTCTTCATCCAAACAAGATGCTTTTCAGCAAATATTTTTGTGTGTGACTAAGCTGATAGATGAAATCCAGTCATAGGGGAGAATGAATTATGGTTATAAATGAAAACTTCACACTTTCAAATGGTGTTGAAATACCTAAGCTGGGGTTCGGAACCTGGCTGATAACTGGTAGTGATGCGGAAAGAGCAGTAAAAGAAGCAATTGAAGTTGGCTACCGTCATATTGATAGCGCGCAAGATTACGGCAATGAAGCAGAGGTCTCTGCCGCGATTAAAGCGAGTGGTGTTAAAAGGAAAGATATTTTTGTTACGACAAAATTAGCCGCCGGCTATAAGACTTATGAAGAATCTGTAGATGCTATTAACCGCTCACTGGACATCATGGGGTTGGATTATATTGATCTTATGATCATTCACGGATCTCAGCCATGGCCTGACTTTGGCAGTGAAGACCGATTTGAAGAAGGTAACCGACAAGCTTGGAAAGCATTAGAAGAGTTTTATAACGCGGGTAAAATTCGAGCGATAGGTTTATCGAACTTTACTCAGTACGATCTCGATAATATTTTGGCGAGCTGTACCGTCAAACCTATGGTACATCAAGTCTTAGCGCATGTGAGCAATGTGCCTACAGAGCTCATCGAATATTCACAAAGTCATGGAATGCTGGTTGAAGCCTACTCGCCAGTCGGCCATGGTGAATTATTTAAAAATGCAGAAATCGCTGAAATGGCGAACAAATACAACGTGTCTATTCCGCAGCTTTGTATTCGTTATGATTTGCAACTAGGTCTTTTACCGTTACCTAAAACAGCAAATCGTGCTCACATGGAAAACAACGCAGACATTGATTTTGTGATTTCAGATGAAGACATGCATGTTCTGAATAATATGCAGAAAATCCAGGATTATGGAGATGCCAGCGTCTTCCCTGTCTACCAGCAAAAATAGCCGATAACTTCAGTGACTATTAATCCCCAATAGGTCCTAGTCCTATTGGGGATTAAGTAAGCGTTAAACACTTAAATGCATTGATATGATTCGATGGCGTTGATATCTCCTTTACCTTTGTATGTCGCTACTTGAGGGTAGGCACAAACAGGCATATTTTTTCCAGGGAAACTTTTTCCTTTGGCAGGCAAATAATCAGGTGACTGCTGTTTTTCAACCCAATTCTGCATTGCAGTTAGCGGGTCAAGATCATCAAGGGCAGGGCCACCACCACAATGTGTCATTCCCGGCACCATGAATAATCGATTCCACTCATTCATAGCAGATTGATCGCCATTTGATGTTGTTTGCCTGGTTTTTAAGTACCAATTTTCAATATCGTCAGCAGAGAATACAGGGTCAGATACACCTTGGATGATCATCAGCTTACTACCATTTTGGACGAAGGTGTTTAGCATGGTTGAAGTTGCATCATTTAGTGCGCCTGTTTCTTTCACAAGTGATTCGGCTTGGTCAAAATCAAAATCAGCCAGGTCGGCTTGTGGATTAGGGGGCGTCATAAAATAAAACATCAATGAGCCCGCTCCGAGAACCGCATTTAAAGCATCAGGCTTCGCGGCATCCTGGGAAAAGCCTAGTTTCCACGCTCTCCATCCTGGAGCGGTAATTCCTGCATCGTAAGGCCAAGTGCTGTAAAGAAGGTTACCTTGGCTATCTTTAGCTCCGCCAAAAATCTTTTTGACCGCCGTAACTTTTTCTTCACTAAGACATGCACCATCGGGTGAGGCCTTGCAGATGAGGTTATCTGGATTGAAATCACAGTTCCTATAGTCGTTTATAAGCCCATCTTTAACACCGTCTCTGGCATCACATTGAGCGACTACTGCGTCAGATATTGTTTGTAGATCTTTATTGGTGAGCGCATTGGCCAGTACTTTCTGCCCGTTCTCATTTGCTGGCGCGATACCCATTAATGTTTGAGTATCCCAAACTTCACTAATTGCCGCCCGGCTTAAATGAAAACCAGGATTTGCTGCTATTACACCGTTATATTCACCAGGGTAGCGCTGTGCCGCGATCATTGCTTCACGTCCACCATTCGAACAGCCCATAAAATAAGAAAATGCGGGCTGTTTATCATAGAATTTATTAACAATGGTTTTAGCCGCTTGAGTGACTTTACCGACAGCTGCGTAGGCATAGTCTAATCTCGCTTGCTGATCTAAACCAAAGGTAGGGTCAACACCATCGTGACCACCGTTCATTGAGGTGACCGCGTATCCTCGGTTAAGGGCAGGGGTCGCCGTGGAGCCTGAAATGGGTGTTGTACCAATAGCGTTAGCTAAAAATCCGTCTGTACCGCCACCACCTTGGAAAATGAATCGATTCTGCCAGTCTTGCGGCAACCGAACTTCGAATCTGAGCGCATTTTCTTTGCCAGTTGCTGTCATGCGTGGTTCGATTTCTCCACGAACTAAACAGTGAGCAGGTAAGTCAAACTCAAGGTCTGGCGCACCAGTAAACATTCTAAATGGATCTTTTCCAGATTTACCAGCGGTAATATATTCCGCTTCTGTAATTTTTCCGTTGTAGATAGGGTAAGAAGTTAGGTTCTCACAATCTTGCTCTGGGGTGGCATGGGCAACATTTATACTAGCGCAGACCGCTAAAGCGCATAATGTCGTTCTACATAGCTTTTGGTTTTGTATTAGATGATGGATTTTCATCAGCATTTCCTATGTAACATTATTCCAACTAAGAGTAGTGCAGGGAATGGTTTTGTTTATGAAACCTACCCATCAAAGAGTGTGTGCGAAGGCTACGTCGACGAGAAGATATGTTTGTATTGAATTATTGCCTATTTGTACATATTTGATTTGAATGTGAGGCAGTTTAGTTTGGCAAAAGATAAAAAAGAGCGGGGAACCCCGCTCATTGAAAATAATATTAGAATGTTTGTGTCAACTTAGCGTGCGGTTGCGCCGCCATCCACAGGTAAAGCTACACCCAATACAAAGGATGAAGCATCGCTGCTTAGCCACATTACTGCTGCTGCCACTTCCTCTCCTTTACCCAGACGACTGATTGGCTGGATGCCGGCGATGATCTCATCGCTCAATACGCCTTTTTCTTTCATATCTGCGACCATCGGGGTATCGATAGCTGCCGGACAAACCGCATTTACGCGGATACCGCGCGTAGCGTATTCCAGTGCAGCACTCTTTGTTAGGCCGATCACACCGTGTTTCGATGCATGGTAAGACGCTAATTTACCCAGCCCAACCAAGCCGCCGATAGAAGAACAGTTCACGATAGAGCCGTGGCCTTGCTCACGCATGTATTTAAGCTCGTGCTTCATGCTTGCCCAAACTCCACGCAGATTGATCGAATTTACTCGGTCAAAGTCATCGGCCAGCTCATCAGCAGCGTCGATTGCAGGAACTTGAATGCCAGCGTTGTTGAACGCCATGTCTAAACCACCAAATTGTTCAACCGTTTGTTTGACAAGTGCTTCAACTTGCTGTTCTTTGGTCACGTCACACACAAAACCAGCCGCTTTACCGCCTGCCTGAGTGATTTCTGCTACCGCTGCATCCAGTGCGTGTGGATTTACGTCGGACAGCATCACGGCTGCGCCTGCTTCCGCGTACGCTTTCGCAGTAGAAAAACCCATACCTGATGCTGCACCCGTCACTAGCGCAACTTTACCGGAAAAATCATAAGAGACTGACATATTACCTCCTCGGTAATGAAGATTATTATTGCTTGAGTTGGAGTTAGAAAATAATGCTAAGCAGAGCCGTAGAATATGATTAATATTCACATCCAGACACTGAAAGGTGACATCATTTACATGACTTAATAGGCGCGTAACTCTATGATGAAAATAGTTTTATGACGAAATTTGATAGCCAATACACTTATATTTAATCAGCTTATTCAGTCCAGCTACGCAGAGTTCAGAATGTGCGAATGTTGAGCATTTATAGAACACACTCCAAACTGATGAGGTAATTCTATCGGTTTTAGCTTTAATTGAGATGAGGCTAAACTCCTTAATCCTTGCCTGATCATCCGTTGATGAAATGGAAGGAGAAAGGGATGAAAAATATTTAATGTGTAAATTTGGTCTGATGATACAAATAGAAAATATTTGATGTTTTTTAAGATAGATTTTTATGTTACGAATAGTACTGTTGAATAAACGATTTTCGAATCTGTAATCATCATAAGTGGAGGCAATTATGGCATTTAAAACTCCGCCTTTAACAACGACAGAAGCTAAAGAAGTTCGCCGTGTTGGGTTTGAGATCGAATTTACTGGTTTGACCATAGGGGACGCTACCCAAATACTGCAAACGGTTTTTGGTGGTGAGCTAGAGCAAAAGTCCGCTGTAGAATACGTTTTACATACGCCTGAATACGGTAAGTTTAAAGTTGAATTAGACTGGGAATTTCTTAAAAACACAGCGCTGGAAGCGAAAGTTAAAGATGATGGCCACGAGTGGGTGGATTTTTTACATCAACTGGCGTTATCCGTGGTTCCATTGGAAATCGTTTCTCCGCCATTCCCAATTGATAAGCTGGAAAAGTTGGATGCACTTATTCCAGCATTGCGTGATGCTGGTGCTAAAGGAACCGATGATTCAGTTGTTGCGGCTTTTGGCGTCCATATTAACCCAGAACTACCATCGCTAGATGTTCAGACGGTTCACTCCTATTTGCAAGCGTTTGGGTTACTTCAATGGTGGCTAAATGAAGCGCACGACGTTAATTTAGCTCGAAAAATCAGCCCTTACATCCAGCTATATTCTGAAGATTATGTTGAACTGCTTCTCGACACGGCCTATCAGGATATGGATGCGTTGATCGATGATTATCTTCTTCATAATCCGAGCCGAAATCGTGCATTAGATATGCTTCCACTATTTGCCTTTATTGATGAAGAAAAAGTGAATAATGCCGTGAAGGATAGCAAAGTAAATCAAAGGCCTACATTTCATTACCGCTTACCCGATTGTTTGATTGAAAATACAAATTGGAGCTTCGCGACGTCCTGGAATATATGGTATCTGGTCGAGGCTTTAGCTGCCGATACGAAGGCACTGGACTTTTTATCTCGTCGTTTTAAAGAAATGTCTCTGCCGCTTATCGGTGTAAAACGTAGTGATTGGGTTAAGGAAGTCAGTCAGTGGATAAAAAGCCGAGAATTGGGGTAACAGGTAACCATCGTAGTTGGTCTCCATCGTGGTGGTGTACAAAACTCGCGCTCATACTAGCAGGCGCAAAACCTGAGAGAATCAGCGTTAAGCACCAGAGATCAGGGAAACCACTCGATGGTCTGGTCATTGGCGGCGGTGATGATATTGACCCTGAACACTATGGTGGCGAAGCCAGTGAGCGGGATGAATTTGATCCTGAGCGCGATAAGCTAGAGATAGAGTGGATAAAATGGGCGCTAGAAAGCGAGGTTCCAATTTTGGGGATATGTCGCGGCGCACAACTGGTGAATGTTGTGCATGGTGGCAACCTGTATGCGGATATCTCGACGCTACGTAAGCGGACCTATAATCGTCCGGGCTTGCTACCTACTAAGCAAGTGTTCGTCGATAGAGAGTCAGATCTGTTTGCTTTATGTGGTAAGCCTAAGTTGAGGGTAAATAGCCTGCACCACCAAGCTGTAAAAGATGTTGGGGATGGCTTACGTGTTGCGGGGCGAGATCTGGACGGTTTTATTCAAGCGATCGAAAGCACACAATCCCAACCTATACGAGGTGTTCAATGGCATCCCGAGTATATGTTTTACCTACCTAGTCAGTTTAAGTTGTTTCGCTGGTTAGTCAGGTTAAGCCGCTAATTATAACCACCAAAGCTATAAATAATGTCTTTAAATATTATTTACTGGATTTTTGATAGCGTTTCATAGCTAATCGATATTCTTTTGGCGTAACGTTTTTATAGTTTTTAAACTGACGATTGAAGTTCGCTTGATTGATGTATCCTACTTTTTCTAGGATTACTCGTATTGGATAGTCGGTGTAAGCGAGCATATCACAAGCTATATTTAAGCGAATTTTCTTTAATCTTTGGCTAAAGCTTTCGTTAAAATGTTGTGCAAACAGCCTTCGCACACTGCTCTCGCTTAAAAATAAATGGTTAGCAAGATCTTGAAGTGAAATATTCTCGTTAAAATGAGTTAATAAGTAAGCTTCTGCTCTTTCAATCTTATCATCGACTCGTTTTTTCTCATCGTTTGTTGCATTGATGATAGGGTTTATTAATCGCACGGTATTATTATCCGCGATTAATAGGCAAAAAATTTCAATTAAAATTGCAAGTCGGTTTGGGGGAGGAAGTTCAAGTACATTCGAAAGCAATTTGACAACTTTGTCTCCAGTTTGCGCGGAAAACTGTAAACCTTGGTCAGCTTTTTCCAGAATCTCTTTTAGTGGGGTTAACTCTTGGCAATGGTGAATCAGTTGTTCTATCCAGGATTTTTGAAACCAAATAACATGAGTTTCACACTGACCATCGTTAATCACTGAGTCTGAATAGATGGCGTGAGGTAACCCAGGGCCGATAAGAATCGTGTGGTTATTCTGTATTGCACTATTATAATTTCCTACAAAACAACTACCTAAAAAATTGCGGTGAATCGCAATTTCATATTCCTCATGGCAATGCCAGTCGTAACTCTTTTGAGGTTCGACAATTTTTAAGTAGCGCCAAGAAGCACCTATTCGCTGTGGAACACGCTCTAATTTACGTTTCATAATATATTCAAAAAATATTTATTAATCAATTACTTCAAGAACAATAACAAAATCTAAGCGGAAAGTACTTATAGTTGAACGAATCGCACTCCTACTAAAAATCTCTGACTACTAAAATGTCGTTATCCAATCAACGTAAGGGTACTTCATTATGGTAATTTCAAACAAAATTAAAAAAATGATTGCGGCCAACCGCAAATTATGGATTAAAGAAATGGTATACGGATGTCGTATTCCTCGAGATTTTCTCTGGAGGCATTATGGTTATCAATCACAATGGGAACTGGAAAAGGATTTGATGTACTCTTTCCAAAACCTATCTGAATATCAAAACTAAGCTTGATAATCGGAGTGACTAAAATCCTCAACAACATATGCAGATTAAAGGGTATTTTACATAGTTATTTTTAGAGCTTATTTAGGCCATATGGAATACCCTTTCTCTTAACATCCACTTAATTTTAAATGATGGCTTCCAAACATTCGTCACTTTAGTTGATACGAACCCTGTGACCTAATGCTCCGAGCCTAGTTTACTCAACGAAGCGCTCAGTACCGTAATAAGGAGAATCGCTGCGCCTAACCATTGAACGCTGGTTAACACTTCATTCAGCCATAGTAGGGAGAAAATAGCGCCAAACAGAGGTTCACTTCCCATAAGCAGTGACGCTTTGGTCGGAGATATTTTCCGTACCGCATAATTTTGTGCATAGAAGGCAAACAATGTACAAAACAGAACCAGAAAAGAAGTTGTAAGCCAAAATTCCGGAGCCTGTGGGAGGAGGGCTTGAGTGGTGGGCTCATGAGATACAATACTGATTAAGCAGGCATTAAATGCAACAATGAATGACTGAATACACGTTAGAGTGGTATTGGTTATCTGTTTTCCATGAGTCAGTTTCTTTGTCATGATGACCATAACTGCCCTCAATGCCGCCGCACACAGAATATAGATATCCCCCTGATTGAATGTAATTTTGAAACCGTGGTTATTGGTTAACATGAGTAAACCTGCTGTACTGAATAAGCACAGCCACATCAGTGTTCGATTTGGTTTTCTTCTTCCTGTTAAGGTTTCCAGAAGCAGGGTAAATATGACATTCAGGCTGATTAGAAATGCTGCGTTAGAAGCGGTTGTCTGACTAACTCCATAGACTTCAAAGAAGAAGATCGCCGCAAGGATGACTCCAGTCGGTAGGGCGACTGGCCAATCTCTGTTTTTGCTATGAACAAAGTCCCCGATCATCATTGGGAGTAGCAGTAAAAACGTCCACCCAAAGCGAATCGCAATAAAAATGGACACTGTTGTATAGGTAATGGCACTTTTTGTTAAGCCATAACTTGTCCCCCAAACAATGGCGACTAACAGAAGCAGTAGTTCGGGGATATTGAACAATGAAAGCCTTTCTCTTATCGCTAAGCTAGACACATCTTTTCCTTATAAACCTTGTATGAATTGACTCGATCAATATCCACTAGTACGTTATGTGAAACAATGGATAGATTTGGAAAGGACTTTTGTGCTGTGGACACAAATAAGCTCATCGCTTTACTGCCGGAAATGGCCGTTTTTGTTGTCGTTATTGAAGAAGGGAGTTTTTCTAAAGCAGCGGAAAAGCTCGGTGTTGCGCCTTCATCTGTGAGCCGTTCCATCTCTAAGCTGGAGAATGCTTTGTGCCAAAAGCTCCTTGAGCGTACTACCCGAAATATGCGGTTAAGCATTGCGGGAGAAGAAGTTCACGGATTATGTATGGATATGCTTAAATCTGCGAGATTAGCGACAGATGCTGCTTTTTCCTCTCAAAGCGAGGTTGCTGGTGAAATTAGAATTGCCGCCCCCAGAGCCTTGGCCAGCCAAGTACTTTCGCCGTTAATTCTGGACTTCTTACAAGAATATCCCAACGTCTCGGTACATTTTGTTGTTGAAGACCACTTTATTGATCCTATTGGGCATGAAGTCGATATGGTGATACATATTACCGATAAACCAGTCGAAGGCTTAGTTGCCAAAGAATTAGGGACGAATCGATTACTCATTTGTGCTAGCAAGAGCTATCTGGAAAAATTTGGCTACCCTAGGAGCCCTGAAGAGTTGTCTGCCCATCAATGTATTCGTTTGGGTGAAAGTCCTGTCGACAGGAAATGGGTCTTTGGTCAACAAGGCGTGATTCGTACCGTTAATATCGATGGGCGACTTGCGGTCAATCATACCGAAATCCGTAAAGAAGCTGTTTTACGAGGGATGGGTATTTCGATTTTCCCTGAGTTTTCCATTGATGCGTTGATACAGTCCGGGGACGTTGAGGCGCTATTTCCAGAATGGGAAGTAAAGGGAAGTTATCAGGGAAAGATAGTCGCTCAGTATCCTCAATCCAGATTCATTCCTCGTCAGTTAAAAGTGCTGGTGGAGTACCTTCACAGTAGGTTGAGTGAAACAGCAGTGAGTTCTGACTGATTTTTATTGCTCGATTGCGGGCATCGACAAATGCATTGTGATTAGTCATAAGTGTCAGTTGTTGAAGATCGACCCGCTACCAATCGGTAACGGGCGTGATGAATTTTAAGCCGCGTCCGAGAGAGTCGTGGCCGTTTTTTCAGCCACTTTATCGCAGATGTAGTTGCCGATAGGAATTGCGGAAGTCGCGGCTGGCGAAGGCGCATTACAGACATGCAATGAGCGCGGGCTTTCAGCAAATAGGAAGTCGTGCACTAGTGAGCCATCTTTGAGAACGGCCTGAGCACGGATACCAGCGGGATAAGGCTGGAGATCGCTGACTTCTAGCATCGGACAATATTTCTGCACCATTTTCAGGTAACCAGGTTTCCACCAAGAGTTCCAGGTTTCTGCTAACCCTGTTTTTAAGTGCTTAAAGCTCACTTTCCAGAATCCGGCGAAGGTCACCATATCTCTGATATCACGCAGGGATACATTGAACTTTCCATATCCTTCTCGCTTCCATCCTTGTACGGCATTAGGACCAACAGTCACGCTGCCATCAATCATTCGCGTCAGATGCACACCAAGGAAAGGTAAGTCTGGATCTGGAATTGGATAGATGAGGTGGTTGACGATCTGGTTGTATTTCGCTGGCAAGCGATAATACTCCCCACGATAAGGGACGATTTGAAAATCGGTGTCTATATTGAGCATGCGCGTGATGCGATCGGCCATCAGTCCAGCGCAAGTGATTAGAAATTGGGCGTGGTAAGTGTGGGAAGTGTTACCACTACGACAATGCAGAACAATACTGTCGGCGGTTTCTTCAATATCCTGAACTTCCGTTCCCAGTTTTAGTTCGCCCCCACAGGCTTTAAACTCTTCCGCCATTTTCTTCGTGACCAGACGATAGTTAACAATGGCGGTCGATTTGACGTAAATAGCGCCGTTGCCGGTAATATTCGGCTCTCGTTTTCGCAGTTCAGCTTCATCAAGCAGCTCTGCTTCAATTCCATTTTGCGCACAGCGTTCATACAGGGCTTGCATTCGCTCATATTCTGTCTGGTTTGTTGAAACCAACAATTTGCCGCATTGATCATAAGGTATGTCATGCTTTTCACAAAAACTGATCGTCTTTTCAACCCCTTCTCGACAGAACTGGGCCTTCAGGCTGCCAGGTTGGTAGTAAACACCAGCGTGAATAACACCACTGTTATGTCCGGTCTGATGCATGGATACTTCTGATTCTTTTTCTAATACCAAAACACGTGCGGTTGGGTAGCGCTGCTTCAGTTGCCATGCTGTTGATATTCCGACAATTCCGCCTCCGAGAATCACATAGTCGTACGGCTTTTCCATTGAAATCTCCAAAATAGTAGTGCCCGTGTTATTGCACACGGGCTAATTATTGTTATTTAGTTTGGTGGTGCCAGACCGTTCCCTGGCTCAGTAACATTTAGCGTGAAAATGAACCTCTCTGGCGAAGTAGTTCACGACTTAGATCTGGATGCGGTACAAATTTATCTCGTCCGTGTAGCCAACGGTGGTTGTGAACAACCAGCATAGAACCGACGTTGACACGTACATTGAAACAGTTCGGATCATTTTCAAGAGACTCACCAATTTCATACAGGTACAAACCTTCACGTCGATTTTTAGGTTTCGCAAATTGGTCAATGAACAGGAAGTGTGGTTTACCTTCAGCATCTTCTTCAAAAAATACAGGGTGCTCAATGTCATAACCGGTATTTTTGCTTGGTGGCGCGCCCCAAGTAATGTCTTGCTTCGCCATTGGATGATTATAGAATTTGTCTAGGTCCTGCCAGTCATCAAGATGCAGTAACAGCGAATCGCCGCCTTGCATGTTGCTCTCTTCCATTTTCATCATCAATACGAAATCCGTGCGTTCATCGACGTAGGTACCGTCGTTGTGCATTTCCATACGGCGGTGAGCCTGACGTAGGTAGCTGTCACTGTCGTCAACATTACGCACAGTAAAACGGGCATAATATTTACCGTACATGGCATCAAAGTTTGGCAGACCAATCATGTGCGAAATTGCCGTAGAGAGTTTGACGAAGTAACGACGTTGGATCTCGGTGTCTTCATATTCTGCTCGTACTTCATCACAAGCTTCGAGAAGAAATGCGCCTTGATTACGATCATCCATAATCTGAACAAGCAGCTTACCGAGTTGATAGTCGGATGCTTTATCCAGTGCTTCCGCTACAGCAAAGCGAAGAAATGGCTTGTACTCAATGGCTTGAAGATCCCACTCACAAGTCAGATCATTAAACTTCTCTAATAAGTCCTTTCCAAGAGTAATCACCTGCAAACGGCCATTTACCGGATGTGGGTTAACGGTGATGCCTTGTAGTTCTGAATTTACGCTGTCTTTGATGCTTAGTGTCATGGTTATTCCTTTTATTTCAGCAAAAGATGTCCCAGTTCAGCTTTTGATTCTTAGTGGTAGATATTACTTGTCTACCACTTGGTGTTGAGCGGCCTAATGGGGAGCACCCTGTTTATCCGTGGTTCTTTCCTGTTGCAAAAAGGTTAACAGTGTTGGTCCCATATGTTCAATATATCGAAAATATACTTTCAATCTATAAAATAGATGGATTACGTATCTAGCCGGACGAAAATGCCGTTTTCGTTCACTTTTATTAATAAAAGAGATTCCTTTCATCACTTATTGATATTGAAAACGCCATTTTTCATCTTTTTTGCAGCAACTTTTATTTATTAATATCTCAAAAGCCAGGATTCGGGTTTGTCAGTGTTGTTAATGGTGTGTAAAAGCCGACATGGAGTATTTATAAGATCAATAACGTGAGGACATTATGAAAAAAACAATTAAAACGCTGCTGCTATTTTCCATGTTAAGTGTTGTGGGTGGTGCTCAGGCAGAAAATTACACCATAGGTACAGGAAGCCAGAGTGGGACTTACTACCCATATGGTGGCGTTCTGGCAAAAATCTGGAGCGATAACTTACCTGATTTTAATATGCGAGTTGAAGTAACGGCGGCTTCAGTAGAGAACACCATCAAAGTGGTTCAGGATAAGCAATTGGTAGGTCTCGCGATGGGTGACGTCGTTATTCAGGCTCAAGAAGGAAGCAAGCCGTTTTCACGCGCACTAGATGTTGCGGTACTGACGGCACTTTATCCAAACGTTGTGCAGTTTGTCGTGCGTGCAGATTCGGATATCTACTCACTGAAAGATTTAAAAGGGAAAACTGTCTCTCTTGGCGCGCCAGGTTCAGGCACCAGAGTGAGCGCAAGAAGTATTCTCTCTGCATTGGACCTTGATGAAGACGGTATGAATGTTCAGTCACTTAACTTCTCCGCGACCGCTGAAGCTCTTGCGAATGGTCAGATTGATGCCGGGGTTTTTGTCGGTGGTACTGGGCTGGGCGCGATCACTGAATTGGCTCTGACACGAGATATTCGCGTGCTTAATTTCTCCGCTGAAGACATGAAATCTATCATGGGTGCGCTTCCTGCGTATCAGTCAGTGCAGGTAGAGCAGGGCGTGTATAACGGTGTAGAAAGCTTTACGGCACCAGCTGTTTGGAACGTTTTGGTCGTTAACCAGCGACTTGACGAAGAGTTGGCTTACAACATGACCCGCTTAATTTTTGAAAACGCGTCAGCATTACAAAATTCACTCAGTGTTGCAAAATTCACGACGGTGGAAAATATGAACCAGCTAAGCGCTGTGTCTCTGCATCCGGGTGCCCAAAAGTATCTTCAAGAGCAGCAGAGTAAGCAAGCGCAGTAGGGCAGGTCAGTGAATGAAAGACAATAGAAACTGGAACCTGTTGGTTACCGAGCGTCTGATTGCTGTCGCCGCCATTTTTGCTGTGTCGTTATCAGCATTTCAGATATGGCAAGGCATTACAGCGTCGTTAGCTGCGCCTACTTTTCGCCCCATTCATATTAGCTGGGTGCTGGTATTGGTATTTTTGGTTAAGCCGACATTCTCTTTAAACAGAACCACATTAGTCTACCTGCTTGGGAGAATGATCGATCTGTGTTGCATGGTACTTACCATCTGGGCAACCTGGCGTATTAGCGTGTTCGATTACGATGATATGAGCTTTCTGAGGGATGGTCTTCAACTGACGGATACATTTGCAGGCGTAGTCGTCATCGCGATGTTGCTTGAGGCGACGCGACGTACTGTTGGTGCCGTGATGTCTTGGTTGGCAATCGTCTTTATTCTCTATGCAATGTTTGGCTCGCACTTACCGGATGCCATCGCAAGTAAGAGTTTTTCTATTGAAGAGATGATTCGCTTCCATATTTTCTCGACTAACGGCGTGTACGGAGCACCATTGGGAATTGCCGCAGGCGTGGTATTTACCTTCGTGCTATTTGGTGCCTTTCTTCAGGTTACCGGAGCGGGTCAATTTTTTATCGACTGTGCTTTCGCTCTGGCTGGTAAGTATCGCGGTGGGCCTGCAAAGGCGAGCGTGATCGCTTCTGCTGCGCTGGGTTCGATTTCTGGATCAGCCATTGCGAATACGGTTACGACGGGCTCGCTGACCATTCCGATGATGAAAAAGCTAGGTTACCGACCAGAGCAGGCGGCTGGCATTGAAGCGGCAGCGTCAACCGGTGGGCAAATTATGCCGCCAGTGATGGGGGCTGGAGCCTTTGTTATGGCGCAGTTTACCGGCATCGCTTACTCAGAGATCCTTCTGGTTTCGATTGTTCCTGCCATTCTCTACTTTCTTTCAACGTTGCTTTATATCCATTTGATGGCGTGTAAGCTCGGCTTGAAAGGTATGGCGCAAATAGAGAGCATCAAAATTGTTCTGATCCGAGGCTGGCACTTCTTAGCACCATTAGTCTTTATTACGGTGCTATTGATGTTGAGTTACTCGCCTGTTCTGGTCGGAATTGCAGGGTGTGGCGCTATTCTTGCTGCGGCTATGGTGCGTAAATCGACGCGAGTTTCATTGAAACTGATCTTACAGGGAATGAAGGAAGGGGCACTGATGGCTCTGCCTATCTCTGTGGCTTGTGCTTGTGCAGGTATTATCGTTGGCGTGATTGGACAAACCGGCATTGGTCTACAATTCACTCAGTTCCTGCTTGCCATGTCGGGCGGTCAATTATGGTCGGTTCTCGGGCTGGTGGCGTTAGCTGCGTTGGTTCTGGGAATGGGGCTACCGGTTACTGCTGCGTATATCATATTGTCAGTGATGGCGGTACCAGCACTGACCGATTTAGGTGTTAGCCTGCTTGCCGCGCACATGATCGTTTTTTGGTTGTCACAGACCTCTAATATCACTCCGCCGATCGCTCTGGCAGCGTTTGCAGGCGCTGGTATTGCAAATGCGTCACCAATGAAATCTGCGATTCAGGCGATGAAGTTGGCGCAAGGATTCTTCCTAATTCCTATTATGATGGCCCACGGCAACCTCATCTGGTTTAAAGAGTTCTCATTGTTCCCATTTGTTCTTTCAGTCATCTACACACTCGCCTTGATCGTTGCGTTTGCGGGCAGTATTGAAGGCAGGTTGTTTAATCCTTTGTCGAAGGTGGCAAGGGGGATCCTGTTCGTCAGTGCGCTTGTGTTGGCATTTGGCGATAGTGATGTGATTAACATCGCGGCTACAGTGGGTATTCTTCTGGTTACCGTTTTGAACCAGCTGAAAGTATTGACACCACTCAAAGCCAGTGCTGATTAGCGACATTTCTTGATAGTAAATTGCCCTCAGTCGTTTTAAGACGGCTGGGGGCATTTTTATAACACGCTATTTGATTCTTTTGGGTTGATACCACTGTTCCATAAACTTCAAAAACGCACGCGATGCATTAGACAGGTAATGGCTGCTTTTCCAGCCAATACCAAATTCGACTTTAAGTGCGGGATTAAAGGGTACGCAAACCAATGGCTCATTTTCTTGCACTATTCGTCTCAGGCATGTGCTAACTCCTGCCTCTTTTTTCACTAGGGCTTTCACGAGTTCGATTAAGTTGGTCTCAAAGCGTATATCTGGTTTTAAGTTGTGCTTTCGGCTGTAACGACTGACGGCTTCACGCAGCAAATATCCTTCCCGAAACAGAATAAGCGGTTGCTCGCAGAATTGTTCCAGAGTTACGTTCGATAATTGGGCAAAAGGGTGGCTCTCGTTAACGCAGGCAACGATTTCTTCTGGGCACAACGAGACGTATCTCAGTTGATCAACGGGTTTATCTGTGCGAACGAATGCCAAGTCTAAAGCGCCTTCTAAAAGCATTTTTTCCAGTGTTGCTGTGCCGTGTTCCTGAACATGAATACGAATATTAGGGTAGGCTTGGTTAAAGGCTGACAGTGCTTCAGGGAAAAAATAAGACCCAAGCATCGCAGAAACACCAAAATCGATTTTGCCGCGCTCGAGCCCTTTTAGCTCATCCATTTCAATCTGGGCGAGTTCAACATCTTCCAAAATCCTTCGCGCATGGAACAGGAATCTCATGCCATCAGAGGTGAGCTGAATCTGTCTGCTGCTTCGATTAATTAACTTCAGACCGATTTCTTTCTCTAATTTTTGCATGCTAACGCTGAGTGCCGACTGGGCAATATCCAGTTGGTCGGCAGTTTTGGTGAAGTTGCCGTTCTTAGCCAAAGCTACAAAGTACTGAAGACGTTTGATGTCCACGTGACGTTTCCATGAGGTTTATGATGCGAACAAAATAGAATGCAATATACATTCTGGCGATTGAAATATAGGCTACAATCACTTTTGGTTATTATGAAGAGAAAAGCAATTAAGAGAAGATTACGATCACAGTCTTAATGCTTCTGTCGTGGTTTATGGCAATACTTAGGGCTTGTTTACTGACTGTCCCACATCACGTCACATTGATCATCAATGGCAGATTTGAGTAATTCAACAAGCGGCATTGCTCTGTGACCTATTGATACGACCGGTTCTGATTGCTCGTCATCATCGTCTGCTTCTTGAACGGATTTGTTCTCAACTTCTGCTGCTTTGGTCAGCGAAGCGGTTAATTTGGCGAGCGCTTCTGGCAGGTCTTGAGATGAGATCGAACCGGGCACAGTGCCGCTATGGCCCATCATTTTTATCATATTGAGGGCAATATCGCCGAACATGGTGATATTGGCATGGCTTTTACAGCGAAAGGTGATCAGCATGGCTCACTCCGGTTTTTCCTGATTATATTATACCAATCGTAGTAAATAACAGGTCAATCTAGCTTGTTAAAATACTCGATAACAGCGTTAACATTTTTGATTGTAGAGTAACTACTTATCGAAAAATGTTGCCTTGTTCTCAAGCATTTTTCCTACGCTATTTCTGACCACTTACTCACTGTGATTGGTTTTCACCAGTTTAACCGGAGTTTACCTAAATAGTGGAGTTAATTCTTTGGGGAAGCGGAAAGCGCGAACGCTCTCTTGCTTAATCAAATACGTTTAATCAAACAAGCTTTTAAAGAATCCACCAATTTGCTTCGGAGCTTCTGCTAATCCACGACCGATTTCTTTGAGGCCATCTTCCAAAGGCTGCAGGCAGTTAGGGCTCGTTTCTCCTGTTTCACTCCAAACAGGTAAACTGACTTCGCCAAAACAGCTTTCTCTTAATCCACCCTGACTATCAGTGCTGTAGTTTGCTAGCCCTATTTTCTCTGGCTTAGTTTGAGCGATTGACTGGTAGCCGGCCTTTTTAAGGTAATCACCATAGATTCGTAACGGGCCACTCGATCCTGTCAAAGCGACTGGATTATTATCGTCGCGACCTACCCAAATAGTCACGACATCTTGGTTATCAAGCCCGACATACCAACTGTCACGCCCTTGGTTTGACGTACCAGTTTTACCCGCGAGGTGAGCACTGCGAGGCACGATCTGATTTAAGTAACGCGCGGTCCCTTGCTCGACGACTTGTTCCATTGCATATTCAATTAGCCAAGCCGCCTCAGGTTCCAATACTTTTTCCTGCTGAGCTTGATGACGATAAAGTTCTTGCCCATGTTCATCGAGCACCGCACTAAGTGCGAACAAGTTTTGTTTTTCACCCTGATTTCCTAACGCCTGATACATCTGAGTGACGTTCAGAGGGGAAAGTGCCAGTGCACCCAGTAACATCGATGGCACTTGTGGGACTTGAGTCTCTTTGACACCTAATGACACCAAGGTGTTGGTTACCTTATCTAATCCAATGGCCATACCGAGGTTCACGGTCGGAACATTGTAAGAGTGAGCTAGAGCTTGGTAGAGGCTCACCTGACCGCGATACTGGCGATCGTAGTTTCGTGGTGACCACTTCTCATTATTTTGCGTTTGGATAGTAATTGGTTTATCCGCGAGGTTCGTACCTAACGCGTAGTGTTCTGGCTGTGCTAATGCCGTGACATAAACTGCTGGTTTTATCAGCGATCCAATCTGACGCTCGGCATTTATCGCACGATTAAAGCCATGGAAATTCGGCTGGCGGCTACCAATCATCGCGCGGATTGCACCGCTTCGTTTATCGGCAACGATCATCGCAGTTTCTAAAGACTGGCCTGCTTTCTTTTCTAAGTTGGGCATAACGTTGTAAACCGCTGCTTCTGCCTGACCTTGCACTTTAGGCTCGAAGGTCGTGAAAAGACGCAAACCGCGACCACTGTTGTAGTCGATGCCATCCTCTTTCAGTGATAGCTTTATGTAGTCAAAGTAAGGAGGCTCAGTGGTACTTCCTTTACCCTGAACAGCCAATGACAATGGTTTCTGAATCGCGCGTTCGTAATCACTCGCTTCGAGATCGCCAGTGTCGACCATCATTTTTAGCACTAAGTCACGTCGCGCTTTTGCTCGTTCAGCGTAACGCCAAGGGTTGTAGTAAGACGGACCTTTGACTAAGCCGACAAGTAACGCTTGTTGATCAAGGCTCAGTTCCGATAACGGTCGACCAAAATAATGTCGTGATGCTAAAGCAAAACCGTGAATCGCATTTTGACCGTTTTGACCCAAATAGACTTGGTTTAGGTAAGCATCAAGTAACTGATCTTTGCTGTAGCGATAATCCATGATCACCGCTAAGTAAGCCTCTTTAATCTTACGAACCAAGCTGCGTTCGCGAGTTAAAAACAAGTTCTTCGCGAGCTGTTGAGTTAAGGTACTTCCGCCTTGTACGTTACGCCCCGCAGTAACGTTAGCTGCAAAAGCGCGGGCAATAGCAACAGGGGATACACCGTCGTGCTGATAAAAATCACGGTCTTCGGTGGCAAGTAACGCAGCGACTAATGTCTCTGGCATGTCATCTTTGGATACGTAAATTCGTTTTTCGGTGTTGTCACCGTCGATCATCCCTAAAATTTGTGGCTCGATCTGCAGTACGCCGAGATCATATCCTGAGGTTTCATCGGTGATCTTAACAATGCGTTTGCCACTAAATCGAATGCTTGCCTGCTGCGCAGGTTGCTCACCTTCAGGAAAAACGAACGGTCGACGAATCAGCCTTATTGTCTGGCCAGAAACACTATATTCACCACTCTTTGTTGGCTGTGCGACTTTACGGTAATTTAGCTGCTCCAACTCACTGAGCACTTCTTTCTGGCTAACCTGCATAGCAGGGCTTAACACCAAGTGACGTGCATAAACAACATTAGGCAGTTGCCACATTTGGCCTTCAAACTTGCTCGCGACCAGGTTGTTGAACTGCACTCCGAAGTAAATAATCGCTATAAGGAGTAATACAGCGCCGGCGAAGAGTACTTGAATCAAACGGCGGAACCAGAGTGTTTTCGATAGTGGAGACGGAGTGTTAGCAGGCATCTTTGTTTATGTTACGCGTTAAGGATAGCCGTGAAGCGTAGCCTGATGTTTGTTCGCTTATGTCATTAAAACGTTAACAGTCTCAATTAAGGAACACAAAGAGCAGAGGGAAGGGTTTATTGAGTGGTTATGTAGGCGTTATAAGCAAAAAGCCCACCGAAGCGGGCTTTTGAATTCTATGAAAGTTATGCGGTAACCGCAGGGCTCGCTGAAAACTCTTCAGTATCGATTTCTACTTGTTGAGCAGCGTTGTAGCGCGTGCCGGAGACGTTGTCATTGTTGATGAGTTGTCCCATTTTTTCTAACAGGTCGCTAGACAAACTCACCGACGTTGCCGAAACATTCTCGGTGAGATGGTCGATATTCGTCGTGCCTGGAATAACATGAATATGATCGTGTTGATCCAGCACCCAGCGTAGAACGATGCTAGCCAGACTTGCTTTACTTAGCTCAGCGTCAGACTCTTGCTCGATCAATTGCGCCAGTTGTGTCACAAGATGCTGATTATGCGCAAAGTGCTCACTATCGAATCGAGGCATGTTGCGACGGATATCTTTCGGCGTAAAATTCGTCGGAGAATTGATTTTACCCGTCAAGATTCCACGACCTAACGGACTAAATGCAACAAAGGCAGTCCCCAGTGCTTTACATGTTTCCAGCACTTTGATTTCAGGGTTGCGAGTCCAAAGTGAGTACTCAGATTGCACCGCCGCAATTGGGTGGACTTGAGCGGCTTTTGTTATTGTCGCTGCGGATACTTCAGACAAACCGATTTCGCGAATTTTGCCTTCTTCAACCAGTCTGCTTAGCTCGCCGACACTCTCTTCGATAGGCACGGTTTTGTCCCATCGATGAAGGTAGTAGAGGTCAATGACGTCCGTGTTTAGGCGTTGTAAGCTGTTCTCAATGTTTGTACGCAGCGCTTCAGGACGGCCATTGATCTCTTTCTTACCTTCTTCGTTAATGAACATGCCACACTTGCTGGCCAACACATATTCATCTCTTCTATGCCCAACGGCTTTGGCCACCAGTTTTTCATTGGCACCGCCACCATATAATGTCGCGGTATCTAGATGGTTGTAACCGAGGTCCAAGGCATGATTGAGTAAATGAATGCTCTGTTTCTCATCCGGTGGTGTTCCGTATGCATGAGACAGGTTCATACATCCCAGACCCACAGGGTTACATTGAAATTGGCCAATTTTCCGTTGTTGCATAGTAAGATTCCTTAGCTGTGTTGTCCTTAAATGAGCTGCTCTTCGATGCGGTGCAGTGTTTCCATTGCTGACAGGCATTGGGCAACACTAGAGTTCGGCTCTTTACCGGTCTTAATCGCTTCGAAGAATTCACGATCAATCAATTCAATACCGTTGTTTGACACAGTAACACCTGTCAAATCAATTTGGTTGTCATAGCCGTCATACAAATCATCGTAACGAGCAAGGAAAGTCCCCTCATCACAGATGTAACGGAAGAACGTACCAAATGGACCTTCGTTATTGAATGACAGAGAAAGCGTACAAATTGCGCCTGATGGCACCTTCATACCAATGCTCATGTCCATTGCGATGCCAAGATCCGGATGAATTGGGCCTTGCATGCCTTGAACTTGTGACGCGGTTTCGCCAGTTTGGTATTGGAATAAATCGACCGTGTGACAAGCATGGTGCCATAGTAGGTGATCAGTCCAGCTTCTTGGCTCGCCTTTCGCGTTGGTGTTGGTACGACGGAAGAAGTATGTCTGCACATCCATTTGTTGGATGTTTAGCTCGCCAGCCTGGATTTTATTGTGAATCCATTGGTGGCTTGGGTTGAAACGGCGAGTGTGGCCAGCCATTGCAACTAAACCCGTTGCCTTTTGAGTCTCGACTACTTTGTAGCTGTCTTCGATGTTATCAGCCATAGGAATTTCGACCAAAACGTGCTTGCCAGCTTCCATACACTGGATAGCTTGAGATGCGTGCACCTGAGTTGGCGTTGCTAAGATAACGGCATCAACATCGTCACGAACAAGTGCTTCTTCAAGTGTCGTTACACCAACAGCCTGAGAGTCATATTCATTGATCAGAGCATCAAGCTTGTCTTGTTCTGGAGAAACCATAACTGATACGGTTACGTCGTCGATATTTTGGATGGCTTCTAAGTGCTTACGGCCAAAGGCACCAGTTGCACCAACTACACATACTTTCATAAATAATCCTTTATTACACTTGGTTAAGAGGTAAGGGTATCGTTTGATTGGATGGGTGACGCTGAGTGCTCCATCGTATTCAAAATTTGATTAGATAACTGTTCTAACGTTTGATTATCGACAGTTACATTGATATCCGACATCAGTTGATGCCAGTTGATTGCGCCGCTCGACATACTGGTATCGATATCAAGTGAAGCAAGTGTCTCGACTACTGATTTAAGTTCTTCGCTACGACGTTTCCCATGAGTGAGCATTCTTTCCATATGGTAAACCGCCAATTGCGACAAATTAAGTTGTGGGTAGCTCTTTTCCAGTGATTCAATCACATAGGGCGCGACCCCGGCACGATGAGCCGCAAGCATACATTCTGTTGTTAATGCTTCCAGACCTTTCACCATCGCTGAACGCAACATTTTTATTTGTGAAGCATCGCCGACCTGCTCTGAAATCACGGTTACATCAAACCCCAAATACTGTAATTGTGGTGCAACCAGAGTGGCTTTTTTACCAGAAATGTACAGTGGGATTTGCTTTGAATTCGCTTTTACCGGACTCATTATTGCAGCGTCAATATAGGCTGCACCTTGCGACTCTACCAATTTCGCATTGTGTTTTTTCACTGCAGGAACACACGAGTTACAATCTACGACAAACTGCTTTTCTGTCAGCGCACTACTAAGCGGTGCTAAAGCCAAGTTTGCCTGATCAGGTGTAACGAGAGAAAAAATAACCTGAGCGCCACAAACGGCTTGCTCTGGGTTAAACGCGCCATTGACCTGAAATTGGATGTAATCCATCAGTTTTGCTTCGCGTGTAGCCTCATCGCGTGTTTTGATATCAAAAGCACTGATCACGTCCGGTGCATTGTCACCAGCGATGCTGATAAGTGCTTGAGCGGCTTCACCGAAGCCAATAAATGCGGCACGAGTTGTTTTCACCTTTGATACCCGAATATGTTGCTTCACCGAAAACGACTGTAACATTTGGGTAAAAACACGAATAATCAAAAGATGATATTAGGTATTCAATTTTGAGAAAGCGCTGCCCGATTTAGCCTGACATCTTCAAGCCATTCTTACGCAGAAGCGATACGAAATGCGTCTGTACGGTAGTCGCGTACCAGTTCTTACGCATGGTAAGGCCAATCGGTCGAGACTGCTGGCTGCAATCAAAAGGTAAAATCGTAAAGTGGCCTTCGTCCAGTTCACGTTGAATTTGATGTTGAGAAAGGACAGACAGGCGATCGCTACCCAGTATCAGTTCTTTTACAAGCATCTGCGAACTGGCTTCTACCAAACGTGAAGGGGGCTCTAATCCACCATTAATGAAGATGTCTTCAAACATCTTGCGTCCTGGCGTATTAGCGCTGGAGACTACCCAACTGGCTTGATGTAAATCCTGCAGAGTGACATTCGCTTTTTTGGATAGCGGATGATCGTGGCGTGCAAAGACTTTGTTTTCTGATTCAAACAGGGTTTCCTGACGAATATCGGTACTCGGGATCGGAAATCGCAATGCGCCGATCAGTACATCGATCTCACCGTACTTTAAGTGGTTGAGCAAATCGGAGTAGGGGCCATCGATGACTTGAATCCGGCAGTCTGGATAGCTTTGGCTGAATTCATTAATAGTAATAGGTAGCAAACAGGTACGAGCTAACGGCAGACAGCCCACTGTGATCACACTGTTATGACGGTCGCTAAGTGCGTCGATCTCTTCGATTCCTTGCTTTATTTCCACAAATGCGAGCTTACAAGCTTTGACGAGCGCGGTACCGGCTTTGCTTACGACGATACCATTACTGATTTTTTCGAATAAGGTGACATCCAAGATCTCTTCAAGATCTTTTGACGCGCGGTAAACGGAAGATTGGGACACCTCCAACAAGCGGCTGGCTTCGGTAAAACCCTGACCATCCGAAACGGCAACTAACGCCTTCAGGTGTGTCGACGTCATATTGTACAAGAATCGATGAACGTTGCTTTTGCGTTGCCCTTTGGCGATCTTGAGTGTCTCCGAGATCCCATGCTCTATATGATCTAACGCCCTATCAATACGAAACGCGAAAGCTTTACCTTGCGGAGTCGGCGTCATGCCATCACTGGTACGTTCAAATAGTTCACTGTGAATACTCTTTTCGAATTTTGAAATCGCTTGAGTAATGGCTGGTTGGGAGAGAAATACGGTCTCAGATGCCTTACTGATGCTGCCTGTCTTGACGACTTCAGAAATGGCGCGTAAGTGCCGAATATTTGGGATGTTAAACATAAGACCGCCTGTAAATGAGCAATGTAATTCTCAGTGTTGAATATGCAATTTGGAAAACTGGTAACGCTGATGGGGCAACGACCCTAGGAGGTGAACCCACATTAACTTTTCACTTATTTAGACATGTTTAAGCACAATGCTAAATGTTTAGGTTACTTTCTTGTTTATAAATTGTGACGCCAATCTCCTATTTGTAATTGTATACAATGGAGGGTGTTTATTTTTTATTTAATATTTCAACGCTATAAAATTTGGTTTAATTCATTGAATTTAATAGATTTAATTTTCTATTGTTCTTAATTGATAATTGCCCCTTTATCTAAAAATTGAATGGCACTTTCACTATATGAATTATAGGTCATCTGGGGGGAGTGCTAGATTGTTAATGCCATGAAACAGGAGGTTCACAGAATGAGAACAATAAAAACATTATCACTTTCTCTCGCACTTGCTTACGCGGGAACTGCCGCATCATCTGAAATTGAAATCACTATTGGTCACGTTGATTCTCAGGAATGGACGACATCTAAAAAAGGTGCTGCTACACAGGTTTTTAAAAATCTTGTTGAAGCGGAATCCGGCGGCCGTATAAGTGTCAATGTCTACCCATCTAGCCAATTGGGTGGTGAGACTGAGCTACTACAGTCAGCTCAGGAAGGCATGTTAACAATGACGATGGTTTCTGGGGCTTACAGCAAGCTGTGTAAAGAAGCGAGTGTGCTTGAGATCCCTTACTTGTTCCCTTCAGCTCCGGTTGCATGGGAAGTTCTGGATGGTGAGTTCGGTAAAAAGCTGGGCGAACACTGTCTCAAGCAGACTGGGCTTCGTAACCTTGCTTACGGAGAAACTGGTTTCCGTCATTTCACCAACTCTAAGAAAGTCATCAGCAGCCCGGAAGACCTGAATGGGTTAAAAATCCGCGTGATGACCACCCCTCTTTATATCGAAATGTTGAAATCGGTAGACGCAGAACCAACACCAATTGCTTGGCCTGAAGTTCCGGCGGCACTGACGACTGGCGTAGTAGACGGTCAGGAAAACCCTGTTGGTGTTATTGCGAATAACAAATTCTACGAGCTGCAAAAATACATCACGCTAGATGGCCATGTGTACGGCACTGACTTTCTGCTAATCAACGACGATTTCTACACTGGCTTAAAAGCAGAGGATAGAGAACTGATTGACCGTTCGGCAAAAGTAGCAAGTACGGTAAGTCGCGCTATTCAACAAGTGAATTCAGCTGCTGGCCTGGAGCTACTGGCGAAAAAAGGCATGACAGTAACGTCACTGACTGCTGAGCAGAAGGAGAAGTTCAGCGAGAAAACTCAGCCTGCTGTTATCAAATGGCTAGAAACGACGATTGATTCAAAATGGATCGATGAGGCACTTCAAGCAGTAGACGCTGCTAAATAATTTTAGGTAAGCCGTAAAGCCTATCACGGGCTTTACGGAATTTTGTGGAGAAAGGCTATGATAGAGCGATACAAAAAGCTGCTGGCTATCCTTGCTGGCACTTCATTGCTAACAGTCTTTGTAGTGATGTTGTTTAGCAGCATCAGTCGTTATTTTTTCAATACCTCAATTTTATGGGGTGAAGAGCTGTGTAAGTACGCCATGATTTACGGCGTTATGTTTGCCACAGCAATTTGTTACCTCGATGAGTTACACATTAAATTCTCAGTCCTTAGCTCGGTGAAGTCGGCTAAGTTCCAAAAAATATTAGAAGTCATTACTGACATAGCAGTGTTTGCGAGTGCATTGATATTGATTTGGTCAGGTTATTTGTTTGTTGCGAAGCGCGGTGCCATTGAATCACCGGGTATTGGGATCAGTATGTATTACTTCCAATCAGCACTAGTGGTTGGTGGTGTGTGCTTACTTATCGCAGCATCACTTCGATTAGCCGCTCATCTATCAGCTCTAACCGGGCGTGCACCCTGTCTAAAACGTAGAGATGTATAAGGATTTACTATGCCATCTATAGCTTTGATGGGCACCTTACTGATATTCGGTGTTCCGCTCGTATTCACAATCATTCTGGCGATGTCGTTTTATGTCACCAGTACGCCAATTTCAATTAGCTTAGTTGCTCAACGTATTTTTAGCGGATTGGATTCCTATTCAATTCTTGCAGTACCTCTGTTTGTTCTGGCTGGTGAGCTGATGAACAAAAGTGGTATCACTACGCGAATTATCGATTTTGCTAATGCGTTAGTCGGGCACTTCCGAGGCGGACTTGCTCAGGTAAACATTTGGTCATCGGTCATGTTTGCGGGTATTTCTGGCTCCGCGGTTGCAGACACTTCTGCTCTTGGCCGTGTGTTTATTCCTCAAATGGAAAAAGAGGGATACAGCAAAGAGTTTTCGTCCGCATTAACTGCTGCGTCATCTGTTATCGGCCCAATGATTCCGCCAAGTATCCCGGTGATTATCTACGCGTTAATCGCAAGTGGTGTGTCGGTTCCAGCGCTATTCTTAGCAGGGATTGTACCGGGTATTCTATCTGCGATTGCACTGTCGATATTTGTTTATTTCTACGCAACGCGCCATAAGATTCGCAGTAACGTTGTCCGTCAAAGTCGCCGTAAAGCATTGGTAAAAGCGTTTGTTCCATTGACCATGCCGGTATTCATTCTTGGTTCAATTCTATTAGGCGTTGTCACACCAACAGAAGCCGCTGCTTTTGCTGCATTTTACGCACTGACCGTTGGGATGTTTTTCTATAAAACACTTAAAATTAGTGACTTACCGGAAGTGTTTATTCGCTCAATGCGTGACTCATCTATCGTATTGATTTTGATTGCGGTCATTTCCGTTGCTAACTGGCTGCTGACTTTCTCACGTGTACCTCAGTACATCAGTGCGCAAATCATCAGCACGATCAGTGACCCGGTTATGTTCCTGATTATGGTTAACCTGATATTGCTGGTGGTTGGTCTATTCCTTGAAGGGATTGCGGCAATGCTTATCTTGATTCCAATCTTCCATCCAATTGCGATGAGTTTCGGAATCGACCCAGTTCACTTCGGTATTGTAGTTATCTTTAACCTGATGATCGGCTTGATTACGCCACCACTTGGTATCTGTCTGTTTGTTGCAAATACCATTTCTAAAGTAGGTGTTGCGGCAATATCGAAGCAAATAGCACCGTTGTTCCTGTTAGAGGTGTTGGTGCTGTTCTTTATTACCTTCGTGCCTCAAAGCGTGCTGTTTTTACCAAAACTTTTTGGCTACTAACAAGTACTCATTATGGCTGTGATAGACGTACTCCTGCCGCTCGCGATGATAGTGGCGGCAGGCTTTTATACAACAAAAATTCGCTTTTTCTCTCAAGGTTTTCATGCGGATATAGGTAAGTTAGTCCTTTATATCTCGTTACCTGCGGTTATTTTAATTAACTTGTCGCAACTGGATATTGAAAATGCGATCGAACTTAACTTTGTACTGGTTTATGCGATGTCTGGTATTGCCACAATGGGCGTTGCGCTGATTATCAGTAAACAAGTATTAAAATCTGATTGGAAAGATGCATGTATTAATGCATTGGGAAGTGGAATGCCCAATAGTGCATTTGTCGCTTTTCCTATCGTGTTATCGTTATTTGAAGGCCAGTTTATTGAAGCCTTTTTAATGTGTGTTTTGGTAGAGAATCTTTTATTTATACCACTTTGCTTGCTATTTCTGGAAATCAGTCATAGCGCAAAAACCAGCACATTTGAGCAAATAAAAGTTATCGCGAAACGCATTAGTAGTAACCCAATAATAATTTCGATAGTTATCGCACTCAGTATTAATTTATTCAATATAACGCTACCTGAATTTATTCTAAAAAGTGCGGGTTGGTTTTCTAATACAGCCGTCGCATTAGCACTGTTTTCTATCGGTGGTGCATTAGGCCAGTCATTTAAGTTTGAAGAGAAAACAAGAACTGCTTTAGTTGCCGTCAATAAACTGATTATTTTTCCGATGGTTGCGATTGGATTGCTGACCCTATTTCCAGTCAGTGAAGCACTTAAACCGGTACTGATTATATTTGCTGCCGCACCTATGTTAACCATCTACCCAATATTGGGTTCGATTTATTATCAACAAAAGTTTTGTGTAAACACCCTTGTAACAACAACGCTGGCGTCCGGAATATCTCTGTCCATTGTTGTTGCAATGTTTAATTCATAGTGAGGTGAGTAGTGTCTGGCACCTGTTAACGCCATTCTTGACGCCTCCCTATACGAGATATCAGCCTTTGATTGGCTAGGAGTTAATTTATGAAGTATTCAATTGCCACCGTTTGTTTATCCGGTACGCTTGAGCAAAAAATGCATGCAGCGGCTAAGGCGGGTTTCCACGCAATCGAAATTTTCGAGAATGATTTGACCCAATACCGAGGCACCGCTCGCGATGTAAAACGTATCGCTGATAGTCTGGGGTTGGAGATTTTAGTGCTGCAACCGTTTCGCGATATGGAAGGCCTGCCGCCTGATCTACGCGATAAAAAATACAAGATGATGGAGCGTAAGATCGACCTCGCCCATCAGCTCGGTACTGATCGTTTAATGATGTGCAGTAGCGTTCACCCGCTGGCTTCCCCAGACAGAAATCAGTGCGCTGCAGATCTGCATGCGTTGGCAGAACTGGCTAAACGTGAAGACATGAAATTAAGCTATGAAGCGCTTGCCTGGGGTCGTCATATCGCAGACTACGATGACGCCTGGGATATCGTTAAGCGAGTGGATCACCCAAACTTGGGTATCGTACTTGATACATTCCATATGTTCGCCCGTGGTAACACGCTGGACACGTTAAAGAACGACATTCCAGTTGAAAAAATTGGCCTGGTTCAATTGGCTGATGCGCCTAAGATGCAAATGGACATTCTGCAGTACAGCCGCCATTATCGCTGCTTCCCTGGTCAGGGTGATTTCCCTATTATTGAATTTGTTCAGGCACTTAAAGACAAAGGTTACGACGATTACTTGTCACATGAAGTGTTTAATGATGAGTTCCGCTCTTCGTCTCCAATTGAAAAAGCGATTGATGGTGTGCGCTCTTTGAAATGGCTTGAAGACCAGAGCAGTGACACGTTCGAAGCGCCTGAAGTGAGTGATATAAGTTTTGTGGAATTTGCGGTAAAAGAACGTGAAAACAACCCATTTACCGACATCATCGAATCACTGGGCTTTAAGAAAACCCATTGTCATAAAAGCAAAAATGTTGACCTTTACCAACTTGGTGATATCAACTTCGTATTCAACTATGAGAAAAATAGTAATGCGAGTAGTTACTTAGAAGGGCATGGAGAATCGGTATGTGCGTTGGGTGTATTAGCGAAGGACGCAAACCGCTTAGTTGAACTGGCAAAGCGTTACAATAGCCCGACGATTTATCAGGCGCGCCAAGAGAATGAACTGGATATCCCGACGCTGAAAAGCTCAAGTAATCTGCTTATCCATCTGCTTGATCAAAACCACGCAGAGAAGTTCTATGACGTCGATTTTGAACCGCTGACGGATGGTGCTGCCTATAATGACAACCTAATCCGTATCGACCATATGGGGCAGGTGGTGTCACCTGAAACCTTGTTGTCTAACTTGTTCTTCTACAAATCAATTTTTGGTTTTGTTCCGGAAGAGAGCTACGACTTGCCAGATATCAACGGTCTGATCACCAGCCGTACGATTACCAGTCCAAACGGCAAGATTAAGTTTGCGTTAAACAGCACGAGTGCGAAGCAGACCTCTGCTCAGCGTTTTTTAAATGCGTCAAATGGGGCGAGCATTAACCAGATTGCTATTCAATGTCATGATATTTTCGCAGCAGTAAAAGACCTTTCGCCAATTTATCAGTTGAAGATACCAAACAACTACTATTTAGACATTCAAGCTCAGTTTGATTTAAGTGACGAGTTTATTGCAAAACTTAAAGAAAACAACATCCTATACACAGAGGATGACACAGGCAGCTTCTTGCATTTCTACACAAAAGAAGTCAATGGACTGTTCTTTGAAGTGTTACAGCGAGTTGGAAACTATAAAAAATATGGCGAAACCAATGCGTTTATTCGCTTGGCATCCCAGTCTTACCATGATTAAACATTAGAAATAAAAATCAGAATAAAAAATAGGTGCTTCATCGAAGCACCTATTTTTTTATCTGTCGAATCATTGAAATAACGTCGGGACGTTATTTTTCTAGCAAATAGTTAATCGCCAATTGGTAGCCCTTTGTGCCCATACCAATAATGGTACCAGCAGCCACCGGAGAAATATAAGAGTGATGACGGAATGATTCGCGCGCGTGTACGTTGGTAATGTGTACTTCAACGACAGGAACGCCAACACCTGCGATCGCATCGTGAAGGGCAATAGAGGTATGCGTGTAAGCGCCTGGGTTGAAAACAACGCCAGCGAGCTCACCAGCTTTGTATTCAGCCCCAGCTTTGTGGATGGCATTAATTAACTCACCTTCAATATTGCTTTGCAGGCAATCGACCTCATAACCAAATTCAGAGGCGAGCTTTTGACAGCGGACTTCTACATCCGCTAGCGTTTCATGACCGTACTTTTCAGGTTCACGAGAGCCCAAAAGATTAAGGTTTGGGCCGTTTAATAACAGTAACTTAGGCATAATGAGAACCTTTGCTTAGCATAGCTGAGTGAAATGCGATTCACGGAACTCTGCTAACTCGGCAGGGCTTGGTTTGGTATTAGTAAAGAGAGAAAATGCGTCAGTTGCTTGATGGAAAAATAGTTCAAAGCCGCTGATAATAGACACGTTTTTCTCTTTTGCTGCTAGAAGAAATTGAGTGTCGACAGGCGTATAAACGGCATCGAAAACCCACTCTTGCGAGCCAATCCAGCTTTCTGGAATAGGGGTGCCCGGCATCGAGTAGTGACCGACTGGAGTGCAGTTTACCAGACCATTGGCCAGCTTGACGTACGACTCAAGTGATTCGCTATTTGCCGTTGTCACCTGTAAGTCTTCGTCAGACAGTTGATTAGCAAGTGCCTGGGCTTTTTTCTCATCCATATCAAACAAAATCAGCTCTGATGCACCTAGATCAACCAATGACATCGCAACGGCTTTACCAACACCACCACATCCAACTAGCACAACTCGACCTGGTGTCTGCTCACGTGAATTTCGGTAAGCCTGAATGAAGCCTGAGTAGTCGGTGTTGTAAGCGATAATTTCATCGCCTTTTTTCACTAATGTGTTTGCTGCCTGAACGCGTTGCGCTGATTTGTCGAGTTTATTCGCTATTTCAATGGCGATTTCTTTAAATGGGTAAGTGACATTTGCCGACTGAATTTCAGAAGCGAACAACGCCGTTGCTTGAGATTTGAACTCTTCAATATCCCCGCTATCAATACTATTTAATTGATAGCTAAAGTTAATATTTAAATGCTTGGCAAGCTCGTTGTGAAAATATGGGGATTTTGACCGAGTTATATTTTTTCCAAATAAACGGCATTGCATAGTAAGTACTCCATCTATTAATGACAGGATAAGGCTACCACACGTCATTTTTCCAATGATAATTATATTTTTCTAACACCTATTCATTTTTGTTGAATGCTTGTATTTATTGGCTTTTAAGTCGATTTGTTAACAATAAAAGTAAGGCATCTATCTCAAAAACTTATACCGTAAAAATAAATTGAAATAGTCGAGTTGTTATCTCCGTCGTTATAGTAGTTATACACAAGTGAATTCCAGATGCAGGATTCAAGTCGTGGTTGAATTTATCAGCCAAGACATTTTCACAGAACTAAGCATCTCGAGGTTATTTGAGTATAAAAACAAAACAACAGAAGGAATTGATGAGATGATAATCGATTGCCACGGCCACTATACCACTACACCACCGCAAGTCGGTGATTACCGAGAAAGCCAAAAAGCAGCGGTAGCAAAAGATCCAAAATACGTTGGAGACAAAGGTACTATCAGTATTTCTGACGATGAGATTCGCGAAAGTATTGAAAACAACCAGCTTCGTCTGCAAAAAGAGCGCGGAACCGATTTGACTATCTTCTCTCCTCGCGCAAGTTGGATGGGACACCACATTGGAAATGAGCATACTAGCCGCTTCTGGACCGAGCATCAGAATGACCTGATTCGCCGTGTGTGTGACCTATTTCCTAACAACTTCGCACCTGTTGCTCAACTTCCTCAGTCGCCGGGTGTGACGCCTTCTAAATCGGTACCTGAATTGGTTCGTTGTGTCGAAGAAATGGACTTCATCGGCTGTAACCTAAACCCGGATACTACGGGCGGCTTCTGGAAAGATGCGTCTTTGGGTGATCGAGCGTTCTACCCACTTTACGAAAAAATGGTTGAGCTAGACGTTCCGGCGATGATTCACGTATCTGCGGCGTGTAACTCTTGCTTCCACACCACCTCTTCACATTACCTGGGTGCGGATACCACGGCATTCCAACAGCTTCTGATGTCGGATGTATTTAAAGATTTCCCTGAGCTGAAAATCATTATTCCTCATGGTGGTGGCGCAGTGCCTTATCACTGGGGACGTTTCCGCGGTATTGCACAAGACATGGGTCTTCCACCATTAGAAGAGTCAGTTCTGAAGAATATCTACTTCGATACTTGTGTATACCACCAGAAAGGCATTGACCTGCTACTAGACATTCTTCCTGCGGAAAACATCCTGTTTGCGTCAGAGATGATTGGTGCAGTACGTGGTGTCGACCCAGAAACTGGTCACTACTTTGATGATACCAAGCGTTACATCGACGCAAGCGATAAGGTCAACGACGAAGAGAAAGCACTCATTTTTGAAGGCAACGCTCGTCGTGTATTCAGCCGTCTGAAGGCATAAGGATTAATATTATGCAAAACAATGTTGTAGTTCAGAATATTCAACGTGCAGACAAAGACGTGATTGAAGGTCTGCGCAAATGTGGCGTTGCTACTATCCATGAAGCTCAAGGTCGTCGCGGCCTGCTGGCACACTACATGCGTCCTATCTTCCAATGTGATGCTGTCGCTGGCTCAGCACTGACTATCTCAGGTGCGGCTGGTGATAACTGGATGATGCACGTGGCGATCGAACAAGCTCAGGACGGTGATTTCCTAGTCTTTGCGCCAACTTCGCCTTCTAACCACGGTTTCTTTGGTGATTTACTGGCTACTTCAGCTCAAGCGCGTGGTGTGGTTGGCCTAATCATCGAAGGCGGCGTTCGCGATACGCGAGATTTGCGTGAAATGAACTTTCCGGTTTGGTCAAAAGCCATCTTCAGCGAAGGCACCATTAAAGAAACATTGGGTTCTGTGAACGTTCCAATGACCTGCGCAGAAGAAATCGTCTACCCGGGTGATGTTATGGTCGCTGATGAAGACGGTGTTGTGGTTGTTCGTCGTGACGAAGCAAAACAAGTACTTGTAGCCGCACTGGATCGCATCGAGAGAGAAGAGGCGAAACGTGTTCGCTTAGCAAACGGCGAACTTGGCCTGGACATCTATAATATGCGTGAGCGTTTAGCAGAAAAAGGGCTCAAATATGTCTAACCAAGCCCCTTGTATGTGGATGAGAGCGGGTACTTCAAAAGGCGCATACTTTGTTAAAAGTGACCTGCCTTCAGACCAGTCTTGTCTGGAAAGCTTTCTTCTCGCGGCAATGGGCTCACCTGACGAGCGTCAAATTGATGGGATTGGCGGTGCCGATCCCCTGACTTCTAAAGTTGCGATCGTTGCGCCATCTGAAAGAGATGGTGTCGATGTAGATTATCTTTTCTTACAAGTGTTTGTGGATCAACCATTGATCAGCACTAAGCAAAATTGTGGCAATATCTTAGCGGGTGTAGCTCCATTTGCGATAGAGCGAGGCATCGTGGAAGCCCAAGAAAAGCAAACGACAGTAAGAATCTACATGGAGAACACCGATCAAATCGTGACGGTCACCGTGAATACGCCCAATCGACAAGTGACCTACGAAGGTGACTGTGAAATTGATGGTGTTCCAGGTAGCGCAGCACCGATTGCGGTTACGTTCGAAGATACTGCCGGATCAACTTGCGGCGCACTGCTGCCGAGCGGCAATGTCGTTGATGTGATTGACGGTGTTGAAGTAACGTTAATTGATAATGGCATGCCTGTTGTCGTCATCAATGCGGAAGATCTCGGTATTTCGGGCGATGAAAGCCGAGATCAACTCGACAATAACGCGGAACTAAAACAAAAGCTGGAATCAATACGGCTACAAGCTGGACCGTTAATGAACCTCGGTGATGTTTCCCAATTATCGGTACCTAAAATGTCATTGGTTAGCAAAGCCCAGTATGGCGGCGCTATTTCTACTCGTACCTTTATCCCTCATCGCTGCCATGCCTCGATAGGTGTACTGGGAGCCGTAAGTGTTGCGAGTGCGTGCATTTTAGCGGGTTCGCCGGCACAAAAATTGGCATCAATCGAGCAAAGTGAAACTTTAGCGGTAGACGTTGAACACCCGATAGGCAAAATGAGCGTAGTGTTGGATGTAAAAGAGAACCAAGTCCAAGCTGCAGCAATTTTGCGTACCGCCCGTAAGTTGTTTGACGGAATCGTGTATACAAATAGATAGAATATAAGGACTGACCATGGACAAGGATTATCTACCTTTTCACCCTAATCCAAGCAAACCCGAGTTTAAGGTGCCGGAAGGTGCTGTGGATAGCCATTGCCACGTATTTGGCCCAGCAAGTAAATTCCCTTACTCGCCAAAACGTAAGTACACGCCGTGTGATGCCTCTAAAGAGCAGTTATTCGCACTAAGAGATTACCTCGGCTTCAGCCGCAACGTTATTGTTCAGGCGTCTTGCCATGGCACAGATAACGCGGCTTTGGTAGATGCGCTCAACACCGCTGGTGATTTAGCTCGCGGCATTGCCTTTGTCGATGAAACCGTCACTGACGAAGAGCTGCAACTGATGGATAAAGCTGGCGTTCGTGGTGTGCGTTTTAACTTCGTGAAACGACTTGTTGATACCGCGCCAAAAGAAACGTTAAAGCAGATTGCAGAAAAAATTCGCCCACTGGGCTGGCATGTCGTTGTCTACTTTGAAGCGCAGGATATTGACGAGGTTGCGCTATTCCTGAATGAACTTGATATGACTGTTGTCATCGACCACATGGGTCGTCCAGATGTTTCTAAAGGCGTCTACAGCGAAGAGTTCGAGAAGTTCATTAACATGATGGAGAGCAACCCGCAGATCTGGACGAAAGTGAGCTGTCCAGAGCGTTTGACGCTTACTCCACCAGACTATTCAGACGTAGTTCCTTTCGCTCGTGAGCTCGTTGAGCGCTTCCCTGAGCGTGTATTGTGGGGTACTGACTGGCCGCACCCAAACATGAAATCACACACACCAGATGACGGTCATCTTGTTGATGTGATTCCAAAAATCGCACCATCGGAAGAGTTGCAACAAGCTCTGCTTGTGACTAACCCGATGAAACTGTACTGGCCGGAGGAAGTTTAAAATGTCTTATCTTGATAACAAGTCCTCAATTGAAGGCACCGTTCTGTTTGACGGTGAAATGGCTCGTAAAGGTTACGGTCTGAATAAGATGTGCTTTTCACTCAACACGGCTGCGGCTCGCGAAGAGTTTCAGCGTGATGAAATGGCTTACTGCGATAAGTTTGGTCTGACGGAAGAGCAGAAAGTCGCGATTCAAAATCGTGATGTGCTTGGCTTACTGAAGTTAGGTGGAAGTATTTACTATTTGGCTAAGTTTGCTGGCATGCTTGGTCTGAATATGCAAGATATTGGTGCGATTCAAACCGGCAAAACGGTTGAAGAGTTTAAGCAAATGTTAGTCGACGCGGGGAAATAATCATGGCAAAAATTATAGGTGGTATCGGTACTTCACATATCCCTGCTATCGGCAAAGCGATAGAGAACAATCAACAGCAGGAACCGTATTGGAAGCCGTTGTTTGATGCGTATCCTCCGATTCTTAAATGGTTAGGGGAAGAAAAACCAGACGTTGCGATTCTGTTTTACAACGACCATGGTCTTGAATTCTTTATCGACAAAAAGCCAACGTTCGCGATTGGCGTGGCAGACCGTTATGAAAACGCCGACGAAGGTTGGGGCATTCAAACGATTCCAGATGTGAAAGGGTCTCCAGACTTAGCGTGGCATATTTCTAACCACTTGGTTGAAAATGAATTCGACATCACGATTTGTCAGGAAATGAAAGTCGACCACGGTCTGACGGTACCTATGCAGCTTTTATGGCCAAATTACTCGTACGACAATGTTCAGGTTATTCCTGTTTGTATCAACTGCGAACAGCATCCAATGCCTTCTCCAAAGCGTTGTTACGACTTGGGTAAACAGATTGCAGCGGCAGTTGAAAGCTTCGATCAAGACTTAAAAGTGGTTGTACTTGGTACTGGCGGTCTTTCACACCAGCTGGACGGCGAGCGTGCAGGGTTTATCAACAAAGAGTTCGATCTTTACTGTATGGATAAGTTAGTTGCAGAGCCTGAGTGCCTGACTAAACTTTCTGTCCTTGATCTTATCAAAGAGGGTGGTGCTCAAGGCCCTGAACTGAACATGTGGCTTGGCATGCGCGGAACACTGCAAGGTGAGCTGAATGTGCTACAAAGCAGTTACCACGCACCGATCTCAAACACGGGCTCCGGTACGATGTTAATCGAGTCAAAATAGTCGTTAAAAGACTTGTTCATTCTCTCCTTGTTAAGCGGTCCAGATGGGCCGCTTTTTTTGACTGGCGGTCCTTAACTTAGTTCGCTTTTTGCTTATCTCTTTTCTGAAACTCACAATTGGACAGAAATGTTTCAGTGAATTTCCTAAATTAGTAAAGTACGGATAACTTCAAGTATGGAAATTCACTTAACTCAGTGTCCAAAACTGCTGGGGCGGATCAAGTAGCGGCTTCAGCTATAGCATTGACATCAATAAAGTCGTTTTTATGTGTCTTAACATAGGGCTTCACATATTGTGTTGGTATTAATTTAACCTGATGACCATATTCTCGACACTTTCGAGCTAACCAATGAGAGCCTCAGCAAGCCTCCATAGCAATCGTGACAGGCTCATGGATTGATATGAACTGAATCAATTATCTTCGGAAAAACTTGTGTCTATACAGTTCTCAGCCTGAATAATCATGGCCAACCAAATGGAATGTAGATTTACCAAGATCTATGCCGATTGTTTTAATAGCTGACATGATGGCACCTACTGAAGTCCAGCGACTATGCTGAGTGTAGGTTAGGTGTGGGGCGTACCATCTAATTATCTTGCCAGTGTTATTGCTAATTTTGCGAATAATAAATTACCCCTCTGGAAAATTGCCCTTTAGCTTAATTTATAATCCAGTATTTAAGGATTCTGACCAAAGATAGGTTAGCTAGGGAAGTTGGCACGGTAAAAATGCTCACTCTTTTGGTGCTAGGAAATATTTCTGGCGCTCCTCAAAGGTAAGTGTACGCGGTAGAACACTCTTAGCATAATCAATGACGGCTTGGGTTGTCGAAAATATAGGTCCCCAAACTCGAACGGTTCTATCCGACGATGCCGTGACAATGTGAGTGCCATCAGAACTAAAAGAGGCCGACCGTACCCCATTGTCATGCGCGAGCGTGGCCTGGATTTGTCCCGTATCTGCCTGCCAAATCACAACGGTGTCATCCCGCGATGCCGTGACGATGCGTGTGCCATCAGAGCTAAAGGAGGCCGATTTTACCCCATCATTATGTGTGAGCGTGGCCAGGGTTTGCCCCGTATCTGCCTGCCAAATCACAGCGGTTTTATCGAGCGATGCCGTGACGATGCGTGTGCCATCGGGGCTAAAGGAGGCCGAGAATACCATATCATCATGCGGGAGCGTGACCAGGGATTGACCCGTATCTACCTGCCAAATCACAGCGGTATTATCCCCAGTTACCGTGACGATGCGTGTGCCATCAGGGCTAAAGGAGGCCGACCATACCCCATCATCATGCGGGAGCGTGACCAGGGCTTGACCCGTATCTGCCTGCCAAATCACAGCGGTTTTATCCCCAGTTGCCGTGACGATGCGTGTGCCATCAGAGCTAAAGGAGGCCGATTTTACCCCATTATCATGCGGGAGCGCGACCAGGGCTTGGCCGGTGTCCGCCTGCCAAATCACAGCGGTTTTATCCAGCGATGCCGTGACGATGCGTGTGCCATCGGGGCTAAAGGAGGCCGACCATACCCTATCATCATGCGGGAGCGTGACCAGGGCTTGACCCGTATCTGCCTGCCTAATCACAGCGGTGTTATCCAAGTCCGATACCACGAGGATGCGTGTGCCATCGGGGCTAAAGGAGGCCGATATTACCCCAGCACCATGCAGAAGCGTGGCCAAGGCTTGCTTGTACACCTGCCAAATCACAGCGGTGTTATCCCCAGATAGCGTGACGATGCGTGTGCCATTGGGGCTAAAGGAAGCCGACAATACACTACCATCATGCGGGAGCGTTTTCAGGGCTTGGCCTGTATATGCCTGCCAAATCACAGCGGTGTTATCCCAAGATGCCGTGACGATGCGTGTGCCATCGGGGCTAAACGAGGCCGACCGTACCCCATCATCATGCGGGAGCGTGACCAGGGATTGACCCGTATCTACCTGCCAAATCACAGCGGTTTTATCGAGCGATGCCGTGACGATGCGTGTGCCATCGGGGCTAAAGGAGGCCGACCATACCCCATCATCATGCGGGAGCGTGACC
>NZ_JAZDWA010000004.1:437100-461532 GCF_036350715.1 Vibrio sp. YYF0003
GAGGCCGACCATACCCCATCATCATGCGGGAGCGTGACCAGGGCTTGACCCGTATCTGCCTGCCAAATCACAGCGGTGTTACCCGATGTCGCGAGGATGCGTGTGCCATCGGGGCTAAACGAGGCCGACCATACCTTATCATCATACAGGAGCGTGGCTAGGGCTTGACCCGTATCTGCCTGCCAAATCATAGCGGTGTTATCCCAAGATACCGTGACGATGCGTGTACCATCGGGGCTAAAGGAGGCCGATTTTACCCCACTATACCCACCATACTCAGTATACTGCCCAACTAAAACCTTCGATGAGATAATGGGACTTAATAGAGCTGAATATAATGCCTGCTCGGCTTGCGGCAAGTAAGGGCGGTTTTTATCAAGTTTTGTATCGGGTAATGCTTCTAAAGCAAGTAAAGCTCCGAGTAAAGCATTTCCAGATTCTGTCAGTTCTCTAGACATATTGGTAAGGTTTAGACTTTCATTTTTTTGAGCAATTTTTAAATTGGCCTCCGAGGTTTCAAGCTCATCAGTAAGTCGCATTCCCATGAACCCCAATACAATAATGGCAGCGATTGAAATGAACGTGATAAGCGTGTTTCTTTTTGCAATAGCTTGTGCTTGTTTAAGTGCCTTTTGCTGTTGTGCTTGTTGTTCTTTGATGCTTTGTTCGATAAATTCTCTTTCAATATCAACAAATGACTCGGGGCGTGCATTCAGCCAGGACTCTGCCAGACTTAAGGGATTCCCCCTTAATAGTTCCGTATTTTGACGACCATTCTTAGTCCAGTTCGTCATTAACACACGGAAGTCGTCTCGCCACACCAGAAATTGTCTGTCCTCATTCACCCAGTGTTTTAAGCGATCCCAATGAGTAATCAGAGCCTCATGCACCACCTCCACGGCTTCTTGCTCAGATGCGGTATTAACCACAACCAAGCGGTGGGATTCATCAGCGAGCTTTTGCACCATAACCCAGTGTTCATCACTGAAGTTATCTCGCATCGCGACCCGTCGAGTTGCCTCAGTTCCGGAGCTTAGTTTAACCAACTGTTTGAGAATGTGACTGAGCTGTATTTGGTCATTAGCGGAGAGTTGGTCGTAGATGGTATTGGCATGATAAGTGAGAGCGCCGGACACCCGGCCGATACTCTCGTAATCCACCAGGCTCATCACCTTGTTGGATTGTTTTTCCCACAACCGGCTCAAGCAGAATTGCAGTAAAGGCAAATTACCCGGTTCTTGGCCGACATCATTTAAAATAATGTCTACCAGCCCCTCTTGGAACTGAACGTCTAAACGACTTGCTGGCGCTTCAATCGCTTGCCTGAGCTCTTCCTGACTCATCGCCCCCACCAGATAAGCGCTTTTATTAATCGCATTCGCGAAGGGACGATGGGCAGCGGCGATACCCAAGAAATCAGTGCGTAGAGTAATGACGAGAGAGAGCGGGTTGTTTACGCTTTTCTCTGAGTTAGGGGTGGATGCAGTAAGCAATAGGTCAATAAATGCGTGCTGAATGGCCAAGGGAATATTCGAGGTGTACAACTCCTCAAACTGGTCAGCAATGAGCAACACTCTCCGATTAGGGTGATGATGCTTAATGGTATCTAGGATATCTGAAATTGATATTTTCTGTGCTCGCAAACCCTCGGCCAGTTCGTTGCGATACAGAATACGTTGGGTTGAGTTCAACTCAGGCTCATACATCGGCAATAGCGCCTGAGCAAGAGCCAAAAACGGGTCATTTTGCGTACTGTCTGAGACACGAAAATAGGAAAAGATCCATTCGCCGCTTTCATGGAGTTTGGGAGCCAACCCCGCTAGCACCACTGACGACTTACCGCTCCCCGAATGACCTAGTACGGCGAGAAAACTCTGCTTCTCAACCTTATTTTTAAGGTCATGAATCGTTTCCTCCCGCCCAAAGAAGTTCTTTGCATCCTTTGGGCCAAAATTTGCCAACCCTTTATATGGAGTTGCTTCTATAAGGCTCGTTTTATCCGTTTTTTCCCGGGAGGTATCGAGGGAGGATTTCTCATCGTGGTGGTAGTTATTGATGATGAGATGTTCCACTTTTACATCATGTGCACCAATCACTCCTTGAGCCTTTCCACCCTGAACGGAAACTTTGATATGGCCGCTCTCATTATCATCAGCCATCTGTTATTCCTTGTCTGAGCCGAACGACATGTTTTCTATGTAGACGTCGGTTGACCCCACTACCCCTTGTACCTTTGCTTCACCGTTAATGGAAATTGAAATATGCGTATCAATTCCGCAACGTTGGCAAAGCTTTTCTGCGGCTTGTTTGATCTCTTCTTCCTGGCTCAAATTCAGTGCTTTAACGTGTGCATCTAGTTCTGCTTGCTTTTTCTTTGATTCCGGCTGTTTTTCAAGCTCATCAACAGCGGAAACAAGCGAACTAGATGTTCCAAACTTGCGGGTGAGTAACTCTTTAAGTGCAGAGTAAGTATCAGAAATGACTTCTTGGCTTAGTTTTCCTAACGCTGCAATGATGGCTAAAGTGAGCGGTTCCATAGGCTTTCCTTGTAGGTGACCTATTTGATGATTGATAAGTTTTATATTAGTTCATTTAAGGAAAAACAGTCCGACAATGCAATCACTGAGTATTTATTCCAAACAGGAAAGGGGCAAAGTAAGTTTTATAACGCAAGTTGCGTCACGTAACCTGCATGATTGATTTGTAATGCAGAGAGGAGCAAATTTAAGTAAACCGCTGTGAGTTGGTTAAATCGGCTTCGTGACAGAACCTATAAGCTATACATCAAACGAAATAGTTGTATTTGTCATTTTCGCAATTAGCCCACTTACTCTTTTGCGCATCTCCCGTCTATCAACAATCATATCGAGTGCACCATGCTCTAAAAGAAACTCACTTTGCTGAAAGCCTTCAGGCAATTTTTCCCGCACCGTTTGTTCAATAACACGACGCCCGGCAAATCCGATTCTGGCTTTAGGCTCTCCAATATTGATGTCACCTAGCATAGCCAGACTAGCTGAAACACCACCATATGTCTGATCTGTGAGTACGGATATATAGGGTAATCTGGCGATTGACAGTTTATTTAAAGCAGCACTGGTTTTAGACATTTGCATCAGAGACATAAGCGACTCTTGCATGCGAGCCCCACCACAAGCAGAGAAGCATACTAACCCGCAATTAGCTTCAATTGCAGCATCTACAGCCTTAACGAAACGAGCACCAACAACGGAACCCATCGAGCCTGCCATAAAAGAAAACTCAAATGCGCAGGCAACAATCGGTAAACCCATTAAGTTTCCTTTCATCACAACTAACGCATCTTTTTCCCCTGTGCTTTTCTGTGCCAAAGCAAGGCGTTCCTTATATCGTCTAATATCTTTAAAGTTCAACAAATCTTTAGGCTCATGCTCTTGGGCAATCTCCATGCATTCTCCCTTATCCAGAAAGGTTTCTAAACGACGGCGCGCCGCCATCCTCATATGGTGGCTGCATTTGGAACAGACGGATAAATTCTCTTCCAAGGCAATACGATACAGAACCTGATCACATGATGGGCATTTGGCCCACACCCCCTCTGGAATCGACGCTTTACGGGTCGCGTTCAACTTGTTTTTATCTAATAACTTTTCTAACCAACTCATAGCAAACCTTTGTAGACCATTTAAATTTATAACCATTGTATAAGCCTGTTTTTGGTAATAAAGTCACTTATATGGGTTTAATAATCCAACAAAATGGGATTAAAGATATGTTTGATAAAATTGACCAGCAGTGGCTAAAAAGTTTTCACTGTGTTTATGAGAACAATAGTTTTAAACGAGCCGCAGAATTTCTCAGTTTGCCAACATCGAACGTCAGCCGCCATATCGCTTTACTGGAAGAGAAACTAAATACGCGATTATTCGACAGAACCACACGACGAATCGCTCCAACAGATGCAGGAGACCATCTTTATCTACGTACTCAACCATTAATCGAAAGACTGGATGACGCGCTTGAGGAAGTAGCTCAACACTCTCAGGAAATCATTGGGCAACTGAAAGTTTTGATGCCCGATTCACCACATTTAGCTCAAGCAGTGGTTTCTTTCTGTGCCCAACACCCCTCCATATCATTCTGTTGCGATACCAGCATAAATCCAAAGGAAGACTTCCTGGATGGTTTCGACATCATCTTAAGTTTTCACCGAGGAAAGCTCGACGACAATAACTGGATAGCGAAAGAGATCAAACGTTGGACAAGTGCTGTTGTGGCATCCCCCAAACTCATACAGAAGTATCCAAAACCTTTTAAGGTTACCGATTTAAAACATGTTCCATGTATCAATACCTTTACCGCGTTGAATGGAACACCATGGATCTTCAAAAATGCTGAAGGTGCGCTGGTTACTCAAAAGGTACAGTCTTCATTTAAAATCAACAGTGGATATCTAGCTAAATCAGGCGCATTAGCTGGGTTGGGGTTCGCGATACTACCAACCGAATCCTGTCGTAATGAGATAGAAGCTGGTTCACTGGAAATAATAGCAATGGAGTACGAACCTGAAGATTTGGTGTTATATGCCTTTTACGCTTCCAGAAAACACTTGGCAAAAAAGATCCCAACGTTTATTGAACACCTAAAGCACCAAGCACATTAATATAAAAGTACATATACAGACGAACAATGGCTGTAAAAGACTTAGTCTGAAACGCGTATTTTAATTTAGGTGATTATCTACTTAAATTGGTTACTACTCGGTATCCGAGGAAAGTAAATTCTGAGAGTTTTAGCATCACATTCTAGTTCCCAGACATAAGGAAAAGTTCGATGATTTCGATCGAGCGCTCTAAAACTGAGTAAATATGTTAACAAAGAATGGGGCAAAACTTTATTAGCCTGAGGCGAGCTGAAAATAAGGATACCTAGGTATCCTTATTTGGGGGAGGTTGTGACATGTCAGAGGGTATTATTTCGTCGGCTTTGGATCTTCATATGGTAAGCCTACGTATTGCTCGGCAATCATCGTTTTACCTGATTCACTATGTAGGCAGTAATCCAGTTCAGAGGTCATGAGGTGACTGAATATAGCGCCATCCGTGTTGTTCACGCTGAGTTCGTCAAAGTCGTGCAGCATGTTGGTCATCCACCATGAGAAACGCTCACCGTGCCATACTCGGCGTAAGCAGATATCCGAATATTGCTTGATGCACTCCATGTCGTCATTTTTGTAAACTTGAACCATGATCTTGTACAACGTCGCCACGTCAGAGGCAGCCAGGTTAAGCCCTTTGGCACCGGTCGGCGGTACAATGTGTGCAGAGTCACCCACTAGAAACAATCGGCCATATTGCATCGGTTCACACACAAATGAACGCAGTGGCGCGATACTTTTTTCGATACTAGGACCGGTTTGTAATTTTTTGCTCGCTTCAGCTGGTAAGCGTTTTTCCAGTTCATCCCAAAACTTATCGTCGCTCCAATCTTCAACTTTATCCGTTGCGGGAACCTGTAAGTAATAGCGTGAACGAGTGGATGAACGTTGGCTTGCCAGGGCAAAACCTCGTGGGTGTTTGCAGTAAATCAATTCATCATCAACTGGTGGGGTATCGCTTAGTAGCCCAAGCCAGCCGAATGGGTAAACGCGCTCATACTCTTTACGGATGGTATCTGGAATCGTTGGTCGGGATACACCATGGAAGCCATCGCAACCAGCGATAAAGTCACATTGCAACTCGTAAAGGGTACCTTCGTGCTCGAATCTGACGGCAGGGGAAGTAGAGTCAGGCGCGACTATTTCGGTAACGGGTGCATCATAAAAGCTTGGTAGACCGGCAGCACTTCTCGCTTCCATTAAATCGCGGGTGATTTCGGTTTGTCCGTAACAAGTCACGACTTTGCCACCAGTGCGTTCTTTGAGGTCTATTCTGGTACTTTCGCCGTCGACACTGATTTGAAAGCCGTCATGGATGTGTCCTTCTTTATCCATACGAGCGTTACAGCCTGCTTCTTTGATGAGGTCTACAAAACCTTGCTCAAGGATGCCGGCACGTATTCTGGACAGGACATGATCAGCAGTTGAACGTTCTACGATGACATTATCGATGCCCTGTTTCGCAAGCAGTTGGCCAAGTAAAAGACCTGAAGGGCCAGAGCCAATAATTGCAACTTGTGTTTTGATAACTTCCATTTTAAGCACTCCGCTTGTTTGATTCCTTGTGTTTCTATTTTGTTAATAAAGTGTGATTCTCTCCATTCACATACAGGGCAATTTCTTGTACTTTTAAGTCATATATGGATATTTTTTTGATCGGTTGGGTGAGTGATGAGTTCGATATCTGATGTGCCAAGGTTCTTCTTATATGGAGAAGAGAGTGACAGCAATAATTCCGAGTTTGTTCACGTGGAGACCATTGCTGCTCGCAGCGAAACCAGAGGGTGGCGTATTAAGCCACATCGACATGGAAAGCTATTCCAAATCTTAGTTTTGGATAGTGGGAATGCGGAAATTTCTTTAGATAATAAAAAGATACATGTTAACAATGCCAGCGTGATAGCAATTCCTACCGGGGTGGTTCATGGCTTTGTTTTTTCACCGAATACGGAGGGATATGTTGTCAGTATCGCGGAACCGATGATTCAACATTCGGCGTTATCGTATGCTGAGAGTGTATTTGAGACCGTGCTGGATAAACCAAGAGTGCTCTCATTTTCGACTGAGGATAAGGTTCTTACTCAACTGCATGATTATTGTAATTTATTGTCATCTGAACTGAATGCACACGATGTGGGAATGAGACAAGCTTCTGAATGGTTAGCAAAGATGATCTTATTGACTCTATTCCGAGCAATAAAGCAACAAGACGAAGAGACTAACGTTGGTAGCTCAATAAATAGTCACTACTATCAATTCCAAAAACTACTCGAGAATAACTATCGTCGTCATTGGACTGTCGCTCAATATGCGCAAGAGCTGCAAACGTCTGTTTCGACGTTAAATCGCGTATGTCGCAAATCAAAAGGGGTTGCGGCAAAATCGATTATTGCAGAGCGACTGTTTGTGGAAGCGAAGCGCAGCCTTCTGTATACCCAATTGCATGTTGACCAAATTGCCTACAATCTGGGATTTGAAGACCCTGCGTATTTCTCTCGCTTCTTTAAGAATAAATCTGGGTTGAGCCCGACATCTTTCAGACAACTCAACCCATTCGACACGGAATATTAGAAAACGCTTGGATTAAAAAATATCTAGGTCATTACCGAGCACGACTTCTCCGTCGTAGCTCGCCTGAATTTCTTCCAATACGGATTCGATAGGCGCGCTGTAATGGAGAATGTGGCTAAGCACCAGCAATTTAGGTTTTGCTTCAGAGGCAATCTTTGCTAGCTCACTGGTTCTGGTGTGGCTTGTCGAGTGGTATTTTTGCCAAAATTCAGAAAGCTTCGACAGCCCTTGTTCGCTGATCACTTCATGCACCAAGACATCAGCGCCTTTCGCGATTTCGATCATCTTGTCTGAGTAGGCCGTATCGCCACTGATAACCACAACTTTGTCTGGCGTTGTCACTTTGTAGCCAAAGGCTGGACGGATATCACCATGAGGAACGGTAAATGCCTCGATTTTAACACCATCTTGATCATAAACGGTGTTGCTTTCGGTGTATTCGGTCACGTTCATCTGGTAGTTGGTTGGATCTTTTAACGGCTGCTTACCACTTGTGCGTAAACCAATATCAACCGACAACATGTCATAGTAGCCCGTTACAAATTTTTCCGTACCAACAGGGCCATAAAGCGATACTTTGTCGTCACGTCGCCACCAATAGGTTGCTGCCAATTCCGAGATGTCCAGAATATGGTCACTGTGAAGGTGTGTGATGAAAACGTGTTTGATGTTGGTTGGGTATAGGGCTTTGATGCCTTTCTTTTGTGCTGCTTCAATGGCTTTTTGAACCATGCCGCCACCCGCATCAAAGATAAATGCCGTATCGTTATACACTACGGCGGTTGATGGGCCAGAGCGGTCAGCATCAGGGACTGGCGTGCCCGTTCCTAATAAGATGACATCGGTTTTGGCTGATGCACTGACGGATAACAGTAAACCTAGGGCACAAGTTATCGCAGGTACACAAATACCTGATCTAAAGATTTTCATTAGATTCTCCGGAAAGTTGAGTAGGGGAAAGAGCCCTCACCACATTCCGTGTGGTGAGGGTGATAGGAATTATTATAGAAGTCCTAGGGCGAGTGATGGGAAGCCGATGATTAATAGCAGGCGAGTGACGTCTGACATAACGAATGGGAACACGCCTTTGTACATGTCCTTAATGGATACATCCGGTGCTAACGACTTGATGACAAATACGTTCATCCCTACTGGCGGTGTAATCAGACCCAATTCAACGGTAATTACAGCAACGATACCGAACCAGATTGGGTCAAAGCCTGCCGCTTCGATGAGTGGGTAAACCACCGGCACTGTCAGTAGCAACATCGCAATACTGTCCATGACACAACCTAATAGGATGAACAGTAACAGCACCGCAAACAGAACCATGTAAGGAGAAAGCTGCAGGCTATCGACCACTTCCACCAAGGTGTAAGAGATTCTTGAAACTGAAAGGAAGTAGCCAAAAATTTCTGCACCAATGATCATGAAGAAGATCATGGACGAGAGAGCCAGTGTTTCCTCTACTGCTTCAACGAATTGTTTCCATTTCATTCCTCGGAACAAGGCGATGACTAATGTACCCGCCGCGCCAATAGCTGCTGCTTCGGTTGGTGTAAACAGGCCAAAGTAGATACCGCAGATGATGAAAGCGAAGATGCCGGTGAAAGGAACTAAGCCTTTAAGCCCTTTGATCTTCTCTGCAAATGACGTTTGTTCACCTGGCGTTGCTAGCTCTGGTTTTAGCCAAACTGTGATAGCAATAGTCGCACAGTATAAGAACAGGCCAAGTAACCCAGGGATTAGGCCCGCGATAAACATGTCACCCACAGACTGCTCTGTGATCAAGGCGTAAAGCAGAAGCGCGATAGACGGTGGGATCATGATGCCTAGAGTACCACCTGCCGCAAGCGTACCGGTTGCCAATGACATCGCGTAGCCATTCTTTTCCATTTCTGGCAGAGCAACGCGAGACATACTTGCTGCGGTCGCCAGAGAAGAACCAGAGATAGCCGAGAAAACACCACAAGAGGTTACTGCTGCCAGTGCCATACCGCCGCGCCAGCGACCAAATAGTGTTCTCGCACCATGAAACAGCTCTTGAGACATCTGCGCTTTAGAGGCAAAGACACCCATGAGGATAAACATAGGAATCGGGCTAAAGCTGTAGTTAGACAGGGTTTCAAACGGACCGCTATCCAAAATCGCCATCGCTGAAGGAAAAGCAACAATAGATCCGAACCCAACAAACCCGGTTACCGCCATGGATAACGCGATAGGAGCCCTGAATGCCATCATTACCAACATTAACGCAATACAAATTAGACCAATCGTTGAAGCTTCCATTAGACTAACTCCTCTTTGTTTCGTTGTTGCACGTTACTTTTTTTGGTGCTTGACTTTGCTGGCGCATCACCGCCACTTTTAGTCGCTGGGGTATGGCAGTGAAAAATAAGCTCACCGGCGATGATCAATGCGCGGATTGCAAGTAGCGCTGTGGCGACAACGACTCCCATATAGATGTATTCCAGCGGGATTTGTAAGTCCTGAGTGGTTTCTCCGGTAAGCGCGGCTGATTCAATCGCGTCAAAGAAACGCACTGACATACCCGCGCCCAGTAGTGCAAAACCTAGGTTGTAGAAGGCTTCAAGATATATCTTCACACGATGATTCATTTTCTCAGTAAACAGGTCAACAATGACCTGAGATTTGGCTACCGAGTGAGGCATAGTCAGCAAAATGGCAAACAGCAAACCAAACTTAATCAGCTCTATGCCGCCAACAAACGTCAGGTCAATGCTACCGTCCGTAAAATTAAAAACCGCACGAGTGATAACGTCAGCAAGCGTGATGAACATCATCGACACTAAGATAAAACCTGCGCCCAAGTGAGCGATATGTGCCGCGCGATTGACTAGGTTGATGAGTGTTTTCATAGTCTCATTCCCTTAATTCAGGCTGAAAGGCAGCGGTTAGTTACTACAGTCTTGCGACAGTTCCATTGCTCGCTTGTAAACATCACGTGCGGCTAGGCCTTTCGATTCCAAGTCCGACAAGTAGTTTTCGATCACTTTGTCGAAGATTGGTTGCCAGGTTGTTTGGTTGTTTGATGCATCAATACGGTTGATTGTGTGACCCGCTGCTTTCGCTTCTTCAAAGCCTTTGTTATCAAGATCATCAAATACTTGTGCCGCAATGTTCGACCAAGCGGCACCTGAGTTTTTGTCGATAACCGCTTTAAGCTCATCATCAAGAGAGTTGTAGACATCGCTATTCATCGTCACGATGAAGGCTAAGGAGTACAAGCCACCGACTTCAGTGTGGTTTTCTGCCAGCTCGTTAATTCTGAAGCTCTTCACGCCTTCCCAAGGTAGAGCAACACCATCAATCACACCACGTTGAAGCGATTGATAAGATTGCGGCGCAGGCATACCGACAGGTAGTGCACCAAGCTCTTCTAGTAAGCCTCCGATGACGGCAGTTGGACGACGAATGCGAAGACCTTCTAAGTCGCTAGGTTGTTCAATATTTTTGCCTTTTACGTGCAGTAAGCCCGCACCGTGGGTAAACAAGAACAGTGGTTTTGAATCCTTGTATTCATTTGCAAACGCACCTTCTTCATATAGCTTTTGAATCACACAAGAGCCTTGAGTTGCGTTTTGTACCACCCCTGGTAGCTCAACGATTTGAGTCAGAGGAAAGCGGTTTGCTGAGTAACCTTGCACTGTTGCGGTCATATCTAAGATACGGTGTTTAACGGCATCATATTGCGCTGGTGGCTTGGCGAGAGTAGAAGACGGGTATAACTCTACGTTGATACGGCCATTAGAATCCGCTTCAACGGTGTCAGCCCACTTTTGATATATCTCTTTATGAATATCAGATACTGAAGGCCAAAAGTGTCCGAATCGCAATGTAACATCTGCGGCGAAAGCAGGTGAAGCTAGCAGAAGTGATGACAATGCAGTGGCAGCAGTCTTTTTAATAATCGTATTCATACTTAAACGTCCAATTGTTAGTAGAGTGTTTTCGTAAAGCGCTCTTTTAGTCAGGCTATTCTTTTTCTTGGGGCTGAATAAAATCGTCAACTTTTACCCGTCAGCGGTTTTTACCTTATGTAAGATGTTAAGGTTAAGTTAACACTTGATTCGCCATGACGTTAGTTAGAAAAAGGAAAAGGCTATTCAATTTTTGAAATTCTGTGACTTTAATTAGAGGGAATTTTCGGGCTAAAAATTAAAAGTTATAGGGGTCAGATGATTGATATAATTCATGTTTCATAGTTATGTTTTAGGTATTAACTCCTGATTATCGGTTATGTTAATACATGAAAAATGCTTGAGTCAGAAAGTAACTATAATTTGTGTTACATAGGTGTTTCTTAGGAGTGTGATATGTGTGGCAGGTTAAATGTGATCAACGAACCGCTTTGTCGAATTGTTTCCGAGCAGCTCGGCATCAGTTTTAAAACGGAGACAAATAAAGACCTAAGACCGACACAGATTGTTTCTACGGTTGGCGTTGTAGACGGAGAACTTCAACAGCTCGATTTACCTTGGGGAATACAACCCGACTGGGCGAATAACCTGATCATAAATGCCAAAGCTGAAACGGTGGCGGTCAAGGCCACATTTGCTCATGCATTCGAGTTTAACCGAGTGGTGGTTCCGTGTTCAGGTTGGTATGAGTGGCAAGAAGAGAATGGGAAAAAGGTCAAATATCTGTTCAGCCCAGGCGAGAGTGATGTTTTATACATGGCTGGCATCGCCTTGAATGAGGCTAAAGATCTGGTCACATTAACAACAGAGCCAAATAAACAATGCAGCGAATTTCATCACCGCATGCCTTTGTTAATTCCTAATAATGAAGTCTTGAACTGGATAAGCGGAGAAGGCAAAAGCGTATATAAGCTGTTAGATAATCAATTTAATGAAACGTTGACGATCAAAAATGCAGACTAGTTTTGTTTAAAAGGTGATGCCAAACGCTTGGCATTTACCGTTGTTGAATTTAATAAAATTGACTTGTTGTGCTGTTGGTTATTCCAAGCGCGATGATTTAATGATCTTTGAAGTAAACCCCGACCCTTCTACGCCATTAAAGCCAAATACGCCAAAATATGTGCTGGCAAAGTCTCATCTGGCAAAAAGAATCTCAGAATATATGCAGTGACTTTCATCGTTGTCTAATATCAAAGGATGAAAATAATGACTTAAATATATGGAAGCCGGGGCTTAGTTGATGCGAGCACAGATTCAGTCTTTGACAAAGAATAAGAACTTCAACGAATTACTTTTTTCTTCAATCTTTATTAACCTGCTGTCTCTTGCGTTGCCTTTCAGCATGCTGCAAATCTACGACAGGATCTTACCGAATGAAGCGTATGGTACAGCAAATGTGTTGTTGTTGGGTGTTGCGGTTGCGATTCTTCTCGAGGTGATATTGCGCTATGTCAGAAGTTGGTTTCTTGCTTCTGCGGCTGCCAACTACGAGTTTGATGTCACTGCAAAACTGATAACGCGATTGCTAAAAGCCGATTACCAATATTTGCAGTCGTTGGGTTCTGGAAAAATATTAAGCGGCCTAAAAAGTGTCTCTAGCGTGCGTGATCTCTATTCAGGGCAGGCTGCGATAGCCTTTATGGATATTCCCTTCACCTTAATATTTTTGGCGCTTATTGCTTATATCGGCGGCTGGGTGGTTCTGGTTCCTGTCGTGGTGTGGTGTATCGCAGGGTTATGGGTTTGGCGAGTAAGTAACAAGTTATTGGAGGTAACTCAGGAACTCGCAGTCACAGAAAGTGAACGCACGCGCATTCTCGTTTTGGTCCTGTCAGGCGTGGCAACGGTAAAAGCGCTCGCGTTAGAAGCACGCATGACATACCGATATAAAGACGTTAACCACGAGAATCTGAAAAAACAAAACGAGGTTGACTGGCAAGCGGCGAAACTTCAAGAGCTAATTCAAGGTGCCTCGTTAGGCACAACGTTAGCGCTTGTTATTGTCGGGTGTTTGGCGGTATTGGATGGCCAAATGACCACCGGTGGTTTGGCGGCATGCTCGATCTTGGCTGGGAGATCGGTCGCACCACTCAGTGCTTTGGGTAGTCTGCGCGCTAAATTAGTAACGGCACGCGCAGCCAGTCAGGACATTGAAGATTTAATCAATGCACCTCAAGAGCAATTTACTGCGCAAACCGTATATCAGAGCAAACTGCCATCGGGGCCAATATCATTTACTAACGTAAGTGTGAGTAAAGTTGGCGCGTCACTTTCCGACATTAACTTGAATATCCCTTCAGGCTCCATCACCGTTGTTAATTCTAACCCCATGAGCTATGCCAGTTTGTTGTTAAGCTCGCTGGGCGCTTACCATCAGCCAGAGCAAGGAACTATAGCGATCGCAGGTGTACCACTGTACGAGCACGATGAGTTCGAATTTCGTCAGTCAGTTAGTTATGTCGCGCCATGGGGAACGCTGTTTCATGGGACCGTGTTGGAGAACATGACTTTCTTTCGTCATGAAAGTGAACCTTATGCGATGGAGTTGGCCGATCGGTTGGGACTGTCTGACACTATCAGCCAACTTCCTTACGGCTTTCAAACGCCAGTAGGGCGGCATGACAACGCTAGCCTGAATAAAGGGGCGATAAAGCTTATTTCTTTGATTCGGGCACTGTCTCAGAAGCCTTCTATTCTCTTACTGGATGAACCAATGGTATCGATTGATGCTGATTCACAGTCAAGATTGTTGTCATTACTCAATGAAAAGCGAGGAGACATGACGATCATCATTGCGTCCTATTTTGATGAAGTGATAGCGCTCAGCGACAGTCAAATTAGTCTATCGATTGAAGGTCGGTTGTCGTCAAAGCAAGTTACGGGAGAGATCTAATGTCGATAGAAGATCGTTCAATAATTGGAATGAAGCCGGTGATGGCAACGTTTTTTGATCAACTTGGACTGCACGCGCAAGCCAGGAGCATACAAAAAGGTCATGTGGCCAATGATCTCAGCTATCTAGATACCTACGTTCTATTCAAAAAGCACCAACTGGATGTCACCGTTCACTCTTGCATTGCGACAAAATTAAAAGACTCGGTTTATCCCTTTATTTGGGTAAATGACTCGGGCAGTGCTGAGATTGTTCGCTGGCGTCAAAATCAGTGGCAAAAGCTTGGAGAAAATAAGCAATGGCATAATCTGGATGGAGAGCCGGAAAGTGGCTTTGTGTTTATCGTTAATGCGTTACCGATGGAAGGAAACAAAACTCAGCGTTTTCTGTCTCATTTTCGTAAGAAAGTGAAATGGTATCGTCCTATTTTCTGGTTAAGTCTTTTGTCTGGGATAACGGGTTTAGCCATTCCTCTATTTACTATGGCTGTTTATGATCGCGTTATCGGAGGTCATGCACCGCAGATTCTACCCAACATTGCTTTCGGTGCGGTGTTGGCGCTGTTCATTATGGTCGGCAGCCGATTTTTCCGTGCTCGATTGATCGCTGGGGTGAGTAATCGGTTTGCAAGAGATTTATCTGCGTTAACTTTTAACCGATTATTAAGCATGCCGCTGGCGGTATTGAGCCGAGTGGGGTTGGCCAGCCACATTAGCCGTATTCGGAATTCAGAAAATGTGCGTAAGGTTATATCCGGCCCTTCTGGATCAGGTCTGGTGGATTTGCCGTTCACGTTGATACCACTGCTAGCCATCACATTATTGAGTGGTTGGTTAGTGCTTGTGCCTATCGCGATGTTGATGATTTTCTATTTTATTTTGAAAGGGTTAGAGCGGTATGTAAAAGCAGCCTCGCCAACGATCAGCAGTGATTATCAAGGTAGCTTCAACGAAATATCACAGTGCATTCTTAATCTGAAAATAGCGGGCGAATCCCAAGGTTGGTATCAGCATTTCATGCGTAGGGCCAAAGAAAACAGTCAGCAAAACTTTCTCTATTCTAAACGTAACGGATTAAATACCGCCGTCGCGCATGGGATGGGGCTGACTACCGTATTGGTATCAGTATTTACGGGCATTTTTCTGGTGCTGAATCAGCAGATGTCGCCAGGTGCTTTGATCGCGACCACTATGCTGATTTGGCGGGTTACCGGACCTGCTCAGTTGGCGTTTGCCTCGCGCCAGAAGTTTGCCATGGTCAAAGGCACTATCGCACAGTTTGATCGTTTGATGGAGGTTCCAACAGAGTTTCATTCGTTGAGGCTTGAGTCTCCGGAAACACATCAGCCTCCTTCTGTTTCATTTATGCATGTGACTTTGCGATACGGTGCAGAAAGTGAACCCGCATTGTCAGGGGTAACATTCGATGTAGAACCTGGTGAGCTGGTGGCCGTCATCGGCCCGAATGGTTGCGGTAAAACTTCTCTCTTACTATCGGCACTCGGTGTTCTGGAAGGTCAGGTGGGTTATGTGTCTATCAACGGCAAAAACACCAAACAGTATGACCCAGAAGCGCTACGTCGTTGGGCTGCCTATAGCCCAACTCACGCAGATATTATCCCCGGTTCATTAGCCCAAAACCTCAGGGTCGCGAATCCAGACGCATCTGATGATGAAATTCGAGAGGCCTTACATGCCGCAGGGGCGACCTCGCTCTTGCAAGCTATCGGAGATGATATTGATACCGAGGTATTCCATCGTGGTGAAAATGTCTTTTCTGCGGTTGAAAGCTCCTACGTCGGGCTTGCCGTTGCACTGCTGAAAAATTCACCTTTTTTAGTGTTGGATGAACCTATTGCCAATCGAAACCCGTATGCAAAAAGAGCGTTTAAACAGACATTGATGAAGCGTCGAGGACACGCAACAATTTTGTTTAGCAGTCATGACAAAGAACTGATCGAACTCGCAGACAAAGTGATCATTTTAGACAAAGGCAGTTTGGTGTATTGCGGACCAATTATTAAGCAAGCTGAACCGTCACAACAATCAGAACAACCAGAACAAGCAAACGCAGGGGTAGCACAGCATGGATGATAAGCAACTGTCGAATCGTTACTTACCAGAACATGAATTTACAGAAGCCATTGAAGCGCCAATGGAAAAACGCCTGATTAAACAGGTGATGTGGTTTGTTGTTGGTTCGGTATTTTTAGTCTTGCTTTGGTCAGTGTTTGCCGACATAGAAGAAATCGCCAAGGCGAAAGGACAAGTTGTTCCTTTGGGTCACAAGCAGGTCATTCAAAGCCAGTCAGGAGGAACATTGGCATCGGTTTTAGTTACTGAAGGAGACTTGGTCAGCAAGGGCGATGTGATCGCGAGTTTTGTGTCGGTCGACAGCCAAGCAGTAGAAGAAGAGTTACTCGGTCAACAAGCTAACCTTCAGTTACGAATCGAACGGTATAACGCATTTATCGAAGGGCGACCAGCGGATTTTTCCTCTTATGAATTGACGTACCCTGGATTAGTAGAGCAACACCAGAAAAGTCTGGCGAGGATGAACAAAGAGCGTGAAGCGATTATGCAGTTATCTGAGTCCGAGATTGCGAAATCGAACGCAGAACTGTCGAGCATCGATTTGGAAATCCCGCCGCTTCAAGACCAGATCAACTCATCCCGCGAATCATTACGATTAATGAACTCACCGAGGGGCGTTCAGGCCGTATCGAAATTGACCATCTCGGAAACCCAGCAAAAATTGGATGCGTATTTACGTGAGTTAAAAAGTCTCGAAGGTAGGAGAACGGTACTGGAGAGGAACATTGATAACCAGCGCCGTCAATTTGAACAACGGGAAGCGACGCTGTTTAAAGAAGTGGGTGAAAAGCGTGCAGATGCGCATTCGGAGTTAATTGGTGTGACTGCGAGATTGAAATCTTCCGATCTGCAAATCCAGCAAGATACGGTGATGTCTCCGGTTGACGGCATTATTCAGTCGATACCGAATACGTCATCTGGGAGTGTAATCCAGCCGGGAGGTACAGTAGCCGTGGTGGTGCCGACGACTCCAACAGCCTTACTGGAAGCTAAGTTGTCACCTCGAGATATTGGCTTTGTGACGGTAGGGCAACCAGCCAAAATCAAAATCGATGCGTTTGACTACAGCCGCTATGGCGCAATAGATGGGGTTGTTGAACGGATTTCGCCGACCACTGACGCCGATGAAAAAGGTGGGGTTTACTACAAAGTCCGGATTGCGATTGAGAAGCCATACTTTGGCGCAGAGCCAGGCAAGCTAAACTTATTACCAGGTATGACTGGCGAAGCTGACATCGTCACCGGAGAAAAAACCATCTTCCAATATTTATGGAAGCCCGTATTTACCAACATGAGAGAAGCTTTTGGCGAACGCTAATAGAGGTGAGTTATGAGTAAGGACAACAAAACACCCCCTTCGCAAGACACCAAATCGGAGTCTAAGAGCGAAGAGCAGAAAAAGCGTGAAGCCAAAGCGAAAAAGAGAGCTCAGGAACAAGACAGTCAAGTAGCTAAACTTCGCGCTAAAGAGTTTCGTCGTTCTGGCTCAGAGCGTGGTTTCAATAAAGATTTGGTTGCAGATAAATCATGGCATACCGCGAGTGGTTTAGCTCATACAGAGCATCATCAAGGAGAAGGGGACAAAGAGTCAGAAGCCCTTCCAGCCTCTGACACTGAGCCTTCTCAAACTTTAGTGTCACCCTCTGAAAAGATGGCGAAAACTCGCGCCGAAGTGAGCGATGACACGGGCGAGAATGAGAAATCCCAAAGCACGCAAGATCACCGAGGTGGCCATCATTTGGTGGCAGCCTCTTCTCATACTGATTCGGGTACCTACACGCCATTGTCAAATATATCGGGTGTGTCCAAAATAATTGCTCCTGCTCTTTTACCCGTGTTTAAACATCTGACAGAGCACCATACGAACGATATTGACGCACTCTCACACCCCACAACCATCACTTCTTCGCAAAATCATTCGGAACAACTCGAAAGTACTTCTCATCCTTTACACATAGTCTCTTCGATGCGCCACGCTGTGGTAAAAGAAGACACCAGTCAGGATCAAGTTGCTGGACAATTAACAACAAGTGGTGATGGTAGTCAGTCTGTTATCTGGTCAGTGGAAAACAAGGGCGGCCACTATGGTGAATTAACTCTGGATAGCCACAGTGGAGAGTGGGTTTATCACCTTGATAACCAATTGGCTTCAACCAATGCGCTTGCAGAAGGTGAGCATAAGACGGAACAGTTTGTTGTTGTCGCAACAGATAACCATGGCAAAACACTTTCAACGGTAATTAGCGTCGAAGTAGATGGCAGTAATGACCGACCAGTGATCTCTGGGGTTCATAGTGGCAGCGTAAATGAGCATGGCGTGATAGATGAAGCGGTCGGTCAATTGATAGCCGTTGATCCTGATCATAGTGACAGTGTGACGTGGGGTGTCGTTCAACCAAAGGGCAGCTTCGGTGAACTGTATATTGATGCAAGTAGTGGTGAATGGCGTTATCAGCTTGATAATCAGGCTCCTTCAACAGCGGCGCTTACTGATAGGCAAGTAGCGACAGAAACCTTTTTAGTCACGGCGACAGACTCTTCCGGTGTACCAGTGGAGCAAACAGTGACGATATCGGTACATGGAACGAATCAGAGTGCGACAGTATCAGGTATTTTTACCGGCTCGGTTACAGAAGATCTTGTATCGCCTTCCGGACATTTAGAGACTCAGGGGCAGTTGTCTGTTATCGATCCTGACTCTGGTGAGAATGCATTTACCCCTGAAATACTAACGGGTAAGTATGGTCAAATTGATATTGATGCTCACGGACATTGGGTTTATACCGCTGATAATAACAACGCCACGATACAAAGTTTAAAGGGTGGAGAACAGCTCAAAGAAGTTTTATACGTCCATACGATTGATGGAACTTCGCAGGCGATTTCCATCACGGTGTCTGGAACCAATGACAAAGCGGTGATCAGTGGCGTAACGACCGGCACACTGAAAGAAGATGTTATCACTGACTATCAAGGTAAATTAGATGTTATTGATACAGATGCCGGGCAATCTGGGTTTGTCGAGCAGCCAAACACACAAGGCCAGTACGGTGTATTCAATATTGATAGTGATGGTTTGTGGCATTACGTGCTCAATAATCAAGATTCGAAAGTTCAGGGATTGAACGAAGGCCAACAGTTAACAGAAACCTTTACGGTTAAAACGTTGGATGGAACTAGCCGCGAAATACAGGTCAATATCCAAGGCACCGACGAAACTTCATCGAGTTCACATACCACTACTACACAACAAGTAGGTGGAGGAAATCCAACGACCCAAGCACCGAACACGGTAGCGCCAACATTCTCAGACGGTTCCAATGTTCCTAATCAACCGGACAGTAGCGTCAACCATGCTCCGATTATTTCCTCAACTTCTACTGTCGATGTAGATGAGGATGGCAAAATCGCTCAAGGGCAAATTCACGCCAGTGATGCTGATACCGGGGACCAATTGCATTTATCAGCCGGACAAGTGGATGGCTTTACCCTCAATGCGGACGGCAGTTGGTCGTTCGATCCAAGTCACAGTGCGTATCAGCACCTTGCTCAGGGGCAAACTGAGACACTGACCATCCCCGTGACTGTAACCGATAATGCGGGAGCGACTGATACACAAAACCTAACAATCACTGTGTCGGGTACCAATGATGGCGCAGTCATATCTGGCGCTGGAGCGCAGCTGAAAGAAGACTCGACGGTCTCAGCATCGGGTGAGTTGCAAGCCAGTGGGCAACTGACGGTTCAGGATGTAGACAGCGGTGAAGCCGCATTCACGCCGATCACGGATGTCACCAGTGACTCGGGTTATGGTCATTTCTCACTCAGTGCCGACGGGCAGTGGCAGTATCACGCTGATAATAATCAGCCCGCAATCCAACAACTGGCAGCGGGTGAGCCATTAACAGACTCCATCACTGTCACCAGTGTGGATGGCACCCCGCATACCATCAGCGTGACGATAGAGGGGACGAACGACGCCCCAATCGTGGCGCACAGCGTAGTAAATCAGCAAATAGATGAAGACAGCGCGTTACAGTTCACGCTGCCAAGTGACACCTTTGGTGATATTGACCATGGCGATACCTTGACCCTCTTCACCGGTAGCCTACCAACCTGGCTGCATTTTGATGCCTCGACGGGCACTTTCAGCGGCACGCCAACCAACAGCGATGTGGGCAGTAATCAAGTCACGGTGACGGCGACAGACAGTCACGGTGCTCAGGTATCGACCACCTTTGATTTAACCGTCAACAATGTCAATGATGCGCCAACGCTGACCCCGATAGCGTCGGTGTCTGTCGACGAGGACGGCCAGCAAGCGTCTGGTCAACTCATCGCTACCGACCCAGATGCAGGCGATACGCTGAGCTATTCGATTGCCAGTCCGGTGTCCGGTCTGACGTTCAATCCTGACGGTAGCTGGGTGTTTGATCCTACGGATACGGCCTATCAATCGTTGCCAGCAGGGCAAAGTCAGACACTTACTATCCCTGTCACGGTGACGGATACGGCCGGCGCGACAGATGTGCAGAATTTAGTCATTACTGTGAATGGCACCAATGATGGCGCAGTCATATCTGGTGCTGGAGCGCAGCTAAAAGAAGACTCTGCGGTCTCAGCGTCGGGAGAGCTGGAAGCGAACGGGCAGTTAACGGTTCAGGATGTAGACAGCGGTGAAGCCGCATTCACGCCGATCACGGATGTCACCAGTGATTCGGGTTATGGTCATTTCTCACTCAGTGCCGACGGGCAGTGGCAGTATCACGCTGATAATAATCAGCCCGCTATCCAACAACTGGCAGCGGGTGAGCCATTAACAGACTCCATCACTGTCACCAGTGTCGATGGCACTAGGCACACCATCAGCGTGACAATTGAAGGGACGAACGACACCCCAATCGTGGCGCACAGCGTAGTAAATCAGCAAATAGATGAAGACAGCGCGTTACAGTTCACGCTGCCAAGTGACACCTTTGGTGATATTGACCATGGCGATACCTTGACCGTCTCCACCGGTAGCCTTCCTACGTGGCTGCATTTTGATGCGTCGACTGGCACCTTCAGCGGCACGCCAACCAACAGCGATGTGGGCAGCACGTCAGTCACGGTGACGGCGACAGATAATCACGGTGCTCAGGTATCCACCACCTTTGATTTAACCGTTAACAATGTCAATGATGCGCCAACGCTGACCCCGATAGCGTCCGTTTCTGTCGACGAGGACGGCCAGCAAGCGATGGGGCAACTCATCGCCACAGACCCAGATGCAGGAGATACGCTGAGCTATTCGATTACCAATCCGGTGTCCGGTCTGACGTTCAATCCGGATGGTAGTTGGGTGTTTGACCCAACCGATACTGCCTATCAATCGTTGCCAGCAGGACAAAGCCAGACTCTTACTATCCCTGTCACGGTGACGGATGCGGCCGGTGCGAGCGATGTTCAGAATTTAGTCATTACTGTGAATGGCACCAATGATGGCGCCGTTATATCTGGCGCTGGAGCGCAGTTGAAAGAAGACTCGGCGGTCTCAGCGTCGGGTGAGCTGGAATCCAGTGGACAACTGACGATTCAAGATGTGGACAGCGGTGAAGCCGCATTCACGCCGATCACGGATGTCACCAGTGACTCGGGTTATGGTCATTTCTCACTCAGTGCCGACGGGCAGTGGCAGTATCACGCTGATAATAATCAGCCCGCTATCCAACAACTGGCAGCGGGTGAGCCATTAACAGACTCCATCACTGTCACCAGTGTCGATGGCACTAGGCACACCATCAGCGTGACAATTGAAGGGACGAACGACACCCCAATCGTGGCGCACAGCGTAGTAAATCAGCAAATAGATGAAGACAGCGCGTTACAGTTCACGCTGCCAAGTGACACCTTTGGTGATATTGACCATGGCGATAACTTGACGCTCTCCACAGGTAGCTTACCGACGTGGCTGCATTTTGATGCATCCACCGGAACGTTTAGCGGCACGCCAACCAACAGTGATGTGGGCAGTGTGCCGATTAGCGTGACTGCCACGGACTCGCAAGGGGCGAGTGTCACCACGCAATTTAACCTCACCGTCAATAACACCAACGATGCACCGGTGATGACCCCGATCGCGTCGGTTTCTGTCGATGAAGACGGCCAGAAAGCGTCCGGTCAACTTATCGCTACCGACCCGGATGTGGGCGATACGCTGAGCTATTCGATTGCCAGTCCGGTGTCCGGACTGACGTTCAATGCAGATGGCAGTTGGGTGTTTGACCCAACGGATGCAGCCTATCAATCGTTGCCAGCAGGACAAAGCCGGACTCTTACTATCCCTGTCACGGTGACGGATGCGGCTGGTGCGACGGATGTTCAGAACTTAGTCATTACCGTGAATGGCACCAATGATGGCGCAGTCATATCTGGTGCTGGAGCGCAGATGAAAGAAGACTCGGCGGTCTCAGCGTCGGGTGAGCTGGAAGCCAGTGGACAACTGACGATTCAAGATGTGGACAGCGGTGAAGCTGCATTTACGCCGATCACGGATGTCACCAGTGATTCGGGTTATGGTCATTTCTCACTCAGTGCCGACGGGCAGTGGCTGTATCACGCTGATAATAATCAGCCCTCTATCCAACAACTGGCGGCGGGTGAGCCATTAACAGACTCCATCACGGTCACCAGTCTTGATGGAACTACGCACACCATCAGAGTGACGATAGAGGGGACGAACGATGCCCCAATCGTGGCGCACAGCGTAGCGTCTCAACAAATCGATGAAGACAGCGCGTTCCAGTTCACGTTGCCAACTGACACCTTTGGTGATATTGACCATGGCGATACCTTGACGCTCTCCACTGGTAGCTTACCAACCTGGCTGCACTTTGATGCAGCGACTGGCACCTTTAGCGGCACGCCAACCAACAGCGATGTGGGCAGCACACCAGTCACGGTGACGGCGACCGACGATCACGGTGCTCAGATATCGACCACCTTTGATTTAACCGTCAACAATGTCAATGATGCGCCAACGCTGACCCCGATAGCGTCGGTGTCTGTCGACGAGGACGGCCAGCAAGCGATGGGGCAACTCATCGCCACAGACCCAGATGCAGGAGATACGCTGAGCTATTCGATTACCAATCCGGTGTCCGGTCTGACGTTCAATCCGGATGGTAGTTGGGTGTTTGACCCAACCGATACTGCCTATCAATCGTTGCCAGCAGGACAAAGCCAGACTCTTACTATCCCTGTCACGGTGATGGATACGGCTGGTGCGACCGATGTTCAGAACTTAGTCATTACCGTGAATGGTACCAATGATGGCGCTCGGATGGGGGGAAATTTACAGTACGTGCTGGCAGAAGACCAAGATGCAATCCATGGCGAGCTGACTGCCAATGGTCACGTGGTCGTGCTGGATGTAGATAGGGGTGAATCGCATGTTACCGCGCAAAGCGTGACGGGTCAGTATGGCCGTTTCAGTATTGATGAGCAGGGTCATTGGACCTACACCGCCGACAACAGCAACCCAGCGATTCAGGCGCTGGGCCAGAATGGTCAGGGGGAAATCGTCGAGCGTTTCACAGTCAGCTCGGCGGATGGCAGTATCAGTCGTGATGTTGCTGTACGCATTATGGGTACTAACGATGGCCCGGTGGTCTCGCATGCCTTGACCAATGAGGTAGCCACTGAAGATACCGCGTTCAGTTTTACTGTGCCATCAGATACGTTCACCGATATCGATATCGGCGATACGATGACCCTATCAACAGGCACATTACCAACCTGGCTGCACTTTGATGCGTCGACGGGCACATTCAGTGGCACACCAACCAACAGTGATGTGGGTAGCACACCAGTCACGGTGACGGCGACAGACGATCACGGTGCTCAGGTATCGACCACCTTTGATTTAACCGTGAACAATGTCAATGATGCGCCAACGCTGACTCCGATCGCGTCTGTTTCTGTCGACGAGGACGGCCAGAAAGCGTCTGGTCAACTTATTGCTACCGACCCGGATGTGGGCGATACATTGAGCTATTCGATTGCCAATCTAGTGTCCGGTCTGACGTTCAATCCGGATGGCAGCTGGGTGTTTGACCCAACGGATGCGGCCTATCAATCGTTACCAGCAGGACAAAGTCAGACTCTTACTATCCCGGTCACGGTGACGGATACGGCAGGCGCGACGGATGTTCAGAACTTAGTCATTACCGTGAATGGCACCAATGATGGCGCAGTCATATCTGGCGCTGGAGCGCAGCTGAAAGAAGACTCGGCGGTCTCAGCGTCGGGAGAGCT
>NZ_JAZDWA010000005.1:0-443611 GCF_036350715.1 Vibrio sp. YYF0003
TCCTTAGCTCAGCTGGATAGAGTACCTGGCTACGAACCAGGCGGTCGGAGGTTCGAATCCTCCAGGACGCGCCACTTATTACAAAGCCTCGCTTATGCGAGGCTTTTTTGTATCTGCCATTTGTGCTCTTTCTCTCAAATAAATTCTCTGTTTGCCGATTTTCAGCTTTTACTGATTTATTCAAAACTTGCTTATCATAGCCAATTTGTTTTGTGGCGAAGGTTTTCACGCTGAAAATGACGTTTTCTCCCTGTTTAACCTCTTTTCCTTCCTCACTTCTTTTGTTGTAAATTCTTTGTTTTTCTTATGTTTTTAAAATGTTAAATCTAATTATCCCATTGTTTATTATTGGTTTTTATTGATCTTGCCTATCGTTGTTTTGAAGCCCTAATCGCAGTTTTTATATGTGCTTTGATTTAGTCTGTTTATGAATTGAATTGTCACATTACCTGCATTGTTTGCATACGAACTGTGATCTGGGTAGTGAATGAATAATCATTTGTAGGGTTTACTACCAACCTTCCTTAAACAAAATTGACAAAGTTTAACCAGTCGAGATAATCCATGGGTCGGGATATGACACAATTAACATCCTGCACCTGTCAGGATGACAAAGAAAGGAAGCAACATGACTAATATAGGAAGCCTGCTAGTAGATGCAGCCACTCTCATGATTACTGGGATGGCGGTTGTATTTATTTTCCTCACTATTCTTGTTTATCTCGTTCGGCTCATGTCGAGACTCATACCAGAAGAAGTCCTAGAGCCGATCGCTGCACCTAAAATAAAAAACAATAATCAATCAACCTCTTCAGCTGTTAGTCCACAAGTCGTGGCGGCGATCTCGGCTGCGATTCATAAACATCGCACCTCTGTCGCGAAGTAGCCGAAAATAGGATTAAAAAGGAGTTTAAGAGTATGTCTAAACCACTAGCTATTACTGATGTGGTCCTAAGAGACGCCCATCAATCACTGTTTGCTACGCGTATGCGTATTGACGATATGCTGCCTATCGCGGCTGAACTGGACAAGATTGGTTATTGGTCTTTAGAGACGTGGGGTGGGGCAACGTTTGATTCGTGTATTCGATTCCTTGGAGAAGATCCGTGGGAGCGTTTACGAGAGCTGAAAAAAGCGATGCCGAACACACCAATGCAAATGCTGCTGCGTGGTCAGAACCTTTTAGGATACCGCCATTATGCTGATGACGTAGTAGAGAAGTTTGTTGAGCGTGCACATGCCAATGGTATGGATGTTTTCCGTATTTTTGATGCGATGAATGATGTGCGAAATTTCCAAAAAGCGGTTAAAGCAACCGTGGATGTTGGCGCTCACGCACAAGGCACGCTGTCTTACACAACCAGCCCAGTACACAACGCTGACACGTGGGTTGATCTGGCAAAACGTCTGGAAGACCTAGGCTGCCATTCTTTATGTATCAAAGACATGTCAGGTCTACTAAAACCTTATGAAGCTGAAGAGTTGATTACTCGTATCAAAGCATCGTGTGATGTGCCACTGGCACTGCACTGCCATGCAACTACGGGGCTATCGACGGCTACTGCGATTAAAGCGGTAGAAGCGGGTATCGACATTCTTGATACTGCGATTTCATCAATGAGTAGTACCTACGGCCATACGCCAACAGAAACTGTGGTAGCGATGCTTCAGGGTACAGAGCGTGACACTAACCTGAAACTGGAAGAGATTGAGCCAATTGCTGCTTACTTCCGTGAGGTTCGTAAGAAATACGCGAAGTGGGAAGGTCAATTGAAAGGCGTGGACTCTCGCATTTTGATTGCTCAAGTGCCAGGTGGCATGTTAACCAACATGGAAGGCCAGCTTAAAGAGCAGGGCGCTGCTGATCGTCTTGATGAAGTACTAGAAGAGATCCCTCGTGTTCGTGAAGATCTTGGTTTCATTCCATTGGTAACACCAACTTCGCAAATTGTCGGCACTCAGGCTGTTATCAACGTACTGACTGGCGAGCGCTACAAGAGCATTACCAAGGAAACTGCGGGTCTGTTGAAGGGCGAATATGGTCAAGCGCCTGCGCCAATCAATGCAGAGCTACAAGCTAAAGTTCTGGAAGGTAAAGAGCCTATCACTTGCCGCCCGGCTGATTTACTAGAGCCAGAAATGGAAGCGCTGACAGTTGAGCTGATGGATAAAGCGAAATCTGAAGGCATCAAGCTGGCAAGTGAAAGAGTTGATGATGTATTAACTTACGCGCTATTCCCTCAAGTTGGCCTTAAGTTCCTGAAAAACCGCGGCAACCCTGAAGCGTTTGAGCCAGCTCCTACCTTAGAATCTGCTAAACCAGCTCCGGCACCAGTTGCTCAAGCATCAGTAGGCGGCGTAGAAACATACAGTGTTCGTGTTGACGGACAAGTTTATGAAGTAGAAGTAGGACCGCAAGGTGAGCTGACGTCGGTAACACCTTCAGCAGCGCCAGCGAAAGCCGCGGCTCCAGCAGTACCAGCTAACACTTCCGCTGAGTCAGTTCCTGCTCCACTTGCGGGCAACATCTTTAAAGTCAATGTACAGCCAGGTGCTGAAGTGGCTGAAGGTGACGTGCTACTGATCTTAGAAGCGATGAAGATGGAAACGGAAGTTCGAGCTGCGCGTGGTGGTATCGTTCAGGAATTAAATGTGAAAGAAGGTGATGCCGTGACGGTAGGTGCACCTCTTCTTAGCCTGGCGTAAGGGAGTATCATGGACGGATTGATGACCCTATGGTTAGAAACAGGGATCGCTAACTTTGAGTTTGGCCAAATCTGCATGATGCTGGTTGGCTGTACTCTGCTGTTTTTGGCGATTCGAAAGGGTTTTGAACCCCTGCTTCTACTTCCAATTGGTTTTGGTGCGATTTTAGCTAACATTCCTAATGCGGGTTTCACCGAGCCGGGTGGTTTGCTGTACTACGTCTACCACATCGGGATTGAGTCGGGTGTCTTCCCGCTGTTGATCTTTATGGGCGTTGGCGCAATGACGGACTTTGGCGCGTTGATTGCGAACCCTAAAACGCTTTGGTTAGGTGCTGCGGCGCAGTTTGGTATTTTTGCAACGCTATTTGGTGCGATTTTGCTGAACTATGTACCGGGCATGGAATTCTCCATGGCAGACGCATCGTCAATTGCGATTATCGGTGGTGCTGATGGCCCAACCGCTATTTTCCTGGCAAGTAAACTGTCTCCAGACTTACTCGGCGCGATTGCGGTTGCGGCATATAGTTACATGGCGTTGGTGCCGATTATCCAGCCACCAATCATGAAAGCGTTAACCACACAGGAAGAGCGTCAGGTAAAAATGGCTCAGTTGCGTCATGTCGGTAAGTGGGAAAAAGTGATTTTCCCGCTAGCTGTACTGTTGATGACCATTCTGTTTTTGCCATCTGCAACACCTCTGGTAGGGATGTTCTGTTTGGGTAACTTGATGCGTGAAGCAGGGGTTGTCGATCGTTTATCGAAGACAGCCCAGAACGAACTTATCAATATCGTGACCATCTTCCTTGGTCTTGGTGTTGGCTCTAAGTTGCAAGCGGATAAGTTCCTAAACTTGGAAACGCTTGGTATTTTGGCTTTGGGCGCGGTTGCTTTCAGTATCGGTACGGCAGCTGGCGTTCTAATGGCGAAGTTACTCAACAAGTTCTCGAAAGAAGACATCAACCCACTTATCGGCGCGGCTGGCGTTTCTGCTGTGCCAATGGCGGCGCGAGTGGTGAACAAAGTGGGCTTGGATGCAAACCCACAAAACTTCTTGTTGATGCACGCTATGGGTCCTAACGTAGCGGGTGTTCTTGGCTCTGCAGTAGCGGCAGGTATTCTGCTTGCACTGGTCGGCTAGTGTGTGGGTAACATACTCGCGCAGTGACTGTGCGGGGGATTAAATTATCCGCTTACAGCCATTAACTTAGCTAAACAAAATGGTTTATAGTCAAAGGGATGCTTCGGCATCCCTTTTTGTCTTTCAAGGAATGGTTTATGGAACACAAACAAATAGTTATCACTGAATTTGGAGAAGCAAGCGTACTTGCGGTTCAACATGCCCCAACACCGTCACCACAGTCAGGTGAAGTGTTAGTTAAGGTTTCTTTTTCTGGCATTAATCCTATTGATGTGAAGACTCGTGCAGGTCTGGGCTGGGCTGCGGCGCAAAACAAAGACAATCTGCCTTGGGTTCCGGGATATGACATTTCAGGCGAAGTCGTATCTTGTGGAGAGCAAACATCCCGCTTTGCTGTTGGAGATAAGGTAGCTGGTTTCATTGGTTTTCCAGTAAGAGGTGGCGGATACAGTCAATATGTATCTGTGCCTGAATCAGAACTGAGCCACGTACCAAGTAATGTTCCTTTGGAATCGGCGGCAGTGCTTCCTCTTGCCGGCCAAACCGCGGCTCAGGCACTGGAGAAAGCTAACGTCACAGAAAGCGATCGTGTTTTAGTGCTTGCTGGTGCGGGTGGCGTAGGACACATTGCGGTGCAACTGGCTGTCGCAAGTAAGGCTGAGGTTTTTACAACTTGTAGTGAGCGAAATGTCGATTATCTCACCTCACTTGGTGCCCATGCAGTGAACTATCAATTAGGACCAGTGTCAGAACGTGTTGAAGATATAGATGTTTTAATTGATTTAGTGGGTGGAGATGCGGCTCTGGACGCTCTCAAATGTCTCAAGCCTAATGCTAGGATTGTGACTATTCCTACGATTACTGCTGAGAAGATTTGCGAACAAGCGAAACAGTTGGGCTTAGAAGCGAACGGTATGTTGGTTGAGCCTAAGCCAGAGCAGCTGGATTCTTTACTGTATATGGCTGATGTAGGTTTACTAAAAACAGAGGTTCAACATGTCTACGCAATGGACGAGGTTGTCTCAGCTCACGAACAAGTGGAGTCTGGGCGCACTCGAGGCAAGGTTTTGCTTGATATGACATGTTAGAAGCATTCAATGCTGGCTTTGAGAGCATCGCGCTTTGGTTTTCTGGGTCAGCATTGTGGGTGCTTTTTATGACAGGCTTTCTCAGTGCTACCTTACTTCCTGGTGGCTCTGAGGCTGGTCTCATAGCGACCCTCTCTCTAAATCAATATTCCGTCTTTTCCATCATCACTGTAGCTACGATTGGTAATACCCTTGGCGGTTTGACCAATTACTGGCTTGGATTATGGATTCCAAATAAAACCCAGGATGAAAAACATGGCCATACCGCGTTAAAGTGGTTAGCAAAATATGGTTACTGGGCTTTATTTTTCAGTTGGCTACCTATTGTTGGTGACCCGCTGTGCTTAGCGGCAGGATGGTTAAGGATGAATTTCCTGCCGTGTGTAATGTTAATATTTTTTGGAAAGGCCGCTAGATACAGCCTTCTAGCAGCCATCTATCTCGGATTATTTTAAGGAAAGTACATGAGAATGTTTTGGGTTGGCGCGTGTTCACTGCTCGTGATCACGGGTTGTGCATCACAATCCCCTGTTTCTTCACTGCCAGAGGGGATCACTTTCGTAGAGTCATCACAAGCGGAAGAAGGCAAAGTTAAAATCCCATACCAAAAATACAAGCTTGATAACGGATTGACCGTCATTCTCGCACCAGAAGATTCAGATCCGCTGGTACACGTTGATATGACTTATCATGTTGGCTCTGCTCGTGAAGAAATCGGTAAGTCTGGGTTTGCACACTTCTTCGAGCACATGATGTTCCAAGGCTCAGAGAACGTAGGTGACCAAGAGCATTTCAAAATCATCACTGAGGCTGGTGGTACACTCAACGGGACAACCAACCGAGACCGCACTAACTACTTTGAAACTGTACCAGCCAATCAGCTAGAGAAAATGCTTTGGCTCGAATCTGATCGTATGGGTTTCTTGCTTGACGCAGTTTCACAGCATAAGTTTGAAATTCAACGTTCTACGGTTAAGAACGAACGTGCTCAACGTTACGATAACCGTCCGTACGGTTTGATCTGGGAACGCATGTCAGAAGCGTTATATCCGGAAGGCCACCCTTACTCATGGCAAACAATCGGTTATGTGGAAGATTTAGATCGCGTTGATGTTAATGATCTGAAAGCCTTTTTCTTGCGATGGTATGGCCCAAATAACGCCACGCTGACGATAGGTGGTGATCTGGATGTTGAAAAGACGCTGGCTTGGGTTAACAAGTACTTTGGCTCTATTCCTCGTGGCCCAGAAGTTGAGAATGCAGCAAAACAACCAGCAACGCTGACCGAAAGCAAATACATTACGTTAGAAGACCGTATTCAGCAGCCAATGGTGATGATTGCGTGGCCAACGACTTACGATGGTGAAGCAAGCCAAGCGTCACTGGATACCTTATCCGAAGTACTTGGTGGCGGAACCAACAGCTTACTTTATCAAGATCTGGTGAAAACACAGAAAGCGGTTGATGCGGGTTCATTCCACGACTGTGCAGAGCTGGCATGTACCTTCTTTGTCTATGCGATGGGAGACTCTGGCGACAAAGGCGATTTATCTAAACTGTATGACGACGTAATGCAGTCTTTAAATAAATTTGCTGACACAGGTGTAACAGAACAGCGTCTCGAACAGCTTACCGGTAAGGCTGAAGCCGATGCGATTTTTGCGTTGGAAAGCGTAAAAGGCAAGGTGACACAGTTAGCCTCTAACGAAACTTTCTTTGGCCAGCCTGACTTAATTGAAAAGCAGCTAGAACAAATTCGAGCTGTGACTCCTGACTCTGTTGATAAAGTGTACCGTGATTTTATTCAGGGTAAATCCAAAGTGACCTTAAGTGTGGTTCCAACGGGTAAAACCGATCTTGCTGTCAAACCAGCGACGTTTGTCACGCCTGAGCGCACACTACCTGAATACAAAAAGATCACTGATGACCAGCTTGCTTACCGCCGAGCTACCGATAATTTTGATCGCTCCGTTCAGCCACCAATTGGTGATCCTGTAAAAGCCACTATGCCGGACTTATATGATGTGCACTTCGACAACGGTTCTGAACTCTTGGGTGCGGTGAGTAATGAAACGCCTACCGTTATGATGCAATTCAGCCTGCCAGCAGGCACTCGTTTTGTTGAAAAAGGTAAAGAAGGGCTGGCACAGCTAACCGCTTCGATGCTTCAGGAAGGTACAACCAAACGCAGCATGGAAGAAATTCAGGCTGAGCTTGATAAGCTCGGTAGTGTTATTTCTGTCGATGCAACAGGATATACGACCAACATCAGTGTTTCTGCTTTGGAGAAAAATTTAGCGCCAACCTTGAAGATCGTCGAAGAGATGTTGCTATCACCTGCATTCAAACAAGAAGATTTTGAACGCGTGAAACAGCAAGCTCTGGAAGGACTGGTTTATGAGCACCAAAGCCCAAGCTGGATGGCTTCGCAAGCCAGTCGCCAGGTACTTTTCGGTGATTCCATTTTTGCGCGCCCTAAAGATGGTACACAAGCCGGAATGGAAGCGCTAACCCTCAATGATATCCGTGAGTTTTACGCAACACACTACACCCCACAAGGTGCACAGATCACCGTGGTAGGTGATGTGAGTAAACAAGATATCGAGCAACAGTTAGCGTTCTGGGCTAACTGGCAGGATGACGCAGCACCGCTATATGCGCCGCAAAGTATTCCAGCATTGGGTAAGCAAAAAGTTCACCTTGTCGACAAACCAGGAGCACCACAAAGCGTGGTTATGATGGTGCGTCAAGGGGTGCCATACGATGCTACGGGAGAATTCTTCCTGGGTCAGTTGGCTAACTTCAACCTGGCAGGTAACTTTAATAGCCGTATCAACCAAAACCTGCGTGAAGACAAAGGTTACACTTACGGTGCATATGGCTACTTCTCTGGCAATCCGGAAACAGGCTCCGTTGTATTCACCGCACAAGTGCGTGCTGATGCGACCATTGCTTCGATCATGGAAATGAAGAATGAACTGAATGAATTCTCTCAAGCTGGTATGACGGACGATGAATTGACGTTTATGCGCCAGGCGGTAGGACAAAAAGATGCACTGAAATATGAAACTCCAACACAAAAGGCGGAGCTCATCAGTGATATCTTTAAGTACAACCTTGATAAAGACTATCTTCAGCAGCGAAATGCGATTGTGGAAACCGTGGACAAGCAGACGCTTAACACTCTCGCACAGAAGTGGTTTGACCCTAATGACTACCAAATCATTGTGGTTGGCGATGCAAAATCACTTCGTCCTCAATTAGAAAAGTTGGGGAAAGACGTAGAAGAGCTTGAAATCATTCGATAGAGTACACATCTAATAGCGGAGGGCGTGCTCTCCGCTATACATCTAGATAAGTGACTTTTCATGGGTTATTTATCTAGATGAACTAAATATCAATAACTTAGCTTTCACTTGCTTCGGATGGCAAGTGGCCTGCTCCTAATATAAGCGAACCTCATTTTGACTGATTTTGCTGCGCGACTGGAAAAAGTTGCATCAAACCCGGAAGTATTTAAACAGTTTGGACGCGGTGTTGAGCGTGAAACGTTACGCTATCGTCAGGATGGACAGCTAGCAACAACACCTCATCCAGAGGGATTGGGCTCAGCGTTCACAAACCAGTGGATTACCACGGACTTTTCAGAGTCGTTACTGGAGTTCATTACTCCGGTTTCTCATGATGTTCCGGAGCTAATGGCACAACTGAAAGATATTCATCACTTTACTCAAACTAAAATGGGTGAAGAAAAAATGTGGCCGCTTTCTATGCCATGTTATGTCGCCAGTGAAGATAATATTAATCTGGCACAGTACGGATCGTCTAACGCAGCTCGAATGAAAACGCTCTACCGAGAGGGTTTGAAACGCCGTTATGGCAGCTTAATGCAGATCATTTCGGGTGTTCACTTCAACTTCTCGTTCCCAGAATCGTTTTGGGATGCCCTATATGGTGAGCAGGATGAAGAGGCTCGTCAGGAAACCAAATCCGATGCCTATTTTGCCCTCATTCGTAACTACTATCGTTTTGGTTGGATGATTCCCTACTTCTTTGGTGCTTCGCCTGCGTTGTGTGGTTCGTTTATTCAAGGCCGAGAAACAAGCTTACCGTTTGAGAGCTTGGGTGGAACGTTATTCTTACCGAAATCAACGTCTTTGCGTCTGAGTGACCTTGGTTACACGAATAATGCACAGAGTTCGCTAAAGATTGGCTTCAATAGTATTGACCAGTATCTGGAAGGTTTAAGTGATGCTATTCGTCGTCCGTCAGAAGAGTTCGCAAAAATTGGTGTGAAAGTTGATGGCGAGTACCGTCAGCTCAACTCGAATGTGTTGCAAATAGAAAACGAATTGTACGCGCCAATTCGTCCTAAACGCGTGGCTAAAAGTGGTGAGAAACCATCAGAAGCGTTAAAGCGTGCGGGTGTTGAATATATTGAAGTTCGTTCATTAGACGTGAACCCATTCAGCCCAGTAGGCATAACTGAAGAGCAAGTTCGCTTTCTCGACCTGTTCCTGACTTGGGCAGCACTGTCAGACTCAGAACCAATGGATAACTGTGAACTGGAGTGTTGGCGTGATAACTGGAACAAGGTCATTGTATCGGGCCGTGAAAAAGGCTTGATGCTTCAGATCGGTTGCCAAGGTGAGCGCTTACCTCTACAAGAGTGGGCTCACCGTGTGTTTGCAGATCTACGCCAAATTGCTGTGATGATGGATGAAGTGAATGGTGATAATGCTTACCAAGAGGTTTGCGATAAGTTAACTGGTTGGATTGATGAACCTGAATTGACGACTTCTGGTCAATTGTTGGAACTGACCAAGGAGTTGGGCGGCTTAGGTAAAGTAGGTTGTTCACTTGGTATGAAGCATCGTGAAGATAACCTGAATCACGGCTACCAGCATTACTCACAAGAAGTGATGGAACAGGAAGCGTTAGCATCGGTTGAAAAGCAAAAGCAAGCAGAGCTAAGTGACACGATGTCTTTTGATGACTTCCTGGAAGACTATTTTTCTTATTTAAAACAATAACAGAGTAGTAAGGATTGGGTGGGATTGAATATTAAGCCTCTGGTTGTATCGGTGTTAGGTAGTGTGTTGCTCGCAGGATGTGCGACGGCACCACCACAGCAGCAAGATAATCTATGTGAGATATTCCGCGAAAAATCTGGCTGGTATGATGATGCAAAAGATATGGAAGAAGAGTGGGGTACTCCGATCCATGTCGCAATGGCGATTATCAAGCAAGAGAGCGGATACCGACACGACGCAAAACCACCCAAAGATTATGTGCTGGGCTTTATCCCTTGGGGTAGAGTCAGTAGCGCATATGGCTACGCTCAGGCGCAAGATCCCGCTTGGGACGATTTTCAGGATTCGACCGGGCAAGGTGGCTCGCGTACTAACTTTGATGACGCTATGATGTTTGTCGGTTGGTATACCCACGAAACCCGTCGCCAGCTTGGTATCTCTTTATGGGACCCATATAACCAGTATCTTGCCTATCATGAAGGGAGAGGTGGTTATCAGCGCGGAACCTATAAAAGGAAACCTAGCTTAGTTAAAGTCGCGAGACGTGTAGAACAAACCGCGAAGAATTATGGCTGGCAGCTGAAACAATGTCGTCAGGAACTGGAAGACAACAGCAGCTGGTTCTTTTAACCCTAATAGGGATAAACAGAAATCAAACCAATACCGTAAGGTGTTGAGATTACAATCAGGAGAGATGTAATGCCTTTACTCGATAGTTTTACTGTGGATCACACTCGTATGAATGCACCTGCTGTGCGAGTCGCGAAAACCATGCAAACCCCAAAAGGGGACACCATTACTGTCTTCGATTTACGCTTTACTGCACCAAACAAAGATATCCTTTCAGAGAAAGGCATCCATACACTAGAGCACCTTTACGCCGGCTTTATGCGTAGCCATCTAAACGGTGACAGCGTTGAGATCATTGATATTTCACCAATGGGATGTCGTACTGGCTTCTACATGAGCCTGATCGGTACGCCTTCAGAGCAGCAAGTCGCGGATGCTTGGATTGCATCAATGGAAGATGTACTGAAAGTAGAAAGTCAGAACAAAATCCCTGAGCTAAATGAATACCAATGTGGCACTGCGGCAATGCACTCACTGGATGAAGCAAAGCAAATTGCGAAAAACATTCTGGATGCGGGTGTGTCAGTGAATAAAAATGATGAGCTAGCTCTGCCTGAGTCGATGTTAAAAGAACTGCGTATCGACTAAGACCTGAGTTGTCTTATCAAATGATTTAACGAAAAGAGCCTGACAATGTCAGGCTCTTTTTATGTGTCTGTAAACAGATTACTTTTAGTTACTGCCTTTCTTCCGTTTAGGGTAGACGCGAACTAACTTAATTCGGTTCTCTTCAATCTCGACAATTTCCATCGGATGTCCGGACACTTGCACGCTCAGGTGACTTTCGGGAATGTCTTCTAAGTGCTCTAAGATCAAGCCGTTTAGTGTACGAGGACCATCAGTCGGCAGATGCCACTTCAGACCTTTATTGATGTCACGGATATTGGTGCTGCCTTCGATTAGGAAGCTACCATCCCCTTGCGGGCTGATTTCATCAGATAAGCTTGGTGAGATCGAAGTGGTAAACTCACCGATGATCTCTTCCAGGATATCTTCAAGCGTTACCAAGCCAATAATGTCACCATACTCATCAACAATAAGACCAATGCGCTGTTTATTGCGCTGGAACTTCAACATCTGTACGTTCAGAGGCGTGCCTTCAGGAATGTAGTACACTTCGTCAGCCGCACGCAGTAATGTCTCTTTGGTGAACTCGTTCTTTTCAAGCATCAGGCGGTAAGCCTCACGCAAACGCAGCATACCGACCACTTCATCGATTTGATCGCGGTAAAAAACGATACGGCCATGTGGTGAGTGCGTTAACTGACGAACGATAGACTTCCAGTCGTCGTTGATGTCGATACCAGTAATTTCATTACGTGGCACCATAATATCGTTTACCGTGACGTGCTCAAGATCTAGGATGGACACCAGCATATCTTGGTGGCGACGAGGAATAAGACCGCCGGCTTCATTTACAACCGTACGTAGCTCTTCTGAACTGAGGTGATCTTCCACAGAGTGATCAGCCTTTACCCCAAGCAGACGAATAAAGCCATTGGTAATGAAGTTTACAAGCAGCACAAGTGGTGAAAGTAACTTCATCAGAATGGTCAACAGAATACTGCTGGTATAAGACACGCGCTCCGGATACAGAGCGGCGATGGTTTTTGGCGTCACTTCGGCAAACACCAAAACCACCATGGTGAGCGCACCAGTCGCAATCGCCACACCCATGTCACCGTAGAGGCGCATGCCGATAATAGTCGCAATTGCAGAAGCGAGGATGTTCACAAGGTTATTGCCGATAAGAATAAGACCGATCAGGCGATCCGGACGGTCTAATAATTTTTCGACACGCTTTGCTCCCTTATGCCCATTTTTGGCTAAGTGTTTCAAGCGATAACGGTTCAGTGACATCATCCCTGTTTCTGAACCGGAAAAGTAACCTGATATGACGATAAGACACGCGAGTAGCGCAAATAAGATACCCGTAGATATGTCGTCCAAAACGTTGCTGTTCCTTGTAAGTATTGGGTTATTTTTAAAAGCTATGTATAACTGTTAAGTCATAGATTTACGGTACTGTATTTGATTTAACTTTGAATATAAAGGGTTTGTGGACGCCTTAATTCAAAATGATCTCTTTTACAAAGCGACTGCCGAAATAAGCCAGAGTGAGTAATGTGGCTCCCGCAACGGCAAACCAGGTCACTTTTCTTCCGCGCCAACCTTTTTGATAATGGCCCCACAGTAATACTGAATAGACCACCCAAGCAATGAAAGAAAGAATGGCTTTATGCGCTTTTCCTTCCGCGAACATATCTTGAACAAACACGTAGCCAGTAATAAGCGTAGCCGTAAGAAGCAAATTACCAATCAAAATAATTTTAAACAACTGACGTTCAACCATGAGTAATGGCGGTAAATTAGGGTTGATTGCCAGAGACTTTTTGGTTTTCAGTTTGTGGTCCAGCCAAGCGAGTTGCAGCGCATACAACGCACCAATACTCAGAGTGGCATAAGAAAACAGAGCAAAAGAAATATGAATGAGTAGCTTAGGATCGTTTTCTAAATGCTTGATGAAGGTGCTTGGTAAAAAAGCCGCGGCAGATAAGTTGATGGCAGCAAAGCTATAGACAACAGGCAACAGAAACCAAAGCCGGTTCTTTAGCATCGCAACGCTCATCACCAGAGAGATGATGAAACTGATAAGAGAGGCGACATTAAGAATACTAAAGTTCTGACCAGAACCATCGAGGATCAGATCACTCAATAACCACGCATGGAAAACAAGCGCACAGGCAGCGCTGGCAAATACGGTTTTTGCTTTGATGACTGACTGCTGTGAAAGTCCGGGTATGATCGTCGCAATCGCTAATACGTAAAGTATGGCGGCCGCGATGGCAATTACGCTATCCATGAATCCTAAATGTTGTTGTGCACAATAGAGAAATTATACCTTGCATTACTCTTTGCGGCTACGCTCTATGCGACAACAATCGCGATAGATGAGATATTGAAATTAATAAGTTACCCCTCCATATAGAAATAGAGACAATAATAGAGCAGCGGTACGGGTATGACTCAGACCTTGGCTAAGGTATACTCACACTAATTAATCGCCATTTTAGCGAAGAGACAAAGATGTTTGAGAATTTAACGGATCGATTATCCAAAACGCTGAAAAATATCAGTGGCAAAGGTCGTCTGACAGAAGACAACATTAAAGAAACCCTACGTGAAGTGCGAATGGCACTCTTGGAAGCGGACGTTGCGCTTCCTGTTGTTCGTGAATTTGTAAACCGCGTTAAAGAAAAAGCGGTTGGTGTAGAAGTTTCTAAATCTCTGACTCCGGGTCAAGAGTTTATTAAGATCGTTCAAGGCGAACTTGAAGCTGTAATGGGTGAGTCTAACGAAGCTCTGAACCTAGCCGCTCAGCCGCCAGCAGTGCTTTTGATGGCAGGTCTACAAGGTGCGGGTAAAACCACATCGGTAGGTAAGCTATCCAAGCTGTTAAAAGAACGTGATAAGAAGAAAGTACTGGTTGTGTCTGCCGACGTTTACCGTCCTGCGGCGATCAAACAGCTAGAAACACTGGCATCAGACATTGGTGTTGATTTCTTCCCGTCCTCACCAGACCAAAAGCCTATTGATATTGCGAACGCAGCAATCGACCACGCGAAGAAGAAATTCTACGACGTTCTGATTGTCGATACCGCTGGTCGTTTGGCGATTGATGAACAGATGATGGGTGAGATTAAAGATCTTCACTCTGCGATTAACCCTGTCGAGACACTGTTTGTTGTTGATGCAATGACAGGTCAGGATGCGGCGAATACCGCTAAAGCCTTTGGTGATGCACTGCCACTTACGGGTGTGATTCTAACCAAAGTTGATGGTGACGCTCGTGGCGGTGCGGCGCTATCGGTTCGTCATATCACGGGTAAACCAATCAAATTCCTGGGTGTTGGTGAGAAAACTGACGCACTAGAACCTTTCCACCCAGACCGCGTAGCATCACGTATTCTTGGCATGGGTGACGTTCTGTCTTTGATTGAAGACCTGCAACGTAACGTTGACCAAGAAAAAGCAGAAAAACTGGCGAAAAAGTTCAAAGAGAAGAAAGGCTTCGACTTAGAAGACTTCCGTGAACAGCTAGGCCAAATGCAAAACATGGGCGGCATGATGGGCATGATGGATAAACTTCCAGGCATGTCTCAGCTACCTGACAATGTCAAAGATAAAGTCGATGACAAGATGTTTAAGCAAATGGAAGCGATCATCAGCTCTATGACGATGAAAGAGCGTCAACGCCCAGAAATCATCAAGGGTTCGCGTAAGAAGCGTATTGCTGCAGGTTCAGGTGTGCAGGTTCAGGACGTAAACCGTCTGCTAAAACAGTTCACCCAGATGCAGAAAATGATGAAGAAGATGCAAAAAGGCGGCATGAAAGGCATGATGCGCAACATGCAAGGCATGATGGGTGGCATGGGCGGAGGTGGTGGTTTCAACCCATTTGGTCGATAATCACTCGCTCACACTATAGTTTCAGGGTGTTAGCTACATCACAAACTTTAATTTCAATTTATGTTGGTGAAAAAGTAACTAAATCCCTTGCATTGCTCCGGCATAAGAGTAAAATTCCGGAGCTTTATTTTGGCACGAGCCCCAAATTGTTCATTTATTGAATGGTTCTTGGGGTTAATTTTATTTTTGAGAAAGCAAAGAGGACGACATGGTAACCATTCGTTTGGCACGTCACGGCGCTAAGAAGCGTCCATTTTATCAAATCGTAGTAGCGGACAGCCGCAACGCTGCAACTGGCCGTTTCATCGAGAAAGTTGGTTTCTTTAACCCAACTGCTAAAGGTCAAGAAGAAGGTCTACGTCTAGACCTAGACCGCGTTAACCACTGGGTTGGTCAAGGCGCGTCTGTATCTGACCGCGTTGCTAAGCTAGTTAAAGACGCTCAAAAAGCGGCTTAATTTTTTACTGTTAGAAGTAGAAACTAGTTTATGTCGATGAAAGGTAAAGAAACAATGAGCAACGAAAAGATTGTTGTAGGCAAGTTTGGTGCTACTTACGGCATTCGAGGTTGGCTTAAGGTTTTTTCCTACACAGACAATGCTGAAAGCATTTTCGATTACAGTCCTTGGTACATTAACCAAAAGGGCACATGGGTTGAATACAAAGTAGAAAGCTGGAAGCGCCATAACAAAGGTATGGTGGCTAAGCTGGAAGGCATGGATGTTCGTGAAGACGCGCATTTAATGACGAACTTTGAAATTGCTATTGACCCTGCGGTACTACCTGAATTGTCAGAAGATGAGTTCTACTGGCGTGAATTGTTTGGGATGCAAGTAGTAACCACTAAAGGTTACGATCTAGGTGTCGTTACTGACATGCTAGAAACTGGCTCAAACGATGTTCTGGTTGTTAAAGCAAATCTTAAAGATGCTTTCGGGCAAAAGGAACGATTAATTCCGTTCCTTGAAGAGCAAGTGATCATTAAAGTTGATCGCGAAGCTCAACGGATCGAAGTTGACTGGGATCCTGGATTCTAATCTCCAAAATTACAGAGCGAGATAAACATGTGGGTTGGCGTTATTAGCCTTTTTCCTGAAATGTTCCGTTCTGTTACTGATTTTGGAGTAACAGGTCAAGCGGTTAAAAAAGGTCTTTTGTCGATTGAGACTTGGAATCCTCGAGATTTCACTCACGACAAACATCGAACTGTCGATGACCGACCTTACGGTGGTGGCCCTGGTATGTTAATGATGGTTCAGCCTTTGCGCGATGCCATTCATACCGCTAAGCAAGCCTCACCGGGTAAGACGAAAGTCATTTACCTCTCTCCTCAAGGTCGCAAACTCGACCAGCAAGGGGTTGAAGAACTGGCAACAAATGAGAATTTACTTCTTATTTGTGGCCGTTATGAAGGGGTAGATGAGCGCATCATTCAATCCGAAGTCGACGAAGAATGGTCGATTGGGGATTTTGTGATGACGGGTGGCGAGATACCAGCCATGACGTTAATTGATTCAGTTTCTCGGTTTATACCGGGAGTGCTGGGTGATTTCTCGTCAGCAGAAGAAGATTCTTTTGCTAATGGTTTGCTAGATTGCCCTCACTATACGCGTCCTGAAGTATTGGATGGCAAAGAAGTACCAGCGGTACTGATGTCAGGTAATCACAAGGACATTCGTCAATGGCGACTCAAGCAGTCGCTGGGCCGAACTTGGCTAAGAAGACCAGAACTCCTGGAAAACCTAGCTCTGACTGACGAACAGGAACAATTACTTGCCGAGTTTGTTAATGAGCATAAAGCCGTTAACGAACAGAATGCAAAGTAACCTAATTTATTTAGTATCAGTTTATTCTAGGAATTTTAAAATGAGTAACATCATCAAAGCTCTTGAAGAAGAGCAAATGAAATCAGACCTACCTAAATTTGCACCAGGTGACACTGTTGTTGTTCAAGTTAAGGTAAAAGAAGGTGACCGTGAGCGTCTACAGGCTTTCGAAGGCGTTGTAATCGCAATCCGTAACCGTGGTCTACACTCTGCTTTCACTGTACGTAAGATCTCTAACGGTGAAGGTGTTGAGCGTACGTTCCAAACACACTCTCCAATCGTTGATAGCATCGAAGTTAAACGCCGTGGTGCAGTACGTCGTGCCAAGTTGTACTACCTACGTGAGCGTTCTGGTAAGTCTGCTCGTATCAAAGAGAAACTTGCTAAGAAGTAATGCTATAACTAGCGTTCTCATTAAACGGAGTCCTTTTGGGCTCCGTTTTTTTATTTCTGGGTTTAAGCTGGTTGTATTTCACTATAGCTGTGTCGGCGGTACTCATTTACTGGCGTAAACTCCGTTCCTTCTCCTTGCTATAGTAAAATACACCTTCGCTTAATCCTCTGAAACTAAGCCGAATTGCAGATAGAAAGGCGGTAAACCAGTAGAGAAAGAGAACTGCTTTTCGACAGGCAATAAAAAAGTTGACGCTCTCACGCCAACTTCCTCAATCTTTAGAACCTAGAACCTAGAACCTAGAACCTAGAACCTAGAACCTAGAACCTAGAACCTAGAACCTAGTATTGATCTTCTGACCAGCCGTCACTGTCTGACATGTCTGGCGCGCCAGCAATGGCATTCTCTTCGTCTGCCCATTCACCAAAATCAATCATCTGGCATTTTTTGCTACAAAATGGTCGGTGAGGGCTTTGCTCTCCCCATTCTACGTCGGCTCCACATTGAGGGCATTGAACGATAGTAATTTTAGACATGGGTTGGTTCTCTGAATTAACAATGTTTCTCGAATATAGAGGAATAATGAAATAGTAGTTGAGTGAGTTTCGGCTAGCTACATACCGCTAATTCAAACTCGACATCTTGAGTGCAAGCTTGACCACTTTCAAACGACATAAACTTAATCGCAAAGCGGTTTTTATGACCTGAAATCATTGGGTAGACGCCGTGCTCCATAGGGATATGAAGTCTCAGAATATTCGCTTCATCAGCATCGCTCTGGAAGAAGCCCGCACGGCCGATTTGAGCTTTAAATTGCCCGGTTTCTCGGGTTAACTTTAGCCATAAGTTCAACGCATCCGAAAGCGGCTTCAAGCTATCCAGCCATTTTTGTGCATCCTGCTTTTTACGATCAAGTGGTAAATGCAGCCAGTAGTGCAAAGCTGGTAAATCAAAACAACAAGAGCCACCAGGCAGATTAAATCGTTGTCTGATAGAGCTTAAGAATCGATCATCTTTCAGTGCCTGACCAAACCTTTCAGCGCGCATTAATTGTTTGTGCACCACATCGATATCATTGAGTAAGGACGTCAGTGCCTCTTGGTCGACACCTTCCACATGGAGCCAGTGTCGATAACTCAAACGCTGTTTTTCAAGATCTTTGGCCAGTTCACTTTTCAGCTGCAGTTGCTCAAAAATCTCAACCATATCAAACAACGCACGGAAAAAGAGCTGGTACTGATGATTTTCAGCAAAGCCAGAAGCCAAGTGAGCCTGACGCAGCAGAGACTCTACTCTTAGATAAATACGAGTTTTCTCATTTAACGGATGTTCAAATTTGTGCGTGGTCATCGACATAAGCCTTGGTGAATTTCATTCTAATTTTGCAGATTTTTCTTACACATGGCTAGGTACTTTTCATGCAAATCTGTGATTTGAAGCAAAAGATCTTGGTCATCCGGGTTATTTTTAACCACATCGTCTGCCATATCGAGCCTTTGCTGTCTTGATGCCTGGGATACAAGTATCGCACGGGCTTGTTCTTCGCTGACATTATCGCGTTTCATCGTACGCGATATTTGCGTTTCAGGATCGACATCCACCACCAGAACACGGTCACACAAGCTTTCTAGTTGGTTCTCTACCAGTAGCGGCACAACCAGAAGCGCATAATCAGAGGTGACTTGCTGTAAGTCTTCTACCATTTTTTCGCGAATGATCGGGTGCAATAGCTTATTAAGCCAGTCTTTTTCATCTGGGTTCGAGAAGATCTTCTCTCTTAATTTTGCCCGATCGAGCATTTGATCGTCACGAACAATATCGCTACCAAAGTGCTCAATAATTGCTGTCAGTCCCGGAGTTCCGGGTTCGACGACTTCTCTTGCAACAATATCTGCATCAACGATGTCGATTTTAAATTGCTGCTTGAACAGATTCGCCACGGTGGTTTTACCGCTAGCGATACCGCCTGTTAAGCCAATAACCAAAGCCATTTACGCTCCTAGAATTGATGTGAAATACCAATTTAGAAATTGATCACCCCAGAGTAAACTTACCCATCCGGCAATCGCTAAGTAAGGACCGAAAGGGAAGGCCTTTTCGATCCCTTTCTTCTGCAATCGTAGCTGAATTATTCCAAATATGACGCCTACGATAGAAGAAAGCAAAATGATCATTGGTAAAGCTTGCCAACCCAGCCAAGCGCCAAGCGCTGCGAGTAGCTTAAAGTCGCCATAGCCCATGCCTTCCTTGCCAGTGAGCAATTTAAAGCCCCAATAAACAGACCAGAGACATAAATAGCCAGCGATTGCACCGATCACGGCATCTTGCAGACTAACAGGACTGACTTCGAACAATGCTAGAGCAATGCCAGCCCAAGTTAATGGCAATGTTAATTGATCGGGCAGCAGCATGGTATCGAGATCGATAAACGTCGCTGCGATCAGAATGAAAGTAAAGAATATTAGCGCAATAGTGAAATAGCTGAATCCAAAATGAAACGCAACGTAGCCGGAGCAGGCTGCCGTCAGTATTTCTACAAGTGGGTATCTGGCGCTGATCGGTGCGCTACAGCTGTGGCATTTACCTTTCAGAAGTAGCCAACTGATAACCGGGATGTTATCGCGAATGCGAATCGGAGTACCGCACTGTTGGCAAGATGAGCGGGGTACGCTTAATGTGAGTACTTCTTTAGGTGATTCAATATTGTATTCAGGAAAAGACTCAGCACATTCACGGCGCCATTCCAGCTCCATGATTTTTGGAAGTCGATAGATAACGACATTGAGAAAACTTCCCACGATCAAACCAAAAACCACGGCGAATACAACGAATAACCATGGGTAGTACTGAAATACTTCCATATTTGTCTCTTGAGCGGTGCATCAAACGGCAAGGTGCTGTTTTAATGATTAATTTACAGCCTCCATTTTAGCCTAATACACTCATTAAGTTAAAGATTGGCAGGTACATTGCTGTCACTAATCCACCAACGACCACACCTAGAAAAACAATAATCAGCGGTTCAAGAATCTTACTTAGGTTATCGACGGTATTATCTACTTCGAATTCATAGATCGTAGCAACTTTATTGAGCATATCGTCAAGCCGCCCGGACTCCTCTCCTATCATCACCATTTGTAGCACTAATTCAGGGAAAACATCGCAGTTACGCATCGCGACATACATTGGCATACCAGCGGCTGTATCACGATAGACCTCTTCTACTGCCAGCTGATAGTGCAGATTTCCTGACGTTTTGGAGGTGGTTTTTAAACTGGTCAGAATAGGAATACCAGCACTGAAGCTGGTGGCCAGGGTGCGGCTAAATTTAGCAATTGCAGCCTTGGACAACACAGCGCCAAGAACTGGAATTCTCAATATGGCTCGATCCATCATCAAGCGAAAAGAATCAGAACGTTTTACCAGTATTCTTGCTGATATAACTAGGCTAAGTGCCCCAAGAGCGATGAATGAACCCCAATTTTGCATCCACGCAGACAAGTCCAGTACTTGTCTGGTGAACCAAGGTAACTCAGCCCCAAACCCAGAAAACATTTTTTCAAACTCGGGGATAACTTGAGTGAGCATGAGATAGGACACGCCGAGCGCAACCAACATAACCATGGCTGGGTAGATCAGGGCCTTGATAACTTTCGCTCTGAGTTCCTCACTTTTTTCACGATAAGTGGCCAGTCGTTCAAAGACTTCTGCCAGATTACCTGAGAGTTCTCCTGTTGCGATGAGGTCAGTATAAAGTGCGTCAAAATGTGTGCTGGCGGTGCGCATGGCTTTCGACATCGGCGTGCCCGCTTCAACTGCTCGAGTTACGCTCATTAAAATAGACTTCATCTCGGCTTTTTTATGGTTGTTGGAAACCAATTTCAACGCCTGAACGAGTGGGACACCGGTGACCAGCATAGTCGAAATTTGGCGAGTAAGAACGGTGATGTCTTTGCCTTTTACCCGATGGCTCATTTTGGTTAAAAAAGAAATACTGCTTTTTTTCAGTTTTTTTATTTTTATGTGCTGAGCGCTGAGTCGTTCTCGTACTTCCACTTCGCTCATGGCCAGCGTTTGCCCAGAAGTTTTTTTTCCTGAGCTATTAATGCCTTTCCAGCGGAAGTTCTTTAGTTGTGGGGTCGTCGTTTTCATAGGCTAAATGGCTGCTAGTTCAAAGTGAATTTAAAAGTAGAGCACGCGCTGCAGTTCGCTAAAGCTTGTGACGCCTTGCTTAAGCTTTTCAATACCTGACATTTGTAGTGTGCTCATCCCGTTACGGATGGCGAGTTTTTCCAGTTGATTTACAGAGGCTCCTTTAATCAGTGCTTCGGATAGGGTTTCATCGAAACGCATTACCTCATAGATGCCTGTTCTTCCCGAATAGCCGTGTGTACAGTGGTTGCAGCCATTTGGGTTGGCTTGATAAATCTGGTCAGTTGCTTGAATGCCGATATGTTGTAATGCGGCGGTAACTTCTTGAGGCTGTTTACAGTGCGGGCAAAGTTTACGAGCTAAGCGTTGGGCAATAATAAGGCTGAGCGAAGAGGCGAGGTTAAAGCTTTCAACACCCATATTCGTTAGGCGGATAACGGTTTCAGCGGCTGAATTTGTGTGGAGTGTCGACAAGACTAAGTGTCCGGTTTGTGAGGCCTTAATCGCGATTTCTGCTGTGTCCAAATCGCGGATTTCTCCCACCATGACCACATCAGGGTCTTGACGCAGGAAAGAGCGCAGCGCCTCGGCAAAACCAAAGCCTATCTTAGGCTGAACCTGAACCTGATTAATTCCGGAGAGGTTGATTTCGACCGGGTCTTCAGCCGTAGAAATATTGATCTCTGGTTTATTGAGTATGCTCAGCCCTGTGTACAACGAGACGGTTTTGCCGCTGCCGGTTGGGCCAGTCATTAAAATCATGCCTTGTGGGCGACGCAGAGCATCTAAGTACAGCTGCTTTTGCTGGTCACTGTAGCCTAGTTTATCTATATCCAGAGAAGCTGAGCTGCTGTCGAGCAGTCGCAATACGATTTTTTCACCGAACAGAGTGGGTAAGGTGGACACTCGCATATCAATGGCAGTGTCTTGATTAAGCTTTAACTTTATTCGACCGTCTTGCGGCATGCGTCTTTCAGCAATATCAAGTTTGGACAGAATTTTGATTCGGGCTGATAAGCGTCGACTTAAATGGCTTGGCGGCTGTTGAGTCTCAATCAGAATACCGTCGCAGCGTAGGCGAACCCGATACATTTTTTCATAAGGCTCAAAGTGGATATCAGATGCCCCTTTACGCACAGCATCAAGTAAAATTTGGTTGATATAGCGACTAACCGGAGATTGGTCCTGACTTAAGTCTTCGATGTTATCGATTTCATCAGCACCGACGTCAACCAAATTAGCCAATTCTTCTTGGTTGATCTCTTTTAAGCCCGATTTTTCCTGACCTAACGCACGACCGTACAAACGGCGAATCGCAGCATCAAGCTCCGAAAAATCAGCGATAACTAAGTCGACTTGTAATCCGGTAGCAAAGCGAAAATCATCTTCAGCTTGTTGGTTCGTTGGGTCGGCAATGGCGAGAGTTAACGTCGAAGGCGTTCGCTCCAGTGGCAATGCATGGTGACTCGTGATCAGTTCACGTAGCCCCAATTTTTGGCACAGGGCGGTGTAATCATAGTGAGATAAGGATTCGTAGGGTAAACCAAAGGTAGAACTAAGGTGAGTCGCGAGTTCACTAGAGGTGAATATGCCAGAGTTAACTAACGCTTCCGGCATCGAAATACCGGAAGCGTTGACTTGCTCTATTAACGATTCTTCTTGGTGTAAATTGATTAATCCCATTTGACGAAGAATCGTTGAGAGGTTGCTCTCCATTGCTTATAAGGTACTATCATTATCACATGATTTTGGAAGGAGTTTTTTTACGGGGCTGGCCTTACACTCCCATTTTCCGCCTGTAGCTCTTTGGAGGGCAATTTTTTCGCCATTGATGTCCGGGCTATTTCCAGTCGCCGCGAAAGTAAGAAGTATCAGACCTTTTTCTTTATCAAATGAGATAGTTCCATTTTTGGGTTGAATCACCCCCAGATCCTCTGGTTTTTGACCTGCTGCTGAGTTATCCGGGAAAGATCCGTTTGTCACCATATAATCTTCTACATTTGTTCGTATTGACGTAATTGTAGCTAACCCGGCTCCGAGTTCAGATTTGGCTACATAGTTTTGATATTGAGGAATAGCGATAGCTGCTAAAACACCTATCACTGCGACCACAATCATTAATTCAATCAGCGTAAAGCCTTGCTGTTTTTTCTGTTTATTTGACTTCATTTTCTCTTCCTTCTCATGAGATAGATAATGCTGTTGCATTGGCACAAGATTATGGAGAGTAAGAAGTGGTGAAAACTGGCAGGCAGCGGGTGATCGAGTCAGATAGATATCTTTAATGCTTAATTACATTTGATATGCAACGAATTGCGATTGATTTGGCTTTTTACGAATAAAAATAAAGGGCCAAAGGGCCCTTTATTTAATGTTTGTTTTGTAACTTGTTGAATTTGTTTGTCTAATATGGTTTTTGTCAATTGATTATTTGAAGCGCATCGAAAGATCCATCGCTTTCAGGTGCTTGGTTAGCGCGCCGACAGAGATGTAATCTACGCCAGTTTCCGCGTATTCTGCGATGGTGTCTAAGGTGATGTTGCCAGAGTTTTCTAATGCTGCGCGACCTGCGTTGATTTCTACTGCTTCACGCATCATCTCTTTGGTAAAGTTATCCAGCATGATGATGTCCGCACCGGCTTCAATCGCTTCTTTTAACTCGTCTAAGCTTTCTGTTTCTACTTCGACTGGTTTGCCAGGGTTCAACTCTTTTGCTGTTGTGATCGCTTGAGTGATGCCACCGCAGGCAATGATGTGGTTTTCTTTAATGAGGTAGGCATCGAATACGCCGATACGATGGTTAAAGCCACCGCCACAAGCGACGGCGTATTTTAGAGCGCTACGCAGACCCGGAATAGTTTTGCGCGTATCTAACAGACGGCACTCGGTGTGCGCGATCTTTTCTGCGTACACGGATGTTGTGGTCGCACAACCAGAAAGCGTCTGAATAAAGTTCATCGCGTTACGCTCGCCAGTAAGCAGGTCACGAGCAGGGCCTGATAAGGTACAAAGTGTCTGGTTTGGTTCAACCTTGTCACCGTCTTGTACATACCACTCGATAGTCACTTTACCGCCCAACTGTTTAAATACTTCATCTGCCCAAGCCTGACCGCAGAACACACCGTGCTCACGTGTAATGATCGTCGCAGTGTTAACGGCATCTTCAGGGATAAGAGATGCGGTGATATCGTTGTTGATATCCACTGTGCCGCCGAGGTCTTCTTTTAAGGTGTCGGCGACGGAGCGAGTGATCTCCAGAGGAAGTTGTTGTTTCAGGTATTCCAGGCGTTCTTGGCTGTTGTGTGTGTTCTTCATCGCAAATCTAGTCTTGAAAGGGAGATGGCAACGAATGATACTCTCCGGTGTCAATAATTTCAGCAGTTAATTTGCAAAGTATAGAGGTTGATATGCCCCCAATAATCGAGAATGGCTGGTTGACGCAAGCAAAGCATGTTCCGTCGCCTTTTTTTGATGCTCGTTCAGATAGCAATGATATCTCTCTGCTTGTTGTGCATAACATCAGTTTGCCGCCCGGCCAGTTTGGTGGTCCTTATATAGAGGACTTTTTCTGCGGGAAATTGGACCCTAAAGCGCATCCATTTTTTGAAGTAATTCACAAAATGGGGGTTTCGGCTCATTGCTTAATTAAGAGAAATGGCGAGATTGTACAGTTTGTGTCCTTTCTCGATAGAGCATGGCATGCTGGCCAGTCAAGTTTTGCCGGACGAGCTGGATGCAATGACTATTCGATAGGTGTTGAACTGGAAGGGACTGAGTTTGTCGCATACACAGACGAGCAATATCAGTCACTTGCAGGTTTATCTCAAGCGATCATGTCGCAATACCCTAACATTACTCCCCAACGAATTACTGGCCACCAGTACATCGCCCCGCTGAGAAAAAGCGACCCTGGCCTAAGCTTTGACTGGGTCAAGTATCGACGACTGATTTGAAATTAAGTTGTGATAAATATGTAAATTATAAAAGCTAGAATCAATAAGGCATGGTTGAAACCATGCCTTTTTGTATACAAAAAATAATTACTTTTGTTGAAAATTAACTACATTTTTGTGTGTACAGCGAGGGAAGTGGCCGATATTTGCCCTGATCTTTTTGTCATTTTATGCTTTTACTTTCAAAATGCTCAGCACGTCATTTCCCCACTTGTTTTGTTATTGTAATTGGTAAGACCAATTTTATTGCTGTTTTAACCGTCAATTGTTATCAGAGTGTTTTTGCTAGGCCCGTTCTATGATTTAGGTCAATTTTTGGCTGGACAGTGACGTTTTAATTATGTTAATTTCTGCACCAACTTAAAATTGGTATTACCAATTACCTGCAAGAGTAGAAGAATAATAAATTATGGCTTATCAAAGGATTCGTCAGCCAAAGCTCTCTGATGTTATTGAACAAGAGTTAGAAAGGTTGATTGTGGAAGGAACATTGTCTCCGGGGCAGCAGTTGCCACCAGAGCGCGAACTGGCAAAACAGTTTGATGTTTCTCGTCCGTCGATCCGTGAGGCAATTCAACGCCTTGAAGCTAAGCGTCTTCTTACTCGCCGTCAGGGTGGTGGCACTTTTGTTAGTGAGAACATCTGGAAAAGTTTTTCCGATCCTCTGCTAAATTTATTGTCTAGTCACTCTGAAACTCAGCTGGATTTACTGGAAACGCGCCACGCGATGGAAGGTATTGCAGCTTACTTTGCAGCCGTTCGTGGTACCGAAGAAGATTTTGCTCGAATTCAAGCCTGCCTTGAACGAATCAGCCAAGCGCAATCCAATGATGACGTTGCAGCTGAATCGGCGGAAGTAATGCAGTTCTTAATTGCTTTAACGGAAGCGGCTCACAACGTAGTACTACTGCATATTGTGCGCAGCCTGGCACCTTTGCTTGAGCAAAATATTCTACAGAATTTTAAATTATTGCATCGCCGCCCTGAGGCGGTCGAGAAAGTAAGTAAACACCGAGCTAACATCGTGGATGCGATTGTATCTGGTCAGCCAGAAAAGGCGCGTGAGATGTCACATTCACACTTAGCTTATATTGAAGAAACATTGTTGGATTTGACCAGAGAAGAGTCTCGTCGTGAACGCTCTTTACGTCGAATGCAACAGGGCAATGACTCTTAAAGACGATTTGCTTGTTTTATAGATCCAACCAACAGAAGGATAGATCGCCATGTCTGATATGAAGCATGACGTAGATGCACTGGAAACTCAAGAATGGCTACAAGCACTTGAGTCAGTTGTACGTGAAGAAGGCGTAGAGCGTGCTCAGTTCCTACTTGAGCAAGTTCTAGATAAAGCACGTCTAGACGGTGTTGACATGCCAACTGGAATCACCACGAACTACATCAACACGATTCCAGCAGATCAAGAACCAGCTTACCCAGGTGACACAACACTTGAGCGTCGTATTCGTTCCATCATTCGCTGGAACGCAATCATGATTGTTCTACGTGCATCGAAGAAAGACCTAGAACTAGGCGGCCACATGGCGTCTTTCCAGTCTTCTGCTGCATTCTACGAAACATGTTTCAACCATTTCTTCCGTGCTCCAAACGAGAAGGATGGTGGCGACCTAGTTTACTACCAAGGTCACATTTCTCCAGGTATCTACTCTCGCGCATTCGTTGAAGGCCGTCTAACTGAAGAGCAGCTAGACAACTTCCGTCAAGAAGTAGATGGTAAAGGTATCCCATCATACCCGCACCCTAAACTAATGCCTGAATTCTGGCAGTTCCCAACCGTATCTATGGGTCTAGGTCCGATCTCTGCGATCTACCAAGCTCGTTTCCTTAAGTACCTTGAAGGCCGCGGCATGAAAGATACTTCTGAGCAGCGTGTTTACGCGTTCCTAGGCGACGGTGAGATGGATGAGCCAGAATCACGTGGTGCTATCTCTTTCGCTGCGCGTGAGAAGCTAGACAACCTATGTTTCCTAATCAACTGTAACCTACAGCGTCTAGACGGCCCTGTAATGGGTAACGGTAAGATCATTCAAGAACTTGAAGGTCTGTTCAAAGGTGCTGGCTGGAACGTAGTAAAAGTAATCTGGGGTAACAACTGGGATTCTCTACTAGCGAAAGACACCACTGGTAAGCTTCTACAGCTTATGAACGAAACAATCGATGGCGATTACCAAACGTTCAAAGCGAAAGACGGTGCATACGTACGTGAGCACTTCTTTGGTAAGTACCCAGAAACAGCTGCACTAGTTGCTGATATGACTGATGACGAAATCTTCGCACTTAAGCGTGGTGGTCACGAGTCTTCTAAGCTATACGCAGCATACAAAAACGCGGCAGACACTAAAGGCCGTCCAACGGTTATCCTAGCTAAGACTGTTAAAGGTTACGGCATGGGTGAAGCGGCTGAAGGTAAGAACATCGCGCACCAAGTTAAGAAGATGGACATGACTCACGTTCTACACCTACGTGATCGTCTAGGTCTACAAGATCTTCTAACTGACGAAGCAGTGAAAGAGCTTCCGTACCTGAAACTTGAAGAAGGTTCAAAAGAGTACGAATACCTACACGCTCGTCGTAAAGCACTACACGGTTACACGCCTCAGCGTCTACCGAACTTCACTCAAGAACTGATCGTTCCTGAACTAGAAGAATTCAAGCCTCTACTAGAAGAGCAGAAGCGTGACATCTCTTCTACTATGGCATTCGTACGTTCACTGAACGTTCTGCTTAAGAACAAGAACATTGGTAAGAACATCGTTCCTATCATTGCTGACGAAGCACGTACATTCGGTATGGAAGGTCTATTCCGTCAAATCGGTATTTACAACCCGCACGGCCAGACTTACACACCAGAAGACCGTGGCGTTGTTTCTTACTACAAAGAAGCGACTTCAGGTCAGGTTCTACAAGAAGGTATCAACGAGCTAGGTGCTATGTCTTCATGGGTTGCAGCAGCAACTTCATACTCGACAAACGACCTACCAATGATTCCGTTCTACATCTACTACTCTATGTTCGGTTTCCAACGTGTTGGCGACATGGCGTGGATGGCTGGTGACCAACAAGCACGTGGTTTCCTACTAGGTGCAACTGCTGGTCGTACTACACTGAACGGTGAAGGTCTGCAGCACGAAGATGGTCACTCGCACATCATGGCGGGTACAGTTCCTAACTGTATCTCTTACGATCCGACATTCGCTTACGAAGTAGCGGTAATCATGCAAGACGGTATCCGTCGCATGTACGGTGAGCAAGAGAACGTGTTCTACTACCTAACGCTAATGAACGAGAACTACGCAATGCCAGCAATGCCAGAAGGCGCTGAAGAAGGCATTCGTAAGGGTATCTACAAACTAGAAACTTACACTGGTTCTAAAGGTAAAGTTCAGCTCATGAGCTCTGGTACTATCATGAACGAAGTACGTAAAGCAGCTCAAATCCTTAGCGATGAGTACGGTGTTGCATCTGACGTTTACTCTGTAACGTCATTCAACGAAGTAACTCGCGACGGTCAAGCGGCAGAGCGTTACAACATGCTACACCCAGAAGCGGAAGCGCAAGTACCATACATCCAAACAGTAATGGGTACTGAGCCAGCTATCGCAGCAACTGACTACATGAAGAACTACGCAGAGCAGGTTCGTGCATTCATCCCTGCTGAATCTTTCAAAGTTCTTGGTACTGATGGCTTCGGTCGCTCAGACAGCCGTGAAAACCTACGTCGTCACTTCGAAGTGAACGCAGGTTACGTAGTAGTAGCAGCGCTAACTGAACTAGCGAAACGTGGCGAAGTTGAGAAATCTGTAATTGCTGAAGCAATTAAGAAATTCGACATCGACACTGAAAAAACAAACCCGCTATACGCTTAATTAAGAAGGTAGATAAGAAATGGCAATCGAAATTAATGTACCAGATATCGGTGCGGATGAGGTTGAAGTTACTGAGATTCTTGTAAGCGTTGGCGACAAGGTTGAAGAAGAGCAGTCTCTGATCACTGTTGAAGGCGATAAAGCTTCTATGGAAGTTCCTGCTTCTCAAGCGGGTATCGTTAAAGAAATCAAAGTTGCAGAAGGCGACAAGGTTTCTACTGGTTCTCTAATCATGATTTTCGAAGCCGAGGGTGCAGCTGAAGCTGCACCTGCTCCTGCGGCGGAAGCAGCTCCAGCAGCAGCTCCAGCTCCAGCAGCAGCGGCAGAACTGAAAGAAGTTCACGTACCAGATATCGGTGGTGACGAAGTTGAAGTTACTGAAATCATGGTAGCAATCGGCGACAGCATCGAAGAAGAGCAATCTCTGATCACTGTAGAAGGCGACAAAGCTTCTATGGAAGTTCCTGCTCCATTCGCAGGTACGCTTAAAGAGATCAAAGTAGCAGCAGGCGATAAAGTATCGACTGGCTCTCTAATCATGGTATTCGAAGTAGCAGGTTCAGGTGCTCCAGCAGCAGCTCCTGCGGCAGTAGAAGCACCAGCGGCAGCTGCTCCAGCAGCATCTGCAGCGAAAGAAGTTAACGTTCCAGATATCGGTGGCGACGAAGTAGAAGTTACTGAAATCATGGTTGCAGTTGGCGATACAGTGGAAGAAGAGCAATCTCTAATCACTGTAGAAGGCGACAAAGCTTCTATGGAAGTTCCTGCACCATTCGCTGGTACTGTTAAAGAAATCAAGATTGCAGCTGGCGACAAAGTGTCTACTGGCTCATTAATCATGGTATTCGAAGTGGCGGGCGCAGCTCCAGCTCCTGCAGCGGCTCCAGCTCAAGCGGCAGCACCTGCAGCAGCGGCTCCTAAAGCAGAAGCTCCAGCGGCGGCAGCTCCAGCAGCGACAGGCGATTTCAAAGAGAACGACGAGTACGCTCACGCGTCTCCAGTTGTTCGTCGTCTAGCTCGTGAGTTCGGCGTAAACCTTTCTAAGGTTAAAGGTTCTGGTCGTAAGAGCCGTATCCTGAAAGAAGACGTTCAGAACTACGTGAAAGAAGCGCTTAAGCGTCTTGAGTCTGGTGCTGCAGCATCTGGCAAAGGCGACGGTGCAGCTCTTGGTCTACTACCATGGCCAAAAGTGGACTTCAGCAAGTTCGGTGAGACAGAAGTTCAACCTCTATCTCGCATTAAGAAGATCTCTGGTGCTAACCTACACCGTAACTGGGTAATGATCCCGCACGTTACACAGTGGGATAACGCAGACATCACGGCTCTTGAAGCATTCCGTAAAGAGCAAAACGCGATTGAAGCGAAGAAAGACACTGGCATGAAGATCACTCCACTAGTGTTCATCATGAAAGCAGTTGCTAAAGCACTTGAAGCGTTCCCTGCGTTCAACTCTTCTCTATCAGAAGACGGTGAGAGCCTAATCCTGAAGAAATACGTGAACGTTGGTATCGCAGTAGATACACCAAACGGTCTGGTTGTTCCTGTATTTAAAGACGTGAACAAGAAAGGCATCTACGAGCTATCTGAAGAGCTAATGGCTGTTTCTAAGAAAGCTCGTGCTGGTAAGCTAACTGCGGCTGACATGCAAGGTGGCTGTTTCACTATCTCTAGCCTTGGCGGCATCGGTGGTACTGCGTTTACTCCAATCGTGAACGCGCCAGAAGTGGGTATCCTAGGTGTATCTAAGTCAGAGATGAAACCGGTATGGAACGGTAAAGAGTTCGAACCGCGTCTACAACTTCCACTGTCTCTATCATACGACCACCGTGTGATCGATGGTGCGGAAGGTGCGCGTTTCATCACTTACCTAAACTCATGTCTATCTGACATTCGTCGTCTAGTTCTTTAATAGAAGTTAGATGTATGAGAGGCGGCAATTTAGCCGCCTCTGCTAATAATAATTACTGAACAATTTGGTTATCGCCCTTATTCACTATGGGGTTTTCACAATCGAATTGTTGTCTAGCTCACAGGCTAAATTGATTTACTTTTCACGCCATTAACATCTCTGTAAACTGTTAGCGGTCTGAAAGTCACTGTTTAAAAAATCTTACTTAAACAAAAAGAATCAAAAATCACTCAGCCTGTTAGGGATAATGACTACAAGAGGTCAAAATGAGCAAAGAAATTAAAGCCCAAGTTGTTGTACTTGGTTCTGGTCCTGCTGGTTACTCTGCAGCATTCCGTTGTGCGGATTTAGGTCTTGAAACTGTACTAGTTGAACGTTACAGCACTCTTGGCGGTGTGTGTCTGAACGTGGGTTGTATCCCATCTAAAGCACTTCTTCACGTTTCTAAAGTAATTGAAGAAGCAAAAGCAATGGCTGATCACGGCGTTGTATTTGGTGAACCGCAAACTGACATCAACAAAATCCGCATCTGGAAAGAAAAAGTTGTTAACCAACTTACTGGCGGCCTAGGTGGCATGGCTAAGATGCGTAACGTAACTGTAGTTAACGGTTACGGTAAGTTTACTGGTCCTAACTCTATCCTTGTAGAAGGTGAAGGCGAGTCAACTGTTGTTAACTTCGACAACGCAATCGTTGCTGCTGGTTCTCGTCCAATCAAACTGCCATTTATCCCGCATGAAGACCCACGTATTTGGGATTCTACTGACGCTCTTGAACTAAAAGAAGTGCCAGAAAAACTACTTATCATGGGTGGTGGTATCATCGGTCTGGAAATGGGTACGGTTTACCACTCTCTAGGTTCTAAAGTTGAAGTTGTTGAGATGTTTGATCAGGTAATCCCTGCAGCAGACAAAGATATCGTTAAGGTTTACACCAAGCGTATCAAAGACAAGTTCAAGCTAATGCTAGAAACGAAAGTAACAGCAGTTGAAGCGAAAGAAGACGGTATCTACGTTTCAATGGAAGGTAAGAAAGCACCTGCTGAAGCAGAGCGCTACGATGCTGTTCTTGTTGCTATCGGTCGTGTACCAAACGGCAAACTGATCGACGGTGAAAAAGCGGGTCTAGAAATCGACGAGCGCGGCTTCATCAACGTTGATAAGCAAATGCGTACTAACGTTCCTCACATCTTCGCGATCGGTGATATCGTTGGTCAACCAATGCTTGCTCACAAAGGTGTGCATGAAGGTCACGTAGCTGCTGAAGTTATCTCTGGTAAGAAGCACTACTTTGACCCTAAAGTTATCCCTTCAATCGCGTACACTGAGCCAGAAGTGGCTTGGGTTGGTAAGACTGAGAAAGAAGCGAAAGACGAAGGCATCAAGTACGAAGTGGCAACATTCCCATGGGCTGCATCAGGTCGTGCGATCGCATCTGACTGTTCAGACGGTATGACTAAGCTAATCTTCGACAAAGAAACTCACCGCGTAATCGGTGGTGCTATCGTTGGTACTAACGGTGGTGAACTACTTGGCGAAATCGGTCTTGCGATCGAGATGGGTTGTGATGCAGAAGATATCGCTCTGACTATCCACGCTCACCCAACTCTACACGAGTCTGTTGGTCTAGCTGCTGAAGTATTTGAAGGTTCTATCACTGACCTTCCAAACAAAAAAGCAGTTAAGAAGAAGTAAGTTTCTTTACTGATTAAATAATAAAAACCGCTGAACATTCAGCGGTTTTTTGTTTTTAAAAGCTAAGTTTCAAATACAAAAAAGCCAGGCAGAAGCCAGGCTTTATGATTTTTGGTGTAGACCTTACTGATTGCGATCGTAAATACAAAGCATATCAAGGTATGAACTTACGAGGTTTTTCAGCCCATCTTCACCCTTAAAACGGTTTGCTTGTACAAACAGTGAGTAGCAAATGCCGTGGAACAAGTTAGTCAAATGTTCTGGTTGATGCGTGTTACAGATTTCACCACGCTCAATTGCTTTGATAAACATGTTCTGTACCAACAGCTGGTTGGTGCGGTTGGTTGACACGAATAGTGGCCAAACTTCGTCGCGTGTCGATGCGCTCCACTCAAACCATACTTTCAGCCAGTGGCAATCTTGATTGACTAGCTCAATCATTGCGCTGGTGATATTCGCAATATTGTCACGAGCGTGTAGGTCTAGATCGATGTTATCTGAAAGGAAGTTCGAGAACTGACGTACAACGTGGTTCAGCACTTCATCAACGAGATCTTCGCGAGTTGGGAAGTAGTTAAAAACGGTAGCAACAGAAACCTGCGCGATTTCAGCGATATCCGCATGACCACCACGGCCAATACCGCGACGCGCAAATACTTCCAACGCGATTTCCATGAGTTGTTGTTTACGCTTAATAGGGGAAAGCCTAGTACGGGCTCTCTTTGCAATTGAGTCCATTATATTTACCTTGCCATTTTCGTTGAATGGGGGGAAAACCCCCTAATTGATTATTTTAATAATTGCTTAAAGCAAGTGATGAGTGTAATGGTGCATATACTCAAGGTCAACATTTGTTGTGTAATTTGTAGACAGTAATGCCCTGATTGTTGATGCTTTTCGTCATAATATGGCGAAAATACGGTTACGCTCCCAAGAAAATCGGGAAAGGGTTGTGGCTTTCAACACAATGAACGTGGTGATACACTACGCGCCGTAAGATTAGGTGATCGTTTGCGCGCGATTGACCTTAACCCACCAAATAAATTGAGCAGAGTATGAAACATACAGTAGAAGTCATGATTTCTGAGGAAGTCGTTCAGGATCGAGTTCGTGAAATAGGCAAGCAAATTACTGAGCGTTACCAAGGTAGCGAAGATCTGGTTTTGGTTGGCTTATTGCGTGGTTCATTTGTTTTTATGGCCGACTTAGCCCGTGCCATTGACCTGACTCATCAAGTCGATTTCATGACGGCTTCAAGCTACGGCAATACGATGGAAAGTTCACGTGATGTTCGTATCCTGAAAGATCTGGATGACGATATCAAAGGCAAAGATGTGTTGCTTGTTGAAGACATTATCGATACCGGTAATACGCTGAACAAGATTCGTGAGATCCTGTCGCTGCGTGAGCCAAAATCTATCGCAATCTGTACCTTGTTGGATAAACCATCTCGCCGTGAAGTGAACGTGCCAGTTGACTGGATTGGCTTTGAAATTCCGGATGAGTTTGTGGTTGGTGTAGGTATTGATTACGCTCAGAAATACCGCCACTTACCATTTATCGGTAAAGTTGTGCCTCAAGAATAAGCACAAGTCCATTATCGGATTATAAAAAATCAGATAGAAAAAACGCCCATTTCGAAATGGGCGTTTTTTGTTTAATCAACTTGTCGTATTAACGACACAGCAGCTTGTTCTCGGAGTTTAAAATCGTCGACAAGGCTGTTTTGTACGACTCTTCAACGGTTTCTTTAGAGTTAGAGCGAATACCCAGATACTCTAAACGGCCGTCTTCAATACCATAAACAAAGCCGTGAATCTCAACGTCTTGTCCGCGCTCCCATGCATTTTGCATGATGGTTGAATTACCCAAGTTATAAACTTGTTCGGCAACGTTAAGTTCACCTAGTTTATCGGCACGATCTTCCAGAGGCATTTGATCCAGATAGGTGCGATGCTTGAAGTAAATATCACGAATGTGCAATAACCAGTTATTGATCAAACCGAGTTGCGGATTATCAATCGCAGCGTTAACACCGCCACAACCGTAGTGACCACATACGATAATGTGTTTTACTTTGAGAACGTCAACGGCATATTGAACAACAGAAAGGCAGTTTAGGTCTGTGTGGATGACTTGGTTTGCAACATTACGGTGAACAAATAACTCTCCTGAGTAAAGGCCGGTTAATCGTTCTGCTGGTACGCGGCTGTCTGAACAACCAATCCAAAGAAAATCGGGTTTCTGGCCCTCTGCGAGCTTAGCGAAATATTCAGGGCGATCAGACTTAATCTCTTCTGACCATTTTGAATTATTCTCAAATAATTGTTTAATTTCCGGCATCTTGCAAATAACTTCCCTTAAATGACAAAAGCACTGATAGCTAAGCTGTTCAAATATAGCAAGCGATCAGAATTTCAACTATACACAATGTTACAATTTCGATCCCGTTAAATATTCGTCAGACAGGACTCATCTGACGTGTTCTTACCAATAAATTCGTACAATTGAGCTCGTTTATTTATCTCCCTTCAAAGCCCATGAAATTGTTATGGTTTAAGGGAGAATGTCACTGGTTACAGTGATGAGTTTGGTTTGATATTAATGCAAGGGAATTAAGTGTTGTTCGGGAATCGATTTGAGGATATCAATTTCAAAGGGGACATCTTTGGTGGTGTCACTACGGCAATTATCTCGCTGCCTTTGGCTTTAGCATTTGGTGTCGCCTCAGGAGCTGGCGCAGAAGCTGGTTTATGGGGTGCGATCATGGTGGGTTTGTTTGCTTCTCTGTTTGGTGGCTCTAATACGCTGATATCAGAACCGACCGGGCCGATGACCGTCATTATGACCGCTGTATTGACGAGCATGATGGTGAAATATCCGGAAACAGGGATGGCGATGACGTTTACCGTCGTCATGATGGCTGGTGCATTTCAGATTTTGCTAGGGACACTTAAGCTGGGTAAATACGTTACCTTAATGCCTTACAGTGTGATTTCCGGCTTTATGTCTGGCATTGGTGTCATACTGATTATCCTGCAATTATCTCCTCTGCTGGGACACGCAGCGCCTTCAGGTGGGGTGCTAGGGACACTATCCGCATTACCAGAAACTATTTCTAACCTGAAGTTTAGTGAGCTGTTCTTAGGCTTGCTGACGCTAGGTATTCTGTTTTTCTTCCCGAAACAATATCGCAAGTATGTCCCTGCTCAGCTGGTGGCACTGGTTGCTGTAACCTTATTGTCGGTGATGCTGTTTGATACGGATGACATTCGCCGTATTGGTGAAATCCCAGCAGGCCTGCCTTCGTTGGTGGCGCCACACATTAATCCAGACATGTTTGTTGAGATGGTTATCGATGCGCTGGTCCTAGGTACCCTTGGCTGCATCGATACACTACTGACGGCGGTTATCGGTGACTCGCTTACGCGTAAAGAACATGATTCTGATAAAGAACTGCGTGGTCAGGGCTTAGCGAATATGATTTCCGGATTGTTTGGTGCGCTACCGGGAGCGGGGGCGACGATGGGAACCGTGACCAACATTCAGGTTGGTGCGCGCTCACCGTTATCTGGTGTGGTACGTGCGCTGATGCTGGCATTAGTCGTGTTGGTTGCTGGCGGACTGACCGAGCCAATTCCAATGGCGGTACTGGCTGGTATCGCGGTGTATGTCGGATTTAATATTCTCGACTGGAGCTTTATTCAACGTGCTCACAAGGTCAGTTTTTCGGGCATGGCGGTGATGTACGGGGTGATGCTACTGACCGTTTTCGTCGATCTGATTGTTGCGGTCGGGCTTGGGGTGTTTATCTCCAACATCATTATTATCGAACGCCTGAGCCGTGAGCAGGCGCGCCAAGTTAAAGCCATTAGTGATGCCGATGAAGATGATGTGCCTCTAACAGACAGTGAAAGAGGACTATTGGATCGAGCCAACGGCACGGTTCTGTTCTTCTACCTTTCCGGGCCAATGATCTTTAGCGTATCAAAAGCGATTTCTCGTCAGCACTCAAGTATTGCCGATTATGAAGTGATGATTCTGGATCTTACGGATGTACCAATGATTGATGTGACCGTGGGGTTAGCACTGGAAAACGCGATAAAAGATGCGCTGGATGCGAATTGTGAAGTGTATCTGTTGTGCCCAAATCAACGTACACGTGAACAACTAGAAAAGTTCCACGTGATTGATCTGGTTCCGGCTGCCAACATTTATCGATTCCGCTATGAAGCTTTGAACGCCGCAGTTGCGCATGTTGAGGAAGCACAATACCAACGCATTACTGCGTAATTCACCCAGTTTCTATTTTCAGCTCTGCCAAGCCTTTTGGCAGAGCTCGTTATCTCACTGCCTGTTCCAGACACTCATTTCACTCTGTTATCGACTCTCCAACGCTCAGGAAACCATAGGTTTACTGTGGATTAAGCGTCCAAGTTTATCGAAAGGTTTAATTGTAATCATCGTTATTCAACGATAAACTAATAATCCTTCACTGCAATACCGAAAGATGTTTCTGGGGCATCGGCTCTTAATCGTTCAAATACTCTCACTTGGTATCAGCAATCACGAATTACAACAGACGGCAATCAACTACGCTATGTACGCATTAGAAATCGAACAGCTACGTAAAACGTACGCAGGCGGCTTTGAGGCGTTAAAAGGCATCAGTCTACAAGTTAAACAAGGTGACTTTTACGCGCTTCTCGGCCCAAACGGGGCAGGGAAATCAACCACAATCGGTATTATCGCTTCGCTTGTCAACAAAACTTCTGGAACCACCAAAGTTTTTGGTTATGACATCGACACCGACCTTGAATTAGCGAAACAAAATTTAGGTCTGGTTCCTCAGGAGTTCAACTTCAACCAATTTGAATCGGTTGAGCAAATCGTTATTCAACAAGCAGGGTATTACGGCGTACCAAAAGCGGTTGCAAAAGAGCGTGCACAGAAATACCTGACTCAACTTGACCTTTGGGATAAACGTTCAGAGGCTGCTCGTAATCTATCAGGTGGTATGAAGCGTCGACTCATGATAGCCCGAGCGCTAATGCATGAACCAAAATTGCTGATTCTGGATGAGCCAACCGCTGGCGTGGATATCGAATTGCGCCGTTCAATGTGGGAATTCCTTAAAAAGATTAACGCTCAAGGTATCACGATTATTCTGACCACTCACTACCTTGAAGAAGCAGAAATGCTTTGTCGCAACATAGGTATTATTAATCGTGGAGAGCTGATTGAGAACACCACTATGAAAGGCTTGTTGTCTAAACTGCAAGTCGAGACGTTTGTCCTGGACGTTGAGAATGAAAGCTGTCTTCAGCCTCTTGATGGCGTCATTTCTCAAACATTGAGAGAAGGCTCTCTAGAAATTGAGCTTGAGAAGTCGGAAGGCTTGAACCATGTGTTTACTCAGTTAACTGAGCAAGGCGTAAGAGTACTGTCGATGCGTAATAAGGCTAACCGCTTGGAAGAGTTGTTTGTCCGTATTGTTCGCGAGCAGAGTTAAGGAAACGGTATGTATCATATTTATTGGACAGCTTTTGTCAGTTTGCTGGGTAAAGAGATCAATCGCTTTACGCGTATTTGGGTACAAACCTTAGTCCCGCCAGTAATTACCATGTGCTTATATTTCATCATCTTTGGTAATCTTATTGGCTCGCGTATCGGTCAGATGAACGGATTTAGCTATATGGAATACATTGTTCCTGGCTTAATCATGATGTCGGTCATTACCAACTCATATTCAAACGTTGCTTCGTCATTTTTCAGTGCAAAAATGCAAAAAAATATCGAAGAATTGCTTGTGGCTCCGGTTCCTAACTATGTCATTATTGCAGGTTATGTCATGGGTGGAGTTACCCGAGGCTTGTTGGTTGGCACCTTTGTCACTTTCGTATCGCTATTCTTTGTTGATTTGAATGTGGATCACTGGGGAATTATATTCCTGACCGTATTTATGACTTCGGTTGTTTTTGCGTTAGGTGGATTAATCAACGCTGTATTTGCTAAGACGTTTGATGATATTTCTATTGTCCCTACGTTTGTCCTGACGCCATTAACCTACTTAGGCGGGGTTTTCTATTCGATCAGTCTGCTACCAGAATTTTGGCAAGGGGTATCGAAAATCAATCCGATCGTCTATATGGTCAACGCATTCCGTTATGGATTTTTAGGCGTATCGGATGTGGGCATCGTGACATCGTTTAGTGTACTAGGGGTTTTTGTTGTATTGCTGTATGCCGTGGCGCATTACTTAGTGACCAAAGGTAAAGGTTTACGCACCTAAACTTTACCGATGAAGTGACAACAAAAAAGGTCGACTCGAAGTCGACCTTTTGTTTTTACTTTTGCTTGCTAGGCATCATTTGACTTGCCATCGCTTGATTCTGAATTATCTTTAGCTTCAATAACCATATCGACGGTTTGATTGTCGATCAGGCGAACATTACCTAAAAATGCTGACATCAGAATAACGGCTTGTGTTGTGTCTGCCGTGATCACATCTAAGGTGCGAGCATCACGGATAAATATTTCATCCGGATGTAACCCAGCCGCTCTGAGCTGATCACTTGCATCTTCAATGATTGAAGCGTAATCATCACGCCCGCCACGCATTGCACTGCTAATCCAACGCATGGTACGTGCAAGCACTGGAGCACGCTGACGTTGATCAAGCGTAAGTAGACCATTGCGAGAGCTCATCGCAAGCCCGTCCATTTCACGAACAGTCGGTACGCCTACGATTTCAATATCCATTGCCAGGTCATCAACCATCTTGCGAATAACAGCAAGTTGCTGGAAGTCTTTTTCGCCAAAACAAGCCAGATCTGGTTGGACAATATTAAATAACTTATTGACGATAGTCGTCACGCCGCGGAAGTGACCCGGACGAGAGGCACCTTCTAAAGTGGTCGAAAGACCAGGTACATCGACAAAAGTCTGCTTATCTAAACCTTCAGGGTAGATAATCTCCGGTGTTGGAGTGAACACTAGCTCAACCCCTTCAGCGGAGAGCTTGCTGAGGTCTTCATCCAATGTTCGCGGGTAGTTACTTAAATCGTCGGCACGTTCAAACTGCATCGGGTTAACAAAGATGCTTACGACAACCACATCAGCGTATTCGCGAGCTTTACGAACAAGTGTTAAATGACCGTCATGAAGATTGCCCATGGTTGGGACAAACGCGATTTTACGTCCTTCACGCTTATAGGTTTTTACCTGTTCACGAACCGCTGAAATTTCCGCAAAAGTTTGCATTCACTTATCCTCTAAGCAATGGTATGTGCATCGTCTGGGAATACACCGTTTGCAACATCTTCCATGTATTTTGCAACGGCTTTGCGCATATCACCTGTTTCTGCAAGAAAGTTTTTGGAGAATTTAGGCATGTAGTTGGCAGAAATACCAAACATATCATGCATGACAAGAATTTGACCGTCAGTCGCATTACCGGCACCGATACCGATGACTGGTACGTCAAGCAACTGAGTGATGCGTTCTGCTAAAGCTGCAGGAACACATTCTAGTAGGATAATTTGAGCACCCGCTTCTTGAAGCGCCAGTGCGTCTTTGACCATGCGATCGGCGTTTTCCTGCTCGCGACCTTGTACTTTATAGCCACCAAAGATGTTTACAGACTGAGGCGTCAGACCCAGGTGAGCACAGACAGGAACCGCACGTTCAGTAAGCATTTTAACGGTATCAACTAACCAATCACCGCCTTCGATCTTCACCATGTTTGCGCCAGCACGCATGATTTTTGCTGCATTTTCGCAGGCTTGCTCTGGCGTTGCGTAGCTCATGAATGGCATATCAGACATCAGCAAACAGTTTGGGCTACCAGCACGAACGCAGCGAGTGTGGTATACGATATCTTCTACGGTAACTGGAAGCGTATCGTTTTCGCCCTGAAGCACCATGCCTAGTGAGTCACCCACTAGTAGAACTGGCATTTCCTGGCTTTCAAAAAGTTGGGCAAAACTTGCATCGTAAGCTGTTGAAGTAGCAAATTTACGACCTTCTTGTTTGCACTTAATAAGGTCGTTAATGGTCATTTTTTTCATTGTTTTATCCTTACTAGGAGTTGGCTATGACTGCCAAATATTGAGGCCGTTTCTATCTACTTGATTCAGTAGTGAAGAGACCTCGGTCCCATCAGGGAGTTGTAAACTTGGTGCAATTTCCGCAAGAGGGTAGAGCACGAACTCGCGCTCTTTCATTCCGTAGTGAGGAATGGTCAGTCTTTCGGAATTAATCACCTCATTGCCGTAAAGCACAATGTCGAGATCCAACGTTCTTGGCCCCCAACGTTCATCTTTACGGACACGCCCTTGCACTTGCTCGATAGCTTGGGTGCAATCAAGCAGTTGCAAAGGCGTCAAATTGGTTTGAATCGCCACGACCGCATTAATGTAATCCGGCTGATTTTGTGGCCCCATAGGCGTGCTGCTGTAAAGCTGTGAAGCCTTAACAAATTTTGATTCAGGTAGTGTTTTTAGCGCTTCGATCGCTTGTTTTGCTTGGCTGACAGGATCAGCCAAGTTGCTGCCTACCGCAATGTACGCTGTGATCATGACTTCGGCTTACTCTTTTTCTTGCGATAGGTTTTACGGCGACGCTGGCCTTTCGGCGCTTGGTCGTCGAGATCACCAGCCATTGCCTGGCGCATTTCTCGGCCTGCATTTTGGAAAGTTTCCCACCACTTGGCAAGCTTCTCTGTCTCTCCGCCTTCAATTTCGCCACGCATTTCAAGAAAGTCGTAGCCCGCGCGGAACTTGTTTAATTCCATAAGGCGTGAGGCGCGCTTACCATTGCGTCGTGGCAGGCGTAATTGCAGCTGCCAAATCTCGCGAATAGTCGCAGTGTGACGTCGCGGGATCGCAATTGTGCGAACCTGCTCATCAAGGATGATGTTACTGGCTTCCATGATGGCATCGTAGTAACCAAGATGGCGTTGTTCCATCAGTTTCTCGGCAACGGCACACAGTGGATACCACAGCATCGCTGCGAACATAAATGCAGGGTTGATGCGTTTGCCTTCTTCGATTCGCATATCTGTAGAATCGAGGACCAAATCGAGCATCTGTTCGGTGTGTGATGAGTAGTCTTCAGTGAAGTGCTCGGAAATCGTCGGGAAAAGCTGTTGGAATAAGTTGTATTCGCGCAGCAGGTGATAGGTTTCTAAACCTTGACCAGACTGTAACAGCTTTAAAGATTCTTCGAAAAGACGTGCAGATGGTATGTCACGCAATAGCGTCGACATTTCTTCGATTGGCGCTGCGGTGTCTTCTTCAATATCAAAGTCGAGCTTAACGGCGAAACGAATCGCACGCAGCATGCGTACCGGATCTTCACGGTAGCGAGTTTCTGGATCACCAATCAGGCGAATCAGACGATCTTCTAAGTCCTCGATACCACGAGCATAATCGTGAATCGAGTAATCTGCGATGTTGTAGTACATCGAGTTGATCGTGAAATCGCGACGTTCAGCATCTTCATCGATGGTGCCGTACACGTTGTCGCGTAACAGCATGCCTTCTTTTGATTGCTGAGAAATACTTTTGTTTTTCTGTTCTTGATGGTGACCACGGAAGGTCGCGACTTCAATGATGTCTCGGCCAAACATGATGTGAGCCAAGCGGAAACGACGCCCAATCAAGCGGCAGTTTCTGAATAGCTGTTTTATTTGCTCTGGTGTTGCATTGGTCGCAATATCAAAGTCTTTTGGTCTCTGTCCAAGCAGTAAATCTCGAACCCCGCCACCCACAAGAAAAGCATCGAAACCAGCACCATTAAGGCGGTACAGTACCTTCAGTGCATTGTCACTGATCTGCTTACGCGAAATGTTGTGCTCTTCACGAGTTATTACATTGAGAGCGAGCTCTGGGATTGTGGCAGGTTCGCTTGGTGTATAGTCGTTTGTATTCATGTGCATCTGGCAATAACTGGGTTTAATCCAATTTTGCTTTGGTTAGTTTTGGTGCCCTCGGGCAGATTTGCGGCTAATGATAGCACTACACAGCGCCATTTGAGAATCATGCTGTGATTTCGATCTCTGTTGGTAGCTGTTCTAACTGCCAGTTTTCGCTGCCCCAGCGAAGGATATTCGTAATATCTGAGGCGCGTATTTCTTCTGGTATATCAAAGCCTAAAAACGTCATCGCTTTTAGTAGTGCTGGCTTCGGATTGTCAATATCAATAGCCGTCGCGTGATTTTGTTTCGACAGTTTATTGCCGTTATCATCTATCGCCAATGGTAAGTGCAAGTAACTGACTTCAGATTGCCCCAGAATTTGGTACAAGCTGATTTGGCGCCCAGTCGGTTCGATTAAATCTGCGCCACGAACAACTTCAGTGACCCCTTGGTCGATATCATCCAATACTACCGCAAGATTATAAGCAAATAAGCCATCTCGACGTTTAATAATGAAATCTTCATTAACCAGTTGTTCTGGAATCTGAATAGTTCCATGTTTCAGGTCGAAGAAACTGGCGATAGGTTTGGTCATTTTTAGGCGTATTGCGCCTTCTTTCAAGTTTTTATCTCGGCAAGTACCCGGATAAAACCCACCATGTTGCTTAATTTGCTTGCGTGTACACTGGCAATAATACGCGTCACCATTTTCTAGCCAAGTATCTATTTGAGCCTGGTAGAGATGATGACGCTGACTCTGGTAAACCACCTCGCCATCCCAATGTAATTGGTAAGCTTGCAGTGCTTCCAGAATGGCTTGTGTTGCGCCGGGCATTTCCCTTGGAGGATCGAGGTCTTCTATGCGAACTAACCATGATCCATGGTTAGCTTTTGCCTGAAAATAACTGCCAAGGGCGGCTACCAGTGAGCCAAAATGCAGTGGCCCTGAAGGAGATGGGGCGAATCGGCCAACATAGCTTGTCATGTGTGTGAATCTCGAACAGATAAGCCAAAACAAAAAGGGAGCCAGAGCTCCCTTCCATAATCAAAATGCGTGGTGATTAGCCTTGCATCTGCTTTTCTTTGATTTCTGCAAGTGTTTTACAGTCGATACAAAGATCGGCAGTTGGGCGTGCTTCAAGACGGCGAATGCCGATCTCTACGCCACAAGACTCACAAAAGCCGAAGTCATCTTCTTCGATTTTGTCTAACGTCTTTTCAATCTTCTTGATCAAACGGCGCTCACGATCACGATTACGCAGTTCTAGGCTGAACTCTTCCTCTTGAGAGGCGCGGTCCACTGGATCAGGGAAGTTTGCTGCTTCATCCTGCATATGGTGAACAGTACGGTCCACTTCAGATCTTAGCTGATCACGCCAAGCCGTTAGGATTTTCGTAAAGTGTTCAACCTGCTCTGGTGACATGTATTCTTCACCAGGCTTTTCCTGATATGGCTCCACGCCTGCAATGGCTAGGATGCCAATCGTTTTTTTCTTTGATTCTGGCATACAGCATCTCCTACTTACACCTAGTCAACTGCTTCGCAGTCTATTTAAGGCGGGTATCTATAGCAAAAAGAGGCGGTGCAGGCAAATACTGATTTGCAATCTTATCGTCAATGTGAAGATAACATCATTTTTTCTCTAAATTGATGAAATCAACAGCGGAAATTAGCGATATGTCAGTACTGCTTAGTTCAGCTTTATAGCAGAGAACTTCGACTCCAGCGTCTTGTGCTTGTTTGAGTAATTGTGAATATTTTGCGTCTATATGGTGTGCCGCAGATACTTTTTCAATACCCGAATGTAAAACAGTAAATAAAAGTATGGCTCTACTTCCATTTTGTGCCATTTCTGTGAGCTCTCTCAGATGCTTTTGTCCTCGAGTAGTGACTGCATCGGGGAAGTATCCTTGCCCATCCGAGTGAGTTTCATCAAGAAGAGTGACGCTTTTCACTTCTATATAACACTTTGGTTTATCACTTGCGCTGAGCAAGATATCAATTCGGCTATTTTCATTGCCATATTTCACTTCAGTTTGAAGTGTGTCATAACCGCAAAGTTCTGAAATGACGTTATTTTCAATCGCCTCAACCGCTAATTGGTTGGCACGCGCGGTATTGATACAAATTCGATGGCCGAGCTTGGTTTCACTGAGCTCCCAGCTATTAGGGTATTTACGCTTAGGGTTATCGGATGTCGAGTACCAAACTTTATTACCAGGTGTGGCACAGCCAGTCATTGCGCCTGTGTTGGCACAATGGATGGTGCGAATTTCACCGTTATCAAGCTCAATATCGGCAAGGAAGCGTTTATAGCGTTTAAGTAGAGTCGCTGACTCTAAAGCGGGTTCGAAATGCATTTTGCTTATTTAGACAGGAATGTTTTTATGTACAATGTTGCCATCATTACACCATAAGGTATTTCCTTTGTCACAATTGCCGATTGAAGCCGTGATGCCTCAGTTACTTGCCGCGGTCAAAAACCAACATCAGGTCATCCTAAAAGCTGCGCCAGGTGCAGGTAAGTCGACTTACTTTCCTCTCCAACTAATTAAGCACAAATTGGTGACTGGCAAAATTATTATGCTGGAACCAAGACGACTGGCAGCCCGCAATATTGCTCGCTATTTGTCTGAACAATTAGGAGAGCAAGTGGGGCAAACCGTCGGGTATCGTGTTCGCGGTGAGACAAAGGTAAGCGCTGCAACGCAATTGGAGATCGTGACGGAAGGGATCATGACGCGCATGATCCAAAATGACCCTGAACTGGATGGTGTCGATCTACTGATTTTTGATGAATTTCATGAGCGTAGTATTCATGCGGATACGGCGTTGGCATTCAGTTTAGAAGTTCAGGAAGCGCTACGCGATGATCTTAAGCTGGTGGTGATGTCGGCAACGCTCGATCAAGATGCTTTGCAAGTGTTGCTACCCGAAGCGAGTTTCATTGAATCAGAAGGGCGTAGTTTTGATGTTGAAACGCGCTACGCACCACTCGCCGTTAATGATCATCTTCCCGTTGTTATGGCCAAAACGATTGAGAGTCTGATGAATAAAGAGTCAGGCTCTTTACTGGCTTTTCTACCCGGCGTTGCTGCAATAAAACAGGTTGAAGAACGTTTATCGCATTTGCCAACGGAAGTCGAAGTGTGCCCACTATACGGCCAGCTTAGCTTTGCTGAGCAGCAAAAAGCGATCTCTCCGGCGGTAAAGGGGAAACGTAAAGTCGTACTGGCAACGAACATCGCGGAAACCTCCCTGACAATTGAAGGTATTCGCCTTGTTGTGGACTCTGGTTTAGAGCGTATCGCACGTTTTGATCTCAAGAATGGTCTCACCCGTCTGGAGCAGGTTCGTATTGCCCAGTCTTCGGCGATACAGAGGCTGGGGCGAGCTGGTCGAATTGAAGAGGGGATTTGTGTTCGCCTCTATTCTGAAAGTCAGTTCAAGCAGCAACCGACGGTACCGCAGCCTGAAATTCTGCATTCTGATCTGGCGAGTTTGGTTATGGAGCTGGCTTTCTGGGGCGCGAGTGATATTCAGGACCTAAAATGGCTTAATATCCCCTCTCAAGCCGCTTTGAGTCAGGCGAAGCAACTGCTAGTTTCACTTGGACTTTTAACTGAACAAGGTCAATTGACGGCGGATGGCAGACAGGCTCATGAGCTTGGTGTGGAACCTCGCGCGGCTGCAATGTTGATAAAATCTTCGCAGCACAGTGAGAAGATGTTAAATACTGCGCTTGCAGCGGTCGCCCTTATAGAAGAGCCAGAAAGAAACGTCACCAATATTGCCCATAGCTTGCATCGCTGGGTAACAGGAACACATCCGAAAAGGTCGTTGTTGCTTAAACGCGCGCAATCTTTGTCTCACAAGCTGGATGGTGCCTTTTCCGTTGCTGGTGTCGATGAGAGTTTGTTGCCGCTGGTATTGAGCCTGGCGTTTCCGGATCGCATTGCGCAGCAACGCAGTAATCAGTACGGTCGATTCACGCTCTCAAACGGTCACGGTGCGGAATGTCGCCCCGACGATACCTTAGGTGCCAGTGAATATTTAGTCGCGGTTGATCTTATGCGTTCACATTCCAATTCGAGTCAAATTCATTTGGCGTGTAAATTAGACGTCAACTTACTGCAAACAACGTTTAAGTCGCTATTTTCCTCTGAAGAACTGGTGGATTGGGACGAAAAAAGAGGGCGTTTAATCGCGCAGCGGCAGCAAAAACTCGGTCAGTTGGTGATAGAAAGCGAGTCGTTGCCAAGCCCGGGCAAAGAAAAAATGACACAAGCTTTACTCACTTATGTCCGCCGTCAGGGATTGAGCAGTCTAAACTGGACACCGGCATCGGAAAGCTTGCTTGAGCGTATTCGCTGCGCAATAGACTGGCTTCCAGAGCAACCTTGGCCAAGTTTTGATAACGAGAGTTTGCTTGAATCACTGGAAGAGTGGCTAGAGCCGTACATGGCGTCCGTAGCGTCAGTAAAAGATCTGAATAAGGTTAATTTGACGGAAGCTTTGAATGCGCGTTTAGGCTGGCCCTTAAATCAGAGTATCGATGAGTGGCTACCTGAGCACTATCAGCTACCGACAGGTACAAAGAAATGCATTCGATATCAATACGGTCATGAGCCCGTGTTATCAGTCAGAATGCAGGAAGTATTTGGCGAAAGCACATCGCCAACCGTTGCTTTAGGGCGTAAACCTTTGGTGCTGGAGTTACTTTCTCCCGCGCAGCGTCCATTGCAAGTGACCACGGACCTCGCTGCGTTCTGGAAAGGCAGTTATAAAGACGTACAGAAAGAGATGAAAGGGCGCTACCCAAAACACGTTTGGCCAGATGATCCTGCCAGCCATGTAGCGACAACGAAAACAAAAAGACAATTGAATAATGACTGACACTAAAAAGCCAAGCACAAAAAAAGCGCCTGCGAAGAAAAAAACAGCAGCGAAAAGTACGGCAACACGTAACAAACGTAGCCCGGGTAAAAAGCCGGACAATGGCAAACGTTCGTGGTTGAAAACGTTGTGGTCGTTTGGCTGGAAAGCGGGTGTTGCGCTGGCTGCGGTATTGTTGTTCGTCGGAATCTATTTAGATAGCGTGGTCAAAGAGCGCTTTGATGGTCAGCTATTTGAACTGCCAACCGTTGTTTACGCGCGTATTCTGAATTTGAGCCCGGGTGAGAATATCACCATCAAAGAGCTGCGTAATGAATTGGATGTACTCAAGTATCGAAAGGTGAGCACGCCTCGTTATCCGGGAGAGTACTCTTCATCTTCTACCCGCATTGAATTAATTCGTCGTCCATTTGAGTTCGCTGATGGCCCGGAGCCAGATCGTCACGTGATGCTGCATTTCTCTGACGGTGGTTTACAGCGCATTCAGTCTTTGGAATCCAAAGGGGATCTTGGCTATCTGCGTCTTGAACCTAAAATGCTGGGTATGTTGGAGAAAGATCAGGACGAGCAAAGACTGTTTTTACGTCGAGACCAGTTCCCTGAAATTTTGGTTGATGCGCTACTGGCTACTGAAGACCGAAACTTTTATCAACATGACGGTGTTTCTCCGCTGGCCATCGGGCGAGCGCTGGTTGCGAATATAAAGGCAGGCCGTACGGTTCAGGGTGGTAGTACACTGACTCAGCAGTTGGCGAAAAACTTATTTCTTACCCGCGACAAGACATTGTGGCGTAAGCTACGTGAAGCCTACATCGCGTTGATTCTGGATTACCGCTACAGCAAAGATCGTATTCTGGAAGCGTACTTAAACGAAGTGTATTTAGGGCAAAGTGGCGGTGAAGCGATCCATGGCTTTGGCTTAGCTTCGCGTTACTACTTTGGCCAGCCGATCAGTGAGCTACGTGTTGATCAACTTGCCATGTTAGTCGGTATGGTCAAAGGGCCGTCTTATTACAACCCTATTCGCTATCCAGAGCGAACCAAAGATCGCCGTGACCTGGTATTGCGTCTGTTGATGCAACAAAATCTACTGACGGCACAAGAGTATGATCAGGCAGCCAGTCGTCCGCTTGATACGCAAAGCAATCCTCGAATTGCCAGCCGTCAGCCTGCTTACTTCCAGCAATTGAACATCGAGCTGAAAGAAAAAGTCGGCGAACGTTTTAAGGCGGAAACGGGGTTAAGAGTCTTCACCTCTCTCGATCCGGTATCGCAAAGCAAAATGGAAAAAGCCATCGCGAAAAAGATCCCAGAGTTGGCGAAGCGCGGCGGTAAAGATCTCGAAGCTGCAGCGGTGGCAGTTGACCGCCACAGTGGTGAAATCCGCGCGATGGTTGGTGGGAAGAGAGCGGGTTATGATGGATTTAACCGAGCGCTGAATGCGAGCCGTCCTATTGGTTCTTTGGTGAAGCCTGCGATTTACCTGACTGCACTGGAGCAACCGGAAAAATACAATTTGGGAACAACGCTGCATGACACGCCACTAAGTCTCAAAGGCAGTGAAGGCACGGTTTGGACACCGCGTAACTATGATCGTAAATATCGTGGCGATGTGCCACTGTACCTTGCGTTAGCGAAGTCGCTTAATGTACCAACAGTGCGTTTGGGTATGGAGCTAGGTATTCCTGAAGTGACGAATACGTTAGAGCGCTTAGGCGTAAGCAAAAATGAAATCCGCCCAGTGCCTTCTATGTTCCTTGGCGCGTTTTCATTGACGCCGCTTGAGGTGGCTCAGATGTACCAGACTCTGACAAACTCTGGCAAACGAGCAAGGTTAACAGCACTTCGCTCAGTCATTGATATGGAAGGAAATGTTCTGTACCAATCACTTCCTCGCTCGTCTCGTGAGGTTGATGAACAGGCGGCCTGGCTCACCACTTACGCGATGAAACAAGGCGTTGCTCAGGGAACAGGGCGCTATTTGCAGAATCAATTTTCTTGGGCTGCATTGGCTGGTAAAACAGGTACTAGTAATGATACCCGCGACAGTTGGTTTGTGGGCGTGGACGGTCGAGAAGTTACCACTATCTGGCTGGGACGTGATGATAACAAACCAACTAATCTAACCGGCGCAAGTGGTGCTTTACGTGTGTATGCCGAATATTTGTCTCAGCGTATTCCTGAACGTTTAGCATTACCTTGGCCACGAGAAGTGACAACACTGGGCTTCAAACAAACAGCCGAAGGCGGGTTGGAAATGAACTGTCGTAGTGAATATAAACTGCCGGTTTGGGATAAAACAGGTCAGGTAAAGCAGCAGTGTGAGAAAAAATCCAACTGGATTAATGATTTATTTAATTGGTAGTGTCGCTAAACTGCAAGTGGAAACTTGTTTCACTGGTCAATTCTTAGTACATATTAGTGCGTATAATCTGGGAGCTTTGGCTGACCAATGCAGTCATGCGCTCCCTGTGACCAGAGATTCTATAAAGGAAAAATGAATGTTCAAAAAGTTGTCATGTAGCCCGTTAACTCGCCATTTCGCGCTTTGGGTAAGCTTCTTTTTGATCGCTGCGCCTTCGGTTGGCCGGGCTCAGGAAGAGACTTCCGCATCGCGCCCTAAAATCGCAGTGGTTCTCGCTGGTGGTGGTGCAAAAGGTGCCGCCCATATAGGCGTGTTGAAAGCAATGGAAGAGATGCACATTCCGGTCGATATCATAACCGGAACGAGCATGGGCGCGTACGTTGGTGGCTTGTATGCCACTGGTATGAGCGCCGATGAGATTGAGAGCTTTATTTACACCGTGGATTGGAACGGCGGTTATCGAGACCGTGTAGACCGAAGCCAGCGCCGAGTTCGCGATAAAGAGTACGAAGACCGTTATCAGATTTACACCGACCTTGGCCTGAGATTGACTGAGGTTAGGGCGCCAACAGGTGTTGTGCTAGGGCAAAACATGCTGCGCATTCTGCGTGAAAGCACGGGTAATTTGGGGCGTTTTGATTCCTTTGATGAACTCGCCATTCCGTATCGCTCTGTCGCAACGGACATCTTAGAGCTTGAAGAAGTCGTCATTGGTAATGGCTACTTGGTGGATGCGATGATGGCGAGTATGTCTGTGCCAGGTGCGCTCCCGCCTTATCAGTTAAATGGTCACATGCTGGTCGATGGCGGCGTAGTAAATAACATGCCGGTTGATGTGGCTCGTGCAATGGGCGCGGACGTTGTTATCGCCGTAGATATCAGCACCGATTACAAAACCAAAGAAGACTTTACCGGGCTGTTTACCGTGGCCGACCAACTTTCCAACTATCTTGTGCGTCGCAGTACTCAAGAGCAAGTCGAAGCACTCCAAGAGCAAGACATTTACATTCGTCCGAATGTTGGTCAAATGGAAACCGTTGAGTTCGATAAAATGCCTTCGGCGTTTCAGTCGGGGTATGAAATCACTAAGACGTTGGCACCGAAATTAGAAGGCTTGAGTCTATCCAGTGCGGATTATCAACGTTACATCGACCATAAACAAGAAGCGCGGAAAACCTTAGTCCATGGTGATGAACGTGTGGTTGATGAGGTCGTGATCATCAATAACACGCACTACAGCGATGTGCTGCTGACCAACCGTCTGCATTTGGAGACAGGGCGAAAAATCCCTACGCAAGAAATAGAAAAAGCGGTTGAAAACCTATACGCGCTTGATCGCTTTGAGCTGATTACTTATCAGTTTGAGGAAGAAGAAGGCGTCACACAACTGGTGTTTAACGTTAACGAAAAATCGTGGGGCCCTAATTACCTCAACTTTCGATTTTTCCTCGAAGATGATTTTGATACTGACAGCCAGTATGGCATCGGCTTATCAACCAATTTCACCAACCTAAATTCTCATGGTGCAGAGCTGGCATTTAATGTCGAAATGGGGACGGATAAGCTGATTGAGGCTGAACTGTACTCGCCAGTCATGTCCAGCCAGCAGCTTTTCGTATCCGGAAGACTCACCTACAGCAATGAAAGCCGAAACTTGCCGCTGAGTGACTTCCAAAACCCGGACATTGGCGCAGTGGACGACTTCCTGCCTGTGTCGTACAGCGATTTTACATCAGAGCTTTCTATTGGTCTTCAACCTACGTTATGGCAAGAGTTACGATTGGGCGCACGATACTCAACCGGCAGTATTGAACTTTCCACTTTAGCATCGGCAGGTAATCTGGATTTTGACCGACTTGGCGCATTTGCAAGTTATCGTTTAGACACGCTCGATGACTTCGCTTTTCCTACTCGTGGCCTGTTGGTTGACTTGGAGTATTTCGTCTCTCATGACAAAAGTCCGGAAGGTGATAACTTCTTGGAATCCGAGTCTTCGGTTGAAGATACGGTGTATGAAATTTCCGCCAGATTTAAAGGTGCAGTGAGTCATCAGCGTCATACTTTAGTCGGACATGCTGAATACAGCTTTGTTGAGAGCAAAAACTCCACCATCCCACTCGATCCGCGAGAGTTAGGGGGCTTTTTAAACCTTTCGGGCATTCCGAGAAATAGCCTGATTGGGCAGGACTTGTTCTTTAGCAGTCTGGTCTACCGCTATAAATGGTTCGATAATGACTTCGGATTGTTCGAAGCACCGGTATACATAGGCGCGTCATTGGAACATGGTGGAGTATGGTCTGACAACGATCTCCATTTAGATGAAGCACCGCTGTATAATGCGGGCTCAGTATTCTTTGGCGTCGATTCCCCAATCGGGCCTATAATGTTGGCTTACGGTCGTACAGAGCAGAACTTGGAGGCAGTGTATTTGATCGTAGGAACCTCGTTTAATTAATCGGGACAAGAAGGCATAACCTAAGCATATTTGTTCAAAATTAGCAGAACTTTAGTCGTAAGTTGCTATGTTGGTCAAAATGATGAGATTTTAATTGAAGGTTAAATTTGCTATTCTTTGGCCCACAGTTTGGCCTCTACGGCGCTGTTTCTCAATCATAATTGAATGAAAACAAGGGCAATGGAGAGCCAAGTTTCCAAGGATGTTCACTCCTTTACTTTAAAAATAGTAATAATAAAGGAGGAACCGCAATGAGAGGAAAAAGTCGTGCTTGAAGCCTACCGTAAACACGTCGAAGAGCGTGCTGCCGAAGGAGTTGTACCTAAACCACTAGACGCTGAGCAAGTAGCTGGCCTTGTGGAACTTCTGAAAAATCCCCCTCAAGGTGAAGAAGAAGTCCTTCTTGACCTACTAGAGAACCGTATCCCACCAGGTGTTGATGAAGCCGCTTATGTTAAAGCTGGTTTTCTGACCGCAGTAGCAAAAGGTGAGGTATCTTCTCCGCTAGTAAGCCGTGAAAAAGCGGCACAGTTGCTAGGTACTATGCAAGGTGGTTACAACATCGAGCCTCTAGTAGACCTACTAGAAGACGATGCTCTAGCACCAATCGCTGCAAAAGCGCTATCTCACACTCTGCTTATGTTCGATGCTTTCTACGATGTAGAAGAGAAAGCGAAAGCAGGCAACGCGCATGCACAGCAAGTTCTACAATCTTGGGCTGACGCGGAATGGTTCCAGTCTAAGCCTGCGCTACAAGAAAAAATCACTCTTACTGTATTCAAGGTTACTGGTGAAACAAACACCGATGACCTGTCTCCAGCACCAGATGCTTGGTCTCGCCCAGATATCCCAGTTCACGCGTTAGCAATGCTGAAAAACGAGCGTGAAGGCATCAACCCTGACCAACCTGGTAGTATCGGTCCGATCAAACAGATCGAAGAACTGCAAGAAAAAGGTCATCAACTGGTTTACGTTGGTGACGTAGTAGGTACGGGTTCTTCTCGTAAATCTGCAACTAACTCAGTGCTTTGGTTCATGGGTGATGATATCCCTAACGTTCCAAACAAACGTGCTGGTGGTTACGTGCTAGGTGGTAAGATTGCACCAATCTTCTTCAACACAATGGAAGACGCGGGCGCACTACCAATCGAAGTTGACGTATCGAAACTGAACATGGGCGACGTTATCGACGTTTATCCATTCGAAGGTAAAGTTTGTAACCACGAAACTGGCGAAACACTGGCTGAATTTAAGCTAAAAACAGACGTGCTTATCGACGAAGTACGTGCTGGCGGTCGTATTCCACTGATCATCGGTCGTGGTCTGACTGACAAAGCTCGCCAATCTCTAGGTCTAGCGCCTGCAGATTTCTTCCGCAAACCAGGTGACGTTGCTGATACAGGCAAAGGTTACTCGCTTGCACAGAAGATGGTTGGTAAAGCATGTGGCGTAGAAGGTGTTCGTCCGGGCACTTACTGTGAGCCTAAGATGACTACGGTTGGTTCTCAGGATACAACGGGTCCTATGACTCGTGATGAGCTTAAAGACCTTGCGTGTCTTGGCTTCTCTGCTGACTTAGTAATGCAGTCTTTCTGTCACACCTCTGCGTACCCTAAACCAGTTGACGTAAACACGCACCACACACTTCCTGATTTCATCATGAACCGTGGCGGTGTATCTCTACGTCCGGGTGATGGTGTTATCCACTCGTGGCTAAACCGTATGCTTCTGCCTGATACAGTAGGTACAGGTGGTGACTCGCATACTCGTTTCCCACTAGGTATCTCTTTCCCAGCAGGTTCTGGTCTGGTTGCATTCGCAGCGGCAACAGGTGTTATGCCACTGGATATGCCAGAGTCAATCCTGGTTCGCTTCAAAGGTGAAATGCAGCCTGGTATCACGCTACGTGATCTAGTACATGCAATCCCTTACTACGGCATCAAGCAAGGTCTGTTGACGGTAGAGAAAGCAGGTAAGATCAACGAATTCTCTGGCCGCGTTCTAGAAATCGAGGGTGTTGAGCACCTAACGGTTGAGCAAGCGTTTGAACTTTCAGATGCGTCTGCAGAGCGTTCAGCAGCAGGTTGTACCGTTAAGCTATCTCAAGAGTCTATCGAAGAGTACCTAAACTCGAACATCACTATGCTTAAGTGGATGATCTCTGAAGGTTACGGCGACCGTCGTACTATCGAGCGTCGTATCACTGCAATGCAAGAGTGGTTGGATAATCCAGAGCTAATGGAAGCGGATGCGGATGCGGAATACGCGCACGTAATCGAAATCGACCTGGCAGAAATCAACGAGCCAATCCTATGTGCTCCTAACGATCCAGATGATGCTCGTCTACTTTCTGAAGTTCAAGGTACACAAATCGACGAAGTCTTCATCGGTTCATGTATGACTAACATCGGTCACTTCCGCGCTGCAGGTAAACTGCTTGAGCAATGGGGTGGTCAGCTAGATACGCGTCTATGGGTGGCTCCGCCAACTAAGATGGACCGCGATCAGCTAACAGAAGAAGGTTACTACGGTATCTACGGCCGTGCTGGTGTTCGTATCGAAACTCCGGGATGTTCACTATGTATGGGTAACCAGGCTCGCGTAGCAGACAAAGCAACAGTAATGTCTACTTCAACGCGTAACTTCCCGAACCGTCTGGGTACTGGTGCGAATGTTTACTTGTCTTCAGCTGAACTAGCAGCAGTTGGCGCAATTCTAGGTAGAATTCCAACTAAGGAAGAGTACCTGGAGTACGCAGCGAAGATCAACGCAACAGCAGCGGATACTTACCGCTACCTGAACTTCCATAAGATGGATCAGTACACTAAGAAAGCAGATACGGTTATCTTCCAAGAGCCAGCATAAGCTTTATAGGTGAAATACAAAAACCGCAGACAGTGTCTGCGGTTTTTTTGTTTAGCGACTTAGGGAAATCTATCTTTTAAAGCTTTAACTGCAACATCGCTGCGACATTGCGTGCGGTTAGTTCAATGTTCTGTGCTGCTTCAGCGAATGCTGTTGGCAGGTCTACCGAGCGGTTTACAATCGAAAAAACTGCATCAATACCATGCTCATGAACGACGCCACAATCGTGAGACAAACTGCCCGCGATACCGATCACTGGCACAAAATGTTTATTGGCCACACGAGCAACACCAATAGGCGTTTTGCCATGAATGGTTTGACTGTCAATACGACCTTCACCCGTGATGACAAGATCTGCACCTTCGACGATTTCGTCCAGATTAACCGCATCCATTACGATCTCAATTCCAGGGCGCAGTTCCGCATTAAGCAGGCCCATTAGTGCCGCGCCTAAACCTCCCGCAGCGCCAGCGCCTGGACGTGTTAGAACATCTTGGCCGAGTTGCGCTTTGATTACGCTTGCGTAGTGTGCCAGGTTTCGATCGAGCTGCTCAACCATGTCAGGCGTCGCGCCTTTTTGCGGACCAAACACTTGTGATGCACCTTGAGGCCCGCACAGAGGATTGTCTACATCACACGCTACCTCCAGGCGCACTTGTGCAAGTCGGAGATCGAGACCTCGCATATTGATACGGTGAAGTTTGGAAAGCTCGCCACCACCAAAGCCAAGTGGTTCATGATTCTCGTCCAGAAGGCGAATACCTAGTGCTTGCGCCATGCCTAACCCCCCATCATTAGTCGCGCTGCCGCCAATACCGACGATGATGTGCTCGACACCTTTATCTAGCACCGCTTTGATCAGCTCACCAGTACCAAACGTTGTGGTAATCATTGGGTTACGTTTATCTGGATCGACCAAGTGCAAACCAGATGCGGCCGCCATTTCGATGATCGCTGTTTTGCCATCTCCCAGTAGTCCATAGAAGCCAGAAACAGGTTCGCCAAGTGGGCCTGTTACTGAGTGCTCAACTATTTCGCCACCAGTGGCATCAACAAGAGATTGAACGGTGCCTTCACCGCCATCAGCCATTGGCAGTTTGATGTACTCTGCATTTGGCAGGACGTGTTTAAACCCTTGCTCGATAGAGATTGCAACTTCCATCGCGCTTAGACTTTCTTTATAAGAATCCGGAGCAATAACAATTTTCATAGTGATACCTAAACGCCTTAAACAAATAAACCAAACACACCAAACATCATGGTAGAGACAAACGCGATCATCAGACCAACCGCTGACTCATAAGGGATGAGCTTAAGACGCTCGCGGATATCCATGTTGAGTGCACCACCTGTTGCGTGGAAGAAGCTACCATGAGGCATGTGATCAAGGACGGTTGCACCAGAGTGAATCATTGCTGCGCCTGCCAGTGCAGGAACACCAAGCTCAAGAATCGTGTGGCTAAATACGCTCGCTGCTACTGCTGTACCAGCGGTTGTCGAAGCGGTAGCCAATGACATCATGGCACCAGAAATTGGCGCAAGTAAGTATGATGGCAAACCTGAAGCAGTGAGGACTTCAATCAGGCCTCCTTTAAGACCTGAGTTAGCGATGATGCCTGCGAGTGTGCCAGTACCTAATAGCATGACAGCGACAGGAGCCATACGGGTTAGACCTGATACGGCAAAGTGGTTCGTGTCGTTAAAACGGCCCATGACAACCGTGCCGATCAGGCCACCAAGAGGCAAAGCGATAAGAGGGTCAACGTTAATACCAGCGATTGGGCGCAGTGCCAGTAGCGCGATAGCCACAAGTGGAGCGACGATAGCAGCACCAAAGGTTGGTAATTTTTTGCGGTCAACAGAAACCACTTCGCTTGCTTGTACCATGCTTCCTTTATTGCTTAGACGCTTAGCTAAAAAGTAAGCGAGCGCAAGACCAAACAGGCCAGGGACAACGCCAGCAAGCATTACGGAAGTCAGTGGTACGTCAAAGGCATCAGCGGCTGCGATGGCATTTGGATTTGGTGACATTACGTTACCGGCTTTACCACCGCCAACCATCGCCAACAGTATCGCAGTTTTAGAAATGCAAGCACGCTGGGCAATAGCTAAAGCAATGGGAGAAACCGTAATAACGGCAACATCAACGAATACACCAACGGAGGTTAAAATGAGAGTCGCTAGCGCCAGCGCTAGTAGTGCACGAGTTTCGCCTACTTTTTTGACAATCGTTTCTGCGATAGAAGTTGCCGCGCCAGATTCTATAAGCACACCAGCTAATACGCCGGCAGCCAGAATACGAAGTACCGCTGTCACGATACCTTGAGCCCCACCAATCATCAGAGAAACGGTGTCCGTCAGTGAGACACCACCAACAACGCCACCAATTAAGGCACCGATGATCATGCCGTACGCTGGTGGGACTTTCTTTAGAATTAGAGATATCGCCACAATTAATGCGGCAAAGGCTCCAAGAGTAGAGACTTCAATCATTTTATATTACCCAAGCTAGTGATTTAGTCTGGCCAATATAAAAGGCACGATTCAGTCAGTCTTTGGACGATGAAACAATCTTTCTTTTAAAAAACAACTCAATTACTGTGCGTCTGCATATTTTTCGTTTTTCAAGTGGCTAAACGAAGACCCAAGATATAGTTGAATTATCGAATCTAAACTTTTGATATCTAAAGATGTTATTTGGGAGATCTTATCAAGGCGATAGCGCAGAGTATTACGGTGAATATGAAGAGTGCAACAGGTTTGATGTGCATCGCAATTTTGTTCGAAATACACCTTGAGCGTCTTTATGAGAGTGCCTTTGGAATCACTCAGTTGCAGCAATTGATAAGGCTGACATAATTGCTGTAGTTGCCAGGGTTCATTTTTTACCGAGCTGAGTAGTACCGGAATGCGATAGTCCTGACAGAAGAAAACTTGCCCAGGCTGGTTTTGCGTCAACTCCATGGTGCGTTTGGCCGTTTGATAAGACTGGGCTAAACCTTGCAGAGAAGGGAAGTAATCGCCCAGCGTAATCCGGATTTTAAACTTACCTTGCGTTTTTACCCGGCGTAACAATTGGTTTGCGCTCTTGATTTCGTTCTCTTTCGACCAACCGTTTACCGTTAACGTGATAGGTTTGAGCACGACGACTTCAAGCTCTGATACGGAAATGATTCCGACTAAGTTATCGCGCTCTGGGTACTCGAGCAGGTGTACCAGCTGCTGCAAGTGCTCCAGCAGCATTGGCTTATTATTACTCGGTATGACTTTGACTACCGCAGCAATTCTTGGTTGAGACAGATCGAGATCAAGACGCTCTGCGATCGAGGTCAGTTGATTATCATTTAAAGTTGAACCTTGTATGAGCTGAAGAACAAGTTCTTCCCGGTGACGTTTGTTCCATTCAATTTGTGACATGAGAGCGGCTTGTTCGATGATCAACTCTGCGGTCATTTTCACCAGCTCACCATAATGGTGAACCTCCTCTGGTGCACCGGATATACCAATAGCGCCGATTACCTGATTACGATAGATAATTGGCAGATTAATTCCGGGTTTGACGCCTTTGAGGTTATTAACCGCGGCCTGATTGATCTCGACAATACGTCGCTCATTGATTGCGAGAACAGCGCCTTCATGTTTTTGTTGTAAGCGAGTACTGTCACCTGAGCCAATAATACGCCCCTTTTCATCCATGACGTTGACCGAATGAGAGATGATTGTCATTGTTCGCTCAACGATTTGTCGGGCAATGTTTTCGTTTAACTGCATACTCGTTTTATAAACCCAGCTCTAGTGGTGGTTTAGCGAGGCATATTAACTGATAATAAAGAGTATAAGTATTGATTTGACTTATATTATTGTCAGTTAAGATAAATGAAGGAAATAGGATGGACTACGAATTTAAGAAAAACACCTTAGATGGTAGTTACTATTGTCACTGCTCAATGGAGCACGAAATTATCGGGCGTTGGTTACAAGAAGAAATTGGTAAGGAACGCCATCATATCGCAGAAGTAGATGCGCTTATTTCTTCGGCTATCAGTAAACCAACTCAAGAGTATTCGCTTTTGGGAAGAGAAATCAGTTTGATGATTTGTGGTGATGAAGTAACGGTACAAGATAATGCATTGCTGCATCATTATGAACAAGACAAAGACAGCGAGTTCGAATTGTACGACTGTGAAAGCACCGCTAGCTGTGGTCTCGAAGACTTTATGACTCTTATAGAGCAATGGAAAGAGTTTTTGAACATTTAATGCACAATTTTGGGTAATCAATTGTAGCTTGCTTTATATTTGGGAAAGAGGTGCACTGTTATGGTGCGCCTTTTTTTGTTTGTATTGTAACCAATAGCCTTTAATTCCTTTAAATCAACAACTTAAAAACTTGGCACGTAGATTGGATTATTAGAAGTGTTTCAGGATGAATGCTTCGGAGAGAATTTAATGAAAATAATCAATGCCATTATAAAGCCATTTAAGTTAGACGATGTACGTGAAGCGTTGGCTGACGTAGGCATCGAAGGTATGACGGTATCAGAGGTTAAAGGTTTTGGTCGCCAAAAAGGTCACACAGAGTTGTACCGCGGCGCAGAGTACCAAGTGGACTTTCTACCAAAAGTAAAAATAGAAATCGCAACTCATGCAGATAATGTCGATCGTGTGGTAGAAGCCATCACAAAAGCGGCGCAAACAGGAAAAATTGGTGACGGTAAAATTTTTGTATACGACCTGAATCAAGCTGTTCGCATCCGTACCGGTGAAATGGACGCAGAAGCACTTTAAAAGTATTCAAGGGATTGGAGACACTATTATGGAATTAGCAACAACAGTAACAGAGTTACGTTACGCACTAGACACTTTTTTCTTCCTCATTTCCGGTGCATTGGTCATGTGGATGGCAGCGGGCTTTGCCATGCTTGAAGCAGGCCTCGTTCGCTCTAAAAACACAACAGAAATTTTGACTAAAAACTTTTGTCTGTACGCGATTGCTTGTACGACTTACTTAGTCGTTGGTTACAACATCATGTACGTTGATAACGGCGAAGGTGGTTGGTTACCATCACTAGGTGCCCTTATTGGTTCTCAAGGTGAAGGTGCAGACCATTCACTAGAATCAGACTTTTTCTTCCAGGTAGTATTTGTTGCGACAGCGATGTCTGTAGTTTCAGGTGCAGTTGCTGAGCGTATGAAGCTATGGTCATTCCTGATCTTCTCTGCAATCTTGACTGCATTCATCTACCCAATGGAAGGCTACTGGACTTGGGGCGGCGGTTTCCTATCAGAAGCCGGCTTTAGTGACTTTGCTGGCTCAGGTATTGTACACATGGCAGGTGCTTCTGCTGCACTAGCTGGTGTTCTGCTACTGGGTGCTCGTAAAGGTAAATACGGTAAAAATGGTGAAATCCACCCAATCCCAGGTTCAAATATGCCTCTAGCAACGCTAGGTACATTCATCCTATGGTTTGGCTGGTTTGGTTTTAACGGTGGTTCTCAGCTAATGGTCTCTGACTTCGAGAACGCAACAGCGGTTGGTCAAATTTTCCTAAATACGAACGCAGCAGCGGCAGCGGGTTCTATTGCAGCACTGTTTGTATGTAAGACAACTTGGGGCAAAGCTGACCTAACTATGATCCTTAACGGTGCATTGGCTGGTCTGGTTGCAATCACAGCGGATCCACTATCTCCATCACCACTTTACGCAGTTGCAATCGGCGCGGTAGCAGGTGCAATCGTAGTATTCAGCATCATTGGTCTTGATAAACTTAAAATTGATGATCCAGTTGGCGCGATTTCAGTACACGGTGTATGTGGTTTCTTCGGCCTAATGGTTGTTCCTCTAAGCAACGGTGACGCGACATTCGGTGCTCAGCTTCTAGGTGCAGCAGTTATCTTTGCTTGGGTATTCGGTGCAAGCCTGGTTGTTTGGGCAATCTTGAAAGCAACAGTAGGCATCCGTGTAAGCGAAGAAGAAGAGATGGAAGGCATGGACATGCACGACTGTGGTGTAGGTGCATATCCAGAGTTCGTCACAGCGAAATAAAAATTTACCATGTAGCATATTGTTACACTTCACATAATGAAAAACCTGCCACTATTGGCAGGTTTTTTTGTATCGATCATTGTTTTACTATTGAAGATAAATATAATAACGCAACTGATAAACGTTATCATTACGAATACTTAAAGGATTGATCCATGAAAAAAGTGCTAACTCTTTCTGCTTTAGCTTGTGCAACTCTTGCTCCAACAGCCATGGCTGCTGAAGAAGTAAACGTATACTCATACCGTCAGCCGTTCTTGGTTGAGCCTATGTTTAATGAATTCACAAAAGAGACAGGCATCAAAGTAAACGTTAAGTTTGCTAAGACAGGTATTGCAGAAAAGCTGGTTCAAGAAGGTGAATACAGCCCAGCTGACGTGCTTCTAACTGTTGATATCGCACGTCTAGCAGAGCTAACCCAGAAAGGTGTAGTTCAGCCGGTGGATAGTCCAGTTCTAGAGAAGAACATCCCAGCTCAATACCAAGATTCAGCAAACGAGTGGTTTGCTCTGACGACTCGTACTCGCAGCGTATACTCTTCTCGTGACCGTGTAGGTAAACTAGGTAAAGACTTCACTTACGCTGACCTGGCTAAGCCAGAATTTAAAGGCAAGATCTGTACTCGTAGCGGTAAGCACCCATACAACGTATCTCTCGTTTCTTCTATGATCGCTCACCAGGGTGAAGCGGCGACAAAAGAATGGCTAGAAGGCGTGAAAGCCAACCTTGCTCGTAAACCTCAAGGTAATGACCGTGGCCAAGTTAAAGCGATCAAAGAAGGTCTATGTGACGTTTCTCTGGGTAACAGCTACTACTTAGGCAAGATGGTTAACGACAAAGAGCAGAAAGCTTGGGCTGATTCTGTATACATCAACTTCCCTAACCAAGAAACGACTGGTACTCACGTAAATATCTCTGGTATGGCGATGGCTAAGTACGCGCCAAACAAAGAAAACGCACTTAAGCTTATGGAGTTCCTAGCGGGCGACAAAGCGCAAAGCATGTACGCAGAAGTGAACTTTGAATACCCAGTGAAAGCTGACGTTAAGCCTTCTGAGCTAGTAGCATCTTGGGGTGAATTTAAAGCAGATACTCTTTCTCTAGATGAGATTGCTGATCACCACGAAGCTGCGATCAAGCTACTAGACGAAGTTAAGTTCGATCTTTAATCGTTCGCTTGATATCAGTCGGTGAGAAGTTGAACCACCGATGATAAATTTACAGCCTCAAGTCGCTCTTTTATCAGGGCTACTTGAGGTTGTTTGTTTATAAGGGTATAACTAGCCCTAATTAATTAAAAGGATATGAGATGTATTTGCAGGTGCATTTATCTCTCACTCAGCCTGGCTTGTAATTAGGCAATGAAAGAAAAGAATTATATATGGAAAACCAGTAGCGGAGCGTTGGCTTTGCTACTGGTTTTACCGATCTTAGCGATCTTCTACACCGCCGTTGGTGATACGGATGAGCTGTTTGCGCACCTTATGGCGACAGTTATGCCTACCTATATCTATAACACTATTACGCTAACTATAGGTGTGATGGTGTTGTCTCTCGTCTTTGGCATTCCGTGTGCCTGGTTTATGGCGATGTGTAAGCTGCCTACCGAAAAATGGCTGCAGTGGGCTCTGGTTTTACCGTTAGCGATGCCGGGATACATCATCGGTTATATTTTTACCGATTGGTTCGATTTTGCCGGTCCGATACAAATCTTTTTACGCGATGTAACCGGATGGGGCCCCAAAGAGTACTGGTTCCCGGATATTCGTACTTTGTCCGGAGCAACGTTTGTGCTGGCCCTGGTTTTGTATCCATACATTTATCTGCTCTGTCGAGCTGCATTCATGGAACAAAACGTGTCACTGTTGCAAAGTGCGCGTCTTCTTAAATGCTCACCATGGGAAAGCTTCAGACGTATTTCTCTTCCTTTGGCTCGTCCTTCAATGGCTGTCGGCTTATCACTGGTTGCAATGGAGACCATCGGCGACTTCGGCACTGTCAGCTACTTTGCCGTTAATACGTTAACAACCGCGGTATACGATACTTGGCTTGGGTACTCTAATCTTAATGCTGCGGCCAAAATTTCCGCCATCATGCTGGTGATCGTCGTGCTGCTATTAAGTACAGAGCGTTACAGCCGAAGAAAGCAGAAACTATTCCAAAGCCAGTTTAACAGCCACGAAGATTTCCGTTATGAATTGACGGGCTGGAAAAAATGGGCAGCACTGATTTGGTGTTGGGGACTGGTTTTAATCGCATTTATCCTGCCGCTAATGCAGTTGGTTGATTACTCAATTACTTACTTTGCGCAAAGTTGGACGCCACAATTCCGTGAGTATGCCTGGAATAGTCTGGTTGTGTCGGTTATCGCGGCAATCATTGGTGTTGTTGTTGCTCTTGTGGTGAATTTTACTTACCGAGTCAATGGCAAGAGGACAACGCTTACCTTTATACGCTTATCTTCAATGGGTTATGCGGTGCCCGGTACGGTACTCGCGATTGGTGTGATGGTGGCCGTTTTATTTATGGATCACCGCATCAATGATGTTGCCAAAGCAATGGAGTGGGGCAGACCTGGGCTAATATTTTCAGGTTCAATGTTTGCCATTATTTTTGCCATGGTTGTGCGTTTCTCCGCCGTTGCCATTGGTAGTATCGAAAGTAACTTAAACAAAATCTCCCCGTCCTTGGACATGGCATCACGTACCATGGGTTGCACACCGAATTCCATGTTATGGCGTGTTCACTTTCCGCTGGTTAAGCGTGGCGCACTTATCGCTGCTCTGTTAGTTTTTATCGAGTCGATGAAAGAGCTCAATGCGGCTCTTCTTTTGCGCCCGTTCAACTTTGAAACACTGGCAACCTACGTTTATAACTTTGCTTCGGACGAGCACTTAGAGTTGGCAGCTTTACCGGCTGTGTTGTTGGTTTTTGTTGGGTTGATCCCACTTGTTGTCGTTAACCGTTCACTGGAGCAAAATCACTAATGAGCTGCGCATTATCAATTAAAAACCTGACCTGCCACTACGATGACCAAACGGTTTTAGAGTCATTATCTCTTGAGGTTGAGCAAGGCCAGATTGTGTGTCTGTTGGGTGCTAGTGGTTGTGGTAAAACGACATTACTAAAAGCAGTAGCGGGATTGCTGCCTTTGTCTTCTGGGCAAATGAGTCTCAACAGCTTGATTATTGATGATGGTGAGAATTGGCTACCGCCAGAACAGCGCAATATTGGTATGATCTTTCAAGACTACGCGTTATTTCCGCACCTTACTGTGGCTGAGAATATCGCTTTTGGTCTGAAGAATGAAACGGCCCAACAGAAGCTTTTGAAAGTGGAAGAGATGTTGGGGTTGGTTCACTTAAAAGGCTATGGGGATCGCTATCCTCATCAGCTGTCAGGTGGTCAGCAGCAACGTGTGGCTATTGCCCGTTCTTTAGCTTACAAACCTGATTTACTGTTATTGGATGAGCCGTTTTCCAACATTGATACTCAAGTGCGTCACGAGCTGATTCGCGAGATCCGTAAAATTTTTAAGCAGCAAGGTGTAACTGCGATTTTCGTGACTCACAGTCGAGAGGAGGCTTTTGCTTTTTCAGACAAGATGGCCGTGATGAACAATGGTATTATTGAGCAGTATGGAACAGCTTCAGAGTTGTACTACCAGCCTTCGAGCAAATTTGTCGCTGATTTCCTGGGCGGTGGTAGCTATCTGGCTGCAACCAGAGTGTCACAAGGCGAGTTTGAGACGCATCTGGGTGTGATAGAAGCAAGTGCTCAGCAGGACATTCAATTGCAGGAAGAATGTGCGTTACTACTTCGTCCTCAACATGTTCAGGTTCAGGCTGATGAAGAAAGCGCCGTGAAAGTGCTGGAGCAACACTTTATGGGCGATCACTGCCGCTATGTGATTGATGTGAACGGAGACAGATTATTGGCTACTTCGGTTCAAGCTTTGAATGTGGGCGACAGTGTTGCAGTAAAAATCGATACTCAGGGTGTATTGGCGTTCGCTTAACGTTTTTAGTCCAGAAATAAAAAGGCCCGGCGGTGATGCCGGGCAAGTGTTCCTCTACTTGCGACTTAAGTGACTGCCAGCAACTTGAAGCCAGACAAGTTCAGGTTAAAGAGACAAGAAGTCTTTAAACTGTTGAAGAACACGTTCCGCAGTATCTTTATCTTCCATCTCGGCAAATATACGCAATAGCGGCTCAGTACCAGAGAAGCGAGCAATAATCCATCCACCGTTCTTAAAGTAGACTTTTGCGCCGTCTTCGTAGCTGACTTTTTCGATTTCAAATTCAAACTCAGGTAACTGTTTATCAACATAAATCTTGTTGAATAACGCTTCTTTTTGCCCAGGTTTGAACTTGCAATCACCTTCAGCCATATAGGCATAGCCATACTTACTGTAGATTTCATCTAATAGCTCGGATAGCTTCTTACCGGTAACGGAAATCATTTCTACTAACAAGCTGGAAGCAAACACCCCATCTTTGCCTTTTATATGGCCACGAATGGTTAAACCACCTGAACTTTCCCCGCCGATCAACGAGTCATCTGCTTCCATTTGAGAGCTGATGTGCTTAAAGCCTACTGGTACCTCAAAGCACTTTTCACCGTGATCTTGTGCGATTTTATCGAGCAGGTGAGTGGTTGCGATGTTACGTACTACTGAGCCTTTCCAGCCTTTGTATTCCAGTAAGTAGTAATACAATAAGAGCAGCACTTCGTTGGGATGAATGAAATTTCCTTTTTCATCGATAATGCCCAAACGGTCAGCATCACCATCAGTGCCGATACCAATGTCGTAACCTTGTTCCTCGACTAAGTGCATCAAACGGTAAAGCGTAGCTGCACTTGGTGATGGCATTAAGCCACCAAAATCTGGGTTTTTACCATCGTTGATGACATCCACGTCACAACGACCATTGATCAACACGGTCTGTAGCGCATTCTTCGCCACACCAAACATAGGATCGACAAGCACACGGAGATTGGCTTTTTTGATCGCTTCTATATCGATAAAGTTGATGATTGAATCCACGAATTCGTTCATCGGGTTAATGACTTCAATTAAGTGATCATCGATAGCCTGTTCAAAGTCGACGCTTTTCACATCGCTTGCTGTGAGCGTGGAGATTTGATCTTCAATCTTCTGGGTGATGATTTCATCCGCGTCGCGACCGCCTTCGATAAATACTTTAATCCCGTTGTAGTCGGCGGGGTTATGCGAAGCCGTGATGCATGCTGAGTAAGCGCAGTTCATCTCCTTCGCTTTGAACATAACAATCGGCGTTGGGACAAACTTATCGATGAAGCTGACGACAATACCATTTGCCGCCAGTACCTCAGCAAACCAGCGGCCTGCTTTGTCAGAAAGAAAGCGGCGATCATAGCCAATCACAAAGCCGCGTTCCGCGACAGATTCTGCATTGGTGATGTTTGCGACTGCTTGAGCAACCAAGCGTACATTCTCTTTAGTGAATTCTTCACCAATGAATGCGCGCCAGCCACCTGTACCAAATTTGATCATGATTCGATCCTCAATAAGAACGGTAACGTGCCGTACCTTATTTATTTGCTAGCGAACCGGTGTACCCAGTAAGAGCCAAGTACACCGGAAAAATTAAAAGGGGAACGTTTCCCCAAAGCGAATTAACCTAAGGTAACGATCACTTCGTTTACTGAGCCTTCAGGTTGCACTGGTACTGATGTTCCATTCACAGCTTCACCGTTCAGAGTGATTGACTTCACGCCTTTGCTTACCGTGTCAGGGTTTACCACTTTAATGTTGTAAGTCGCTCCAAGCCATTGGCGCGTCACTTCAAAACCTGGCCAGTTGGTTGGAATACATGGGTCGATAGTTAATCCATCAAAACCAGTACGAACACCGAGAATGAAGTTTGTGACCGCAAAGTAGGCCCAGCCAGAGGTACCCGTTAGCCAAGGGTGGTTAGCACGACCGTGATCCTGATGATCGCGTCCCATGATGAACTGAACGTATGAGTAAGGTTCTGCAACACGTTTTTCGATGATGTCGTTTTGGTTGTATGGGTTGAGTGCATCGTAGAACTTCATTGCACGGTCACCGCGACCGAGTTTCGCTTCTGCTACCCACGCCCAAGGGTTTGGATGTGAGAAAATAGCGCCGTTTTCTTTCACGCCTTGGTATACGCGTGTCACGAATCCGATATCGTCGTTTGGTGTTGCGAATGATGGCGAGTTCAGGTGCAAGCCGTATTCAGAGAACAGGTTCTCATCTACCGCGTCCATTGCCTTTTCGCCACGTTCTTGAGATACCGCTCCAGACAGGACGGCTAGAGTGTTTGACTCAAGGTGTACACGGCCCTCTTTTTGTTGAGCAGTACCGATCTTGTCACCGTTTTTCGTTAGGCCACGGATGTACCAACCTCCTTCTTCGTCCCAAAGGTGGGTTTCACATGCTTCGCGAACGTTGGCCGCCATCTCTGTATATTTCTCAACGTCGGCGTCTTTGCCTAGGAATTTTGCCAGATCGATGAATTCCTGTAGTGCCCAGAAGTGTAGGAAAGACACCATTGATGATTCGCCACCACCTAGGTTGAGACAGTCGTTCCAGTCTGCGCGCAGACCTTTACAGATCCCTGTCTGGCCCACGTATTCAGCAGAGAAGTCTAACGCTGCTTTCATGTGCTCATAAACCGATGCATCGCCGCCATCTGCGTAAGGGATCACTTCATCAAAGAAGCTGTGCTCGCCTGTTTCCATCACATATTTACAGATGGTTGGAACTAACCATAGATGGTCATCAGAACAGGTGTCCTCAATGCCGTGAATCTTGTCTTCGTCAGACGGAGTCGGAACCACAGTTGGTGACTTAGATGGTTTCACATCCGCTTTCTCTGGATCGAACCAATCAGGATCAAACAGGTGTAGACCGTAACCTGCTTTAACTTGGCCACGCAGAAGATCAACAATGCGTTTGCGTGTCATTTGTGGGTTTGCATGAGGCACCGAAATCGCATCTTGTGCCGTATCACGGTAGCCAAGGCCCGTACGACCGCCAACTTCGATGAAAGAAGCAAAACGAGACCAAACCACACACGTCTCTGCTTGGTATAGCGTCCAAGCGTTGATCATGGTATCCAGACCTTCGTTTGGTGATTTTACTTGGAATTTGCCACAGCGCTCATCCCAGTGTGCTTTGATGCCAGCAAACGCGTTATCTACTTCTGCTAGGTATTGGTATTTAGTGCGCAGACGCTCACCATTGCCTTTACCGATACCTAGGATGTAAGCGAAGCGAACTTCTTCACCTGGTTGGATTGTAAATTGCTTATGCAGGGAACCACAGTGGTTGTAACAGGTTTGTGCGGTGTTAAAGCACTTGCCTTGTTCTACCGCAAGTGGGTTTGCTTCGTCACGGTATAGCCCCAGGAAGCTGTCACGCTGGCCGTCGTAAGAGTCAGGATCAAATGTAGAAGCTAAGTAGTAGAAGCCTTCAAAATCGTTCGTATTGTAGTACAGGTCGTATTCAATAACGCCTTGTTTGTATTCCGTTCCTGCAGAATACAAAGACATTTGATGGTTTTGGTTGTCTGACTGAATGTGACTGAAAGAGAACTCAACAAATGAGAAAGCACTGATGGTGCGTGGTTTGTCAGAGGTGTTCTTGATGACCACGTCCCAAATTTCGGCATCTTCACCTTTTGGTACGAATAGCGTTTTCGTTGCAGTAATGCCGCTGTATTCACACTTAAATTTAGAGTATGACAAACCGTGGCGAACTTCGTAGTTCGCTTCATCAAGGCTTTTTGCTACAGGTTGCCAAGAAATAGACCAGTAATCACCCGTTTCGTCATCTCTCAGGTAAACATAGTGTCCCGGGCGATCAAAGGTCGCATTGGGACGGAATTTGGTTACACGGTTGTATTCTGGTGAGTTGTAGAATGAGTAGCCACCTGCATTGTGTGAAATAACCGTACAGAACTTTTCAGTACCCAGATAGTTAGTCCAAGGAGCAGGTACATCTGGACGGGTAATGACATATTCACGATTTTCGTTATCGAAATAGCCGTATTTCATTTGTGTCGTTCCTTTTTACAAAGCTGCTTGAGCAGCCAAAAATTAAAATTCTTTAAAGCGCGCTGTCGTCGCGTATGTTTACGTTACTTCCACGGTTGGCGGTAATTCACTCCCTGCAGATCGAGCAGTGGAAGGTGTCCCTTCAAACGTGATAGGTAATCAGTCCAGTTGCGGTGCTGCTTATCGGTCCAGCATGCTTCCGCTAATGCCGTCAGGCGGGGAAATATCATGTAGTCCATACGCGGTTGGTTATTGATTATTTCGCACCAAAGTGCAGCCTGAATGCCCCGAATACGTTTTCTAACCGGATCGTCGTCTGCCACTTGTGCTAACGGCTCGTAGCTATACGCTGTCTCTAGTGGAATCGGGTTTGCCCAATCCACTCCAGGTTCTTCTGGCGCGTAGTCTTGAGTCATATCCAAGTAGGTGGTTTGGGCAGGTTGCAGCACCACATCGAAGCCTTGGCGAGCACAATTGAGTGCCGCCTCTTCACTTAGCCATGAGTAGATAACAGTATCTTTACTGACCTTGTTGCCATGCTGAGCTTCTTCCCATCCCAGCATTCGCTTACCAAGCCCGCGAAGTTTGTCTTCCGCATGACGCAAGAAGTGACCTTGCAGTTCTTTGTAGTCGCTATAGCCTTGTTGCTCCATCAACGCCTGACAGGCTGGGCTTTGCGACCAGACACCATGTGGTACTTCATCGGCCCCAATGTGGATATACGGTGCAGGAAATAAAGCGGCTACTTCTTCCAGCACTTTGTCGATAAATTCGTAACTGCCCGGTAGCGCTGGGTTAATCACGTTATCGTTGTAGTGCTGAATACTGCGATATTCGGTGGTGTCCTCTGCCTCTACAAGCATGTGAGGCAGTGACTTAATGGCAGCGCGGCAGTGGCCTGGTACGTCAATTTCAGGGATGACGGTAATACTGCGCTGCGCCGCATAGGCAACCACTTCTTTTATTTCTTCTTGGGTATAAAACCCGCCATAACGCTGAGACAAATGCGTATATTGCGGTTCAATGGACTCATCTAACCCGCGCCATGCCCCAATATTTGTAAGCTCTGGCAGGGATTTAATCTCGATTCGCCAGCCTTCATCGTCAGTAAGATGCCAGTGGAAGGTATTAAACTTGTAGTGTGCCAGTTGGTTTATAAGACGTTTCACTTGCTCTACGGAATGGAAGTGTCGTGCACAATCGAGCATCATTCCGCGATATTTGAAACGAGGTCTGTCTTTAATTGAGCAACAGACCACTTCCATAGAAGTATCTTCCCCATTTCTTCTGATAAGTTGGAGCAGGGTCGCACTTGCATGGGTGAACCCAGACTTTGAACCAGCCTCGATTTTTATCGATTCTTCGGTCACTTTGAGCCTATACGCACCTTTATCTAAAGTTGGATTACTTTTAAAGATAACCTGACTGTTATTAGACGCAGTAAGCTCAAACTGGTGAATACGTTTTAGTTCATCGAGCAACCAATCTTTTGCTGAATTGGCTAAATCGGAGTAAGTACTGATTCCAACACGGTTGTGAAGAGAAAAATAACTCTCGTGAACTTCAATATGGTTTGGCTTAGGTAATAAAGGCTGAGCGTGAATCAAACTCGGTGGAATGTCACTTCGCTCGCGGTATGGCGAAGCCAGCACGATAGGTGTTACGTCAACCTCGGCTCGCTGAGTATTACCATTGACGACAAAATCAACCAGAGCTTCATTCAATCCGTCTGAATAATAGCGAAATGGATTTGAACCAATACTGAACTCACAATAGAAATTGTGATTAGCCGCCAGTACCATACTTTCTGGTTTGAGAGTACAGAAGCTCCCAATTTGGTTAAGTACACCGTTAGATACGCTGTCAGGTAAAATGAAGCGATCAAAAGCAAACGTCAGGTGCCAATCATGAAGATCTTGGTCACTTAAGTTATGAAAAGTCAGTCCAAAGCGACAATTTTGCTTTAGCTCAGATAGGACGACGAGGTCAACGCGATATTCCATATCTACTCCTGTTCTACCGATAGCGAGTAAAGGTTATGTTCAGGCTTGCCAGCAAACATAATGGCTCCTTCAATCGCATCAAATTGAGGTTCTACAATCCACTTTTGAACGGGCGGAGATAGCCAGTGGAGAATGCGTTCAGCAATGCTTCCCATTAAACAAATACGGGTCGCTCCACGCTTGTTAAGTGCCATGAGAAACGTTTCTATATCAGCAGCGGTTTGTTTTAACATTTCAATGGCGAGCGTATCGCCTTGTTGTGCATGCTGGAAAATAGCTGGAGAAAACTGCCCGTAATCACGAGGTAATGCTTGTTTTGACCAAGCAACCACGTTGTCTACGTCATTTTTGAAGTGTGCCATGACGTGCTGGGAGAGCGGGGTTTTCTCTCGGATACCATCTTCTGCCAATAAAACCTGCTGAATTAGGCGCAGCCCCATGACAGCACCACTACCTTGGTCTGAAATCGGAAACTCTCGGCCTCCGACAACATGTTGTTGCAATCCTTTGAGGTAGATGCCGCAAGATCCAGTTCCTGCAATCATGATCGCGCCGTCTTGGCCGTTATGTGCGCCGATGCAAGCTCCGTACGCATCTGTGTTTAATGTCATGCTGGCGAAAGGATGAGCGACAGACATAAAAGCATTCCAAGAAGCTTTGTGTTCAGCCCCTGCGAGTGCTAACCCAACATGCATAGACGAAAAGTCTTGCTCAGATAACCCGCCTTGCTTAGCTGCCAACGAAATTGCCTCAATGATAGAAGTCATCGCTACTTCAGCACCAAGCATGATGTTGGCGCTGCCAGTTTTCGCCTCACCAAGAAAATTACTCTGGGCATCTTTAATGCGAGCGCGGCAAGAAGTACCGCCACCATCAATACCGACAAAATAGAACGCCATGGTATTACTCCTTAACGTCTACTGATAGGTGGTGAGCTTGGCTCATGATCGCGAGTAAGTACCACGCACCATGTGGGATCCATTGCTCTCCCCAACGCCAGTTTTGTAGGATGTCGTCTTTTTGTGCTGGTGGGTTAAAGGCGATGTCATTCTCGTCTTCAAAGCCACCAGTGATGCCATTACAGACGCCGCCTTTCGCGTTAAAGAACCCATATTGTGGAAGGTAGTCTGGGTTGTTTCGGCCATGGCCATCGAGCATGCACATGTCGTATGGATTTAAGCCAACGATCCAGTTAAGCGCATCTTGCCCAAGGCGTATCAGCTGTTGTTGTGTCTCATGTGATTCGATATAAGGCTGAGCGAGGTAAGACATTGATGCTAGTGAACCCAAGCGAGCATTCTCACCTTGCCACCAATAGCCAGATTCATTGTTGTGGGCAACAAAGAAGGCATCACGTTTCGATTCTTCAACGCCTTTGACATATTGACGAGGGTAGCCAAATGGATTGGTGACACGATTGGTGAGCTCTAATTCAAATTCGCATGCCTGGTTGACCGTCTGTTTTATGGACGCAGCCAACTCGGAGTCGTCTTCGATAGATAGGTATTCACAAAGAGCAATCACTGGTAATCCAGCTTCCGCTGCATGGAAGTAAGGGCGGCTACCATCTTGATTGGCTGACCAAAAATGCTTGAATTTATCATCACTCATTTGGCGGTCTGCCAGGCGTGAAGCCCACAGGCGGCTTTCGTCCAAGTAACGGCTTTCTTTGGTTGTTTTAAACAGTTCAACACTGGCAAGCAGGGCACAGTACTCGTCTATGATGTTCTCTTCGCCATCATTGAGATATTGCTTGTTATGCTCTTTTAGGTGCCAGTAGCCATTCTCTGCGGTATTTAAATATTCCTGTTGATTGAACTCACCATGAACGGCTAAACGCGATGCAGCAGCAAGCGCCGCTATCGCGACTCCGCCGCCTTGTCGGAAGCCTGCTTGATAATCATCGAACTTGTGACCAAGTTGCGTTTCGAAAGCACAGATTTCACGTTGGGCGGTATCTTTGCTCCATTTATCAAATACCGTCATGTAAAAGAAACCTTTCTCGTTTTGCATGCGAACAAGGAAGTCTGCACCATACAGCGCTTCTTCAATGAGGCGTGTGCGGGTGAAAGCAGCGATACTGTCGCTAGATTGGTGCAGAGAAAGTCCTTTTAGCATGTTCCAAACCACCATAGGGGTTTGTTGAGGATTAAGGTAGTTTGCGTACGAAAGGTGACTTAGATATTTACTTACATCACCAGACGCATCGTACCAACCGCCATGAACATCGGCCGTCTGTTCGGAATTCAATAGCGTAGCCTGACGATCGGCATGATCGAAAATTCCGCCGCAACGCTGAGATTTAAAGTAGTGGATCACATCGGACAGAGTGCGATCCAGAAGAAGTTGTTCAGCAATTTCTAGCTGAGAAGAACAGTCGTTATCAAAGCGAAAATAATAGTGGCCTGGGATCTCAAATGACGAAAAATCGATAAGATAAAAATACCCCTGATGCCAATTCGCTACTTTCCCTTGCTCTTGTACCGAAAAGGTAGCAACGATTTGCTCGCTTTTGGCACAGACCAGTGTGGCAGTATCAGAAGACAAGTGTGATTGTTCTGTCTGTATTACCGCTTTTTTCGGCCCCAGACGCTCATAACCAATGTGGTTAGTCAGTAGCAGCATTTAATGTCTCCGCGAAACAAAACAATTGGAAATGGGCCAGTGTTCTCTGGCCCTAGTTATGCTTAGTTCTCAAATAGGTAACAACGGACAAAGTGGTTTTCAGATAGTTGGGTAACGCCTGGTAGTTGTTGGCGACACTTATCTGTTGCGTGTACACAGCGCCCCGCAAATGGGCAACCGACAGACTCCGGAGTCCAGAGAGGGATCTCTCCTTTGTTTCCTTTCAGTTTCTCGTGAATGGATTTAGATGGATCGGGTACTGCAGAAACCAACAATTGAGTGTATGGGTGTTGAGGATCATGAATGATTTCCTCTGTGTCTCCCCATTCCACCATGTGTCCGACGTACATTACTGCTAAATCTTCCGCGATGTAGCGCGCCGTTGCGATATCGTGAGTGATGTAAAGCAGAGACATTTGTTTCTCGAACTTCATCTCTTCCATCAGGTTTAGAACACCTGCTCGAATCGAGACGTCCAGCATTGACGTAGGTTCGTCTGCTAATACGACTTCTGCACCAACTGCAATGTTACGCGCTAGGTTTACACGCTGACGCTGACCACCAGAAAGCTGGTGAGGGAACTTTTGCGCGGTCTCTTTAGGCGGAATAAGGCCTACTTGTTCCAGCAAGTCATACACGCGTTCTTCCAGCTCTTTCTTGTTGCCCGGTGACACTTTTTTATGGATAAGCAGTGGTCGTGCAATATGGTGGAAAATGTTGTGCGTCGGGTTTAGTGAGCCAAACGGGTCTTGCCAGACCATTTGCACTCCTTCTCGGTAAGACATTAGATCTTGTCTTGATTGAATCTCTTGAATATCACGTCCTTTGTATTCAATGATGCCTTCCGAAGGGGCGTACATTTTCGCGATCATTTTTGCAGTTGTAGATTTACCTGAGCCAGATTCACCTACAACAGACAAGCCGCGGCTTTTATACATTTTGAATGATACGTCGTTGATCGCGCGCATCTTGGACTGCTTGATAGAATTGCTATTTAGCGGGAAGTCTTTAACGACATTTTTACCCTCAATCAGCAACTCGCCGAGTTGTTTGCTCATAATTCTCTCCAGTGTAATTTTGTTCGTAGCTAACGTGATTTCGGAACGTTAAACCTTAGCCTGAGCAATGGTTTCACCATACAAATGGCAGTTTGAGAAACGACTTGGCTCTATCTGACGCAATTGAGTCGGTATTTTCGTGCATGCTTCGTGAACACGGTCACAGCGAGCCTGAAAACGACAGCCTTGCGGAATTTCAAGCAAGTTCAAAGGGTTTCCCGGGATACCCGTTAGTTTGGTCTTTGGACCTGTTAGTGGAGGGAAAGAGCTACCCAAACCTTTTGTGTATGGGTGGTAAGGACTTTCCAAAATTTGCTTTGAAGGTGCGACTTCAATCAGTTCACCTGAATACATAATTCCGATGCGATCGGAGAACTCAACCATCAACGATAAGTCGTGAGTGATAAACAGAATTGAGAAGCCAAACTCTTCTTTAAGTGCATAAATTTTTTGCAATATTTCACGTTGAACCACAACATCGAGAGCGGTTGTTGGTTCATCCATGATGATCATTTTTGGATTCAGAGCCAAAGCGATGGCAATCACCAAGCGCTGACGCATGCCACCAGAAAACTGGTGAGGGTAGTCACTAAGTCGGCTAGGATGAATATCGACAATTTCCAGTAAACCTTCTGCGCGTTTCTTGGCTTGCTCGCGAGTCATGTTGGTATGACGCATGATTACATCGCAGAACTGTTCTTCCATGGTTAGGACAGGGTTCAGGGCGTTCATCGCGCTTTGGAATACCATTGACATCTCACTCCAACGGAATGATTGCATACGGCTATCACTGTATTGAAGGATGTCTTCACCATTGAAGATAACTTCCCCTCCAGTGATGAACGCTGGCGGCTTATGGAGACGCATTAGCGAGAAAGCAACAGTTGATTTACCACAGCCAGATTCTCCCGCCAGACCAAAAACTTCGCCTGGTGCAATGTCAAAGCTGACGTTATTACAGGCGCGGACATCGCCCGCATCTGTAATGTAATCTACGCATAGGTTACGGATAGAAATTAGTGGTGCAGTCATGATTATTTATCTCCGCTCCATAGTGCATTTTGTGGTGCCAATTCAGGCTCACGTTCTTTCTTGTCTTTTGCTGCTAGCTTCTTCCAGCGTTTCATACCTTTATGAGAACGAAGTTGAGGGTTAGCAATCTCATCAACGGCAAAGTTCAGTAGAGCCAGGCCAGTCACCAGTACTGTCAGTGCAATACAAGGTGCTAATACTTCCCACCATGCGCCGATCAGCATTGCTGAAGAGGTTTGAACGTTGTAAAGCATGATGCCCCAGCTGATAGTGTTTGCATCGCCTAGTCCCAAGAATGAGATAACGGCTTCTGTGTTGATGGCCAGCATGACTGAACCGATAAAGCTTGCACCTACGATAGGAATTAGGTTTGGCAAAATCTCAACAAAGATGATTCGGAATGAAGACTCGCCAAGAACTTCTGCTGCTTTAACGAACTCTTTTTCACGCAGAGCCATAGTTTGTGAACGGACAACACGTGCGCCCCATGCCCAGGATGTACCTGCGATAATTAAGGCGATGGTGAGTGGACCTGCTTCACCGATAAATGCGGCAAGTACGAACAGCAATGGATACTGAGGAATAACCAACATGATGTTCATGGCAGCACTTAGAATGTCATCCACTTTACCGCCGAAGTAACCTGCTGAGATACCAATGACCGTCGCTAGGAAACACACGATGATACCGGCACCGAAACCCACACCTAGTGATACGCGAGCACCGTAAGCTACTTGTGACCAGATATCGCGGCCCATACGGCTGGTGCCTAATACATGGTCAGCCTTTTTCGACATGATCAGTGTTCGACGGTCATCTGCCAGATTTTGGGCAACCCAGCCATCAGGATTACTTTGTGCCTGCTTTACTACAAACCCCGGATATTCATGAGGGTTGCCTGTGCGTTTGTCTGGCGCATGTTTGGTAATGAGAGGCGCAGCCACAGCGATAAAAATGAAGATGGTAACGATGGCAAGGCCAATACGTGCAAATGAGTTACCTAAAATAAGTTTAAAGAGTTCTTTCATGATTATTTGCCTCCGGTACGTAAGCGAGGATCTAGAATCATGTACAGCATGTCAGCCATCAGGTTGAAGCAAAGCATGAACATCGTCATGATAATTAACTGACCTTGAAGTACTTGGTAGTCACGTGCGTGGATCGCATTTAATAGGACGGTGCCTAAGCCTGGATAGTTGAAGATCATTTCGATGATTAGCTGACCACCAATCGCCATACCCAAAGACATTGAAAGTGCAGTGACACTTGGAAGTAACGCGTTACGCGCTGCGTAATTGAATACCACACGGTTTTCACTAAGACCCTTACCTTTAGCCATTGTGATGTAGTCTTCAGCTAACAGGTTAATCATGTTATTACGCATGTTGACGAGGAAGCCGCCAATTTGAACGATGGTCGCACAGAACAGAGGAAGTATTGCGTGGTATCCGACGTTCTTAATGAAATCCCAGCTTGTCCAATCCGGAATGGTACCCGGAGTGTACGCGTAACCAGATGGGAACCACTTCAAGCCAATTGCAAAGGTAAATAGTGCTATCATTGCGATAACCATTTGCGGAATAGCTTGAATAATAAGAGTACCTGGCGTGACGAACGCATCATATTTGCTACCACGTTTCCATGCCGCAAAAATACCTAGTACTGATGCGATAGAAAACGAAAGTACAACTGCAGTACCGGCTAAGAAAAGTGACCAACCAAAGGCACTACCAAGTAAAGAGTTGACTGAAAGTGGGTAGAACTGAATTGAAGTCCCTAGTTCCCAGCTCAGAATGTTTTTGATGTATGACAGGTACTGGATATAAATAGGGCCATCCACAAATCCCATCAGCTCCTTCATAGCTGCGATTCGTTCTGGCGTAACCTGTACTGAAGCGTTGGCAAACATCATGGTAACTGGGTCACCAGGCATTGCTCTCGGAATGATAAAGTTTAACGTCGCTGCAACTAAGAGAGCGACAAGATAGAACGACAAACGTCTTAAAAAATAACCCATAACTTACACCTTACTCACCCAGATATTTTTTTCTGTTTCTGGTTACAGGTCGCTCCTAGCGAAATTTAGAGCGAGAAATCCCCTGACGACGAGCGCCATAAATTGGTTCCGTGATGAGGGGATTTTTTATAGGCGGCATACAGGAGTATGCCGCTAGAAATGAACTTCTACTTATTTAACTGGTTTTAGGTCCAGTACGTGCAGTAGACGTTCTGGGATACCAGCCCAAATGTTTGGACGGCCCTTAGGATTTTCTTCGTTCCACCAACCAGTGAAGCGCTTCGTGTTGTATTGGTACATGTAAGCGCCAGACAACACAGGGATAGTTACTTGATCTTCTGCGATGATTTTTTGGATGCCGTGTGCGATTTCTAGCTGTTCTTGCTTATCAGCCGTTTTGTAGAAGCTGTTAAGTAGTTTGTCTAGTTCTTCGTTTTTGTAGAAGTGCATCGCGAAACGAGGCATACCGTCGCCAGACTGTAGCTTTGAGTTGTAACCGCTATCCCAGTACAAGTGTGGATCGGCACCGTGGAAGTAGTTTGTGTATGCTACGTCATAAGTACCTTCGAGCATTGCTTGGTTGTACACCGAGAAGTCTGGTGTACGAGCACGTGCTTTGATACCAACTTCTGCTAGCTGCTCAACTGCCAGTTGTACTGTGTTGTTAAAGTCTGTCCAGCCATTTGGAGATTGAATCAGAAGCTCAAAAGACTTACCTGATGGTGTGTCTACAAAGCCATCTTTGTTTACATCTTTAAAGCCAGCTTTAGCTAGAAGTTCTTTAGCACCTTCAACATTATACGTGTTGTAGCCTTTGTATTTGTTGTGCGTAGCTTCGTCAGACCAAGCTTCGAATGCGTAGCCTAGACCTGAAGCGAAGTCATTCACCGTACCGCCACCGTAGAAAGCGATATCAATGATAGTTTGACGGTCAAGTGCCATAGAGAACGCACGACGGAAGTCGACGTTGTTCAGTGCTTCGCTTTTCGCAGCATCTGGGTTTTTGAAGTTCACCACGAACGCTTGCGTACCTGATGGCGGGTACCAGTAGTGGTGGCTAGGGCTAGCTGCTGCGTATGTGCGGTCGATGTCTGGTACGAAAGAAGAAGTCCAGTCCATTTCACTGTTTACGATTTTCCCTAGGAATTGGTCGTTGTTCGCGATTTGTGGTACGCGTAAACAGTCAACATCTAAGTTATCCGCATCCCAGTAGTTCGGGTTTTGACACTGGATGTAAAGCTGAGGAGTGAAAGTATCAATGACAGTAAATGGACCTGAACCTACAGGGTTTTCATTTGTGAATGTTGATGGATCTTTCACTTTGCTCCATACGTGCTCAGGTACTACAGGTACTTTAACAATTTCGTAAGGAACGTTTGAGTTTGCTTCTGTTAGACGGAATTTAACTTGGTAGTCATTAACTTTTTCTACGCCAGTGATCCAAGAGTTGATGCCTGATTGGTCTAGCTCAGGTTTCTCTTTTACCAGATTGAAAGAGTAAACCACGTCATCAGCAGTAAACGCCTGACCATCAGACCACTTCACGCCCTTACGAATATCGAAAGTCACGCTCATCAGGTCGTCAGCCATTTGGAAGTTTTCTGCTAAACGAAATACAGGAGTGTTACCGTGCATTTCGTTGAAAACAACAAGAGGCTCGTAAATAAAGTCAGTTGTTGTGTGCAGGTTGGTTGCACCCAAGAAAGGGTTAAAGTTACGAACAAAGGTTGTCAACTCTTTAGGGTGGATAGTCAGTTCACTGCGTTCAGCCGCAGTTGCTACCGATGCAAAACCTGTAGTAGCTGTAGCAATAATTGCTGTTGCTAGTGCTGTTTTTTTAATATTGGCAAGCATAGCTGTTCCTTACTGTTTGCTTCATTTCACTATATGGAATTGAATGTCATCAATTGATAAACACTCGCCATGACCCACCTCTAGTGTTATTGCAACTTAAGCTTTCACCTTCATCACATGTAGAGTGGCCTGTAGGTCTTCGGCAGGAGTAAGAAAACACCTTATCCTGAAAATAATCAAACTCGCATCCCGTTAAAAACGTCAAAAAAGGTGGATATCACGTTATAAACGTCACTTTGTTTGCTTTTGAAGCAAATTTAGCTAAAAAACAAACCTTGATATGCGTCGCAGTTTATATCCTCAATGATAATGAGTGTTAGTGGTTACTTACTCTTAGCGCTTTATTCTAAAGTACATTTACTTGTTGAAGTGCGTTAAGAGATCTCGATCACGCACGTGTTTCATGTTAATTCATAAGGTGAAATTTAATCTGCCGTTCTGTTGTGATTGACTTCGCAATCTGTATCATTAGTTTATAAATCTATGCTTTAAATGATGAAAGTTTCGCCTTTTGTCATTTTATTTATCGGTGAGTATTATGCTTTTTTTACTACATAAATAAAGAAGGTAGGGATGATCTTTACTGTGAAATAAAACCTATAGATATGGTCCAAAACACTGAGTTCATGGCTGGATAATAGCGTCTGAAATAGCTTAATTGAGCCCCTGTATAGTGAGCTTTACTCTGTTGGGTGATGGGTATGATGGTTTTGCTGGTGGGATAGATGGCAACCCCTTTTAGTCCGGTTTATATTCACTTAGAAATAAGCGATTGGACGCCGGAACAGAAGTATCCCAGATATAAAAAGCCCCCAACAATTGGCGTTTAATTGTTGGGGGCTGTTCAAATGAAGCGCGGTATTGGATAACGCCGCTAGCTGGTAAGTAACCTTTGCAGTTTGTCACGCTGTGCTTCTATGTAAGCACGATCCGGACTTTGTTCTTTACAGTGCTCAAGGATGAACTCGATAGAGCTTAAAACCGTTCTCCAGCGCGGAGTTTTAGGTAAGGTTTCAATGCGCATGTATTTATCTAGAGTACGGGTTTGTAGCGTACTTCTATCAAGGTAAACGCGCCAAAGACCACTTTGCTCGGCAAAGGTAAACTTACTTTCTCCAGTGACAGACTCCCAGTATTCCAAAGCATGTGTCATCGCTTCGACCAGTACTTCACGCATAACTTCCTGTTTGTCTTTTTTATTGCCTAGTGCTTTGTCTGCCAGTCGAGTGAACTCGCCTCCAAGCTCTTTAAGCTTCTGTAGCTGTTCTTTGTCGCCGTCAAAGGCATAGCGAGAAAGTACCTCCACTGCCGTTTCCAGATTGTGAATGCGCGCTGTATTTGCGCCGCCACCGACATTAAATATGTACATAACGTCTAGGCCGGAACCTTCTGGAAGCTTAAGGATGTCCGCTTCAATATTTTGGCGAATGTCCTCGATATAAATATCAATTTTCCCGCAATAATGTGGCTGCTTAACGGTCAGAAATTTTGGAGCAATCAACTCATCGGCAGACGAACGTTTAATTTGCTCTAAGCTACGTTTAAACAGCTTACATGCTGCTTCGTTGGCAAAACGAACACGTTGATCTTCGCGCAAGCAAATAATCGCCTCAGGAGCGGACTCAAGCTGCTCTAGCAGACGCCCCTGAGTTTCAAGCAAGCTCGCTTCTACTTCAGCTCGTTGACGAAGTTCCGACTCAAGTACTTTATTCTCAATATGACGCATCTCTGCTTTACTTGCGGTCAAATGAGCTCTAATTCTGGCTGCAAGCTCTTGTTTGTTAAAAGGCTTCGACAAATAATCGTTTGCTCCGGCTTCAAAGCCTCTAACTCGGTCCTCAGTTTGACTTAAGGCGGTTAGCATAATGATTGGCAGCTCAGCATGATCAAAGGTTTGACGCAATTCATTACATACTTGATAGCCACTCATTCCTGGCATCATGATATCGAGCAGCAGAAGTTCCGGCTTTTCTTGCTCGACAAGAGCAAGTGTTTCAGGGCCATCTGAAACGGTTCTTACACGATAGCCTTCTAAGCGTAAAAAGCTTTCCAGTACTCGTAGGTTGACTGGTTCATCGTCTGCTATATAAAGTAGCGGACCATCTGGGTTTTCTGGTAGCGATAGGTCTTCTGTGTTCTCAAGGTTAATTTCTGGAGCCTGGAAGTGCCCACAGGCTGCCTGCGTCTGTGTTGCTAGGATCTCTTCTTCACTGGCGAGAGGCAGAGTGAAGCTGAATGTGGTCCCTACCATAGGTTGGCTGCTGACATATAAGGAGCCGCCCATTAGCTCAATCAACTGGCGGCTAATTGATAAACCTAACCCCGCACCTTGACGATAGCGACTTTCATCCTGTCCTGCCTGAATTAAAGGCTCAAAGATGTGCTCAAGGTGCTCAGCAGGAATACCTTGTCCGGTATCGACCACTTGAACGCGAACTAAATCGTCTACGACTCCTGCAGAAATAACGATCTTACCTTCAGAGGTGTACTTAATTGCGTTTCCTATCAGATTGTAAAGCACCTGTTCAAGTCGTTGTGGGTCCGCTGAGACTGCTTTGAGATCATTAGGTACTTGATTGATGATTCGAATGGTCTTGTTTCCAAGTAAATGACCCGACAATTCCAGCACCAATCGGGTTGAACTTGCCAGGTTAACAGCCGACTTCTGGATGTCCATGCTACCGTATCGCATTTTATGGTAATCCAGTAAGTCGTCGACCAGGTTAGCCAAACGTTGGCCACTTTTAATAATTATATCAAGCTGATACTTCTGGTTTGCCGGAACTGTACCGTTGGCTCCGGATATCAAGGTTTCTGCAATACCGACCATGCCGTGCAAAGGTGTACGCAGTTCATGAGAGGTCGTTGCCAGAAACTCATCTTTTAGCTTGTCTGCCAGTTGCAGCTCGTCATTTTGTTTTTGAATTAAGCGGATGTTGCTTTCCAGCTCTTCATTTTGCTTCTTGATCGTCTGAATTTTTTCACGAATGGAACGTTGCATGCGCTCAAAACTGATGGCTAAGCGACCAATTTCGTCTTTTCTAACGGTATCAAATGTGTTTTCGTCCAGATCGCCTGCTGATACTCGCTCTGCCGCCCAGGTTAATTTAAGCAGTGGCGAGGTGATGAAATTCGATAAATAGTGCGAGGCAATTACAACCAGTATGATCGCCGTAAGCATCGCAATGACGAAGAGTTTTTCCAGCTGGTGAATGCGAGAAAAGGCGTCTTTTTCTGGTAACTGCACGACCAACGCCCAATTAACACCACGGGTTTTAACTGGCGCATAGGCGGCGATAATGGCTTCATCGAGCCCGTTTGTATAAGTACCTACGCTCGTTTGACCTGAAAGTGCCTGAGTGATGACCTCCATACTGTTTTGGATATCATCTAGCTTGGTGTTAATGGTTCGAGGTTGTTGATCTCCTCCGACTAATAGCGTCTCAATCGATGACTCGCGGTTTTTGTCTGCGACTAGCTTTGTGATGCCGTTATTTGGCAATCGGAACATGGCATAGCTATGGAGATATCCTTGTTGAACGATAGGAGCGCCAAGCCACGCGACTTGCTTGCCATTTTCAAGTTCAAAGTCAGAGATAAGGATTGGAGTATAGTCTTCGTTTACTTTACGGCGCTCGCTGACATCATTGGCCAAGCGCTGAAACGCTCTACCTAGCGCAGCATCTTTATAGCGGCCAGTGAGAAGATTAGTGCCGTAATTGTCGTCTTTTTTGATTGAGTAAGTAACGTTACCGTTGATATCGACTAAAAGTATGTCATTGAAGTCAGAGCGTTTTAGAAGTTCTGAATAAGCCCAATGATAGCGCTTGTGTAACAGGCGATAACGCTCGCTCCCGACAAAGTTAGATGACTCCGGCAAGATTGACGTTTTTGTCTGATCGCCACTGCCTTCAATATAACGTTGCTGTGCATTTTGACGTGACTCTTCAATGTCGTTTCCTAAGCGACTGAACGCATTGACTAAACCATAAAAGCGTCCACCGCTGGCATAAGCTAACTCCGAACGGACAAAGCCCATTACTTCGGTTTCGCGTGCTTCAAAATAGTCAATAATTTGCTGCTGTTTGGTATCTCGTACAGACAGCAGGTGCGACGTGCTCTGTTCTTGCAGATCTTGACTGTGTGACTGCAGGAAAAAAAGCGCGGTAATGGTTAGAGGCGTAAGGCTGAGGACAAGAAACGCAGTCATCAGCGTACTTTGTAGACGCTTAAACTTCTGTTTTTTGTAGAATTTGAACATGGATAAGATTGCAACTCATAAAGGGCAGCAAAAAGTTTACTTATTGCTACCAAGGTTCTCGTTAAAAACGGATAAGACGTTAAATTCGATAGAAATAACAAAATTAACGAGTTTTTTTTCTTTGACAAGAAAGTTGATTGCAAAGCGTGCAGAGTCACGCAGTTTTTTTATGTTTGATGAGTTTTTAGCGGAAAATCGCGCAGGTTGTCGCCTGCGCGGAGGAGAGTTAAGACTTTTTAGCGTAATAAATTGAGAATTTTTTCGTCTTATTTAGCGTCTCGCAATTATTGAAAGCGCTTTCAATAATTGGCGGATACTTCAAGAAACTGTTTGCCACGATAATCATTTCCCCTTGTCTTTGAAGGTATCGTGGTGCATCACCAAGTAAGCTTTCTGCGGCATTGTAATTTGTATCCAGGCCACTATGAAAAGGAGGATTACTGATGATAAATCGGTAGTCGTTTGCCGTATCTGAATAAATGTCAGAAGCAAACACTTTACCTTCTAATTCATTAGCTTGCAGTGTTGCTTGGCTGGAGGTGATCGCGTAGGCGTTGATATCGCACATTTCAATTTCTATTTCAGGGTTGGCTTTCGCCATAAATGCGCCAAGCACGCCGGCACCGCAACCAAAATCGAGAACTTTACCGGACAATGGCGGTAAGGTTTCCAATAATAGCTGGCTACCTAAGTCGAATTCACCATGGCTGAATACCCCAGGTAGGCTTTTCACTAGCAGTGATTGGTTGCCTAAGCTGATAGTGTAGGACTTAAACCAGTCGATCTGATTAAATGGCGCTGGTTCGTTTACGCATTGACCCCAGTAAAAAGAGCAGCGACGGGCGGAATCGTATTTGTTGATCGGGCCGTAGTCTTTGAACATCTTTTCGATACTTTTTACACCAGAGCGGGTTTCTCCAACGACAACGATTTCAGTATCGACACCAAGTTTCGCCATGAGCATTGCCAGTAAGTATTCGGCTTCTGCTTTGGCTTTAGGCCAGTAAAGTAACACCATGTCTGCTTGGGTATCGACGTTATACTCTGAACCAAAGTGGCTTTTGATCTTGTCAGATTTACGAATTTGACGGTAATAGCTGTAGTTAGAAGTAAAAACTTCAACAGACTCACAGTAGGAGGCCAGCTCAAGAGGGAATAGGTCTTCAACTTCACCTGCGACTAAAACATGCTTTCCATTGAAGTATTCCAGCTGGCGTTGCGCTATTTGACTTGGAGCGATATAAGCAGACATAAATTTTGTTCGTCAGAAATAATTAGGGCCAGATTTTCTCACAATCTGGCCCAAGCTTGAAGTCATTAACGAGTAACTAGCTGTTGTCTTGATCGTTGAGGAAGTCTTTAAATTCCTCTTCATAGATATTAAATAGCACCATAGTGATAGCAAAAATCAGCGGGCCATAAATCAGGCCGATGAGTCCAAACAGTTGCAGACCACCCAATAGTGAGAAGAAAATCATTAAGGTGTTCATGCCAGAACTGCCTTGCATCAGCAGTGGGCGCAATAAATTATCAATTGAGCCAACAATAACCACACTCCATGCTGTCAGGAAAATTGCCCAAGTTGTATCACCCGTTAGGAAAAGGTAGCCCGCTGCTGGTATCCAGATTAAAGCGGTACCCACAACAGGAATGAACGAGGCAAAGCCCATCATAGTACCCCAGAATAGTCCCGGGAAACCGGCGAGCCACATGCCAATCCCACCAGCCATACCTTGTGCTATTGCGGTAAGAAATGATCCCATTACTGCGGACTTTGATACCTGCTCAATTTCGGTCAGAATTTTGTCTTCCTGACTACGTGAGAGGGGAAGTATATGTCGAATGGCGGAAATTATTTTGTCGTGATCGCGCAACAAAAAGAACAGGACAAACAGCATAAGGAAGAAGTCCATTAAGAAGTTTGTCGCATCACCAAGTATTTTTGCGCTGATGGTGACTAAGTTTGAACCAAATGATGTGGCGAACTGGGCAATTTTTTCCGCAATGGCTTTTGGCTCTACTTTATCGAAAGGTAAGTACTCATTAACTAACGCTAATGCCTTGACAACTAAAGGGTGCTGGAAAATATCCTGAATTCCGCCATTCGTTACCCACTTATAAGTATTTTGTGAAAATAAGGAGCCTTGCTGAACGATAGCAGCAAAAACAAACAGAAGCGGAATCACAATAATAAAGGTCAGAACCACACAAGAGAGTAACGAAGCCATGTTCCTATGCTTTGGTATCTTTTGCTCAAACCATTCGTGTATAGGGAACATGAGTAATGAAATGATAAATGCCATTACGATCGAGTTGATGTAAGGTTCGACTAATAAGTAGCAAGCAAAAGCAGCGGCGAGCAGAGCGACCATTAGAACGCGATGACTCGACGTGATTTTCACATTGTTTGGCATAAGATAAGTCCAAATTACGGATGATATTTACGGTTTCTAGCTTATAACACGGGCTGTGAACCTTTATTACGGTATGTGCTCGCGGTCTTATAATACCGTGCAATTAGAGCCTAGTAGCATACCTTGTTATAATGACGACAAATCAGTCGGTTATCAATCAGGAGATGTAAAATGGGTTGTTGTAATGGTGACAAGTCGTGTCAAAACGAGAAAAAAACCAAGCGCACTCCGTGGTTAGGTATTGTGGTTGGTGTACTTGTTGTCTTAGTTATTTTGAATTGGCGCTAAAAAAGGACCATGAAGGTCCTTTTGAGATTTGTCGTTACTGCCTTTGCTGAATTATTGTGCTTCAGCAGCCAGCGTTGCAAAACAGCGGTCTGCTGCTTCTAGCGTGGCATCGATTTCTTTTGAACCGTGAGCGAGAGATGTAAAGCTTGCTTCAAATGCTGAAGGTGCAAGGTAAACGCCGTGATCAAGCATAAGGTGGAAGAATCGTTTAAAGCGTTCAACGTCGCACTTTGTCACGTCTTCGTAGCAAGTTACGCTATCTTGATCGGTGAAGAAGAAGCCGAACATGCCACCCACTTGGTTTACCACCAACGGAATACCATGTTTTTCTGCCAGAGATTTAAAACCATCTGCTAGCTGCTTCGTTTTTGAAGCCAGACGTTTTTCATTGCCTTCTTCTTTAAGAAGACTCAAACAAGCAAAGCCTGCTGCCATCGCTACTGGGTTACCAGATAGAGTACCTGCTTGATATACAGGACCTGTTGGTGCGACATATTGCATTACTTCTTTACGGCCACCGAAAGCACCAACTGGCATACCGCCACCGATCACTTTACCTAATGTTGTTAGGTCTGGTTTGATGTTGTAGTGTGCCTGAGCGCCGCCAAGGGCGACACGGAAGCCTGTCATTACTTCATCAAAAATCAGTAGAGCACCTTCTTGATCACAGATTTCACGCAGGCCTTCATGGAAGCCTTCTACTGGCGGAATACAGTTCATGTTGCCAGCTACAGGCTCAACGATGATACAAGCAATTTCGCCTTTGTTTGCAGCAAATAGCTCGCGAACTGAGTCCAGATCGTTGAATGTTGCAGTTAGGGTATGTTTAGCAAAATCTGCTGGAACACCCGGAGAGCTTGGTTGGCCCAGAGTCAACGCGCCAGAGCCTGCTTTTACTAGCAAGCTATCAGCGTGACCATGGTAACAACCTTCGAATTTCATGATTTTGTCACGGCCAGTGAAACCACGAGCAAGGCGAATCGCACTCATGGTTGCTTCGGTACCAGAGCTAACCATACGGAGTTGTTCCATTGATGGTACAAGTTCAGAAACCAGTTCTGCCATTGAAATTTCTAGCTCAGTTGGCGCACCAAAGCTAAGGCCGCGTTGTGCAGCGTCGATCACGGCTTCACGAATTACAGCGTGGTTGTGACCAAGGATCATTGGCCCCCAAGAACCGACGTAATCAATATACGCCTTACCATCGGCATCAAAAATCAGAGCACCGTCTGCTCGTTCGATAAATAGCGGAGAACCGCCTACGCCGTTGAATGCACGAACAGGTGAGTTTACACCGCCTGGAATGGTTTTCTGGGCTTTGTCATACAGTTCTGATGATTTGGTCATGGGGTTATCCTCTTTTGATTGCTCGGACCAAGTGGTGCGCATTGTACCTAGCTATAATCAACTTAGAAACGTTTTGCTTAATTTATGTGTTGTTTCGCAATGTAATTTTAACTATCCGATATAAAGAATCGGCGGTGAATACTTGAACGAGTTGGTCAGGTATTAGATAATCGTATCCAATAAGCACAAATTTGACGTCTTGCTTCAGGCTCGACGCATTACACGAGTGAGAGAGGTTTTTCGTGAGCGAAGTAAACGTACCATTATCTTTTTCCGATGCTGCAGCATCTCGCGTTAAAGCGCTGATTGCAGAAGAAGAAAACCCAGCATTGAAACTGCGCGTATACATCACTGGTGGTGGCTGTAGCGGTTTCCAATACGGTTTCACTTTCGATGAGAACGTAAATGATGGTGATACAACCATCGTAAATAGTGGTGTAACACTGGTTGTTGACCCAATGAGCTTGCAATATCTTATTGGCGGCATCGTGGATTACACTGAGGGGTTAGAGGGAGCACGCTTCTTCGTAAATAACCCGAATGCAACGACCACTTGTGGTTGTGGTGCATCATTTAGCGTTTAATATCCCGTATAAGTTATTCATAAGGCTGCATTTTTGCAGCCTTTGTTTTATGTATTGATGAATTTCCTGAAATTGCGACGTAGTTAAGAATCCCAGCCGCTATTATTTTCTTTTTAGAAAGTTAATTCGTATCATAAACTATTCGACTAAGATTGATTTGTATATTGAATTAATTCTCGCAACATTACTTATTGCAAGAGATTATTATGGCTAGCTTCCCCTTCACGCGATTTTTCGCTGAACGACCTTATATCGTGTCGTTGCTCATTATTTTAGTAATGTCTGCTTGGTTAGGACTTGGTTCACTTCAAGCCGACGATGTGTCACCACAGCGTGCATCGCAAGATATTCCTCTGGCAAAAGTCTCCTACCAAACATTTACCGCACAAAATACCTATAAAACGATCGAGTTGTACGGCCGTACCGCACCAGACAGACAGGCTAATTTAGGGGCGGAAATTGCCGGTAAGATCATTGCGCTTAAGGTTGAAAAAGGGGAGTCGGTTAAGCAAGGACAAGTGATAGCGCAAATTGATAAAGGCGATCTCGATATCCAATTGGAGCGCGCGCATGCACTACTTAAAGTCCGTGAAAAGGAATTCAACGCGGCAAAATCTTTAAAAAATAAAGGACTACAAGGGGAGGTCGCATTCAGTAATGCAGAAGCTTCTTTAGTAGAGGCTCGAGCGCAAGTCACCAACGCTAAGATTGCGTTGAGAAATACCAATGTAATCGCACCGTTTAGCGGTATTCTCGATCATCTATTTATCGAAGTGGGTGATTTTGTCGGTGTTGGCGATCCGGTTGCGACGATTATTGATCTCACTCACTTGGTGATTGAGGCGGACGTCAGTGAGCGCCATATTCAGGACTTGTCATTAAATCAGCCTGCAAAAGTTAAGTTTATTTCTGGTGACACGGTTGAAGGCACGGTGAGTTATGTTTCACGGGTGTCCTCACCAGCGACTAACACTTTCCCAATTGAAATCCGACTACCCAATCCTCAACAGTTGATTCCAGCTGGGATCAGCACCGAGGTTGATTTAAACCTCAAACAACAATTAGCGATCAAGTTAACTCCAGCGATGCTGGCACTCGATGAAGCCGGTATTTTAGGTGTCAAAGTACTAGAAAATAAAAAAGTAAAATTTATCCCCATTCAATTGGTTAAAGCCGAACAAGATGGTGTTTGGCTGACAGGGCTGGGGGATAGAGTCGACATTATCACCACAGGTCAGGGTTTTGTACGTGACGGTGATGACGTGATTGCCGTTAAGCAAGAATTGTAAGTGGGGTTGATATGTTACGTTTGATCGACGCCGCTTTATCACGCGCACGAACGATGATGGTACTGCTGGTCTTTGTTCTGATTTCTGGCGTGCTTACCTATCTGACGATTCCGAAAGAATCGAGCCCTGATATCACCATTCCAATTATCTATGTTTCTGTTAGCCACCAAGGTATTTCACCTACCGATGCAGAACGCTTGCTCGTGCGTCCGATAGAGCAGGAGTTGCGTTCTATCGAAGGGGTTAAAGATATGACCGCAACCGCATCTGAAGGGCATGCGTCGGTAGTGCTGGAGTTCAGTGTTGGCGTAGACCTTGATCGAGCTATGGCAGAAGTGCGTGATGCGGTTGACTTGGCAAAGCCTAAATTGCCCGCCGATAGTGATGAGCCTACCGTCAATGAAGTCACTTTAGCGTCTGAAGAAGCCGCTTTGTCGGTGGTGCTCTACGGAACCGTTCCGGAAAGAACCATTGTACATCTTGCGCGCCAATTAAGAGACAAGCTGGAGAGCTACAGACAGATCCTGGAAGTGGATATCGCGGGTGACCGAGAAGACATCGTTGAGATCATCGTCGATCCGCTGTTGATGGAAAGTTATGGTCTGGATCAGGCGAGTATCTATAACTTGATCGCGTTAAATAACCGTGTGGTGGCGGCGGGGTTTGTTGATACTGGTTACGGCCGATTTTCGGTCAAAGTACCGTCGGTGTTTGAGACGCTAAAAGATGTGCTTGAGTTGCCAGTTAAAGTCGATGGTAAACAAGTCATTACCTTTGGTGATGTGGCGACGGTAAGACGTGCGTTCCGTGATCCGGAAAGCTATGCACGTTTGGATGGTAAGTCCGCGATTGTGCTCGATGTCAAAAAGCGTGCGGGCGAAAATATCATCGAGACGGTTGAGCTGATCAAAGCGGTGATGGCCGAAGCTCAAAATCAAGAGCAATGGCCGGATAACCTGCTGGTGAAATACACGAGAGACCAGTCAGATGATGTCAAGATGATGCTCAACGACCTACAGAACAACATCTTGTCGGCGATCATCTTAGTCGTAATTGTGATTATTGCGATTCTCGGTGTTCGCACAGCGCTACTGGTCGGTATTTCGATTCCTGGTTCATTCCTCACAGGCTTGCTGGTGCTCTCCGTGTTTGGCCTGACAGTGAACATTATCGTCTTGTTCTCGCTGATAATGGCGGTCGGTATGCTGGTCGATGGGGCGATAGTGGTCACCGAGTTTGCCGATCGTCGCATGCAGGAAGGAGCGCCGCGTAAAGAAGCGTATCGAGACGCTGCAAAGCGCATGGCTTGGCCGATCACGGCTTCGACAGCGACGACGTTGGCAGCCTTTGCTCCGCTATTGTTCTGGCCGGATGTTACTGGCGAGTTTATGAAGTATCTTCCGCTGACATTGATCGCGACGTTGGCCGCTTCGTTGGCGATGGCACTGTTATTCGTACCTGTGCTCGGTAGCCTTATCGGTAAACCTCAAAACGTCTCGCCTATCCAACACGAGAAAATGCTGGCTCTGCATGAAGGCGATTATGACAAAGCTACAGGTATTACTAAGCTGTATTACCAGACGCTGAATGTTGCGTTGCGTCACCCGTTGAAGATCTTGCTGAGTGCTATCTTACTCTCGGTCGGCGTTGGTTTTACTTATGTTAAAGCGGGATTAGGTGCAGAGTTTTTCCCTGAAGTAGATCCACCATTTTTTACGGTTAAAGTGCGCTCGTACGGTGATTTATCTATCGATGAGAAAGACCAAATCATGCGCGATGTTGAATCGGTGATGTTGGGGCATGATGAGTTTGAAAGTGTTTACACCAAAACAGGTGGCGATGATGAGATTGGTTTAATCCAAATCACGCCTGTGGATTGGCAGTATCGTCGTAAGGTGAAAGCTATTATCGATGAACTGAAACAAACCACAGACCAGTATGCTGGGGTGGAAATTGAGTACAAGTTTCCGGAGGCCGGCCCACCAACTGAGCACGACTTGGTTATTGAAATGTCTGGTTCAACGCTCAGTGGCTTAGACGAAGGCGCGAAAATCGTTCGTCATTGGGCGGATGCTTACCCTGCATTTACCAATATCAGTGATAACTCAAGCAAAGACGGTATTGACTGGCAGATCGATATTCGCCGTGATGATGCCGCCCGCTTCTTAGCAGATGCGACATTAGTTGGTAACACAGTGCAGTTTGTTACCAACGGCTTAAAACTGGGAGATTATCTGCCGGATGACTCCTCAGAGGAAGTCGATATATTAGTGCGCTACCCAGAGGATAAGCGTGATATTGGCCGCTTTGATCAGTTGCGGGTTAAAACCGCTGCTGGACTGGTTCCGATCACCAATTTCGCCAGCATTATTCCTGAACATAAACAGGATACGATCCGTCGTGTCGATGGGCATAGAGTGATCAGCGTGTTTGCAGACATCAGAGAAGGTTACAACCTGGCGCTTGAACTGCCTAAAGTTGAAGAAGCGCTCAAAGAGTTAACCTTGCCTGAGGGAGTCGAGTTTAAAATCCGAGGTCAGAACGAAGAGCAGGAAAATTCCTCTGCTTTCTTACTCAACGCATTTATCGTGGCGCTGGTTGGTATGGCTCTGATCTTAATTACTCAGTTCAACAGTTTCTACCAAGCGTTTCTTATTCTGAGTGCGGTATTGTTTTCGACAGTTGGCGTTTTTGCGGGCTTGTTGATATTCCAGAAACCTTTCGGTGTGATTATGTCGGGTATTGGCGTGATTGCATTAGCGGGCATTGTAGTGAACAACAACATCGTCTTAATTGATACGTACAATCAGCTGCGTAAACGAGGGTTGGATAAGCGTGATGCGATCCTAAGAACAGGTGTGCAGCGTCTGCGCCCGGTATTACTTACAACGATCACGACGATTCTTGGCCTGCTGCCAATGGTGCTGGAGATGAACATCGATTTGATTAATCAGAAAATCGAATTCGGTGCGCCAAGTACCCAGTGGTGGTCTCAGTTAGCAACCGCTGTTTCAGGTGGGCTTGCATTTGCTACATTGCTGACGCTGGTGTTAACTCCCTGCCTGCTTATGCTAGGCAAAGAGCACTTATCTGATGAGGTGACGAGTTCAGAGGAAGAGGCGACATAAATCGCCTCTTTCCCTGTTCGAGCTGTTTACTTCATGGTTAAAAGTTCGCTGTATCGGTCGAGCTTAGCCATGTTGATTTTCGCATTGGCTAAGAAGGTTTGTCTTGCTTGCCCAGTTAACGATTTTGATTGAGGTAAATTAACCGTGCGTGGGTTTTTGTGCACGCCGTTAACCAGGAACTCATAGTGTAAGTGAGGGCCGGTCACTCGGCCTGTACCACCTAACGTACCAATGGTTTGACCCTGCTTAACACGCTGACCGGTTTTAACGGTACGTTTGGTTAGGTGCAAATACTTGGTAATGTAGGTATTACTGTGTTTGATGAACACGTAGTTACCATTAAATTTGTTGTATGACGATTTTTGCACCACACCATCACCTGCAGCCCAAATTGGCGTACCCACTGGAGCTGCATAGTCTGTGCCTCGGTGAGGACGAACTTTACCCGTGACAGGGTGCAGACGACGAGGGTTGAAGTTTGAGCTTACACGACGGAAGTCCAATGGTGCGCGTAAAAACGCTTTCTTCATTGCTCGACCATTTTCATCGTAATACTTACCTGATTTTTCATCCAGAATCGCAGTGAAGGTATCCCCCTGGTTTTTGAACACGGCCGCGATGATTTTACCGCGTCCAATCACTTCCCCTTCGACAACCTCTTCCTGATACAGGACTCTGAACGTGTCGTTCTTACGAATATCTAATGCAAAGTCGATATCCCAGCCGAAAATTCCCGCTAACTCCATAATTTGGTTCGCGTTTAAGCCTGAAGAAATGCCTGCATTCCAGAAGTTAGATTTGATGGTTGCTTCAGCAAAGTTGTATTGATAATCGACATCTTTTTTGTCGATTTCAGAGACGTACTTGCCATCTTGTAGCTTGATTCGGAAGGTTTCGAATGCGCTCAAGGTACGTCGTAATTGAACTAAGTTATTGTTTTCATCAAAGCCGAATTGCAGCCTGTCGCCAGGTCGAAGACGGGTTAGCTGCTGTTCCACTTCTTTATCTGAGGAAACCAGCTCATGCAGAATGCGCGCTGATAGACCGACACGGCTAAAGAGAATGGCCGCACTTTCACCATTTTTAACTTTGTAGGTCTCCCAGCGTAATACCGAGGAAGTAGACGATGTCCCGTTTAATGTCGTCAATTCCATAGAAATTGGCACAGGATAATATTGCCCCACTTTTAAGCGGCTTTGCTGAGGGTTAAGTTCTTGCGGATCGGGTAAAAAGAATAGTGCGAAGATGATTAGCGCACTAAAAAAACCGATCAATACTTTGTGCAAGAGTGGAAGTCGGACAAAAATCGAATGCATGACGTACTTGTTTGCTAAATTAAACATAAAAAATGACAACTACCTAGTCTAACGTGTTTCAAAATGCATCGCTATTCAAGTAATATGTCCAGCTATTATATTTTGCCAAATCTGTGGGAGTGAACAAGAATGGCGAGCATTGAAGCTGCACTAGCCGAGATTAAGCGCGGTGTTGAAGAGCTGATTCCAGAAGAAGAGCTGATCGCAAAACTAAAAGAAGGTCGTCCTCTACGTATTAAGTTGGGCGCGGATCCAACGGCACCTGACATCCACCTGGGCCATACGGTTATTTTCAATAAGCTTCGCTTGTTCCAAGAGTTAGGCCATGAAGTGACGTTCCTGATTGGCGACTTTACTGCAATGGTTGGTGACCCGACAGGTAAAAACTCAACTCGTCCACCACTTAGCCGTGAAGACGTACTGCGTAACGCAGAAACGTACAAAGAGCAGGTGTTTAAGATTCTAGACCCAGCAAAAACTAAGATCCAATTTAACTCAGAGTGGCTTTCTGAACTTGGTGCTGAAGGCATGATTCGCTTGGCAGCTAACCAGACAGTTGCTCGAATGCTAGAACGCGATGATTTCAAAAAGCGTTACACAGGCGGCCAGCCAATCGCTATTCACGAGTTCATGTACCCATTACTGCAAGGTTGGGACTCAGTGGCAATGGAAACCGATGTTGAGCTTGGCGGTACCGACCAGAAGTTCAACTTGCTAATGGGTCGTGAGCTACAAAAATCTCACGGTCAGAAGCCTCAGGTTGTGCTAATGATGCCTCTTCTTGTTGGTCTGGACGGCGAGAAGAAGATGTCTAAGTCTGCGAACAACTACATTGGTATCAGCGAAGCACCAAGCGAAATGTTCGGTAAGATTATGTCGATCTCTGATGATTTGATGTGGAGTTACTACGAACTTCTGTCTTTCCGTCCGCTGGAAGAGGTTGCTCAGTTTAAGGCTGATGTTGAAGCTGGTAAGAACCCTCGTGACATCAAAGTACTGCTTGCCAAAGAAATCATTGCACGTTTCCACAGTGAAGCCGACGCTGATGCGGCGGAGCAAGAGTTTGTTAACCGTTTTGCTAAAAACCAAATCCCTGATGAAATGCCAGAATTTGAGTTCGAAGCAGGTCGTCCGGTAAGCAACCTGCTGAAAGAAGCGGGTTTATGCCCATCATCTTCAGACGCGATGCGTATGGTTAAACAGGGCGCGGCTAAGATTGACGGTGAGAAAGTGGCAGACAGCAAATTCACACCAGAAGCAGGCACTTACGTATTCCAAGTTGGTAAACGTAAATTCGCTCGTATTACGATTCAGTAATTATTAATTGAGCAAAATGAAAGCGCCGAATAGGGCGCTTTTTTTGTTTAAAACAATCGCAAAATATTAACAAAGCCAGACTGTAAAAAGTGAGTAACTTTGCTACCATACGCTCGCTGCTAACAATGGCAGCGTTATCGGAGATTTACATGAACAATACCGACCATCCTCCCAGTTGTTGGGTGAGTAAGATTAAGGGAGCGAAATAACCCGCTTCGGTATTGGCGATCTCCGCCTTACCTGAGTGGTGAGGCATCTTTTCAAGTTTCTTCTTATTATTTCCTTCATAAATTCTGAATAGACTGTGCGATTGTGAGCGTGATTGTGCGTATCCTGATTTACCTGTTTCGGTAAAGGATGAGCTGAGTCATTTTTGCATGCGTAGTTGATGGTCGTTACCAATGCCAATCGGGAGATTCGCCATGACGGTAATGAACAACACTTTTATTGAAACAACACCAAACTTCTCTGCAGTCGAAATTGGTGCGGCTCGCAATGCGTTTTTGCAGTACGAGCGAGATAAGCAACTGCAGTTACTCTCTATCATGCCTATTGATGAGGCGGTGGGGATTTTACAACACTGTTCCGTTGCTTATGTGAACAGCCTTATTGCTCAGTTAGAGCAAGCGGGGCATGACAAGCGTGCTCGTCATTATGCGCACCAATTGGGTTTGCATATTTCTGAAGTGGATACGCCAGATGGTTATTTGTCTGCTGGCGTATTTGAGCATGTGAAGCAACGTATTGGCTGGATAATTGCGCTTGCTTTACTAGGTATCGTATCGGGATTGATCATCGCTCAATATGAAGATACGTTGAGCCAACTGGTTTTACTTGCAGTCTATATGCCTGTTATTGCTGCTGCTGGTGGCAATACTGGCACACAGGCTGCAACCTTGGTTATTCGGGCTCTCGCAACAGGAGAGCTGAAAAAACGCCAGTGGTTAGCGGTACTTTGGAAAGAAAGCCGAGTCGCGTTATGTCTCGCTCTAGCCATCGCTATTGTGATGGTCGGCCGAATTCTGCTGTTTAGTGGCGGACAACCTAATGGCGGATTTGATTTGGTAGACATAGCATTAGCGATCGCTGTGGCTCTGTTTATCCAAGTAACAATTTCGACCACGCTTGGTGGTCTACTGCCTATCATAGCGCGAGCATGCAATTTGGACCCAGCCGTGTTGGTGAGTCCCGTGCTTGCTTCAATCGTCGATATATCAGGGATGTGGATTTACTTCACGGTAGTGAACTACTTCTTAGGCATCGCCTGACTAAAGTTCACAACATCGCTATAAAATAACTTTTCAAAGCTAGTAATAGGGGCGACAGCAGGCTTGCTTCCGTCCCTTTTTTCTGGGAAGTAATCAGAGACAAACTGAACAAAGATAGTATTCGGCTTGCCGTTTTTATCTAGCCCATATCCCGCCATATTGTAAGTCCCATATAACGAACCACTTTTGGCGATCAGTTGTCCTTTAATAGGTGCATTACGCATGCTTTGTCGATACTGAAGCGTACCCGATTCCCCTGACTTTGGCATAATTGCAATAAGGTTGAGCTGTTTCTCATTCTTCCATATGTAGCGCAGTATCTCTGCCATTTTGGTTGCGGATATTCGATTGTTTCTCGAAAGCCCAGACCCATCTTCCAGGCGTGCTTGTCGAATGTCGACCCCTGTATTCGCGAAGATGATTTGTTTTATGGCTTCAGTTCCATTGACAAAACTGCCGGGTTGAACAAAAAACTTCGCGCCAAGTGTTTTAGTCAGCGTATCGGCGATCAGGTTGTCTGAGCGTTTTAGCATCTGATCCAGTAAAACAGACAATGGCTGAGACTGATGCAGTGCGAATAGTTTACGCTGTTTCTTAGGGGCGGAACCTACCTTTATTCTGCCTTTAAGTTCAATATTGAGTTGAGCAAGCAGCGTTGCGAGCTTTTTGCTGGTATACATTTCAGGGTCTTGGACCGCGAATTTCAGAGGTAACGGCTTTTCTCTCGCGACGAGACAGCCATTTAACTCATAACGATTGTCAGGGTTGGGCAGAAGGTCTAAATCACAGTGACGACTTTTCTGAACGGCCCTTGTTACCGTTTCTACAGAGCTTTTTACATGGATTGGTTGATGTTCGGGAACAAACACCCGAGTTCCACCATCTTTTTGTGTGTAAATGGATGCTTGTACACAATTTTTATTCAGTGTGATGGCGGACGCTGGAGCGCTATAACACACACCAAGAATATCCCATGGCCATCCGACGGCGCGGTTATAACCAGTAAACACGCTGTTATCGAGCCACAAGTCACCTTCAATGCGTTTTAAGCCATTCTTTTTCGCCAGGGTTAGAAGATCTTTTAAATCTTTGGTTTGTAACGTTGGATCGCCAACAAAGGTGATCACTGCATCTGATTTAGAGGCTTCTAGTTTAGTACGAAATCTAAAGCTATCACCCAGTTCCAACTTGGCAGCTAAAGCGGTCACTATCTTGAGCGTGCTGGCTGGTGGAAATAGCTGCTCGGTAGGGTGAATACCAGAAAGCTCTGCATTATCAGTGAGTTTTTCAGCAACCAGACTAATCCGTGCGCCTTCAGGTAGCACCTCTTGATGTGGGTATGCTTGTGTGGCTAACGGACATAGCAGTGAAAGGAAAAATAAGGACCAACGTAAACGCATAGAGACACTTTCTGACGTGAGTTATGTAGTTGAGTATATCCAAGTTCCCCCAAGATGCTAGGTGAAGGAGAAATGGTTTTCTCATCAATTATTAATGAGACAATAATAAGGAAATGAAGGACACGGTTTGTTAACTGACGATAAAAAAATGCCCGCAAGATGCGGGCATTGAGGATTCAAGTCTAAGACTGGAATTAGAAGTCGTAACGTAGACCTAGGGCTAGCTCGTCTTCTGCGTCGATCTTAGTTGCTGTTGTTTTAGTACCAGTAGAACCAAACTTGTCGCCAGAGTCGATTAGGTTAAAGTTGTATGAAACGTAACCGCGGAAGTTAGGCTTGAAGTAGTACGACGCGTCAAGAGCGATGTTGTCTGCAGAAGTTTCGTCGTTTGTCTCTGCGTTGTTGTACGATGTTGTGAACACAGTTTGACCAACAGTGTAAGCACCTGCTAGTTCGTAACCTGTGTAGTCAACCGTACCTGCAAAATCGTCAGTCATCTTCTCACCGTCAGTGAATACACCAGCGAAGTATAGATCGCCCATAGTGTAAGATGCTGCAAGCATGTACTCGTTAGCTTCGTCTTGATCTGCGTAACCAGCACCTAGCTCAAGGCCAGTGTTTGCTACTGCGTAGATTGCAGATAGAGAGTAACCGTCTTGGTCGTTGTCTGAGAAGTCACCGTTAGTGTTTTCTACACGGTCTGCGAAGCGGTAGCTTGCTTTAACGCTTAGGTTCTCGAATTGACCTTTGTAAGACATCATGTTGTCTGCACGGTCTGCCACTGCTAGTTTGTCAGCTGCTGAGTTACCGTGGTAAGCCATGATATCTGTGAAATCTGTGATAACGCCTAGCGCACCTTCGTTTTTACCGTAAGAGAACTCACCCCAAGCGCCGCCTAGACCAGCGTATGCAAGACGAGTGTCTAGAGAGTCTTCGCCGCTGATGTCTTTGCCATTTTCGTCAAAGTCAGCAGTAGTAAACTCACCTTCCCAGAAGCCAACGCCGTATAGGTTGTCACTTACTTGCTGTTTGCCAAGGAAGTTTAGACGGATGCGAGAGTTGTCTTGAGCGTCGCCGTCTTTCATAGATAGACGTGCTTCAGCGCGGCCACCCATTTCTAGAGAAGTGCCATCTTGGTTGTAAAGTTCCGCTGCGTTTACGCCAGTTGCCATTGCTGCTGCAGATACAGAAAGAGCAATTAGAGTCTTTTTCATCTTATTTGTCCTAGTTAGCTGTCCATAATTCATTGTTGTATGGGGGAGAGGTTCTCTCTCAGAAGCTATTGGTCTCAAAGAAGTACCTAGTAAACGAAGACATCGCGCTGGTAAGTCTTTGATCGAACAACTTGCTGGACACGTTTTACCGCTAAAGTTTCATGGTGAGTTAGTAAAATGATATAAATTTGGATAGTGAACACTGTTCGATTGGTTTGGTTGTTGATTTATATTTATGATATTTAAGTGATTTTTGTTTTTATCTGATTATTGAGAGTTGATTAGATTTTATGTTTTTTGAGGTTTTTTCTTTAATGAACTGTGTTGTTTTTCAATAAATTGCAATAATAATTAAACTAAAGAGTGACGAGCATCATTATGTGCGGGTTGCATAGCGACACTCGATATCGAATTAGGGTGATTTCGCCCCTGAGTTTGTTTAAACTAGATAAAACACATCTTCAAACGCACTACCCAGTCAACAGACAGGGTAGGGTTTTTTTGTCCAAAATAGACTTGGGCATGAGGTTATATAATGGAAAAAGTTCCAATGACACTACGTGGCGAACAGATGCTACGTGAAGAATTAGATCGTCTACTTAAGCTACGCCCTCAAATCTCAGCAGCGATTGCAGAAGCTCGTGAGCTAGGCGATTTAAAAGAGAATGCTGAATACCACGCCGCTCGTGAAGAGCAGGGTATTTGTGAAGCGCAGATCCGCGATATCGAATACAAGTTGTCTGTCGCACAGGTTATTGATGTCACTAAGATGGAAAACACAGGTAAAGTGATTTTTGGCACAACTGTGACTTTGATTGATGTTGATACTGACGAAGAAAAAACCTACCAAATCGTTGGCGATGATGAAGCTGACATCAAGGCGGGTCGTATTTCTGTTAGCTCCCCAATTGCTCGTGGCCTGATTGGTAAAATGGAAGGTGACGAGGTGGTTATCGAAACCCCGGGTGGCGCAAAAGATTTTGAAATTGACCGAGTTGAGTATCTGTAATTACAAAGCATCACTCTGTCTATAAACATAAAAAGGTCGCCATTGGCGACCTTTTCTTCAGCAACGTAAGTAGTGATTACTTACGAGGGATTTCGATTTTACGCTCTTCAGATTGGCGGTACAGTACAAGTACTTTACCGATAGTCTGAACTTTTTCTGCGCCCGTCTCACGTACGATAGCGTCGATGATTAGCTGTTTTGTCTCACGATCTTCTGAAGCAACTTTTACCTTGATCAGTTCGTGATGGTTTAGAGCGATTTCAATTTCTGCTAGCACGGCTTCTGTAAGTCCATTTGCGCCCATTAGCACAACAGGTTTTAAACTGTGAGCCAGGCCTTTTAGGTGCTGCTTTTGTTTGGTGCTTAGGTTCATTACGCGGCCAATTTTCTTTAAAATAAGGGTTGAAAAAAGCTATTTTAACGCCATCTATTGCTGAAGACTATAATTTATTGAGTAATAGGTTGCGCCTATTAAAACAATAGCTCCTATTTGTGCCTTGTTAGGATTAAAATGAGTAAACAAAAACATTCGGCGAGTTCTGGTCGTTGGTTGAAAGAACACTTTGATGATAAATACGCGAACGAAGCTCGTAAAAAAGGTTATCGTTCACGTGCTTATTTCAAAATTGATGAAATACAAACCAAAGATAAGCTGTTAAAACCAGGTATGACTGTGGTCGATCTGGGTGCAGCTCCAGGTGGTTGGTCCCAGTATGCTGCTAAAATAGTAGGAGATAGTGGACAAATTATTGCGTGTGATTTGTTACCAATGGATCCGATTGCTGGTGTAAGCTTTTTACAAGGTGACTTTCGTGATGATGCGGTATTAGACGCTTTGTTAGAAAGAATCCAGCCATCGATGGTAGATGTAGTAATGTCTGATATGGCTCCTAACATTGCTGGCAATAACTCGGTCGATCAACCTAGAGCTATGTATTTAGTTGAATTGGCCTTAGATATGTGTCGACAAGTTCTAGCGCCTAATGGTAGCTTTGTTGTTAAAGTTTTCCAGGGTGAAGGCTTCGATCAGTACGTGAAAGAAGTCCGAGACATGTTTAAAGTCGTAAAAGTCAGAAAACCAGACTCATCGCGAGCTCGCTCTCGAGAGGTCTTTGTAGTAGCCACTGGTTACAAAGGTTAACCATTTTGCTCTACTAAGAGCGTGTTAACACTATGGCTACAGTTAATGAACTGTAGTACCCTACCTTTAATTACAATTAGTTATCGAGAGGCTTACACCTTGAGTGACATGGCAAAAAATTTAATTCTGTGGCTTGTTATCGCTGTCGTATTGATGTCGGTATTCCAGAGCTTTGGCCCTGGAGAAAGTAATGGCAGAACCGTGGATTACACCACGTTTGTACAGGAAGTTGGCCAAGGCCAGATTCAAGAAGCAACTTTTAAAGACGGTGAGATTAGCTTTGTTCGTCGTGGCGGTGGTGCCAAAATGGTCACTTACATGCCAGTGTATGACCAAAAGCTTCTTGATGATCTAATTAACCAAAACGTGAAAGTGCAAGGTACGCCTCCTGAAGAGCAAAGCTTGCTCGGCACTATCTTTATTTCTTGGTTCCCAATGATCTTACTGATTGGTGTATGGATTTTCTTCATGCGTCAAATGCAAGGTGGCGGCGGCAAAGGCGCCATGTCTTTCGGTAAGAGCAAAGCTCGAATGATGAGCGAAGAACAGATCAAAACCACGTTTGCAGATGTTGCAGGCTGTGATGAAGCGAAAGAAGATGTAAAAGAACTGGTTGATTACCTGCGTGATCCAAGCCGTTTCCAGAAGCTGGGTGGTAAGATCCCAACTGGTGTTTTGATGGTTGGTCCTCCAGGTACTGGTAAAACGTTGCTTGCTAAAGCGATTGCTGGTGAAGCGAAAGTACCATTCTTTACAATTTCAGGTTCCGATTTCGTAGAAATGTTTGTTGGTGTTGGTGCATCTCGTGTGCGTGACATGTTCGAACAAGCGAAGAAAGCAGCGCCTTGTATTATCTTCATTGATGAGATTGATGCGGTAGGTCGTCAGCGTGGTGCTGGTGTAGGTGGTGGTCACGATGAACGTGAACAGACACTGAACCAAATGCTAGTTGAAATGGATGGTTTTGAAGGCAACGAAGGCATTATCGTTATCGCTGCGACTAACCGTCCAGACGTTCTTGACCCTGCATTGCTACGTCCTGGTCGTTTTGACCGTCAAGTAGTCGTAGGTCTACCAGACGTACGTGGTCGTGAGCAGATTCTTAAAGTTCACATGCGTAAAGTTCCTCTAGCGGGTGATGTAGAGCCTTCTCTAATTGCACGTGGTACACCAGGCTTCTCAGGTGCTGACTTAGCAAACCTAGTTAACGAAGCGGCGCTATTTGCTGCTCGTGGCAACAAACGCAACGTATCTATGGTTGAGTTTGAGCTGGCGAAAGACAAAATCATGATGGGTGCAGAACGTCGCTCTATGGTTATGTCGGAAGAGACAAAAGCGTCAACCGCTTACCATGAAGCTGGTCACGCGATTGTTGGTCGTTTAGTTCCTGAGCATGATCCGGTTTATAAGGTATCGATTATTCCTCGTGGCCGTGCACTAGGTGTGACAATGTACCTGCCAGAGCAAGACCGTGTAAGTATGTCTCGCCAGCATCTAGAATCAATGATTTCTAGCTTGTACGGCGGCCGTCTTGCGGAAGAGTTGATTTACGGTGCGGATAAAGTATCAACAGGTGCTTCTAACGACATCGAACGTGCAACAGATATTGCTCGTAAAATGGTAACGCAATGGGGCTTCTCGGAAAAACTTGGTCCTCTACTGTATGCAGAAGATGAAGGTGAAGTGTTCCTAGGCCGTAGCGTAACTCAGACAAAACACATGTCTGATGACACTGCTAAGCTAATCGATGACGAAGTTCGCCAAATTATCGATCGCAACTACGACCGAGCGAAAAAGATTTTGCAAGAAAACATGGATATCATGCATGCGATGAAAGACGCGCTAATGAAGTATGAAACCATTGACGCGCACCAAATCGACGACCTAATGGAACGTAAGGCTGAGATTCGTGAACCTGCTGGCTGGGGGGATAATCCTTCAAACAAACCTCAGGTTGATGATAAACCGCAAGCTGCGCCTGCAGCAAAAGAGGAAGAGAAAAAGGCTGATGCAGATAGTGATGCAGAGCAGTCTACTTCCCAAGAAGCGGCTTCAGCTGACGCACCAGAAAAGAAAGATTCTGAATAACTATTGTTGATATTGATAAACCCCGAGTTCGCTCGGGGTTTTTGTATTTATTATGATTATTAAAGTAAAAAACAAATCTCTGGACCTTTCTCGTCCACACGTAATGGCCATTCTCAACGTCACACCAGACTCCTTCTCTGATGGAGGCAAGTTCAATTCTCTAGATTTAGCGCTTGCACGCGTTGAGAAAATGATAAAAGCAGGCGTTAGCATTATTGATGTTGGCGGTGAATCGACCCGACCGGGAGCTCCGGAAGTCACGCTGGAAGATGAACTGGAGCGAGTTATTCCAGTCGTTAGAGCTATCAGAACGCACTACCCAGACGTGTGGATATCAGTAGATACCAGTAAAGCTGAAGTGATTCGTCAGTCTGTCGAAGCTGGTGCGGATCTTATCAATGACATTCGTTCTTTGACTGAACCTGGTGCATTGGAAGTGGCTGCAAAAGCGAATGTACCGGTGTGCATCATGCATATGAAAGGCCAGCCGAAAACCATGCAACAGAACCCGCAATATGATGATCTCATGCAGGAAGTGGAGCAGTTCCTGGTGGAGCGAATGGCAGTGTGCGAAGCCGCAGGTATCGCGCGAGAAAATATCATTCTCGATCCTGGTTTTGGCTTTGGCAAAACCATAGAACACAATTATCATATGCTGGCTCATCTTGACAAGTTTCATAAATTTGGCTTGCCAATCTTGGCAGGCTTGTCTCGTAAATCGATGATTTTTAAACTGTTGGATAAGCCTGCGGCAGAGTGCACAAACGCTAGTGTTGTTTGTGCCACGATTGCAGCGATGAAAGGTGCACAGATCATTCGAGTACACGACTTTGAAGAAACGCTAGAAGCGATGAAAGTTGTTGAGATGACGAAGAACAATATTTAAAAAATAACAAAGGAAAGTTTATGTCTGATAAAAGACGTTACTTTGGTACAGATGGTGTGCGTGGCAAAGTTGGACAATATCCAATCACTCCCGATTTCGTACTGAAACTTGGCTGGGCGGCAGGTCGCGTATTAGCGAAACAAGGCACAAAAAAAGTAATTATCGGTAAAGATACTCGCATATCTGGCTACATGCTGGAATCTGCACTAGAAGCGGGTTTGGCTGCGGCTGGTCTTAAAGCGACCTTTACCGGACCAATGCCAACCCCAGCGGTTGCCTATTTAACACAAACATTCCGAGCAGAAGCTGGGATTGTGATCTCGGCATCTCATAACCCTTACTACGATAACGGCATCAAGTTTTTCTCTTCTGAAGGCACTAAATTGCCAGATGATATTGAACTTGCTATCGAAGCGGAATTGGACAAAGAGATTGAATGTGTCGAATCGGCTGAGTTGGGTAAAGCAACGCGTCTAAACGATGCGGCGGGTCGCTACATTGAGTTTTGTAAAAGCACTTTTCCTTCAACACTAAGCTTAGCGAGCCTTAAAATTGTGGTTGACTGTGCACACGGCGCAACTTACCACATCGCTCCAAATGTCTTTAAAGAGCTGGGTGCTGAAGTGATTGCGATGGGCGTTGAGCCTAATGGTACCAATATCAACGATCAAGTTGGTGCGACTGACGTACGTGCACTTCAAAAACGTGTGGTAGAAGAGCAAGCTCACCTTGGCCTTGCCTTTGATGGTGACGGCGACCGTATCATCATGGTTGATCACTTGGGTAATAAAGTCGATGGCGACCAGATTGCCTACATCATCGCAAGAGATGCTCTACGTCGCGGTGAACTAAAAGGTGGTGTCGTTGGTACGCTGATGACTAACTTGGGCATGGAAAATGGCCTGAAGCAGTTAGGTATTCCATTTGTTCGTGCTGCGGTAGGCGATCGCTACGTTATGGAGCAATTGCTTGCAAAAGGTTGGAAGATCGGTGCTGAAAACTCAGGCCACGTTATCTTGTTGGACAAAGTCACCACCGGTGATGCTATTGTTGCTGCATTACAAGTTCTTGCTTCGATTGTCGGAAGTGACATGTCGTTACACGATCTTTCTCAAGGCATGACGTTGTACCCGCAAGTGCTGGAAAACGTTCGTTTCTCTGGCGATGCTAACCCATTAGAAGCAAAAGCAGTATTGGATTCTGTTGCCGAAGTGGAAGCTGAACTTGGCGATAAAGGTCGAGTATTGCTGCGTAAATCAGGCACTGAGCCTCTTATCCGTGTCATGGTAGAAGGCGAAGATGCAGAACTTGTCCAGAGCTCAGCGCTTAAAATTGCTGACGCGGTAAAAGCAAGTTTTTAATCATTGCTTTAACCGATAGCATATAAAGAAAAGGGCGTTTTTTGCCCTTTTTTTGAGCGTTCGGCTCAATGGCGTTGTTTTTTTACTAATTTCCCCTTGTCAGCGTTAATGGCTTTCGCTAGTATTGCACCGCCTCCCGTTAGGAGGTCGCTAGCCTTGTTCATTTAATAAGATTCATTATTTTTGGGCGGCGCTGGCTCAACAATTTGGAACATAGGTGGAAAAAATGTTTACAGTTCTACTTGTGATTTACCTGTTGGCGGCGCTTGGTGTGATTGGCCTTGTGTTGATTCAACAAGGTAAAGGCGCAGATATGGGAGCCTCGTTCGGTGCTGGTGCTTCAAACACAGTGTTTGGTGCTAGCGGCTCAGGTAATTTCTTAACCCGAACAACTGCTATTTTAGCAACCGTATTTTTTGTCATTAGCTTGCTACTTGGTCGTATGTCTACGCACAAGACTGAGTCACAATGGGTAGACCCAACGTTAGGTCAGCCAGTTGTTGAACAAGTTAAGGACGCAGCGAGTGAAGTAGCAGCACCAGCTGGTGATGAAATTCCTCAATAAGCTGCAAGGTTTTGATGCCGAGATGGTGAAATTGGTAGACACGCTAGCATGAGGTGCTAGTGCCTTTGGTGTGAGGGTTCGAGTCCCTCTCTCGGCACCATGTATTTACAAACTTGTAAATCACTTGTTTGCGAGTATAATGCTCAGCAAGTCGGACGCGGGGTGGAGCAGTTTGGTAGCTCGTCGGGCTCATAACCCGAAGGTCGTCGGTTCAAATCCGGCCCCCGCAACCAATCTCTTTCTTTGAATAAGAAATCGAGGGTTGGCAAGTTTGCGTAGTACTAACCACACTACGAGTTAAGGATAGCATTTTTATCTATTCTTAACGTATCAGGGTCCAGCAGCATAAAACCCCGACTATCGGGGTTTTTTGTTATCTGAGTTTTTTAAAAATCTCAGATTGCTGCTTGGTTTTTTGATTGGGCTCTGAGCCCTTTTTTTGTTTCTGGAGTGGTTTAAATGACTGGTTTAGAAAGACAACTTACTGAAATGCTTGAAGCTCCTGTTGAGGCGTCGGGCTATGAGTTGGTTGGATTAGAATTCATTCGAGCAGGCGCGCACTCAACGCTACGCATCTATATTGACCATGAAAATGGCATTAACGTGGACGACTGTGCAGAAGTTAGCCACCAAGTGAGTGCGGTACTAGACGTTGAAGATCCAATTTCTGTTGCTTACAGCCTAGAAGTGTCTTCTCCAGGTTTAGAAAGACCGCTTTTCAAAGCAGCACATTACGAGCAATTTATTGGTCACGAGGTCAGCATCGTTTTGAAAATGGCTGTAGCAAACCGTCGCAAGTGGAAAGGTATTATCCACAGCGTTGATGGCGAAACAGTGACAGTTACTGTTGAAGGCCAGCAAGAAGAGTTTGCTTTAAGTAATATTTCAAAAGCTAACCTGATCCCTAAATTTTAGTTCCCTAAAAAAGTTTAAGCTTAGAGGCTAAATACAATGAGTAAAGAAATTTTAGCGGTAGCAGAAGCGGTATCGAACGAAAAAGCGGTACCTCGTGAGCGTATCTTTGAAGCTCTTGAGATTGCTCTAGCAACTTCTACAAAGAAAAAATACGAAATCGAAATCGACGTACGTGTTGCTATTGACCGTAAAACGGGTGAATTCGTGACTTACCGTCGCTGGTTGGTGGTAGACAATGTTGAAAACCCAACCAAAGAGATCTCTCTAGAAGCTGCACAATATGACGATGAGTCAGTTGAGCTAGGCGATTACGTAGAAGACGAGATCCAATCAGTAACGTTTGACCGTATTACGACTCAAACTGCTAAGCAAGTTATCGTACAAAAAGTTCGTGAAGCTGAGCGTGCACAAATCGTTGAGCAGTTCATTGACAACGAAGGTGACCTAATCACTGGTGTTGTTAAGAAAGTAAACCGCGACACTATCGTACTTGATCTAGGTAACAACGCAGAAGCGGTAATCCTACGTGATGACCAACTTCCTCGTGAAAACTTCCGTCCAGGTGACCGTGTTCGTGGTCTTCTGTACAAGGTTGCTCCAGAAGCACGTGGTTTCCAACTGTTCATCACTCGCTCTAAGCCAGAAATGCTAGCAGAGCTATTCCGTGTTGAAGTGCCTGAAATCGCTGAAGACATCATCGAGCTTAAAGGCGCGGCGCGTGATCCAGGTTCTCGTGCGAAGATCGCAGTGAAAACTAACGACAAGCGTATTGACCCTGTTGGTGCGTGTGTTGGTATGCGTGGTGCACGTGTACAAGCGGTTTCTGGCGAGCTTGGCGGTGAGCGTATCGATATCGTGCTTTGGGATGATAACCCAGCTCAGTTCGTAATCAATGCAATGGCTCCAGCTGATGTTGCATCTATCATCGTTGATGAAGATGCGCACGCAATGGATATCGCGGTTGAAGCAGATAACCTAGCACAAGCTATCGGTCGTAATGGCCAAAACGTTCGCCTTGCGTCTCAGCTAACTGGTTGGGAACTGAACGTAATGACAGTAGCTGATCTTCAGAAGAAACACGCTGAAGAATCACAAGCGTCTATCGAAAACTTCATGAAGTACCTTGATATCGAAGAGGACTTCGCACAGCTACTTGTTGAAGAAGGTTTCTCAACATTAGAAGAAGTTGCTTACGTACCAGTAAACGAGCTACTTGAAGTCGATGGCCTGAATGAAGAGCTAATCGAAGAGCTACGTGGTCGTGCGAAAGATGCACTAACAACAATCGCATTAGCGCAAGAAGAGTCTTTTGAAGGTCTGGAGCCGGCAGAAGATCTACTAGGACTTGAAGGTCTTGAGCGTGAAATGGCATTTAAATTGGCAGCAAAAGGTGTAGCAACACTTGAAGATCTTGCTGACCAAGGCATTGACGATTTAGAAGGTATTGAAGGCCTGACCGAAGAGCGTGCAGGTGAGCTAATTATGGCCGCACGTAACATCTGTTGGTTCGGCGAAGAAGCATAATTCAGCAAGGAGGAAGCGGCATGACACAATTAACAGTTAAAGCACTGAGTGATGAGATTGGTACGCCAGTCGACCGCTTGATTGAACAACTTGCTGACGCTGGCATTAAAAAGGCGAGCTCTGACAATGTTACTGATGAAGAGAAGCAGCAGCTTCTCTCTCATCTGAAAAAAGAACACGGTGATAAGTCTGGCGATTCAGAGCCTACTCGCCTTACGCTACAGCGTAAAACTCGTAGTACACTTAGTGTAAACGCGGGTGGTGGTAAGAGTAAGAATGTTCAGGTTGAGGTGCGCAAGAAACGTACATACGTGAAGCGCAGCACAATTGAAGATGAAGCGAAACGTGACGCTGAAGAAGCGGCAAAACGTGAAGCAGAAGAAGCAGCAAAACGCGCAGCTGAAGAAGCCGCAAAGCGTGAAGCTGAAGAAGCTGCAAAACGTGAAGCTGAAGAAGCTGCAAAACGTGACGCTGAAGAAAAAGCGAAACGTGAAGCTGAAGAAAAAGCGAAACGAGACGTTGATACGAATGCACAACGTGAAGCTGAAGAAAAAGCGAAACGTGATGCTGAAGAGAAAATTAAGCAAGAAGCAGCGCGAAAAGAGGCCGACGAGCTTAAACGTCGTCAGGAAGAAGAAGCTAAGCGTAAGGCTGAAGAGGAAAGTCAGCGCAAGCTTGAAGAAGCTCGCGAATTGGCTGAAAAGAATAAAGAGCGTTGGTCTGCTGCAGAAGAGAAAAAGGGTGATATGGAAGATACAGATTACCATGTAACGACTTCACGATACGCACGTGAAGCGGAAGATGAAGCAGATCGCAAAGAAGAAGCTGGTCGTCGTAAGAAGAAGAAAAAACCTTCTCAAAAGGATGATCAAGCTCGCAATGGTGGTCGTACCCAACGTGGCGGTAAAGGCGGTCGTAAAGGCAAGCTAGCTAAGCCAACATCAATGCAGCATGGCTTTGATAAGTCAGCAACAGTTGCTAAACAAGATGTTGTGATTGGTGAAACTATCGTCCTATCAGAACTTGCTAACAAGATGTCTGTGAAAGCAACAGAAGTTATCAAAGTGATGATGAAGATGGGCGCAATGGCGACTATCAACCAAGTTATCGATCAAGAAACAGCTCAGCTTGTGGCTGAAGAAATGGGTCACAAAGTTGTTCTTCGTAAAGAGAACGAGCTAGAAGAAGCGGTTCTATCTGACCGTGACACGAATGCAGAAGCTGTTCCTCGTGCTCCAGTTGTAACTATCATGGGTCACGTAGACCACGGTAAAACATCAACACTGGACTACATCCGTCGTACACACGTTGCTTCAGGCGAAGCGGGTGGTATTACTCAGCACATCGGTGCATACCACGTTGAAACTGAAAACGGCATGATCACGTTCCTTGATACTCCTGGACACGCGGCGTTTACTGCAATGCGTGCTCGTGGTGCTCAAGCGACAGATATCGTTGTACTTGTTGTTGCAGCAGATGATGGCGTAATGCCACAGACAGTAGAAGCTATCCAGCACGCGAAAGCGGCAGGCGTACCTCTTATTGTTGCAGTGAACAAGATCGATAAAGAAGATGCTAACCCAGACAACGTTAAGAATGAGCTAGCTCAATACGACGTAATCCCTGAAGAGTGGGGCGGTGAGAACATGTTCGTTCACATCTCTGCAAAACAGGGTACAAACATCGACGGTCTACTAGAAGCAATCCTTCTACAATCTGAAGTTCTAGAACTTACAGCAGTAAAAGAAGGCATGGCATCTGGCGTAGTTGTTGAATCACGTCTAGATAAAGGTCGTGGTCCAGTAGCAACAGTACTTGTTCAGTCTGGTACGCTAAACAAAGGCGATATCGTTCTTTGTGGTCAGGAATACGGTCGTGTTCGTGCAATGCGTGACGAACTAGGTCAAGAAATCACAGAAGCTGGCCCGTCTATCCCAGTTGAGATCCTAGGTCTTTCTGGTGTGCCTGCATCAGGTGACGAAGCAACAGTAGTACGTGACGAGCGTAAAGCGCGTGAAGTTGCAAACTACCGTGCTGGTAAGTTCCGTGAAGTGAAACTTGCTCGTCAGCAGAAATCTAAACTAGAGAACATGTTCTCTAACATGACTGCTGGTGAAGTTGCTGAATTGAACGTAGTTCTGAAAGCAGACGTACAAGGTTCTGTTGAAGCTATCGCAGACTCGCTACTTAAACTGTCAACTGACGAAGTTAAAGTGAACATCGTTGGTTCAGGTGTTGGTGGTATTACTGAGACTGACGTAGTACTAGCAGAAGCTTCAAATGCAATCATTCTAGGCTTTAACGTACGTGCTGATGCATCTGCTCGTCGTGCGGTTGAAGCAGCAGCTGTTGACCTACGCTACTACTCAATCATTTACCAATTGATTGACGAAGTGAAACAGGCAATGGGCGGTATGCTTGCTCCAGAATTCAAGCAAGAGATCATTGGTCTTGCTGAAGTACGTGACGTATTTAAGTCACCGAAACTGGGCGCAATCGCTGGCTGTATGGTTACTGAAGGTCTGATTAAGCGTAACAACCCTATCCGTGTTCTACGTGATAACGTTGTTATCTACGAAGGTGAACTAGAGTCACTACGTCGCTTTAAAGATGACGTTCAAGAAGTTAAGAATGGCTACGAGTGTGGTATCGGCGTTAAGAACTACAACGATGTTCGCGTTGGCGACCAAATCGAAGTATTCGAAATCGTTGAAATCAAACGTACTCTAGACTAATTGACTAAGATTACTCATATTGTCTTTGATAGATAAGTAGTAATTGGTTGTTGAATACACCATGGGGGGCTGGCTTAGACCAACCCCCCATTCTTTCTATATAAGAGAAAAGATATGTCAAAAGAATTTAGCCGCACGCAGCGCGTTTCACAGCAGCTGCAAAAAGAACTTGCCATGATCCTGCAGCGTGAAGTTCGTGATTCACGTTTGGGTATGGTTACTATTTCAGATGTTGAAGTATCTCGTGACCTCGCTTATGCAAAAGTATTTGTTACTTTCCTATGTGTAGGTGAGCAAACACCAGAATCATGTCTAGCAGCGCTCCGTGAGCATGAAGTGCATATTCGCATGATGCTAGGTAAGCGTATTCGTCTGCGCCTTACTCCAGAAATTCGCTTCCACTACGACAATACTCTTGTTGAAGGTATGCGCATGTCTAACCTTGTGTCTGAAGTGGTTAGTGCAGATAAGCAAAAGCAAAAAGATTCTGGTCGTGAGGACGAAGAATAATGGCTCGTCGTCGTAAAGGTCGTCCAATCAATGGCGTTATCCTGTTAGATAAACCTACAGGTATCTCATCTAATGATGCGTTGCAAAAAGTGAAGCGCATTTACTTTGCTGAAAAAGCGGGTCATACGGGTGCATTGGATCCTCTAGCGACGGGCATGTTGCCGATCTGTTTGGGAGAGGCAACAAAGTTTTCTCAGTTCCTATTGGATTCAGACAAGCGCTACCGAGTGATCGCGAAACTGGGTGAACGTACCAACACATCAGATTCTGATGGTGAAGTTGTAGAAACTCGTCCGGTCGAAGTGGATCTTGAGAAGCTAGAAGCGTGCATTGACAAATTCCGTGGTGAATCGGATCAAGTACCTTCAATGTTTTCAGCGTTGAAATACCAAGGTAAGCCGTTGTACGAGTATGCGCGTAAAGGAATCGAAGTTCCGCGCGAATCTCGTAAAATCACGGTCTATGAAATCATCCTTCATCGTTTTGAAGGTGATGAAGTCGAGATGGAAGTACACTGTTCAAAAGGTACATACATTCGAACCATCGTTGATGACCTTGGTGAAATGCTAGGCTGTGGCGCTCATGTCACTATGCTTCGCCGTACTGGTGTTGCTAAGTACCCATATGAAAAGATGGTTACGCTTGAGCAACTTAATGAGTTACTGGAGCAAGCACACCGCCAAGAGGTCGCGCCACGTGAGCTTTTGGATCCGCTGCTTATGCCAATGGACACAGCGGTAGAAGATCTACCAGAAGTGAACCTGATACCAGAGCTTGCGGACATGGTTCAACATGGTCAACCGGTTCAAGTAAGTGGTGCTCCTACCGAAGGTTCTCTTCGCCTTACCATGGGAGAAGAGCGCTTATTCATCGGTGTTGGCGAGATGAACAACGACGGAAAAATCGCACCAAAACGTTTGGTGGTTTTTCGTGACGAAGAGTAATTTCGCACTACTTGAAAAATACCGGCCTTAGCGCCGGTATTTTTTATTGCGTGAATGCGGAAACTTCCCTATAATTCGCGCTTCTCGTGTCGGCTGAATCAGAGATTGGCTGGCACAAATATTAACTTACTCTTATTAGGAGAGAATTATGTCTCTGAATGCAGAAACTAAAGCAGCAATCGTAGCAGAATACGCACAATCTGAAGGCGACACTGGTTCACCAGAAGTTCAAGTAGCTCTACTTACAGCTTCTATCAACCACCTACAAGGTCACTTCAAAGCGCACAAAGGCGATCACCACAGCCGTCGTGGTCTTCTACGTATGGTTTCTCGTCGTCGTAAGCTTCTAGATTACCTAAAAGGTAAAAACCTAGCTCGCTACCAAGACCTAATCAAGCGTCTAGGCCTACGTCGCTAATCAGCGACTGCTTAGCAGTTTGTCGAAAAAGGGGCTTTATGCCCCTTTTTTGTTGCCTAAATTTAGCCAAATCATCCTTAAGCCGTTATAATACTGGCGGCTTAATCTTTTGATGCGGTTCTAGATAAGTGAATGGTCACTGTTTAGAACAGTACATCAGATTTTTCACTAAACTCTTTGCATTACAGTCAACCTCGTCGACCAAAAGGTCGCGGCTATTAAAAAGAAATTTGTTTGAGTTTCTTTTCACTAGTCGCGATTCGTAATGCCTTGAGTGTTTATTAACACACCTAAGCGGCTGATTGTCAGCGCGTTTAGAAACAAGGAATAACAATGTTCGAAAAACCAGTTGTTAAAACGTTCCAGTACGGTAACCACACGGTTACTCTAGAAACTGGCGTTATCGCACGTCAAGCTACAGCAGCAGTTATGGTTACAATGGACGATACAGCAGTATTCGTTTCAGTTGTAGGTAAGAAAGAAGCAGTTGCTGGTCAAGACTTCTTCCCTCTAACAGTAAACTACCAAGAGCGTACTTACGCTGCAGGTAAAATCCCTGGTGGTTTCTTCAAGCGTGAAGGTCGTCCATCTGAAGGCGAAACGCTAACAGCTCGTCTAATCGACCGTCCAATCCGTCCGCTATTCCCGGATGCATTCAAAAACGAAGTACAAGTTATTGCTACGGTTGTTTCTGTAAACCCTGACGTTCAACCAGATATCCCAACAATGATTGGTACTTCTGCGGCACTAGCTATCTCTGGTATTCCATTTAATGGTCCTATCGGTGCAGCACGTGTTGGTCACATCGACGGTCAACTTGTTCTTAACCCAAGCCAAACTGAACTAGATGCATCTCGTTTGGATCTTGTTGTTGCGGGTACAGAGTCTGCAGTACTGATGGTTGAGTCAGAAGCTGACAACCTAACTGAAGAAGAAATGCTAGCAGCGGTTGTTTACGGTCACGATCAACAACAAGTTGTGATCAACGCAATCAACGAATTTAAAGCTGAAGTTGCAACTCCAGCTTGGGATTGGGTTGCTCCAGAAGAGAACACAGTACTTAAGAACAAGATTGCTGAACTAGCAGAAGCTAAGCTTGTTGAAGCTTACCAAATCACTGAGAAGATGGCTCGTTACGACCGTATCCACGCGATCGCAGCAGAAGTTAATGAAGTGCTACTAGCTGAAGATCCAGAAGCGGACACGAAAGAAATCCACACTATCTTCCATGACCTAGAGAAGACAGTAGTACGTCGTAGCATCATCGCGGGTAACCCACGTATCGATGGTCGTGAGAAAGACATGGTTCGTGCGCTAGACGTACGTACTGGCATTCTTCCACGTACTCACGGTTCTGCTCTATTCACTCGTGGTGAAACTCAGGCGATCGTTACAGCAACTCTTGGTACGCAGCGTGACGCGCAAATCATTGATGAGCTGACAGGTGAGCGTAAAGATCACTTCCTACTACACTACAACTTCCCTCCATACTGTGTAGGTGAAACTGGTTTTGTAGGTTCTCCAAAGCGTCGTGAAATCGGCCACGGTAAACTAGCTAAGCGTGGTATCGCAGCAGTAATGCCATCTGTTGACGAGTTCCCATACACAGTTCGCGTTGTATCAGAAATCACTGAATCTAACGGTTCATCTTCAATGGCTTCTGTATGTGGTACTTCTCTGGCTCTTATGGATGCTGGTGTGCCAATCAAGTCTTCTGTTGCGGGTATCGCAATGGGTCTTGTTAAAGAAGGCGACGATTTCGTTGTTCTTTCTGACATCCTTGGTGACGAAGACCACCTAGGTGACATGGACTTTAAAGTAGCAGGTACTAACACTGGTGTTACTGCACTTCAAATGGACATCAAGATCGAAGGTATCACTAAAGAAATCATGCAAATTGCGCTTAACCAAGCACAAGGTGCACGTAAGCACATCCTATCTGTAATGGATGAAGCGATTTCTGGTGCTCGTGATGATATCTCTGAGTTCGCTCCGCGTATTCATACAATGAAGATCAGCGCTGAGAAGATCAAAGACGTTATCGGTAAAGGTGGTGCAGTTATCCGTGCTCTAACTGAAGAGACAGGTACAACTATCGAAATCGAAGACGACGGCACGATCAAAATTGCAGCGACTGAAGGAGCAGCAGCGAAAGAAGCGATCCGTCGCATTGAAGAGATCACTGCTGAAGTTGAAGTTGGCCGTATCTACACTGGTAAAGTGGCACGTCTGGCGGACTTTGGTGCATTCGTAACAGTACTTCCAGGTAAAGATGGTCTAGTGCATATTTCTCAAATCGCAGAAAAACGTGTTGAGAAAGTGTCAGACTACCTAACTGAAGGTCAGGAAGTTCAAGTTAAAGTTCTTGAAATCGACCGTCAGGGACGTGTACGTCTAAGCATGAAAGAAGCAGTAGAAAAGCCAGCTGAAGAAGCAGCGGCTGAAGCACCTGCTGCTAAAGACGAGTAATCTAATACTCGACTTTCGGTCTTTTATTAGCTTAAGGGCCTGAAAGCATGCTATAAAAGGGGAGCAATTTTGCTCCCCTTTTTTTGTTTTGTTTCGAGGCGTTTACCCTCAGGTGAGGCAATTTATTCTACTATTGCATATAAAGATAAGGCATAAGAGAAACAGACTCGGAGCAGTCCAAATTAGGAGTATCAATTAGTGAAATGGTTTCAAACCGCAAGTTTATGTGTTGCTATCGTACTGACCGGTTGTGCAAATACTTCTCAGCAATCGGCCATGCAGTGGGTTTACCCACCAATGGCGGTACCTCTGCAACCTAGCGTGCAGCAAGAGGTGCAAATTGCGCGTTTATCTCAGCTTCTTCAACGCCCTGATCTGAGTGATGAAGTTCGTGCAAAAATGCACTATGAGCGCGGCAATTACTATGACAGCGTTGGCTTACGTGACCTTGCTCGTTTGGATTTCAACCAATCTTTACAATTGAACCCTGCTCAACCTGATATCTTCAATCTATTAGGGGTTTACTTTACTCAGGTTGGAGAGTTTGATGCCGCTTATGAAGCCTTTGATTCAACCTTAGAACTGGCTCCTGATAACACGTATGCCGAAAGAAACCGTGCTATCGCGTTGTATTATGGCGGCCGGATTGAACTCGCTCTGGAAGACATGAATAAGCACTATGAAGAGATGCCAAGCGATCCATTTCGTGCGTTGTGGCTTTACATCATTGAAGCTGAACAGGATCCGGAGCAAGCAAAAGCGAATCTGCAGAAGCACTATCAACGAGATCGAAGTGAAGAGTGGGGATGGGTCTTAGTGGCCATTATGCTGCGTGACGTTTCAGATGAGCAAGCGCTGAAATTGATCATGGATGGTACACGAGAGAACTACCGTCTTGCTGAGCGACTCACGGAGACTTACTTTTACTTAGGGAAGCGTCATCAGCTGCAAGGCGATTTGGCGAGTGCAATATCACTGTATAAATTGGCGATATCCTTCAACGTTTATGATTACGTAGAGCATCGGTACTCATTTCTCGAGTTAGCTCAGATTTATGAGCAGTTGCAGCAGGACAGGATGGCTAAGCTGAAAGCTGAGCAACAACCAGATAACTAGTCTAAAGCCGCTCACTGAGCGGTTTTTTGATGCTGTCGTGACTCGACGGATGTTCTTTTCCGGTAAGTAAAGGCGAGTGTCTTCTCTGGTTAGTCTTACTTGATTAGAACTCATCACGTTTGCTGTTCGTGTTTTGTTATACATGTTTTTGTCCAGACAGAACAAAATAATTATTAATATTAATTGGTTAGCTTTGCTAACTGCTGGTGGTTGTTATGCAAGGCTCGATATATAGACAGTTTTGGAAGTACACGATTCCAACCGTTGCTGCCATGTTGGTGAATGGTTTGTATCAAGTGATCGACGGCATTTTTATTGGCCGCTATGTTGGTGCTGATGGGCTGGCTGGAATCAACGTGGCGTGGCCTGTGATTGGGACAATCTTAGGCGTCGGCATGATGGTTGGCGTCGGTACGGGGGCTCTTGTTTCCATCAAGCGTGGTGAACAAGACCAAGAAGGTGCCAAACGCATTTTATCTACCGGGTTATTATTACTCGCCGCATTGATGCCAGTCGTTGCGATGGTTCTTTTCTACTTTTCGGACGATTTTATTCGTTGGCAAGGAGCGCAAGGTCAAGTATACGAGCTAGGTCTACAGTACTTACAAATATTGATTGTGTCGTGCATATTCACGCTTGGATCGATCGCTGCGCCATTTTTATTGAGAAACGATGATAGCCCTAACTTAGCCACGATACTGATGGTGACAGGTGCTGCGATAAACATATCGCTAGATTATGTCTTTATTGCTTGGTTGGGCTGGGAGTTGACCGGAGCTGCCATTGCAACCGCGTTGGCACAGATGGTCGTGACGGTTCTTGGTATTGGTTACTTCTTCAGTTCTAAAGCCAAGCTGCGCTTACGTTTTAGCGATTTGCAAATACAGTTTGAGTTCGTGCCTAAGGTCGTGATGATCGGAAGCTCGAGCTTTTTTATGTACGCTTACGGCTCGATCATGGTGGCACTGCATAATTCGTTGTTTGCTCAATATGGTAGTGCGTTATTGATCGGTGCGTATGCGATTCTCGGTTATATCGTCACGGTTTATTTCTTAGTTGCAGAGGGCATTGCTAATGGCATGCAGCCTCTGGTGAGCTATAACCATGGGGCGCGTAATCCGCAAAATATTCGTAAGCTGCTAAAGATAGCCATGGGCACCGCGGTGCTGGGAGGCTTTGCTTTTGTTTCCTTGTTGAATGTTTTCCCTTATGAGGTCGTTTCGGTCTTTAATAGCTCGGATCAGCAGTTAATTGAAAGTGCAGTGATGGGTATCCGCTTTCACATGTTTGCCTTGTTCTTAGATGGTTTCTTAATGGTCTCGGCCGCGTATTATCAGTCGATGAATAAAGGCAGTAAGGCGATGTTCATTACAGTTGGTAATATTATGGTTCAGCTACCATTTCTGTTTATCATGCCTAAAATATTCGGCGTGGTGGGGATTTGGATTGCCTTCCCATTGTCAAACATTGCGTTAAGTTTGGTGGTAATGAGTATGTTGTGGCGTGATGTGAAGAAGTTGCTCAGTGAGAGCCCAGTTGAACCTAGCATGCAATCGTCTTGACAGAAACAAGCAAAATAAAGCGAGGCATTGACCTCGCATTATGTATATCTAGAGTCAGATATTTTTGACGTCCAGACCGGCTAGTTGGTGCCAGTAACCATTGCATTGACGGTCTTCGAGTTTCTGAGGTTTTTCGCCCTGTTCATTGGCACGGAATTGATCTAATTCCGATAGAGTGCTGATACCAAGTGGGCTAAGTCGTACCACATCCACTAATCCCTGCATGCCGGGTAAGTCATTGATTAAGTTGTAGCAGTAACCAGATTGAGTTTGGATACCATTAAGGTTGAAAACTTCCTGGCCCTCTTGGCTGCTTACCTGAATGCCTGTTGGGTACTTAATGCAGCAGGTCTCGCAATCGTCTTTTGCACGGTTCTCAGCGCGCGCCGTAAAGCAACGAGCCGAGTAGGCCAGTGGCAGATAGCCATGGCTGAACACTTCCACTTCAAATTTATTGCGGATACCAAGACTCTCACATTGCGCTAATGTATCACGTAACCAATCACGCGACAGTTCCACAGGCATACACCAGCGCGTCATACCCTGTTGCAGGAATAGGTTTAGTGTATGGGCGTTATAGGTATTAATGGCTGGACCAACAATAAACGGCACTCGGTGCTCTGCGGCTAGCTGAACCGCAGAAACATCATTGGCCTCAATCGCGAAATCACCATTATCGATGTATTTCTTCATGATGTTGACTTCACTTGGTGCTTCCAGCAACGCCATTGTTGATAGCACGACCTGTTTACCCGCAGCGGAGAGTTCTTTTGCGATATCAAACCAATGGGCTGGTTTCATTTCTCGTCGTTTAGAGCAGACCGTTTCACCTAGATAGATGATGTCCGCGGTACTCTCTTTTACTTGCTGATAGAACGCTTCCACATCTTGTTTTGGCCAGAAATAGAGTAATGGACCAAGTGCGTATTTCATTGAATTTTCCATTTTTACCTCTACTGCCATTGGCGGTGATAAGCGCCTAATGTGGTTTGCGTGCCTTCTGATACGTTAGCTAACGTTGCATTCCAGGCTTCTTCCACTTGGTACGCGGCAGGGTTTGCCTGATAACGGTCAATCGCAGCTCGCCAAGTGCGAGTTACTTGTTCTACGTAAGCAGGGCTTCGCTGACGGCCTTCAATTTTTACTGACGCAACATTGGCTGCAAACAGTTCCGGAAGCATAGACAGCGTATTCAGGCTGGTTGGCTCTTCCAGTGCGTGGTAGCGCTTTTTCTCACCTTCGATTTCCGCTTCAAAGCGGCCTTTACATAAGGTCGGATAACCCGCGTTTTCCCCTTCGCTGTAACGGTCAATCAGAATGTTATTGAGTCGCGATTCCAAACCTTGCTCGGTCTCTTGCCAGCGTACGTATTTTGCTGGTGAGCAAGCGCCAACGGTATTCGGTGATTCACCCGTCATGTACGACGATAAATAACAGCGGCCTTCAGACATGATGCATAAACTACCAAAGGCAAACACTTCTAGCTCTACATCGCTGGTGATATTACGCGATAACTGTTTAACCTGATGAATAGACAGGACTCGTGGCAGCACGACACGTTTAACGTTGAAATTCTGTTTATAGAACTCAATGGCTGCCACATTGGTGGCTGAGGCTTGTACTGATAGATGAAGCTCTAACTCTGGGTATTTTCGCGCCGCATACTCCAATACCGCGATGTCAGCGACGATAAGAGCATCAACGCCCAATGACGCGGCGTTGTCTACGGCATTTGTCCAGCGTTCAAAACCATTTGGATGGGCAAATGTGTTGAGCGCTACGTGGATTTTTTTGTTGCGGTCGTGAACGTATTGCACCGCTTTCTCTAGCTTCTTGCCATGAAAGTTTAATCCAGCAAAGTGACGTGCATTGGTATCGTCTTTAAAGCCGATATACACGGCATCTGCGCCACAATCAATAGCAGTCTTTAATGCAGGCAGGTTGCCCGCAGGACACAAGAGTTCCATATGCTCATAATCATTGAGAAAAAGGTGTTCGCATTTTATGAAGGATTATGAATAGCAAAATTGACCTAAGTTAGGTTTAGCTCAATAAACTCAATATTTACTCTTTGGGAGTAACGAGTTAATTCTTGTGACGACGATTTTGCACAAAGAGCTCTTCAATTTCGTGTTTAGGTTGTGGGCGGTAAAAGTGGAAGCCCTGAATCGAGTGACATTGCAGGTTAGAAAGCAGCGTCGCTTGCTGATGGGTTTCGACCCCTTCCGCGACCACGGATAAATCTAAGGATTTACCCAGGTTGATGATGTTTTCGATAACGGTTACTTGTTTAGGCAGTGTGTCAATATCACTAATAAAAGCGCGATCTATTTTGAGCTCATCAATAGGGAAGCGGGCTAGGTAAGAGAGAGACGAGTACCCGGTTCCAAAGTCATCAATCGACAGGGCAAATCCCAGTTTTTTGATGGCGTTTAGCATTTGCAATGTATGTTCACTGTCGCTCATTACGGCGCTTTCTGTTAGCTCAAACGTAATACAGCTTGGATCCAGCTCTGTCGTGCGCAGTAACTTTTCCATAAAGTCGATAAGTTGTGGGTTGCCAAACTGCTCGGGAGATAAGTTAATCGCGACACGCCCTGGCAATACACTTTGCTGCTTCCAGCGTTTTACTGTATTGAAAACATCACGCATCACCACTCGTCCAAGGTGCTCGATTAACCCAGCTCGTTCGGCGACGGGAATGAATGCGCCAGGGCTAATATAGCCCTCGACCGGGTGTTTCCAGCGCACCAGTGCTTCTGCACCGTTGATACTGAAATCGCGCGCGTTTACTTTTGGTTGATACCAGACTTCCAAACCATTTTGCTGCAGTGCTTTTTGTAGCTCAATTTCCAGCCACAAACGCATGCGCGCTTCTTTATTCATTTGATCGTTGAATTTGATCAGTCGGTTTCGCCCGCGATCTTTCGCCTCGTACATAGCAGTATCGGCGTTTTGCAGCAAAATTCGGGCATCTTGGCCATCTTCTGGATAGCGGACACTACCAATTGAACAAGCAAGACGTTTACTAAAGTGATGTAGATCGAAAGGCTGGTTGATCAGAGAGATAATGCGATCCGACAGAATTTCAGCCATTCGCGCATTTTCAGGCTCAGGTAACAGAATACCGAATTCATCACTCCCCAGGTGCCCAAGAATTGCCTGACTTGGTAATAATCGCTTCAGGCGTGCTGAGACCTCTTGGATCACTTTGTCACCAATATGATGGCCCAGTGAATCATTGATATTTTTAAAGTTATCGATATCCAGATAGAAGAGCAGTAGTGGTGTCTGCTTTTTGATCAGTTGTTCCAGGCGTTTAGTAAAACCAAAACGGTTGTACAACTTGGTCAGGGAGTCAATATTCGCATCTTCACCCAAAGACGCCGATAAATTCTTGGGTGCATTGTCGGCATCCTGAATCAAAATGATTTGTGAGGCACTACCCAGAATGGCCGTTGAATCAGCATGAAGCTGTACTTTACGCTCAAATCCACATCGCGCGCTGGTTAGGCAAATAAAAGGTTTATCAGAAATCAGTGTACTTAAAGGGTGGCCGAAGACTTTTTTAGTATTTTCATCAATGAACAAACGGCTAAGCTTTTCACCAAGCAGATCATGCGGTGAGTTTATCCCGAGCAACCTTGCCGATGCTGGATTCGCCGAAATAATGACATCTTCTTCGATAAGTAATAAACCATCGGGCAAAAGTTGGGTGAGTTTGGCAAACTTGCTCTCGGACTCTTCTAGGGAGCGGACAAGAATTTGTTTCTCTGAGGTATCGACAGCATGAAAAACTACATGCCGGATTTCGTTACCTTCATAGACTGGCGACAAACTAAAATGCAGGCTGGTTTCTAGATCCGTTTCATCCAGAGTAATCTCGGCTTCTATATGCGTACCATCGAAAGCGCGTTGATAATAAGGTGCCAGCTTTTTATAAAACTGCTCTCCCAAAACGTGAACATCGTTGAGTCCGATGATCTCTGCATTACTCAATCCGGCGATATCACAATAGCGATCACTCACCATTCGATAATTGTGTTTTTTATCAAGGATGGCGAAAAAGAAAGGGCTATTTGAGGTTAGCGTGGCAAACCAATGTTGTAATTGCTGGGAAGGCATTAGGTTGTTACCGATCTCCGATGAGCCAGATTGCTCGCCCGTTTTAAACGTGCTAGTTGAAAAAAGTTGCTACGGTGACGTTCAACGAGTTAACCGACCACCATTCGTTAAGTCATTGACTTATTTGAATTGAGTTGTTAATTGCCACCAAAATACGGTCGTTCACTATAACTTTGAAAATAGAGTTGTTAAAGCGTTTATCTCATTGTTCTCATCAATAATACACGTAAGGTCAAAAAACGAAGCATTTTTGGTCATCTGAAAACAAGCTGTTTATTGATGCATAACAGGAATCAGTTTCACACAATTGCTTAATATGATCGCCCTGATGATAAAGTAACGGATAATGAACGTGTTAAACAAGATTCGCAGTCAACTAGTCAAGAACGCAGCCAATATCTTGCGCTCTCCAGTCCAGTTATTACCTCAAACGGTTCAGAAAAAAGCCCTACTTGAAGGTTTGAAAATGATATTCAAAGAGGCGCTGGAAGATGGCGATTTTGAATTTCTGGAAGATAAGTGGTTAAAAGTTGCGATTAAAGACTTGAATTTAGCATGGTACATCAGCTATCAAGATGAAAACTTACTTGTTGCTGAAAAACCAGTTCAGGAAGATGTGAGTTTTAGTGGTAATCTAAACGACCTAGTATTAATTGCTGGTCGTAAAGAAGACCCTGATACGTTGTTCTTCCAACGTCGCCTTTCTATTGAAGGGGACACTGAGCTTGGCTTAGAAGTGAAAAACTTAATGGACAGTGTGGACTTAGAGCAGTTACCAAAAGCCATGCAAGTCGCTCTGAATCAATTGGCGGATTTTGTCCAAAAAGGGGTTCAAGAGCCTGCACAACAACCCGGAGTAGCGAATGCTTATTCGAACTGAAGCCCCTGCGGACATTCTAACCATTGACCGCTTATTGAAACACGCTTTTCCAACAGATGCAGAAGCTAATTTAGTGATGCGTTTACGTGAAAATGGCAAGCTGACCTTGTCATTGGTGGCGTGTACGGATGAGGGGGAAGTTATTGGTCATGCTTTATTTAGCCCAGTTACCTTAAATGGTGAAGATTTGTCATGGCAAGGACTCGCGCCATTAGCGGTACACGAAGACTATCGACGTCAAGGTATCGGAGCCGAGTTGATCAAAGAAGGCTTCGACTCTTTGCGTGATTTTGGTTATCCGGTATGTGTCGTGCTTGGCTCGCCAGATTACTATGCTCGTCAGGGCTTTAAAGCTTGTGATGAGATGGGGTTTGAATGCGCATGGGAAGTGCCTCAAGGTGCGTTCCGTATTGCTGAAGTTGTTGAAGGCCAATGTGCAGGACGTTCTGGTCGCATTGATTATTCGCCTGAGTTCGACGACTTATAAGCATCTGAGCAGCTGGTGGTTATGAACCGGCTGCTTTTACAATCGCTGTAGTAAATCGCAAAGTGATGGCTTTGCTATACGTATTAACGTCGAATTCTAGTTAAATCTTTTCCTTTCTTTTTATTTCCCTTATTCCTTCATCGATACATCCAATGTCTTTGGTTGTTAGGTATCGTCACTATAATTTGATAGTATTGCCTGGTTCAAACAGGTGACGGAAAATGTCGATTAACGAGAAACAGTACTTACATGAAATGGGAATCAGCACTTGGGAGTTGATTCATCCAGATAGGTTAGCGGGCTATCAATCACCAATGATTGATCTGCCAAGTGCTTGCAAGCTTCTACTGGTTTCCCCAATCTGTCCTGTGAATGAGTCAGCGATCCTATTCGAGAAAATACTTAAGAGTATGAAGTTAACCCTCGATCAAGCCATGCATCTGGAACCTGAACGCTTCCCTTTATTAGGGGAACATCAGTTGGAGTGGGTATGGTTTGCCGGGTGTGATGTGAATGGGGATCCAAACAGCAAGCAACTCACTTCACCATTACTTCAGGACATTGATGGGAACAACGAACAAAAAAGAGCACTTTGGCAGCAAATTTGTTCTTATTCGTAATGCTGATAAAAGCTCTGGTGTGCGATACGAATCTAAGGCGTATCACTAGCTAAGCATTAAATAGGTTAAATCATGACGATTGAAATTATCCCGATGTGTGAAGCGCATTTGGAACAGGTTTGGCAAATCGAACAGCAAGCACATTCTCATCCTTGGGCTGAGTCATTAGTTCGTGACTTATCAAGCCGAGGTGCTTGTCACCATGTAATGGTAGAAGGTGACTCGGTCCTTGGTTATTTTTATGCTCAGAACATTGTCGGAGAAGTAACACTGCTGAATATTGCAGTCGATCCTTCGCAACAAGGCAAAGGCCATGGTCAAAAATTGCTGGATGCATTTCTATTTCACTGTGAGCAAGTAAAAGCAGAAAGTGCTTGGCTGGAAGTGAGAGAAAGTAACCACGCTGCCATCCATATTTATGAACAAGCGGGTTTTAATGAATTGGACCGCCGTTATAACTATTACCCTGCCAAAACAGGGAATGGTAAAGAAGATGCGATCATCATGAGTTATATCTTCTTCCATTAGTTACCCACAGACTTCATTCGGGATGTTGCCCCTAGAGCAATCAGTTGCCCCTAAAGCGATCTGTTGCCCCTAAAGCAATAATAAGCGAGAATACCGCGCAAAATTGAATCTAAAATGTGCGTTTGCTTTTAAGGCAAGCATACAGACATCAAAGAAGACCAGTTTCATGTCAAATACACCTTTTCTAGGCGAAGTCTCTAAACGTAGAACATTCGCTATTATTTCTCACCCGGATGCGGGTAAAACAACCATTACCGAAAAAGTACTTTTATTCGGAAACGCGATCCAAAAAGCAGGTACCGTTAAAGGTCGTGGTAATGCTCAGCATGCTAAATCTGACTGGATGGAAATGGAAAAGGAACGTGGTATCTCTGTAACCACTTCTGTGATGCAGTTTCCTTACAACGATTGTCTGGTTAACCTACTGGATACTCCGGGGCACGAAGACTTCTCTGAAGATACTTACCGTACATTAACCGCGGTTGACTCTTGTTTGATGGTTATCGATGCAGCGAAAGGTGTCGAGGATCGTACTCGTAAACTGATGGAAGTTACGCGTCTTCGTGATACACCAATTGTCACCTTCATGAACAAACTTGACCGTGACGTTCGCGATCCAATGGAAGTTTTGGACGAAGTTGAAAACGAACTGGGCATGATGTGTGCGCCAATTACCTGGCCGATTGGCTGTGGTAAAGAGTTTAAAGGTGTGTATCACATTCACCGTGACGAGACGATTCTTTACGAATCTGGCCATGGTCATGAGATTCAGGAAGTTCGCATCATCAAAGGTTTGGATAACCCAGAACTGGATGAAAAAGTCGGTGCAGATCTGGCAGAAAGCGTACGTGAAGAGCTTGAACTCGTAATGGGCGCTTGTCCAGAGTTCGAACTGGAATCATTCCTGACTGGTGAGCTAACACCAGTTTACTTCGGTACGGCATTAGGTAACTTCGGTGTTGACCACATGTTGGATGGTTTGACAGAGTGGGCGCCTGCGCCGAAAACTCGTCAAGCGGTTGAGCGTGAAGTTGAAGCGACAGAAGAGAAGTTCTCTGGTTTCGTGTTTAAGATTCAGGCAAACATGGATCCAAAACACCGTGACCGTATCGCCTTTATGCGTATCGTATCGGGCACTTACACTCAAGGCATGAAGATGAACCACGTTCGTCTAGGCAAACAAGTAAGTATCTCTGATGCCGTAACCTTCATGGCTGGTGACCGTTCACGTGCAGAACACGCTTACGCTGGTGATATTATCGGTCTGCATAACCACGGTACTATCCAGATTGGTGATACCTTCACGCAAGGTGAATCACTTAAGTTCTCTGGTATCCCGAACTTTGCACCGGAATTGTTCCGTCGTATTCGTCTGAAAGATCCACTAAAACAGAAGCAGCTGCTGAAAGGTTTGGTTCAGTTGTCTGAAGAAGGTGCGGTACAGGTGTTCCGTCCACTGCAAAACAACGATCTTATCGTTGGTGCGGTTGGTGTGCTTCAGTTTGATGTGGTTGTGGCTCGTCTGAAGTCTGAATACAACGTAGAAGCGATCTACGAAGGTGTAAACGTGGCAACGGCTCGTTGGGTTGAGTGCGGCGACGCGAAGAAACTGGATGAGTTCCAACGTAAGAATCAGAGCAACTTAGCACTTGATGGTGGTGACAATTTAACGTACATCGCGCCGACAATGGTTAACCTGAACCTGGCGAAAGAGCGCTTCCCGGATGTTGACTTCCGTGCGACTCGTGAGCACTAATCGACGTTAACTGAAGCTCGCTTACACCGCGACTGGATTTTAAAACGCCCTTGGCTATAGACTTAGTTAAGGGCGTTTTTATATCAGCAGAAATGATGTGGATTGGACTATATCCATTAAAGTTAAACAAGTGATTAGAGATAGCGGAGTAAAAATGAATTGGTTGAAAAGAGGCATTAAGCGCTACGACGACTGGTGCAAAGAGATGGGGCTCACGCCGGATCAAAAACGTAGCTGTGTGCCTTATAGAAAAGATCCTGCTCATCAGAGTGAGGAGCCAAACGCAGCACCGAAATCTGCCGAGAGCAATAGAAAGTCACAAGATGAAGCTCTTTGATACGCACTGTCATTTTGATTTTGACGTGTTTCAGGATGATTTTGAGCACAACCTGGCTCTTGCTCAAGAACAAGGGGTGAGCCGAATCCTGATACCCTCAGTCGGACCTTCAAACTGGTCACGCATTCAAACCTTAGCCGAGAAATACTCACACTTATACTATGCGCTCGGGTTCCATCCGTATTTTCTGGAAGAGAACTTTGAGCAGCACCTTGCTGAGCTGGAGCATTATCTCAAACAAAAGCCGCCACAGTGCGTTGCAATAGGCGAGTGCGGATTAGATTTTGCTATTGACGTCGATCCTCAGTTGCAAGAAAAGGTGCTTGAAACTCAATTTGAGCTCGCCAGACGTTTCGACCTTCCGGTCATTTTACATAGCCGAAAAGCGCACAATCGACTTATTCAAATGGTCAAAGCGGCGAAGCTACCTAAAGGCGGTGTCGTACATGCTTTTGCTGGTAGCTATCAGCAAGCGATGGAGTGGGTCAGATTAGGTTTTTTCATCGGTGTAGGGGGTACTATTACCTACCCACGAGCCCAAAAAACCCGCGACGCAATTCAAAAATTAGCCCTAGAAAACCTACTTATCGAAACAGACGCTCCAGATATGCCTATACTTGGATATCAGGGGCAGCCCAACCACCCGGCGAAACTCATTCATGTATTAAATGTGCTCGTAGAGTTGCGTAGAGGAGAAAAGCAATCGATTGCGTCGCAACTGTGGAAAAATAGCAATTTTGCCTTATCAATATGTGAATAGAATTCAAAGAAACTGTTTAGATTCGAAAACGTTTTCCTTTTTATTGTGAGTTCTATCACAAAGATTAGTGAATCAATAATGAATCTTATGGGAAAGTGTGAGGGCGGCATTACTTTAATTGATGATGCATGAGTATAATTGCCCCGCTTTTATAGCTCCATTTTGTTACACGCCAATAAATAACTTATAAGGAAGTCATAAACTATGAGCCTGTTTATGAGCCTGGTTGGTATGGTTGTGCTACTTGCTATCGCACTAGCATTCTCATCTAACCGCAAAGCTATCAACTTTAGAACTGTGGGTGGTGCATTCGCTATCCAATTCGCATTAGGTGCATTTGTTCTTTATGTACCTTGGGGCCGTGATCTACTAAACGGTTTCTCTAGTGGTGTATCTAACGTTATCAACTACGGTAACGATGGTTCATCATTCCTGTTCGGTGGTCTTGTTTCTAACAAGATGTTCGAAGTATTCGGTGGCGGTGGTTTCATCTTCGCATTCCGTGTTCTTCCTACACTGATCTTCTTCTCTGCTCTGATCTCAGTTCTGTACTACATTGGCGTTATGCAATGGGTTATCAAGATTCTTGGTGGTGCACTACAGAAAGCGCTTGGTACTTCTCGTGCAGAATCAATGTCAGCAGCAGCTAACATTTTCGTAGGTCAAACTGAAGCGCCACTTGTGGTTCGTCCATTCGTTCCAAAAATGACTCAATCAGAGCTATTCGCGGTAATGTGTGGTGGTCTAGCTTCTGTTGCTGGTGGTGTACTAGCGGGTTACGCATCAATGGGTGTACCTCTAGAATACCTAGTTGCAGCATCATTCATGGCAGCACCTGGTGGTCTACTATTCGCTAAAATTCTTCACCCTGAAACTGATCAGCCTCATGAAAGTATCGAAGAGGCAATGGACGGCGGTGACGACAAACCTGTTAACGTAATCGACGCGGCAGCGGGCGGTGCAGCTTCTGGTCTACAACTAGCACTAAACGTAGGTGCAATGCTAATCGCATTCGTAGGTCTGATTGCTCTTGTTAACGGTATGCTAGGCGGCATCGGTGGTTGGTTCGGTATGCCTGAGCTGACTCTTGAGCTAATCCTGGGTTACGCGTTCTCTCCACTAGCATTCCTAATCGGTGTTCCATGGGCTGAAGCAGTAACTGCTGGTTCATTCATCGGTCAGAAAATTGTAGTGAACGAATTCGTTGCATACTTGAACTTCACACCTTACATCGGTGAAAACGCTCAAGTAATCGCAGCAACTGGTGAAGTAATGTCTGAGAAGACTACGGCTATCATCTCATTTGCACTGTGTGGCTTCGCGAACCTTTCTTCTATCGCGATCCTACTAGGTGGTCTGGGTGGTCTAGCGCCAAGCCGTCGTCCAGATATCGCTCGCATGGGTGTTAAAGCAGTACTAGCTGGTACGTTGTCTAACCTAATGGCAGCGACAATTGCAGGCTTCTGCTTAAGCCTAGCAGCTCTGTAATTTAGAACTGGTTTTTAATATATAGACGCCATATTAAATCATGCCCTGTAGCAAGAAATTGCTGCGGGGCTTTTTTCGTTTTCAGGGCTGAAAACTTTTAGTGCGTCAAATGTAAGGGGTCTTAACTGACGGACTAGAGAATAGAAACCTGGAAATTTTGAGATACAAACCGTTTGCGCTCTATTTGGTGCTACAGTTTTGCGATGAATATCTATAATGTAGACATCACAAGGTGGATACAACCTAATCGATGGGTAAATGAATTACCCTGAAATATTAGATCTCAACGGCATTTTGTTGGGGAGATATGATATTAAAGACACCGCAATCATAGATTGTTGTGCCATAGGCCAAATTGGTACTGTGCGGTGACAAGGATAGCAATTGGCATAAGAAATTTTCGCTGTATATGCCGAGTCTTCATGGAACCAAGTCCGTTCATAAATAGACTACTGAGTCATTTTTTACACAATCTCAACTCGTTGATTATAGTTAGAGTTGCGATGTAAGGCTGAGTAGTGAATTTTTTGAATATTGATCGGAGATAGAAATGAGCGATTTAAAAGCAGCAGCACTACGTGCACTAAAACTTATGGATCTAACTACGCTGAATGATGACGACACTGATGCAAAAGTGATCTCACTATGTCATGACGCGAAAACAGCAGTAGGCAACACGGCTGCAATCTGTATTTACCCTCGCTTTATTCCTATTGCTAAGAAGACACTTCGTGAGCAAGGCACACCTGAGGTTCGCATTGCTACCGTTACCAACTTCCCACACGGAAATGACGACATCGAGATCGCAGTTGCTGAAACAAAAGCAGCGGTTGCTTACGGTGCAGACGAAGTTGACGTAGTGTTCCCATACCGTGCACTAATGGCGGGCGATGAGAAAGTGGGCTTTGAACTGGTTAAGCAATGTAAAGAAGCTTGTGGTGACATTCTTCTTAAAGTGATCATCGAAACGGGTGAACTAAAAGAAGAAGCGCTAATCAAAAAAGCTTCACAAATCTGTATCGAAGCGGGTGCAGACTTTATTAAAACTTCAACAGGTAAAGTGCCTGTGAACGCAACACCAGAATACGCTCGAATGATGCTAGAAGTAATTCGTGATATGGGTGTAGCAGAAACAGTTGGTTTCAAACCTGCAGGTGGTGTGCGTACTGCAGAAGACGCAGCGGCTTACCTAGCAATGGCAGATGAAATCTTAGGTGATAACTGGGTTGATGCTCGTCACTACCGTTTCGGTGCGTCAAGCCTGCTAACTAACCTGTTAAATACATTAGAAGTAACAGACGAAACGGCTGATCCAACAGCGTACTAATTCTAAAAATGTCTGACTGGTAGCCCCAAACAGGGGGCTACCAACCTTCTGTCCTACTTTTACCAAAGCTTTCATCGAGCTTGGGAGGCACTAATGTATTTACCGCAAGAAATCATTCGTAAAAAACGCGACGGCGAAGTTCTTTCTGCTGACGAAATCAACTTCTTTATTCAAGGCGTAGCAAATAACACAGTATCTGAAGGTCAGATCGCGGCATTTGCTATGACTATTTTCTTCAATGAAATGACCATGGATGAGCGTATTGCCCTGACTTGTGCAATGCGCGATTCAGGCATGGTTATCGACTGGAGCCACATGAACTTTGGCGGCCCTATTGTCGATAAGCACTCTACAGGTGGCGTGGGTGATGTGACCTCTCTCATGCTTGGCCCAATGGTGGCGGCGTGTGGTGGTTTCGTACCAATGATCTCTGGTCGTGGCCTTGGTCATACTGGCGGTACACTCGATAAATTAGAGTCAATCCCAGGCTACAACATCACGCCAACTAACGACGTATTTGGTCAAGTGACGAAAGACGCTGGCGTTGCAATTATCGGTCAAACTGGTGATTTGGCTCCAGCCGATAAGCGTGTTTACGCGACCCGAGATATCACGGCTACCGTTGATAACATCTCGTTAATTACGGCGTCCATTCTTTCTAAGAAATTGGCTGCGGGCTTGGAATCTCTAGTGATGGACGTGAAAGTCGGCTCGGGCGCATTCATGCCAACTTATGAAGCATCAGAAGAGCTAGCCAAATCTATCGTTGCGGTAGCAAATGGCGCAGGCACAAAAACAACAGCAATCCTGACAGACATGAACCAGGTTCTAGCGTCTTCAGCCGGTAATGCGGTTGAAGTTCGTGAAGCGGTTCGTTTCCTGACTGGTGAATATCGTAATCCACGTCTGCTTGAAGTCACAATGGCGTCGTGTGCGGAAATGTTGGTGCTTGGTAAGCTGGCAGAAAATACAGATGACGCACGTGCGAAACTGATGGAAGTGCTCGATAACGGCAAAGCGGCAGAATGCTTCGGCAAGATGATTGCTGGTTTAGGCGGCCCTGCAGACTTCGTAGAAAACTACGAAAACTACCTAGAAAAAGCAGAAATCATCAAGCCAGTGTATGCGACGGAAACAGGCATTGTCTCTGCGATGGACACACGTGCTATCGGTATGGCTGTGGTCGCGATGGGCGGTGGTCGCCGCGTTGCAACGGATGAAATCGACTACGCGGTTGGTTTTGATGAGTTCATCCGTTTGGGTGAGGTCGCTGATAGTGATAAGCCTCTGGCTGTTATCCACGCTCGCAGTGAAGAGCAGTGGGAAGAAGCGGCAAAAGCACTACGCAGTGCAATCAAAGTTGGTGGTGAATACACACCAACCCCAGAGGTTTACCGTCAGATTCGTGCAGAAGATATCTAGGTCACCAGACCCTAACTGATTAAGTAATTACATAAGGCCTACTCAACCATACTTATTCGCCGAGTGGGCCTAAGGAACGAGCAATGAAAAGAGCATTTATTTTAGTACTAGACTCATTCGGCATCGGTGAAACGGCTGATGCTAAAGAATTTGGTGATGTAGGTTCAGACACTCTAGGTCATATTGCGGACCAGTGTGAAAAAGGCTTAGCAGATAACGACAAACGTCAAGGCGCACTTCGTCTTCCAAACCTATCTAAACTTGGTTTGGCGATGGCACATAAAGAATCAACAGGTCGCTTTGCTCCTGGTCTAGACGCAGATGCAGAAATCATCGGTGCTTACGGTCACGCGGCTGAGCTGTCTTCTGGTAAAGACACTCCGTCTGGTCACTGGGAAATTGCTGGTGTGCCGGTTCTATTTGATTGGGGTTACTTTAGTGACAAAACCAACAGCTTTCCTGAAGAGTTGACGAATCGCATTCTCGAGCGTGCTGGCTTAGATGGCTACTTAGGTAACTGCCATGCTTCTGGTACTCAAGTACTGGATGATTTGGGTGAAGAGCACATGAAGACAGGTTTACCTATCTTCTATACTTCAGCAGACTCGGTATTCCAGATTGCGTGTCACGAAGAGACATTTGGCCTGGATCGTCTATTAGATCTTTGCCAAATCGCTCGTGAAGAGCTCGCTGATTACAACATTGGCCGTGTTATTGCGCGTCCATTCATTGGCCCGGGCAAAGGTCAGTTTGAACGTACTGGTAACCGCCGTGACTTATCAGTTGAGCCGCCATCAGCTACTGTTCTACAGAAATTGGTAGAAGAGAAACAAGGCAATGTTGTTTCTATCGGTAAGATTGCCGATATCTACGCAAACTGCGGTATCACTAAGAAAGTGAAAGCAACAGGTATCCCAGCACTGTTCGAAGCTACGCTAGAGCAGATCAAAGAAGCAGGTGATAACACCATCGTATTCACTAACTTTGTTGATTTCGATTCAGCTTATGGTCACCGTCGTGATGTGGCGGGTTACGCTGCGGCGCTTGAGTACTTTGATGGTCGCATCAACGAAGTGCTAGAGCTAATGGATGAAGACGACGTACTTATCCTAACTGCGGACCACGGTTGTGACCCGACATGGCCAGGTACAGACCATACTCGTGAGCACATCCCAGTATTGGTTTACGGTCAAAAAGTGCCTGCTGGCTCTCTTGGCCGCCGCGAAACGTTCGCAGATATCGGCCAAACGTTGGCGAGCTACTTCGGTACTTCACCAATGGAATACGGTAAGAACTTCCTGTAATCGGGATACTAAAAACTGGGAGCCTAATGCTCCTGGTTTTATGTTTGCAGTATGAAAGTGCTGCTTGTCGGAAATGAGAAGACTCTGGCTGACAGCGCCTTAAGCGCGGAGCGCTAGAGAAAGGTTAAGGAGAAAAAAATGGCAACTCCACATATCAACGCTGAAATGGGTGCATTCGCAGACGTAGTACTGATGCCGGGTGACCCGCTACGTGCAAAATACATTGCAGAAACTTTCCTTGAAGACGTTGTTCAAGTGTGTGACGTTCGCAACATGTTCGGTTATACAGGAACATACAAAGGTCGAAAAATCTCTGTAATGGGCCACGGTATGGGCATCCCATCATGTTCGATCTACGCGACAGAACTTATCAAAGACTTCGGTGTGAAAAAGATCATCCGTGTTGGCAGCTGTGGCGCTGTGAATGAAGACATCAAAGTACGTGATGTTGTGATCGGTATGGGCGCGTGTACGGATTCAAAAGTAAACCGCATTCGCTTTAAAGGCCATGACTTCGCTGCTATTGCTGATTACAAAATGGTTCGTGCCGCAGAAGACGCAGCAAAAGCACGTGGCATTGATGTGAAAGTGGGTAACCTTTTCTCTGCAGAGCTTTTCTACACGCCTGATCCAGAAATGTTCGATGTAATGGACAAGTACGGTATTGTGGGTGTTGAAATGGAAGCAGCTGGTATTTACGGCGTAGCAGCAGAATACGGTGCTAAAGCACTAACCATCTGTACGGTTTCTGACCACATCAAAACTGGCGAGCAAACCACTTCAGATGAGCGTCAAACCACGTTCAACGACATGATGCTGATTGCACTGGATTCGGTATTACTTGGTGATAAAGAGTAAGCCCCTGTAATCGCAACTAAGCACCTAAAAAACAGCCCGCACAATGCGGGCTGTTTTTATATTCAATTCTGATTACCGGCGAGTTATTTGGTTAGCAGAAGGTTTTCTGCCTTCTTTCTGCGAATTGGTTGCCTGCGTAAAATCATAATGAACAGCATGCCACACACAAAACTCATCAAGACCATCATGTACATGTAGCGATCACTTTTGCGATAGTGGTGGTCAGAAATCGCGGTAACACGGCCTGTTTCGAACGTCACTCGGACAAAACCGACAACAGAACCGTCAGCAATGACAGGCTCAACCAGTTGTTGTCGACCAATTGAAGCGGTTGCCAGTGGGGTGTCTAATCCTAGAACTTCTCGTACTGATAATGCTTCTTCACTAGAGGCCAGGCGCACGCCTTGTGCATCATAGATGGTTGCATCAAATACCAGACGATCTTGTGCAAGTTGATTCGTCAACTGCAGTAATCGCTCCTGATCATTGTTCACAATCATTTCACTGGCAGACAAAGATGCCTGCGAGATCAAAACCTTGGTGAGTGTCTCAAGCTGATGTGCTTGAATTTTTTCGTTGCCCTTACTGATCACCACACTGTTTTTTATCGTGATAAATAGCATCACACACAGTAGTATTAGCGCCAGAATTCGTAGGGCATTCCTTACTGAGAACAAGGACTCACTCATGCTCTTTACTCATCCATTTAAAATAAAACAAAGACTTGCCTTTTTAGCTTGTTGAGGTAACGTTTTAGCAAAGTCACCAAGGATTATATACATGGACGCGTCAAAAAGCTTGCCTATAAGAAAACATACGACACTTTTAAATCGACTGCCTGAAACTCGCTTTGCCTCTCAGTTGGATAGAGCCAAAGCAAATTGGATTATTTTTTCTACTTACCTTTCACCGCGTCATTTTGAAGACATTGACTTTTATACTGGTTTTTACAATCCGGTCCTAGAAACATGGAAGGTGGGTCAGTACGAAGTCGCATTGATGTCAGGTGAACTTACGTCTCAACACGAAACGATTTTAAAAAGCCTTAACTTAGATTACGCATCACTCAATGAAGTTCCTGATTTATCGACTACAGGACTCATTGTGTTTGATATGGATTCGACAGCCATTCAAATTGAATGTATTGATGAGATTGCGAAGTTGGCTGGTGTTGGCGAAGAAGTCGCTGAAGTTACTGAACGTGCGATGCAAGGAGAACTGGATTTTGAACAGAGCCTTCGTCAACGAGTTGGTAAACTCAAAGGTGCTGATGAATCTATTCTTGAACAAGTACGCTCGCAACTTCCATTCATGCAAGACTTTGAAGCTCTGATTGCTACAATGAAAGCGTTGGGCTGGAAAACCGCGATTGCTTCTGGTGGCTTCGACTACTTCTCTGATTACATCAAAGATAAGGTGGGGTTAGATTTCGCTCGCTCGAACAAGCTGGAAATCATCAACGGAAAACTCACGGGTAAAGTGCTTGGTGACGTCGTCAACGCGCAAGTGAAATCCGATATTTTGGTTGAATTAGCGGATGAGTACGAAATCGAGCAGCATAATACGGTTGCGGTAGGTGACGGCGCGAATGATTTGGTGATGATGTCTGCTGCTGGTTTGGGGATCGCGTACCATGCGAAACCGAAAGTCGAGGCACAGGCTCAATCTGCGATTCGTTATTCTGGTTTGGGTGGTGTGCTTTGTATCCTGTCAGGGGCGCTGGTTAAACAACAGAAAATTAGCTGGAAGTCTAAGCCATAGCCTATTGGTAAAAGACAGCTAACTTGCTTCAATATTGAAACACCGCCGAACAGGGCGGTGTTTTTTATTCGGTTAGCTCTAGCCTAACGAGTACTTCTTCCGTGATGTCTTCAAACTCACTGTAACCGATAAGTGCAGTAAGCTCTTTTTCTAGTTTGCTTGCCTGATGCACACTAAACTGGGTTAACTCACTCAAGTCTCTTTGCAGTAGAGAGGTCATAGGTTCAAAAATAGGCGCGGTAGAGAGACGCAGAACATAGAAATCGCCCATCATGCGCGCTTTTTTTATAAACTGAATGCGCTCTTTCAGACTGCTAAAATCCTGATGCAGTTTGGACTCTATACCAGTAACCTTGTTACCGATTTTTGAAGCGCTGATGTAAATGTCTTCGTGTTTTTCCTGTACGCCTTCTATACGTTTGATTAGGTCTGCGATCAGAGTGCTCGTACGACCTTTAAAGATCGGATCCAGAATAAACTTATTGTCATGACCAATCTGAGCAAAAATCTCAACATGTTTGGGTAAGGGCAGGTTTACACCGATAACCGGTGTTTTAAACGATCCCGTTGACGTTTTACTAATGAAAACCGGAGAACTCAGGCTTCTGGAAAGAATAGTACTATGCAGCCTCTCCAGTAGCTCATGGCTTGGCAGTACATCTGCCTGCTGAAGCAACTTGTTCTTATTATGCTCAATGACTTTATTAAGAAATGCGATCACTCGACGTGCTTTGCTGCTTTGACCAATGACCAATTGAACTCTATGACCATCGGGGCTGACTCGTACGACTCGATAAGGCACGTCGGATAGCGGCAAGTTGCTATCGTACAATTGCAGTTCACGAAAGTTAATGGCGACCTCTTGACCTGCGCGCAAGGAGGCTGGAGTTTCTAGCTGAATTCCGAGTCCTCGCTTCGAAATATCAACACTGTATCCCGAACTATTTAATTGCCCTGACATTAACGCGAGTGGCGTTTTAAATCGATATCGAGGCTCTTTACGCCGAGATTGCGCATCAAAATACATCCCTTTGGGTTGGCCGGTTATTCGCCTCGGATGTCGAAACGCATTTAAGGTGTTTGAGGGCAAACGAGGTTTTTCGGTTAACAGATAGTCTTGTCCTGAAGCTTCGTCCGAGATTTCTTGCAAGATCCCCACATGAGTGAGTAAATTCGAGGTTTCTGCCAGCTCAGATGAAAATGAGGCGAGTTCCTCTTTTTCTTGCTCGGAAAGTTCGAAGATAGACACGCGAAAAACTCGCCAGCTTTTTCGCTTTGCTCCTAAATGCCAGAATAGTTGGCGTTGCTCTCTGGTTGCTTCCGGTCTCAGCATCGAATAGAAATAAGTTTTGTTATCGTGCTCGTGAGTAAATGAATAGAGAACGTTAGTGGTGCCTTTTACTCCCGGTGTAATCAGCGATGTCATTCTTTCTTCATGGAACAGGGAGCCAAAAACTTGTTGGTTACGTTCATCGTGCCAGTATTGCCATAGCTTTTGATTATTCGGCGTTAGCATGGCAAGTTTTAGCTCGCTGCCTTGAAAGAACAGCGGCAAGTTGCTGGTATGTTTCAGAGCCAAATGCTCATATCCGCGCGTACGAGCCCGAATGATCTTATCCTGATTATCATGACGTGTGCGTTTCGCATCGCTATTTAGCACTTCATCAATGACTTTGTCGATCACATTGGTTTCGGTTAGGAGAATGGTTCTCAGATATCGAATGGCATCATTTTCGTAGCAGTCTTCAACAGCCAAAATCCGATAAGTCAGAGGTTTTTCAATTCCGGCTAATTGAGATTTACTGGCAAAGTCGGTAAAAGTCACCTCAATGATTTCACCAAGGTTGTATTTAAAGGCGCTGGGTACTTTGAATTTTGCACCAGAGCTTGATAGATCAATGCTTACACCGTGGAGCAGTTGGCCTTTTGAACGATGTATTTCTACTTGTGACTGGACTTTTAAACGCTTCTCCTGACGCTTTAAGTCAAAACCTAATTGGATAGGTACGGCACTAAACGGGCTTTGAGTCTCAGATAGGGAGGAGTGATGTTCTTCGACAGCTTGTTTGCCCATTACTCGAAAATTATTCCGGGTGCTAATAAGCGTTTCCCAGACGCCTTCGGTATAACCACCATACTTTCTGGTGCTTTTGTGATAGGCATTGAATGCAACATCATCTAACCAGTGTGGAATGCCATCAAATATGTATTTTCTGCATTCCCCGTTAACACGGCCGCGTAAATCAATGCTTTTTTTGCACGGTGCCATTAATCGGTTTAATTCTATCTTGACCAAAATTTTGGCTGAAGGTGGCGCGTCCTCGGTCAGTTGGCCAAGGACAAAATCAAAGTCTACAGAACCATAGACCGGGATGAGCCGTTCCGCGAGCGAGAGAATTTCAGATTGCAGCATTATTTCTGTTAGAGTATGTCGTTATTTGAATTGTATCGGCTAAGCGCAGTAAACCTTGAGTATATTCAGTTCTCAAGTCAGTTGGCAGTGCTTGGTCACATTTGTTAAAAATTGAGGCATCATGGCGAAAGCAAAACGAGCGTATGTTTGTAATGATTGCGGCGCAGACTTTCCGCGTTGGCAGGGGCAATGTAATGCGTGTGGTGCATGGAATACGATTACAGAAGTACGAATTGCTGCTTCGCCGACCGTCGCCCGCAATGAACGCTTAAGTGGTTACGCAGGTTCTGCGACAGAATCTCAGGTACAAACGTTATCAGAAATTAACCTGCAAGAAGTGCCACGCTTTACCAGTGGCTTTAAAGAGCTTGATCGTGTGCTTGGTGGCGGTGTCGTTCCCGGCGCTGCGATATTGATTGGTGGTAACCCCGGAGCAGGTAAGTCAACGTTGCTTTTGCAAACCATGTGTTCTTTGTCGGGACAAATGCCGACTTTATACGTAACGGGCGAAGAGTCGCTGCAACAGGTTGCGATGCGTGCTTCTCGTCTTGGTTTGCCAAAAGATCACCTGAAGATGTTATCTGAAACCAATGTGGATAAGATCTGTCAAATTGCTGAGAAAGAGCAACCTCGTATTATGGTGATTGACTCGATTCAGGTGATGCACGTTTCTGATGTTCAGTCTTCGCCTGGTAGTGTCGCGCAGGTCCGTGAGTCCGCGACAGCGCTTACACGATACGCGAAGCAAAACAATGTTGCGGTATTTATCGTTGGTCACGTAACCAAAGATGGTACGCTCGCTGGTCCAAAAGTTCTTGAGCATATTATTGACTGTTCTGTGTTACTAGACGGCGGCACTGATAGCCGATTCCGAACGTTGCGCAGTCACAAAAACCGTTTTGGTGCAGTGAACGAACTTGGCGTATTTGCAATGACAGGGCAGGGGCTCAAAGAAGTGAGTAACCCATCGGCGATTTTCCTTTCTCGCGGTGAAGAAGAGACTTCAGGGTCTTCAGTTATGGTTGTATGGGAAGGGACTCGCCCTCTATTAGTCGAGATACAAGCTCTGGTGGATTATTCGCAACTCGCTAACCCACGCCGAGTGGCTGTAGGCCTCGAACAAAACCGTCTATCTTTATTACTGGCTGTGCTGCATAAACACGGCGGGTTACAAATGGCAGACCAAGACGTGTTTGTTAATGTCGTCGGTGGTGTGAAAGTCACCGAGACCAGTGCGGATCTTGCGTTAGTCATGGCGTTGCTATCGAGCTTTCGTGATCGTGCTCTACCCAAAGATGTGGTTATCTTTGGTGAGGTTGGCTTAGCGGGGGAAATTCGTCCGGTGCCAAGTGGGCAAGAACGCTTAAACGAAGCGTTTAAGCACGGCTTTAAAAAAGCAATTGTTCCTGCCGCGAATATGCCTAAAGGCGGGATTCCGGGCATGCAAATTCATGGGGTTAAAAAATTATCAGAAGCAATCGAAGCATTTGATGAGTTATAACGCGCTAAAATAAGCGTTTCAAAAATGTAAAATCCATTCTCAAATTGAGCGAATAAAGCACATAAATCGCGATACTTGGCTATCATTTGAGGATGGAAAATTTACGTTAAAAATTTTTTTCGTCCATCTGCACGCAAGGGTATCAGTCTTGACAGATTGTGTTATACTCTGCGCGCAATTTATACCTTATAAACAGAGTAAGACAATGGCAGATTTATCAAAGTACAGAAACATTGGTATTTTCGCGCACGTTGATGCGGGTAAAACTACCACCACTGAGCGTATTCTAAAGCTTACTGGTAAAATCCACAAAACTGGTGAAGTACACGACGGTGAGTCTACAACTGACTTCATGGAGCAGGAAGCTGAGCGTGGTATTACAATCCAATCAGCAGCGGTAACTTGTGAGTGGAATGGCCACCGCCTAAACGTTATCGATACTCCGGGACACGTTGACTTTACAGTAGAAGTATACCGTTCACTTAAAGTTCTTGATGGTGGTATCGGTGTATTCTGTGGTTCTGGTGGTGTTGAGCCTCAGTCAGAAACTAACTGGCGCTACGCGAACGAATCAGAAGTATCTCGTCTGATCTTCGTTAACAAACTAGACCGTATGGGTGCAGACTTCTTCAACGTAGTTGACCAAGTTAAGAACGTACTAGCGGCGAACCCACTAGTAATGGTTCTTCCAATTGGTCGTGAAGATGACTTCGTTGGTGTTGTTGATCTGCTATCTCGTAAAGCATACGTATGGGATGACTCAGGTCTTCCAGAGAACTACGAAGTTCAAGACGTTCCTGCTGACATGGTTGACGACGTTGAAGCTTACCGTGAAGAGCTAATCGAAACTGCGGTAGAGCAAGACGACGACCTAATGGAAGCTTACATGGAAGGTGAAGAGCCTTCTATCGAAGATCTAAAACGTTGTATCCGTAAAGGTACTCGTGACCTAGCATTCTTCCCAACATTCTGTGGTTCTGCGTTCAAGAACAAGGGTGTCCAGCTAGTGCTAGACGCTGTTGTAGATTACCTACCTTCTCCAACAGAAGTTGATCCTCAGCCTCTAACAGATAAAGAAACTGGTGAGCCAACAGGTGAAGTAGCGACTGTATCTGCAGAAGAGCCACTACGTGCTCTAGCGTTCAAGATCATGGACGACCGTTTCGGTGCCCTAACATTCATCCGTATCTACTCTGGTGTAATGAAGAAAGGCGACACTGTACTTAACGCTGCGACAGGTAAAACTGAGCGTATCGGCCGTATGTGTGAAATGCAAGCTGACGACCGTAACGAGATCACTGAAGCTCAAGCTGGTGACATCATCGCTGTTGTTGGTATGAAGAACGTTCAAACTGGTCACACTCTATGTGATCCTAAGCACGAATGTACTCTAGAACCAATGATCTTCCCAGAGCCAGTAATCTCAATCGCTGTTGCTCCAAAAGATAAAGGTTCAACTGAGAAAATGGGTATCGCGATCGGTAAAATGGTTGCAGAAGATCCATCATTCCAGGTTGAAACTGACGAAGATTCAGGCGAAACCATCCTTAAAGGTATGGGTGAACTTCACCTAGATATCAAAGTTGATATCCTTAAGCGTACTTACGGCGTTGAGCTAGAAGTAGGTGCTCCTCAGGTTGCTTACCGTGAAACTATCACGCAAGCAATCGAAGACAGCTACACGCATAAGAAACAGTCTGGTGGTTCTGGTCAGTTCGGTAAGATCGATTACCGTATCAAACCAGGTGAGCCAAACTCTGGCTTCACGTTCAAATCAACAGTTGTTGGTGGTAACGTACCTAAAGAATTCTGGCCTGCAGTAGAGAAAGGCTTCGCTAGCATGATGGACACTGGTGTTCTAGCTGGCTTCCCAACTCTAGACGTAGAAGTTGAACTATTCGACGGTGGCTTCCACGCAGTTGACTCTTCAGCTATCGCTTACGAAATCGCTGCAAAAGGCGCATTCCGTCAGTCTATGCCTAAAGCGGGTGCACAGCTTCTTGAGCCAATCATGAACGTTGACGTATTCTCTCCAGAAGACAACGTTGGTGACGTAATCGGTGACCTTAACCGTCGTCGTGGTATGATCAAAGATCAACAAGCTGGTGCTACTGGTGTTCGTATTAAAGCAGACGTTCCTCTATCAGAAATGTTTGGTTACATCGGTCACCTACGTACTATCACTTCTGGTCGTGGTCAGTTCTCTATGGAGTTCGCACACTACGCACCTTGTCCAGCAAACGTTGCTGAGCAAGTAATCTCAGAAGTTAAAGAGCGTAACGCTAAGAAGTAATTCTTAAGTTAACTCTATGACTTTAAAGCCCCGCCTAGTGCGGGGCTTTTTATTAATATCAAAAATAATTTGTCATTCAGTTGGAATGCTTCCGTCTGATAGCACGATGGTTTTAAAGTCTCTATTAACCGACTTTTCAAAGTTGTCTATCTCTTCTTTTAACCATTTTGCAAACTGCTGTGCTTTAGGCCGCTGGAGGTATCCCTTTGGGGCACATAAGTAGTAAGCGAATTTAGGTTTGATGGCGATGTTGCCAATCCGTACCAATTTGCCCGTTCGAAAATATTGATAGGCCAAACTGTGTTTTACAAGCGCCACCCCTTGTAATGATAAGGCAGCCTCAAGTACTAGGTGGGAACCGCTGTATTTTAGCGCTGGTTTGGCAGCATGTTGTCCTAGTCTTTCTAACCACATATTCCAGTCGAGATCAGGCCAAAGATCTTCGATAAGCTCCGCTTTACTCAAATCTTCGATGTTATAAATGCCGTGCTCTTTTTGATAAACCGGATGACAGGCAGGATAGAAAGCTTCATCCATTAACCATTGCGATTCTAAACTAGGGTAGTTTCCTGAGCCGTAACGAACGCATAAGTCTATTTGACTATCTTGAAAAGAAACCAGTTCATTTGTGGGCTCCAGCAAAAGTGAAAGTTCAGGATGACGTTGTCTAAAGGCCGTTATTTTAGGAACTAGCCAATGGTGTGCAAACGAGGGAAGTGTTGAGATAGAAAGTTGGTTTGGGTTGGGATCTTGGTTAATTAGACGAACACCTTGTTGTATATGACTAAATCCTCGTTCTGCTTGAGCAAATAGCAACTCTCCCTGAGGTGTTAGCAATATCTTCCTGTGTTGGCGAACAAACAGGTCAGTACCCAAAAATTCTTCTAACTGCCTGATTTGTTGGCTAATTGCTGCAGGCGTAACAAACAAGTTTTTGGCAGCGGTCTTAAAGCTGCCTTCTTTCGCTGCGATGAAGAAATAGTATAAGCCTTGTAGAGGTGGCATCCGATCTTTCACATTAGTTTTCCTTAACTCAATGGCAGGTTCTATCGTTTGAGATTATTAAGGTAGTCGTTGATTATTAGCTGGTCAATAGAATAAAAGGGTGAAAGAGATGGAAAACATCACGAACAATTGTGAACGAGCTTTGCTAACGACACAACAAAATTGGATTCAGTTAATTTTTTCTAAACTCTACTTATGGAAAAGAAATCATAGGACTCGTCGTCATCTAAGAGAGTTACCTGAACATCTTTGGAATGATATTGGTTTGGAAAAGCATGAGGTGTTAAAAGAAAGCCACAAACCATTTTGGAGGCAGTAGTTTGAAGCAAGGTTGGGTGGCACTCCTCAACGGCTATTGAGGAGTGCTAGCTTAATTATAAGTCTTCTTCCCAGAGTACTAATTGGCCTTTCGGCCAGTTATGGCCAAGTTCGTGGTACTTTTGTTCAAGTACGTGGCGCTTTATTTTCAGAGTTGGGGTAAGAACGCCATTTTCGATATTCCATGGCTCTTTTATCATCAACACGCCTTTTATTTGCTCGTGAGATGCCAGCTCTTTATTCATTCTCTCAATGACTTTACGAGTGGAACGTTCATAACGCTCTTTGTCGAAGTGAGGGAAATCATGAGGCACGACCAGCAATATTGGGCCTGGTAAGCCAAGACCAATCAGACACATCATTTCTATGCGACTGTATTCGAACAATTTCTTTTCTATCGGTACGGGAGAAACGAACTTCCCTTTCGCGGTTTTAAACGTGTCTTTTTTGCGGCCTTGAATCGTAAGATAACCATCAGCATCTATCGCTCCGATGTCACCAGTGTGCAACCAGCCTTCTGAATCGAAAGATTCTTGAGTCGCGATATCATTTTTATAGTAGCCAGAGAATAATCCTTTACCTCGAACCATGATTTCACTGTCATCAGCAATTTTCAGTTCTATACCAGGCCCCGCATTGCCGACAGTACCAATTTTATCGGCTCTAAAAGGATAATTAATCGTGCTGTAAGCAAAGGACTCCGTCATCCCCCAAGCTTCGGTAATATTAAGCCCAACGCTGTGGTACCACTCTAACAAAGCTGGTGATACGGGAGCAGAGCCACACCCTAATACTCGGGCTTGGTCTAAACCTAACCCAACGGCAAGTTTCTTCTTAATCAGCGAATTCACAAAGGGGATCTTGAGAAGAATGTTCAAAGACTTTTGCGGTAACTTATCCTGAATTCGCTGCTGGAATAATGTCCATAACCTTGGCACTGATATGAACAAGGTTGGTCTATGCATTTTTACATCTTCAATAAATGTGTCGAGTGACTCTGGAAATGCTGTGGGTACGCCACCCATAATTGAAGAACCAAATATATACACTCGTTCAGTAATGTGTGCGAGTGGTAGGTAGGAGAACAATCGGTCGTTTGGTTGTATGCCAATATGATTGATCAGCTGTTGCACGGACCAACTGAATGCGCCGTAGGTCAACATTGCACCTTTTGGTAAGCCTGAAGTACCGGATGTATAAACCAGCGACATGAGCTTATCGTCGTAATGTTGTGGACGTTCTACACTTGGCACTTCATTTGCAATGAGTTCAGCATATTGATGCTGGCACATCGGTGCAGAGTTATATGGCAGTGCGATACTGATCAGATCGCCCATTTCATTAATTACTTGCTGAGTTGCCTTTGAGTCGTCCAACTTACCGCCGATAAGCACCTTACTTTCACTGTGCGTGAGGCAGTACTCAATGGTGTCTGCTCCAGCCGTTGGGAAGATGGGCACACTAACGTAATCACCCAGCATCATAGCTAGATCACAGATAAACCACTCTGCGCAATTTTTGGAGATTAACGCTACCTTATCACCTGGATTAACACCAAGGTTGCGTAATGCGCTCACCAGCTTTAGAGCTTGGTCTGCGACTTCAGCGTAAGTGAATTCAACGAATTCCCGATTAATGATTTGCTTTAAGTAAACCTCATTTGGACGCTCTTCTGCCCATTTTAGAATCATTTCATTTGGCGGAGGGAGAGCGCAACCAGCAGAGGAGTTGGCTACATTCGGCTGTTGCATCATAAGTGACTCCATGTCTTCTCGTTTTTTATAATTGTTAACATAATGTTAACTTTAGCATGTGAGTTACTGTACGGGAATGTATTTCGATGAAATTTGCGGCCAAGACAGTGCTATATCTTTTGCAAAACCTACCTAAAAGCTGAGCTCTAAAATTGTTGTCGGTAGCTTGCTGGTGAGAAGCCAGTCTTTTTCTTAAAAATCCGAGAGAAATAAGAAACATCGTGATAGCCGCATTGGTAAGCGATGTACGCAATTTTCATTGAATTGTCTTCGGTGAGCATCTTTTTCGCTAATGCAATACGCTTAGCGGTAACATAATCACGAAAGCACATACCAACCTTGCGACGGAACACTTTCGAAAAGTAGGTGGTAGAGTAGTGGCAGAGAGCAGCTGCATCTTCTTCTCGCAACTCTCGATGTATATTATTTGAGATATAATCAACGACCTCAGAAAAGTTGGCTTTGCCATTCTTAGAGCATGATTTGTTTGGTAACAAAAGAGAGCTTTCAAAGCTATGATTGAAAAAGTATTTTAGCTTTATCTGAGATAACCAATGTGACAGATAGTTATCGTCTAATGCGTAGTATTCAGCGGTTATATGTTGAGGTGGTAGTTTGTTAGCTTCGATACCTTTTGTGTATACAACAATGAGTTTTTTATCTAGATTTTCACAAAGCGTTACAACGCTTTGTAACAAGTCAAATGGACTATCCGTTACGTAATAAAAAAAGTAATTGAATTCTTTATCGCTGATTACTGATATGTCATTGCTGTGGTCGAGTAATTCGAAGTATTGTGTAAATACCCATCGAAAGTGCTCTGGCAGGGATGGTAAAGCCCCCCCAATCCAACACGCTTTAACAAGCCTTTCCATATAAAATCCATTTAATTCATACTTATACAAGAATTTAACGTGGATCAACCCATCTGAATCTCAATCCTTGAGTGTTTAGATTAACCCTTTCGTTTATTAATTTCTGGTTCAAATCATATTTTAGTTTTATCAATTAACTGATTATGGTGGGGATTTTAACGATTAAGTGTGATGTCTATCCCATATTTCATAGCCACCAATCTCATAGTTAATACAGCATACTGATAAATACATTGATAGCAAAAAAGTACCAATGAATGGCAAAAATATCCTAACGTTCTAACACTTTTCTAACCTAAATTGATTTCGAAACCCCTACTTAAGTAGGGACGTTTCATGAGGGGTTAAACACTAAAATCAATATTAAAGATCTCTAAAACGGATCTTTAGGGGGCATTTAAAATGGATAAATTTACACAAGTACTTAAAGACTTTTGGAATGATGAAGAAGGCTTGACACTTCTTGAATATATTCTTGGTGCGGCACTGATTGTGGCGGCAATGCTAAGCTTGGGGTTCTGGTCAGCTTTAGCAACAACGTTCGGCACGATAGAGGGCAAGATCTCTGGTAAAGTTAGCTAAAACATTCCGTTTATTGATTCTGGTTTTGGTGTCTCTTATTCGGGGGCACCAAGTTACCAGATGAACAGTTGACCCGATGATTGTGGCGATGAGTGAAATTGCAACGGTAACGGTATAGTCAGTCACAGCAGTTTTGTTTTTTAGGGGGCAGGATTTTTAAATGAGCAATCTAGTAGATTTTCTCAAAGATTTTTGGGAAGACGAAGAAGGCCTTACGCTTCTGGAGTACATTTTGGGTGCAGCTTTGATTGTTACAGCGTTCTTGAGTTTGGGCTTCTGGACAGGTGTAAAAACCTCGTTTGGTTTAGTCTCCGGTAAAATAGCAGACGAAGCGAGTTAACCTTGCTTAAAGACTATTATATGAATTTACTTATCTGGGTTTTGTTATTCATCATTGGTGTGTCTGATGTCCAGAGGAATCGTATACCAAATAATCTTGTAATAATTCTATTATTGATAGTTGTTATAGATCTGTTTCAGACTCCTGGTTTGTTATGGACTTTGCATATTAAAGGTATGCTAATAACTTTGGGTGTGGGATTTGGCTTGTATGTTGTTAAAGCGATGGCTGGTGGAGATGTGAAGCTCCTGACGGTGGTAGGCTTGTGGTTGGGCGCAGAAGTAATGTGGCAGGTGACCGCGTATGTAGTTGTGGCTGGTGGTATTATTGGGGCGTTTTATCTCATGCTACATATGGCATCTTCAGGGCAATCTTTTAAAGAGCACGTTAAAGTTTATGCAGTTCAACGGGTAACTCGAGGGTGGAGCACCCAGTATCCTCTGGTTATTCCTTTTGCTCCAGCGATTGTAATTGGAATGGCTTATTATTTTTATATTTTTTAGTAAATCATCTTAGATGACATAAACAAGGACATCAACTTACATCTGTCAAGTGCCAATATTAGGAGGGTACCGTCTATGACTATGGTCTCTAAGGGCACTTTAGTGCCACAAATTGATCCACCACCTATACCTTCTTCTGAAGAACACCTAGATATTCCGGCTGCAGTCGTTGAGCATTTATTACTTAAGCATTTAATGGCATTTCCTAAATCTGATTTGATAGAGCTGTCTAATAGAATGTGTGTGGTTTCTTCCATTATCGAGTCGTCACTAGCCCATCTTCGGGGGCGTAGCTGGGTTGAAGTGTATCAGCCATTAAACGCGACAAGCTCTTACTCCAATATTCGTTATGGATTAACAGATCTTGGTTTGGCGGAAGCAGAACTTGCCTTTCGTAAAGAGGCTTATATCGGGCCTGTACCTGTGTCACTAGAACAATATTGGGATATTGTACGTAGACAGCATCTACGTAATCAACCTATAGCAAGAGCTGATGTAGAGAGGGCTCTTGATGATGTTTATGGTGCTGAACGCCTTATTCCAGTTTTGGGGCCTGCGATTAATTCAGGGCGAGCTCTATTACTTTACGGACATGCCGGTACCGGTAAGAGTTACGTTGCGGCTAGAGTATTAAACGCATTAAATACTTCGGTGTTCATTCCTCATGCTGTTTTTGCTGATGGAAATATTATTAAGGTGTTTTCACCGCACCACCATAAAAAACTCGACAACTCGGATACCAAGTCGTTTGTTAAGCTGAGTGATCATTATGATAAACGCTGGGTACTATGCGAAAGACCCAACATTCAAGTTGGTGGCGAGTTGACCATGGATATGCTCGAAGTCAATCATACTGAGCACAATCGAGTTTGGATAGCACCACTACAAATGATGGCCAACAACGGAATCTTAGTTATCGATGACTTAGGTCGTCAATCTATGCCAGTTGCAACTGTACTTAATCGCTGGATTGTGCCGATGGAGTATTTTGTAGATCACCTTGGTTTACCTAATGGGCAACAAATATCGGTCCCGTTTCTGCTTACTCTTGCATTTTCATCCAACCTTCCGCCGAGTTCTATCGCGGATCCGGCATTTTTAAGACGACTTGGCTACAAGATTGAATTTAATCCTCTAGAGTTAGAAGAGTACTGTCAGTTGTGGATGGATTTGTCAGAAGCTTATCAACTGGTTTTAGAAGACGGTTTTTTTGACCGATTAAAGCAGCTTCATGATGATACGGGTACTGGGTATTTCCCATGTCTACCAAAAGATATTTTAGGGATTAGTAGAGATATTTTGAAGTTTGAGGAAATAGGGGAGCTTGTGTCAACAAAGATTCTGACGCGTGCTTGGGGGCTCTATTTCACTGTTGATGAATAAAAGTGAGGGGATGTCATGAGCAGGACACAAATTGTCATGCTGCTATTGTTATCAATCGCGTTCGGTTTGGGGGCCGTGATGATTGCAAAGCAGTGGTTAGATAGTCAGACGCAACCTACCGTGAAGCTTGAAGAAGTTGAGCGACACCCGGTGCTCGTTGCTGCTATGGAAATAGAACCTGGCGTTATTATTGAAGAGAAACACCTTACAACTAAATTGATGGAAGTTGATTGGATAGAGGAAACAACACTAACAGATGCATCTCAAGCAGTGGGCAAAGTGGCTGCAAACTCCATATATGAGGGGGAGTTAGTCAACCCAAATAGAATTGCAGTATTGGGTGAAGGGGTGACATTAGCTGCTATGATACCTGAGGATAAACGAGCTTTAACTATTCGTGTAAACGATGTTATAGGTGTTGCTGGTTTTCTATTACCAGGAAACAAAGTTGATATTCTGAACACAAAGGGCGGCGGAACTAGCACCGTTTTGAAGAATATTAAAGTGTTGGCCGTGGATCAGACTGCTAGAACCAAGGATAACAAACCAGTAATTGTTCGCGCGGTTACCCTAGAAGTGTCACCAAAAGAAGCGGAAAAGCTGTTAACTGAAAATAGTAAAGGCCGAATCCAATTGGCGCTAAGAAACCCACTCACTGTAGATAAAGCACCGCCGAAGAGAACTTATACGCCACGACCAAGTGTAACTGTTATTAAAGGTTCTCAAACTTCCAATGTTCGCGTGAGTAATTAGGTGAATTGAATTATGAAAAGAACAATATTAATTTTAAGCCACTTATTCATGTTACTAGTAAGTGTAACAGTTCATGCGGCTGCGCAGTCCGGGCGAGTGGTAAGCGTACCTCACCACCAGTCAACTCAATTAATGATTTCGGGAAATGCTAAAAAAGTAACCTTAGGTGATCCTAGCATACTGGATATATTGGTACTCAAATCGAACGAGCTTTACTTAATTGGCAAAAAGTTGGGTACTACCAATGTATCGGTTTGGGATCGTAGTGGGCGAATTATTGAATCGTTTAATGTGGAAGTAACGCACGATCTCAATACGTTAAAGTCTAAGCTTTATCAGTTTTTGCCTGATGAGAATATTGAAGTACATAGCACTCAGGACAAAATTGTATTGAGGGGTTTGGTTAGCAATCAGCAAAACATGGATGTGGCTCTAAAGGTGGCTGAAACATTTGCCTCAGGTAAATCAGCAGATCAAAGTGAAGATAAAGAAAATAAAAGCTCAGTCATTAACTTGCTGTCTATTGGGGGCGCACAACAGGTGACGCTTGAGGTTACTGTTGCGGAAGTTCAAAGAACGTTAGTTCGCACCTTTGATTCCAACTTTCACTTTTTTCAAAAAAGCGGGGATATAACGTGGGGAGCTACGACAATAGGAAGCGCGATTGATGATATTGGGCCGATTTTGAGTGGTAACGCAGGTGTCAACGAGTTTGGTTTTTTAGGCTCTTTTCTCGACAGCAATACACTATTTACGTTTGCTCTTGATATAGCCAAACAAAATGGCGTAGCGAAGGTACTGGCTGAACCTAGCTTGACAGCATTGAGTGGCACTAAAGCCGAGTTTGTTGCCGGTGGTGAGTTCCCTATTCCCGTTCCTAACGACGATGGCATCACGATCGATTACAAAGAATATGGCGTAACACTGGACTTTATACCCTATATTCTTAGTGATAAAAAAATAAATTTAAAACTAAATGTCAGTGTGAGTGAGTTGGCGACTTCTGGTGTAGTGACCTATAGCGTTGGTGATACAAACGCTGCTTATTATATACCGCCTTTAACTACACGTAGTGCGGGAAGTACTTTAGAACTGGCTGATGGTCAAACAATGGGCATAGCTGGATTACTCAGTGAAAATGCTCGAAATGTAGATGAAGGTTTACCAGGCGTCGCTGATTTACCAATACTAGGACGTCTTTTCAAAAGTGAACAATTCACTTCAGGAGAGACGGAGTTGGTTATATTAGTTACCCCTCGGTTAGCAAAACCAGTTGATAGACGTAGGATTACATTGCCAACTGATGGGTTCGTCAGTCCAAATGATGTTGAGTTTTACCTACTTGGTAAAGGAGCGCATTTAGACTTCGATAAGTATCAACTTGACAGTAATGATAATACAGTGGAGCAAAACCATACTGATTATCAATTTAGCACTGGGGAAGGTGGTACTGATGGACAGTTTGGCCACAGTTTATAAGGGAGAACAAAATGAAAAAATTATTTAAATTAACTGCTTGTTTTGTATCCCTTTCCTTAGCAGGGTGTGCCAATGATCCTAATTTAGGGGTAGCTTTGAGCCAATTACAAGCAGAACAGACACTCAATTCAGATGCGTGGTACGAAAACATAGACTATCTACCAGACGGTAGTGGTGAGCGTACACAAAGAAGCTTAAAAGTGTACAACAGTAATAGTTCAGCCAAAAAGTAAGCGATCTATGAGTCGCTAATTGGCTAGGAGGTTGCTATGAGGTATACAAAACCAATAGCTACAAGACGATCTCAGCGTGGGATCACTCTAGTGTTAATTAGCCTAATAATGCTGATATTAATAGGCATGGGCGCATTTGCTATGGACTTAAATCACCAAGTTCTTAATAAAGCACGCTTGCAAAATGCGGTGGATTCGGCAGCTCTGGCGGCGGCTGTTGTTGCAGATAATACAAGTGACGTTGACCTCTCTGAAGCTGCCGCAATCAGTGCCTTAAATAGTTTTGCAGCAGCCTCCGGTAATCAAGAGCTTGTCTATACTGCAGAAGATATATCTGTAACCTTCTCCAACGACAAGCAATCCTTTGTTGATGCTGACAGTTTTTCCTTTAGTAGTGGAGATGACGATATTTATGTTCGTGTAGCAGTGAGTGACGTTTCTTTAACTCAATATCTAAGCTATGTATTTGGAGTGGGGAAAAATGTGTCAGCCAGTGCTGTTGCCGGACCTAGTTCTGCAATTCAGTACTCATGCAACATAACGCCTATGGCAGTGTGCGGTGACGCTACTGCAACTGATGAACAAGTATGGGGCTATAATCCTAGTGGCTATGACCCAGAAATATCAAAGGATCCTTCTACAATTAATGCACTTAAAGTAGGAGACCAAAGTAGTACTGATATGGGGCCGGGGAACTTCCAATTATTAGACTTTGGACAAGATACTACGGGAGGAGGTGCAGCTTTAGTAAAAGACGCTCTTACCGGAAATTATAATGCTTGTGCAACTATCGGAACAACAGTACAAACCAAGCCAGGTGGTAGTGTTGGTGCAGTAGCACAAGGCCTTAATCCTCGATTAAATGTTTACAAAGGCTCGATAAAAAATGATGGGACTGTACTCCCTGATATTTATGTTAAACAAGCCGATATCAGTAAAGATGCTGTAACTGGTGATATTACAGGTAGTGACTTCTATTACAAGGACTATAACGACTGTAAAACAGGTGGCTGCGGAGTTGCTTCAGATTACCCGAGTAATGGTACGGCAGAAAGAAGGATTTTAAGAGTCCCAATCGTTGACTGTACGGATTCTGGGTCGGGTAAAACCGACTTTGATGTCCTAGGGTTTGGTTGCTTTTTCTTGATGAAAGAAGTTGCCGGAGATAGTGGTACAGGCTCAGACGACAATGTGTATGGGCAATTCTTATATGATTGTCCAATAAACAACGGCTCTACCAGTGTGGAGCCTTCCGATTCAGGTTTTTATCGTATCCAGTTGTATAAAGATCCTCTAAGCGGAGTATCTTGATATGAGTAATGTACACAAATCTTTAGTTGGAGCTGGTAAATACAGCCAAACAGGCCTAGCGGCACTGGAATTTATTATTTGTCTGCCAGTGTTGCTTATGCTCGCGGTATTACTAATCGATGTCAGTCGGGCATTTATTCAGTACACTGAAATTAATAAAGCATTGCAAAATGGGGTTAGATACGCAGTAGTCGATACGTACGGGACGCTAGATTTTGGAAGTATCGCAGATGAGGCTCAAATTAAAAATATGGTGGTATATGGCAAGCCAATTACAACTGATGCTGATACGAAAGTTGTTAGTTATCTTAACACGGCAGATGTGATTGTTACTCCACCAACTGCTTCTTCGAAAGAAGTAATGATTTCTGCCAGCTATACATACGTGCCAATTTTTAGCAGTCTTCCTTTTACTGACAGTTCGCTTGCTTTTGAAATTGGTGCATCAAGTAAAATGAGGACTTCTCCATGAGTAGATGGTTGCTTCGTCAGAAAGGGGTTACTCAGGTTGAATTTACACTAATTGCATTAGCGGTATTATTAGTTATTTTCTCTATTATCGAGTTCGCACTTTATTTTTACTCTATTCAAATGGCAAATGAAGTCACGCGCAGGGCGGCTCGTTTAGCAACGGTTTGTTATATAGCTGATAGGGACGATATTAAGGAACTTTCTTCTGTTGAAGGTTTGTACCCTCCTGGTTTCAGCAAGGACAACTTGAAGATTAGTTATCTCAACGCGAATGGTAACGAAGTTAACGTGGACGCTTTTTTTTCTTCCTCTACTGACCCAGATGTCCTTAATTCAATTTTTGTGACGATTCGCTATGTGAAAGCCGAAGCTGATTACACCTTTAAATTTTTGGTTTTGTCTTTATTAATTGATGCCGTCGGTGCAACCCCTGACTTTAAGACCATTTTACCTGCCGAGAGCTTAGGGGTTTTAAGGCCGGAGTCAGGACTTGATGTTCATGAAGATTGTTAAGGGAATAGTCATGTTGAAACCAGTAGAAATGAATAAAGAAATTAAAACAAGCAGCATCCACTCCCTAAAAACGAATATTAATATTTGGGTGATTTATGCAACCGCTGAGTTTAAAAGTACGTTGGAAGCTGAGCTATCTAAGTGCGTCAACGTCAATATTGAATGGATAGATTTAAGTAAAATAGCGGTAACCGCCTTAGGCGATATAAGAATACCTGATGTCATTTATATTGAAGCGGGAAGCAGTTGGGCGCAGAAGATCTCCCATATTTACTCCAATGAAGGTAACTTACAGCGAAACCAGACTGCATTGGTAGTATTTGGTGATGAGCATGATACCACTTCACTTAAGTTAGCACTAAAATTAGGGGCTTCGGACTACTTACATCGTGAAGTCGGTTTCTATGAACTGCTGCCGCTGTTGGAGGATATCGCAAACGAAAAAGCTTCAAGCAGTGAGATTGGTGAATTATCTTTGTTTATTAATACCAAAGGTGGATCAGGTGCAACAACTGTGGCAATGAATACTGCCATTGCGTTATCTGAATATTCAAAAGGGAAAGTACTACTTATTGATCTGGGTATGCAATTTAGTGATGCGGCGGATTATCTTAATAGTAAGCCTAAATATAGTATTAATGACGTCATTGATACGATGAATGATCTTGATGACTTATCATTAGACGGCTTGGTATACAAGCACTCTTCTGGTGTTAACTATTTATGTTTTAGTGCTGATAGCATTAAAGATAATTATGATCGCGCGACAAAAGTCAGTGCTTTGGTTCCTTTATTACGTCAATACTATAAGCATATTATTGTTGATATGTCCCATGGAGTTGAACATGTTTTCCAACATGTAGTTGCTCCTGCTTCTTATGTTTATCTGGTTATGCAGCAAAATGTTACGTCAATTAAACATGCTGCGAATTATTTAAAGTCTCTTCAACTGGATTATGGCTTAACAAGTGGTCAGGTTAGGTTGATAATTAATCGTTATGAAAAGAAAACATCAATAACGATTAAAGACATCGAACAAGCATTTCCAAATCAAGACATTCTTTTAGTACCAAATAATTATTCTATTGCAATGGAGTGTTCAAACCTTGGTAAGCCCATTGTGCAATCAAAGAAAAATAGTGCAATTAAGTCCTCTCTAATTGATATTTCACATCAGTTAGAAGAACCAGCAGAAACACAGGTTCAAGGTTGGTTGGGTAAATTATTTTCTTAGCAGGGAGTTGCTATGTTTTTTAAAAGGAAAAATGTCGGCAGTAATTTTTCAGAAGCTGAACTGCTGAATACGAAATCAGAAGCTCAAGTAGAGCATGTTTCCAAGACTAAAAATAGTAGTATGGTTCACTCTTCAGCGATTGAAGAAAAAGTCCGTAAGATGGAAGCTGAAAGAAAGCAGTTAGAGCATGACCAAACGATAAAACATTACTATCACAGTAAGTTACTTGACACCTTGGATTTAGGATTACTTTCTCACCTTCAAGAAGATAGAGCCAAAGAAGAACTACGAGAAGCGGTGGTACATTTAATAGCCGAAGATCAGACTCATCCTTTAAGCTCAGAAGCTCGAAATAGGATGATTCGTCAAATTGAAGATGAGATCTTTGGTCTAGGTCCGCTTGAGCCTTTACTGGATGACTCCACAGTTTCGGATATTCTGGTTAATGGCCCTAAAAGTATTTTTGTTGAACGTTTTGGTAAACTTGAAAAAACACCCCACACATTTTTAGATGACCGCCATTTACGCAGTATTATTGATAGAATAGTCAGTCAAGTAGGCCGACGAATTGACGAGTCTTCTCCTATGGTAGATGCCCGACTTAAAGACGGTTCTCGTTTTAATGCAATCATCCCGCCTTTAGCCATTGATGGTGCATCTGTATCTATTCGTCGCTTTGCTGTCGAGCGACTAAATATGGATAACTTACTACACTTAAACTCTCTTTCAGAAGAGATGGCCAAATTTTTAAATGCAGCTGTGGTTGGCGAACTCAACATTCTTATCTCCGGTGGTACGGGTTCAGGTAAAACTACCACTCTTAATATCTTATCTGGCTTTATTCCTTCTGATCAGCGCATTGTAACCATAGAAGATTCAGCAGAGTTACAACTTCAGCAGCCTCATGTGGTTAGACTCGAAACTCGCCCTGCTAATATTGAGGGTAAAGGTGAAATTTCTCAGCGCGAGTTAGTAAAAAACTCTCTACGTATGAGACCAGACCGAATAGTTGTTGGTGAGGTGCGAGGCAGTGAAGCGGTCGATATGCTATCTGCAATGAATACGGGCCATGATGGCTCTCTCGCGACCATACACGCTAATACCCCAAGAGATGCTTTAAGTCGTGTGGAAAATATGTTCTCAATGGCGGGCTGGAACGTATCAACGAAAAACCTTCGCTCTCAAATTGCGTCAGCCATCAACCTGGTCGTGCAGATGGACAGGCAAGAAGACGGTAAGCGTCGTATGGTCAGTATTCAAGAGATTAATGGGATGGAAGGTGAAGTGATCACTATGTCTGAAATTTTTAAGTTTCAAAGACAAGGTGTGGATGAAAATGGCAATGTGGTTGGTGATTACATTGCTACTGGGATTGTACCTGATTGTCATGATCAATTGATTAAACGAGGTCTGGACGTTCCATTTGAGATATTTAATGAGAAGGTTCGTTAGGAGGGATTATGGACGGTCAATTACCACTGTTTTTACTCTTGTTATTCCTATCAGTATTTTTCATCAGCCAAGCGTTGATAATGCCGTCAGCTGGGAAAAAAGTAAAACATAGACATTTAATTCAACGCATTAAAGATAGCCATAAACACATTGATCAAGAGAGTGTTTCGTTATTAAAAGAAAACTCGCTCAAAAATTTATCAGGCATAGAGCGATTTTTAGTTCAGTTTTCTTTATTTGAAGTGTTTAAAAAGAAATTGGAGCTTGCAGGTATTGAAACAACATTTGGAAAATTCTTATTTTTATCCTTTATTTCAGGGGCTATAGTTTTATTGATCCTCGTTTTAATTGGACAACCTTGGTATATAGGGGTTGGTTGTATGATATCAATTTGGGTTGTTGAATATTTTATTGTTCAAAAGCGTATTGCTGATCGACTCATGAAGTTTGAAGAGCAATTGCCTGAAGCATTGGATATTATAAAGCGAGTACTTCAAGCAGGGCAGCCGATCAACCAGGCGTTTGGAGAAGTCGGAACAGAGATGCCAGCACCTATTGGACCTGAATTTAAGAACACCTTTAGTTTATTGAATTATGGTTATGACATGAGATTGGCCATAATGCAAATGAGTGAGCGCGTACCCACTGTTTCGATGATGGCATTTTCTAGTGCAGTTCTATTACAAAAAGAAACAGGGGGTAACTTAATAGAAAATATTGAAAAATTATCTCGTGTACTGAGGGATAGATTCAAATTAGCAAGAAAAATTAAAACCATTTCTGCTGAGTCTAGGATGTCAGCATGGGTTCTTGTACTTGCACCTTTTGCTATGTACATCATTATTGCAATATTAAAACCAGATTATATATCCACTCTACATAATCATCCAACAGGAATAAAAATGATTATAGGAGGAATGATTTCTTTGTTCTTGGGTTCTATATGGATTAGAAAAATAGTCAATTTTGAGGTGTAGTTATGGAGTTCATAAATAATATATTAGCTAATGCTAATATAAATAAAGAAACATTGTTTATGTTATTTGTTCTCGTAACGACAGTATTGTTTGTGATGACAGTTGGATATATATTTATAGGAGTAAATTCACCTGTTAAAAGAAAGTTAGCTGATTTGTCCGTAGGTCAAAAAGAAAGTCATTCTTCCGCTAATGAAAAACTTTTGAATAGACTGGAGTCTTTAGCTCCACTAACTTCATCTAGTAATGAAAAAGAACGAAACTCTACTCGTATGTTATTAATGCATGCGGGTTACCATCAGAAAAATTCACTCTCTCTTTTTTATTCGATTAAATCTCTAACCACTATTATAGGATTAGTAATTGCTATGGGGTTGTATATATTGCTACCTCAATCTAATAAGCTGTACATATACATGGCTGCTTGTGTATTTATAGGATTAATTTTACCCGATATTCTTTTAAAAAGAATGGTGAAAAAACGTCAGAACAGGATTCGTTCCGGAGTAGCAGATATGCTTGACTTGTTAGTTGTTTGTACTGAGTCAGGGCTCGGTTTTAATGCTTCTTTGCGTCGTGTAGCAAACGAAATGGTTATTTCTCATCCCGAGTTAGCTGAAGAGCTTGATACGGTCTGTATGAAAATTCAAGCGGGTAAATCCATGCCTGATAGTCTGAGAGAAATGATAGTTAGAACAGGATTAGAAGAGTTTCTAGGGTTAGTCAGTATGCTAAGTCACGCTTCACGAGTCGGTGGGAGCTTAGTGGATTCTTTACGAGAGTATACAGAAGACTATAGAGATAAAAGACAGCAAGCCGCAGAGGAAATAGCTGCTAAAATTCCAGTAAAAATGATGTTTCCTATGGTTATATTTATTTGGCCTTGCTTTTTTATTGTTGCAATTGGACCATCATTGATTACTCTGTCTGAAGCATTTTCAGGTGGAAACGCTTTAGGTTAATTTTTATTAAAGGGATTTTTTATGTGGAAGGTTTTTATATTTGTATGTGTCACCATCTTTATCTCTGGATGTGCAAGTAATGATACTAAACAAACAGCATTTGATAAAAGCTTATATTCAGGTAAGCCTGTAGAAGCTTTGACTAACGAGCAACCTCCAAAGAATGAAGAAGAAGCAATATCTCGAGGAGATAGTGCACTAACGAGTAACAATACCGATCTTGCGTTGTATGAATATATACGCTCTCTTACATTTGAAGATGGTATTCATAAGGATAAAACATTGTATACCATTGGGCGTATTCACGAGTCACGAGGTGATTTTGAGCTCGCAGACAAGTCTTATAGAGCTTCTCTGGCTGAAAATCAAAATCATATAGGTTCACTAGAAGAATTAGGGAAGCTTTACACAAGGAAAGGTAAAAAAGGAGTAGGAAAAAGTTATTATCTGAGGGCCCTAAATGCTGATCAATTGCGCCTTGGCGGGGGGGGGGATATAACAGTAGACGATATATCTAGTGAGAGCATTTTATCTCTAAGATATGATGAGAAATCGCCTGTAAATGCCTACACTGGGTTGGGTGTGCTCTATGATATCAACAATAACCATGAGGTAGCCCAAGCATTTCTACGTAAAGCGATAGATATTAAACCTTACAATGAAAGTGCACTTATAAGTCTTGGTTACTCGTATTATATGGTTGGTGACTACAGAAAAGCATCTAACTTTACTAACGCAGCTTTGAATTTAAACAATAATAACGAAAAAGCTATTAATAATTTAGGACTAATAGCTATAGCTCAAGGACAGCCTCGTAAAGCTTTAGGTATTTTTGGGCAACATATGTCCACATCTGAAGCATTGAACAGTGTTGGATATTTCCTAATTCTCAGGGGAGAGCCTGGAGAAGCGATACCTTACCTTCAAGAGGCCATTGACCAGAGTCCATCCTACTATGCAAAAGCAAATGAAAATCTCGAGAGAGCGCTATCTATGGTTAGAGCAGATAGAGATACATCCAAAGCCATTATTCAGTGATAGAAGCATTAGTTAATGGAATTAGAAGGTAAGGGAGCAGAGGCTCTACCTCTATATTTAGAAATCAAGCATGTATTGCGAACTGATAAGTCGCTATTCATGCTTGTTCTTCTTTCAAGCATAATTACATTTTTTATCATTCATTATTTTGAAAATGAGATCACTTACGAGTATCAGTTTAGAGATTACTTGTCGATGGTAATTGGGTGTCTTTATGCTACCTTTCTCGCATGGTCAATTTATCTATATTTTAAGTTTATACTTAGTAGAGAAAATAAACCAACAAAAAAATATATACTTGCTATAAAGAATTTTTTTACCCCTATAAATAAACCTATTGTTTTTATAGTTAGAATTCTGATACTTAATATTTGCTTTTCTAACTATACATACCTGAAACAGATAATCCCAGATATAAACCCATTTAAGTATGATCAGCTATTCTCAAATTTAGACTTTTGGATTCATGGAGAAAAGTTTCCTTGGGAGTGGACACATACGTTCTTTTCCCATTCTATATTTACATACTTTTTTATGTTCTCCTACCAAATTTGGTTCGTATTAATTTGGGGGAGTTTTTTGTACTTTTTGTGTGCCTGTAAAATTGAAAATTATAGGCAGCAGTATCTGCTTAGCTTTCTTTTATCATGGTTTTTCTTAGGAAGTATAATGGCATTATTACTATCATCAGCAGGGCCTTGCTTTTTGAATCACCTTAAACCTAGTAATAATACTTATCTCCCATTATTAGAAATACTCGAAAGTCAAATGCAGTTTCTTGATAATATTCCATTTTATCAAGGGAATGTTATCAATGTACAAAACTACCTATGGGACATCTACGTAAATGGTGATACCAATATAGGAGCTGGTATATCAGCGATGCCAAGTATGCACGTATCTTCTTCTGTTCTTATGGCTTTAGGTGCTTATCAAGTTAATCGAACAGTGGGAATGCTATTTTGGATTTATGCATTAATAATACAAATAGCATCTGTTCATCTTGGTTGGCACTACGCGGTTGATGGTTACTTTTCTTTTATAGCTACGTTATTTGTTTGGTTTTCGGTGAAATTATTTCTTAGCTTGAAATTTCCTGCTAATACATAAGCTGTTGCTATAATAAATAAAATTACTGGTGGTGCATGGTATAATGTTCCGTCATATAAACCATGAATTGTTATTCCTACAACAACTCCGTAACAATAAACATTATTAATATTGTTATCCATTTTAACATTGCGTATAGCCATTCTAATTATATTATAGAGAATTGCTATAAATCCTATGGTCCCTAATATCCCAAACTCTAATAAAAATTGAAGAACAAAATTGTGAGGTTGTAAGAAACCTATTTTAGTCTTGAATATATGCGCTTCTGGACCATGTCCAATAATTAGATTTTCTGATATCAAGTTTATCGACTCTATCCACAAGTCAAGACGCCCTGTAGACAATTTATCTAACGTCAAATCTGGGGATTGTGATAATCGGAAAAATCTATTCAGACCATTCCATTGGTATACATTAAAGGGGATAGAAATTATACATGATACAGTCATTAAGCCCAACGTATACAATACACTTTTAGCTTTTAAAATGAAGTTAATTGATATTAATGATATAGACAATAATGTACTAATCAGTAAGGCGAGTATTGCTCCTCGTCCTCCTAACCAAAAAAGCAATGAGAAGTTAATTACAAATAAAGCATTTAAATACATTTTTTTCTTAAAGCAACTCTCTAATGTCATAGATATTATACAGTATAAGCAACCAAGCATGGCAATATAACCTAAATATCTTATGTTGCTAGCTATAATTATACGGTTTTTCTCATAATTCATAATACTATTTGGATTAAAGTTATAATCCAAGAAAAGTACTAAAGCAGCTATACATATAGATAGACATACTGGAAGAAAAAAGTGCTTATTTTGTCTGTTGTAAGTAAAGTAGATAGATAGATAAAAACAAAATATTATATGAGTAACTATTTCTAAATATCTTATTAAACTATATAAGCTCCTAACTTCTCCCAAATAAACATACAATGATATCAAAGTAGAAATTGTAATTATGGTTAAAAATAATAATAAAATAATCAATTCTTTATAATAAATTGACTTTACATGATTTTTTATCAGTTTTTTGTATATAATATGAATTAAATTAATTACAGATATTTCAAAGAAAAGAACAAATAAAGACCCATAAAAAGGAGAATTAAAGTTAATAAAGGCCGCTATGGAAAGTATAAATAAAACCCTAATTTTTATATTGTCATAGTCTAGCTTATTCATATCCATCCTTAAGTATGATTTATAATTTTATGAGAGCTATATTTTGAATAAGAATATGAAGCTACAACACATAAAATAAAAAATGGTGGCGAGTAGTATAGTGTTCCTGAAATAAAAGCATTAGATATAATGCTTACTAGAATAGCGATAGAGAATAAATTATTAGTGCTTAGCTCATTTTTTATATTAATATAACTGGTTTTATTAATATAAATGATAAATGACAAGAATAGTATTAAACCTATTATACCATAATCAAATAACCACTGAACTATAAAATTATGTGGGTGTCTATATACTGTATCAGAGTTCAGTATGAAACTTTCAGCACCATAGCCAAAAAAAGGCTTTTCTTTTATGAAATTCCAGCTTGTTTCCCATAGTTCAATCCTATTAGTTGATAATGCATTGAGGTCTTTAACATAGTATTCTTTAGCATCTAATAGCCTGTTTAAACCATTCCAAGAATACACGTTGAAAGGTAACGATAAGATTAATGAAGTTATAATAAGACAAATTAAGGTTACCGAGTTTTTAATCTTTAACTCATTGTGTTTATAAATAAATATGATAACTAATGAAATCCCAATCAGATACGACAAAATTGCACCTCTTCCTCCCAACCAAATAATCAGTGAGATACTAGTTATTGTAGATAGTGTAAAGAGTATATTGTTTATCCGCTCACCCATTAATATCTTAATTGATAAGTACAAGGTGCTGATAATCACTATGTGACCTAGGTGTCTTATATTACTGGAAGTAATGATTCTTAGTCCCTCATTATAATCAATATTAGTTAAGTTAAAGTTAATATCAATGAATAACAGTGAGGAAGCTATCAGTATTGAGTGAGGAAGAAAATCAAATGGAAGTTTGTCACTAAGAGAAAAGTATTTAGCTAGACTCATAATAAAAACAACGTGTGTAACCATCACTAAGTATCGAAATATTGATACTACAGTTTCAGCGCTCCAACCCAGCCTATGGATCATTAACAGGCTTGATATAGTTATAGAAGTTATATATAAATATATAACTATATGGATTGGCTTTAATGATAGATAGGTATCATTATTTTTTAAGTTATTTACTAGCCATATTATTGATAACTGAAAGAAAAGTACAATGAACTCCCCTACTAATGGTAAATAAAAATGCATAAAAGGTGTTAGAAATACAGCTAATTTAAGCCTATTATCAATTTGAGACAAAATTGACTGCTGTTCCATTTTTGCTTCCATTCCTAGCCACCACTTTATTTGCTTTTATATGTAATCCTAATTCTAAATTTAATAGATATATTGTTGTTTTTCCAATAAATGTATTTAAATTGAATTTTTACATAGTAAATGTGACTTAGAATCAACTTAGTTTATTTTAAAGAAAGAAAAAGAATGGTTTCAGTCTGTTTTTTATGATAATTGCGGCATGAGGGAAGCCCCAACAAAAAACACAATCATCCACAGCACTGAAACATTCAACTTCTTAAGCAGATAGAAACCCGCAATCACCAAAGCAACATCTATTGGTACAACTACGGCACTGATAAACACAGGTTGGTAAAGTGCTGCGAGTAGTAGCCCTACAACGGCCGCATTTACGCCACTTACAGCTCCGGAAATCGCTGGTTTCGCTGCTAGTTGTTGCCAGTTCTTTAGTACACCGAGTAGCAGAAGGAATCCAGGTAAGAAAATACCTAACGTTGCTACTAGTGCGCCCAGCACTGGTGTATCCGACAACTGATAACCAATATACGTAGCGAACGTAAACATCGGGCCAGGTACGGCTTGGGCGGCTGCATAACCAGTTAAAAATGCGTCCTGGCTGATTTGATCACCAAGGATATTTTCCAACAAAGGAAGTACCACATGACCACCGCCGAATACTAAACTTCCTGCCTGAAAGAAGTCATTAAGTAGGCTTACCATTGGGGTTGTATGTGCAATGAGAGGTAGCCCGAACAGTAGTACTGCAAAGATCACGAGTGGTGTTAAGTTGGGTTTAAACGGTTGTGCAGGAATGGCTGATTCTTTCTTCAAGTAGCGTACACCGACCATGCCAGCGATAATCAAAACCAGCATCTGAGTTGTTATGCCTGGCAGAAGCAAAAGTGCGATCGCTGTTGCGACACATAACCCGGCCGTTAACTTAGTTTGGCAAAAGTTCTTGTACATTCCCCATGTCGCATCGGCTACCACCACAACGGCCAGCAACTTTAATCCGTGTACGATGTTTTGAAACAGAGCCGTATCGGTGACTTGGCTGCTTACCATGGCTAATACCAGCATGATGAGCACCGAAGGTAGCGTAAAACCTATAAAAGCCGCGCATGCTCCCCCTAAGCCACCACGTTTATATCCCAACGCAAATCCCACCTGGCTTGAACCTGGGCCGGGTAAAAACTGGCTTAATGCTACGATTTGTGCATATTCGCTGTCATCCAGCCATTGGAGCTTTTCAACGAAAGTTTGGCGGAAGTAGCCAATGTGAGCGGCAGGGCCACCAAAGCTGATCCAACCGAGCCAAAAGAAAGTTTTAAAAATAGTGAACATGTTGAGCCTATTTATCTAAATAGAATTTTCATGTTGTTAATTTAGCGAGTGGTTTAAAATGACTCAAATTGATAATCTGAATTTAATTTATGAATGAAATAGGATAGGTAGCTAATGAAAGACGACGTTCAATGGCGCAATATTGACTTGAATCTGTTGGTGACATTTTCTTACTTATATCGATATCGAAGTGTCAGTTTAGCGGCTGAGAATAGCTATGTGAGCCAATCCGCAATGAGCCATAGTCTATCTCGTTTACGGTTACTTTTTGATGATCCACTATTCGAGCGTAAAGGACACAAAATGGAACCAACAGAACATGCTCACAATATTGCTCCAATCGTACATAATCTTCTGGACTCGATAACAAAAGACCTACTGACTAAATCTGAGTTTCAGCCAAAGAGTTACTCAGGAGTGTGTCGCATTGGTTTAACGGATTACGCTGAGTTCATTTTTGCGCCAGCTATCTATGATGAAATTCACAGGCAAGCACCTGACGCGAAAATCAGCTTTATTAATGTTGATCGAAGTAATTACATGCAACGAACCGAGCGCGATAAGTTAGATCTTGTGATTGGTAGCATTCCTGCTCCTGAAGAGGACTATTGTAGCCAGTACCTCTATACAGAGAAGCATGTATGTTTATGTGATAAGAAAGTGTTGAACGGTAAGTCAGTGTTATCTGTTGTTGAGTTTGCCAATATCAAGCAAGCATTAGTCAGTCCTGATGGTAGCTTAAAGACACAAGTAGACCAAAAGCTCGCGGAGCACGGTTTGAGCCGCCAGGTCACCGTGGCATCACGTAATTTTCTTACTATTCGTCACTTACTTAAACAGCGAGATCTCATAGCGATTGTGCCGGAAAAGATGGCGCTGGCTGAAGGTTTTTCAGATGATTTAGTGACGATTCAACCACCTATTTCAGTGGCGGATTTTGAGATTTCTATGATATGGCACACCAGTCGCGAAAATGATGAGAAAGGTATCTGGTTGAGAAAGTTAGTAGCAGAAACGATTACTTCTCAGTGATAACGTTTAACCTGTTTTGGTCGTATTACGTAAAATGAGCTCGCTAGGAACATAAACTTTAAGAGGCAACTTACGATCATCACGGTACTTTTCCACCAATAAGTTAACCCCTTGAGTCCCCATCATTTCAGAGTGGATACGTACCGTTGATAGTGGAGGGAAGGTAAAACTAGCGGTTGGAATGTCGTTCATACTGATCACAGCAATGTCGTTTGGAATGTGCAGTCCGCACTCATGGATAGCGCGTAAAACTCCGATTGCAATCGTGTCTGAGGTGACAAATATGGCAGTAGGAATATCTCCTTTAGCCAACATCTCTGTGCCTAAGTCATAGCCGGACTGGCTTGAACCGTCGCCGTAATAGATATCTGATTCTGAAATTAAACCTCTTGGGCTAGCGTATTCGACAAATGCAGTCTTTCGGCTATCAGTCGAGACTGTGTGGCTTTGACCACCTATAAAGCCAATTCTCTGAAAGTCCTGATTGGCATAAAAATCTACGACTTGTTTACTTATCCGCTCGAGATCAGCACTTACACAATCATATGGATTATCTTGTTCAGAGACATCGATGCAGCAAATAAAGCTTTCTAAACGCTTAGGTAACTTATTGATAATCTTTTGCTCTATGTCGCCAACAAGAAGGATACCTGTGATTTTCTGCGTATCGGCTTCCAACTCATTGTTGTAGCAGTTGGTGAGGGTAATACCGAGCTTGTCGCATTGGCTTTCAATGCCATGACGAATCGACAAGTAGTAAGGATCACAACTTTCGACTTCTTGTCGGTAATTATAAAGCGCTAAGAAATGATGCCGCTGGGTGCTCTTTACGGCCGAGCCTTTTGAACTTTTGGAGCGATATTCGAGTTTTTCTGCAATCTCTAAGATCCGACGTTTGGTTTCTTGTTTTACATTTAATGTCGGATCATTATTTAAAACACGCGATACCGTCGCAAGTGATACACCAGCCTCGCTTGCAACGTCTTTTAATTTTGCCATGTACCATTCCCGTAGACACAACGCGCGATCTCGATGAGAAAGCAGTAATACCGCTATTTTAAACAGTGGGTTATGCAGAAACAAATTTTCCGCACTGTTTTCTTTTTGCATTTCATTTGAACATCCACCTTAATGACTTTTCTCCTTAATATAGAGCCCTTTGTTTTTCATAAACGGTGTTTAATTGATCAACTTAATCAATTAAATAATCTTGTGAAAACGTTTACACGATTAGAGGTTGATCACGGATTTCGATCGATATTGGTTGCTAGAATTTAGCCAGTTCTTTTTCAACTATACCCGTGTTGGGCTGATGCTCATGCAGAGCGCACCGCTTAAAAAAACGGTACTCGATGAACTGGCTTTGGAAACACAGTATTCGGGAAGACTAATTAAACCAGATAATGGGGGCTCAACAGTGGGGTGTTGAGCTCTGGGGGTTGCTATCAGCGGCAAACTGTTTATTAGTTTGAATTTATAGATAGCGTTTTGGGTGGGCGATTACCAGCTTAACTAAGTCGTTGATCATTATTGTCCTAGACGAGGTGAACAGCGACTTATCTAGGATGGTAGTTAGCCCACTTTTTCTTACTAAGGCAGCTGCGCTCTTAATCACGTGTGGTCAACTGTTGTTGATAAATTATACTTTTGCCACAGAATCTCTGCGAACTAACGTAGGGCTGAAAATGATCGTCTCATCTTCAACTTTTTCGTTACGAGAAAGCGCTAATGCTAAACGAGTAGCGCGTTCTGCCATCATTTCAATAGGGTAGCGGATGGTAGTTAAGCCTGGATGGACAAAGCGAGCTATGAGTCCATCATCAAATCCCACCATAGAAACTTGTTGAGGCACACCAATGCCGTTTTGATCTAATGTCGCTAAAGCGCCCGCGGCCATGTAGTCGTTATAGGCCACAACTCCTGTGATTTCGAGAGACTTTGTCAGCAGGTTGGTCATTGCTACTTCGCCCCCATCACTGTTTGGCTCACCATATTCGACATAGCTTTTTGACAGCTCAATACCATGTTCTTTTAGTGCACTTTGATAACCTTGTAAGCGCTCATCGGTATCTTCGATGTCATGAGAAGAGGCGATACAGGCGATCTTACGATGTCCGTGACGAATCAAATATTCAGTGGCTAAGAAGGCACCTTTGCGGTTATCGAGAGAAATGCAGCGTTCGGCCAGCTCGGGAATATGACGGTTGATCAATACCAATCCTTTGACTTCTTTGGCATAGGCGATGAGTTCCTCGTCAGAAAGCCCTTTGGCGTGAATGACAAGAGCGTCGCATCGGCTGTTCGCTAATAAATCCAGAGCGCGGCGTTCATCGTCTGCATTATGGTAACCATTGCCAATCAGGATGTGCTTACCATTTTCACGTGCAACGTTATCAACGGACTTTACTAACGTACCAAAAAAAGGATCGGATACATCACTTACCAGCACACCAATAGTATTGGTACTCTGGCTTACCAATGCTCGGGCAGCGGCATTAGGGCGGTAGCCTAATTTACTCATAGCTTGTGTTACAGCATCAATGGAGTTTTGGCTCGCTTTTGGCGATTTATTGATTACGCGAGAGACGGTAGCGACGGATACACCTGCTTCTTTTGCAACATCTTTGATGGTTGCCATATTTGACCTTTATGGGCGAGAACATTTGACTGAAAGTATTAAACACCCATAGTGTAATCAGTTCAATTCAATAGAGAGTTTGCAGTTGGAAATGAGATCTTTACCACCTGTTTTTATTAAGTTTACTGTTAGTGTAAACGTTATACCTTTTATTAAAGTTTTAAAGCGTGTTTTATCATGGAAAACAGCTCATACTCAGACTTTGTCTAGATGAGTAGTGAGACGTCGGAATACATATTGTTATCTTAGAAATGCATGATCAATCTGAACGCGTGTTACTGACTTTTGAAGGCACGACGCTTGTTTAGGAAGTACGTTTAAATAGGTAATATTTATATCAACCATATTTATGTATTGCGTCGCATTTTATTTATCTATCAATATGAATAAGCTTCACTGTAATTATAATCCCTGCGCTTTTTGAAATCGTTTAAATGTATGAAAGGTATAGGAAATTATAATGAAAAAAGTAATGCCACTATTGGTTCTAGGTGCAGTGGTTGCGTCAGCGTCAGCGTCAGTTCAAGCAAATGATAACTGGTATGTTGGTGTTGATGTTCTTAATTCTGATCTTGAAGTTGAAGGGATCTCTTCTGATGATTCGGTGACGGGTTTGGGCATCGTTTTAGGTAGCGAAGTGCAATACTCAGAAAACTTCAAACTGGCTTTGGAAGCTGAGTACGTTAGCTACGGTAGCTTCGAGAAGAAAGAATCTTCCATGGGTGACTGGGTAAAGGTTTCTATTGATGGTTACGCTTTTAACTTGAATGCTAAACCTAAGTACCAATTCTCTGAGTCTGGTTTTTACATCGGTGCGCTAGCTGGCCTTGGTGTAATTGGTGTTGACTTCGAAGTAGCTTCAAACATTTTGGATGCAAATGGCAAAACTGACGGCAGTGATGTGGGTTTTAACTACGGCGCTGAAGTAGGCTATGAATTTGATTCAGGTGTTATTGTTTCTGGCGGTTACCGTGCTTCTTCAGTAACGATTGATGTTGAAGGCGGTGGCGAACTCGATTTCGATTTCGACAGCGTTTATGTTGGCGTAGATTACAAGTTTTAATCTAAAACTAACTGAATACGAAAAAGGAGCCTTTAGGCTCCTTTTTCGATCAACGCATCAATCAGTTCATAATGATGGTCATGAACACCTGCGAGGTTTCCGTATTTCGGTTGATGACGATCATTCTCTTTCGCGTGTTGCCAACCCACGGTATGCCTAACAAAGTGTTCGGCAAAAGAGTGGGAAACCTCCAGACAACCAGCCAAAACGGTATCAACGTAGCTTTGCATTATCGGGCTGTTAGAGCAGGGCGGCAGTGGCTCGTCCTTTACATAAACCCAAATAGCGTGATCGGGATTAAATGGTTGGTCTGTTTCAATTTGATCGGGACTAAGCTGAATACGGTGATAGCCACGTTCACGACGATCGAATTCTGCTAAAGCTTCATCATTGACTTCAAGTAACACGCCGTTGACTTGTCCTTGTCCTTCGTTAACGACCAGCGGGGACAAGGTGTAGCTGTCATCGATTTTGCCCCAATAACGAACTAATCCGTGTGCGATGACTGGAATCGCTGCGCCTGTTTGTCCTGTCAACTTTCGAGAAGCGGAATTAATCAAGCTGCCATAGCCGAATATGTACATCTGTTTACGTCCCTTACTTAATTGCGAACCGCCTTTCTTTATACCTAACCCTTAGTAGAAGCACAAACTTTACCCCCAAAGTATAGTCTTCTCATTAACATGTATTTTTAATGTATGTTTATGGTAGTATCCATTTTGTCGCTGAAAATATCTGGGCTGGCAAGAATGATCCGATCATTCAACCTGCATCGAAACAAGCTTGAGGGCCAAAAAATGCTGAATATCACCGATAAAAAAGTGGAAGAAAAAATCCCTGCATGGCTGCGTTTAGGGTTTCGACCGTTTTTCCTATTTGGCGCTATCTATGCCATCGTCGCGATTGCTTTGTGGGTGTGGATGTTCCAGACCGGACAGCCCAGTGCACTGCGCGTTCCTGCTCTTTGGTGGCATGTGCATGAAATGTTATTTGGTTTTTCAATGGCGATCGTCGCTGGCTTTGTGTTAACCGCGGTACAAAACTGGACGGGAATAAATGGCACCAAGCATTACACACTGTTGGCTATTTTTTCCTTGTGGCTTGCGCCCAGAATTTTACTTTGGACGCCAATCCCTTTGTGGTTAACGAGTACTATCGAAGCGTTATTTTTATTGTTTGTCGCTTATGAAGTAGGGATCCGAGTATACCGCTCTAAAGGGTGGAGAAATCTGTTTTTTGTCCCGCTGTTCTTATTGGCGATCTTTGCTAACTTTGCCAGCTACGCGACGGTGAAGGGCATGCCACCATTTTCCTCTTCAGCGGTTTGGCACGCTATGCTGTGGTGGTTTACCTTGTTATTGTCAGTAATGGGTGCACGGGTCATTCCGTTCTTTACTGCCCGCCGTTTTAATTTCGAAAAAGCGCAACCTTTGGTATGGCTTGATTGGCTGGCAAACCTTCCTTTGGTAATGTTGTTTATCTTAAGCTTCTTCCCTGTAACTTTTTCTCAACTTGGTCAACCTTTAATGGTGTTTGCAGGCATTGCTCAGTTGGTTCGCTTCTTACGTTGGAAGCCATGGCTAACCTTAAGTGAGCCACTGGTTTGGTCGTTGCACGCGGCGTATTTATGTTTACCCGTGAGTTTACTTTTGCGTGGAGCTTGGGGGGATGCATTTGCCAGTCATAACCTGATTCACTTATTTGCGATAGGTGCCTTAGGCGGTTTAATTCTAGCGATGATTTCGCGTGTCACCATGGGGCATACGGGGCGTATGATTTACAAAGGACCGAATATGAGTATCGCCTTCGCTGCCGTTATTGCCGCAGCTGTGGTTCGCAGTTTTGCTGTGATATTTGACCCGGCCAGAATGATGTTGTGGATAGATATCAGCGGCGGATTGTGGATATTCGCATTTGGCATGTTTGTATGGCGATTTGGTTTTATGCTGGTTACCCCGCGTGCCGACGGTCATCCAGGATAAAGCTACAGCGTAAAAAAGAGGAGAGCACATCTCCTCTTTATTGTATCTTCGCGAAACTATTCGTCGTCGCTTTTGTTAGTTAACCCGAAGCGTTTTAACAGCAGCCACTCCAGAGCAAATATAATAATTAATGCTACGCAGAACCAAGTGAAGGCAGTTGCAGAGTCCACGCCAGGCATGCCGCCGATATTAATTCCCAGTAGCCCAGTTAAGAAACTGGTCGGTAAGAAAATAGTGGCAACCAGTGTAAATAGATAACTGTTCTTATTGGTTTTTTCATCGCGATTGTGCTTAATCTCTTCCTGGAACAATGCCACTTCGCCCAGATAAAAGTCGATGGTTTCGTTTATGCGTGTAATATTGTTGTGCGCAAATCGGTACTGGTGGGGTCTGGAAACTACGAGATCGGAGCTTGATTCCAGCAAATCACGGATCGCATATTGCTGCGGACGTATAAAGCGTTTGATGGAAATAAGCGCCTTTTGAGCGGAGATATGCTTATAGGTGGACTCATCGTTCACGTCGAAATGATTAAGAGTTTCTTCAATCGTATCCAGATAAAGATCAATCTTCCCGTTTAAGCCTTCGATGATTTGATTAAGCAGGCTTGCCAAACTCTTTGGTCCCTTCTGTTCAGCCAAGGCCTGGCGGATTTCCATAATCGCACGCGAAGGGATTTTCCGTGTTGAAATCAACGCACCTTGGAAATATAAAATCCGAATACTAAGCATATCTTCTGGAGACGCATTCTCATTCATATTGATGCCACGCAGAATCAACATGAAGTTTTCGTCGTCCAGAGGGTGAAAAGAGGGGCGACTTTCATCGGCGAGTAAATGATCAACGGTCGCTTTAGGCACTTGGTTGTGCTCCAGCCAGCCACGAATATCTGGATGAAGTCTTTCGCAGTGGTACCAATGTTTCGCTTTGATTTCTTGTGATGTCGTTGCTTCTTGAGTTGCTATTGGCGTTGAAAAATCCCAATGCTCAATCATAAACCCCATATTCTTTTCCTTATCATGAGATTACTTGCAGTCTATTGAATGAGTATGATTGCATTTTTAGCGAAAAGTCTACGAAAAATTTCCGAAAGCGCTAAAACAACAAAGCCTGCACGAAGCAGGCTTGGTCACGGGATTGGAGTCATTAGCCCACTTGTGAGAGGTTCACGACTTTCTGTTGTAACTTTTCTTTTAAGTATTCTGCAAGAGATAGCTTTTCTTCGTCGCTCATGTAGAGCCCGAGCTTGGTACGACGCCATAAAATGTCTTCGTCAGTCAGGGCCATTTCATGGTTCATCAAGTAGTCAATTTCACGCTGATATACGCCACCGGCTTGTGTAGAGAAAGCTTGGCCTAAATCGGCTTCACTTGTCGCTCCCTTCATTAGCTCCCACGTTTGTGTTCCAAACTGAGTGACGTAACGCAAAATAAGCGCTTCTGATGCCCAGGCGTACTTGGCGTGGATCTGTTTCGCCAGTTGTTCGCGACTACAGCTGAAGTTACCGCCCGGCAGAGCTTGGTTTGCTGTCCAGTTACCGCCCATTTGTGGCAGGAATGGCGCCAGCTTTTTCATCGCCGCTTCACCCAGTTTTCGGTAAGTCGTTAGTTTACCGCCGAAAACCGAAAGTAATGGAGCCTGATCGAATTCTGCATCTAGCTCTAGCGTGTAGTCTCGCGTGATCGCCTGTGGCGAGTCTGACTCATCATCGCACAGTGGGCGCACACCGCTGTATGTCCACACCACATCTTCGCGCGATAGCTGGTGGACGAAGTGTTGGTTAACAATGTCGATCAGATAATCGACTTCGTCATCAGAGATCGCAACTTCTCGTGGGTCGCCTTTGTATTCGACATCTGTGGTACCGACGATCGAGAACTTATCTAAGTACGGGATCATAAACACGATGCGGTTATCTTTGTTTTGCAGAATATAAGCCTGAGGCTCGTTGTGGATACGAGGAACAACAATGTGCGAACCTTTGATCAAGCGAATATTACGTGGAGAAGCTTGCTCTAATCCTTCATCAAAGAACTGTTTTACCCACGGTCCCGCAGCGTTAACCAGTGCTTTCGCTTTACGTTCAAAACGTTGATCTGTCATTGTGTCGTGGATTGTGACATGCCAGATGCCGTTTTCGCGATGTGCTTTTTCTACCCGGCAGTAGTTACGAACTTCTGCATGGTTTTCACGTGCTGCGAGAACGTTAAGTAGAACTAAGCGAGCATCATCTACCCAGCAGTCGGAGTATTCGAAACCTGTTTTTATCTCTGGTTTTAATAAGCCAGACTTTGCCAGATTAACGGTCTTGCTGCCTGGGAGCGTGGTGCGTTTACCCAAGTTATCGTAAAGGAACAAACCACAGCGGATCATCCACGCTGGACGTAAAAATGGACGATGAGGTAAACGGAAACGCATAGGTAACGCAACATGAGGTGCTTTGCGAAGGATTACTTCACGTTCTGCGAGCGCTTCCGAAACTAAACGAAACTCGTAGTGTTCAAGGTAGCGTAATCCACCATGAATAAGTTTGGAGCTTGCTGAAGAGGTTGCAGATGCAAAGTCGTTAGCTTCATACAAACCAACACTTAATCCACGGCCTGCAGCATCAGCAGCGATACCAGCCCCGTTAATGCCGCCACCGATAATGATCAAGTCTAAAGGAGTGGATGAGTCAGTTGTGGAAACATTTTTTTGTATACTCATAAATTTGACCTCTTTGGTGAGCGAACGAGCATTTTAGAACATGGTTTAATCCTATCTTAGGTTTCGTTTGTGGTCATCTGTTATTTTCGTTTTTGAGCGTTTTGTGTGATTTTGGCACAAAAAAACCTCTGTCTAAGTAAGGCAGAGGTCATTTAAAGGTTCAAGTTTGAGCGAATTATTTATTTTCTTCGTCTGTCGCCCCGTTTGCGTCGACAACTTCAAGAGGGATGGAGGCTTCTTTTAAAATAGACAGAATTTCTTCAGGTGGCTGCTTATTGGTAAATATCATGTTTAACTGAGCGATATTGCCCAGTTTCACCATCGCATTGCGGCCAAACTTAGTGTGGTCTACGGCCAGAAATACGCTGCGACTGTTATCGATGATAACCTGTTTTACTCGTACTTCATGGTAATCGAAGTCCAGCAGTGAACCATCGAAATCAATACCACTGATTCCGAGAATACCGAAATCGAGGCGGAATTGTTTTACGAAGTCCAGAGTGGCTTCACCAACGATACCACCATCGCGGTTACGAACTTCGCCGCCAGCCAGTATCACTTTGATTTCTGGGTTAGGGTAAAGAATGGTCGCAACGTTGATGTTGTTAGTGACCACTCGAAGTTGTTTGTGGTTTTTATTGAGTGCACGTGCAACGGCTTCCGGCGTCGTTCCGATATCGATAAAGAGCGTCGCGCCATCAGGTATGTGTTTGACCACCTCTTCTGCAATCACATCTTTTTCGTTGAAGTTAAGTGCCTTACGCGTGTTGTAAGAGGTATTTTCCGAGCTGAGAGGGATGGTGGCGCCACCGTGATAGCGACGAATTCTGTTATCGTCGGCGAGTTCATTGAGATCGCGTCGGATGGTTTGTGGGCTGACATTGAATCGTTCGACCAACTCATCCGTGCTGACATAGCCTTGTTTTTTCACCAACTCGACAATCTGCTGGTGTCTAGGTATTTGCTTCACTTACGACTCCATTGTGCACGGGTAGCTAGCTCCCAATGCTTAACATTCGAAATATATTGAGTAATTTGGAGATATTGTGCTCGAATTTGCGCGTTGTGAGAAGTAAAGCGATCAAGGAATCGGGGATAAGACGCAAAAAGAGCGCTCGAATGGCGCTCTTTGGTCGTGTTTGTAGGGGATTAATCGTCTTCGTCGTGAAGTTCTGACCAGGTTTGAGCACATTTCACTGCACGCTTCCAGCCTTTGTAGCGACGATTACGTTTCTCTTCATCATCATGAGGCTCAAATGTACGATCAATTACCGCTTTACCTTGCAGTTCATCGAGGCTATCCCAATATCCTACCGCTAAGCCTGCCAGATAAGCTGCACCCAGAGCGGTTACTTCAGTGACTTCAGGGCGAAGTACTTGCGTATTTAGCACGTCAGACTGGAATTGCATCAAGAAGTTGTTTGCTACTGCGCCGCCGTCAACTCTTAGGTTAGCCAACTGGATTCCAGAGTCGGCTTGCATTGCATCCAATACGTCACGGGTTTGGTAAGCGATGCCTTCCAAAGTTGCACGAATAATATGGTTTGAGTTAACGCCTCGAGTTAAGCCAACAATGGTTCCTCGTGCGTAAGCATCCCAGTATGGTGCGCCAAGGCCAGTAAAGGCTGGTACGACGTACACACCATTGGATGTGTCTACTTTTGTTGCGAAGTATTCAGAGTCTTCTGCGCCATTAAGAATCTTAAGCTCGTCACGTAGCCACTGAATAGACGCACCGCCCATGAACACCGCGCCTTCGAGTGCGTATGCCGGTTCACCTTTCGGGCCACATGCTAGTGTTGTCAGCAGGCCGTGTGTAGAGGTCACTTTTTCCTGACCAGTATTCATCAACAAGAAGCAACCTGTACCGTAGGTGTTCTTTGCCTGACCTGCTTCAACACACATCTGGCCGTAAAGCGCAGCTTGTTGGTCACCAGCAATACCAGCAATAGGAATACGCGTACCACCTTTACCACCAATGTTGGTTTTGCCATAGATTTCAGATGAACGTTTTACTTCAGGCATCATTGACGCAGGAATACCCAACTCATCCAACAGCTTTTGGTCCCAACATAGGTCATTGATATTAAATAGCATCGTACGTGAAGCGTTGGTGTAATCCGTTACGTGCACACGGCCTTGTGTCATTTTCCACACCAGCCAGGTATCAACCGTACCAAATAACAGTTTTCCTGCTTCGGCATCTTCGCGGGCACCTTCGACGTTATCAAGAATCCACTTCACTTTGGTACCAGAGAAGTAAGGGTCAAGCACTAAGCCTGTGTTATCACGTACGTAGTCTTCTAAGCCGCGGCGTTTTAAGTCTTCGCAAATTTCTGCGGTGCGTCGACATTGCCAGACGATAGCGTTGTAAACCGGTTTGCCTGTTTCTTTGTTCCAGACGATCGTTGTTTCACGTTGGTTTGTGATGCCAATAGCCGCTAATTGATCGCTGCGGATGCCTGACTTAGCTAAAGCTTCAACTAAGGTTGAACTTTGTGTTGCCCAGATTTCCATTGGATCGTGCTCAACCCAACCTGCTTGCGGATAAATCTGAGTAAATTCGCGCTGAGCGACGCTGACGATATTCGCGTCGTGATCAAGAATTACTGCGCGAGAGCTTGTCGTACCTTGGTCTAGGGCAACAATGTATTTTTGCTCAGTCATGGTAAGAATCCTTTTATTTCGTTATTTATATTTTAGTAAATGTTCGGGTTATGTCGGTTTTAAGCGCGAGCTTGTTCTGTTTCTTCTGTGTCACACTGATTCGGGATCGTACAGCCGTGGCCTTGCTGTGGAAGATAAGCTGCAATCGCTTTTGGATATAGCCAACCACCAAAGCATGCACCTGCGATTGGGGCGAGAATTGGGACAATAAAGTAAGGGATATCTTTCGCGCCAGTCAGTGCATAATCCCAGCCAGCAAAGTAGGCGAACAGTTTTGGTCCAAAGTCACGAGCTGGGTTCATCGCAAAGCCGGTTAGTGGGCCAAGTGAACCACCAATAACAGCAATAAGAATACCAATCAATAGTGGGTTCATTGCGCCGCGAGACGCACCGTTGCTTTCATCACCCAGAGCAAGAATCGCAAACATTAATACCGCAGTAATAACGAATTCGACAGCAAAAGCTCCCATGAAAGAAAGAGAAGCATTTGGGTAGGTAGAGAAAATTCCCGCTGTTGCTAAGGCCTCTTGGCTACTACGAACGAAATTGTGTGCGATTTCATAATCAGTAAAGAGGTTGGCGTACAAGCTGTAGACCAAAGCTGCGGAACAAAACGCGCCAAGTAATTGAGCGATGATGTATGGCAATACTTTTGCTTTATCGAAGCCATGGAACATGGCAAGAGCAATGGTCACCGCTGGGTTAATGTGAGCACCTGAAACGCCGGCTGTACAGTAAATAGCGATGGTCACACCTAAGCCCCATACTATGCTGATTTCCCACTGTCCAAAAGATGCGCCAGTTAACACTAGGGCTGCGACGCAGCCAACGCCGAAGAATATAAGTAATCCTGTACCGATAAATTCGGCCAAACATTCTCCGAACAGAGAAGGGTGTTTGTTGGTTGTCATGGTAAGAGTCCTTTAGTTAATTTTGCTTATCTAGCACGGTAGTATTGTGCATATAAATAATCTTTCGAAAACAAACGAGCGTTGAATTTGAGCGTTTGAGCATAAAAATGTTAATCAAACTCTTAATTTTTGTTAAATAGCGCATCTTTTAATCATAAAGGAAACTTACCGATCATCATTTTTTGAAGTTTAAGGTGTGATGCTTCATTCATGTTACCGATGCGTACATGAATGGGAAACTGGTAAGAGGAGTTTTGTGATGCTGCTGCGTGAAAGGTGATTTGTTGCACTGGTTTAGCATAATAAGTAACCCTAAATAGTTAGATCTTATAAGGAGTTATACGGGCTCTATTAAAGGGGGGGAGTAAGCGACATTCCCGTTTTAGACCGGGATACGTGCTCGCAGAAGCCCAGTTTTGTCTAAACTCGCGTCTAATTTATGCTGCGCCATTGGGGAGGTGCTATCACGTTAGTCACTTTGTGTTCGTCGGATTAATTTTGCGATTTGGTGAGAGAATGCTCTTTTTCAAACATCCACAACATTAACGAAATATGCGTAAAGTTGAACGAAGTTCTAACTAATGAGTTCTAATTAACTGTATTTACTACAATTTAATTCTTATGCAACATTTGTCACAGAAATAGAGTTTTAACTTCATACAATGCGATAAGTTTCGAACGAATGTTTGTTTTGTTTCGTTTTTGTTTTTGGGTTTCTTACCATCGCATTATAAATAATGAGGTTCCTATGTTTGGAATATTCAAACCTAAGGCGCACATCGATCGTCTATCCCCGGACAGTATTGATAGCACCTACTCTCGTCTACGTTGGCAACTTTTCATTGGTATTTTTGTCGGCTATGCGGGCTATTATCTGGTCCGAAAAAACTTTAGTTTGGCGATGCCGTACCTAATTGAACAGGGCTTTAGCCGTGGTGATCTCGGGGTTGCGCTTGCGGCCGTATCTATCGCATATGGACTGTCTAAGTTCCTGATGGGCAGTGTTTCTGACCGTTCTAACCCTCGTTACTTCCTCAGTGGCGGTTTGTTGATGTCTGCGCTTGTCATGTTCTGCTTTGGTTTTATGCCGTGGGCGACGGGCAGTGTAACCGCGATGTTTATTCTGCTGTTTTTAAACGGTTGGTTCCAAGGTATGGGATGGCCAGCTTGTGGGCGAACCATGGTTCACTGGTGGTCACGCAAAGAGCGTGGTGAGATTGTTTCGGTTTGGAACGTTGCCCATAACGTGGGTGGCGGTTTGATCGGGCCACTATTTATCCTTGGTCTTTGGGCTTTTAACGACGACTGGCGTACCGCATTTTACGTTCCTGCTTTTTTTGCCACGTTGGTCGCGGTCTTTATCTGGATGACGGTTCGAGATACTCCTCAATCTTGTGGTCTTCCTTCGATTGAAGAGTACAAAGATGACTACCCTGATGATTACGATAAATCTCACGAACAGGAAATGACGGCGAAGGAAATATTCTTCAAGTATGTGTTCAACAACAAGCTGTTATGGTCGATTGCGATTGCCAACGCGTTTGTTTATTTGATTCGCTACGGCGTGTTGGACTGGGCACCGGTATACCTAAAAGAAGCGAAGGATTTCTCGGTCGATAAATCGTCGTGGGCTTACTTCCTGTATGAGTGGGCGGGTATCCCTGGCACGCTATTGTGTGGTTGGATTTCTGACAAGATATTCAAAGGTCGTCGTGCTCCTGCGGGTATTCTGTTTATGGCTCTTGTGACTGTTGCGGTTCTGGTTTACTGGTTTAATCCAGCAGGCAATCCGACGGTAGACATGCTGGCTCTGATTGCGATTGGCTTCTTGATTTATGGCCCTGTCATGTTGATTGGTTTGTACGCTCTTGAGTTAGCGCCGAAGAAAGCAGCAGGCACAGCGGCGGGTCTGACAGGATTGTTCGGTTACTTAGGTGGTGCCGTGGCAGCAAACGCCATTCTTGGTTACACGGTTGACCACTTTGGCTGGGATGGAGGTTTTATCATCCTAATCGGCTCATGTATCACTTCTATTGTGTGTTTGACCTATGCATTTTTAGGCGAACGAGCACATCACGATCAGAAAGCGCGCGAAAAGGAAGCAGTAGCGTAATATTTATTTAAAGAGGCAGTGGAATACTGCCTCTTCGCTTTATCAAGGAAATATCAATGAAAACAACGTCAGTATGTCTAACATTCTTAGCTCTGAGCTTATCAGCCGGAGCGATTGCCAAACCACTAGTTATTGCTCACCGAGGCGCCTCCGGTTATCTACCAGAGCATACGTTAGAAGCCAAAGCGCTTGCTTATGCCATGAAACCAGATTACATCGAACAAGATGTCGTGATGACCAAAGATGATCAGTTGGTGGTATTGCATGACCATTACCTAGACCGAGTTACCGATGTTGCAGAGCGTTTTCCCGATCGCGCACGTAAAGATGGCCGTTACTACGCGATTGACTTTACTCTGGCAGAAATAAAATCGTTACGAGTGACAGAAGGGTTCAATATCGATGACAACGGTAATAAGGTTGCAGGGTATCCAACTCGATTCCCAATGTGGAAATCTGATTTTACTGTCCCTACGTTTGCTGAAGAAATCGAGTTAATTCAGGGACTAAACAAAACTCTGGGTTACGACATCGGTATCTACCCGGAAATCAAAGCACCTTGGTTCCACCGTCATGAAGGGAAAGACATTTCAAAAGCGGTTCTGAAAGTTTTGAAACAGTATGGCTATGATTCGCAAGACGACAACGTGTATCTGCAGTGTTTTGACGCCAACGAACTTCAACGTATCAACAGCGAGTTGATGCCAGAAATGGGGATGGATCTAAAGCTTGTTCAGCTGATGGCCTACACCGACTGGAATGAAACTATGGTCTACAAGGGCGATACTGCAACGCCATATGACTACGATTGGATGTTCGAGGCGGGTGGTATGAAGAAAGTCGCCAGTTATGCAGAGGGGATTGGCCCTTGGAAACCGATGCTGGTGGATGATAAATCAACCCAAGATAACATCATTATCAAACCACTGATGAAAGCAGCAAAAGATGCCGGTTTACAGGTGCATCCTTATACTTTCCGTGCCGATCCGGGTCGTATTCCTGCTTACACCGATAGCTTCGAAGGCATGATGGATGTCTTCTATAATCAGGTGAAAGTCGATGGTTTGTTTACAGATTTCCCAGACAAAGCGGTAAGTTTCTTGAGTAAGTAACGGATATCGCAAAGTGACAGAAACAAAAATCCCCCAACCGTTTCCGGCTGGGGGATTTTTATATTCTAATTCAAAAAAATTAGTTGTTTGAGTGCAGTTCGCTGTTCAGTTCAACCGCGCTCTTGTTTGCAAGACACTCAACCTGACCTGTTTGAGAGTTACGACGGAATAGCAGGTCAGATACGCCAGCAAGGTCGCGAGCTTTAACGATTTCTACTTCGTTACCTTCTTTATCCAGCATACGAACTTTAGTACCAGCAGTTACGTACAGGCCTGACTCAAGAGTACAACGGTCGCCCAGTGGGAAGCCAAGACCCGCGTTCGCGCCTAGTAGTGAGTTCTCACCGATAGAAACAACCACAGTACCGCCACCTGATAGTGTACCCATGATAGAAGCACCACCACCGATATCTGAACCGTTACCAACCACAACACCAGCAGAAATACGGCCTTCAACCATGCTCACGCCTGTTGTACCTGCGTTGAAGTTGATGAAACCTTCGTGCATAACTGTTGTACCTTCGCCCACGTGTGCGCCAAGACGTACACGAGATGTGTCAGCGATACGAATACCAGTTGGTACCACGTAGTCGACCATTTTAGGGAACTTGTCGACACAATCTACGCTTAGCGTGCGACCAGCCAGACGAGCTTCGATTTGACGATCTGCCAGTTCAGGCAGGTCGATTGGGCCTTCGTTTGTCCATGCGATGTTGTGTAGCAGACCGAAGATGCCATCCAGAACGGTGCCGTGTGGCTTAACCAGACGGTTAGAGATAAGTTGTAGCTTTAGGAAACCTTCAGCAACAGATTGTGGCTGCTCGTCAGAAGCTAGGATAACCAAAACAAGTGGTTGTGCAGATTCTGCTGCTTTAGTTGCGAAAGATGCGTTTGCAGCATCGCCGTTTGCTTCGAAAGCTGCTGCAAGTTCTGCGCTTTGTGCTGCAGAGATCTCGATAGCTTGGTTGCCTTGCTCGTATCCAGCTACTGCCGCTAGCGCGTTTACTAGCTCGTCGCTTGGGTTAAGAACTGGGTTTGGAAAAAACGCTTCGATGATTTTACCGTCACGGTTTTTAGTTGCCGTACCAAAGGCTAGAGAAAAGAAAGCCATAGTTGATCTCCGTCTGTTGAGTCTGGTCTCGTCGTTCGCTGACAAGAAATTAATTATGCCAATCACAGTAAATAAGGGTTCAGAGATTGCGCTGGAAAAATGCTTGAGGACAAGGCAAAAATTTTTTGATGAGTAGTTACTCTACAATCAAAATTTTTAACGCAGTTATCACGCATTTTAACAAGCTAGAACGACCGGTTATTTACTACGATTGATATCAGTTGATAGTCATCATAAAGACACTGTTGGGGAGTTTAAAGAGGTGAAATACAGAAAGTCTGTAGATGGATACCTTTTGTCTTTTAAGAGATATGTCTGTCTGATGAGAAATGTAACCTAAACGCAGCATCTCGCTTGAACAGTAAGAAGTCCAAGGCTCTGAAATGAAACAAGCCAAGTCAAAAAGACTTGGCTTTGTGAACTAACAAGTTACTCGGATATTATCCATCCAGAAGATGGGAATTACTTAACCCTGACCAGTTCAGGTTGCGCATATTCCCAACTAGTCGTGTAGTCATTCAGTGATTTAATCATGTAGATTTCTCCGCCATCAGCGACAAAGGCAAACTGAATATGCTCTTCACCTGTCCCCCATGAACCTTCACGATTGGTTGCCGCAAAACTTTTTGTGACGGTGTTGCTAACTTTGTCAATCACACGGAGCTGGCGACTTTGCTCGCCTTCAGCAATCACATATTCGCTGCCTGTATCAATAAATGCAGTGATTGATGGTTTGTAAGTGTCACTCCAGTTAGATAGGGGAAGTCGACCTGCCCACTGCAAATCTAAGCGGTTGCCATCCTTTAGCGTATAGTAGTTGCCGTCGCCATCGATATAATGGTCACCTGCTTTATCAAACCAGAATACCCCGCCGTGTGAATAGTTTCCATGGTACTCATCTTCAGTATTCTGCAAGTTCCATTGCCCTGACTCAACGAATACGCCAGTAAAACTTTGTGGCGAAAGATTGGCCTCTAAGCCTAACAATACGTCCCCGTTATTACCCAGTTTAATATCGGGGGAATACCAATAGACTCCTTCAGAGATCTCACTGCTTTTCGTGGAAATATCGATCACTTCTAGGTTTGAACCCGCAGCAAATAGATCATCACGACGCACAGCAATGCTTGGAGAATTATAACTTGTAGAGATCTGTTGGCGGGTTGGCGTCGCTAAATCTGCGGAATTAAAATCAAATACTTCAGCTTGATATTCCGTCGCGACAACAACTCGACCTTGTTTGGCAAGAGTATCAACAGTCAGAGAAACAGGCTGGTTAGAAAGGCTAAAGTTTTGTGTTTCACCCGTTGCTAAATCATATACATACAACTGATTAGTTGGTGAATCTGAAGTCATCACTAACAGGTTTAAGCCTGGAACGTAGGCCGCTTGTAACACTTCATACCCGAACTTCAAGCGTTCGTTTACCGCTAGCGCGTTACTTAAGGCTTGTGTTGGTGCTTCAATCACAAAGTCCATTGGCACCTGAAGTGGGCTACCTGATACAGGGTAATCACACTGCTCGTCGTAACATACATTGAGTTCTAAATCGCCACTATAATCGCCAACAGCGAGGTTATGTGGCAACTTTAAGTCAATTAAAGCAGCGTATTCATCATAGGATTTTGGTGTCAGAGATAGCTGGTTGACCCGCACTTCACCGTCTGAACGTGATAGCTTGAGCTGATCGCCATGGTTACCACGAAGACGGATGGTGCGCTGCTTGAGATTATTATCTACGAGAGCGTTGGTTGCCGCGTGATAGTGGATCGTCTCGTTTTCTAACAGGATCGCCTGTTCGTTAAGTTCGACACTATAGTTAATCGTTGCGTTAATTGGAGAGCCAGGAACATGCTCATTACAATACTCATCAAAGCAGGCCAGCATAGAAATCTGATGTTGGGTTGTGCCATTGCCTGCTTTGTAGCCAGGCTCTAAGTCAATCTTTAGTATCCCGCCAGTTTCAGAAGTAAACACAATCTCAGCGTTTTTCACCAGAGGACTTTCTGAAGCAACACCCACATGGATCTGTTGTGCGGTCACTCCTTTTGAATCAAATGCGATATGCGCAGTTAATGGCAACATCGTATGACCGACAATATCGACCGTCGGCTGTGGGCTGAACACGCGAATATTACCGCTGCTATCACTACCACCGCCACCACCTCCGCAGCCGACCAAAAATAACGCAATAACCAAAGAACTAAATTTGTACATAATTTCACCTCTCTGAAAAGTGCCGATATTTTGTACTGCCAATTCATTAACAACAACAATTAGTTACCGTCAAATAGGGCGGCTGGTGCGAATTTCGAGTCATATCAATTAATGGGCAGGATGTCACAATTTTGGATGGCAGTTACTCAACTAAAAGGGATGATTTCAGCCTAGGAAAGAAGTTTTAGGTGGGTGTTTTTACTAAACTAAATGCGTATTGAATATTTTAATTTAGAGCAAGTGAGGCCTTGTTTACATGTTTCATCTGCGGTCTACAGGCATAAAAAAACGCCACAAGATGCGGCGTTTTTTGAAAAGCTTGGAAATCTTATGCGGCGTCTTCGTTTTTGTCTTCTTCAACAGCTTCAAGTTTCTTCGCTTTCTTTGGTGTAGGTCTACGTTTTGCACCTAAAGCATAAAGCACTTCTTCTTTGTTTTGCGCAAGGAACATGGCAAGATCTTCCTGCTTATCTTCCTCTTCAAGAAGTTCACTCTTACCTAGCAGAGAGAATAGCTCGTCCGCCATATCCAGCATTTTGTCATATGCGTCAGCTTCCGCTTTAGAGGTAAAAGTCATTTTCTCTTCTCCATTGCGTTCTACCACGTACTTGACTATTACAGCCATGGTTAGTCCCCTAATTTGGTGAATTGATACTGGCTTTTTATACAGTTTTTAACCAGCTAAGTCTAGAGCAGTAAAGCCTGGTGAGTTAAGAATGCGAAGCGAGTAGAGCTAACTGACCAGCTATTGAACTATTTATTATTTACGGGAGACTGCCAACTCTGGCAAAACTCGATAAAGGTTTTTAGCAGTGGACTTTGATATTTTTCTTTGTGCACTAATAGCCAGAACCGACGTTTCATATCCAGCGGCATTTCAAGAACCTTTACGCGACCTTCGCGAATTGCCGGATCGGCTGATAAACGTGACAAACAGCCAAGCCCTAAACCTGCAGATACGGAGTTGATGAGTGCTTCAGTGGTATTGAGCTGAAATGCCTCGTGCCAGTGCTCTAGACGAGGTGCGATGACACGCAAAAAGAACTCACGTGACCCAGAACCTGCCTCGCGCAATATCCATTCGCTATTTTCCAGCTCTGCCAGATTCATCATTCCCTCGTGCGCTGCGGGATACTCTGGCGAGCAGATCACGCACATCTCATCTTCACTAAATTGTGACGACTGAAGCTCGGGGTGCAGTGTTTTGCCTTCGATCAGGGCGATATCCAGCTCGTAGTCGGTCAATTTGTCACATATTTGCGCCGAGTTTGAGATAAACAGGCTTTGAGAACGGTGGTTGGTGTGCTGGCGAAATGCGCTTAAGAGAAAAGGAGCGACTTGATTGCCGATGGTATCACTCGCTCCAATTCGTAGTTGCCCGGTTAGGGCGTGATCACCTTCAAAAATGCTCTCAATATCTTTAGCACGGTTTAATAACTCATCCGCTAAGGGCAGCAACTTTTGCCCTTCTTGATTGAGAATCAATCGGTTATTGACCCGATCAAACAGATGATGACCGATCTGCTTTTCCAGTTCAGACAGCGCCATACTTACCGCCGCTTTAGAAAGGAAGAGGCTCTCAGAGGCGGCCGTCAGCGTTTTGTGCTGAGTGATGGTGGTAAATACCTTGAGCTGTTTAAGAGAAATATGACTTGCCATAGAATTATGTTTAGTAAACCTGAACGTATGTTCTAAATAATTAGATAGTTTGGAACGAAGTGCAAGCGTATTATTAGCCACATCGAGACTGGCTCTGATAGAGGTTGTGATGATTCAGAAAACAAAAGCAAAACTAATCGACGCACCGACTCCGATGGCGGGGTTAGCACTTGGTATTGCGAGTTTGGGTTGGAGTTGGGAAAACTTCGCTGAATTACATGGCTATGGACAGTGGGTGAGTGCTGGCATTGCCAGTGTATTGCTGACCATTTTGGCGATTAAATTCATTCTACATCATCAATTGTTAAGGCAGGACCTTGCGCACCCAGTCGTGGGAAGCGTTGTACCAACATTTGCAATGGGAACGATGGTGGTTTCTAACTCATTAGGTCAGTGGTTACCGCTTGCGGGTGACGCACTCTGGCTGGTCGCGGTTGTTCTGCACATCGTGTTTTTAGTGAGTTTTGTTTACCATCGAGCAAAAGAGTTTGAATTGCACCACATGGTTCCAAGCTGGTTTGTACCACCTGTAGGCATCATCGTTGCAGATGTGTCGTTCTCGGGTAATCCGGTTTTAGCACCAGTGGCTCAAGGCGCGTTGATGTTTGGCATGGTAGCGTATGCGATCATGTTACCGATGATGATTTACCGTTTCATGTTTACCCATGAAATTCCAGATGCAGCGAAACCAACGATGGCAATCATGGCTGCGCCAGCGAGCCTGTCTTTGGCGGGTTATCTAACCGTCACTGCGACGCCATCGCCAGTGATCATCGCTATGCTATTTGGTATCGCGGTATTGATGACAGCGATCATCTACCTAGCATTCTTTAAATTACTCAGACTGCCATTTAGCCCAGGCTATGCAGCGTTCACTTTCCCAATGGTGATAGGTGCGACAGCGCTGTTTAAAATGGCGAACTGGATGGAGACACAAGGTTTAGCATCGGATTATGTTCAACAAGTTCGAGGCTTAGCGGGTCTTGAACTGATTGTGGCGACATTTGTTGTCTCTTATGTGGCATTACAATACATCAACAACTTGTTGATTCAGCCTCGCTTAATACAAGCGCATCACGCCTAAATAGCAAGATATGAAAAAGCCTCTTGGTGTTACCACCTAGAGGCTTTTTTACTTTTAAGGGGAAGCGAATATGGATTCAGCCTTTTTTATAAAAGCGCGACATCTCGTCGAGAAAATGACGAATAATATTAACCGGAATATGGTGTTCTTTTTCGACGTTTAACTGGTTGTCCAGTTGCTGAGAATGACCGCCTGGGTTTACCACCAGCATCAAATCTTTTCCGATCAAAGCATAGTTATAGTAACTGCCCGCGATGTACCAATCACGAGGGGCAGAGCTATCCAGTAAGTTGTGGCCCACGCTGTAGGCGCTTGTTTTACCCTGAACATCAAACAGCATATTCATCATGGTTGGTACGACGTCAAAATGCGTAGTACGGTAATCAATTTTCTCAGGTTGATGATTGGGTATGGATACGTAAAGAGGAACATGCACCTGAACGTCACTGTAGTTCCCCGTATGGCCCCAGTAGTTCATCTTGTGATCGTTAAACTCCTCGCCATGGTCAGAAGAAATCACCACGATAGTGTTGTCTAAATCGACGCTCTTCAGTACTTCACCAATCAAACTATCGATGTAATACAACGAGTTTTTGTAGCGGTTGTGATAAAGCGAAGCGTCAAAATCGTTGTTTAAAAGAATGTGATCGACGCGTTCCCAGTACGGTTTGAATTTAGCGAACTCAGGTTCTGGGAACAATGTGCCGTGGGCAGAATCATAGAACAGAAAGCCAAAGTATGGCTGTTCACTGTCCTGCTTTTGGAACTCGATGAACTTATCCGTGATCTGTTGATCTCGTTCTACTGCCGTTTCACCTGTCTGTTTCAGGGTTAAGTCGGGTACTTTTTTGAATACCGTGCGAGAAAGCGGTGGGCTGGTCAATGGTGCAGAGCCAAAAATACCCATGCGGTAGCCTTCTTGTTGCAGTGTATCCATAAATAGTGGGGATCGTTGGCTCGCGTAAAAGCTTTCCCAATAGGTGGCAGGTAAACTATAAAATAGGCTAAAGATGCCAGCTTGAGTCGAGTTACCACCGCTCATATGTTGAGTAAAACTCACTGTTTGTTTAGCGAACTCACTGACATTTGGCATGACTTCAGGGGTTGCATCACTGTAGCGCCAAGCATCCACCAAAATAAATAAAACGTTTGGGAGTGTCTTTTTACTTTGCACTTGAACAGGCTCAAGCGGATAGTTTAGAGAGCTACTTTCCACATTGGATAACTCCACCCGGTTCTTCGACGCGATACTTTCATCAACAAGGTTGTGTTTGTAGATAAATTTACGAGCAGTAAGCGGATAGTAAAGCGGCCAGTTGTTCGAATACTGACTGACTTCATCATCGTAAAGTGCGTTTTTGTACGCATGGATCATTTGTGTGCTAAGCAACATGGCAAACCACGCACTGATCAACAAGAACTTTGCTCGGCTTTCTGCGAGCTTATTACTCAGCCAAACGGTACATGCAAGTCCTAGTACTAGAACGGTGACTTCACTGCCGAAAATGAGCCAGCTCATCCAGGAAATATCAAACACATCGCTACCACCCTCAAAAAACATGCGGATTAATAGAGCATTGATGTGGAATTTATATTGTTGAAAAACAAGGATATCGACTTTGAATATGATCAGAAGGCAGATAGAGATAGCGATAACGATGCCTTTGAACAAACGAGTCGGTAGAAAAGAGAGCAATAAACTCAACAACATAAATGGAAGAACAACCAAACCGAGCCACCCAAATTGAGTGGAAGCTAAGTAATAACCTTGCAATAAGGTTAGCGGTTCATTCTGATTGCTAGACAACACGAACGGATAGCAAGTGATAGACAGATACACTGCAAAGCAAGCAAAAAAAGCAATCAGCCAAGCGCTGTTGGACGACGGTTTGCGAATCATACTTTTCATATTTATAAATTATAGGTGGTTAGATTATAAAACAGTGTTTTTTATTTTGGAATGGATGTGAACAATGTCACGTTATGTGTGGGTTTAATCGGAGCTTATTACGTCATTGAAAAGTAGTGTTTTATGCTCAAACTGCGTGATATCTAGCCTTTTGTTATTCCAAGTAAAGAGAACACTGCGGGTTTAAATAGCGCTGTGCTAAGCTAGCTAACAGTTTCAATCGGCACTCGGTGTTCCCAATTTGTTTACTGTTTATCACTCCAACCAAGTTGACGTTCTCAAATCACTTCTAGTTGAACTGATTCGCATCAGTCCGCTGGAAAACCCGTTCGAAAAAGAACAAATACTGGTTCAAAGCCCCGGTATGTCTCAGTGGTTAAAAATGGAACTGGCCAAAGAGTTTGGAGTGGCGGCGAACATCGATTTTCCGCTCCCTGCGACCTTCATTTGGGAAATGTTCACTCAGGTATTGCCTGATGTGCCAAAACGTAGTGCATTTAACAAAGAAGCCATGACGTGGAAGTTGATGCACCTGTTGCCAGGGCTTCTAAACCAAGAGACGTTTTCACCGTTGGCGCAATATCTCAAAGACGACAGTGATAACTCCAAGCTGTATCAGCTGGCAGAAAAAATTGCCGATATATTTGATGGCTACCTGGTATACCGTCCGGAATGGATCGCCAGCTGGGAAGCGGGTCAGAGTGTGCCAGAGCTGGAAGACGAGCATCCGTGGCAGCCAATTTTGTGGCAAGCATTGTACGACCACACGGTTTCTCTGGGGCAGTCTCCTTATCACCGAGCTAACCTTTATGAACACTTTATCGACACGTTAGAGAACTTTAACGGCTACTTCGATCATTTGCCCAAGCGTTTGTTTGTTTTTGGTATCTCCTCTTTACCACCACGTTACATGGATGCGCTAAAAGCGATTGGCGAACACATCGACGTGCATTTGATGTTCACCAATCCATGTCGTTATTACTGGGGTGAGGTTCGAGATCGCAAGTACCTGGCTCGCTTGGCAGCGAAACATCGTCAGCATGTAGTTTGGCAGGATGACCACTCTGAAGTGCAAGGTGAAACCGAGCAGTTGAAAGGGTCTGTAGAAGATAATGTGCTCGACGAACTGCACACTGATGTGGTCGGAAACAGTCTATTGGCTTCGATGGGGAAACTTGGCCGCGATAACATGTATCTGCTTTCTCAACTGGAGTCCCATGAGATTGAAGCGTTTGTTGATGTCGAGCGTGATAGTCTGCTCCATCAACTGCAAGCGGATATTTTAAACCTTGAAGAACACCAGGACGACCAGCAGATTGAGCATAGTGGCCACAAGCAAGTGGTTAGTCTGGGCGACAAATCGCTAAGTCTACACGCTTGTCACAGTCCAATGCGTGAAGTCGAAGTGCTTCATGATCAACTTCTGGCGATGTTCGATGCTGACCCAACGTTAAAGCCACGCGATATTATCGTCATGGTTGCGGACATCAACGCCTACAGTCCCGCAATTCAAGCAGTATTTGGTAATGCGCCGGGTGAGCGTTTTATTCCATATTCGATTTCAGACCGAACGGCGGATCAGGAGAGCCCGATTCTTGCGGCATTTATGCAGTTGGTAAACCTACCGAACACGCGCTGCTTGGCATCGGAATTACTTGAACTGCTGGAAACTCCGGCGATATTGAAGCGTTTTGAGCTAAGTGAAGACGATTTCTTACAAGCCAAACAGTGGGTTGAAGCCTCGGGTATTCGTTGGGGATTGGATGCCAATACCGGACGCGAATTTGAACTGCCGGAAACGCGTCAAAACACCTGGCAGTTTGGCATTCAGCGAATGTTACTGGGTTATGCGATGCCAGAGTCGGCAGGTTTGTTTGAAACCGAGCAAGGCAGTTTGTCTCCGTACAACGAAGTGCAAGGCATGGGCGCAGAGCTTGTGGGTAAGTTAGCGCACTTTATCCAACAAGTCAGCACTTATCGCCGCAAACTCTCTCATGTTCAGACGATTGATGGCTGGCGAGAAACTTTAGTTACACTGCTGGATGACTTCTTCTCAGTCGAGTTAGAAGGCGAAATGGCGCTCAAATCCATTCGCGATACGCTTAGCCAGTTGAAAGAACAGCTCGCCGATGCCGCATTCGAAGAGGTATTGTCACCAGCAATCATCAGCCAATATTTGCAAGATAAACTGTCCGGTACGCGAGTCAGCCAGCGTTTCCTTGCCGGGCAAGTGAACTTCTGTACCCTGATGCCAATGCGTTCCATTCCATTCAGAACCGTATGTCTGCTTGGAATGAATGATGGCGTGTATCCGCGTTCCATGCCGCCGGAAGGTTTTGACTTGATGACGGGCAGAACTAAGCCGGGTGACCGTTCTCGCCGAGATGATGACCGTTACCTGTTCTTAGAAGCAATGTTGTCCGCACAGCAAACGCTGTACATCAGTTATGTCGGTCGTTCGATTCAAGACAACACCGAGCGCGTACCGTCAGTGCTGGTTTCTGAGTTGATGGAATACTGTCACCAAAATTACTGTTTAGGCGGTGATGAAGGTTTACCGGTTGATGAGTCTGGCGACAACTTATTGAAAGCGTTGGTCAATACGCACGCCATGGTGCCATTTAGCCCAAGTGCCTTTCAGGGGATGCACTCCAGCTACGCCAAAGAGTGGATTCCCGCGGCGTTAACCCAGAGTAGCCAATCTCAAGGCTACGTTCGTCATGACTTTAATCGCGCATTGGACGATTATCTGCTGGGAGCCACGTTCCCACTAGAGCTCGATTTAGTCGAGCTGCAACGTTTCTGGCGCTTACCAGTACAGTACTTTTTTAATCGCCGCTTAAAAGTGGTATTTGAGCCACCATTGCCAGTCATGGAAGATGATGAGCCATTTGTACTCGGTGGGCTGGAAAGCTATCAAATGCGTGATGAGCTGTTAGAAACCTTGCTCGAAACCACGTTGACACAGCCAGAGAAGAAAACAGATGTGCTTAAGCACTTTATGAGTCAACAACGTGCACAAGGTAAGTTACCAGTCGGTGCGTTTGGTGATATCGAGTTTGAAACTAACCGAGTTCAGGCTGAAGAGCTGGTGGACAAACTGGCGTTTCTATCTGGCGCACCGCAAGACGATTTAGAAATCGACCTGACCTTTGACTCGTTATTCGAAGGCAATGAAGGCGATGAGAAAAAAGTTCGCCTGACAGGCTGGCTTACTCAGTGTTACCAATCCGGGTTGATTCGCTACCGTAGCGGTAGGGTTCGTTCACAGGATTATCTGGCCGCTTGGATTGATCATCTTGCCATGTCAGCTTCGGGTCATGCCAAGAAAACCCATATTATTGGCTATGACCGCAAAGAAGGTGCGGTTCATTTAATCTACCCTGAAATTGCTGACGCGCAGTATGCCAAGCAATTACTTACGGAATTGGTTCGTCTGTTCTTTGAAGGCATGACTAAGCCTTTGCCTTATTTCCCGCAAACGGCGTTAGCATGTGTTGAAGCCGGATTTAGTCGTGGACACTGGGCTGACGACGAAGAAAAATCTTTGAAGAAAATGGCAGATACATTCAACGATGGCTACATGAGTTCAGGCGAAGGAAACAATGCGTATATTGCACGTATTTGGCCAGCTTGGAATGATGATTTGGCGAAAGAAGTACGCTTATTGACGGCGTTGGTGCTACAAGGTGCGCGTTTAGCGGTTCAAGATGCGGACGATATAAAAGCGTAGCAAGGACAGTTGGATAGAGTAAAGGGAGAGTAGGGTGGCCGCCAGAAAATCATTATTTTGTGTAGGGCGTTCGCTGTACGGCCACAAGGTCAGAGGGACCATGATACTTTTGCTTAATTCATTTGAGTGTTGCCGCCTGAAAGGCTTGGCTTATCTCGTGAGGCGCATACTAACGGTGCAACAGATGGATAACCGTGAGAAAGATCCCACAAAGCCCTAAATTATCCAACTTGGTAAACATATAAATAGAATTTTTAACGATAGATCACACTTCTATCAGTTGATAATCCGGAGAGATTCAGCGTTATGGATCAAATGTCAGGTGCAGAGCTACCTAACCATGATTTAGAAGCCACTGGGCAACAGCAGCCAACACCACTAGAAGCGATGATGTTTCCTTTACATGGTGCGAGGTTAATTGAGGCATCCGCGGGTACGGGCAAAACCTTCACTATTGCGGGTTTATACCTGCGCCTTTTGCTTGGTCACGGCAGTGCAGAGACCAAACATCGCGTCCCGCTTACCGTTGATCAAATTCTGGTTGTGACCTTTACCGAAGCGGCGACAGCGGAGTTGCGCGATCGTATCAGGGCGAGAATCCATGATGCGCGTATCGCTTTTGCTCGCGGACAGAGTTCCGATCCAGTCATTCAGCCTTTGCTTAGTGAGTTCGACGATCACAAGCAAGCGGCGGAAATTCTTCTCCAGGCAGAGCGTCAAATGGATGAGGCTGCGGTCTACACCATTCACGGTTTTTGCCAGCGCATGCTGACACAAAATGCTTTTGAATCCGGCAGCCGATTTAATAACGAGTTCGTGACGGACGAAAGCCACCTTAAAGCTCAGGTGGTAGCTGACTATTGGCGACGTAACTTCTACCCATTGCCATTCACTTTAGCGGGGGAAATTCGTCAGTTGTGGGGTTCTCCATCTGCACTGTTGTCTGACATCAGCAATTACTTAACAGGCGCACCGTTAAGCCTTTCTGTACCTGCGATGAAAGGCAATTTGGCCGATGTTCATACTGAGAATCTGAAAAAAATTGATCAGCTGAAAGCACAATGGCGAGATAGCCAGGATGATTTTTTAGCGCTGATTTCGGATTCAGACATCAACAAACGCAGCTACACCAAAAAGTCTCTGCCGACTTGGTTAGAGGCGGTGAATGCTTGGGCTGCAACAGAAACCACAGGTTATGATTATCCTGACAAGCTGGAGAAGTTTGCGCAAAATATCCTGTCGGAAAAAACACCTAAAGGTAGTGCGCCGCAGCACGCCGTTTTTGAAGCGATTGAGGCTTTTCTTGCCAATCCTATTAGCTTAAAAGCGCCACTGCTTGCCCATGCGATTGAACACTGTCGCGTGATGTTAGCCAGCGCGAAAAATCAGAAGCAATGGCTATCTTTCGACGATTTACTGACTCAACTTTCTGCTTCTATCGATACCGATGAAAGCGAGCTACTGGCTGAGCGAATTCGCACTTTGTATCCGGTCGCGATGATTGATGAATTCCAAGATACCGACCCGCTGCAATACAGTATTTTTAGTCGTATCTATCTGAACAATCCAGAATGTGGTTTGTTTATGATCGGTGACCCGAAACAGGCGATTTATGGTTTCCGTGGCGCAGACATTTTCACTTATATTAAAGCTCGTAACCAAGTAAGTGCCCACTACACGCTAGGAACCAACTGGCGTTCAAGTGCGGATATGGTGCAGGCAGTTAACCAAGTGTTTGCCTTGCCAGACAGCCCATTTATCTATGATTCGGACATTCCTTTCTTACCCGTAAACTACAGTCCAAATGCCGATAAACGCATTTGGACTATGGGTGGTCAAAAGCAACCAGCACTGACTTATTGGTTGCAAAACGCTGAAGAAAAACCGCTGCCAAAAGGCGAATATTTAACTCGAATGGCGGAGGCAACCGCGAGCCAAATCCAAACGATTTTGACTCAGGCTCAGCTGGGGCAAGCGTGTCTGGTGAACGGTGAAAAAGTGAAAGCCGTTCAAGCTGGCGATATCGCAGTACTGGTTCGTACTGGTAGCGAAGGCCGAATGATTAAACAGGCGTTGGCAGATCAAGGCATTGCCAGCGTATATCTGTCTAACCGAGACAGTGTGTTTACCAGCTCGGTGGCTCAAGATCTGCAGCGTCTTCTGCAAGCGGTACTGACACCGGAAAATGACCGAGCGCTGCGTGCGAGTCTCGCCTCTGAACTGTTTGCATTGGATGCCGCCAGCTTGGACGCACTCAATAACGATGAAATCGTATGGGAAAATGCAGTTAATGAGTTCAAAGAATATCGCAAACTTTGGGTTCAACGTGGGGTATTACCCATGCTGCGCGCGGTGATCAGCAAGCGCCATATTGCCGAACGATTGTTAGAAGAAGGCGCGAGCTCACAAGGAGAAAATGGTGAGCGAGTACTTACCGATTTAATGCACATCGGTGAACTCCTTCAGCAAGCCAGCAACGAATTAGATAGTGATCATGGGCTGCTGCGCTGGTTAGCTCAGTCTATCAGTGATGCGGAAAATGGGTTGGGTGGTAGTGATGACCAAATCCAACGTTTGGAATCTGAGCGTAATTTGGTACAGATCGTCACTATTCACAAATCAAAAGGCTTGGAATATGAGCTTGTGTTTCTGCCGTTTGTGTTCAGTTACCGAGAAGCAAGCGAAGCCAAATACTACGACGCCGCCAATGATCGCACTGTTCTGGATATCACCGGTAACGACGCATCAATGCAGCAAGCGGACAAAGAGCGTTTAGCGGAAGACTTGCGTCTGATATATGTAGCGTTAACGCGCGCCGTGTATGCTTGCTTTATTGGCGCTTCGCCTTTGCGTAACGGACGCTCAACCAAAGAACCAACTGGTGTTCACCGCAGCGCAATCGGCTACTTGGTGCAAAATGGTCAAGAGGGCGGAATAAACGATTTGTACCAAGGTTTAAAACAGCAGCAAGATAAGCTTGATTGCGTCGCTTTAGGTGAGCCGCCACAGCAGCTCGAAGAGATGTATGTAGCGCCACAAGAAGAAGTGTGTGACCTCACAGCTAAAGAACTACAAAATCCTATCGACAGAAACTGGCGTATCACCAGTTATTCTGGTTTGGTCAAGCAGGGCTCTCATCAGACTGAACATGACGCCACCATTGAGATTACTGGCTTTGATATTGACTCTTCTGACGAGCAAGACGAAGAGAATTTGGTTGAGCCTGAGCGTTCTATTTTCACCTTCCCAAGAGGCGCGCGTCCGGGGACGTTCCTTCACAGCTTATTCGAGGAAATTGAGTTTACTCAGCCAGCCACGACGGAAGAGAATACCCAAATCATTCTCGGTTTGATGGAAAGTGAGCAGCTGGATGAAGAGTGGTTGCCCATTTTACAACAGCTGATTGATACTGTGCTTGCCACGCCATTAGACGGAAAGTCATTGCTGCTTAATCAAAAAGCGCCATCGCAGCGTTTGGTGGAGATGGAGTTTCTTCTGCCAATTGAAGTGTTGTCCGCTCCGGCGCTGAACCGTGTGATTCAAAGACATGATCCATTGTCTGCCAAAGCGGGGGATTTAGGTTTCCAGACGGTTCAAGGCATGCTCAAAGGCTTTATCGACTTGGTGTTTGAGCATCAAGGCAAGTACTACGTGCTGGACTGGAAATCGAACCACCTTGGCGACGATGTGACTCACTACCATGGTGAAGCACTAAAATCTGCGATGGCGGATCACCGCTACGATTTGCAGTATCAAATTTACGCGTTAGCGCTGCATCGCTTTTTGCGCAGTCGGCTGGCTAATTATCAATACGATCAGCATTTTGGTGGCGTGTATTACTTGTTCTTACGCGGTATGGATGGGCAAAGCGATCACGGCATATTTTCCGCTAAACCAACGTTAGAATTTTTACAAGAGATGGATCGTTTGATTGATGGTCAAGCACTGGAAACACGATCGACTCAGGCTGGGCAGATGGAGCTACTGTAATGACGACCAATAACAATCTTCCATCTAACCAAGATAACCTGTTGGTAACACTTGAACGCTTGGCACACAAAGGGGCGATTCGTCAGCTCGATTTCCAATTCGCACGTTTTCTTTATGCTCAAACTGATGGTGTGCAGAGTGAATCACAATCAGACGGTCAGGCACTGGCGTTTATCGCTGGTGTCGTCAGTAGTGAGCTTGGTAAAGGACATATCTGTTTGCCTCTCTTCGATGCGCAAGGTCAGCCGACTGATTTGGCCAGTAAGTTGGGGCTGTTCGGTGAGGCAGCGTTAACGCTCAATACTCAACTGCAAGGTATTAATTGGCCCCAATTATTGGAAAATTCCAGTTTGGTTGGCGCACAGGGAGAAGCCTTGCCGCTAATGTTCGATGGTGAGCGTTTGTATTTACATCGTTACTGGCACTATGAAGTGACTCTAGCGAAAAAGCTCAATCAGCTGGGCGCGACGGTTAGCTTGCAGCCGCAAGAATTTACGCGATTATCTGAGCTGCTTAACCATCTGTTTGCGCGTCAATATCATTTTCTTTTTAACGCGATTGCCAAAGCCACTGAAGCTGGCAATAACAACCAAGTTCTGCGTCAGCAATTGGTGTGTGACCACCTAGATGTTGTCGCAAGCGACGCGTTGGATTGGCCAGCGATTGATGCGGTGTTAAGCCAAGCCAATAACGTTCAGGACTTACAACCTCTGGATGACCTCGTGCCACTTTCTGCTTGTGTAAACTGGCAAAAAGTCGCGGCCGCAGTCGCTCTAACCCGTCGCTTTGCGGTGATTTCTGGTGGACCGGGCACCGGTAAAACGACCACGGTAACCAAATTACTTGCCGCGCTGATAGAGCAGGCCTCACAAGAGAAGAATCTAACCATCAAGCTGGTGGCTCCGACGGGTAAAGCAGCTGCACGATTAACCGAGTCAATTGGCAAAGCAGTGCAAGAGTTACCCGTTTCTCCTGAGTTAAAAGCCAAAATCCCGACTGAATCGAGCACCTTGCACCGTTTGCTGGGCGCGATCCCTAATAGCGCGGAGTTCCGTCATAACAAGCAGAATCCGCTGCATCTGGACATCTTAGTCATTGATGAAGCGTCGATGGTTGATTTACCCATGATGTACAAAGTGGTCGATGCATTGCCTAAGCATGCACGACTGATCCTGCTTGGCGATAAAGATCAGCTCGCCTCGGTAGAAGCGGGGGCAGTGTTGGGCGATATTTGCTCGTTCCATGCTTTGGGTTATGGCAAAGAGCAGGCTTCGGCTATCGCAAAGCTGACCGGCTTTGACACCTTGGCCCACAGTAGCAACAGTGCGTCCAGTATTGCGGACAGTCTGTGTATGCTGCAAAAGAGTTACCGGTTTGATGCACGATCTGGCATTGGTCAATTAGCAAAAGCGGTGAACTTGGGCTCTGCAGCTAGTGTGGACAATGTATGGGCGCGAGACTTTTCAGATATCGAACATTTTGCTCTGAGTAGCCAAAACTACAATCAGATGATGCAGACGTTAGTACAAGAATACGGTCGTTATCTGAAGCGTATTGGGCAGCAAGAGCAGGATCCAAATACTGGAGAACCTGAAACGTTAACCCGAAAAGCCAAAGCGGTGTTAGACACATTTAACCAGTGCAGACTGCTTTGTGCGATTCGCGAAGGTGACTTTGGTGTGGCTGGGATAAACCAGCGCATAGAGAAAGCACTTGCAGCACGTAAGCTGATTAAGGTGCAGGATGAGATTTGGTATCACGGCAGACCTGTGATGGTTACGCGCAATGATCACGGTTTAGGTTTGTATAACGGTGATATTGGTATTTGTATGCGGGATGACAGCGAAGAAGAGCAGCGTTTGAAAGTCTTTTTCGAACTCCCTGATGGTAGTGTTAAGTCGGTACTGCCAAGTCGAGTGCCAGAGCATGAAACGGCCTACGCCATGACAATTCATAAATCGCAGGGCAGTGAGTTTGATTACACCTTAATGATTCTGCCGCCAGATTTTAGCCCGATATTAACCCGCGAGCTGATTTACACAGGCATCACCCGAGCGAAGAAACGTTTAGCGCTTTACGCGGAGCTGAATGTGCTTAAACGAGGAATAAAGGTGAAAACAACGCGAGCCAGTGGATTGGTGCAGCGACTAGCCAACTAGAAACTAAAAGACCGAGTATGCACTCGGTCTTTTTAATCTTTATAAATCCAAAGCTAAGATTTTTGATTTGCGCTGGAAGTTGTATAAACCTTGCTTTGCTCCCGGTAAATAATCCACACCCACTTCGTAAAAGCCTTGCTCTCTGAACCAGTGCAGGCTGTGGGTCGTGAGCACAAAGATCTGATTAATGTTTTCTGACTTTGAGCGGTGCTTCATGTAATTCAGTAATAACAATCCACGGTTACCATCGCGGTAATCCGGATGAATCGCTACGCAAGCCATCTCCGCTTTGCGCTCTTCGGCGTATGGGTACAACGCGGCGCAACCAATGATGAGCCCATCTTTTTCGATGATGGTGAATTTGCCAATTTCTTGTTCCAATTGCTCGCGTGAGCGTCTTACCAGTATACCTTGCTCTTCCAGAGGGCGGATTAAGTCTAAAATTCCGCCGATGTCGTCGATGTTGGCTTGACGGACTTGCTCAGCACTGGCCATGACCACTTGCGTACCAATACCATCGAAAGAGAACAGTTCCTGAATTAAGGCACCGTCGACTTTATAACTGATCAAATGGCTGCGTGGTACGCCCGCACGACAAGCGGCAATCGAGCCTTTCAAGAAACGTAGTGTACCGGTGTAGTAGTCTGAATCTGGTGAGCTTTTTTCCGTTAAGGTTTTGATAACATGCTCTGCCTCGATAGGAAGTAGCTCAGCGACCGCATTGCCGTTGTCATCAATGACCCCTTGTTCTGAACAAAAACCGATCAGTTTGTCCGCGCCTAATTTAATCGCAAGCTGGGTGGCGACCTCTTCAGAAAGTAAGTTGAAACACTCACCCGTGACGGAGCTGGCAATTGGACCAAGCAGAACAATCGAACCTTGGTCCAGAGTGCGATTAATCGCGTCAGTATCGATGCGGCGAATCCGTCCGCTGTGGCAGTAGTCGACACCATCATCCACACCCAGAGGTTGAGCAATAATATAGTTCCCGGATACAACGCTTAGCTCTGTCCCAGCCATAGGTGTATTGTTCAGGCTCATGGATAGGCGCGCAGTAATCGCCAGCTGTAGTTGACCTGCGGCTTGCATAACTACTGACAAAGCTTCTTCATCAGTAATTCGGATGTCTTTATGGTATGGCGTAGTAAGGTTTTGTTTTACCAATAATTGGTTAATTTGCGGACGAGCGCCATAAACCACCACCACTTTAATGCCAAGGCTATGCATTAATGCAATGTCATTGATAATGTTTCCAAAGTTGTTGTGGGCGACCGCTTCTCCACCGAGCATGATCACCATGGTTTTGCCACGGTGTGCATTTACATATGGGGTTGATTGGCGGAACCCTTTAACGAGTGCGGTACTACGAATTTTCACTACAGCCATTCCTTGTGTTTATTTATGCTTAAATAATGTCTTTTTATTCATCTAATGGCAAGGTGAATTTTTTGGAATAAAGGACAAATATATGAAGAGTGGTCCTTTGGGGAATAATAGGATGAAGGATAAAATGCCTCAATCTTTCCGCTATCAGTGGTCATCACATCTTCAGCCCCAGAGAGGAATGCTACGATTACTACTCAGCCCCAATCTGACTCATCCAAAAAATCCCAACTTCGAAAAGGCGTAGAGCGCTTTCTGATGCTTATCGCAGTGGTTGGTACAATTATCGCTGGTATGTTGTACAGTGACTGGATTTCTCGTTATATCAACCCGCCTGTTGAAAAATCAATTATTTATGGCAAATGGGTAGAGCAAGAGGTCGCACCATATGCTCGTGAGGTTTTTGAGTTAAGCGAAAGAGGTGTCACCGTTAATGGTTCTACAGTTGCGACCGATTTTGACTTCGATGGAGATGCTTTGTCTTATAAGTTTGGTTCGAGTGTTCGCCGGTTTAGGTTTATTGGGCAGCAACACACGGAAATGAAGTTGGATGCTAACGTACATTATCTGCCAATTTTTCGATTGGAGAGAAGTTTCGACAGCACCTTGCGCTGAACGTGATATTCATTCCCGTTCCATTTTGGACAGCTCAAATAACGTATATTCAAACACTTTCTGGACAATTGCGTATTCGTCCCCCTGCTATCATGTTGTTAATTCGAAACTAATTGGATGGAATTACAGCATATTTAACAGTTGACCTAGTTTTGAAACACTTTGACGCGGCTTTTCAATTGCGTTGCCTGTCTTTGTTTGCCATCCTTTTGCTATCTTTTATTACGGAATAATCACGTGCTAAAACAACTTCTTCCTATTGTTACTCTAGGCCTTCTGTTTGGTTGTGCTCAGAAAAACGATCTTGCCCATCAATACATCGATGGTGAGTTTCCTCAAATTCTCAATAAAGTGGACGTGGTTGATTCGAACAAGCCTCGCGACTTTACCGAGTTCAACAAGCAAGTTGAACAGGTTTTGATTAAATCTCCCTCTATGGCGAAGATGTACCAACCGCTGTATCACAGACTGAGTGAGTGGGCTCAGCAAAGTGGCGACACCAGTGTGCTTAGCGCTTACGGTATTCAAGCTGCGCAACTAGGTGGAGGCGACAAGAAAGGCAATGTGTTGTTTACGGGATATTTCTCTCCGGTGATGGAGTTGCGTCATCAGCCAAATAACATCTTTAGATATCCAGTTTATGGTAAGCCGAATTGTTCATCTGACTGCCCGACGCGTGCCGAGATTTACGATGGTGCATTAGACGGTCAAGGTCTGGTGCTTGGCTATGCCCCAAATCGAATTGATCCTTTCATGATGGAAGTACAGGGCAGTGGCTATGTGCATTTCGAAGACGATGACACGTTGGAGTACTTTGCCTATGCAGGAAAGAACAACAAAGCCTACGTCAGTATCGGGCGAATTTTGATTGAGCGCGGTGAAGTACCGCGTGAAGAAATGTCGATGAAAGCGATTAAAGATTGGGTGATGGCTAATGATGAAGCGACCGTTCGTGAGCTGCTTGAACAGAATCCATCTTACGTGTTCTTTGCCCCTAAGTCAGAAGCGCCAGTGACTGGAGCCGCGGGCATTCCACTGTTACCAATGGCAGCAGTAGCGGGTGACCGTTCAATCTTGCCAATGGGGACGCCAGTTCTGGCAGAAGTACCATTACTTAATGCGGATGGAACATGGAGCGGAGCACATCAATTACGCATTCTGCTTGTACTCGACACAGGTGGTGCAGTGAAACGTAACCACTTGGATCTTTATCATGGTATTGGTGCAAGAGCGGGAATCGAAGCGGGTCATTACAAACACTTTGGTCGTGTTTGGAAACTTGGCTTAGAGAACACGCCAACGCAAGCGCCTTGGGCTTTATCACCAGAAAAGATACAATAGTGGATTGATAAGCGAGAGGAACGTCCTCTTGTCTAGACATTTTCTCAAAGAGTGCGTATAAATCGCACTCTTTGTTTTTCTATCGATCATCTGGATTTCAATATGCGCGAACTCGATACTCCGGCATCTGACAACTACAATCAACGTTTTGGCGGCACTCGTCGTCTTTATGGTAACAGCGAAGTCGAAATTCTTCGTGCTGCGCATGTGTGTGTGATTGGTATCGGTGGCGTTGGTTCCTGGGCGGTAGAAGCGCTGGCGAGAACTGGAATTGGCGAGCTGACGCTGATTGATATGGATGATGTGTGTGTAACGAACATTAACCGTCAAATCCACGCTATGTCTGGAACGGTTGGCCAAAGCAAAATTGAAGTGATGGCCGAACGCGTTAAGCTGATTAACCCGGAATGTAAGGTGAATCTGATTGATGATTTCATCACGCCAGACAACCAGCATGAATACTTGAGCAAAGAGTTCGATTACGTGTTGGATGCGATCGACAGCGTGAAAGCAAAAGCGTCTCTATTGGCTTACTGCCGTAGTAACAAGATTAAAGTGATCACGACGGGTGGCGCTGGTGGTCAGGTCGACCCAACACAAATTATGGTGGCGGATCTGACCAAGACGATTCAGGATCCACTGGCCAAAAAAATTAAAGACACCTTACGTCGTCATCATAACTTTCCGAAGAATCCTGCGCGTAAATTTGGCATTGACTGCGTGTTCTCTACCGAGCAGCTAAAATACCCACAAGCGGACGGTTCGGTATGTGGCGTGAAGTCTACAGCAGAAGGACCTAAGCGAATGGACTGCGCAAGCGGATTTGGCGCGGCAACCGTTGTGACAGCAACGTTTGGCTTTGTTGCGGTTTCACGCATAGTAGAAAAGCTGATTCAAAAGTATAAGAAGTAATAACAAAGAGAAGTACACATCATGACTGATTTCCCAGCTTCACCATTTGGTTCTGAGATAACAAGTGACGATATTGTCGCGACGATGCAGCAGTTTAAAGGCTGGGAAGATCGCTACCGCCAAGTTATCCAGTGGGGAAAGAAATTACCTCAAATGCCCGAAGCGCTGAAATCAGAACAAGTCACGGTGTCAGGCTGTGAAAGCTTAGTTTGGCTGGTTAGTCAGGAGCACGATGGTGTTTGGCATTTCTGTGCGGATTCTGATGCGCGTATTGTCCGTGGCTTGATTGCCCTGGTGATGGCCGCGTTTGACGGAAAAACCGCTGAGCAGATCCAAGTGTTCGACATTGATGCGTATTTTGAGCATCTCGGTTTGATTGCACACTTAAGTCCATCTCGTGGTAACGGCCTGAAAGCGATTGTTGAGCAGATCAAACAAACCGCTAAATAACAGTTTCGTTGGTTCTGAAAGGCGCTGGGTAGCGAACGTTACTCGGCGCTTTTTTATTTGGGCAAAGGGGATGGAAGAAGGACTTAAAACCATTCCACTACGTCGGCGGTTTTGGCTTTAGTTATTGTTCGTTATTGATCTCATTTCTCGGCGCACAGTCCGGTTTTACACCAATATTTGTAGTTACAATTTGTCTGCATTAGATGATAGATATATTCTTAAAGAGGTTTTTATTATCCCTTTGTAGAAGGTTTATAGGCAATTGGGTTAGTTAGTACAAATACTAGGAACCTCTCTTTTATGCGATTCTCCTTGGAACATGCGCAAGACGTGTTATCCGGAATGCCAGACCCCACTTTTATACTGAGTGAAGATGGTCTCTATATTGATGTTTTTGGTGGTATAGATAGAAACGCCTATCATGATGGCAGTAGTTTGATTGGTGAAACGCTGCATAGTGTGCTTGAAAAAGAACAAGCAGACTGGTTTATTAAGCAGATTAATCGCTGTCTGACGGAAGACAGTATTATCACCATAGAATACAAGATGTCCGCCGACAACGTTCAGGGCATTGATCCCACTACAGGGCCAAACGGATTACTCTATTATGAGGGGAAAGTATGTCCTCTTGGTATAACGTACCAAGGTCGCAGAGTCGTCCTTATCCTTACCCGCAATATTTCTAACCGTCATCAAGTTGAAACTCTTCTGCGTCACCAAAGCCAAATCGACGCTTTAACAAACATCTATAATCGCCGTGTTTTCTTCGAAAAAGTGTCCGAAGAAATCACCAAGTGCGAAGCTCAAAGTTATCAAGCCGCCTTACTGTTTTTTGATCTCGATTTCTTCAAATCTATTAATGATGAGCGAGGTCACGATGCCGGTGACTACGTCTTAGAAACGTTGGCGGAGTTAGTTTCTAGTCTTTTAACAAAAGATGAAACCTTCTCGAGAGTGGGAGGGGAAGAGTTTGCGATTATCCTGCCTGATGTTTCATTGTCTTCGGCAACAGAGATCGGCGAGGAAATTCGTTCAAATATTGAAAAAAATCAGTTTGAGTTTGAAAACGTTCAAATTCCTGTGACAGTCAGTGTTGGCGTGGTGAATATCATCGGTTATGAATCGACAAAGCGATTGTATGCAAGGGCAGACAAAGCACTCTATGCGGCAAAACGTAATGGTCGAAACTGTGTGATAACGATGGAGAGCGAATCGTAGCAACCAAATCGGTTACTACGATTTCGTGGTTTGGTTAGAGCATATCGACGGCTTTTTCTACTGCGGCGATCAGCCTGTCAACGTCTTCTAAGGTGTTATAAATTCCAAACGAGACACGTACTGTTCCTTTAACCTTTAGTGCGTCCATTAACGGGTGGGCACAATGGTGTCCGGCGCGTACTGCAATACCTTGCTGGTCGAGTAGTGTCGCAATGTCTTGGTGATGGACACCATCCATAACAAATGTCAGTACCGATGCATTAGGCTGGTAACCAAGAATGTGAATATCATCCAGCTGACTAAGCGCTTGATAGGCTTTGTTTTGTAAAGTGTGCAGGTGCGCTTCCACTTCTTGATGATCAAAACTCTGATACCAATCAATGGCTTTTGCGAGTGCGATAGCCCCAGCCACATTCGGCGTACCTGCTTCGAATTTTCCGGGTAACGCAGAAAAGGTGGTTTTTTCAAACGATACTTTCTCAACCATTTTTCCGCCACCATGCCAAGGCGGCATCGCTTCCAGTAAGGCTAACTTGCCATAAAGCACGCCAATCCCTGCTGGGGCATAGAGCTTATGTCCTGAGAATACATAAAAATCGATATCCAGCTCAGCAAGGTTTAACGGCTCATGCACGATACCTTGAGCACCATCCACCACGACAACGGCACCAAACTGATGTGCCAGTGTGGTAATTTCTTCGATAGGTTGACGTGAACCAGTGACATTAGTGATTTGTGCACACGCTACAATCTTACAGCGTTCAGACAACAGCGACTTAAATGCTTCCAAATCAAACTGACAGTTGGAAGTCATTGGCACTTTTACTACTTTTGCTCCGGTCTGCTCAGCAACAATTTGCCATGGCACGATGTTGGCGTGATGCTCCATCTCGCTGATCAATATCTCATCACCTGCTTGTAAGTTGCTACGAGCATAGGTCTGAGCGATCAAATTGAGCGCTTCTGTCGCTCCACGTGTCCAGATGATTTCTTTTGAGCTGGCTGCGCCGATAAAACGGGTGACGGTTTCACGAGCCGCTTCGAACTGGCTGGTGGCATTGGCGGTTAAGCTGTGACTGCCACGATGCACGTTAGCATTTTGAGCACTGTAATAATGACTGATAACGTCAATCACACATTGAGGCTTTTGCGTGGTTGCAGCGCTATCAAGGTAGACCAAAGGCGTGTCATTAATTGACTGATTTAAAGCGGGAAACTGCTTACGAACCGCATTGACGTCAAACATTACTCTTCACCAATTTTGTGATAGTGCAACGTCGGAATGGTCACCATAGGTTCGGCGATAGTCCACGCATGTTTTTTGCCAGAGAGTTTGATGATCACTTCCATTGCAAATTCTAACGCTGTTCCCGGCCCCTGACTGGTGATCAGATTATGGTTAATATCGATAGTCACGCGTTTGCTACGCCAGTTTGCTTCAGGAATGTGTGACTGGAAACTTGGGTGACAGGTCATTAAGGCTTTAGGGAATAGATCATGATGTTGTAGCACCAACGCTGGAGCTGCACAGATAGCCGCAACCAGTTTTCCTTCATAAATATGTTGTTTGAGGATTTCTATCATGACTGTGCTGTCGCGAAACACTTCCGAACCACCGACACCACCCGGCAGTGCAATGACATCAAACTCGTCATCGGCGATATCGACCAGTTTGCAATCCGCGGTTAGCGTGACGCCACGAGAAGCTTTCATCGTTAAAGCCCCATCGAATGCTGCACTGGCTACCGTCACGTCATATCCAGCTCGAACCATCATATCGATAATGGTCACGGCTTCCATTTCTTCGGTACCTGGAGCGATAGGTACTAAGATTTTTACACTCATTGTTCTGTCCAGCTTTTTTCTATCTGTTTAATACGTTGGTAAAGGCTGAGGTTCTCAGGCGTCTCGATATGGTGTTTCTCTGCAGTTTGCAATAAATAACCAGTAATAAAGTCGATTTCGGTGCGTCGCTGGTGGTAAACATCCTGTCTCATTGAAGAGTAATTCTCAGCGGTAGCATTGACGACTTGCATGATAACCCCGAACAAATTATCGAACTCAGTATCGAGCCCTTCTTTATTCATTACCTCAATCAATTCGCGCGTAATGTTTCGCAGCGTATCCTGAAACTCCTGCTGTGCAAGCGCGCCATTTTTGCATTGATGGATAGCGGTTAATGGATTAATTGCACAGTTGATAGCGAGTTTAGTCCACAATGCTGCATTGATATTTGGGTTCCATCCCACTTCAGGTAGGGCGTGATGCATTACTTCCTGTAAAAACTGACACTGTTCGCCCAAATTATTGAAGCCGCCTAACTGCGTGTTGCCATGACCTGTATGCAACACTTTTTGTTTGCAAGGTTTATAGGCTCCGTGAGTTGTGGTCGCTAAAACGATAGGGTTGTTTTGAAGCAATTCTGAAACGCGTTGTGCGGTTCCCATGCCGTTATGCATCAGCATCACGATTGTGTCGGGGTGGATATGTTCAAGCAGAGGAGAAATGGCTTCTTCGACTTGCCACGCCTTGACGGTCACCACAATCAAGTCAGCACTTTTTACAGAAAGAAGGTGATTATTTAGGAAAGTGTCACCGACTGAGTCATCAAGTTGCAACGAAAGCTGAGTTTCTGAACTTCTGCTCCAAAGAGACACATGATGTCCTGCTTGCTTTAATTTTATTGCCCAGAGTGAGCCGATAGCTCCAGGGCCTAAGATGACAATATTCACCAAACGCTCTCATTGAAAAGGTTTGCTGCAAGGATAATGAGGGGAAAAAGGAAAGCAAATAAAAAATGGCGCCAATGGGCGCCATTTCTGAAGAAACTTATTGGTTCTATTAGAACTTGTAAGTTACCGCTACGTAGTGACCTGCACCAGATGATTCTGGTTTGTGGCCCCACGGTAGAGCTTCGCCATCTTTGAAGCCGTATACGTCTTTGTATAGTTTTAGACCGTAACCAACCGCAAAACGGTCTGAGTGCCAGTAGATACCGTTGAACATTGCACCGCCATTAGACGCTGTAGTGTTGAACTTGTTACCTTCGTCGTCATCCATACCAAATTGGTAATCGATGTAACCTTGGTAAGAGATGAATGAACCGTTCTCGAAGAAGAAGAATGGTTTGAACCAGTTAGTAGAAACTTGGAAACCGTTCCAGTCTTTCTCATTACCAGCGTAAGTACCGTATAGGTTTAGGCCTACTTTGCCAAACCATGGAACCATTACGTCAGAACCTAGACCGATTTTTTGAGAGTTAACGTCAGAGTTACCGCCCCACTCGATTAGAGATGCAACGTAAAGCTCTTGAACAGGACCGAAAGAAAGATCTTTACCAGTTAGTGCATCCAGAGACATACGTGGAGCGAACTTCATGAAGATTTTCTCGCCGCCAGCTTTGTCGCTGCCTGGATCAGAAGCTAGGTTGAATACGTCAACGTAACCGTAAAGATCGAAAATACCAGAGCGACCACCGAATTCCATCTCTAGGTAATCGTGAGAAGATTCAGCATAACCTTTCTCGTTAAATGCACCCATCAGGTTGAACTGCATCCACTTGTAATCGTTTTTGTGGATATCGCCGTCAGAGTAATCAGCTGCCATAACTGGAGCCGAAGTAGCCGCTAGAAGGCCAAGAGCTAAAAGTGATTTACGCATAAGGGGACTCTCTATGTTTGTAATATTTCAGAATAAGCAATCTATGCTGCGTTTTCCTAGTGGCGGGAATAATAGCGATAATAATCCCAAAAGAAAGTGATAAAAGGTGCAAAATAAAACCTTTTTAGTGATCAATGTCACAAAGGTATCTTTATTTACGGAACTTTTTATTTATTGCATTTTATTGCAATAAATATGTGATTTAGATCGTTTGCGTGGCGATTTTCGTGACTTTTTAAGCCAGTCGATTAACCAACAAAAACCGTTAGTGATCGGAGTGAACAGAGTTTCGTACTAGACGATGAACTAAAGAGGACTTATTGATGAACGAAGTTATGTTATTTCCACTTACTTCAGTTGTACTCCCTGAAGGAAAAATGAATCTGCGTATTTTTGAGCCTCGTTACATACGTATGGTGAAAGAGTGCAGTTCGAAAAATATGGGTTTTGGCGTCTGTCTGGTAGGTAACGACGGCGATCCGAAAGAAGTTGGAAACGTTTCTTCGATAGGTTCGTTAGTACGGATTGTTGATTTTGAAACATTAAGTGATGGGCTTCTTGGAATCACAGTGGTTGGTGAAAAACGCTTTAAGGTACTGCGCGTTAGAGCAGACTCCGATGGTTTAAGGCATGCCGAGGTTGAGTGGATGGACAACTGGGCTGTTCCGAAAGGGCTGTACAGCTTTGATTACTTAAGTCAACAGCTGGCTTACGTTTATGAGGAGTTCCCTCAGCTTGGGTCACTTTATGAGCACCGCTTTTATGACGACCCATCTTGGGTCACACAGCGTTGGCTTGAGCTACTGCCGTTGGAATGCCACCTGTTCGATAGGTTGGCAGGAGCAGAGGATTGTCTTCCAGCTTTGCATTTTCTACACCAAGCACTTGAAGCCCCTAAAAACAAAGAGGCACGGTTATGAAACTAACAGGTAAAGCGGTTCTGGTTTTAATGGGATCTCTGGGATTGGCTGCGTGTGGTTCAGACAGCGATACAATAGAGTTCTCCAATGTTCAGGCAGTGCATGCATCAGCAGATGCACCACTGGCGAATGTATGGATTAACGACAAAGCTACGCTAACTGGCGTCGATTATGGTGTTGGATCAGGGTACATGATGGTTCGTGAGGGCAGTAACGCAGTTCAGGTCGATGTGCAGTTGCCAGGCAGTGAGGTGGCAACAGTAGTGCCAAGAACGTTGCTCGATCTCGATTCAGACCTCAAGTACACCGTGTTTGTGGTCGGTGATGCCGACGGTAACCCAAATCCTGTTGAGCCACTAATTGTGACACGCCACGCGGAGTCGATGGCGGATGAAAGCTCTCTGGATGTACAAATTGTGCACGCTGCTTCAGGCGTTCCAGCTGTGGATGTGTACGTGACAGATCCAGGGGCTGATTTATCGACAGTCATGCCTTTAACTAATCTTGCTTATAAAGCGGCGACAGACACGCTTAATATCCAGGCTGGTGATTATCAAGTGAGATTGGCGGTTGGGGATGATGTCGTGTTTGATTCTGGAACGCTTTCATTGGCGGGAAATGCTAACTTAACTATCGCTGCCATTAAAACCGGCGACTCCAGCAGCTCTTCTCCCGTTAAGTTGTTGGTTTTAGATGGTTCGGGATCTTCTATAATTCAGGATATGGGCAGCCAAGCTGAAGTTCGGGTTGGGCATGTCGTGGATGGTGCACCAGCTGTAGACGTGAATGTAAATGATGCTCCATTCGCTCCACTTGCTGATTTAGCCTTCAAAGAAATTCGCGGCTATTTGGATCTTGATCCTCAGTCTTATGACATCGATGTTTTCGTTGATGGTACCACCACAGACCCTATTTTCAGTATTGACGATTTATCTGTGGAAGCAGGGATGGATTACAGTATCTACGCTGTTGGCGTTGTGAGCCCTTCGGTCGCTGTGGAACCTTTAATTGTAGAGGACATGAGAAGAGCAGTGGCCACCAGTGCGACATTGAATATCACTCATGCAGCGGCAAATCCGGTTGCTGAGAACGTGGATATTTACCTCACTACCAGCGCTGGTATAGACGGTAGTGATCCAACCGTTTCTGATTTTACGTACAAAAAGAGTCTGAAAGGACTTTACGTTGAGGAAGGAACCTACTTTGTCACTGTCACTGCAGCAGGCGAGCCTAATACTGTTGCAATAGATTCTGCTCCTGTGGATTTGATGAACGGTGTGGTCTATCAAGTCGTAGCGATAGACGATGGCAATAGTGGTGGTTTCAACCTGTTAGTTAATGACATCACAGACTAGGACGGAGTGGGAGGGCGAGACTCCTCCCTACGATAAGGCCGATATGATGAGTGATAGCCGACAAAAACTGGGACGGCATGAATGGAACGCGTATATGGACAAAGTCAAAGCACGAGATCAAGACGCCTTTGCTTTTGTATTCCAATTTTATGCCCCCAAATTAAAACAGTTCGCTTATAAGCACGTAGGGAATGAGCAAGTCGCAATGGAAATGGTACAAGAAACCATGGCCACGGTTTGGCACAAAGCTCACTTGTACGATGGAAAGAAGAGTGCGTTATCTACTTGGATATACACCATCATCCGCAACTTGTGCTTTGACTTATTACGAAAGCAAAAGGGCAAAGAGCTACACATTCATGCGGATGACATCTGGCCTTCAGAATATTATCCACCAGATCTCGTCGATCACTACTCTCCCGAGCAAGACATGCTGAAAGAGCAGGTAGTGAAATTTTTAGATACATTGCCGAAAAATCAAAGAGACGTTTTGCAAGCGGTATATCTTGAAGAGTTGCCGCATCAGCAAGTGGCAGAACTGTTTGATATCCCACTTGGCACCGTTAAATCTCGTCTAAGACTTGCGGTAGAGAAATTAAGACATTCAATGCATACGGAGCAACTATGAACAATCATCCAGATAACAAATTGCTAGAAGCTTATGCTTTGGGCAGCATTGATGCGGTTTCTGGTCTTGTGGTCGCGACGCACTTAGAAACATGCTCCAAGTGCCGAGACTACGTCAATCGGGTAGAAGCAGAGCAAGCGAATGTCGTCAGTAACGTTCCTTGTGTTTACGTGCCTGAATTTGATGACATGTTTAATGCCATTGTTACGGCCCCTCCCATGCGAGACAGTGTCATTATTAGAGACTCAGCAAAAGTGTCCGTGGCAGGCAAAAGCTTTGAGTTACCCAAAACTCTGAGCCGTTTCTCTGATTTGGTCGGCTCTTGGAGAAGTTATGGCGGCAAAGTATATAGTGCTCAAATTGATTTGGGCGAAGATGCCAGAGTAAACCTCATGTATATCAGTGAAGATGTGCAGATTCCTCAACATACGCACAAAGGAATAGAGTCAACCTTGGTCTTACATGGCGGATTTAGCGATGAGGATGGTGAGTACGAAGAGGGCGACCTGATGATTCGTGATGCGTCTGTTAAGCACAGCCCGTATACGAAAGCCGGGGAAGATTGTTTGTGTCTTACTGTCTTAACTGAGCCAATGATATTTACTCAGGGTGTGGCAAGAATCTTCAATATGTTCGGTAAGGGGCTTTACCCTTAAACGTCAGCAGCTTCCCACAATGCTGTTTTTAAAAGAACCACCGTTTTGCGGTGGTTCTTTTGTTTCCAGTGATTTAGTGTTTATGGCGTGCTTTTTCTAGCAGGTCATCAAAGTAGTGGCGTAGTGAATACAGCATGATCAAACTTGGTATCACCATAACCGCTGTAAGAATGAAGAAGGTACTCCAGTCATTAAGGTAATCTACTAGCTCACCACTGAATGAGGCCAGAGTGGTTCGTCCAAAGTTGCCTAAAGACGCCAGCAATGCGTATTGTGTTGCTGAAAACGCTTGTCCGGTTAATAACGTTAAGAAAGAGACAAACGCCACGGTTGAGAATGCTGTAGTAAAGTTATCGACAATGATAGTGGCTAAGTACAGGTGTTCATTAGGGCCGACAGAAGCAATCCAAGCAAACATCAGATTACTTGCCGACATGGCAATGCCACCGATCATCAGGCCGCGAACCAGGCCAAACCTCACATTGAACATACTGCCTACTAAGGTAAAGAATATTGTCGCGCCCCAGCCGATTAGCTTGGAGTAGTAGCCAATTTGTTCGTTACTAAAGCCGATATCTTTATAGAATGCAATCGACATCCGGCCTAAGAAGGCTTCGCCAATTTTGAACAAGAAGACGAAGAGCAATAAAGTTATCGCAACGCGCACCCCATTTCGGTTGAAGAAATCCAGGAAAGGCTCAACGACGGTTACTGTAAACCACGCAACGATTCTAGAACCAACTACTTCTTTGTGACGTTGTTCTGCTTCAGACTGTAACTGCTCACGTTGAGTTTTAGGTTCTCCGACTAAGAGTGTAAACACCATTAAAACAACAACGATAAATGCCATTCCGTAATAAACGCCATTCCAGCCGATGCTATCAGCATTAATAAACGCTAAATAGCCAGGCAGGGAGTAGCCAGTCCACCATCCGATGACCGCCATTGCTGACGCCTGTGGCAGTTTAGAGGCTTCAGATTTTGGGAAGGTATCAATACGAAAAGCGTCGATGGCGATATCTTGTGTTGCCGATGCCGTCGCAATACACAGGGCTAAAACTGATGCAAAAGCCAGGTTTTGTGCCGGGTTTACATCTGCAATTAGAATGGTGGCGACAAGCACGATGCTTTGACAAAAGAAAATCCAACTGCGTCGCTGCCCAAGAAGACGGTGCAACAGTGGGAGTTTTAGCCGGTCTACCAGTGGAGCCCAGAGGAAGTTAATCGCATACACGGCAAAGACGCTACCAAAATAACCAATCGCAGAAAGCGTTAAGCCTGCATCTTTAAGCCAGCCAGACATGTTAGAGCCGATCAATACCCATGGGAAGCCGCTTGAGCATCCCAGCATAAAGACCCATAACAAACGTTTATCGAGGTAACTTTTTACCGTTTCCAACCAAGTGATGGAAGGTAATGAAGACATAGATTAATCCAATAAAATGACGCCGTTGAAAGAGAAAACCCTTCGAATATTCAAAGGGTTTATGATGGCTATTTGAGTAATGTTGCTTTCGTGATGACGATTTGAGTTTCTGGTACGTCACGCATTCGGCCAGATGAAGATGTTGGCTGTTTTGCCATGTTTTGGATGACGTCAAAGCCTTCAGTTACCTGACCAAAGACTGCATAACCCGGTGGTCGAGCGCCGTAGTTAAGAAAATCGTTATCCACCAAATTAATGTAAAATTGGCGAGTAGCCGAGTCCGGCGCGTTGGTGCGAGCCATCGCGATAGTCGCCTGGTCGTTATTTAAGCCGTTATTACCTTCATTTTTGATAGGCTCGTACGTATCAACCATTTGCATCTCTTGGTTGAAACCGCCACCTTGCGCCATAAAACCCGGTATTACACGGTGGAAAATCGTGCCTTCGTAGCTGCCATCCTCAACATATTTAAGGAAGTTCGCCACCGTTATTGGTGCTTTCTCTTCATTTAACTCAACGGTAAATGAGCCCAGTGTTGTTTCAAACGAGACCTTAGGTCCGGCCCAAACGCTACAGCTGAGTAGCGCCAGAGAAAGAATTGCTTTGCGTATCATTAGAATCGCTCCTGCATGTACTGACGAAGTTCTGGGTCGTTGGCGATTTCTTTCAGAGTTAGATCAACCACATCGTTTAATGTCTGTTCGATATCTGAGTCTGAAGCGCTGAACGTACCGGAGCGATTTGCACTACCCGTATACGTTTTGACTAATCGGCCTTGTGGGTTTTCTGCTGTGATTTCTAATACAACCTTAGCACTCATCTCTTTTTCCATGACCGAATGCTTTACGTTCACGAGCGCTTCCTGAACTTTAAGTTCAATCACATTATTACTGTTAAGGTCTGAGTGGAATCCTTGGGATGAGAACTGCTTCTCCAACGCTTGCTCAAGAGCAATACGTAAATTCTGCTTCGCGTGGAGAGGAAGAATGTTAGAACGTCCATTATCCACCAACGCAACGTATTGAGCGGCACGTACATCTTTACTGATTAAGCTGTATGTTTTGCCTTGTACAATAGGATTGGTGCTAAGTGTGCTTTCAGGCATCAGGTTCAGTTGTACCTGTTGTGGGGCTGAACATGCAGCCAGCAAGGCAACTGAAGCCGCGATTACCAATTTTTTCATTTGATTATTCCTTGTAAACATTCTTCTCAGTAAGGAGCTTTTTTATTTTGCGTTTAATTTAGCAGGATTTTTTGTTGCCTGTAAAATCACGAACTTATTGTTAGACGCGACAAGATTCACATTGTTGGCACCAAACAGACGCTTGAGTTTAGCGTCGTAGCCAAGGTGTCGATTTCCTATGACAAGTAACCGACCGCCTTTGTTCAATACCTGCTTTGAATCGCAGAACATTTGCCATGCGATATGGTCGGTGATGGCTTGCTGCTGATGGAAGGGTGGGTTGCACATGATAAGAGAGCAGCTATCGTGATCAAAACCATCTAAGCAGTTGTTCGCGATGCATTGTACTTCGCGCTCTTCGCCTAAGTTATCCAGTAAATTCTGCTTAGCCGACTCCAGCGCCATAAAGCTTTCATCAACACAAGTCAGGCGAGCATTTGGGTTTAACTGCCCCGCTTTCACTGAGAGTACGCCGTTGCCACATCCAAGGTCGACAATATGAGTGATGGAAGCATCTTGAGGAATATGCTGCAACATAAATCGGGCACCCAAGTCTAAACTTTCGCCTGAGTATACATTTGGCAGATTTTTGAGCTGAATATTCTCGCCATCCACACTCCACGCCGTAATCGGGTCGACTTCGACAATCGGCTGAGCATTGGCTTGGGAGAAAACCAGTCGGTGCTTCTTCCAGGCAAGGGACGTTTTCGTTTCACCTAAATGCTTTTCAAAGAGTTTGAGCGTCGAAGTGTGGATCTCTTTGACCTTATTAACGCCAATAACCGGGCATGACTCAGGGAGCGCATTTCTAAGCTGGCTGAGTATCCAAGTCAGGTGACGATTGCTTTTTGGAAGTTGCAGCAAAACCAAGTCAGCATCTGCTGGAATGTCATCCATCGTGCTAAGAAATGTCACGTCTTTACATTGATTCGCTTCAAGGTTTACTTGAGTACCTTTATGAGAAATAAAAGAGTCGCTCATAAACGTCACACGATGTTTTTCAGAAAACCAGCAAGCCAAAGCGCCAAAGCTGTCATTGATTACCACAATATGTTGATTGTCGTTTAGCGCCAGCTCTTCGACATGATTAATCAAATATTCATCACCAGCGTCCCAAGCCTGCAGTGTTTCGTTGGAGCGCTTAGGGAAGCGGTGAAGCGTTAGGCTTCTGCCGTGAAGGTTCAGTTCGGTTTTCATAAGTAAACGTAGGTTGATTCAATAAACTAGGGAATATTGTCGCAAATGATGGCAAGTGTAGATACAAAAAGCTGTTAAATTTTGAGTTTACTTGCTTTTACGTTATTCAAAGGCTCAGACATGACTCAACTCTGAGTTTTAAACTATTGCGTTGATTGAGGTTAGGATTTAATTTTTAGACTTATACTTCAACAGCGAGAGCTGGATACTGCAAGTTACCGTGAGTTGGGTATATACTTATGAAATTCGAATCGATGAGGAACGAATATGATCCAAGAAATCATAGAGAAAAAGCTGCATAGTGAGCTGCAACCTAGCTACTTAAAAGTGATCAATGAAAGCTATATGCATAATGTACCGCCAGGTTCAGAAAGCCACTTTAAAGTCATCGTTGTCAGCGACTCGTTTGCTGGACATAGACTGATTGGCAGACACCGACAGGTTCATCAAATTCTCGCAGATGAGTTGGATAATCACATTCACGCATTAGCGATTCATACTTACACCGATGAGGAATGGAAGAGCGAGCAAAATGGCGCGCCTGATAGCCCAATGTGTGTCGGTGGTGGTCGTTAACGCCATTAAAAATAGATTTTTGAAAGATGGTGGAAACCATCTTTTTTTTCGTTTTACCAAGCGTAACACCAAAGAATAGAGCTATCCCGGTTAAAGAAATTACGTTAACAGTGTTTCAACAAATGAATGAAAATCAAAGATTGTTTCAGCCGGTGAATGTTGCTTTACCATACGGTATGTGTGGAATATTGTATTTGTGCGATTGGTCAAAGTTATGAGTATTCTTTGACCTTTTAGACCTTATTCTACCTAAATATCCGCTCTATTCTTATGATTGGTCATGGCATCAAGTTCCTAAAAAATGCTAGAATATTGCACCTGAGAAATCTCGAGTATTTCTTGTAACGAGATTTTTAATAGGATGTTGCGATTTTAGTGTTTAAAACAACACTGAAACCGGACACTAATGTCGTGTCTAAAAGTTACGCAATCAAAAGAATCTTTTTCCCGATAAAAGTAGTGCAAGTGCGTATGATTACAATAAAGAAGGGCTTGGATCTTCCTATCGCAGGAACTCCATCCCAGGTGATTAATGATGGTAAGACCATCAAAAAAGTCGCCTTGCTTGGCGAAGAGTACGTTGGCATGCGTCCAACCATGCATGTCCGCGTTGGTGATGAAGTGAAAAAAGCGCAAGTTCTTTTTGAAGATAAGAAGAACCCAGGCGTGAAATTCACTGCACCGGCAGCCGGTAAAGTGATCGAAGTTAACCGTGGCGCTAAACGTGTCCTTCAATCAGTAGTGATTGAAGTGGCAGGTGAAGAGCAGGTGACATTCGATAAGTTCGAAGCCTCTCAACTTTCTGGTCTAGATCGTGAAGTGATCAAGACTCAATTGGTTGAATCTGGCCTATGGACCGCTTTACGTACTCGTCCGTTTAGCAAGGTTCCAGCAATCGAGTCTTCAACTAAGGCGATTTTTGTAACTGCAATGGATACTAATCCACTAGCAGCTAATCCTGAGTTGATAATTAACGAGCAACAAGAAGCATTCGTTGCTGGTCTAGACATTCTTTCAGCCCTGACAGAAGGCAAGGTTTACGTATGTAAATCTGGCACTAGCTTGCCACGCTCTTCACAGTCTAACATTGAAGAACACGTCTTCGATGGCCCTCACCCAGCAGGTCTTGCTGGCACCCACATGCATTTCCTATACCCAGTAAATGCTGAAAATGTGGCGTGGAGCATCAACTACCAAGACGTTATTGCGTTCGGTAAGTTGTTCCTAACTGGTGAACTTTACACTGACCGTGTTATCTCTCTGGCTGGTCCAGTAGTGAATAACCCTCGTCTAGTTCGTACGACGCTAGGTGCTAGCCTAGACGACGTGACAGACAACGAGTTAATGCCAGGTGAAGTTCGTGTGATTTCTGGTTCGGTACTAACAGGTACTCATGCAACTGGTCCTCACGCTTACCTAGGTCGTTACAACCTACAAGTGTCTGTTCTACGTGAAGGTTATGAAAAAGAGCTGTTCGGCTGGGCAATGCCTGGTAAGAACAAGTTCTCTGTAACTCGCTCATTCCTTGGTCACCTATTCAAAGGTCAGTTGTTCAACATGACAACCACGACTAATGGTAGTGACCGTTCAATGGTTCCAATTGGCAACTACGAACGCGTAATGCCACTAGATATGGAACCTACTCTGCTACTTCGTGATCTATGTGCAGGCGATACAGATAGTGCAGCAGCACTTGGCGCTCTGGAGCTAGACGAAGAAGACGTAGCATTGTGTACCTTTGTTTGTCCTGGTAAGTACGAGTACGGTCAGCTACTTCGTGAATGCCTAGATAAGATCGAGAAGGAAGGGTAATTTTCATGTCTCTTAAAAAATTTATTGAAGACATCGAGCATCACTTTGAGCCTGGTGGTAAACATGAGAAGTGGTTTGCCCTTTATGAAGCAGCAGCAACGCTGTTTTATACTCCGGGTCTTGTAACAAAGAGAAGCTCACACGTTCGTGATAGCGTTGACCTAAAACGTATCATGATCATGGTTTGGTTCGCGGTATTCCCAGCAATGTTCTGGGGTATGTACAACGCGGGTGGCCAAGCTATCGCAGCACTGACTCACATGCACGCTGGTGACCAACTAGCGACAGTAGTAGCAGGCAACTGGCATTACTGGCTAACCGAAATGTTCGGTGGAACCATCTCCGCTGATGCAGGGGTTGGCAGTAAGATGCTACTAGGTGCGACTTACTTCCTACCAATCTACGCAACAGTGTTTATTGTTGGTGGTTTCTGGGAAGTTCTGTTCTGTATGGTGCGTAAGCACGAAGTTAACGAAGGTTTCTTTGTAACTTCTATCCTGTTCGCACTTATCGTTCCGCCAACACTTCCTCTATGGCAAGCTGCACTAGGTATTACCTTCGGTGTTGTTGTTGCGAAAGAGATCTTCGGTGGTACAGGTCGTAACTTCCTAAACCCTGCACTAGCAGGCCGTGCATTCCTATTCTTCGCTTATCCTGCGCAAATCTCGGGTGACGTAGTGTGGACTGCTGCTGACGGTTTCTCTGGTGCGACTGCTCTTAGCCAATGGGCTCAAGGTGGTAACGGTGCTCTAGTAAACACAGTTTCTGGTGCTCCTATCACTTGGATGGATGCTTTCATCGGTAACATCCCTGGCTCAATTGGTGAAGTATCGACTCTTGCTCTGATGATCGGTGCAGCGATGATCGTGTACATGCGAATCGCTTCATGGCGCATTATTGCGGGTGTAATGATCGGTATGATCGCGACAGCAACGCTGTTCAACGTTATCGGTTCTGATACTAACCCTATGTTCAACATGCCATGGCACTGGCACCTAGTTCTAGGTGGTTTTGCATTCGGTATGTTCTTTATGGCGACAGACCCTGTATCTGCTTCATTTACCAACAAAGGTAAATGGTGGTACGGCGCTCTAATCGGTGTAATGTGTGTTCTTATCCGTGTAGTTAACCCAGCGTACCCAGAAGGTATGATGCTGGCGATTCTATTCGCGAACCTGTTTGCACCTCTGTTCGACCACTTAGTTATTGAGAAGAACATCAAGCGGAGACAAGCACGCTATGGCAAGTAATAACGACAGCATTAAAAAGACGCTGGGTGTTGTTGTCGGGTTGAGCCTTGTTTGTTCAATCATCGTATCAACAGCAGCAGTAGGTCTACGCGATAAGCAAAAAGCTAACGCTGTACTAGATAAGCAATCTAAGATCGTTGAAGTTGCGGGCATTGATGCTTCAGGTAAAAAAGTACCTGAGCTATTTGCACAATACATTGAACCACGTCTGGTTGACTTTAATACTGGTGACTTTGTAGAAGGTAACGCTGCAACTTACGATCAGCGTAAAGCTGCAAAAGATCCTGCTGAGTCTATCAAGCTATCTGCTGAAGATGACAAAGCGAAGATCCTTCGTCGTGCGAATACAGGTGTTGTATACCTAGTGAAAGACGGCGACGCAGTATCTAAAGTTATCATTCCGGTTCACGGTAATGGTCTTTGGTCTATGATGTACGCATTTGTTGCTGTTGAAACAGATGGCAACACAGTATCTGGTATCACTTACTACGAGCAGGGTGAAACTCCTGGACTTGGTGGTGAAGTTGAGAACCCAAGCTGGCGCGCGCAATTCGTAGGCAAGAAACTGTTTGACGAAAACCACAAACCAGCTATCAAGGTTGTTAAAGGTGGTGCGCCAGCAGGTTCTGAGCACGGTGTTGACGGCCTGTCAGGTGCGACACTAACTAGTAACGGTGTTCAACACACATTTGACTTCTGGTTAGGTGACATGGGCTTTGGTCCATTCCTAGCAAAAGTTCGTGACGGAGGTCTGAACTAATGTCTAGTGCACAAAATGTTAAAAAGAGCATTCTAGCGCCAGTATTGGACAACAACCCAATCGCGCTACAGGTTCTTGGTGTATGTTCTGCTCTGGCAGTAACAACTAAACTAGAAACTGCGTTTGTTATGACGCTGGCAGTAACGTTTGTAACTGCTTTGTCTAACTTCTCAGTATCTCTAATCCGTAACCACATTCCTAACAGCGTACGTATCATCGTTCAGATGGCTATCATCGCATCGCTAGTAATCGTGGTAGACCAGGTGCTTAAAGCTTACCTTTACGATATCTCTAAACAGCTATCAGTATTCGTAGGTCTTATCATCACGAACTGTATCGTAATGGGTCGTGCTGAAGCATTCGCAATGAAATCTGCGCCAATCCCATCTCTTATCGATGGTATCGGTAACGGTCTTGGTTACGGTTTCGTTCTTATCACTGTTGGTTTCTTCCGTGAGCTATTCGGCTCGGGCAAACTATTTGGTATGGAAATCCTACCTCTAGTGAGCAACGGTGGTTGGTATCAGCCAAACGGCCTGATGCTTCTAGCGCCATCAGCATTCTTCCTAATCGGCTTCCTAATCTGGGCAATCCGTATTCTGAAACCAGAACAAGTAGAAGCGAAGGAGTAAGGACGTCATGGAACATTACATTAGTCTGTTAGTTAAATCGATTTTCATCGAAAACATGGCTTTGTCTTTCTTCTTAGGTATGTGTACGTTTCTTGCGGTATCTAAGAAAGTTAAGACCTCTTTTGGTCTAGGTGTTGCGGTTGTAGTAGTACTTACTATCGCTGTTCCAGTAAACAACCTTGTTTACAACCTAGTATTGAGAGAAAACGCTTTAGTTGAAGGTGTCGATCTTAGCTTCCTAAACTTCATCACCTTTATCGGTGTAATCGCTGCACTTGTACAGATCCTAGAAATGGTTCTAGACCGTTTCTTCCCACCTCTGTACAACGCGCTAGGCATCTTCCTACCGTTGATCACAGTAAACTGTGCGATCTTCGGTGGTGTATCTTTCATGGTACAACGTGACTACAACTTTGCTGAATCTGTTGTTTACGGTTTCGGTTCTGGTGTGGGCTGGATGCTAGCAATCGTTGCTCTTGCAGGTATCCGTGAGAAGATGAAGTACTCTGACGTACCTCCTGGTCTACGTGGTCTAGGTATCACGTTCATCACTGTAGGTCTAATGGCGTTAGGCTTTATGTCTTTCTCTGGTGTTCAACTGTAAGTCGGGTAAACCGCAACAATTAAGGAATAGTCAATGGACATTATTCTTGGTGTAGTGATGTTTACTCTGATCGTACTTGCTCTAGTACTAGTGATTCTTTTCGCTAAGTCTAAGCTTGTACCAACAGGTGACATTACAATTTCTGTGAACGACGACCCTAATCTGGCGATCGTTACACAACCAGGCGGTAAACTACTAGGCGCTCTTGCTGGCGCTGGTGTTTTCGTTTCTTCTGCCTGTGGTGGCGGTGGCTCATGTGGTCAGTGTCGCGTAAAAATTAAATCTGGTGGTGGTGATATCCTTCCTACCGAGCTTGACCACATTACTAAAGGTGAAGCACGTGAAGGTGAGCGTCTAGCATGTCAAGTTGCAATGAAAACAGACATGGACATCGAACTTCCAGAAGAAATCTTCGGCGTTAAGAAGTGGGAATGTACAGTTATCTCTAACGATAACAAAGCGACATTCATCAAAGAGCTTAAGCTACAAATTCCAGATGGCGAATCAGTACCTTTCCGTGCTGGTGGTTACATCCAGATTGAAGCGCCTGCTCACCACGTGAAATACGCTGACTTCGACGTACCAGATGAGTACCGTGAAGATTGGGACAAATTTAACCTGTTCCGTTACGAGTCTAAAGTAAACGAAGAGACAATCCGCGCTTACTCAATGGCTAACTACCCAGAAGAAGAAGGCATTATTATGCTAAACGTGCGTATCGCTACGCCGCCGCCTAATAATCCTGACGTACCACCTGGTATCATGTCTTCATACATTTGGTCTCTTAAAGCAGGTGACAAGTGTACGATTTCTGGTCCATTTGGTGAGTTCTTCGCGAAAGACACTGATGCTGAAATGGTATTCATTGGTGGTGGTGCTGGTATGGCTCCGATGCGTTCGCACATCTTTGACCAACTTAAGCGTCTGAACTCTACTCGTAAGATGTCTTTCTGGTACGGTGCACGTTCTAAGCGTGAAATGTTCTACGTAGAAGATTTCGACGGCCTACAAGCAGAAAACGACAACTTCGTATGGCACTGTGCTCTATCAGATCCAATGCCAGAAGATAACTGGGATGGTTACACTGGTTTCATCCACAACGTACTGTACGAAAACTACCTGAAGGATCACGAAGCTCCTGAAGATTGTGAATATTACATGTGTGGTCCACCGATGATGAACGCGGCTGTTATCGGCATGCTGAAAGATCTTGGTGTAGAAGATGAAAACATCCTTCTAGATGACTTCGGTGGTTAATCCATCTAAGTAATTGAAATTTGTGGCTGACTCTTACGGGTCAGCCATTGTTTTTTCTGAATATTAATTGATATAGAAAATCGGTTTATATCGACACAACTTATTCTCTATATCCATTTCAATTTTCCATAGGAGTTAAACAAGTGAAAAAGTGGCTTGTTGCTTTTGCTTCTCTTTTAGTTCTTGCAGGTTGTGAACAGCCAGCAGAGCAAGTACATCTAACTGGCCCTACAATGGGGACGACTTACAACATTAAATACATTGCTGCGGAAGGTATTCCAGCTGCGGCTGAACTACAAAAAGAAGTCGACCGTTTACTCGAAGAAGTGAACGATCAAATGTCGACTTACCGTAAAGATTCAGAGCTAAGTCGTTTCAACCAGTACACCGAATCTGATGCATTTGAAGTATCACCTCAAACCGCGACCGTTGTAAAAGAAGCGATTCGATTGAACAAACTAACGATGGGTGCACTGGATGTGACCGTAGGGCCTCTGGTTAACTTATGGGGCTTTGGCCCGGAAGCTCGCCCTGAAGTCGTGCCAAGTGATGAAGAACTAGCGGCGCGTCGCGCAATGACAGGTATCGAACACCTAGAAGTTGCAGGTAACACACTGAAGAAAGACATTCCAAACCTATACGTAGACTTGTCTACCATCGCGAAAGGGTGGGGCGTTGACGTTGTGGCAGATTATATCCAATCTCAAGGCATCATGAACTACATGGTGGAAGTCGGTGGTGAGATGCGCGTGAAAGGTATTAACCGTGAAGGTGTATCTTGGCGTATAGCGATTGAGAAGCCGTCTGTTGAAGAGCGAGCTATCCAAGAGATCATCGAGCCGGGTGAGATGGCTATTGCAACCTCTGGCGATTACCGTAACTATTTTGAACGTGATGGCATTCGTTACTCGCACATCATTAATCCAGAAACAGGGAAACCGATCAACCACAAAGTGGTATCAGTAACGGTACTGGACAAATCGTCGATGACTGCAGACGGTCTAGCGACTGGCCTGATGGTGATGGGCGAAGTAAAAGGGATGCAAGTAGCACAAGAAAACAATATTCCGGTGCTAATGATTGTTAAGACCGAAGATGGCTTTAAAGAGCTGGCATCTGATGCCTACAAGCCATACGTAAGCCAATAATTACATAAGTGAGCATGTCTTTATGAGTACATTTCTAATTACATTTGCCGTGTTTGTCGCTGTGATTGCGGCAATGTCGATCGGCTATATCATCCAGAAAAAAGTTGTAAAAGGTAGCTGCGGCGGCCTCGGTGCTGTAGGCATTGAAAAAGTATGTAACTGTCCGGAGCCTTGTGACGCTCGTAAAAAGCGCGAAGCTCGTGAAGCTGCACGCGCAGAGAAGCTGGCGGCTTGGGAAAAAGACCGAATCGCGTAACTCTGTAAAGAGTAATTATCAGACATTAATAACCCAGCTTTATGCTGGGTTATTTTTTATCGTCTGCCTGACAGGGTATATACTCTTGGTTAGTGATCCTGTTTGAGGAGGTAGATATGGAAATGCATCAACACGGAATGACCGAATTGTTTGAGCAGCTCGGTTTAGGTAGTTCACCAAGGGAAATTAAAGACTTTGTGAATAACCATCGACATAAACGTGATTCTGCGCCGATATATGAAGCGAGCTTTTGGACACGCTCACAGTCAGCTTTCTTGAAGCAGGCTATTGAGCAAGATGCGGATTGGGCAGAGTTGGTCGATCAACTGGACGTTATGTTGCGGGACTAACAAACGCAATAACTGAGCAGTCAATGACTTACCAAGCATAGTGAGTTTGACGGTTAATTCGCCCGTTAAACTTTCATTTTCTTCGGCTAGGAAATTATCTATACTGTATTTTTAAACAGTGTAATGTGGGTTATGTCAGAGCGAATCAGAAAAATCATTCATGTCGATATGGATTGTTTTTATGCTGCCGTAGAGATGAGAGATAACCCAAATTACCGAAACGTCGCACTGGCTGTCGGTGGCCATGAGAAACAGCGTGGGGTGATTAGCACCTGTAACTATGAAGCACGTAAGTATGGCGTGCGCAGTGCGATGCCGACTGCTCGGGCGTTACAGTTGTGTCCCAATCTGGTTGTTGTGCCGGGACGCATGCATGTTTACAAGCAGGTTTCTCAGCAGATTAGAGCGATTTTTGAACGTTATACCCCCATTATTGAACCCCTATCTTTAGATGAAGCCTATTTAGACGTGACTGATGCCACAGCATGTCACGGTTCCGCGACACTTATCGCTGAAGCCATTCGAAAAGATATCTGGAATGAGCTTAGTTTGACGGCTTCTGCAGGGGTCGCACCAATCAAGTTTCTCGCCAAAGTTGCGTCAGATATGAACAAACCCAACGGCCAGTTCGTGATTCCTCCAGACAAAGTTCAGCAAGTCGTGGACAAATTACCATTGGAGAAAATTCCGGGTGTGGGCAAAGTCAGCTTGGAAAAACTGCATCAAGCGGGTTTCTACCTTTGTGAAGACATTAAAAACAGTGATTACCGAGAGTTGCTGCGTCAGTTTGGCCGCCAAGGTGCGTCGTTATGGAAACGGAGTCAGGGAATTGATGACAGAGAAGTGGTCGTTGAACGAGAGAGAAAGTCTGTCGGTGTGGAGCGCACGTTTAGCCAGAATATCTCCACTTACGACGAATGTTGGCAGGTAATAGAAAGTAAACTTTATCCCGAGCTTGAGAAACGATTAGAGCGCGCTAGCCCTGACAAGTCGATCATCAAGCAAGGCATAAAAGTGAAGTTCGCCGATTTTCAGCTCACGACGATTGAGCACATCCATCCACAGCTTGAGTTAAATGACTTCAAAACTCTGCTTAAAGATATTCTCAAGCGCCAGCAGGGACGAGAAATCCGCCTTTTAGGCTTGAGTGTGATGCTCAAGCCGGAAACGCAAGCTCGCCAGCTCAGCTTCTTCTAAGCGCGGTTTTTATTAACAACTGTTTCCTTTAAGCACGGGCGTCATTCACCAGCTCGATGACTTTATCGAAGGATACATTGGCCATCGCGCCATATCCGGATTTTTTTGTCGCTTTAAGTTGGCTGATAAGCGGTGTGCTAATCCCACATAGGAACCGGGCAACTGCCTCATTGCTGATGGTGGTCGGAGACAATTGTACAAACTCCTTCACCCAGGATACGACCTGTTCATGTTCTGGTGGTTCATTTGACTGAGCCGGAAACTCCGCGACTTGGCCACGACATACAGAGCAATGACCGCACTCTGTTGGCGCGTTGTGATCAGCAAAGTAGTGTGCCAGTTGATAGCTTAAGCACTCTGACGATTGAAATAAGCCCAACATCGTATGAATACGCTCGATATCTTTGCGCTCTTTAGATTGAAACAGCTCGTAAAGATGTTGTTCCAGCGTCTCTGAGCTTTGTTGAATCGGAAGAACCGCGTACACATCGGTTAACTGTTTGCTCTCCAGTTCAATCCATCCGTTTTGATGAAAGTAATCCAGTGCCGCGACCACACGGCTTCGCTCTGATTGATAGTGCATCCAGAGTGCGTCTAAATCTACCTGACACCATACTTTGGCTTTTGTTGAGCAAGTGAAAATGGCTTCTACAAACTGGCGTCGTTCCCCTTGAAACTGATTAAGAATAAATTGCTGATCTTGGAGAAACTTGAAGCGATATTCAGCAAAGTAGCTGTATTTGGCCTCGATAACTTTTTCTAACTCCAGATACACCAAGAGTGTTTTTAGCGGTAACTGGCGTATATTGCTGTCGCGAGACAGGCGCAGTGGCACGACTTCCCACTGAGGAGTGTGTTCACGCGCTTGCTCTAATACATAGCTGATGGAGGTACGTTCAGGGGTGTCACCATAGACAAAGTTCTCCAGTACCGTCAGACCAGATGTGTTGCCAAGTAAAATACATTCAGAGCGTTGACCATCACGTCCGGCTCGACCAATTTCCTGTGCGTAGTTCTCAATTGATTTCGGCAGGTCGAAGTGAATCACACGGCGGATATCCGATTTGTCCACGCCCATACCAAAGGCAATCGTTGCGACAATACAGTCGATTTGGCTATCCATAAACTGCTGCTGAATTTTTTCCCGGACGTCACTCTTCATTCCAGCATGATAAGCATGGGCGTTAATGCCGATGTGAATTAGCGATTTTGCCACCTGCTCAGCTGTTTGCTGTTGAGTCACATACACAATGGTTGGCAAGGTAGGCTGGGTGGCCACGATAGTATTTAGCTGAGTCTGTTTTTCTGATTCATGGCATGGCACCACTGAAATATCTAAGTTGGGACGATAGAAGCCCGTAACGGTAATATGTTCACTGGCGATATTGAATTTCTGCTGCATATCGTCAATAACGGCGGGTGTTGCTGTAGCGGTAAGCAGCAAGGATTGAGATATGTTCAACTCACGCTGATATTGCGGCAATTTCAGGTAATCAGGGCGAAAGTTATGCCCCCATTCGGAAATACAGTGTGCTTCATCTACCACCATTAAGGAAATGGGGATCTGACGGATAAACTCACGGAAGCGTTCATTCTTGAGTCGCTCCACTGAAATCATCAGAATTTTAATCTGGCCGTTTTTCACCCCCGCCATCACTTGCTGGGACTCTTCCCGACTTTGGCTGCTATCGATGGATGCTGCCGCAATGCCTCTACTTTGTAAAAAACTAAGTTGGTCTTTCATTAGGGCAAGTAGGGGCGAGATCACCAAAGTAAGGTTTGGCAGCTGAGTTGCGGGTAGCTGATAACAGAGTGATTTACCGGAACCTGTCGGAAAGATTGCCGCTGCTGAGTTACCATTCATCACGGCTTCAATGACAGGTTGTTGGCCTGAGCGTAATGAGTCAAAACCAAACACAGATTTAAGTGTTTGCTGCAACGGAATACTTTGCATAATAGGTAAACCTTCCTTTGATGATAAACTAGGGCACAATACCATAATCTTTGTGCTAAAAGTGCGTCTTAAAAGTATGAACAAAGCAGAGTTAGTCCAAATAATCATTCAAAAGCTGGAAGAAAAACTTCAGGTTGCACACGCTTCTACTCAGAGAGCTATTGATGCCGCGACGGATGAAGAAACGGTACCAGAACACAAGTACGACACTTTGGCGTTAGAGGCTTCCTATCTTGCTCATGGTCAGGCAATGCGAGTTCAGGAGAGTGAAGAAGAATTGCGCCAGTACCGTTCGCTAGTGGTTAAAGACTTTACAGATGCACCGATTGGTGTCGGAGCTGTCGTCTTACTGGAAGACAATGACTTGACTGAAAAGTGCTTTTTTATCGGCCCTTGCTCTGGTGGGTTAACCGTTGAGTGGCAAGGTAAACAAGTTTTTGTCTTAACGGCGAAGTCCCCGCTAGGTCGAGCACTCATGGGGAAAGAAGAGGGCGATGATGTCAATGTTAAAATTGCCGATAAAACAATTAGTTATGCTGTTGTGACGGTTTTCTGACATCAAATATATAACCCAGTGTTATGTTTAACAGTAGTAAAGTTGGATAAAAGAGAAAGACATGAAGAAACTGCTTACACTTTCATTGCTGGTAGTGAGTGCTTCTGGCTACACAGCGCAGTGTCGTGTGGACATCAATAATGAAGTTCGCCTGGATGGACAGAGTTTGGAAATTCATCAGACTACTGGTGATAGTGCAGTTGTCGATGAAGATAACAACCTGTTTATTAAAGGGGAGCAAGTCGAACTTGATTCCGACCAGAAAGCCGCGCTTGAAGGTTATCGAGAGAAAATGAACGCTTACATCCCTCAGGCTAAACAATTGGCGAGTGATGGTTTAGAGCTGGCGAATGCCATCATCGATGATGTCGCGGCGAGTCTGGATGCACCTGACGCTTTTGATAATGTAAAAGCATCGGTCAAAACATTTTTTGAAGACGTAGAATCGCGCTACTACAAAGATGGTGACTTTATTTTGCCTGCTGAAAGTTTTGAATCGATGACTCAAAGCTGGACGGACGATTTTGCTAAAGCTCAGGAAATCTTCAACAAAGAGTTTTTGGCAAGTGCGTTTGAAGCGTTGTCGAAAAAGATGCAAGAAGAAGACGGACTTAATCTGACGGCGCTGTCTGAAAGTATGACGGAGTTGAGTGCAAAAGTTGAACAACGTATCAATGAGCACTCGCAAGGTATAGAGCAGAAAGCGGAAGAGTTGTGTGACTCACTCGATGATATGGCCGCTCAGGAGGATAACGTCCTGAAGAAAATCCCAGAGCTGAAAGATTACCGAGTCTTTACGATTTAACCTCTGAACATAACCAAAGAGAGCGCCATTGTGCGCTCTCTTGCTATATGGGTATTTAAACCATCACATGCAGCTGACGTTTTATTGAGTGTTCTGCTAGGTAATCTCTGATCATCAAATGCATCACTACGACAAACTTTGAGATGTACGTAATATTTTACAAACTGAATTTCTGCTGATCGTTCTTGTTGTCGAGTATTTAACCTACTTGCTCTTGCTGATTAGTTGATATTTCTATAATGTACTAGCCAACTAGTTCATTGATGTATTGTGTGAGTGGTATGACACAACAAAATTCTTCTCAGCCTCGTGAGCATTTTGGCTCTCGTCTCGGATTCATTTTAGCTGCAGCAGGTGCGGCAGTGGGTCTGGGCAATATTTGGGGCTTTCCAACGCAGGCTGCCAGCAATGGTGGTGGTGCATTTTTGTTAGTTTACTTGGTGATGATTCTAATCGTCGCTTTCCCGATGCTTGTGGTTGAAATGGCGATTGGTCGTCATGGTCAGGCAAACCCAGTCGATAGCATGCGTGCGTTGACTCATAACCCTGTCGCTAAGAAATTTGGTGGTCTGGTCGGTTGGATCGGTCTGAGTGTACCAAGCGCGGTATTAGCGTTTTACTCCATTGTTGGCGGTTGGTTGATCTGCTTTTTACTTGGTGCGATCACTGACATCATGGGCTTGGTAGAAGTGACCGCTTGGTTCAAAGGATTCAGTGTAGAGCGCAACCTGTTCGGTACGATTACTTTTTATGTTCTTACCGTTTTGATCGTACAGGGTGGCGTTAAAGAAGGTATCGAAAAATGGTCAACGCGTTTGATGCCTGCACTGTTTGTGCTGTTTGGCTTGCTGTTTGTGTACATCATGACACAAAACGGTGCAATGGAAGGCCTTAAGCATTACCTGGTACCGGACTTTGAAAAAGTTTGGGACAGAAAGCTTATCTTGGCTGCAATGGGGCAGGGTTTCTTCTCACTGACCATTGGTGGCTGTTCGATGCTGATTTACGGTTCTTACTTAAGCAAAAAAGAGAACCTGCCTAAAATGGCGATGAACGTGACTCTAGTAGATACCGCCGTAGCATTTATTGCTGGTCTGGTCGTTATGCCTGCGATGTTCGTAGCGATGCAGAAAGGTGTTCAGATTTACGCGGATGATGGCTCGTTGCTTAGCTCGGATACCTTGGTATTTACGGTATTACCGCTGATGTTTGATAGCCTGGGCCTCCTTGGCCAGTTGTTCTCAATCGTGTTCTTCTTATTGCTGACAATTGCTGCGCTGACATCATCTATTTCTATGCTTGAGTGTCCGGTAGCGCTGGTCAGTGAACGCTTTAATACCAAACGCAGCGGAACCAGCTGGGTTCTTGGTGGCTTAATTGCTCTGTTCAGTGTCGTGATTGTTTATAACTTCGGTGCAATGTTTGGCTTGGTGGCAACTGTGGCGACTCAGTACTTACAACCAACGGCGGCGTTACTGTTCTGTCTGTTTGGTGGCTGGGTATGGAGCCGTAACTCGAAGATTAAAGAGCTCGAACAAGGCTTCCCAGAATTTACTTTAGGCTGGTTTGGTAAAGTATGGCCAGCTTACGTGAAGTTTGTTTGTCCAGTGCTTGTGGCTACCGTTATCTGGGCTTCATTCGGATAATCGACTGATTCAGAGATAAAAGAAAAGGGCTTGATGATTGTTCATCAGCCCTTTTTGTATTCTTGCGGTTAAGTTAGCCTATTAACGGAACTGACCGGCTTCTGGAAGGAAATCAAAACCCGCAGTTGCCAGCTTTGCTTCCAGCGCTGAGCGGTCAATATCAAAGAAAGCCACTAGCTTATCCAAATCGCCGTCAAAGTCATCACGTAGCTTCATGTTGACGATGCTCATCAGCATCACAGGATCCATAGACTCAAAATTCGCTAGATTCATTACTTATCCTCAAAATCAGAAATCAGTAAGTTTGCCGCGGCAAATGCTGCAGCTTCACGAGTTTCTTGCGGTAATGACTCGTTTGCAGCAACGTCATTCAACGCTTTTACTGCACAAGAAATTGCTTGTGGCACATAAGCTTGATCGCCACTGCCGATTTGAGCGTAAAGCTCACGAACTAGTTCACAACAGCCGTATACTTGCATTGCATAATCCTTAAAAGTGATAACTGCTCTCAAATATACACATAGCCGATTTGAAACTCAAAGCAGAGACTTGTCTTGCCTCAATTAGTTGTTCGCATTGAGCATGGATTAATCAAAGGTGGTTCATGGGGGCTATATATAGGTATAAAAAAGGGCTGACCGAAGCCAACCCTTTCTAACAACAAGATTTGTTTAGAACTTATTGTAGTTGAGCTTTAATGTGCTCAACAATATCAGCCATTGCTACGGCTGTTTTCTCACCACTACGACGATTCTTGTACTCGAAGTTGCCTTCTTTCATTGAACGATCGCCAATGATGACCGTGTGCGGTACGCCTAGTAGCTCCATATCAGAGAACATTACGCCCGGACGCTCTTTACGGTCATCAAACAGTACTTCTACACCCATAGCGGTCAGTTCTGCGTACAGCTTCTCAGCCGCTTCTTTCACTTCTTCTGACTTGTGCATGTTCATTGGTACGATTGCTACCTGGAACGGCGCAAGTGCGTCTGGCCAGATGATACCGTACTTATCGTGGTTCTGTTCAATAGCAGCAGCAACTACGCGAGTAACACCAATGCCGTAACAGCCCATCTCCAGAATAACGTTCTTACCATCTGGACCAAGCACGCCACAGTTCATCTTCTCAGAGTAGTTCTTGCCTAGCTGGAAGATGTGGCCAACTTCGATACCACGTTTAAGCTGTAGAGTACCTTTACCACATGGGCTTGGGTCGCCTTCAACCACGTTACGTAGATCTTCAACTTGGCCAAGCTCAACGTCACGACCCCAGTTAATACCGAAGTAGTGTTTATCGTCGATGTTAGCACCGCCAGCGAAGTCACTCATTACCGCGACGCTGCGATCAACGATGAATGGCAGTTTAAGGCCAACCGGACCAAGTGAACCTGGACCTGCGCCAACAAGAGCACGAATCTCTTCTTCTGTTGCCATTTCTAATGGAGCAGCAACTTGTGGAAGGTTTTCTGCTTTTACCTCGTTAAGTTCGTGGTCACCACGTACGAGTAGGGCAATGATCGGTGCATCAACTTCATCAGACGCTTTAACGAATAGTGTCTTGATGGTTTTTTCGATCGCAAGACCGTGTTGTTCTACCAGCTGTGCGATGGTTTTCGCATCTGGTGTGTCTACCAGTGTCATTTCTTGAGTTGGCGCTGGCGCTGAGTCCGCAGGTGCCAAAGCTTCTGCTTTTTCAAGGTTCGCTGCGTAGTCTGACTCAGTAGAGAAGGCGATAAGGTCTTCACCACTTTCAGCCAGTACGTGGAACTCTTGAGAGCCGCTACCACCAATTGCACCGCTATCTGCAAGTACAGGACGGTAATCCAGACCCATACGGTCAAAGGCTTTACAGTAAGCATCGTGCATTGCGTCGTATGACTTTTGCAGACCTTCTTTGTCGATGTCGAAGCTGTAGGCATCCATCATAGAGAATTCACGAGAACGCATTACGCCAAAGCGTGGGCGTCGTTCGTCACGGAATTTAGTCTGGATTTGGTACAGGTTCAAAGGAAGCTGCTTGTATGAGCTTACTTCGTTACGTACCAAGCTAGTGATCACTTCTTCAGCGGTCGGGCTAAGAACAAACGGACGTTCATGGCGGTCAGTAAAGCGAAGCAGTTCAGGACCCATTTTCTCGCTGCGGCCTGTCTCTTCCCAAAGTTCAAACGGCTGAACAACGGGCATCAAAGTTTCGATTGCACCTGCATTGTCGATTTCTTGACGAACGATGTTTTCGACTTTACGCATTACACGTAGACCAGTAGGTAGCCAGGTGTATAGACCTGAAGCCAGCTTACGGATCATACCTGCACGTAGCATGAGCTGGTGGCTCACTACTTCTGCGTCGTTTGGAGTCTCCTTCAGAGTAGAAAGAAGATAATTACTGGTACGCATTAAATTTATCCGTTTATTTAAGTTAATTACTCATGTCAGTGCTGACGAGAGTATGGAAGTCCCACAATGGGAAATTTGTTAGCCGCCTATAATATCAGCCAATTGGCTTTGTCAAAAGCTTTCGATCGCGGTAACCGTTATTAAGTTGTCCTTAACCGTAAACTTGACGTTTAAATCGAACAAATTTACCGCATATTCTTTGCTGTCTGGCTTGTTTTTCTTGTACGCCGGACGAGGATCCTGCGCTAAGACTTGTTCGATCACTGACAGTACATTATCGGTATTGGATTGCTTTTTCACCATTGCTAACGCTTGTGATGAGAGAGCTTGCGAAGAAAAAGTAACAGGCAATTTTTCTGGTTCTTCTCCCGCATAACCACCTTGCGCATCGGGAATTGAATCCGAGTAGGGGATATAGGGCTTAATGTCGATAATCGGTGTGCCATCAACTAAATCGACACTGCCTAGATCCAGGTAGATTTGGTCACCCTGCTTGATCACGCCTTTTACTTCCACGGCTGACATACCGATGCCATTTGGTCGAAAAGTCGATCGAGAAGCAAACACGCCCACTCTTTCGTTGCCGCCTAAACGTGGTGGTCTGACTGTCGGTTTCCAGCCAGCCTCTAAATTTTGATCGAAGAGAAACAGCAACCACACATGAGAAAACTGCTCTAATCCTCTGACCGCTTCTGGGCTATTTGCTTCGCCTAATAGTTTTACTCTTGCTTTTGCGGCGGGAACCAATCTCGGCTGGCGAGGAACCGCGAATTTTTCTTTATATGGAGTTTCAATGATGCCAATTGGCTCAATGGAATACATAGTGGACATCTTTAAGTATCTTCACGCAAAAACTATTAATGCAGAAAGTACCACAAATTTCTCTTGCATTTCTTTATGAGAATAGTTATTAATTAAAATGTTATAACATAACATTAAATCTCAAAAGGAAAACACGATGAAACCAGGTATCCACCCTGAATATCGCCCAGTGGTATTCCACGACACCAGCGTAGATAAATATTTTGTTGTTGGTTCAACCCTTAAAACTGACCGAACCATCGAATGGGAAGACGGTAAAACGTACCCGTACATGACTTTGGATGTGTCGTCAGCATCTCATCCGTATTACACGGGCAAACAGCGTGTGGTTCAGGCTGAAGGACGTATTGCTAACTTCAATCGTCGTTTTGGGCAATTTACTAAAGAATAAGGAGAAAAACATGAAAGTGGTTAAATCATTAAAGAGTGCGAAAAGCCGTCATCCAGATTGCCAAATAGTGAAACGAAGAGGGCGTCTGTACGTTATTTGTAAAACGAACCCTAGATTCAAGGCCGTACAGAAGTAGCAATATATTATCTCGGTTGATTATGGTTTTGTTTAATTGATAGTGTTGAGTTATCTGTTTTATATGGATGAAATATCTGCATTTTTAATATTAAGTGGTTAAATGTTTGTCTATTAGTTACACTTTGTAACGTTTTTGACTTTGAATTGACTCTTTACTCAAGTACCCTTCGCTCGCTTTTTGACAACTTTGTCACATTTGCATAGGAATAAAAACAAGGAGGGAACAGATGAGTTCATCTGCTTCAATTAAACAAAACACGCCTAAAAAGCCGCTGTTTACGCGCTTTTTGGATACTGTCGAATATTTGGGGAACCTTTTACCCCACCCGATTACACTATTTGCCATTTTCTGTTTAGCCATTTTGGTGATGTCGGGCATAGCTGGTTACTTCGAAGTTTCAGTTATGGACCCTCGTCCAGAGGGTGCAAGTGGTCGTTCCGCAGACGGTATGATTCACGTTGTCAGCTTACTTAACGCTGATGGTCTACAACTTATCGTTACTAACCTAGTGAAAAACTTTGTTGGTTTCGCACCGTTAGGTACAGTACTTGTAGCAATGCTTGGCGTTGCAATTGCAGAATACTCAGGCCTACTTTCAGCAGCGATGCGTGGTCTTGTAATGGGTGCTTCTCAGCGCATGGTTACAGTGACGGTCGTCTTTGCTGGTATCATTTCTAACACAGCATCAGAGCTTGGCTATGTGGTACTGATTCCACTGGCTGCAATGCTTTTCCACTCATTAGGTCGTCATCCTCTTGCTGGTCTTGCTGCTGCCTTTGCTGGTGTATCCGGTGGTTACTCTGCAAACCTACTTATCGGTACGGTCGATCCACTGCTTTCAGGTATCACTGAAACTGCAGCTCAAATGATCGATCCAAACTACACAGTAGGCCCAGAAGTAAACTGGTACTTCATGTTTGTCTCTACTTTCTTTATTGCAGGCATGGGTGCATTTGTTACTGAGAAAATCGTTGAGCCAAAACTTGGCAAATACAACGAAGAAGAAGCCTCAGAAGATCTGTCTAAAGACAAAATGGGTGGCCTGACAGACCTAGAAAAGAAAGGTCTGAAACTGGCAGGTATTGCAATTCTGGCAGTATCAGCACTATTGGCTTGGACAATCGTTCCAGAAGACGGCGTTCTACGCTCTGACGCAGGTACTATTGCTGGTTCACCATTCCTGAAAAGTATCGTTGCTTTCATCTTTGTATTCTTTGCTATCCCTGGCTTTGTATACGGTAAAGTTGTAGGCACGATGAAAACTGACCGCGATGTTATCGATGCGATGTCTAAATCTATGTCTTCTATGGGCATGTACATCGTACTGGTATTCTTTGCAGCGCAGTTTGTTGCTTTCTTTAAATGGACGAACTTTGGTCAGGTATTCGCAGTTGCGGGTGCAGACTTCCTGCAAAGCATCGGTCTGACTGGTCCAATGTTGTTCTTCGCATTCATTCTAATGTGTGGCTTCATCAACCTGATGATTGGTTCTGCATCGGCACAGTGGGCTGTAACAGCGCCAATCTTCGTACCAATGCTTATGCTAGTGGGTTACGCACCTGAAACTATTCAGGCTGCTTACCGTATCGGTGACTCGACAACCAACATCATCACACCAATGATGAGTTACTTTGGTTTGATTCTAGCGGTTGCAACTCGCTACATGAAGAATCTAGGTATCGGTACGTTAATCGCGACCATGCTACCTTACTCAATCTGCTTTATCGTAGGTTGGAGTGTGCTGTTCTACCTATGGGTATTCGTATTTGGTCTACCAGTAGGTCCAGGCGCGGCAACTTACTACACGCCGTAATAAAAAGCACCTCACACAGCTCCAAAAAAAGCCTGCGAACTTCGCAGGCTTTCTTCGTTTTGGACGTTTGGTTAACGCTTGGCGAGAATTCTATCTAAGTGATTGGCAAATTCTCGGCGTTCAGTTTGTGACAGTGAAGCGGGACCACCGGTTTGGATACCACTAGAACGCATGGTGTCCATAAAATCACGAATGTTGAGGCGTGCTTTAATGGTGTCTTTGGTGTAAAGCTCTCCACGAGAACTCAATGCCAGTGCACCCTTGGTTATCACTTCATCGGCGAGTGGGATATCGGAGGTGATCACCAAATCATTGGCTTCCACTCGTCTCACAATTTCGTTATCGGCAATATCAAAGCCTGCTGGTACTTGAAGCGAATGAATATTTGCTCTTTTCGGAACAGGTACAATGTGGTTGGCGACAAAAGTGCATTCAACACCGGTGCGTTCTGCTGCGCGAACAATGGTCTCTCGAATGACCTTTGGGCAAGCATCTGCGTCTACCCAAAGCTTCATGATTTTTTCTCGCTCAGTTTTTTTTCTAGCTCTTCAATACGTGCCGTCAATTGGGCGATTGTATTTTCAAGCGTAGTCAGACGGTCTTCTTCCGATGTTTTTTGTGCGGCGATTTCAATTTTTGGAACACGATTAGCGCTCTTCCAGCTCTTAAGCGCAGTGATGAGTGCAGGCATTGGAACTGGCGTTTTCATTCGTGCTTTAACTAGAGCCACACTCGGTTCTTTGCCCTCTTGTTGGAGCTGTTCCATTACCGTTTCCAGTTCTTTAGTGACGTCTTGGGTTAACATTTTCAATCCTTAACAACGATATTGTTATCATCATACGTCGAGCGGCTACATTTAGCGAATGGCAATTTGGATCGCATCTTGTGAGAGATCTCTTACAAGCGGTGTGAGAGAAAACGATTTCTTTAGCAGATAAACAGAAAGACCTTGTTGTAATGCATTGATATATTTGATTTTAACTTTTATTTAACAATTAAATTCTGAAAAAATGTTAGTGGGCATGATTGTGATTGCAAAAGAAAAGAGTAAATTAAACCTTGTCAGCAGGATGCAGACACGGAACAGGAAAGCACCACGGATTGGTTGTCGTCAGGAAGACGATTTGGTCACTTGGGATGAGTGAACAAGCACGGAGCACTGGACATTGTACGGACACAATCATCAATAGGATGTTGATGACTAAGGATAGACAATGGACCCCTCATAGGATTGAGGTAGGACAGCATCAGGACGATGCAACGGACACCGCTCAAGGAACAAGTGAAGTGCGCTAACGGGGAATGTTGGCTATCAGGATTGATAAGGACACCGCTAGGACGGCGACGAAGGACAGGACTGATGGATTCAGTCACTATTATGGATGATGCATGGAGCATTATTTAGTAGCCGGACTGCTGCGAGTAAGATCATGACCCCGATACTTTTGTGTCGGGGTTTTTCTTATTTAAAGTAAATGCTTTAAATCTGGTCAGTATGACGTCATTGGTGAGAAGAGGCGATTAATTGCGCTCGAATGGCTGATACAACCCAAAATAAGGAAGTCGTTAAGAACTGACAACATTGTCAGACGATTCCTACATGGCATTTAGTGACTTTAATAAAATTATTATCATAAGATAAGAACAATATAATAATAAATTGCAATTCAACATGTTGTTAATTAAGCAATTATCGAATAGTGCCCATTCCAATCAGTTGGTTTACTTTTGGCTTTTCTACAAAGTTTTATGCCCCGCAGGTGATGAATCGTATCTTTAGAATACGCGATATGCGGGTATTTTTGGTTTGTTGTAATCAAGGAAATGATGTGGCCATAGTGACCAGAAGAATGCTTCTTCTACCCTACGATGAGTCGTTACAACTCGAGTTTGTAATGCTTAACTGCTGCGCAAAAAACCGCGCCGAAATGAACGGTCCGCATACTGTAGCATCTGCTAAACAGCTATTTGAAAAAATACTGGATGATAGAAATATTTATAGCCTGGCTGTTCTCGAAAGTTCCAGCCGTGATTATATGGGGCATATCTTTATTTCTCAGCTCGACTCTGAGCCAGAGCTAGGATTTATCTTTGATAAAGCTTACTGGGGGAAAGGGTTAGCGACAGAAGCGCTGAAGGCTTTCTTCCCGAAAGCTTGTCGAGAGTTAGGCCTGCACAAAGTTACCGCAAATGTTAATAGTGGCCATCACGCTTCATTGGCTGTTTTGGAAAAACTTGGTTTTGTTGTCACCCGTGAAAGTAAGGACTTATACGGTCCTTACTTTGAAATGACCTTTACAAGCGATGAGGCGGTAGGTGAAAGCTCTGCGGCCTGAAACCAACCATAGTCAATTCCCCTTGGTAGCAGTCATCGCCAAGGGATGAAAACTCAAATTGATACACAGTATGCCAACGCCAGAGTCCATCTGGCGTTTTTAGTTTATGCGCACCAAAAGCGATGCTCACCAATTGGAGATCCAACTGATCACATTTCCTTGTTATTGCTGCTTTTGCCAGTTCAGATTGACGGCGCTGTTGCCAAAATAGAAAACAGAAAAAGCACAGTCCCAATATTGCCAGTAGATCTCCTATCATCCCTAATCCTTTATTAACCCTTTGTCGCTTGCTGTAAATTGACGAGCGCACGCGTCAACTCTTCGGATGGACTGGAATGCAGCAATGGCAGCAATACCATTCTCAGTTCTGGCAGCATAACTAAATCAGCAAACAGTTGATTAAACAGGGTTTGATTGCCAGTTTGAGCAAGACGTAGTAAGAATTGTTCTGCGATTTCTGCGTCGGCTAGTAGATGCCAAGTACGGCCTGCAATGCCAATCAGTACTTCTTGGTGGCTGAGACGAGGGCTTTGCAGAATCGCTTTTAACACAGGAAGAGCGATGTTTGTAGGTGCTCCTGCTAATGCTCGAATGAGTGCAGACAGCAAGAATAGATCGGGTTCGTTACTCTCTATCTCTTTGTGTGCTTTTTCAGCGATACGCTCTGCAAGACGCTCTTGAAGGTCTACGTGTTCTAGTGCCCCTAACAGTGCATACAAAGGCTCGTTTGGTAGATGGTGAATGGCTTTGCGCAGGGCTACGGCATTTTGTTCTTTGCCTAAGCGAGCTGCCATGTCGGTAATGCCTTGCAAACCGACAGTCTGCCAGTTTTCCCAGCCAAGACCACCAGAGAAATAGTGCTGTGTATGTTCGTAATACTGGCTGGTGGGCAAATCCAAACTAGAGCGAATTAAGCTATGGAATACCGCCATTTTGTCTTCAGAAGGTTTAAAGGTATATGGGTTATTGGACAGCTTTTGTTGCTGATCTTCAGACATATCGTCACTCAGACGCGTCCCCATCGCTTCAACCACGTATTTTATGAAGTTACCAATATCAGACTGCTTCAATAGGCCGCGTTCATCGAGCTCGAACTTAAGAAACCAAATCCAAGGTTGCTTTTGCTCATTCCAGTAAGCGATGGCCAGATGTGCTTTGCGCTGCATCGGGAAAGGGTACGGGCACTGTCCTTTTTCCACATCGGCAAAGACTTGTGGCTCAATGGCCTTGATGCGACGACCAAGGTCGAAGATTTGATAATCACAGTTGCTGTTGTGCAGCAATTGAGTGAGGGTCTGAATGTTTTCCATTAAATACGACGTCCTAACGTTCTTTTCACAAGAGATGGTATCATTCTTGGCTAATTCAAGGTTCGATATGTAAAAGTTAATGACTACAAGCACAAAATTGGCGGAATTACTTCACCAACTTGAAGGGCAACTGCACAAGCACCAACTTTGGCAACAAACGATGCCATCGCCACAAGCATTACAAAGTGTGGAGCCGTTTGCGATAGATACCCTTCATCCACATGAATGGTTACAGTGGATATTTATTGCCCGAATGCGCGTTTTGGTTGAAAGTAACCAGCCTTTGCCTCGTGGTTTTTCAATTGAACCCTATTTTTCAGAGGTGTGGAAACAAGAGCCGCAATACGCTGAGCTATTGGTCACCATCCGAACTATCGACGAACTATGTAAGTAACCTCAATGTCAGAACAAGAAACATCACAAGCCGTTTCTCCAGTGGAATTGGAGATTGTTTATCAAGATGAATACTTTGTAGCGGTGAACAAGCCTGCCGGTATGCTGGTACATCGTAGTTGGTTAGACAAACACGAAACCCAGTTCGTCATGCAAACGTTGCGTGATCAAATTGGCCAGCACGTTTTTCCTCTGCACCGTTTAGATCGACCAACGTCTGGAGTACTAGTGTTCGCACTTTCCAGTGAGGTCGCATCTCAAGTGATGCCGATGTTTGCTGAGCATAAAATGGAAAAAACCTATCATGCCATCGTGCGCGGCTGGATTGAGGAAGAGGGCGTTTTAGATTACGCGCTTAAAGTCGAATTGGATAAAATTGCGGACAAGTTCGCTTCTCAGGAAAAAGAAGCGCAAGAAGCTTTCACAGCTTATAAGCCTCTAGCAAAAGTTGAAGTGCCGTACTCTACCGGGAAGTTTCCAACCACGCGCTATTGTCTAGTGGAAATGAAACCCAAAACGGGACGTAAGCACCAGCTTCGTCGCCATATGGCCCACTTACGCCATCCGATAGTGGGTGACACTTCTCATGGTGATGGTAAGCACAACAAACTGTATCGAACTGAATTTGATTCTCACCGTTTGTTATTGCATGCATCAGAGCTTCGTTTTGTTCATCCATTTACCAATGAAGAGATCGTGATGAAAGCGAATATCGATGAGACATGGCAGCAGCTATTTGCTCGATTTGAATGGGATGAAGGGCTTGTTAGTCCAAAGAGCTAACGGACTCGTTCATTCTTAAAAAACGAAAGAAAAAGGGGTTGGTGAACTTACCAACCCCTTTATTATTTTTATGTATTTAAATCGTTACTTGAGTTTTTCTAGATCCGCTTCGATCTCTGCGATCTTGCTTGATACGACTTTTTCTAAATGGCGAAGATCAGACAAGATTTTCTGTTTGACGTCGACTTCAGCCACTTTGGTTGGTTTAGTGATTTTATTTAGTTCGTCAATAACTAAAGTGAGGTTGCGATTGATTTCGGTGACTTCTTTGTATTGATGACTGCCACTGTCTACAAGTACATTTTTGATTTGGCGTGGGTATTTAAATTTGACACTTTTGGCGAAGAGCTCGCCTTTTTGTTTTTGGAAGTAGATTTTCAGCACATCTTTATGTGCCTCTTGACGAAGGGAATAACGTTCAATCTGTTTTGGGTCTTGAATGCCCAAACCAGTGAGGTGTGGAAACATAGGCTACCTCTATATACGGAAATGATACCAGTTTTACTTTAGCAGCCTATGTACGTGCTAGATAGCTGATAATTAGTTAAATTGCTCAACTTGTGGGCAAGATCGCTATCACTCTTGCCCACGTTAATCGAGTTCCTTTACTTAATCGGTGACCGCCTCAGAAAGTGTCTCAATGAGCTGCTCTCGCAACGCATTTTGTTGCTCTTCACTGAGTCTTCCGCCTGTACCGCTGGTGAGAATGAATAAGTCTTCCGCTCGTTCTCCGATAGTCGTAATTTTTGCGCCGTGAATATTAATATTCAAATCCGCAAAAGTACGCCCGACTTTGGCCAGTAAGCCCGGGGTATCTAACGCAACAAATTCCATTAAGGTGTGTTTCTTACCTCTGGTCGGCAAGAAATCCACTTTGGTTTTGACATTAAAGTGTTGGAGTTTATGCGGGGTGCGACGGGTTTTAATCTTTGTTGGCCTGCCGTCTTCTAACACATGAGTTAAGTGTTTGATCACCGCCGCATGGCGAGACTCATCGATTGCTTCACCGTGTTGGTCAAGAACAATAAAGGTATCGATGACATGACCGTCTTTACTCGTCATGATCTGCGCGTCATGCACGTTGAAGTTGCGTCTGTCCAGCTCTGCTACGACGGTCGCAAATAACGCTGGTTGATCTTTGCTGTAAACGAAAACTTCAGTACCACCACGAGTGGCTTTTTTACTGATCAGCACCAATGGTTTGGTTAGATCGTCCATACGCAGTAAGTGCGCACAGTGCCACGCAATCTGAGTATGGGTGTGACGCAGGAAGTAATCGGCCTTGAAGCGTTGCCACAACACTTCTATCTCACGCGCTGAGAACCCTTCTTTGCGCAACAGCGCTGATGCCATTTGTTGATTGTGGCGAATGCGTTCACGCACATCAACCGGGTTTTCCAAACCTCGACGCAGAGCACGCTGTGTAGAGTAAAATAGCTCCGCAAGTAGGGTACGTTTCCAGGCGTTCCAGAGTTCTGGATTGGTCGCACTGATATCCGCGACTGTCAGACAAACCAAATATTCCAGTGACTCTTCATCACGAACCTTTTTGGCGAATTCAGTAATCACGTCCGGATCGTAGATATCTCGTCGTTGAGCGGTAACAGACATCAGCAAGTGGTGTCTTACCAGCCAGCTGACGAGTTTCGCTTCTGGTTTCGATAGCCCATGCTCTATACAGAAATCATACGCTTCTCCCTCACCAATTACCGAGTGATCGCCACCTCGTCCTTTACCAATGTCATGGAAAATTGCTGCAATGATCAGCAGCTCTTTCTTTTGCATGCGAGGGTAGATATCGCAACAAATTGGATGCTTCTCGTGATTCGCTGGGTCGTTAAACGTATGAATGTGCTTCAATAAACGGATGCTGTGCTCGTCAACGGTATAAGCGTGGAAAAGGTCAAACTGCATCTGGCCAACAATTTGGCTCCACTGCGGCAGATAAGCGGCCATGACGCCAAGTCGATGCATCAAACTAAATGCTTTGTGCAATGCATTTGGGTGTCGGCACAACGCGATGAATTTTTCACGTGCAGCGGGGATGGTATGCAGGAACTTGTTCAAGCGGCGGCGAGCGGTTCGCAACTGACGTAAAGTAGGGGGGCTGACCCCTTCAATAGTGGAGTCATTCGCGATGTGCAAGAACATATCGAGTATGGTTTCTGGTCGAGCCTGAAACAAAGCTGGCTTGCGGGCTTCAATCAATGAGCCGCGTCGCTGAAAATCGCCATCTAATATTTCAGCATTTTCCGTGATGCCACCATTGATGATCGCTTGGTCAAACAGCTTGAGCAACATTTTGTTCAGCTCTGCAACACGACGAAGGGTACGATAAAACTCCTTCATCATCATTTCGACCCCACGATTGCCCTCGCCAACGTAGCCAAGGCTCTCTGCAACTTGAGCTTGATGAGCGAAAGTCAGGCGGTTGTCGTAGCGACGTAACTCTAGGTGCAAAGCAAAGCGAACACGCCATAAGAAATCCTGACACTCGACCAGTTCGCGGTACTCGGCATCGGTCAAAAAGCCGTAACGACTCATCTCGAGCAAAGAGGTAGCACCAAAGTGTCGGCGAGCAACCCAGCTAAGCGTATGAATATCGCGCAGGCCACCAGGTGTTGACTTTATATCAGGCTCTAGGTTGTATGTGGTGTCGTGATAACGAGCGTGACGCTCTCTCTGTTCTTGTATTTTGGCACGATAAAAGGTTTCACTTGGCCAAAACGAGTCGGATAACACGACTTTTTTTAGCGCCTGGAAGGTGTCTTCGCTGCCGCACAGCAGCCGAGCTTCCTGAAGATTAGTGGCGACAGTAAGGTCATGGCGACCAATTTCCGCACACTCACTAACAGTTCGAACAGAATGACCAACTTCCAGCTTGAGGTCCCATAAAAGCGTAATGAACTCGCTGATTTTTGCTTCTAGTGAAGTTGGTAGTTTTTTATTCGAAAGAATCAGGATATCAATGTCAGATAATGGGTGAAGCTCTCCGCGACCATAACCACCTACGGCAACCAAAGAGATATTGTAAATATCGTTGAAGCCAAAGTGTTGCCACAAACGCTTTAGAAGCAAATCCATGTACTCCGCTCGGGCGAGAACCAAGCTCGTAACAGGATGGTGATTAAGAAATTCTTGTTTTTGTTCTGAGCCAAATCTCTCTAGCTCTTGTTTTAGTTCCCCGATATTGATTTGGTCATCGGTAAACGTAAGAGGGGACTGAAGTGACATATTTGCTATCCGTGCAAGCTAAAACTATTAGCAATCTAACAAATTTGATGCAGATAAAAAATATCCCCGCGAGGGCGGGGATATGATTGAGTGAAATTATTACGCGTTTTTCATCAGGCGAGGAATGGTATCGTCGCTGCGAAGTGTTAGGACTTCACAACCTTCTTTCGTTACCACAATCGTGTGCTCGTATTGCGCTGAGTTTTTGCCATCACCTGTGTATACCGTCCAGTCATCTTGTGCATCGACACTACAACCAAACTTACCGGCGTTAATCATCGGCTCGATAGTGAAACACATGCCTTCTTTCAGGACACGACGATCTTTGTTCTTGTAGTGAACCACTTGTGGCTCTTCATGGAACTCATCACCAATGCCGTGACCACAGAAATCCTTCACAATAGAGAACTTGTTGCGAGGGTTGTTCTTATTGTTTTCTTTAATGTACTTTTCGATAGCCGTACCGATATCACCAACCGTAGCACCTGGCTTAACCTGACGCATGCCTACGTAAAGCGCTTCTTGCGTTACCATGCACAGACGTTTATTAGCTGGCGATACTTCACCAACCAGGAACATCTTCGACGTGTCACCGTGGTAACCTTGAGGGCGAACGCTCAGGTCTGCGTTTTCATCGTTAGGAACGATAACCGTAATGTCGACGTTAATAATGTCGCCATCTTTTAGTACTGCAGGTTTAAGTTGCCCGTTGCTGCCAACCTCATCTTGCTCGGCTGGAATACCGTGACAGACGATGTGGTTGATAGACGTACAAATCGATTTAGGGAATCCATGGTAATCAAGTGGTGCCGAGTACGCGCCTTTTTCTAGTGCGTATTCATGACAAATTTTGTTGAGTTCTTCTGTCGTCACGCCGACCTTAATGTGCGGTTCGATCATCTCTAGAACGTCAGCGGCAAGCTTGCCCGCAATGCGCATGCGTTCGATTTCTTCAGCAGTTTTAATCTTGATTGACATTGGCTTTCTCTACTTATTCGTAAGCACGTAAACGTGCGAATGGCCGCATTCTAACAGACATCGGGCGGTGAACCCAAGCCAGTTAAGAATATGAGTCATTCTTACTTGAAGTGTAGTAAGAGAATTAAGGCTGAGTAGGGAGGTATCGTGCCTAAAATGAAAAGTATAAGAAACAATTTTTACTAGCCATCTTGAGCTAAAATATGATATAAAGCGCGCCGGAATAGAGGTCTGTTCTCTTTGCTTAGTCAAAGCTATAGCAACGAAGCTGGTTTCATCCGACAAACTTTTATCTTTAAATCACACACATTCCGTCACATATTCCGGGGTGCTGAGCAGAAGCTTGGTCGGAGTTATGGGGGATGTGGAGGCCTAACCCCATAGAGGATTTTAAAATGGCAACTGTATCAATGCGCGATATGCTGAAAGCTGGTGTTCACTTCGGTCACCAAACTCGTTACTGGAACCCAAAAATGAAGCCATTCATCTTTGGCGCTCGTAACCGCGTTCACATCATCAACCTAGAAAAAACTGTACCAATGTTCAACGACGCTCTAGCTGAAATCGCTAAAGTTGGCGAGAAAAAAGGTAAAGTTCTTTTCGTAGGTACTAAGCGCGCTGCATCTGAAGCTGTTAAAGAAGCTGCTATCGCAAGCAACCAGTACTACGTGAACAACCGTTGGTTGGGCGGTATGCTAACTAACTACAAAACTGTTCGTCAGTCTATCAAGCGTCTAAAAGACCTAGAGACTCAGTCTCAAGACGGTACTTTCGACAAGCTAACTAAGAAAGAAGCTCTAATGCGCACTCGTGAAATGGAGAAGCTAGAGAAATCTCTTGGTGGTATCAAAGATATGGGCGGCCTACCAGACGCTCTATTCGTAATCGACGCTGATCACGAGCACATTGCAATTAAAGAAGCTAACAACCTAGGTATTCCAGTATACGCTGTGGTAGATACTAACTCTAACCCAGACGGCGTTGACTACGTTATCCCAGGTAACGACGACGCGATCCGCGCAGTACAGCTATACCTAAACGCTGCTGCTTCAGCAGTAACTGAAGGTCGTAACAAAGACGTTGCTGTAGTTGCTGAAAAAGACGGTTTCGTAGAAGCTGAATAATAGCGGCTCTAGTCACACTTGGTCTATGTGAAACCTTTGTGTAGCATAAACTAAGTTATAGTTAGTAATGGGGGCCAACAATGTTAGGCCCCTGTTTTTTACCTTATTTCGAATCAAACGAGGAATACAGAATGGCAACTGTAACTGCTGCTCTAGTTAAAGAACTTCGCGAGCGCACAGGCGCTGGCATGATGGAATGTAAGAAAGCGCTTGTAGAAGCAAACGCAGACATCGAACTAGCAATTGAAAACATGCGTAAATCAGGCGCAGCGAAAGCAGCTAAGAAAGCTGGTAACGTTGCTGCTGAAGGCGCAATCATCATCAAAGAAGAAAACGGCGTTGCTGTTCTTCTTGAAGTTAACTGCCAAACTGACTTCGTTGCTAAAGACGGTAACTTCACTGCATTCGCAGACGAAGTTGCAGCTGCAGCTCTAGCTTCAAAAGCTACAGTTGAAGAACTACAAGCTCAATTCGAAGAAACTCGCGTAGCTCTAGTAGCTAAAATCGGTGAGAACATCAACATCCGTCGCGTACAGTACGTTGAAGGTGCTGCAATCGCTTCTTACCGTCACGGTGAGAAAATCGGTGTTGTTGTTGCTGGTGAAGGCGACGCAGAAACTCTTAAGCACGTTGCAATGCACGTTGCAGCTTCTAAGCCAGAGTACGTTAACCCAGAAGACGTACCAGCTGACGTAGTAGCTAAAGAGAAAGAAGTTCAAGTTGAAATCGCTATGAACGAAGGCAAGCCTGCTGAGATCGCAGAGAAGATGGTTGTTGGCCGCATGAAGAAATTCACTGGCGAAATCTCTCTAACTGGTCAAGCATTCATTATGGAACCTAAGAAAACTGTAGGTGAAATTCTGAAAGAAAAAGGCGCTTCAGTTGCTACATTCGTTCGCCTAGAAGTAGGTGAAGGTATCGAGAAAGCAGCAGAAATGAGCTTTGCTGAAGAAGTTGCTGCGGCTCAAAAAGGTTAATCCTTAGAGACTGCATAAAAATTAGACCGTAGCCTTGGCTGCGGTCTTTTTATGAGCAGTAGACGATTTGCCGTGATGAATAGCTATAAGCAAGCTTGTGGCTATCCATGACTGTTAATCAACAACTCTCTTTGGAAGGTAAACTCCATGACTACGAACCCTAAACCAGCGTATCAACGTATTCTATTAAAACTGAGTGGTGAAGCTCTTCAAGGTGAAGACGGTTTTGGTATTGATCCAGCGATCCTTGATCGTATGGCGCAAGAAGTTAAAGAACTTGTTGAACTAGGTGTTCAGGTTGGTGTAGTTATCGGTGGCGGTAACCTGTTCCGTGGTGCTGGTCTTGCAGAAGCTGGCATGAACCGTGTAGTGGGCGACCACATGGGTATGCTTGCTACAGTAATGAACGGCCTTGCAATGCGTGACGCTCTGCACCGTGCATACGTAAACGCGCGTGTAATGTCTGCAATTCCTCTTAAAGGCGTATGTGACGACTATAATTGGGCTGATGCGATTCGTGAACTTCGTCAAGGCCGCGTTGTTATCTTCTCTGCAGGTACAGGTAACCCATTCTTTACAACGGATTCAGCAGCGTGTCTACGTGGTATCGAAATCGAAGCAGACGTAGTTCTAAAAGCGACAAAAGTTGATGGTGTATTTACTGCTGACCCAGTAGCAAACCCAGACGCAGAGCTGTATGATAAGCTATCTTACGCAGAAGTTCTGGATAAAGAGCTTAAAGTAATGGATTTGGCTGCGTTCACACTTGCTCGTGACCACAAAATGCCTATCCGCGTATTTAACATGAACAAGCCAGGCGCACTACGTCGCGTGGTGATGGGTGAAGAAGAAGGCACTCTGATCAACTCTGACGCATAATTCTAGACGCCATCCAAGAAGTGTTGGATGGCGTATCGCTTTGCTCAACCCTTTTAAGCTTTCTTCAGGAAAGATGACATTTTTAAGGTGAAACCGTGATTAACGAAATCAAAAAAGACGCTCAAGAGCGCATGGACAAAAGCGTTGAAGCGCTAAAGAACAACCTTTCTAAAGTTCGTACTGGTCGTGCACATCCAAGCCTACTATCTGGTATCTCTGTTGAGTACTACGGTGCTGCTACTCCTCTTAACCAAATTGCGAACGTTGTAGCTGAAGACGCACGTACTCTAGCAATCACAGTTTTCGACAAAGAGCTAACTCAAAAAGTTGAAAAAGCGATCATGATGTCTGACCTTGGTCTAAACCCAATGTCTGCTGGTACTATCATTCGCGTTCCACTTCCACCGCTAACAGAAGAGCGTCGTAAAGACCTTGTTAAGATCGTTCGTGGTGAAGCTGAAGGTGGTCGTGTTGCAGTACGTAACATCCGTCGTGACGCAAACAACGATCTTAAAGCGCTTCTAAAAGACAAAGAAATCTCTGAAGACGAAGATCGTAAAGCACAAGACGAGATCCAAAAACTGACTGACGTAGCAGTTAAGAAGATCGACGAAGTTCTTGCTGCAAAAGAAAAAGAGTTGATGGAAGTTTAATACTCCCACCTACATCACTGTTGGAAAACGCTGTGCTCACAGCTCAGCGTTTTTTTATGTTAGTCTGTCCAACTGATGGAACTCAATTAACTCCTTATGCAAAATTCTCAAGCCTTCTCTGACTCCCTTCCTAAACATATTGCCATCATAATGGACGGTAATGGTCGTTGGGCTAAGTCCAAAGGAAAACCTCGTGTATTCGGCCACAAAAAAGGCGTAAGTGCGGTTCGTAAGACGGTCGCAGCGGCTTCTCGGCTTGGTATAAAATCCATGACGTTATTTGCTTTTAGCAGCGAAAATTGGCGTCGTCCCGAGGAAGAAGTTGGCCTATTGATGGAACTGTTTATCTCAGTTCTGTCCAGTGAAGTAAAAAAACTACATAAAAACAACTTACAGTTGCGAGTGATCGGTGATACCAGCCGATTTAGCGAGCGCCTGCAAAAGAAGATTATCGAAGCAGAAAAGCTAACGGCAGAAAACACTGGTATGGTGATCAACATTGCAGCCAATTATGGCGGCAAATGGGATATCACACAGGCAACCAAAGCGTTAGCACAAAAAGCACGTAATGGTGAAATACGTGTAGAGGATATAAATGAGCAATTAATCACCGAGCATTTGACCATGGCAGACTTACCTGAGGTGGATCTTCTTATCCGCACCAGCGGTGAGTGCCGCATTAGCAACTTTATGTTGTGGCAAATGGCATATGCTGAGATGTACTTTACACCAGAATACTGGCCAGAATTCGATGAAGACAGTCTGGTCGAAGCAGTAACCTGGTTTATTAACCGAGAGCGCCGTTTTGGCTGCACTGGTGAACAAGTAAAGGCATTGATGGCAGCTCAATAAGGACTAATTAGTTTGAAACAGAGAATAATAACGGCACTAATTTTAGCTCCCCTGGTTATTTTAGGCATTTTTAAGTTACCCCTGATGGGTTTTATCATCGCATTGACAGCGATAACCTTATTAGGATTTTGGGAGTGGACCCAGTTTACAGGCAGTCGTTCTAGAATTGCAGCGCTTATTCCGGCAGCAATTGTTACCGGACTTAGTTTTTTTTACATCTCACCAGAGGCAAATAGCCTCAATCACTTATCAACGCCGCACTATGTGATGCTTGGACTTGGTTTCGTATGGTGGATTATTGCCAGCTTAATGGCGATCACCTACCCAAAAACCACTAAAACTTGGCAGAGTAGCCTTGTTCTAAGGCACATTTTTGGCTTCCTGACGTTAATTCCTTTTCTTTGGAGCGTCATCATCCTGAGAGCTTCCGATATCACGGTAGATCCATACCACGGCGCAAAGCTGGTTCTTTTCGTTTGTTTCTTGGTATGGGCTGCAGACAGCGGAGCTTACTTTGCTGGTAAAAGTATGGGTAAGCGCAAAATGGCGCCAAATGTTAGTCCAAATAAGACCATCGAGGGCTTAATTGGAGGCATCATTGCTGCTCTGCTCGTTGGTTGGTTATTCGCTGACTGGTTTGATATTCATTTCACGAGTTCAGTTCATATGGTGATCATCACGCTTATCACGGTTGTCATTTCCGTGCTTGGCGACTTGGTGGAAAGTATGTTCAAACGCGTCTCAGGCATTAAAGACAGCAGTAATATAATTCCAGGACACGGCGGCGTGCTTGATCGCATCGATAGCCTAACCGCTGCATTTCCCGTCTTTGCTCTTCTTTACTACGTATTCTAATTTATCGGGAGCGGCTTTACGCTCCTGAGTTTTTATAACGGTCTTACAACATGCAAAAGTTAACGATTCTTGGTGCAACAGGTTCAATAGGTGCAAGCACACTTAAAGTGGTCGAACAGAATCCAGAGCTATTTTCTGTCGTAGCACTTGCAGCCGGTACTAACGTTGAAAAGATGGTGGCACTTTGTCGTAAATGGCAGCCTAAATACGCTGTTATGGCGGATAAGTCTGCGGCCACTGCGCTTAAGTCTGAAATCGATTCTTTAGCTCCGGGTACAGAGGTGCTTGGTGGTGTTGACGCTCTTTGTCATGTTGCTTCATTAGATGAAGTCGATAGCGTAATGGCGGCGATTGTTGGTGCTGCTGGTTTATTGCCTACGATGGCCGCGGTAAAAGCAGGTAAACGAGTGCTACTGGCGAACAAAGAAGCATTGGTCATGTCAGGGCAGCTATTCATTGATGCGGTTGAGCAGTATGGCGCAGAGTTGCTGCCTGTCGATAGCGAGCACAATGCTATTTTCCAGTGTCTTCCAGAGCAAGTTCAAACCAGCTTAGGTCGATGTCATCTAGATGAGCATGGAATTTCTCATATTTTACTGACAGGCTCTGGTGGGCCATTCCGTTATACTGACATTGCTGAGTTAGAAAAAGTCACGCCAGCACAGGCTATTGCACACCCTAATTGGTCAATGGGGCCAAAAATCTCGGTTGACTCTGCGACAATGATGAACAAAGGCTTAGAGTACATCGAAGCGAAATGGCTATTTAACGCATCACGCGAGCAGTTAAAAGTAATTATTCATCCGCAGTCAGTGATTCATTCTATGGTGCAGTATCGCGATGGTTCTGTTTTGGCTCAAATGGGTGAGCCAGATATGGCAACGCCAATTGCACTGACCATGTCTTACCCGTCTCGCGTTCATGCAGGGGTTAAACCGCTGGATTTCACTCAGGTGGGTGAGCTGACATTTTTGCAGCCTGACTTTGCGCGATACCCATGTTTGAAACTGGCGATTGACGCGTGTTACGAAGGTCAACATGCGACGACGGCACTTAATGCAGCGAATGAAGTAGCTGTTGATGCATTTCTAAATAATCGCCTTGGTTTTACTGACATAGCTCGCATCAATGGGGCTGTGTTGAATAAAATCAGTGCAAGCTGCAAAGCTGAGAATGTGAATAGCTTGGAAAGCTTGTTAGAGCTAGATAGAATGGCTAGAACTATCGCCCTTGAATTGATACGCGAGCGTGGCTAATGACTGGTATTTTGTGGAATCTCGTTTCTTTTATCGTTGCACTTGGCATTCTTGTGGCTGTGCACGAGTTTGGTCACTTTTGGGTTGCGCGTCGTTGCGGCGTTAAAGTTGAAAAGTTTTCAATCGGTTTTGGTAAGTCAATCTGGAAAAAGATGGGCAAAGACGGAACCGAATACAGCATCTCTATGATCCCTTTTGGCGGCTATGTCAAAATGGTGGATAGCCGTGTTGATGACGTTCCTCAACATGAAAAGCACTTAGCTTTTGATCAAAAGCCGCTTTGGAAGCGCACCTCGATTGTGGCTGCTGGCCCCATCTTTAACTTCTTATTTGCTATCTTTGCTTATTGGCTGGTTTTCCTCATTGGTGTACCCGCAGTTAAGCCTGTAGTGGGTGATGTTACGCCCAATTCGATTGTTGCTGAGGCAGGAATTGAATCTGGGATGGAACTAAAAGCAATCTCTGGTATCAAAACTCCGGACTGGGAATCAGTAAATATGGGATTGATTTCTCATATTGGTGATGATTTGATGACAGTTACCGTGGAAGCAAATGATGAAATCGGCTCTGAGGTGACAAAGACGCTCGACCTTCGTGATTGGAAATTTGATCCGGAAACAGAGTCTGCGATGCACTCACTAGGTTTTGAACCGTATACTCCGGAGATTTATACGACGATCCAGCAAGTTACAGAAGGTGGTGCTGCGGAGCTAGCCGGAGTAATGCCAGGAGACGAAATTGTTTCGATTGCTGGTAAGACGGTTACCGTTTGGGATGATGTGGTAGAAGCAGTTCGCTCTAACCCAAATACACCAATCGAGTTGACCGTTCTACGTGACGGTTATCATCAGAATTTAACGTTGACCCCAGGCAGTCGTGAGCTGGCTAACAAAGACGTCATTGGCTTCGCGGGCATTGCCCCTGAAGTCGCAGAATGGCCCGAAAGTTATCGCTTCGATTTACAGTTTGGTGTATTCGAATCAATTGGCAAAGCGATTGATAAAACGGGTCAAGTTGTCGGACTGACAGTCAGTATGCTCAAGAAACTGGTTGTCGGCGACGTTGGCCTGAATAATCTGAGTGGCCCTATTTCAATTGCGAAAGGGGCAGGGGCGACGGCAGACTATGGTCTGGTCTATTTTTTAGGTTTTCTCGCTCTAATTAGTGTTAACCTAGGTATTATTAACCTCGTACCTTTACCAATGTTGGATGGCGGTCATTTGTTGTTTTTTGCAATTGAAGCGGTTATTCGACGCCCAGTTCCAGAAAGAATACAGGAAATGGGATACCGAATTGGTGGTGCGATCATCTTCTCGCTCATGGCGTTAGCGCTATTTAATGATTTTACTCGTCTGTGAGAGTTCAGAGACAAAGCAGTAGCAAGGAATAATTAGAACAAGTATGGCGATTAAGCGAATTCTATTTGCAAGTTTACTGGCGACCAGTGTGTCTGCAAATGGAGCAGAGAACTTCGTAGTTCAAGATATTGAAATCGATGGATTGCAGCGTGTTGCACTAGGTGCTGCGTTGCTGAAAATGCCTGTCCGCGTCGGTGATACCATTGGCCAAGGCGATGTTGCAGAAATTATCCGCGCACTGTACGCATCTGGTAACTTTGAAGATGTAAGAGTACTGCGTGATGGTGAGGTGCTTGTCGTTCAAGTAAAAGAGCGTCCGACCATTGCTAGCATCTCATTTTCAGGCAACAAAGCAATCAAGGACGAGCAGCTACAAGAAAACCTGAACGCATCAGGTATTCGTGAAGGCGAAGCGCTTGACCGTACAACGCTGAGCAATATCGAAAAAGGCTTGGAAGACTTTTACTACAGTGTGGGTAAATATAACGCGACAGTAAAAGCGGTCGTTACTCCATTGCCACGTAACCGTTCCGATCTGAAGTTTGTCTTCACCGAAGGTGTATCGGCAAAAATTCAGCAAATCAACTTTATTGGTAATGAAGTCTTTTCTGACGAAGAACTATTGTCCCGTTTCAACTTGAATGTTGACGTGCCTTGGTGGAACTTCCTAGCTGATGAAAAATACCAAAAGCAGGTACTTGCTGGTGATATCGAAGCGCTGAAGTCTTTCTATCTTGATCGTGGTTACCTGAAATTTAACGTTGATTCAACACAGGTAGCAATCTCTCCTGACAAGAAAGGGGTATACATTACTCTTGGCTTGGAAGAGGGAGAGGTGTACACCGTTAAGGACGTAAAATTCCGCGGTGACCTTGTAGGCGAACAAGATGCATTCGAAAGCATGGTGCCATTTGAAAGCAACGAAACTTACAATGGTTCGCTTGTCACTTCGATGGAAGAAGGCGTTAAGCGCGTTCTAGGTGAGTCTGGTTATGCGTATCCGCAGGTAAATACCATTCCTGAATTTGATGATGAAAACAAAGAAGTTTCATTGGTCGTAAACGTTGACCCGGGTAACCGAATTTACGTTCGTGATATCCGCTTTACGGGTAACAACGCGACAAAAGATGAAGTGCTTCGTCGTGAGATGCGTCAGATGGAAGGCAGCTGGTTGAATTCTAAGTCGATTGAAACGGGTAAAACTCGTCTTAACCGTCTTGGCTACTTTGAAAACGTTGAAGTACAAACCGTTCGTGTTCCAGGAAGTGATGATCAGGTAGATCTTGTTTACTCAGTGAAAGAAGCGAACTCAGGTAGTGTCAACTTTGGTGTTGGCTACGGTACTGAATCTGGTGTCAGCTTCCAGGTTGGTCTACAGCAGGACAACTTCTTAGGCAGTGGTAATCGCGTTGGTGTTAATGCCATGATGAACGATTACCAAAAGAACATCAGCTTAGATTACCGCGACCCATACTGGAACCTCGATGGGGTAAGTTTGGGCGGTAAGATCTTCTACGATGAGTTTGAAGCCTCTGAAGCGGGTATTGTTGACTACACCAACCAAAGTTACGGTGGTAGCCTGACATGGGGTTTCCCATTCGATGAGCTAAACCGCTTTGAGTTTGGTGTTGGCTACACGCACAACAAGATCGGTAACTTATCACCTTATTTACAGGTAGAGCAGTTCTTGCGTGCGCAAGCGGACAATATTGATTCAGATGGTTCATTGAACACTAACGATTTTGACATCAATATCTCCTGGACACGCAATAACCTGAACCGTGGTTACTTCCCGACGGCAGGTAATCACCAACGCGCGTTTTACAAAATGACGGTACCTGGCTCTGATGTTCAGTACTTCAAAATGCAGTACGATGTTCGTCAATACATGCCTTTGACCGAAAAACACGAGTTCACGCTCTTGTTCCGTGGTCGCCTAGGTTATGGTAATGGCTACGGTGAAACGAATGGTAACGATAACTTGTTCCCATTCTACGAAAACTACTACGCAGGTGGCTTTACATCGCTACGTGGTTTCGGCTCCAACTCGGTTGGTCCTAAAGCGGTATACCGTGATTACTCGGGCTCAAACAATGGTGCTGATACGGCAACAGACGATGCTGTGGGTGGTAACGCCGTCGCATTGGCAAGCCTGGAACTTATCGTTCCAACGCCGTTCGCATCGGATGAAGTTCGTAATCAAATTCGTACCAGTATCTTCTTCGATATGGCAAGTGTCTGGGATACGGAATTTGACTACCGCGACTCTGGTGCGGAGTATGGTGATAAATACTATTACGACTACTCAGATCCAACCAACTACCGCTCATCTTATGGTGCGGCGTTGCAATGGATGTCTCCAATGGGGCCTCTAGTATTCTCACTAGCGAAACCAATTAAGAAATATGATGGCGATGATGAAGAATTCTTCACCTTCACTATCGGTCGAACCTTCTAAAGAGGAAAATATTTTGAATAAAATGATCAAAGCGGCTGGGATTGGCCTTCTTGTACTTAGCTCATCAATGTTTGCAAACGCGGCAGAAGCGGCACAAAAAATTGCATACGTGAATACCGCTCAAGTTTTTCAAGCACTTCCTCAGCGTGAAGTTGTTTTGCAAAAAATGCAGAAAGACTTTAAAGGTAAAGCCGACGAACTTAAGAAAATTCAATCTCAAGCAAAAACGAAGATTGAGAAACTACAGCGCGATGGCGAGCTTCTAGGTCAGGACGAAATTGAAAAGCTACGTATCGATATCGCGAAACTAGACAGTGAGTACAAAGTAAAAGCGCAAGCACTAGATAAAGCAAGTGCTCGTCGTGAAGCAGAAGAAAAAGCGAAGCTGTTTAAAACGATTCAAGATGCCGTGACAAAAGTTGCGAAGAACAAAGGTTACGATCTCGTTATTGATATCTCTGCACTTCAATACGGTAAGCCAGAATACAACATCTCTGAAGACGTAATTAAAGCTCTAAAATAAGAAGTTATGAAGACATTAACATTAGCCGAGTTGGCAACAATTACTGGTGGCGAATTATTTGGTGATGACACGCTTGTTGTTAGCCGTGTCGCTCCAATGGATAAAGCACAAGAAGGTGATGTGACCTTTTTGTCTAACCCAAAGTATGCAAAGCACTTATCTGAGTGCCAAGCAACGGTTGTGATGGTAAAAGCAGAGCATAAAGACAAATGTTCAGGTAATGCACTTGTTGTTGCGGATCCTTACGTTGCTTTTGCGCACGTTGTTCAGGCAATGGACACAACCCCACAACCTGCACAAGATATTGCACCAAGTGCCGTGATTGCATCTGACGTCAAGATGGGTGATAACGTTGCAATTGGGGCAAACGCTGTCATTGAAACGGGTGTAGAACTTGGCGACAACGTGATTGTTGGCGCAGGTTGCTTTATCGGTAAAAATGCTAAGCTGGGGAATAACACCAAGCTTTGGGCTAATGTGACTATCTATCATGAAGTTTCTCTGGGCGATGATTGTTTGGTTCAATCAGGCACAGTGATCGGCTCTGACGGTTTTGGTTATGCGAATGACAAAGGCGAGTGGATTAAAATCCCTCAACTTGGATCTGTGCGTATCGGAAACCGTGTTGAGATCGGCGCATGTACGACAATTGACCGTGGTGCATTAGAAGATACGGTTATTGAAGACAACGTGATTCTTGATAACCAGCTTCAAATCGCGCACAACGTTCACATCGGATATGGTACCGTGATGCCTGGTGGTACTATTGTGGCGGGCAGTACTACAATTGGTAAGTACTGTCAGATCGGCGGCGCGTCGGTTCTTAATGGCCACATCACCATTGCAGATGGTGTTGCTATCACCGGTATGAGCATGGTCATGCGCAGTATCGAAGAAAAAGGCCTTTATTCATCGGGTATTCCACTACAGACGAACAAAGAATGGCGTAAAACCGCAACTCGAGTTCACCGTATTGATGAAATGAATAAACGCTTGAAAGCCGTTGAGAAACTGCTAGAGCCAAAAGAAGAATCTTAGTTCCATATTCTGAGCAAAGACTCGCGAAATGCGAGTCTTTTTCTTCTATAATGACGCGCTATTAGTATATTGAATATCAATCACAGTAAGTAAGTGGTCAGAAATAGCGTATTAACAAGCTAGAATGAACAGCTGTTTACTACGATTGATATAACATCAAGCTGGTATACACTTTGCAGGCATTTTAATTTTTTGCGGCTATTGCCGCTGCCGTGCCATCTTGGTTATAGAGAATTTATATAGGAATACGACTTTGACTACTGAAAAGAAAACGATGAACATCTCTGAGATTCAAGAGCTTTTACCTCATCGCTACCCATTCTTATTGATCGACCGTGTGACTGACTTCCAAGAAGAGAAATACCTTCACGCGCTTAAAAATGTGTCGGTTAACGAACCTCAGTTCACAGGTCACTTTCCTCAACTACCCGTATTCCCAGGTGTTTTGATTCTTGAAGCGATGGCTCAGGCTACGGGTCTATTAGCATTTAAATCATTTGGTGCACCAACAGAGAATGAACTGTACTACTTTGCTAGTGTAGATGGCGCGAAATTCCGCAAACCAGTCGTTCCAGGTGACCAGTTGGTGATTGAAGTTGAATTTCTGAAAGAGCGCCGTGGTATTGCTGCATTTCGTGGTGTAGCGAAAGTAGACGGCGAAGTAGTATGTTCAGCTGAGCTGAAGTGTGCTCGTCGAGAGTTTTAATATGATTCATGAAACCGCTAAAATCCACCCGGCAGCGGTGGTAGAAGAAGGTGCCAAAATTGGCGCTAATGTGACCGTCGGGCCATTCACCTACATTACCTCAACGGTAGAAATTGGTGAAGGCACAGAAGTCATGTCTCACGTTGTAATCAAAGGTCATACCAAAATTGGTAAAGATAACCGTATATTCCCGCACGCTGTCATTGGTGAAGAAAACCAGGACAAGAAATACGGCGGCGAAGAGACAACAGTGGTTATCGGTGACCGAAATGTGATTCGCGAAGCGGTTCAGGTTCATCGTGGTACTGTTCAAGATAAAGCAACCACAGTGATCGGAGACGATAACCTTCTGTGTGTGAATGCTCATATTGCGCACGACGTTGTTGTAGGAAATCACACTCACATCGGTAACAACTCGATTCTGGGTGGCCACGTGACGGTAGATGACTACGCTGGCGTAATGGCGCTTTCTGCGATTCACCCATTCTGTACAGTCGGCGCTTATGCTTATGTTGGTGGTTGTTCTGCGGTTGTTCAGGACGTTCCAGCGTATGTGCTTGCGCAAGGTAACCACGCTACGCCATTTGGCTTGAACTTAGTTGGGCTAAAGCGTAACGGTTTCGAGAAGCCAGAAATTCGTGCTCTTCAAAAGGCGTACAAAGAAATTTACCGTTCAGGTAAAACGCTGGAAGAAGTGAAGCCAGTTTTGGCTGAAATGGCGCAAGAGTTTCCTGCAGTGAAGCGTTTCTCTGACATTCTGGAAACCACGGAACGTGGTATCATTCGTTAATTCACGGATGTTCAAATAAATTGAAAAGATCGCGCCCCCAATTGGGCTGCGATCTTTTTGTGTTTTATGGATAGGGAATTACCTTATCCATAGTACATAGAGCGGGAACGATATGGAAAAACCATTACGTATTGGCATCATTGCCGGAGAACTTTCTGGTGACACTCTGGGCGAAGGCTTTATTAAAGCTGTGAAAGCGCAGTATCCAAACGCCGAGTTTGTCGGTATTGGTGGTCCTAAAATGATTGCCCAAGGCTGTGAATCCCTCTTCGATATGGAAGAGTTGGCTGTAATGGGTTTGGTTGAAGTTCTGGGTCGCTTGCCTCGCTTACTAAAAGTGAAAGCAGAATTAGTTAAGTACTTCACTGAAAATCCACCAGACGTCTTTATCGGTATTGATGCACCGGATTTCAACTTACGACTTGAGTTGGATCTTAAACAAGCGGGCATTAAAACGGTTCATTATGTCAGCCCTTCTGTTTGGGCCTGGCGTCAAAAGCGTATTTTTAAGATTGAAGCCGCGACGAATCTGGTTTTGGCCTTTCTTCCGTTCGAAAAAGCGTTTTACGATAAGTTTAATGTGCCATGTGAATTCATTGGTCACACGCTGGCCGACGCCATTCCGCTGCGCTCAGAGCAAGCACCGGCAAGAGAGTTACTTGGTTTAGATCAAGATAAAAAATGGTTGGCCGTATTGCCAGGTAGCCGTGGTAGTGAATTAAAAATGCTATCACAGCCGTTTATTGAAACCTGTAAATTACTGCATCAGAAATACCCGGATTTAGGGTTTGTGGTGGCTCTGGTCAACCAAAAACGTCGTGAGCAGTTTGAGCAAGCTTGGAAAGAGCATGCGCCTGAGCTGAATTTTACGCTGGTGGATGATACTGCACGTAACGTGATAACTGCTTCAGATGCGGTCATGTTGGCATCAGGCACCGTTGCATTGGAGTGCATGCTGCTAAAACGCCCAATGGTGGTTGGTTATCGTGTTAATGCGTTAACGGCGTTTTTAGCTAAACGTCTGCTGAAGACCAAGTATGTGTCATTACCTAACATCCTTGCTGATGACGAACTGGTAAAAGAATATTTACAGGATGAATGCACGCCAGAGAACCTGTTCGAAGAAGTCTCTCGTCTATTGGAAAGCGATAATAGAGAAATGATCGACAAGTTTACTGAAATGCATCACTGGATCCGCAAAGATGCAGATCAACAAGCCGCAAGCGCGGTATTAGAACTGATTAAGAAATAGAGAACCACATGGTTGCGAAAGCTAAGTCCACCAAAACCAAGACGACAAAAACAAAGGTCGAATTACCACCGTTTGAAATGCCACAAGGCTATCAGCTTATCGCTGGTGTCGACGAAGTAGGGCGTGGCCCTTTAGTCGGGGATGTCGTGACCGCCGCGGTTATTTTAGATCCGAGTAACCCGATCGAAGGGTTAAATGACTCCAAAAAGCTTAGCGAGAAAAAGCGCTTAGCTTTGCTTCCGGAAATCAAAGAAAAAGCGCTCGCTTGGGCGGTGGGTCGTTGTTCGCCACAAGAAATTGATGAGTTAAATATTCTTCAAGCGACCATGGTGGCAATGCAACGTGCGATTGTTGGCTTAAATGTTCAGCCAGATCTTGTGCTTATTGATGGCAACCGTTGTCCTGAGTTGCCAATGGATGCACAAGCGGTGGTCAAAGGTGACCTGCGAGTCGCTGAGATTAGCGCTGCGTCTATCATTGCTAAAGTCGTACGTGATACAGAAATGGAAGAGCTCGACAAACAATACCCTCAATTTGGCTTTGCAAAGCACAAAGGGTATCCAACAAAAGCGCACTTTGATGCAATAGAGCAACATGGTGTGATTGATGAACATCGCAAGAGCTTCAAGCCGGTAAAGAGAGCACTCGGCATAGAATGCTAAATTAATTGGATGGGTGTTATAAACCCGACTCCCTTTAGGTTAGAATCCCAAACAAAATAGAGTTACACGGTACCTGTTAATGTCAGATCCCAAGTTCATTCACCTTCGAGTTCACAGTGATTTTTCGATGGTGGATGGTATCAGCAAAGTTCCACCGATAGTTAAGAAAGTCGCCGAGCTTGGCATGCCTGCAATGGCATTGACCGATTTCACTAACCTGTGTGGTTTGGTGAAGTTTTACGGCACAGCACATGGCTGCGGTGTAAAACCGATCATCGGTGCAGATTTCAAAATGCAATCTGACGAGTTCGGCGAGGAGCTGACACAGCTAACAGTACTGGCAGCCGATAATGTCGGTTACAAAAACCTGACGCTGCTTATCTCCAAAGCGTATTTGCGTGGTCATATCCAGCATCAGCCAGTGATTGATAAGGCTTGGTTAGCCGAGATGTCAGAAGGGTTAATCGTTCTTTCTGGCGGTAAAAATGGTGATATCGGCAAAGCGTTGCTCAAAGGTAACCGCAACTTAGTCCAGAGCTGTGTAGAATTTTACAAACAGCATTTTCCAGATCGTTATTACCTAGAATTACTCCGTACTGGCCGTCCGGATGAAGAAACCTACTTGCACTTCGCCGTTGAACTGGCAGAGCAAGTGGATCTGCCTGTTGTTGCAACAAACGAAGTGGTCTTCCTTAGTTCTGATTTGTTTGATGCTCATGAGATTCGCGTAGCGATCCATGATGGCTACACATTAGAAGATCCTCGCAGACCAAAAAACTACAGCCCACAGCAATACCTCCGCAGTGAGGAGGAAATGTGTGAGCTGTTTGCGGATATTCCTGAAGCACTGGAAAACAGTGTTGAGATAGCCAAGCGTTGTAACGTCACCGTTCGTTTGGGTGAGTACTTCCTGCCTGCGTTCCCAACTGAGGGAATGAAAGAGACTGAATTCTTGGTCATGAAGTCTCGCGAAGGTCTGGAAGAGCGTCTGGAGTTCCTGTTTCCGGATGAAGAAGAACGCAAAAAGCGTCGTCCTGAATACGATGAACGTTTGCAAATTGAGCTGGACGTTATCAACCAGATGGGCTTCCCGGGATACTTCCTGATCGTAATGGAGTTCATCCAGTGGTCGAAAGACAATGATATTCCTGTAGGTCCAGGGCGAGGTTCGGGTGCGGGCTCTCTGGTGGCATACGCACTGAAAATCACAGACCTTGACCCACTAGAATATGATCTTCTCTTCGAACGTTTCTTGAACCCAGAACGTGTATCCATGCCCGATTTCGATGTCGACTTCTGTATGGATAAACGAGACCAGGTGATTGATCACGTAGCAGAAATGTACGGTCGCGATGCGGTATCTCAGATCATTACCTTTGGTACGATGGCTGCCAAAGCGGTAATTCGTGATGTGGGCCGCGTGCTTGGTCATCCGTTTGGTTTTGTCGACCGAATCTCGAAGCTTATCCCACCAGACCCGGGTATGACGCTAGATAAAGCATTCAAAGCCGAGCCAGCACTTCCTGAGCTCTATGAGGCAGATGAGGAAGTTAAAGAACTCATCGACATGTGCCACATCTTGGAAGGTTGTACGCGAAACGCAGGTAAGCACGCGGGTGGTGTCGTTATCTCGCCAACCACGATTACGGATTTCGCGCCAATTTATGCGGATTCAGAAGGTCACTTCCCGGTAACACAGTTTGATAAGAACGACGTTGAAACTGCGGGTTTGGTTAAGTTTGACTTCCTTGGTCTTCGTACACTGACCATTATTGACTGGGCGCTTGGGTTGATTAACCCGCGTTTAGAACGTGAAGGTAAAGCGCCGGTTCGTATAGAATCTATCCCGCTCGACGATCAGGCATCGTTCCGCTTGTTACAAAACTCAGAAACCACCGCCGTATTCCAGTTGGAATCGCGTGGGATGAAAGAGCTTATCAAGCGACTTCAGCCAGACTGTTTTGAAGACATTATCGCACTGGTGGCACTTTTCCGTCCGGGTCCATTGCAATCAGGCATGGTAGATAACTTTATTGACCGTAAACACGGTCGGGAAGCGATCTCTTACCCTGATGAAAAGTGGCAACACGAGTCATTAAAAGAGATTCTCGATCCGACTTACGGCATTATCCTGTATCAGGAACAGGTAATGCAGATCGCGCAGGTACTGTCTGGCTACACGCTTGGTGGCGCGGACATGCTTCGTCGTGCGATGGGTAAGAAGAAGCCGGAAGAGATGGCCAAGCAGCGTGCTACCTTCGAGGAAGGCGCGGTGAAGAATGGCGTCGACGGCGAGTTGGCGATGAAAATCTTCGACTTGGTAGAAAAGTTCGCTGGCTACGGCTTTAACAAATCGCACTCTGCCGCATATGCATTGGTTTCTTACCAAACGTTGTGGCTAAAAATGCATTATCCAGCAGAGTTTATGGCTGCGGTAATGACAGCTGATATGGACAACACTGAGAAAGTGGTTGGTCTGGTCGACGAATGTTTCCGTATGAAGCTTACCGTACTGCCACCGGACATTAACTCAGGGTTGTATCGCTTTAATGTTGATGAAAACGGCGCTATTGTTTACGGTATCGGTGCGATTAAAGGCGTGGGTGAAGGTCCAATTGATGCGATTTTGGAAGCGAGAAACAAAGGTGGTCACTTTAAAGACCTGTTTGATTTCTGTGCTCGAATCGATCTGAAACGTGTGAACAAACGTGTCATTGAAAAATTGATTTATGCAGGTGCCTTAGACAGACTTGGTCCACATCGTGCTGCGATGATGGCATCACTCAATGATGCTGTTAAAGCCGCAAGCCAACACCATCAGGCAGAGGCATTTGGTCAGGCGGATATGTTTGGTGTACTGACTGATGCACCTGAAGAAGTGGAGCACAAATATACCCAGGTTCCGCCTTGGCCGGAAAAAGTTTGGCTAGAAGGTGAACGCGAAACTCTCGGTTTATATTTGACTGGGCACCCCATTAACGCGTATTTGAAGGAACTAAATAAATACACCAGTTGTCGACTAAAAGACGCGACACCAACACGTCGTGATCAATCAGTGACGGTAGCTGGTTTAGTCATAGCCGCTCGTGTGATGACAACCAAGCGTGGAACACGTATTGGTATCATGACATTGGATGACCGAAGTGGTCGAATGGAGGTAATGCTATTCTCCGATGCGCTTGATCGGTATGCTGAACTTCTCGAAAAAGACAGAATTTTGGTCGTTTCAGGACAGGTCAGCTTTGATGACTTCAATGGTGGCCTTAAAATGTCGGCGCGTGAAGTTATGGATCTCGGCAGCGCGCGTGAAAAATACGCTCGTGGTCTGTCGGTATCGATTGATGCAAATCAGATCAATGATCAATTCTTTGAGCAGTTCAGTCGTATTTTAGAACCGCACAAAGCCGGAACCGTACCCGTCAATGTATACTACCAGCGTGCCGACGCCAGAGCGCGGTTAACATTGGGCACCGAGTGGCGAGTAACGCCAAGTGATACATTAATAGACGATTTAAAACAGTTACTTGGAACAAACCAGGTAGAACTTGAATTTAACTAAAAAATTCAGCGTATTATCTTAGACGCTGAGTAAACAAGGATTCATAGATGAGCCTAAACTTTCTTGAATTTGAAAAGCCAATTGCAGAACTTGAAGCAAAAATTGAAGCCCTGCGCGATGTATCTCGCCACGGTGGTGATGCTGCGGTTGACCTGGATAAAGAAATCGAACAGCTTGAGAAGAAAAGCCTGGAACTGAAGAAAAAAACATTCAGCAACCTAGGCGCTTGGGAAACAGCTCAACTGGCTCGTCACCCATTACGTCCATACACTTTGGACTACATTCAGCATGCATTTGAAGAGTTTGATGAACTAGCGGGTGACCGTGCTTTTGCGGATGACAAAGCGATTGTTGGTGGCATTGCTCGTCTGGAAGGTCGACCAGTGATGATCATTGGTCACCAAAAAGGCCGTGAGACCAAAGAAAAAGTGAAACGTAACTTTGGTATGCCAAAGCCAGAGGGTTACCGTAAAGCATTACGCTTAATGGAAATGGCAGAGCGTTTTAACATGCCTATCATCACATTCATCGATACCGCTGGCGCATACCCAGGTGTTGGTGCAGAAGAACGTGGTCAGTCTGAAGCGATCGCGAAAAACCTGAAAGTGATGTCAGGTCTGAAAGTACCAGTAATCTGTAACGTTGTCGGTGAAGGCGGTTCAGGTGGTGCACTTGCGATTGGTGTGGGTGACTACGTGAACATGCTTCAGTACTCAACTTACTCAGTTATCTCTCCTGAAGGTTGTGCTTCTATCCTATGGCGTGATTCAGATAAAGCACCTCAGGCAGCAGAAGCAATGGGTCTGACAGCTCCGCGTCTTAAAGAGCTTGAGCTTATCGATGAGATCATCGAAGAGCCGCTAGGCGGTGCGCACCGTAACCACGCTGAAATGGCTGCAAACATGAAAGCAACATTGCTTCGTCAGTTGGAAGATCTAGAACAGCTTGACGAAGAGTCGCTACGTGAGCGTCGTTACCAGCGTCTGATGAGCTACGGTTACTGCTGATATCTGGTTAGATAACGGATAAAATAGAAAGGGTTGGATGTGAGTCCAGCCCTTTTTTGTATCGATCGGATTGCTTATGGAATCGCTTTATCAGCACTTTACACAATTACTGACTGCCAATTACCAGCCTCAGACGAAAGTTGTCTTAGCGTTTAGCGGAGGTGTGGACTCGCGCTTATTGTTGGCGCTACTGAGTCGCTTTCAGCGCGATCACGAAATACCCTGCCAAACGGTATACGTTCATCATGGATTAAGCAGTAATGCGGACGGCTGGGCTGAAAAATGTAAAGCGTGGGCGAAGCAAGCGGGTGTATCGCATTCAACAGAGTATGTACACCTAGATATTAACAGTGGCGAAAGTATTGAATTACTTGCCCGCGAAGCGCGTTACCAAGCGTTAGCAAAATATATTGAGAGCGGCGATCTTCTTCTCACTGGGCAGCACGCCGATGACCAGCTTGAAACCTTTCTCCTAGCGCTTAAACGTGGCAGTGGCCCTAAAGGATTGTCGTGCATGGCAGAAAGCGCGCCTTTTTCTGCTGGCACTTTAATTCGACCATTACTGACGACTCGACGTGAACAAATTGAGCAAATTGCACACTCGTTAAATCTGGAATGGGTTGAAGATGAAAGTAATCAGGATACGCGCTACGACCGAAACTTTCTGCGTCACCACGTGGTGCCTGAATTGTCTCAACGTTGGCCGAGTATTCACCAGGCCGTACAACGCAGTGCGTCTCTCTGTGCTCAGCAAGAAACGTTATTAGACGAACTACTTAACGACGTTTTTTATCGTGCGTTGCAAGCAGATCTCAGTCTGGATATTGCGGAATTAGCCTCTCACAGTGAACTTGCCCGCGCTCGATTGATTCGTATGTGGTTAGCTAAGCAGAACGCGCAAATGCCAACTCAAGTACAGCTTAGCCTGATTTGGAAAGAAGTGGCGTTGGCCCAACAAGATGCCAACCCAAAGCTTAAGTTAAAACAAGGCGAAGTTCGTCGATTCCAGAATAAGCTTTACTGGGTGTGCGATAAAGCAGAGGTTTCCGGTTGGCAGGTTCACATTCAAGTTGATTGTGCGCTTGTTCTTCCTGAAGGTTTGGGCGAGCTCATGTTAAGTACGACTACAGAACAAGCGACCATTGCTTTGCCGCCGCAGCCGGAGTTGTTGAGCGTCACGTTTAATCCTGAAGGGTTAACTGCGCATCCAGTGACGCGTAATCACAGTCGTAAATTGAAAAAACTGTTTCAAGAATACCATGTGCCAAGCTGGCTACGTCGCCAGATACCGATTCTTATGTATCAAGATCAGGTGGTTGCGGTAGCCGACTTGTTTGTTGATAAGGCATTTAGTGGTCAGGATTGTGAGCTGATTTGGCGTAAGCCTTTGTAATTCGTGACACAATATCGAACACAAATTGTACTTATAAATAAAAACGATTAGGTGAAGCAATGAAGAAAACAGTAATAGGCGCAGTAATGGCGTTAACTATGTTATCAGGGCAAGCATTCGCAGCGGGCGATGTCGCGGCTGGGCAGGCAAAATCGGCAGTGTGTGCTGCCTGTCATGGTGCGGATGGTATGGCAACCATTCCCGGATACCCAAACCTGAAAGGGCAGAATGCTCAATACATCATGAGCTCCATCAAAGCTTATAAAAACAAAGAGCGCACGGGTGGGCTTGCTCCAGTAATGCAGGCACAAGCGTCACTACTTTCTGATGATGATATTGCCAACTTAGCGGCATACTACTCTAGCTTATAGTCGCTACCTAGCATTCACGAAAAACAAAACCAGAGCAATGTTCTGGTTTTATAATTTTCGCTCTAATAAATTTCATTAAACTCAAGATTTTACGATACCAAAACGAGACAAAGATTGAATGTTGTAAGACGGTAAACGATAATATCCGCATACGATTAAAGCTTAAGGGATGAACATGAAGAAGATTGAAGCGATTATCAAGCCATTTAAACTGGATGATGTTCGAGAAGCGTTAGCTGAAGTTGGCATCACAGGGATGACCGTTTCTGAAGTCAAAGGTTTTGGTCGTCAGAAGGGTCACACGGAATTATACCGTGGTGCAGAATACATGGTGGACTTTCTACCTAAAGTGAAACTTGAAATCGTAGTTACTGAAGATGTCGCAGACAAATGCGTTGAGACAATCATCGAAACCGCTCAAACCGGTAAAATTGGCGATGGTAAAATTTTCGTCACTGATGTTGAGCGTGTAATCCGCATCCGTACTGGTGAAGAAGACGAAGACGCGATTTAACATTTCACTCTAAATTTATTTTTGATTAAGCTAAAAGGGAGCCTGATACGGCTCCTTTTTTATTCTGTAACCGTCAGTCAGGTTAAACACATTCAGGTACGCCTTTATGCTTAAGCGTTTCGTCCTAGCAGTAGTCTTTTTTTTCATGGCAGTTGTACTTGGCTTTCAAGTCATTTTCACGGTTCCTGACCATCCACAAATTATCACCCAAACCGGTGATGAAATTACTGAAGATATTCAATGCATCGAGTTCAATGATTCGCAAGTGTTAGATGATCAGGGTGAACTCAACGTATTGATTTGGAATATTTACAAGCAAAGCAAAGACAATTGGCAAAGTGCACTTAATGCGCTTTCAACGGACAAGCAATTGTTATTACTTCAAGAAGCCAGCATGACTGAGCCGTTCAAACAGTGGCTGGTGGACGGAAACTGGATGAGCAATCAAGTAAGTGCGTTTAAAGCTTTGGGCAGTGGTGCTGGTGTGATTAACATTGCGCAAAAGTTGCCTCAGAAAGCCTGTGCGTATACTTCCACAGAACCTTGGCTTCGTTTACCAAAATCCGCACTCTACAGTCAGTATCGTTTGAGTAATGGCAATACGCTTGCGGTCGTAAATATACACGCGATTAATTTCACTGTTGGAACGGAAGAATACCACTCTCAAATAGCGGCTTTGGAGGCATTACTAACGCAACACTCCGGGCCAATTCTGTTTGCTGGTGATTTTAACAGTTGGAATGAATATCGTGTCGAAGCCATGAAGCAGGCGTTACAGAAGGCAAACTTACAAGAAGTGTCGTTTTCACCGGATCATCGAACTCAGTTTATTACCGGTCAGCGTCTCGATCATGTGTTTTATAGAGGGCTTGTGCTCAAAAACGCGAAAGCGCCGCAGAGCGACGCTTCCGATCATAATCCATTACTGGTCTCGTTTACTTTGGACAACTAACTGACGACGATATAAAGCGCCCAAATGACGTAAAACATCACCCAAGGCAGGCTGGCGATAACCAAAGCTTGCCCACGTTCAAACTCGGTCCAGGTCAAGACAACACCGTAACCTAAAACGATGTACCAAGGTAACAGCAGTGGCAGTGAACTTGCGAAGTGAGACCACTCATTGGTTAGCGGCAGTTTCAGCAAGCCGTTGAGGCTGTTGAGATCTGCAGCGTAAGTCATCACTTCGCCATGGTTGAGTATTAAGCTCGCGTAGCTTGCCACATCACCAAGTACCGCTGGGAATAATATTGCACAAGCGGCAGCGAACCACTTCCAATAACCGTATTGCTGTTTGCTGGCTTTCGTCGCAAGGAAGAACCAAAATGCGAGCAGAAGCAGGGTAGCAAATCGGTTAACCACATCATTGATGATCGCGCTCGCCATTAACGTGTTTGGTTCCAACAAGTCGATCTGCTGAGGATCGATTTGTTGCAGCTGTGGGGTGAGTTGCTCACTCAACCAAGTAAAGTCTACGTTAGAGAAGTACGCTCCCCAGAATAGAAACGGGCTGACCATCAAAAGAATGAAGAGTTGCCAGCCCCAACCACCACGTTGGTATAACGCCAAAAAGCATGAGGTAGGTGAACGAAATACATCCAACAACATCACAAGCGGATTGCTTGATGGTTTCATACACTTACCTTAGTGACGTCAACGTACAGCTTAAGTTTTTGACCTGGTTGTAGGTATTTTTTCTGTTGGAGAGAATTCCATTTCACAATGTCAGTACTCTTCACTTTAAACTTGCTTGCGATACCGCTGATCGTGTCACCAGAACGAACATTGTAGAATACCGTACGAATGACTGAGTCATCGGCCGCTTTCTTCCAAATGACGATCTTTTGGCCTTTTCTTAATGTGTCTTTTGGTCCCATGCCATTCCATTTAGCAAGAGATTTGTACGACACGTTATTGTCACGAGCAATTGACCACAAGCTTTCACCAGACTGCACTACGTGCGTCAGTTTAAGCTGGCCGCGCGCTGTGGATTGCGTTTTGCTCAAACGGTTACTTGCCGATAACGCGTATTTCGAGTCATCTTTCGTCGATGTTGGGATCAGCAGGTGTTGGCCGATGCGAATATTATCATTCGACAAGCCATTTGCTCGGCGAATTACTTTTGTCGTCGTGCCATACTTACGTGCCAAAACACCGAGCGAGTCACCCGATTTTACCTTGTAGCGAGCAACTTTAACGCCTTTGCCACGGTTCTCTGCTACCTGAGCAAGGAACGCATCCTTCTTTTCGATCGGGATCAGCAGTTTTTGTGGACCGTTTGGTGACGTAGACCACTGGTTGTAAGCTGGGTTGTAGCTTTGCAGCTCTTTGACACCGATGCCTGCATAATCAGCTGCAATCGCGAGATCGAGTTGCTCTTTAGGATCTACGAGTGCTAATACCGGCTTGTTAGGGATAGCAGGAATATTAAGACCATACTTATCCTGATTTGCGACCACATCAGCAAGCGCTAAGAGTTTAGGCAAGTAGCTGCTGGTCTCTTTAGGTAAATCCAAAGAGAAAAAGTCAATCGGCTTACCAAGGCTCTTGTTTTTGCGAATAGCTCTGGATACACGACCACCACCGCTGTTGTAGGCTGCGATAGCGTGTTCCCAGCTTCCATCAAATTGCTTGTTCAGTTGAACTAAGTAGTCTAATGCTGCTTCAGTCGAGGCCGCTACATCGCGACGTCCGTCATACCAGTAATTTTGTTCAAGGCCCATCATTTTTCCGGTACCCGGAACAAATTGCCAAAGGCCTGCTGCACTACCATGTGAGTAGGCAAAGGCATCGAACGAGCTTTCAACCACTGGTAACAAAGCCAGTTCCATTGGTAAATCTCGTTTTTCAATCTGTTCAGCGATCATGTACAGAAATGGTTCTGCACGTTGTGACACGGTTTTAAGATGGTTTGGGTGTTTTAGATACCAGGTACGGTAGTAATCCACCTTTTTATTGTGCGGGATGTCCATTTCAAGCTGCATAGCAATACGTTGCCATACATCTTCTTGTTCCTGAGGAGAAAGCACCTTTGGCGTCTCTTTGACAGCACCTGTCAAAGATTGCTTACTTTTTGCTTGTTCCTTAGCTGCTTTTTGTTTAGCCGCTAGCTCTGATTTGTTGGTCTCTGGTGTTGACGTTGTTGAATCTGGAGAGGTCATCTGACAACCAGAAAGCAATAACGCCAAAGCCAAACTGTACTTCAAACGCATGGATTCAGCCTATTTAGGGCCTTTTTATCTTCTCCAGCCTGTCGCGTAGCAAGCGCTACGTGGCAATCGCAAGATAATAGACATATTTCTTTAAACACTAATAAATGAGGTTAAAACCTCTGAATATGCAATGGGTCGAAATAAAATTAGATTTATATTCTACCCAAAACGCAGAGAAGCGCCGAAAGCGCCTCTCTGAAAAATCAATCCATGATAATACTGGGGTCTTGTAAACTTACAAGTAAAAATTGGTTAAAATTCGTTCTTCCACACTCTTAATGCCGTAAAAACAGAGCATGGATCGTCATTTTTTATGCGATTCGTCACAGACTTAATGACTTCTGGGCTATTAGTGCGCAAAAATGGATTGATCCATTTCTCTTGACGTAACGTGGTTGGAAGGGTAGGGATGTTCAGTGCACGTAGTCGGTTTACATCATCGCGGTACTGGCGAAGCTTCTCATTGTCTGGCTCGACAGCAAGCGCGAACGCGACGTTACTGGCAGTGTACTCATGCGCGCAATAGACGTGGGTTTCATCAGGAAGCGCAGCGATTTTACTCAGTGAATCAAACATTTGTTCTGCTGTGCCTTCAAAAATACGACCGCACCCTGCAGAAAATAGCACATCACCGCAAAACAATTTGCCATCACCAACATAGCCTATATGACCTAGCGTGTGACCTGGTAAACCCATCACCATAAAGATTTCGCCGAACAGCTCTAGTTTGTCACCTTCTTCCATTGGCGCGGTTAGCGTTGGGATAGGCTCTGCTTTAGGGCCAACAACGGTAACATCAGGAAATGCACGGACTAAATCTGGAACACCACCAATGTGATCATTGTGGTGGTGCGTAATCATAATCGCTTCTAAAGTTAACTCGTTAGCTTGTAAGTATTCCAATACAGGCTTTGCATCACCCGGATCAACAACGGCACAACGTTTATCGCTATTTTGTACTAGCCAGATGTAATTATCATTAAATGCGGGTATGCTTTTGATCTCTAACACGATTCGTTCTCCGTCACCCATTATAGTTAGGTGGTTAATGAAACCAGCACTCAGCAACAAAACTATACCACACCCGTCGACTTGGTCCGATCTGAATAATGGACCTTGGGTGCTTGAGTCAATCCAAACTCGGTTTGATGAGTGGTGTCCGAAACTCTTCGGATACCACATGCTCAAACTGGGCGGGTTGAGCTGTGAGCTAACCAGCAGTAATTGTAACATTCAACACCAAGTCAACGTAGATATCCAGAACCCGTTGCATAATGTCGTTGCGGATGGTTACGAATTACCCTTTTTGGAAAAAAGCTTTGATGTGGCAATTCTGGCTCATCAGCTAGACTACGCACGTGATCCTCACCGTCTATTAAGAGAAGTGGACAGAGTGATGATGGATGATGGCTACCTGATCATTACTGGTTTTAATCCATTTAGCTTTACTGGCTTGGCGAGTCTGTTCCCGTGGCGTAAAAACAATTTGCCTTGGAGTGGCCGAATGTTCTCATCGAACCGTGTTCAGGACTGGCTGGGGCTGCTTAACTATCAGGTGATTCATCGTGATCGCTATGCACTTTTCCCTATGACACGCTACCGCACAATGTGGACTTGGTTTGAAAATAGTTTAGGGGAATGGGCATCGCCAGCGGGCAGTCTGTATTATATCGTTGCCCGTAAACGAACATACCCTCTCAAGCCAATCAAGCCGCACTGGCGTTTAAAGAAAAAGCTCACACCACTAGGGGTTATGAATCGAGAGGGTGCTGGAGTGAAAAAGATGTCGAGCGATAAGCGCTAGGAAGCTTGATAGCCAGTGTCTTCTTCAGTCGGGTTTTCCGCTGCTGTTCGGGCTAATTCATCACAGATTTCGTTTTCTCTGTGGCCCGCATGACCTTTTACCCAATGCCATTCAACTTCATGGCGGGCGGTTTCTTTATCGAGCGCCTGCCATAAATCTGCGTTCTTCACTGGCTTTTTATCCGCTGTTTTCCAACCACGTTTTTTCCAGTTGTGAATCCACTGAGTAATGCCTTGGCGGACATATTGGCTGTCGGTTGTTAATGAGACTTTGCAAGGCTCTTTTAGCGTTTGCAGCGCAACAACTGCAGCGAGCATTTCCATACGGTTGTTGGTCGTTAGGGTGTAGCCTTTAGATAGTGTTTTTTCCACGTCTTTGTAGCGCAGAACGACGCCGTAACCACCCGGTCCAGGGTTACCTAAACAAGATCCGTCAGTGAAAATCTCAACGTGTTTGGTCATATTTTTTGGTACTATTAGCCGAAACATTTATTAAAGCATAGTCTGACACATATAAGCTTATGAATACCAGCAGCAATTCTGAATATAATCGCATTGTGGTTCTCGATACCGAAACCACGGGTATGAACCAAGAAGGCGGTCCTCACTACATGGGGCACCGTATTATTGAGATCGGAGCCGTGGAGATCATTAACCGCAAGTTGACCGGGCGTCACTTTCACGTTTATCTAAAGCCTGATCGTGAAATTCAGGCAGAAGCGGTTGGGGTTCACGGTATTACCGATGAATTCTTAGTTGATAAGCCTGAGTACGCTAGTGTGCACCAAGAGTTTATCGACTTCATCAAAGGTGCCGAGCTGGTTGCCCATAATGCGCCCTTCGATACCGGCTTTATGGACTACGAGTTTGAAATGCTCGATCCGAATATCGGTAAAACAGATGATTTCTGTAAGGTAACCGATACCCTTGCCATGGCGAAGAAGATCTTCCCGGGCAAGCGAAATAACCTCGATATCTTATGTGAACGTTACGGCATTGATAACTCGCACCGTACACTCCACGGGGCTTTGCTCGATGCGGAGATTCTGGCTGACGTTTACCTATTGATGACTGGTGGACAAACAAGCCTTGAGTTTAACGCCAACAAGCAAGAAGGAGGCGTAGAAAGCGTTCGCCGAGTTGAGGGAAGAAAAGCGCTAAAGGTTTTGCGAGCAAGTGCCGATGAAATAGATGCGCACCAGAAAAGGTTAGAGCTGGTGAACGACAGTATTTGGCTTCAATAGGAGAAACTATGCTCAGGGCTTTGTCGGTTGCTATCCTGGCAATCTGGAGTTGTCTTGCGAGTGCCGCGAGTGAATCTACGATGTCTCTGTTAGATAATCGCTTTCGTGTCGATCCTAGTATCGAGCAAATCACATTTCTGGTCCATCGCGAGCAAAGTTCTCAACCCGTTGTCTTAGTTCGTCCTGACGGTAAAAAATACTATGCTTGGGGCTCCTACGATAATATTCGCTGGTATCAGGAGCCTGCACTGGATATTGTCTCGATCGATCAGCCGATGCCGGGTCCATGGCAAGCGGTGGGTAAAGTCACGCCTAAGAACAACATTCGCTTAATTTCTCATTTGAAGTTAAGCACTGACGCTTTTCCGAATCATCTCTATCACGGTGAAGCACTCAAATTTACCTCACGACTGACTTCAGACGACAAGCCTCTGGTGTTAAGAGACTTTCTCGACCGAGTTAACCTCCAGGTCACCTTTACCAAGTTTGTTGAAAACGAAGATGAGCTGATTAACGAGGAGCGACCAGTTCCATTAGTGATTGGTGATTTCCAGGATGACGGCCGAGATTTGGATGAGCAAGCTGGTGACGGCGTATTCACTGTTCAGCTGCCAATTGAAGTTCAACCGGGAAAATATCGTGCACGTATTGTCTCTGGGAATGGCGTCTTCTTGCGTGCTGAAGAGCAGGTAGTACTTGTATATCCGAACCCTATTTCGCGTACCTTTATTCAATCTCGTGAACAAAACCAACCTCATCAGCTGGTGGTCAGTGGCGAGCAAGGCATGATTGCGCCTGGTTCACTCTTGGTAAGTGTGGAAAAAAGTGCTCCCGATGGTTTTAAGAGTTATGGCCAAGGTCAAGTTTCTCAAGACGGTCTGAAAGCGACATTGAATTTGGATAATGACCCTGAGCTAGGTAAATACTCTTGGCAAGGCGTTATCTTTGCGACGGATTTTGCCACTCAACGTCCTCTGATTTTCCCAATTCAGGAGCAGACATTCAGTGTCGTTGATGACGTTGATTTGGAGGCCGCGCGTAAAGCCAAAGAAGCCGAACTTGCCGAGCAGCACCGAATCGAGACAGAAAAGCGCATCCTTGCTGAACGAGAAGCAGAACGTAAGCGCAGTCTACTAATGATCGCGGTAGGTAACGTGGTGATGTTAATTATCGGTATCTTAGTTTGGCTGATATGGCGCAAGCTAAAAGCTAAAAGAGAAGCCATTCCTGAAATGCAGCTGCAAATGCCAAAGAATTAGAATAAGCGGAACCGATTGGTTCCGCTTTTGGTTTGGTCATGGTCAGCATTCAAGGTCTCAAGCCATTGGACTGAATTAATCTCGCCAGTACTAAGCCACTTCGGGAATCGGCTTCGGAGTTTGTTCCAAATCGGGCTCTTTTTGCACGGCTGGAACTTGCCCTTCACCAACAGCACTGATGTAGCATCCGCTGAGTTTGATGGCGAGATACATATCGGCACGCAGTAAGATCCCGCCATCGCTGGTGCTGATGCCCGTTAGATCACACCATTGGCGTAAGCGGCGTTTTCGACCAGCAAGAATCAATCGTATGCCGCGTTTTTTCAGCATTTCATGAAGATCTGACAGGGTTGCCATCACGCTTAAATCAAGGTGAGTAAAGCTGGATACGGCGTCTACCACCACGCAACTGACGTCTTTTGTATGTTCTGCTTGTTCCAATACCCGGCGTTTAAAATAAGGGGCGTTAAAATACGTCAGTGGCGAGTTAAACCGGTAAATCACCATCCCTGGTATCGGAGTAGCTTTACCTGTTCCATCGACAGTTCGTATTGTGCCTCTCTCATCCAAACCCAGGATTTGATCGCTCGGGCGCATGACAATCCGCAAAAATTGGAATAGCCCCAAAAGCACCGCTAGTGTAATCCCCGGAATCACCCCAATAACCAATACGGAGATGAAGGTGATGCCTGCTAGGTTGAAGGCATCTTTGTCGCGCTGGCGTAATGTCCATATCGCTTTGAGGTCGAGTAACGATAATGAAGCGATGACCAATACTACGCCAAGTGAAGCGATAGGGATAAACTGTAAAGGCTCATAAATAAAGATCGCGATGACCGCGATAGTCAGTGCGGCAATAATGGATACCAACTGCGATTTGCCGCCATTGGCATCGTTGACTGCCGTCCGAGAGTCTGCACCACTGATAGCAAAACCTTGCGAAAATGCCGACGCGATATTGGCAAATCCTAATGCTCTGAATTCTTTGTTTGCATCAATGTCATAGCCATTTTTCGCTGCGAAGCTACGTGCAGTGAGCATCATGCTTACAAAGCTGACAATAGCAAGGTTCAATGCAGGGACCACCAGTTCACGCACTTCACCGAGTTCAAACTTTGGTGCTTGAAATTGAGGGAACCCACCCTGAGTAATGCCCACCACCGACACACCCATGTCTTGTAAATGGAGTAGCCAAACCGAGCCTGTTGTAACCAGTATCGCGAGCATCGCTGCTGGCCAAGCGGGGCGAAAACGTTTGGTGACCAGATAAACGACGACAGTGGCAATACTTAACGAGACGGTAGGCCAGTGAACTTCGGTTAAGCGTTGAGGCGCTTCCCATAAACGTTCCAATAGGTAACGCTGTTCGTATCTCCAGCCGACAACTTTAGCGAATTGGCTGACAATGATGGTCAGTGCAACACCGTTAAGTAATCCAAGCAGAATAGGGCGGGAGAGAAAATCCGCAAAAATCCCTAATTTAAATCGGCTCGCCACGACACACCAAATGCCCGTCATGGCTGTCATGGTCATCACTAACTGCCAGTGTTTGGTTGGGTCGCCAGCTGCAAGCGGAGTGACAACAGCAGCAATCACCGCACAGGTAGCGGCATCAGGGCCAACAATGAGTTGTCGAGAAGTCCCCATCAAGGCATAAACCAACATCGGCAACACACATGAATAGAGGCCGACAACAGCAGAAACACCCGTTAGTTGTGCATAAGCGATGGCGACAGGTAAGGCGACGGCAACGACAGAAAAAGCGGCTCGAAAGTCATTAGTGAACCATTCACGCTGATAATGCTTAAGCTGAACGAGGCCAGGGAACCACTGCGAGAATAATTTTTTGGCCACAGATGCACCCCCTAAAAAATGGTTTATTTACAGTAAAGTATACATCGTTCTGTTATTGCGTCCGTGAGCTGTTTATCACTCATCAGCGCACAAGTCGCATATCGCTATCAATCTAGGGCCAGAAAAAACAAAAAACCGAGAGCCGTTTGGCTCTCGGTTTGCTTATTACTTTGGCGTTATTGTCTTAGGCGACGCTGTCCATGTGAGGATAATTCGGCTTTGCCGCCAATTGCTCTGGCTCAAAGTCGTCGACATTGATGGTATCTAAACGGTGCTGCTCTGCTTCTCTGAGAAGTTCCGCTTCTTCCTGACTAATAATGCCTTGCTCTAGCCCTTCTTCCGCAATCATATCCAGACGTAAGAACGGGCGACGTTTGCCTTGTGCTTTACACACTTTGTCGAATACTGGCTCGGCTTGAAGAATCACAGACAATGCTAATTCAATCTTACCTGCCGGGTTATGTTCTGTTGGTGCCAGATACTGACCACGACCAATGCGCGAACGCGTTGCGCTAGGTGTTTGCAAAATACGTGCGACTTTGCTGTCGAGCTTGTCGCTTGGCGCTTTGCGTACACGACCAAACGGCATTATTAATACGCGCAGCGTGCGAGCAATGACTTTGTTCGGAAAGTTAGCCAAAAACTCATCAACGGCGGTTTCTGCTTGCTTCAAGCTGTCTTGCAGAGCCCAGTGAACCAAAGGCAAATCTTCAACCGGACGGCCATCTTGTTCAAAGCGTTTTAGCGCTGCTGAACTTAAGTAAAGTTGGCTAAGGATGTCACCAAGACGAGCAGATAGACGCTCTTTACGTTTCAATGAGCCGCCAAGCACTGCCATCGAAATATCAGACAGAAGTGCTAAGTTAGCGCTGTAACGGTTAAGTTGTTGGTAGTAACGTTTGGTCGCGTCTTTGGTTGGCGCGGATGAACCCAAACCATCACTCAAGCCAAACCAAATACTGCGTACAAGGTTACTCATGGTGAAGCTGACGTGACCTGCCAGTGCCTTATCAAACTTTTCGACGGCATCACTTGCATCAGAGTAGGCTGCGTTCATCTCTTCGAGAACGTATGGGTGACAACGGATGGCACCCTGACCAAAGATGATCATTGAGCGAGTCAGAATATTTGCACCTTCTACGGTCACCGCAATTGGTGAGCCTTGGTAGCCACGAGCGAGGAAGTTTGACGGGCCAATACAGATGCCTTTACCACCGACAATATCCATGGCATCAATGATGCTCTGTTGACCACGGTGGGTACAGTGGTACTTCACGATGGCAGAAATAACAGACGGTTTCTCGCCAAGGTCGATACCAGCAACTGTTAAGTTGCTCGCAGCATCCATTACGTAGGCGTTACCACCAATACGTGCCAAAGGCTCTTCGATGCCTTCCATGTGGCCGATAGGCTGTTTGAACTGATGACGAATACGCGAGTATGCGCCGGTTGCCAGTGCAGCTGTTTTAATGCCACCCGTTGAGTTTGAAGGAAGTGTGATACCACGACCAACCGATAGACACTCAACTAGCATTCGCCATCCTTGGCCTGCCATCTTCTCACCACCGATAATGAAATCGATAGGAACGAAGATATCTTTACCGCGTGTTGGGCCATTCTGGAAAGGGACGTTAAGAGGGAAGTGACGATTTCCGATTTCAACGCCTTTAACATTGGTTGGGATCAGTGCACATGTGATACCCAAGTCTTCTTTATCACCTAGCAGTCCTTGTGGATCGCGCAGTTTAAATGCAAGACCCAGAACAGTTGCTACAGGAGCAAGCGTGATGTAACGCTTATTCCAGGTCAGGCGCATGCCGAGTACTTCTTTGCCTTCCCATTGACCTTTACACACCACACCATAGTCTGGGATAGAGCCCGCATCGGAACCCGCTTCTGGGCTGGTTAAAGCAAAACATGGGATCTCTTTACCTTCTGCCAGTCGAGGTAAATAGTAATCTTTTTGCTCTTCTGTACCGTAATGTTGCAGTAGCTCGCCCGGACCCAGAGAGTTAGGTACGCCAACGGTAGAAGAAAGCACGCCAGAAACACCGGTCAGCTTTTGCAATACCAGTGATTGCGCGTAAGCAGAAAACTCCAGACCGCCGTATTTTTTCTTGATGATCATGGCGAAGAATTTGTGGTCTTTTAGGTATTGCCAGACTTCTGGTGGCAAATCCGCAAGCTCATGCGTTACCTGAAAGTCGTTGACCATGGCACAGACTTCATTAACAGGGCCATCAAGGAAAGCTTGCTCTTCCGCACTCAGCTTGGGAGTCTGAATCGCGTGCAGCTTTTTCCATTCAGGTTTACCCTTAAATAATTCTGCTTCCCACCAGACCGTACCTGCATCTAAGGCTTCTTTCTCGGTTTGAGACATCGCCGGAAGGACTTTTTTGAAAACAGCTAAAGCCTTACGACTGATAAGAGATTGACGAATACCTGATACAGCAAATACGGCGATGGCAAGGATGTAAATAGCCCAGCCAATAAAGCCTGCAGAACCAGCGATGGTCAGCACTAACATGGCAGCAGTTAGAAGGCTGACGGATTTTACGAGTGACATTCGGTGATAGAGCGTAATGCCTAAGACGATTGTCATCGCAACGATTGAAAGCAAGATGTCCATATATGTTTTCCTTTTCAGACGTTATAAGTGTTGTGCGTCTGTATTCTGATAAGAGGTCTAACCAGTTCTTGTAATTGTAATCAGAATATTAACAAAATGTAAAACTTGGTTTTGGATAAAAAGTGATCTAAGTAGAGTAAAAATTCTAAAAGTGCGATTTTGGTGCTGTTTTCTTGAGCAAGTTACTAAGTTTATTACTTCTACCAATCCAAATCTGTTGGTTCGCTATCGACACTAATTCTCGTTTGTGGGTAAACTCTCTGTAACGAAATGTCTGGTGTCAGATTGGCAACAGAACCATTTGCCAAGGTAATGTGATTGCATACCAAGGGCCGAAATAATAAAGAGAACGTCTTATGTACCAAGATCTGATTAAAAGTGAGTTAAACGAAGCTGCTGAAGTGCTCAACAAATTTTTAAGCGATGACCATAACATTGCTCAAATTGAAGCCGCTGCGAAATTGATTGCTGATTCTTTTAAACAAGAAGGCAAGGTGCTGTCATGTGGTAATGGTGGTTCACACTGTGATGCAATGCATTTCGCTGAAGAGTTGACAGGTCGTTACCGTGATAACCGTCCGGGTTATGCTGGTATTGCGATTTCTGACCCAAGCCACCTTTCTTGTGTGAGTAACGATTTTGGTTACGACTTTGTCTTTTCTCGCTATGTTGAAGCAGTAGGTCGTAAAGGCGATGTACTGTTTGGTTTATCGACATCTGGTAACTCAGGCAATATTCTTAAAGCCATTGAAGCCGCGAAAGCAAAAGGCATGAAGACCATTGCACTGACAGGTAAAGACGGTGGTAAAATGGCAGGTCTGGCAGACGTTGAAATTCGTGTGCCTCATTTTGGCTACGCTGATCGTATTCAGGAAGTACATATTAAAATTATTCACATCGTCATTCAGTTGATTGAAAAAGAGATGGAATAATTAGGACGGCAGTTCCTGTTTAAGGTTGGTATTTTAGGTAAGGAGTTCTTTAAACCATGTGTGAATTGCTCGGCATGAGCGCCAACGTTCCAACGGATATTTGTTTCAGTTTTACTGGGCTGATGCAGCGTGGAGGCCGAACTGGCCCGCACCGTGATGGGTGGGGAATCACTTTCTATGAAGGTAAAGGATTTCGGACGTTTAAAGATCCGAAGCCAAGCTGCGATTCAAAAATTGCGGAACTGGTTCAGAACTACCCAATCAAAAGCCGCGCTGTAGTCAGCCATATTCGACAGGCTAATCGTGGCGGAGTCAACCTGGAAAATACGCATCCATTTACACGTGAGTTGTGGGGTAAGTATTGGACATTTGCTCACAATGGTCAGTTGTCAGATTATCAGGATTTACATACAGGTCGGCACCGTCCTGTAGGTCAAACTGACAGTGAACTGGCGTTTTGTTGGTTGTTGAAGCAGATGGAAGATCGATACCCAGAGCCTCCAGAGGATATGGCGTCGGTTTTTGTCTATGTTGCGAAGTGCTGTGATCAACTGAAAGAGAAGGGCGTATTTAACATGCTGCTGAGTGACGGTGAGTTTGTCATGACGTATTGCACCAATCACCTGTATTGGATTACGCGACGAGCTCCTTTTGGTAAAGCGGCATTACTGGATGAAGATGTTGAAATCAACTTCCAGGAAGAAACAACACCAAATGACGTTGTGTCTGTGATCGCAACTCAGCCACTGACCGGTAATGAAGCATGGCAGCGAATGAAGCCAGGCGAATATGGTCTGTTTCATTTAGGTGAGTTGGTTGATGGTAATGCAGTAGCGCTGAAAGACGTCGCATTCGCGCCAAAGAAAGTAGCCAGCCAGGCTCCGACGGAACCGTTAGAATAATCAATGCTTTCCAGCTATGAATAAAAAGGCAGTCATTACGACTGCCTTTTTTTGATTTGGTTTTGAGTTTGCCGAAGAGCGTTACTCTTCTTCAGCGGCTGCATAGCCGTGAGCACCAAGCTCTTGGCCATCTAACCACGCTTTGCCGTCTTGCATCTTTAATCTGTCTTCAACCAGCCATTTAGTGACGATTGGATAGATAGTGTGCTCTTGAGTTTGAACTCGAGCCGCAAGGGTAGCTGCATCATCATCTTCAAATACAGGTACTTTTGCCTGCAGAACAACCGGACCACCGTCAAGCTCTTCCGTTACGAAGTGAACACTGGTGCCGTGCTCTTTATCTTTCGCGTCAATCGCACGTTGGTGAGTGTGCAGCCCAGGGTATTTTGGCAACAGTGAAGGGTGAATATTGATCATCTTACCCATGTAGTGTTGCACAAATTCGCTGCTAAGAATGCGCATGTAACCAGCCAATACGATGACATCTGGTTGATACTGGTCGATTTGCTTCATCAATTCTGCATCAAATGCTTCACGAGACTCAAATGCTTTTGGGTCGACAAAATGGCCTTCAACATTAAATTGTTTCGCGCGCTCCAATCCGTAAGCGTCCGCTTTATTTGAGAAAACGGCAGCGACTTGCGCGTTAGGCATATTTGCTTCGCACGCTTCCAATATCGCTTGTAGATTACTGCCACTACCAGAAATTAGGACCACTATATTTTTCATGATGTTGAGACTGCCTTACTACTGTAGGTTTTTTAAATTATATCAATGTTAGCAAGAATGATTATCTCATTACGGAATTGATATCACCTACTATTGAAATGGTTTTCGAGTTCCAGATAGCAAAATGAGGACATAGCGTCCTCATTCTTTTTACTTTTTGAGCAAGAATCGCAAGTTATTTGATTTCAACTTGTTCTTCATTTGCTTCCGCTTGAGCGATTTCACCAATCACCCATGCGTTTTCGCCTTCTTCTTGCAGAAGTGCAACCGCTGCTTCTGCTTGATCTTTAGGAAGAGCAACGATTAGACCAACACCACAGTTAAATGTGCGGTACATTTCGTGTGTTTCAACGTTACCTTTCTCTTGTAGCCATTGGAAAATCACTGGCCATTCCCAGCTGTTACCGTCGATCACTGCTTTAGTGCCTTCTGGTAGAACGCGTGGGATATTTTCCCAGAAACCACCACCTGTGATGTGAGAAATTGCATGAATGTCGTGCTTCTCAATCATTTTAAGTGCTGATTTGATGTAAATCTTAGTTGGTTCTAGAAGATGCTCACCGATAGTGCGACCTTCTAGCATTTCGTTTTTGTCTGCGCCAGATACTTCAAGGATCTTGCGAACCAGAGAGTAACCGTTTGAGTGAGGGCCGCTTGAACCTACTGCGATAAGAGCATCACCTGCCGCTACTTTCGTACCGTCGATGACTTCTTCTTTTTCTACCACACCTACACAGAAACCAGCAACGTCGTAGTCTTCACCTTCGTACATGCCTGGCATTTCAGCAGTTTCGCCACCGATTAGGGCACAACCTGCTTGCACACAGCCGTCTGCGATACCAGATACAACGTCAGCCGCTGTATCGACATCCAGCTTGCCTGTCGCGTAGTAATCTAGGAAGAACAATGGCTCTGCGCCTTGCACGATAAGATCGTTTACACACATCGCAACTAAGTCGATACCGATAGTGTCGTGCTTGTTCATATCCAGTGCGAGGCGAAGTTTTGTACCTACACCGTCAGTACCAGAAACCAATACAGGTTGTTTGTATTTCGTCGGCAATTCGCATAAAGCGCCAAAACCACCGATACCACCCATCACTTCAGGGCGACGAGTACGTTTTACCGCACCTTTAATACGATCTACAAGCGCGTTGCCTGCATCAATATCAACACCAGCGTCTTTATAGCTAAGAGAAGAGTTATTACCACTCACAGGGAAGTCCTCGGTATTTAAGTTGGATATGAAAACGGCGCTATTCTACCAGTGCTTAAATACAGATAGCAAACGTTTGCGCAGGTTTTTTTCTTCAGCGATATATCCTGATTTCCTAGCAGAAATCGTGTATAATCTGAAGGTTTGTTTAAATATTGCCTATTATAGCCGGAGATGGACATGAAAGTTGTTGAAGTAAAACACCCTCTAGTAAAACATAAAATTGGTCTAATGAGAGAAGGTGACATCAGCACAAAACGTTTTCGTGAGTTAGCGACCGAAGTCGGTAGCCTACTTACTTACGAAGCGACAGCAGACTTTGAGACAGAGAAAGTTACTATCGAAGGTTGGAACGGTCCGGTAGAAGTTGACCAGATTAAAGGTAAGAAAGTAACGGTTGTGCCAATCCTACGTGCTGGTCTAGGTATGATGGATGGTGTTCTTGAGCATATGCCAAGTGCACGTATCAGTGTGGTAGGTATCTACCGTGATGAAGAAACGCTTGAGCCAGTTCCATACTTTAACAAGCTTGCTTCTAACATTGATGAGCGTATCGCACTGGTTGTTGACCCAATGTTGGCAACTGGCGGCTCTATGATCGCGACGATCGACCTTCTGAAAGAGAAAGGTTGTAACCAAATTAAAGTTCTTGTTTTGGTAGCGGCACCGGAAGGTATCGAAGCGCTAGAAAAAGCACACCCAGATGTTGAGCTATACACAGCGGCAATCGACGAGAAACTAAACGACAAAGGTTACATCGTTCCTGGTCTAGGTGATGCGGGTGATAAGATTTTCGGTACTAAATAAGCGTCTAACATAACGCAGATTCAGTTCTGAACAAAAACAAAGGCTTGGTTATTACCAAGCCTTTTTTGTATGTGTCGAATTGAACCTACGAATTAGTTCGCTTTGTCTTCTTCGATCTGAGCGTTATCTACAACGTGGTTTTCGCCTAGGTCGTGTGGAAGAACCAGGTTCAGAATGATTGCCACGATACCGCACAAGCTAACGCCTTGTAGGCTGAATTCACCAATACCGAAAGCCATGCCACCAATACCAAATACTAGCGTAACAGCAACGATAACCAGGTTGCGAGACTTGTGTAGATCAACGTGGTTTTTGATCAGCGTGTTCAGGCCTACAGTAGCGATAGAACCAAACAGTAGGATCATGATGCCACCCATTACAGGAACAGGGATGGTCTGAAGGATAGCGCCTAGCTTGCCAACCAAAGCCAGAACAATAGCGGTCACTGCTGCCCATGTCATGATCTTCGGATTGAATGCTTTCGTCAGCATTACCGCGCCAGTTACTTCGCTGTAAGTCGTATTTGGTGGCGCGCCAACCATTGCCGCTGCCATCGTCGCTACCCCGTCACCCGCGATAGTACGGTGTAGACCTGGCTTTTTAAGGTAATCTTTGCCTGTCACGTTAGAAATAGCCAGCATGTCACCTACGTGTTCTACAGCAGGAGCAATCGCAACCGGAATCATGAACAGAATCGCGTTGATATTGAATTCTGGCGTGGTGAAGTTTGGCAATGAAAGCCAAGCTGCTTGAGCGACAGGGGTAAAATCAACAACGCCATAGGCAAGAGACACGGAGTAGCCTGCCAAGATACCACCAACAATTGGTACTAGCTTTAAGAAGCCTTTCGCAAACACGCTCAGTGCAATAGTTGTTAATAGTGAAACGGCAGAGATCATGATCGCTGCATCACCATTGACTAGTTGAGCTGCGCCGTCACCAGTTTTACCAATCGCCATGTTAACGGCTGTTGGAGCCAAGCCCAGGCCGATTACCATAATCACTGGGCCAACAACCACAGGTGGCAGAATCTTATGAATAAAGCCTACGCCACGAACTTTAATCGCTGCGCCCAGGGCAATATAAACCATACCTGCTGCCATTAAGCCGCCCATAGTTGCACCGATACCCCATGTTTGGATACCGAACATAATAGGAGCAATAAACGCAAAAGAAGAAGCAAGGAAAATTGGGACAGAACGTTTAGTGATTAATTGGAAGAGGAGGGTACCAACACCAGCGCCGAAGAGTGCTACGTTTGGATCGAGGCCAGTTAGAAGTGGCACGAGTACCAAAGCACCAAAAGCGACAAAGAGCATCTGAGCGCCTTGTAACGCATTTTTCATAATCATTTCCTATTTAAAGATACGCAGACAAATCCGGCGAATAGTACCATTCGGCAAACGTTTGCGACAATGATCAGATCAAACTTTTCGATGATTTTAAGTGGTTAAAATATGCTTTTAGAGCGGTTTTCTTACAAAAGTGCCTGTTTTACGAGCTAAAGTTCATATTTTGTTAGATGAATTGCAAAGAAAAAGATGTAATCGCCTGCTACTCACAAGGTCAGGCTTAATGTTGGAGATGGGATTTTCTGCTATCTAGTTAGCCCGGGGAACTCAGTTTTTGTATACGCATATAGATTGATAAGAATAAGGGTGACTCATTAATTGACACTGAATACTGCGCCGCAATTGACGTAAGTTGCTCAAATTTTAGGCTATTTTCTTGTGGCTCGCCTTGCTCAAGGTTTGATAGTTGCTTATTATGCTTTCTCTTATTTAGAGGAAAATGAAAACTATGCGCTATTTAGCTCTTTTACTGATAGGTTGGTTGTCTCTGCCCGTTTACGCCTTAACGCAGGTAGATATCTATCGTGCTGAAGTGATTATCGACAGTGAGCAAGATAACGGTGAGTCTTTGGCTCGTGAACAAGGTATGAAAGAGGTGATTGTTCGAGCAACTGGTTCTCAATCCTCTTTAAGTAATACTGTTATTCAAAAAGCGCTGAGCTCAAGCTCACGTTACATTTCTCAACTTGGTTACGGTCAAGTTGACGGCAAACCAAGTCTGGATATGCGCTTTAACAGTGGTCAGATTCATTCTCTTTTGACTCAAGCACAGTTGCCATCGTGGTCGCCTCATCGCGCCAATATTCTTGTCTGGGCGATTGAAGAGCAAGCTTATGAACGCACCATTGCTTGGGAGAATTCCGACTCAGCGCAGGTTTCTGCATTGCGCGTTGCAGCGGAAACACGAGGCCTGCCGATTACTGTCCCAGTGGGTGACTTTGATGATGTGACTGGCGTTGATGTCTCTGATCTATGGGGCGGATTTGTTGAACCCATCGCGAAGGCGAGTCAACGTTACCCCGTTGATGCGGTGATGGTACTTAAAGCTCAGGGCGATCAAATTCGCTGGACGTTATACGACCAATCACCATCGGCGATTCTTGTATCGCAGCGTTCTCCTCGTAGTGGTTCGGCAACTGGGGTGAATGCGATGGCAGAAGTGGTCGATGCTATTTCCGACTATTACGCAGGCAAGAGTGCCGTGGTTGTGTCGGGCGAGTCTTCTGATGGGATCACGATGAAAGTGGTTAACATCCATTCAGCGAAAGATTTTTTCCACTTAGAAAGCGCCTTAAAGAAACTTAACTCTGTTGCTGGCACTGAGGTTAAGCGAGTTCAGGGGAATGAACTGACACTTAAACTTCATCTATTGGCTTCTAAAGAGGCGTTTGAAAAGGAAGCGTCATCGATTTCGCAACTGGGTGACTACCAAGAGCCAGTAACGCCAGTGGAAGCCGCCGCGCCTTTACAACCTGTTCAAGAGCCAATTCAACCAGAACTTGCAACGCAAGAAGAGTCATTGGCTTCAGATGTTGTGACCGCTGACGTCGCAGTTGAAGAAGTGAAAGAATCTGAGCCTGTTGTAGTCCAGCCAGCGCAAGAGCAGTATGACGTTATTTATGAATGGACTTCTAGTCAACGTTCATAGAATGCTAACGTTTTGAAAATAAAAAAAGAGTCGCAAATCGCGACTCTTTTTTGTTTCATCGTTGGCCTTATTTGTTGAACTTCGCTTTTTCTTCTTTCTCTACTTGGGATAAGCGTTTGAGTTTGAGGCCCAACTCTTTGCCTCTTGCTCTCGCAAAGAGAATGTTGCCAAAAAAGCCTAGCGTCGTTAGCAGAAGCTCGACTGCGGCAAGCCAACGTTCTCCGCCATCAACATATAAGATGGTTAATGCATGAAGGAAATACAGCATTAACACAAAGTTTGCCCAAGCGTGAGTATAGGGTTTGCCTGCCAATATGCCCGGCAACGGAAGCAATAATGGAATACACCATGCAATCGCTAGCGTTGTACTGCTCAAGTGAGGGTGAGGAGACAGCGCGAGTTGCCATATCGCTACCCAAGCCAGTAAAGCCAAGTTGCCAAACAAAGCCAAGTAACGATAGCTTTTGGTTTGTGCACTAAGTGCAGGTTGGTCAAAAGATTCAGACATCGATTTACTATCCTTGAATTTACTAGCTGCTCTTCAGCTTTAGTGCTGCTGTTGCTAGTCGTTTACCCAACTTCTGTGCCAGACGAGCCTCATCATTGGTGAGTGTTGGCTCTTTGCCGACACTGCTCGCGCCATACGGTGTACCACCTGACTGAGTTAAGTGCAGCTCTGGTTCTGCATAAGGAATTCCCAATACCATCATCCCGTGATGCAACAATGGAGTCATCATGCTTTGTAGTGTGGTTTCCTGACCACCATGCATCGAAGAGGATGAGGTAAATACACACGCTGGCTTATCGATTAAGTCTCCGCTTACCCACAAAGGTGTGGTTTGATCCCAGAAGTGCTTTAACGGCGCTGCCATGTTGCCAAACCAGACGGGACTACCAAACGCAAGACCATCGCATTTTTTCAGTTCTTCTAGAGTAACAATTGGATCGGAAGGGGTATGTGAGTGAGGTGACAATTCTTCAACTGTACGCAAAATTGCTTCGCAGTGAGGAGTCGATTCGACCCCTCTTGCTATCTGTCTTGCCAGTTGTTTTGTTGCGCCGTGACGGCTGAAGTACAAAATAAGGATCTGGCAATCCATTTATAGAATATCCAACACTTGCTCTGGTGGACGACCGATTTTCGCTTTGCCGTTTGCGACAACAACAGGGCGCTCGAATAGTTTTGGATTTTGTGCCATTGCTTCGAACAGTTGTTCATCACTGACAGACGCTTCACCCAAGCCTAATTCCTTGTACTCGGCTTCTTTTGTACGCATCATGTCACGAACAGCTGAGAACTCTAGCTGAGCGTAGAGTGCTTTTAGTTCTTCCACGGTAAGTGGGTTATCCAAATATTTTACGACTTCAGGTGTAACACCATTTTGTTCCAGCAGCTCAAGAGTTTGACGGCTCTTTGAGCAACGAGGGTTGTGATAAATCACGACTGACATGGTTTTCTCCATTTCGTTATTGTAATGCCATGAATCGATCTCTTTGGATCATGAGCTGGTCAATTCGAGCATCGTATCGTGCTTGCTCTAAACTGCCCAACTTGGCCATTTTACTTGCTTCACTGTAATATTGAATCGCTTTATTCCAATTCGCTCGCAAAGCCAAAATCTCGGCGCGTGCAGCCAACTCTTCATCGTTGCGCCCTAACTCGTTGTAGGTCTTCGACAACAGTTGCCAACCATTGGTATCTTCAGGGTTGTCATGGGTGTATCGTTGAAGAATACGCACCGCTTGCTCATCTTTATTGTCTTCGAGCAGCGCATTCGCGTAGTTAATCGTCAAAACTTTATTTTGCGGATTGCGTGCGAGCGCTTTACTCAACATATCGGCCGCTTTTTCGGGTTGTTTTTTCTCGATATACAGATCACTCATCGCATCAAGATAAAAGGGATTTCCCGGATCTTGCGCCAACAGTTTCTTCAATATTGGTTCGGCTTTCGATAACTGTTTGCTGTCCAAATGAACCAGCGCACGCCCATAATCAAATGCTGGCATGATATCGGCTGTGGCTTTCTTCTGCGTACGCTCAAACCAGCCTAAAGCGGCTTGCGAATCAATGCTTGCATAACGGGCTACGATACGCGCACGGGCGAGGTGATAGTCAATCGACGGAAGTATACGCAGCGGAGGATAAGCCTGTGCGCGTTGTCGACTGTCTGTGATTCGGTCTTCTGGAAGCGGGTGAGTAAGCAACATCGGAGGCGGCTTACTCGCATAGCGATATTCGTCGGCTAAGCGTCCGAAGAAGCGAGGCATGGCCTGAACGTCAAATCCTGCTTTCGCCAGTGTAGATATGCCAAAACGGTCGGCTTCTTTCTCGTTTGCGCGCGTGTAGTTTATTTGGCTCTGCATGTTACCAGCCGTTGCCGCGGTAATAGCGGCAATCCCCGCTTCTGGTGCCGCAATTGAAAGTAGCAGAGCTCCCGCTAACGCCGCCAATGAGGCTGGTGAACGTCTTGCTTGCTCTTCCATACTACGAGCAAGGTGTCGCTGCGTAACGTGCGCGATTTCGTGGGCAACCACTGAGGCGAGTTCACTTTCACTGCGAGCGTGCAGAAATAAACCGGAGTGCAGAGCGACATAACCGCCAAAAAACGCAAAAGCGTTGATGTTGCGGTCACGAATCATGAAAAAATGGAACGGTGTCTTTACGTCATTTGCATTGGCCACTAAACGGTGGCCAAGAGAATCAATATACTCATTAATCACAGGATCGTTAACAAGCGGCTTGCTCGCTCTGAGCATGCGCATGTAGGCATCACCATAAATCAACTCTTGGTCTATCGATAGAGTGCTACCTGCGGCTGTCCCAATATCGGGTAAGTCGATACTATTAGCGTAGGTTGTTGGCGAACTAATTGCTGCAGCAATACATAAGCAAACTAGCGATCGAGTGCGTTTTAACATACGTTTTAAAGGTTCTCCCAAATACCTGAGCATGTGGTAGGAGGTCGCGAACCTCACAACGTCACCACTATACTGTACGGTCATCCTGTTATTAGTATGCCCAAATAACCTCGAGAAACTCGCGGTATCATGCACCTTGAAATCATTTGGGTATATGCTAGCAATAAGACCGAGAATAAACGAATTGGTTTCGTAAATTGTTTATATCTGAGTGATTTCAGGATCTGGTTAAATCATGTCAGAAGTGCTAGCACCAACTTAAAAAGCCGTTACAATACAACCCTATCATAAGTGCAGAGCAATACAATGGAATCCATGCTACTTGATTTGCGCAAGCAACGCTGCCCCTTAGCGCTGTTACTTGCAAAGCGTCACACTGTTGAGGCATTTGAAGGAGAAAATCCGCAATATCAAAAGCTTGTCATTCAAGTTACGGATAACAGCTCTAAACAAGATATTGTGAAATACCTAAATGCTCAAGGGTACGTGGTTGATTGCCAACCAACATCAGATCACTACACATTGACTGTTTTCAATAAGGAATCCGCTTAGATGTTCGAAATGGTAAGTCGTTGGTATCAACGTCGATTTTCTGATCCACATGCAGTGAGCCTGGTAGCGATTTTGCTGTTTGGTTTTATCACTATTTACTTCTTCGGTCATCTCATTGCTCCACTATTGGTGGCGATTGTACTCGCTTACCTGCTGGAGTGGCCGGTAGTGCAAATGTGCCGTATGGGGGTGCCGCGCACACTCGCTGTCATCATTGTATTGCTTATCTTCATTAGTTTGATGTTGATTGCTTTGTTTGGTTTAGTGCCGACTATCTGGACTCAGGTTGGCAACTTAATTAACGATATCCCTAATATGTACAATGGATTACAGAAGTTCATTGTTACGCTTCCAGAGCGTCATCCTGAACTGGCGAACCTAGAAATTGTAGAAACTATCGTAGCCAATGCGAAAAACCAGGCTTTAGGGCTTGGAGAGAGCGTCGTCAAAGGGTCTTTGGCTTCTCTAGTCAGCCTCGCGACGTTAGCGGTGTATTTAATTCTGGTGCCTTTGCTGATTTTCTTTTTGCTCAAAGACAAAGAGGAAATGCTTGGTATGGCCAGTGGTATTCTGCCTAAAAACCGCAGACTAGCGAACAAAGTTTGGCACGAGATGAATGAACAAATCTCAAACTATATCCGCGGTAAAGTGCTCGAAATCCTGATTGTCGGTGGAGTAAGTTATGTCACCTTCGCGATTCTGGATTTACGTTATTCTGCATTGTTAGCCGTCGCGGTCGGTTTGTCCGTTCTTATCCCATATATTGGCGCAGCAGCGGTTACTGTCCCTGTGGCTATCGTCGGGCTGTTCCAGTGGGGGCTTACACCGCCATTCTATTGGCTACTGCTCGCGTACGGGATAATCCAGGCATTGGACGGGAACGTGTTGGTTCCGGTGCTGTTTTCTGAAGCAGTAAACCTTCATCCCGTTGCTATCATTATTGCTGTGCTGGTCTTTGGCGGACTGTGGGGTTTTTGGGGCGTCTTCTTTGCTATCCCATTGGCGACGCTAGTAAAAGCCGTTTGGAATGCGCTACCGAGTACAGAAGAGAGTGAACCTGCGGAGCAGGAATAGCGATACCAAGCTTGTCTGCATTAAGAGAATCAATTCTCACTGTCTGAGAAAAAAGAAAGCCCAGCATGTACTGGGCTTTCTTGTATTTAGGAGTTCGGTTCAAGCCGACGGTTTACGCGTTTTCTTTGAGGTAATTTAAAACCACTTCATGGTGATCTTTGGTTTTAAACTTATTGAACACGTGTTCAATCACGCCTTCTTCGTTGATAAGAAAGCTGATGCGATGCAGACCATCGTAGATCTTACCCATGAATTTCTTTTCGCCCCAAACACCAAACTGGTCTGCGACCGCGTGGTCTTCGTCAGACAGTAGCGTGAAGTTAAGCTCATCGCGCTCGATAAACTTGCCCAGACGTTTTACCGGGTCAATGCTGACGCCAAGCACAACAACATTGTGCGCGTCGAGTTCTGCTTTAATGTCACGCAGGCCTTTTGCTTGCGTTGTACAACCCGGAGTCATCGCTTTCGGGTAAAAGTAGAAAAGTACTTTCTTGCCTTTAAAATCACCAAGTGTCACTGTGTTGCCGTCTTGGTCGAGCAAAGAGAAGGCTGGCGCTGGCGAGCCTGCTGTCAGCGTATTCATTATGATTTCCTTTACTTTATAGTGTGTTTTTAATGAAATTCAGAGAACCTTGTACGTTGAGCGACTTACAAAGTTCATCGAAATCTTCTTGTAATTGCATCAGATTGCAATCGGCACTCACCGATGCAGTAATGGCGATGTGGAATTGATCAACATCGGCCTGAATCTTTGACTTGCTGATGGTTTGTGCGCTCAGTGAGTCCAGGCCAATCTGCTGGTCTGCAAAAAACTGAGTGAATTTCTCAGTGAGCCCAGGACGGTCTTCTGACTCGATAAACACTTCCATGGTGTAGCTGTTGTCGAGTAACTCGTGAGCAGCGGTACGCTTCATTATCGTGATCAGGTCGTGTTCTTGCCCCAGTAAAGGCATCTGTGTTTCGACGCGAGTGATATTACTGGTGCTACCTGTCAGCAGCATGATTAGGGTAAATTCATTGCCAAAAATAGCAATTCGGCTATCGACAATATTACAGCCAGCTTGCGTAACGAGCTTTACGACTTGGTTACAGATACCTGGACGATCCGTTCCAACTGCTGTAAGTACCAGATGTTGCTTCATAAATGAGCTTCTTGTCCTTTCTTCAATAGAAAGATGTTAGCACAGATATTCCAGAGAAAGATCGAGTCAGTCCGCTTTTGTTTACAACATGGTTTTTTTATTCACTCAAGTCTGACTTGATTCAGCGCGCCGAAGAGTATATTTCTGAGCATAGTAAAAATGAGGTCTTTCTTTTGCTCGCGCCTTGTTCTTCAAAATTGAATCAGTTAACTAACGCTGTTATCCAGTTTTGTGCGAGTCCGGCCAAAGCGAGCATTTAATTTGCTAGATCTCTAACATCTGATAATTATTCACTCATTTGTACTTTGTAAGCGAGTTTACGCTCTTGTGTTTTTCAATCGCATTACAGTACCATGCAGAAAGAACTAAATAAGGGAGATAAACATGTTTTCAGGAAGTATCGTAGCGCTGATTACGCCATTCAAAGCGGATGGCGAAGTAGACTTTGATAGTCTACAAAAGCTAGTGGAATACCATATCGAATCTGGTTCCGATGGTATTGTGGCAGTAGGCACAACCGGAGAGTCAGCGACACTGACGATTGAAGAGCATGTAAAGGTTGTTAATAAGACGGTAGAGTTTGCCAATGGTCGTATCCCGGTGATAGCTGGTACGGGTGCAAATGCTACCCACGAAGCCGTGACGTTCAGTAAACTACTGGCGGATTCTGGTATCGCTGGTTTCCTAAGTGTAACGCCTTACTACAATAAGCCGACACAAGAAGGTTTGTACCTGCACTATAAAGCTATTTCAGAAGCGAGTGATGTGCCGCTCATTCTTTACAATGTACCAGGTCGCACGGCGGTAGATATGAAGCCTGAGACAGTGGCACGTTTGTCAAAGCTTGATAATATAGTTGCTCTAAAAGATGCGACAGGCGATTTGGACAGAGTTGCAATTCACCGTGAACTTTGTGGCGAAGATTTTATCTTACTAAGTGGTGATGATGCGACGGGCTTAGATTTTGTTAAGCTTGGTGGCAATGGGGTTATCTCGGTAACCAACAACATCGCGGCAAAAGATATGGCAGACATGTTCCATTTGGCAAGTGAAGGTAAGTACGAAGAAGCAGAAGCGATTAACGAGCGTTTAATGACTCTGCATAAGAATCTATTCGTTGAAGCAAGCCCGATCCCAGTCAAATGGGCAGCAGAAAAGCTGGGTTTGATCGAGGATGGTAGCTTACGTCTTCCTCTAACCACGCTTTCTGAAAATCTGCAGCCTATCGTGGAACAGGCGTTAATCGACGCCCGTATTTATAAAGATTGAGCTACTAGGATTGACGTTCATACTGGGGGCCACTGAGCCCTCAGTGTTTTAGGAGTATAAATGAAGCTTTCAAGCCAGTTAGTGTTAAGTTCATTAGCTGTATTCGTATTGACTGCCTGTACAGGTGGTGCCAACCAACGTCGTCAGGCAAAGGACGATTTCGAGTATTTAAACACCCCAACGCTGGGTGAGTGGAATACGCCACAAGGCGTTCAGCCTCAGCTCTACCCAAACTACGAGATCCCTCAGGGTGCTTATGCTGGTGGCGTGGGTAAAGACGTTGATATTCGTCCACCACAGCAAGTGTTAGAACTTATTCCTGGCGCTCGCTTGGATCGCAGTCAAAATGGTGAAGTGACGTTGTGGTTGCTCCGTAAAGACGAGTTGGACAAGGTTTGGCAAACTGTACAAGGTATGGTTGAGGCCAGAAAAATTCCGGTTGAGAGTCAGACCGATTCACGTATTGAAACGGGTTGGGTAACTTGGGATTCTCCAGATGAAGACATGGAGATTGGCAGCCGATACGAGATCTTGCGTACACAGCAAGGCGGTCGTTATGGATTTAAAGTCGGTCTTATTGACTGGCGTGAAGGTGGCCAAGTAAAAGAAGTCACTCCGACAAACCGTGAGCGTTACAATGTGTTCATGACTAACCTGGTAACCGCTCGCTACGATCAGCAAGTCCGTGAAGATGCTCAGCGTAAAGCTCAGGAGCTGGTAAAACAGATTCCTGTTACGATGGGTACAGACCGAAGTGGACTTCCAGTCATCATCGCTCGTGCTCAATATGACGTATTGTGGCCGCGTCTGCCTGTGATTCTGCCTAAGATGGGTTTCACGGTTGAAGATCGTACTCAATCCCAGGGTACAGTAGAAGCGAGATACGCATCACCGGATGATGAGTTCTGGAATGATATTGGCGTTAAACCTGTTGACTTGAAGGCGGGTAAATACACCTTCCTATTTGGCGACTTGGGTAACCGTACGTCAATCAACATTACTGACTCTTCAGGTAAGCCTGTTGAAGAAGAATTCCTTAAATCACTAGCGCCAGTTCTGGCAGAAGTAGTGAAGCAGTAATTGTTCAGTGCATAAGTATTTGTACAGTGCATAGAGAAAAGGGACCGTTTGGTCCCTTTTTTAATGGCATTCATTAACGAGAACGATCGTCTTTGTTCTCTTTATCCCCGTAGCGTTCCTGGTCGAGCTCATTCAGTTTATCCAAGTCGTTTTTACGGCTTTTATCCATTTGATTAAACTTCATTTTGGCTGTGTATTTCAGGGCGGCAATATTACCGATGATGACACTTAACACGACAATAATGATAACCCAAGGGTTAGTGAGCAGCTCTATCATGGTGCCTCCGGCGGTGGTGCAATGTTACGAATAAACGTAGACATGATCTTATCTAGATTATTTAGTATTGAATCTATTCCCGCAATCTTGTGCTGCTCGTTTTGCTTAATCAGTTCACTTCTTAGCAACTCAGACGTTAGCTGTGAGCAACATTGCTGACCGACAATTTTGTGGCTAATGTGCCATGGTTCAATAGCGACGCCACCAAGATCGTCTTTGTATGGGAAGAAAAAGCCAAACTCATTGAGGTGCGTTTTCAGCCATAGATAGAACTCATACTGGTGGCCTTCTAGATACTCCCACGGTTCCAGTTGCAGATCTGTACCTTCAGGTAACAAGTTACGAGCATAGACATCAAAATCGCATCCCCAGTGGTGACGGCTTCCACCTGGCAGAGCTGACCACCGCAAAATCGCCATTAGCTTCTCTTCGTCACTCAACGCAGACTTATTCAGTGGCTTTGAGTCTGAATCAAGAATTGGCAACCCACCAGAAAACTTTCCGTTCCAGATTGAGCGCTGACGTGAAAAATCTCGAAAGCCGCTGGCAATCTCCATTTTAAAACCAGCATCCGTTGCAGCCTCAATCATTCTTAGCAGGTCATGAGCCACTTCTGGATGAAGCAAAAAGGCTTTTTGACCCACCATCGTTGATTGAAGGTGAGAATCGGTGGTTCCTGTAAGTTGCGATGGTGTCATGTTGTTCTCGTTAACTGGCTGTTAGCGGCCGATTACTTCGCCAATAAATGCTTAAGCGTATTTTGGTACATGTCCGTTAACTTTTCTAAGTCATCGACTTTCACGCACTCGTTCACTTTATGAATGGTTGCATTCACAGGACCAAGTTCCACGACTTGACCACCCATTCGAGCAATAAAACGGCCATCCGAAGTTCCGCCAGTTGTCAGTAGCGCTGGTTTGGTGTGGTTTACTTCATTCACTGCTGCGACGACGGCATCCAGCAACGCGCCTGTGTCGGTTAAGAATGGGTCACCGTTGAACGTCCAGTTCAGCTCATAGTCCAGGGCATGCTTGTCTAGCGTTTCTGTCACTCTTTGAACAATAGTGTCGTTATTCAACTCTGTGCTAAAACGCAGGTTGAATTGAACATTGAACTCGCCCGGAATTACGTTTGAAGCACCAGTACCTGCCGACACGTTCGGAATCTGGAAGCTGGTTGGCGGGAAGTAGTCGTTACCCTTATCCCATTCCGTTGTTGCTAACTCGTGAATGGCTAACAGAGAAGAGTGAACAGGGTTATTAGCCAGATGTGGGTAAGCCACGTGTCCCTGAGTACCTTTAACCGTCAGGTCACCAGTGATTGAACCACGGCGACCATTTTTCACGACATCACCAACGATCTCGGTACTTGAAGGTTCACCCACGATACACATATCAATGTTTTCACCACGTTCCATCAGCGCCTCTACCACGCGAACGGTACCGTTGATGAAAGGACCTTCTTCATCTGAAGTAATCAAAAAGCCGATAGAGCCTTTATGATCAGGGTTCTCTGCAATAAAACGTTCCACAGCGACAATCATTGCCGCCAGAGAGCCTTTCATATCCGCCGCACCGCGACCGTGCAGGTAGCCATCGATTATTGTTGGATCAAATGGATGCGTATCCCATTGTTCAAGCTTGCCCGCAGGCACTACGTCAGTGTGGCCAGCAAAGGCAAATAGCGGTGCTTCGGTACCACGGCGAGCCCAAAAGTTGGTTGTATCTTCAAACACCATGACTTCAATTTCAAAACCAAGCGCTTTTAGTCGCTCGATCATTAAGTCCTGGCAGCCCGCGTCTTCAGGCGTTACGGATTGTCTGCTGATTAGGTCTTTCGCAAGAGCCAGTACTGGACTGTCTGTCATCCTTGAGTGTTCCTTAATTTATGAGTTAAAAATCGTTGTGTATTGATCAGCTTTAAAACCAATATGGAGCTGATCATTCACTTTTAAAATTGGGCGCTTAATCATCGCTGGGTTTTCCACTAGCAGCTTGATAGCATTTTCTTCATTCAGAGAATCTTTCTGTTCCTGAGTTAACTGGCGGAAAGTGGTACCACGTTTGTTGAGCACGATTTCCCAGCCTAGAGCATCACAAAATTCTGTCACCAATGCTTCATCTACGCCTTGTTTGCGGTAGTCATGAAACTCATACGCGATATCTTCCGCTTCTAACCATTTCTTGGCTTTTTTAATTGTGTCGCAGTTTGGGATACCGAACATGGTAATCGTCATAATTGTTTCCTTTTATCTTTACTTTGTTTTTATGCACAGAGGCTGAGATTCTCTGGTGCTCAAGCAATTTTGGGCTGTGTACCGCATCCTACCAAGAAGCAATCAAACTGACAAAATGCGAAACAAAATAATTTATGACCTCGAAGCACGCCAAATTGCCGAGTTGGAAACGTTGATAACTTACAGAATGAGCGTAAATGGGAATTAACTTGTAGGAATTTGAGTAAAAAGACACCAAAAAAGGGTGGATAAGTCGAGTTATTGATCAAACGCAACATCTCTCTGTGCAAAAACGAAATAATGATTCAGCACAAGTTTAGGAGGTGTCAATGGAGTTGAGTCCTGTTTTTGCAAGGCGGTTATATTTGGCCTTGTTGGTCGAAAGCCTGGAAAGGCCAAATGTACCAAAATTAATCGAACAAACGGGTTGGCCTCGACGTACAATTCAAGATGTACTCAAGGCATTACCGGGTATCGGCATCGAGCTTATATTTGTTCAAGATGGTCGACGTCACAATGACGGCTATTACCAACTTTCGGATTGGGGACCTTTTGATAGTCAATGGGTTCTGGAGCGAGAGCGTGATATCGCTAGTAGCCTTGGATTTCGTGCATAAGCCAGCAATCGCTGGCTTTTTTTATCTGTCGAGGCAGGAGATAAATTCCCTGAATAGGCAAGATGAATTACTTGCAGCGGTAGGCAACACCTAACAGGTTGAAAGACGTGACGAAATATTGAGGAGACACCATAAATACCGTATCAGCACCCATGGTCATCGCGTTGTTTTTTAGGTCGTTAACCGCACCTTTGATCATGCCATCATTGCTGTAGAACAGGTAGTTATACCAATGCCCTTCATCGCCAGTTACTTCACCAAGGTACTCGCACTGAGCAGGGTCGAACTGGCTATCAATCCGCACTTCGACCTGTTGGCTTTTATCGTGAGGATTGAGAGTTGTCGATGAGCAGCCAAAGAGAGTAAAGATTGATATGGCGACAATGATTCGAAGCATATTATTTTCCCATGAAAATAGTGGCGGCGAAGCCAATCCAACTGAGAACAAGTAGCACCCATGGCAGCGCGGATGATTTTGCCGTTGAGGACTCTAGCGCAATTTGAGGCTCGTGTTGTGTTTGTTCTTCGGACTCGCGTTGTTTTTCTCTTTGCTGTTTCTTTTTCGCTTTGTCTGCTTGGCGGCTTCGCTCTTTTTGTTGTTTTTTATACAACGCAATGCCTTTCTCGATACCCTGAGCAATGAGTTTGGTTTGTTCCTTTGTTTGCCCTGGTTTCTGAGTCGCTCTGGCAATGTTCATTGCTTCGTTCTGAGTTTCTTGGGAAGGAACGGGAGCTGCTGTATTTTTCTTTTTCATGTTTTTATTTACTCGGCGCTAGGAGCCTGCGTTTGAAATTACTTAAGCCTAGTCTACTCGCCAAGTTGGTTGAAATGAACCTTAGAGCGCAAGTTCTCTGAACTAGCTTTCGCTTTTTGCGTGGGGTGTGAGGCTTTATTACTGGCGGGAGGTACTTGCGTTGCAGTTTCGCTGTGATCAGGTAAAGTGACCACAGTAAGTTATTAAAGAAGAAGATATTGTGCGCTACGCATTTGATCAATATGACGCTCATGGCTTTTTAAAAGCGCCTATTTTTGTTTGGTTAGGGTGGATGTTTCTTGCCCGATCTTGGGTGGTGTTTGCCATGGCCGGTGTGAGCCGGGAGAGTGGAAGTAAACTGCTATCGATTGTTTATCCAGATTCGAGCACACTGTATTTGGGTTTGTTAGCCGGTGTTCCCAGCTTACTATTGATGTGGTTGATGGGTTTACGCCAGCCAGACCGAAAATGGGTGAACAAAGTGATGAGCTACGGGCGAGAGGTGACCTTGATCTTGTGTAGTATTCAGCTTGCTCAGACCATGTATCATGTCTACCTGGAACATGGTGTATTCAATTGGGCAAACGCTCTTACCATCACCTTAATTACCTGGTTTATGATCTACCTTTTGAACGGAAGGTGGGTAAAAGACTGTTTTAATGTGCCACAATTTGAGCATAATAAAGAACAGCCTTCAAAGAATTAAAAATCAACAACTTCCCGCACAGGGGCAAAGTATAGAGGAAACCTCAATGTTACAAGCTCAAACGGCAATTGTGCCAGAAGCAGGACCATTTGCACTGTACACTCAACTGAAAGTAAACCAAAACCGTGAAAACGTATTGGCGAAGCTAAAAGCCCTTCCAGAGCTGGTTGAAGAGCTAAATAACAGCCAGCCAGGTGCTGACCTCACACTATCCATCGCATTCACAAAATCATTCTGGCAGCACTTAAATATCGATGCGCCTGAAGAGTTGATTGACTTCCCACAGTTAGGGGAAGGGGATGTTGTGGCGCCAGCAAGCGATGTTGATGTGCTCATTCACTGCCACTCAACTCGTCACGATTTACATTTTTATGTTCTGCGTAAATTCCTGGTCGACACGGCAGAAGATGTGACTGTCGTTGATGAAACGTATGGCTACCGTTACCTGGACGCTCGTGATATGACTGACTTTATCGATGGCACAGAGAACCCAGAAGGTGAAGCACGAGCTGAAGTTGCCTTGATCAAAGAAGGCCCATTTGCTGGTGGTAGCTACGTAATGGCTCAGCGTTTCGAACACAACCTTCCTGCATGGAATCGTTTGAACGTAAAAGCACAAGAGAAAGTGATTGGCCGTACTAAGCCAGATTCTGTTGAGTTGGATGATGTGCCGGCTGCGTCGCACGTTGGCCGTGTAGACATCAAAGAAGAAGGTAAAGGCCTGAAGATCGTTCGTCACAGTTTGCCATACGGCACCGTGACGGGGGCTCATGGCCTGTTGTTCATCTGCTACTGTCATACACTGCATAACATTAAAGTGATGCTTGAGAGCATGTACGGTGTGACGGATGGTAAAACCGACCAGCTTCTGCGCTTTACTAAAGCCGTCACTGGTGCGTACTTCTTTGCGCCATCTCAGGCTATGCTGGCGGAACTTGCGATTAAGTAATTCTAAGCTGGTAATTTTGAAGCTCTCCAACCGGAGAGCTTTTTATTTTCTGGATCTTTCCCGCATCCTATCTTTTTGCTCGTAATCCTATTTCTAAAAGCACTAAACCTTCCAAGAATCCGGCCGATAAATATCCAATACCTTCATCTTATTGGAGCACATATTTGTGGCTATCACCGTTAATACCAATATTTCAGCTCTGGTGGCACAGCGTCATTTAACTAACGCAACGGATATGTTGAACCAATCCATGGAGCGTTTGTCTTCAGGCAAGCGCATTAACAGCGCGAAGGATGATGCCGCAGGTTTGCAGATTTCTAATCGCTTACAAGCGCAAATGCGTGGTCTGGATGTCGCCGTTCGTAATGCAAACGATGGTATTTCGATCATGCAGACCGCTGAAGGCGCAATGAATGAAGTCACCAATATTATGCAGCGTATGCGAGATCTCTCCTTACAGTCGGCAAATGGTTCAAACAGCAATGCAGAGCGTATTGCATTGCAAGAAGAAGTCAGCGCATTGAATGATGAGCTGAATCGTATCGCGGAAACCACTTCGTTTGGTGGACGCAGATTGCTCAATGGCAGCTTCGGTAAATCAGCGTTTCAGATTGGCGCGGCTTCAGGAGAAGCGGTACAAGTTGAATTAAAGTCTATGCGTACTGATGGGCTAGATATGGGTGGATTCAGTTACATTTCGCGGGGCAGAGCAGGGTCTGATTGGAAAGTGAAGAATGACTCAAACGAGCTTACCATGTCTTTTGTCAACCGCTTGGGTGAAACAGAACAAGTCCATATTAGCGCGCAAGCCGGTGACGACATTGAAACGTTAGCCACGTACATAAATGGTCAAACCGACAAAGTGTCAGCGTCAGTGAATGAAGATGGGCAATTACAGATCTTTATGGCCGGCAAAGAAACCTCTGGCACGATTTCATTTTCCGGCGATTTGGCGAACGAGTTGGGTTTGGAGCTAAAAGGTTATCAAGCGGTCGATAGCATTGATGTCACTAGCGTTGGTGGAGCGCAGCAAGCTGTGGCGGTTCTGGATACGGCAATGAAGTATGTGGATAGTCACCGTGCCGAGCTCGGTGCTTATCAAAACCGTTTTAATCATGCGATAAATAATTTAGACAACATTCATGAGAATGTGGCGGCTTCTAATAGTCGAATTTTAGACACCGACTATGCCAAAGAAACCACACAAATGGTCAAACAGCAGATTTTGCAACAGGTCAGTACTTCTATTCTTGCTCAAGCGAAACAAGCGCCAAATCTGGTTTTGTCTTTACTGGGGTAATGTCATTCCCGTTTAAAATTTAGAAAAAAACTGCCTGTATCGACAGGTGAAAAAGAAGCTTTAGTGAAAATTTAACGTTTTTTGTCTTTTTTACCTATTTCGTCACGATCCCGCCTAAATATGAACTTTTTCTAAAAAAATCGAACATTTTTCCTAAAGAAATCAGATTGTGCGTCGTTAATAAAAGTAACTTTGAGAGAACTACTTGGTTTTCCGAGACGTCGGAAACCGCTACACCGGAAAATCAATTGGAGAAATCACCATGGCAGTGACTGTAAACACAAACGTATCAGCGATGACCGCTCAGCGTTACCTTAACAATGCAAACTCAGCTCAACAAACGTCGATGGAGCGTCTGTCTACAGGCTTTAAAATCAACAGCGCAAAAGATGATGCAGCTGGCCTTCAAATCTCGAACCGTTTGAATGTGCAAAGCCGTGGTCTTGATGTGGCTGTTCGCAACGCGAATGATGGTATCTCTGTTGCACAAACTGCTGAAGGTGCAATGAACGAGACAACCAACATACTGCAACGTATGCGTGACCTGTCACTTCAATCTGCAAACGGTTCTAACTCAAAAGCAGAACGTGTTGCGATTCAGGAAGAAGTAACTGCACTGAACGACGAGCTTAATCGTATCGCGGAAACCACTTCATTTGGTGGTAACAAACTTCTTAACGGCACATACGGCACCAAATCGTTCCAAATCGGCGCAGACAATGGTGAAGCCGTCATGCTTGAGCTGAAAGATATGCGTTCTGACAACCAAATGATGGGCGGTCTTAGCTACCAAGCTGAAAATGGCAAAGGTAAAGACTGGAATGTTTCTGCCGATAAATCAGACCTGAAAATCAGCCTGACAGACAGCTTTGGTCAAGAGCAAGAAATCTCGGTTAATGCAAAAGCAGGCGATGATATCGAAGAGCTGGCAACTTACATCAACGGTCAGACTGACTTGGTAAAAGCTTCAGTGAATGAAGATGGCCAATTGCAAGTCTTTGCTGGTAACAACAAAGTGGAAGGCGAACTGTCATTCTCTGGTGGTCTATCTGGCGAATTAGGTCTGGATAAAGGCAACAGCGTCACGGTTGATTCTATTGATGTTACCTCTGTGGGCGGCGCACAAGAGTCAGTAGCAATTATTGATGCTGCTCTGAAGTACGTAGACAGCCACCGCGCGGAACTAGGTGCATTCCAAAACCGTTTCAACCATGCGATCAACAACTTGGATAACATTAACGAGAACGTGAGTGCATCGAAGAGCCGTATTAAAGATACCGACTTTGCAAAAGAAACGACGGAAATGACCAAGTCACAAATTCTATCGCAGGCGTCAAGCTCAATCCTTGCGCAAGCGAAACAGGCGCCGAACTCAGCGCTAAGTCTGCTAGGTTAAGGGTTATACCCAGATTAACCCCAGACGAGAACCTCATTGGCTCGTGGTGAGAGATGAGCGAGTAAACCCAGCTTCGGCTGGGTTTTTTTCTATCTGAGGAAAGCACGCTGACGTGTTAATTTGGTCGCAGTTGATACCGGTCACACTTCTCTAAGTAGAGGATACTAATCGCAAAAAAATGGGAAATTCTCCTAAAGGATATGTATTGATCGCCGTTAAAGGGATTGAGAGAAATGAGATGTACCCAAGTGAGGTGAGAGACACGAAGGTACATTCACAAAAGCCTTAAGGAGAACAACTATGGCGATTAACGTTAATACTAACGTTTCTGCGATGACCGCACAGCGTTACCTGAATCAGGCCGCTGAAGGTCAACAAAAATCAATGGAGCGTTTGTCTTCGGGCTATAAAATTAATAGCGCGAAAGACGATGCTGCAGGTCTACAGATTTCAAACCGCTTGAACGCGCAAAGCCGTGGCTTGGACATGGCAGTGAAAAACGCCAACGACGGTATTTCTGTTGCACAGGTTGCTGAAGGTGCAATGAATGAATCTACCAATATCCTACAACGTATGCGTGACCTTTCGCTTCAGTCTGCGAACGGTTCTAACTCAAAAGCAGAACGTGTCGCGATTCAGGAAGAAGTAACAGCCCTAAACGATGAGCTAAACCGTATTGCGGAAACGACATCTTTTGGTGGTAACAAGCTGCTTAATGGAACTTACGGTACACAGTCTTTCCAAATCGGTGCTGATTCAGGTGAAGCAGTAATGCTTTCTTTGGATAGCCTGCGTTCTGATACTTCTGCTATGGGTGGTAAGAGCTACGCTGCAGAAGAAGGCAAAGATGCATCTTGGGCTGTTGGTGAAAAAACTAAGCTTGAAATGAGCTACACCAATACACAAGGTGAAGAACAAAAGCTGACTATCAACGCGAAGCAAGGCGATGATCTTGAGCAGTTAGCGACTTACATCAACGGTCAGAGCGATGACGTGAAAGCGTCAGTAGGCGAAGACGGTAAGTTGCAAGTATTTGCTTCTTCTCAGAAAGTAAATGGTGAAGTTGAATTCTCAGGCAACCTGGCTGGCGAAATTGGTTTCGGTGATGCTAAAGACGTCACGGTTAAAGACATCGACGTTACATCGGTAGCTGGCTCTCAAGAAGCTGTGGCTGTTATCGACGGTGCACTAAAGTCAGTAGACAGCCAGCGTGCGTCTCTTGGTGCTTTCCAAAACCGATTCAACCACGCGATCAATAACTTAGATAACATTAATGAAAACGTTAATGCGTCTAAGAGCCGTATTCAAGATACTGACTACGCGAAGGAAACAACGGCAATGACTAAGTCGCAAATCCTTCAGCAAGCGAGTACTTCGATCCTGGCACAAGCGAAGCAGTCACCATCTGCAGCGCTAAGTTTGTTGGGCTAATTAGGCTGGATCAGTCAAGCGATAGACCCTATCGTTAGCTCATAAGTTGGAAGGGAGATTGTAATGGAAATAGCCTCCTACACATCGAACATCCAGTCTTACGGTGCAGAGGATGGCACCAAAGTTGCTAGTAAAAATGGCTATGGCATAGGCGTGCCGGACCCAGCAAGTTCAGTCGGTGATATTTCTCTGTCAAAAGTGAAAGACACCGAGCGTGATTTCTCTGTTCAAGCTGCAATCAAAATGGCGGAAAGCCGTCAGGAGCTGAACAGAGAAGAACGTGAAAAAATGGTCGCACAAATGAATGAATTTGTGACATCCATAAATAAGGGAGTGGCGTTTCGCGTGGATGAAGAATCTGGCCGAGACGTTGTGACGATTTACGAAGCCAAAACGGGCGACGTGATTCGTCAAATTCCTGATGAAGACATGCTGGTCGTTTTACGTCGCCTAGCTGAGCACACAGCTAACAGCGGTTTGTTAGTTGAAAAAGTTTAATACCAATCGTAGTAAATAACTGGTCATTCTAGCTTGTTAAAATACTCGATAACGACGTTAAAATTTTTGATTGTAGAATAACTACTTATCGAAAAATTTTGCCTTGTTCTCAAGCATTTTTCCTACGCTATTTCTGATCACTTACTTACTGTGATTGGTATAAGCCGTTTTTAGAGGTGATTTAATGAGTTTAGGCCCGTTGGGGATGTCTGGTGGCATGGATATTAATGCCATGGTCAGCAAAATTGTCGATGCCGAGCGTGTACCAAAGCAGCAGAGCATTAACAATGAACGCACGACGATAGATGCCAGCATCAGTGCTTATGGGCGACTCAGAGAATCGTTGGATACGATGAAAAACCTCATGGTGAACTTCCGTCAGGAAAAAGCTTTTGCTGCCCGAACGGTTGATACCACGGACGATAAAATCGTATCTGCCACTGCAACTACCGATGCTATAGCTGGTAAGTATGCTATCGATGTGTTGCAGCTTGCACAAAGCCATAAAGTTGCGTCTGATGTGTTACCAGAAGACGCAAAGCTTGGTCCGGGTAAGCTGCATATTTCGCTTGGTGACGACAGCTTTAACATCAATGTCCGTTCAAGATCTAAGCTCGTAGATGTAGTACGTAGCATCAACGGTGCGAAAGACAACATCGGCGTTCGTGCTTCACTTATCAACGATGCCGAAGGCCCCCGCCTTATCCTTGCCTCAAACCAATCTGGTAAGGATCACCAAATTACCGTCACAGTGGACGCAGAACAAGGCAATCCACTTAAAAAATTCGCATACCAAACACTTGAAGAGCGAGTACGAGCTTTGGAAGAAGCACGTGCTGCCGCTGAAGAGGTGTTAGGTCCTTTGCAAGATCCACAATCAGCCGAACCTGTTTTACTGGATGAAAGCGGCAACCCTCTACCTCCCGAAATGCAATCCTCGCAAGAGGAACTAGCAACTCAACAGGGGAGTGCAGTTGGTGAGCCTGTTTCTGCTGCCGGCGCAGATGCTGCCAAAGCGGGACAAGATGCGTTTGATAAAGCGCAAGAACGCGCAAGTTGGCGTCCAGAGGATCGCATTCCTGGCTGGACGGAAACGGCCTCAGGCACCTTACTGGATTCATACCAAGAGCCAGAGCTGGAGCTGGACGAAAAGGCGATTGAAAAAGCGCCTGATGTTCCGGGTTGGAGCAATGCTGCATCTGGTACGCTGACCGACTCTTATGTCACCACCAAAGAAGCAAAGCAGCGGCTTGATCAAGAAAAAGCAGAAATTGAGCAGAGCATTGCTGATGAAAAACAGGAACTTGATGCGAAAGTAAAACGTGGTGAATTGACGCAAGAGCAAGCGAAGCAAATCCATCGCGCTCAGCTTTCACCTGAAGAGCGCGAGCGACTCGAAAAAATAGACGCTGCCGAAGCCAAAATTGCTCAGGCCGAATCTATGTTCGAAGGTTATAGCGGCATGACCGAAGTTCAGGCCGGCCAAGACTCGGTCGTGTTACTCGATGGCGTTGCGAAACTCTCGAGTCACAACAACGTGATTGAAGATGCGATAGAAGGCGTAGACCTCACATTGAAAGGGAAGTCTGAACCTAATCAAGCACCGGCGGAAATAGGCGTTGAATATGATCGTCAGGGCGTTCGCAGCGATATAGAAAACTTTGTTGCGGCTTATAATTCGTTTTATCAAACCTCTCGGGCGCTCTCGAGCGTTGATCCTCTTACCGGACAAAAAGGCCCTTTATCGGGCGACAGCACCGTACGAAGTGCTGATGCCAGACTTAAATCGGTCTTTTCCGCCCAAATTGACAAAGCGCCAGAAAACCTCAAATCACTCACTGAGTTTGGTATCACCACGACTCGCCAGGGAACGCTCGAAATTAACTACGACATGCTCGATCGTCAGTTAAATAACAACTTCAATGAACTGGAAAGTTTCTTTGGTGGTAACACTGGTTTCGCAAAGCGCATTGAAGATGCCATTCATGGCATTACCGGAGTTACTGGCAGCATTCGTACCCGCGAAAAAAGTCTTACAGAACAGAATTACCGTTTAAATGATGATCAAACGGCCCTCGATCGCCGCATGGCGAGCTTAGAAGAGCGTACCCATGCAAAATTCTCTGCCATGCAAGATGCAACAGGCAAAATGCAAGGACAGCTAGGCGCATTAATGAGTGCACTGGGTTAATCAATGCAAAACGAACTTATTGAAATTAACGATTTGGATCAACGCATTAGCCAAGAGCTGCAAAAAGTCGATATTAATACTGAAGAAATTCTTCGTTTGGTCGATATCAGAGAAAGCTTATTGCAAAACTTGCTGTCAGTGGTTCAGAAAAACCCATTGGTTAAGCAAGACGTCGAGTGGCAAGACTTGCTTGCTCGTACCCAAAGTATTGTTGAACTGATGCAATCAGAGACGTCAAAAGTTGGAAAAGAGTTGCATAAATTGCGCTATGGCCAACGTTCGCTTCAGCAATACAAAAAGTTTATTTAGAAAGAGGATTACTATGCGCGGATCTTTGCAAGCATACAAAAAGGTATCAGTCGACAGCCAGCTAAGCGCGGCTTCTCCGCACAAAGTCATTCAAATGCTAATGGCGGGAGCAATTGAGCGTCTTATTCAAGGTAAAGCAGCGATGCAAGCGGGCAACATACCAGTAAAAGGTGAGCGTTTGGGTAAGGCATTAGACATTATCATTGCGCTGAGAAGTTGTTTGTCAATGGATGATGGTGGCGAGATTGCCTCAAACTTAGATTCACTTTATGAATTCATGATTACGCAGATTTCTGCGGCAAATCACCAAAATGATCCGCAACTTATTGATGACGTTATCGATATTATTCGAGAGATAAAATCAGCGTGGGATCAAATTCCGGCAGAGTTCCACAACCTAACGGCCGAAGAGGTCGGTATTTAATAAATAAAACAAATCGTTATATTGACTTGAATATATATTGAGCGCCTAAGCAACAAGTTGTGCAGCAAGGTCACAATCACGCTTAGAGCTCTCGATTGCTTGGTTGCCTTATTTTTATATTCAAATAAAATAAGCGCCATTAGTAGCCCTAATGGCTTTTTTTGTTGCTGATTTCCCCTTTGTCTCTCGTGCATTGAGTGTGGCGTTCCCGCCTTTCTGAACACTCATTTGAGCTAATCAAGGTTTGGCCGCAACACATCCAAAAATAAAGGCAATCATTCTTAGTTATGCAAGGTTTGGCAAAACTGCTTGTAATTGATGACGATGCTTCAAGTCGTTTAAATTTAAGCAATATATTGGAATTTGTTGGAGAAAGTTGCGAAGCGGTCAGTTCTGATCAGCTAGGTGATGTTGATTGGTCTGAACTCTGGTCTGGTTGCATTATCGGCAATATTTCTTCAGCTTCAGCAGCGACAACAGTCATGGCGCATCTTAGCGATGCTTACCACATTCCATTGCTCGTAATGGGGCGCTTATCGCTACCTGTTGATGACTTGCCAAGTTACGTTGGTGAGTTGGAACTGCCTTTAAACTACCCTCAACTTAGTAACGCCTTGCGTCATTGCAAAGACTTCCTGGGGCGAAAAGGTGTGAACGTGATCGCAAGTGAGCGCAAAAATACACTTTTCCGCAGTTTAGTGGGTCAGAGTCGTGGCATTCAGGAGGTTCGTCACCTTATTGAGCAAGTCGCCAAAACCGAAGCTAACGTTTTAATTCTTGGTGAGTCGGGTACGGGTAAAGAAGTGGTTGCGCGTAATATCCACTACCATTCCACGTACTCGAGTGGACCATTTGTGCCGATTAACTGTGGTGCGATTCCTCCTGAACTTTTAGAGAGTGAGCTGTTTGGTCATGAAAAAGGTGCTTTTACCGGGGCGTTAACCTCGCGTAAAGGTCGTTTTGAATTGGCTGATGGCGGAACCTTATTCCTTGATGAAATTGGTGATATGCCAATGCCAATGCAGGTGAAGCTACTTCGTGTGCTTCAAGAGCGTTGTTTTGAGCGAGTGGGTGGTAACAATACGATTAAAGTGAACGTTCGCATCGTAGCTGCGACGCATCGCAACCTCGAGAGCATGATCGAAGAAGATACCTTCCGAGAAGACTTGTTCTATCGCCTCAACGTATTCCCAATTGAAATGCCTGCGCTGAAAGAACGTAAGCGTGACATTCCTCTGTTGCTGCAAGAATTGATGGCTCGTCTGGAAGCCGAAGGTGGACAGCCTATCTGCTTTACTTCGCGCGCGATTAACTCTTTGATGGAACACGACTGGCCGGGGAACGTGCGAGAGCTGGCAAACCTGATCGAGCGCATGGTGATTCTTTACCCGAACAGCCTGATCGATGTGAATCACTTGCCGACGAAATACCGTTACAGTGATATCCCGGAATTCCAGCCTGAAGGGAATCCTTTTGTCTCAGTCGAAGAGCAAGAGCGTGATGTCTTTCAGGATATTTTCTCGGGAGATTTCAGTTTTGATGAACTCAATGAGTTAGAGAGCAACGCAAATGCGCCGCAGGAGCTTCCTCCTGAAGGCGTAAACCTAAAAGAGCTATTGGCAGATCTGGAAATCAACATGATCAGCCAAGCACTTGAAGCCCAAGGTGGTGTTGTCGCTCGAGCAGCCGATATGCTGGGAATGCGCCGCACGACTTTGGTTGAGAAAATGCGTAAGTACAACTTGCAACGCTAACTCTGCACGCCCAATGAGTGGTTTTCTCCAAAATAAAACCGCTCATATTCTTATGTCAACTTAGTGTCAATTTATTGTCTGTTAAATAAATTGCTGATAAATAAGGTAAAACACCCTGGTACGCTAATTGCTTACTATGCTGTTTTACTATTTAGTGGCGATATTTCGACAGGCAGTTAATGGAAGATAACACCAACCAATCCCATTTAGACTCAGTAGAAAACCAGGTCGAACGTTATAAACAGGTTCTGGATGTGATGCCTGCGGGAGTCATCTTGCTCGATACGTTCGGTGTTGTGCGCGAAGCGAACCCGGAAGCACACCGCATTCTTGAAATACCCTTGGTCAGCGAAAAGTGGTTTAACGTCATTCAGGCAGCATTTGACCCGCGTGAAGATGACGGCCATGAGGTCTCTCTGCGCAATGGCCGCAAAGTGCGTTTGGCGATTTCTGCTTCTGAAACGGGTCAGCTCATCCTTATTACTGACTTGACCGAAACGCGCTTACTTCAATCCCGAGTGAGTGACTTGCAGCGCTTATCGTCTTTAGGGCGAATGGTGGCTTCTCTTGCTCATCAAGTCAGAACGCCTTTATCCAGCGCAATGCTGTATGCGTCAAACCTGGCTGCGCCGAATCTTCCTGCCAATACGAGAGATCGATTTCAAAGTAAATTGATGGATCGACTGCACGATTTGGAAAAGCAGGTTAACGATATGCTGCTCTTTGCCAAAGGTGGCGATAATAAAGTCATTAAGCCATTTACGATTGCTCAGTTGGTTACGGAATATCAACCAATGGTTGAAGCTGCCTTAAAAAACAACAACATTGACTACTTTCTTGAAGTAGAGGAAGAGCAAACTGACCTGCTTGGAAATGCTAATGCGATTGCATCTGCCTTGAGTAACTTAGTCATGAATGCGATTCAGATGTCAGGTAAAGAATCGCAAATTGATATTTTCTTCCGCCCGGTCAACGGTGAGCTGCGCATTTCTGTGCAGGACAACGGACCGGGTGTACCTAAAGAGCTACAAAGCAAAATCTTAGAGCCATTTTTTACCACCCGTTCTCAAGGAACAGGGTTAGGTCTTGCGGTAGTTCAAATGGTTTGCCGTGCCCATGACGGTCGATTAGAGCTTATTTCTGAGCAGGGTGATGGAGCCTGCTTCACCATGTGCATTCCGCTAGAGCGAGTGCAAGCAGAAGTGCAATAGTCGCTTCTGCCAATTAGGAGAATCAAAATGGCGCAAAGCAAAGTGCTGATCGTAGAAGATGACGAAGGTCTTCGTGAGGCCCTGGTAGATACTCTGGCTCTGGCAGGCTATGAGTGGTTAGAAGCGGGCTGTGCAGAAGAAGCTCTGGTTAAGCTGAAATCAAACACAGTAGACATTGTCGTCTCTGATGTGCAAATGGCTGGCATGGGCGGTTTGGCCTTGCTAAAAAACATCAAACAGAACTGGCCCAATCTTCCTGTTCTGCTGATGACGGCGTACGCGAATATTGAAGATGCGGTCTCAGCAATGAAAGACGGTGCGATAGACTACATGGCGAAGCCATTCGCACCTGAAGTGTTACTTAATATGGTCAGTCGTTACGCGCCTATCAAAAGTGACGATAGTGGCGATGCGGTGGTTGCAGACGAAAAAAGCCTGCGACTGCTAGCGCTGGCCGAACGAGTGGCGCGTACTGACGCCAACGTAATGATCCTAGGCCCAAGCGGCTCAGGTAAAGAAGTTATGTCGCGTTACATCCATAATGCTTCAAGCCGTAAAGATGGTCCTTTTGTCGCGATAAACTGTGCTGCCATTCCAGATAACATGCTTGAAGCCACGCTATTTGGCTACGAAAAAGGCGCTTTTACCGGTGCTGTTCAAGCGTGTCCGGGTAAATTCGAACAAGCGCAAGGCGGGACGATTTTGCTGGATGAGATCAGCGAAATGGACCTCAACCTTCAGGCCAAGCTGCTGCGTGTACTACAAGAACGTGAAGTCGAACGTTTAGGCAGTCGCAAGAGCATTAAACTGGATGTTCGAGTCTTGGCAACCAGTAACCGCGATCTTAAACAATATGTGTCGGAAGGTAACTTCCGTGAAGATTTATATTACCGCCTCAACGTTTTCCCAATTGCATGGCCAGCTCTGTGTGAGCGTAAAGGCGATATTGAGCCATTAGCCAAACATCTGGCGGAACGTCATTGTGGCAAGATGGGTATGCCTGTACCTAAAATCTCGGCATCTGCGGTAGATAAACTGCTCAACTATCCTTGGCCGGGTAACGTGCGTGAACTCGATAACGTCGTTCAGCGTGCTCTGATTCTGAGCGAAAATGGCGACATTGATGGCGAACATATTTTGCTCGAAGGTGTCGACTGGCAAGATGCGAACAGCCTGCAACGTGTGGTGCAAAATGCACAAACTTTGGTACCAGACGTCAAGCCCGTTGCTCAGGCAGAAAGCGTGAGTCGTATTGTATCTGGTGGTGAAGGGCTAGGCAGCGAGCTACGTGACCAAGAGTATGCCATCATCCTTGATACCCTGGTTGAGTGTAACGGTCGTCGAAAAGACATGGCGGATAAACTTGGTATCAGTCCACGCACACTGCGCTACAAACTGGCTAAGATGCGTGATGCGGGTATCGACATTCCCAATTAGTTCTGCTGAGTTTAGCGGAGCCTTTTGCGTATAGAGTCACAATGCTTGGGCAAAACCAAACAAATCATTACCGCCTTATGGCACGTTAATTGCTTTGATAATGAACAATTTTATTAATAGTCAAAGATTTGGCTCCGGGGTGGTAATGAAAATTGATGGTATTCAAGCAGATATGCGCGCCATGATGGTAGAGGCAACGAACACGGCGCCTGTGGCAACAGGTGCCAAAGTTGGTGCCGATTTTGGTGATCTCCTCACATCCGCTATCAATAACGTAAATTCACTTCAAAAAGCCTCGGGTGATCTTCAAACCCGCTTTGACCGTGGCGACGCCGATGTTTCCCTTTCAGACGTGATGATTGCCCGAAACAAATCCAGTGTGGCGTTTGATGCCACAGTCCAAATCCGCAATAAGCTCGTCGAGGCCTACAAAGACCTCATGAATATGCCAGTGTAATTTAGGTAATCAGTGTGGCAGACAAGTCTACAGATTTAACCGTCACTGATGGCGGTGCAGATGGTGCGCTTATCGCGAATTCTGAACTGGATGTGGAAAGTCAAAATCCAGATTTGGAAGAGCGCAGCGCGTCAAAACTAGATATGGCCGTAGGCGATCTTGACTTACTTCGTCAGGTCGTTCTGGTGTTGTCCATTTCCATCTGTGTTGCGTTGATCGTGATGCTATTTTTCTGGGTGAAAGAGCCAGAAATGCGTCCGCTTGGCGCATATCAGACCGAAGAACTGATCCCGGTTCTGGACTATCTTGATCAGCAAAAAATTGACTACAAACTGGATGGTAATACCGTTTCGGTTGAGGCGAGTGATTACAACTCGATCAAACTTGGTATGGTGCGAGCGGGGGTCAATCAGGCTACAGAAGCTGGCGATGACATTTTGCTGCAAGACATGGGTTTTGGGGTTTCTCAGCGCCTGGAGCAAGAGCGTCTGAAACTCAGTCGTGAGCGACAACTTGCTCAAGCGATTGAAGAAATGAAGCAGGTTCGCAAAGCTCGGGTGTTACTGGCGTTGCCTAAACACAGTGTTTTTGTTCGCCACAACCAAGATGCTTCGGCCTCCGTTTTTCTGACTTTATCCACTGGGGCTAACCTCAAGCAGCAGGAAGTCAATTCTATCGTCGACATGGTCGCCAGTGCGGTTCCGGGAATGAAAACCTCGCGTATCACCGTAACGGATCAGCATGGTCGTTTGCTGAGTTCAGGCTCTGAAGATCCGGCGTCGGCTGCTCGTCGAAAAGAGCAAGAGTTGGAGCGAAATCAAGAACAAGCGCTACGTGAAAAAATTGATTCCGTGTTACTGCCAATTTTGGGCATCGGCAATTACACCGCGCAGGTTGATATCAAAATGGACTTCAGTGCGGTAGAACAAACCCGAAAACGCTTTGATCCAAATACGCCAGCGACACGCAGTGAATATGCATTGGAAGATTACAACAACAGCAACACGGTGGCTGGGATTCCTGGCGCTCTGAGTAACCAACCGCCAGCCGATGCGTCGATTCCACAAGATATTGCTCAGATGAAAGATGGGTCGTTATCAGGGCAAGGTTCCGTGCGTAAAGAATCGACACGTAACTTTGAATTGGACACCACTATCAGCCATGAGCGTAAACAGACTGGTACCGTTGCGCGTCAAACGGTTTCTGTGGCAATCAAAGACCGCCGGGAAGTCAACCCAGACACCGGTGAAGTCACTTACACGCCGATGTCTGAGCCCGAAATTAATGCGATTCGTCAGGTGTTAATTGGCACCGTCGGTTTTGATCAGTCGCGTGGTGATTTACTCAATGTATTGAGTGTCAAGTTTGCCGAGCCAGAAGCGGAGCTGCTTGTCGACCAACCAATTTGGGAACATCCAAACTTTAACGATTGGGTTCGCTGGTTTGCCAGCGCCTTGGTCATCATCGTGGTGGTGTTGGTTCTGGTTCGCCCTGCTATGAAGAAACTGCTTAACCCTACCAGCGACAACGAAAATGAAATGTACGGCCCGGATGGCATGCCTATTGGTGCGGACGGTGAAACCAGCCTGATTGGCAGTGACATTGAGAGTAGCGAGCTGTTTGAGTTTGGTTCAAGTATCGACTTGCCGAATTTACACAAAGATGAAGACGTACTGAAAGCGGTTCGTGCGCTGGTGGCAAACGAACCAGAACTGGCAGCTCAGGTTGTGAAAAACTGGATGAATGAAAATGGCTAACGATATCGTACCTCAGGGTGAAAATGGCGCAGGCATGCCAGTGGAGTTTGATGCATCAACCATCAGCGGTGAAGATAAAGCCGCCATTTTGTTGTTGAGCCTCAATGAGCAGGATGCGGCGGGCATCATTCGCCACCTGGAACCAAAACAGGTACAGCGTGTTGGCGGTGCGATGGCTCGAGCAAAAGATCTGAGCCAGGAAAAAGTGTCTTCTGTACACCGTGCTTTTTTGGAAGATATCCAGAAATACACCAATATCGGTATGGGCAGTGAAGACTTCATGCGTAATGCGTTGGTAGCCGCTCTGGGTGAAGACAAGGCGAATAACCTGGTTGACCAGATTCTGCTTGGTACGGGTTCAAAAGGTCTGGATTCCTTAAAATGGATGGACCCACGTCAAGTCGCAAGCATCATTGTCAATGAGCACCCACAAATCCAAACCATTGTTTTGTCGTATTTAGAAGCAGATCAGTCGGCAGAAATTCTGTCACAGTTCCCGGAACGTGTGCGTCTGGATTTGATGATGCGTATTGCCAACCTAGAAGAAGTTCAGCCATCGGCATTAGCGGAGCTGAACGAAATTATGGAGAAGCAGTTTGCTGGTCAGGCTGGCGCGCAGGCTGCCAAGATTGGTGGCCTGAAGGCAGCAGCCGAAATCATGAACTACCTCGACAACAATGTCGAAGGCATCTTGATGGACCAAATCCGAGATCAGGACGAAGACATGGCGACGCAAATTCAGGATCTGATGTTCGTGTTCGAGAACCTGGCGGAAGTCGACGATCAGGGTATTCAGAAATTGCTGCGTGACGTCCCACAAGATGTACTTCAGCGAGCACTGAAAGGTGCCGACGATTCTCTGCGTGAGAAAGTATTTAAGAACATGTCAAAACGTGCGGCTGAGATGATGCGTGACGACATTGAAGCGATGCCGCCAGTGCGTGTCGCTGATGTGGAATCAGCGCAGAAAGAAATTCTTGCGATTGCACGCCGTATGGCGGATGCGGGCGAGCTCATGCTCTCTGGTGGCGCAGACGAATTCTTATAATCTCTTTTGCCCTGCTATTTTCCTACCGCAGGGCAACTTCAACACAAATCAAATATGCATAGGTAACCCATGGTTGGCGATAGAAAACGTGGATTTATTCGTCCTGATGAAGATGATGCGATGATCGAACCGCAACGCTGGGGGCTGCCTGACTACGGCGAGCCAAAAGCCAAACAAGCCAGACAAACGGCGCTGAATTATGATCCGGGCTGGACTCCAAACTTTGATGAGCCAGAAGAAGAGCAAGTTCTTGAACTGACCGAAGAGCAGATTGAGCTGATTAAGCAAGGCGCTTATCAGGAAGGATTGCACCAAGGTCAGGAGGCGGGCTTTAAACAAGGTTACGATAAAGGCAAAGAAGAAGGTTTGCAGGCGGGTCATACTGAAGGTTTAGAACTCGGTAAAGCAGAAGGTGTGAGTGCCGGACAAGAGTTTATTCAGCAGCAGGTGGAAGTATTCATGAATCTGGCTAATCAGTTCGCGCAACCTCTGGAGCTGATGAATGCTCAGGTTGAAAAACAGCTGGTGGACATGGTGCTGTGCCTCGTTAAAGAAGTGGTTCACATCGAGGTTCAGACCAATCCTCAAATTATTCTCGATACGGTCAAGCAATCGGTTGAAGCACTGCCTATCTCTGGTCATCCCATTACGTTACACCTGAATCCGGAAGACGTGTCCATCATTCGCTCTGCATACGGTGAGCAGGAATTAGATTGTCGTAACTGGACGCTGGTCGCTGAGCCTTCACTCAATCGTGGTGATGTGCAGATCGCAGCAGGTGAATCGAGCATTAATTATCGCATGGAAGAGCGGATTAAAAATGTACTGCAGAGCTTTTGTGGCGCAAACCGTCACCAAGAGGGTGAGTAACCCATGTTAGCGCTGGCGGACCGTCTAAAAAACTACAAAGTCGAAGGGTTGACCACAAGACCGGTGGCATCTGGCAAGCTTGTTCGGGTTGTTGGTTTGACCTTAGAAGCGACAGGATGCCGGGCTCCGATTGGCAGTTTATGTCTGGTCGAGACCATGTCCGGGCACATGGAAGCTGAAGTGGTGGGCTTTTCTGGCGACAACCTGTTTTTGATGCCGAGTGAACAAATCACCGGTATTTTGCCTGGCGCAAAAGTAACGCCATTGACCAGTGACGCAGGCTTACCAGTAGGAATGGAGCTACTTGGGCGTGTTATTGACGGTGTGGGTAATCCACTCGATGGCCTTGGCCCTATCTATACCGATCACCGTGCTTCATTTAATGCGGAGCCCATCAACCCACTGGCGCGTAAACCGATTTCAGAACCTCTCGATGTGGGATTAAAAGCGATTAACGGATTGCTGACGGTTGGTAAAGGTCAGCGTATTGGTCTGTTCGCTGGTTCTGGTGTGGGTAAATCGGTCACGCTGGGCATGATGACCAGAGGCACTACCGCGCAAGTTGTGGTTGTAGGGCTGATTGGTGAGCGTGGACGAGAAGTTAAAGAGTTCATCGAAGAGATCTTGGGTGAAGAAGGGCGTCGTCGATCTGTTGTGGTCGCAGCGCCTGCCGATGCTTCTCCACTGATGCGTTTAAAAGGCTGTCAAACCGCGCTGACCATAGCAGAGTACTTCCGCGATCAAGGGTTGGATGTGCTGTTGCTCATGGACTCTTTGACCCGTTTTGCTCAGGCACAGCGTGAAATCGCCTTATCTGTTGGCGAGCCGCCTGCAACCAAAGGTTATCCGCCATCGGTGTTTGCCAAATTGCCGGCATTGGTCGAGCGGGCGGGTAACGGCGGCGCAGATCAGGGCTCAATCACTGCATTTTTTACCGTTCTAACCGAAGGTGACGACCTGCAAGACCCGATTGCCGATGCATCTCGTGCGATTCTTGACGGTCACATTGTGCTGTCTCGTGAAATGGCGGATGCGGGACACTACCCGGCGATTGATGTCGAGAAATCCGTCAGCCGTGTGATGCCGCAAATCACAACCGAAGAGCACGTATTGATGTCAAAAGCCGTTCGTCAGGTGCTGTCGATTTGCCGCAAAAATCAGGACTTGGTTTCGATTGGTGCTTACAAACCGGGTACCGACCCTGCTATCGACAGTGCATTTACGCTTAAGCCGAAGTTAGACGAATACTTGCAGCAGCGTATGAAAGAATCCGTTCCATACGACATGTGTGTCAACATGCTGAGAAGTATTTTAGGTGGGTAATTGCTATGAATAACGCCATGGAGTTTTTGTTTGATCAAGCAAAAGAGCGGGAAGAGCAAGCCGTATTAGCTTTGAATAAAGCGCGTGCTGAGTTAGAGGATTACTACCGTCAAGTTGAACAAATTGAAAAGTATCGACTCGATTACTGCCAGCAGTTAGTAGACCGGGGACAGGCTGGATTAACGGCAAGTCAGTATGGTCATTTGAATCGATTTCTTACTCAGCTGGATGAAACCTTGTCTAAGCAGAAGCAAGCGGAAAGCCACTTTAGAGAGCAAGTCGAAAACGGTAAAGAGTACTGGCTGAAAATGCGTCAAGAGCGCATGTCTTATGAGTGGATGATTGAGAAGCGAGCTAAAGAGAAACAAGCCGAAGAAGCCAAGCGTGAGCAAAAGCAAATGGATGAGTTCTCGACGTTGCTCTACAGCCGTAAGGTCAAAATGTTCTGACCATTATTCAGAGAGCTTTTGAACGATCACTTTGATGTTCTTTCAGCGTCAGGAAAATTACGTTTTGTATTGGCGTGATTTTTGCAAATTCACCTTTTAATAATTCAACTTACCTCTGACATGTGATTTGGCTGAGCGAAGTCGTTCATTGCCAAAAACGAGAATGTTTATATGAATGTGAATTTGTCTAATGTTGCTGCGACCAATAAGACCTCGGTGTCTGAGGTTGGCGCAAAAACGTCTACAGAAGGCTCAGAAAGCAAAGGTTTTATGGAAACCTTAGCTGGAGTATTCGCAGATTCACTCAAAGTTGAAGTGACTGATGAAAAATTGACGCCAGATGTACCTGAAGTTACAGAAACGAGTGATAACGCTCGAGCTTCTTCCGTGGAAACCTCTGAAGCAGAAAGTGAAGTTGAAGAGGCCGTTGTATCTGAAGGACAAAGCGAAAATCAGTCAACAAAAGTATTGTTAGAACAAGACAACGGGCAGGCAGAGCCTGAAGAACAGGTAATGCCGTCGGTAACGCGCGAGAGTGGAAGTCAGGAGATGGCCACTAGCAATCAGGTCGCACCTACAAAACTAGCGCCGTCTGATCTTGAACAGACCGTCGTGGAGACAGGCAAGCCTGAGCCGAAAATTGCCAAAAGTGATGAAGTTGTCGACCTTGATGTCACTCGTTCTATGGACGAAGGACAGCAACTGCTCGGACGAATTGAACAAGCGAATCAAGCCCTGAACTCTGTCAATCAAGAGCTAGAGCGTGGCAAGGTTTTGCCTCCCAAGACGATTGATATTTTGGAACACGTTGGCAGCAAGAACGCTAAACACCCAGAGGATTTAGAACTCGTGAAACCTTTTGAGCCTGTTGAAGGTGTCGAAAGTGTCAAAAAACTTGTTGCTGAAGATGAACTGAAGCCCGCTGTCATTGAAGCAAAAAATCATGATTCTGATTTGGCTGGTGGGAAAGATGGTTCTCCTTTGAGCTCTGAGCCTGAAACAACACTGGAACCAAATACCGTCAATATCGAGGCTATGGCGTACACAGCGAGTGCTATTAGCAACGATGAGCTAGGTGTCATGAGTGCGAATGCAGTTCAGCGCGTCTCGATTGAAGAACTTGAAGTTATCGACACCAAACTGGCTCAGGGTAAACCACTGACGAACCAAGAGTCTGACATTATTGACGGTTTGAAAACGGGTGCCGTTATCGCGGAGTTATCCGACGGTGAACTTTCTCAATTAGTGGCTTTTCCAAACGAAGTAAAACTCGCAATATCAGAGCCACAAACGGCGCAGCACAACGTAACGCGCCACCAGATGAACGCTTCGACTCCGACACCGCAAGTGGCGGCTCAAGAGTTGAAAGCCGCGGTTGGACAAGTACCAACGCAGGTGGCTGAAAAAGCCGATTTACCTGCCATGCCGGAAGGGCTAACGACGGCTACTGTCAATCCTGCGATTGGGCAGACGCTGGCAAATACCGAAGCCAGCCACAAAGCGATGAACTCAGCATTAGCGGCCGGAATCCTCAAAGCTACGACGGATAAGCAGGATAAAACCGAGCCACAGCAGGGGTTAGCTGGTCAGTTGCAAGCCGCTGTCAGTCAGCAAGGCGTAACCACGCCACAGCAAGCCCGAATCGATGCCGCGCAGCAAGCACAATTACCACTGCAGTTGACCAAGGAGTTGGCTAACGATCAGGTAGCAGAAAAAGTGCAAATGATGATGTCGAAAAACTTGAAGAACCTTGATATCCGCCTTGATCCACCTGAGCTTGGCCGGATGCAGATTCGCATGACTATGAACAGCGATTTGGCCAATGTTCACTTTACGGTATCCAATCCGCAGGCGCGTGACATTATTGAACAAACACTGCCTCGACTGCGAGAAATGCTTGCCCAGCAGGGTATGCAGTTGGCTGACACTTCGGTTCAACAGCAAAATAGTGGCCAGCAGCAACGTGGATATTCTGCGGCGGAGCAAAATAAGCAAGGCGGCTTTGGGCGAGGTTTCTCAGGTCAGACTGATGAAGACTTTGATGGCGGCGTTGAACTTAATGTGAATGTCACCTCGCCGCGTGATGGGATTAGTTTCTACGCATAACATTATTGAATTTGGATGATGAGAACCAATATGGCCTCGTTATCCGCCAGATTAAATAAAACAAAAATAAGAGAAAAGAATGGCTGAAGAACAGTTACAAGGGGTGGGCGCACCAAAAGGCAAAGGTAAGCTACTGATTATCATAGCAGTCGTGGTCCTTTTGTTGGGAGGCGGTGCAGCTGCGTTCTTTTTCATGGGATCGGATGATTCGGAGAAGTCGAGTAATGCGGAACCGCAACAAGCTCAAGTCGCCGCAGCCGAAGTTCCCATTGCGTATGTAAACCTTCCCCAGCCGTTTGTTTTCAACGTGACCGGAGACAGCCGCGACAGACTGGTACAAATCAAAGCTCAGTTGATGGTACGTGGTTCAGAGAATGAACAACTGGCACGTTATCATTCGCCATTGATCGAAAGTTCACTGTTGTCGACGTTCGCTTCGGCAACCGTAGAGCAGTTGCGCTCGCCAACGGGACGAGTGGAGTTACGCGATCGCGCGTCAGAAGATATTAAAGCAGCACTGAATGCCGCTGTCGGAAAGTCAGTGATTGAAAAAGTACTGTTTACAGATTTTGTTATTCAATAGGTAAAACGTGACCGATCTATTAAGCCAAGACGAAATTGATGCGCTATTGCATGGCGTTGACGATGTTGATGACGTTGACGATTCCATCGATGACGATCCCGGTGGTGCTGTCAGTTTTGACTTCTCATCTCAAGACCGAATAGTCCGTGGTCGTATGCCGACGCTCGAGCTTATCAACGAGCGTTTTGCCCGACATATGCGTATTAGCCTGTTCAATATGCTACGCAAAACGGCAGAAGTGTCGATTAACGGCGTTCAGATGATGAAATTCGGCGAGTACCAGAACACCTTGTATGTTCCAACCAGTTTGAACATGGTTCGCTTCCGACCGCTAAAAGGTACTGCGCTGATCACCATGGAAGCGCGCTTGGTATTTATTCTGGTAGAAAACTTTTTTGGTGGTGATGGTCGATTCCACGCCAAAATTGAAGGCCGCGAATTTACGCCGACTGAGCGACGCATTATCCAACTGCTGTTGAAAGTCGTCTTTGAAGATTACAAAGAAGCATGGTCGCCAGTCATGGGGGTGGAGTTTGAATACCTCGACTCGGAAGTCAATCCGAGCATGGCCAACATTGTCAGCCCAACAGAAGTGATTGTGGTCAGTTCTTTTCACATCGAAGTCGATGGTGGCGGCGGTGATTTCCACGTGGTCATGCCGTACTCCATGGTTGAACCGATCCGTGAACTGCTTGATGCCGGTGTGCAGTCAGACAAGATGGAAACTGACGTTCGCTGGAGCTCGGCTCTGCGCGAAGAAATCATGGACTGTCCGGTTAACTTCCGCGTGAACCTGCTGGAAAAGAACATTTCGCTGCGTGATCTGATGGAGCTGCAACCCGGAGACATCATCCCGATAGAAATGCCGGAGCATGCGACCATGTTCGTCGAAGACTTGCCGACCTATCGAGTAAAAATGGGACGTGCAGATGACAAGCTGGCGGTACAGATATCACAAGAGATTGAGCGACCTCACGTCGTGAAAACCGATTTAGCTTTCTTGAGTAAAGACATCATGTCTGAACTTGAGAAGGACAACCAAACAGAAGATTAAGACACCTTACAGGGCTCCTATTTTGAGGGGCAAGTAAGGAAAAGCACAGGATAGAAAAATGGAACCAAGTGACGATCAAAAGCTAGCGGACGAATGGGCGGCCGCTCTGGGCGAGGACCCGTCTGCACCGTCAATTGACGTAGATGAAGTATTGGCAGCACCTCTGGAGGAGCTGAAAGATACCTCAAGCCCAATATCTGATGATGAGCGTCGTAAACTCGACACCATCATGGATATTCCGGTAACGATTTCTATGGAAGTTGGTCGTTCGCAAATCAGCATCCGCAATCTATTGCAATTGAACCAAGGCTCCGTGGTGGAACTGGATCGTCTGGCGGGTGAATCACTGGATGTGTTGGTTAATGGCACTCTGATTGCGCACGGTGAAGTGGTTGTGGTCAACGACAAGTTCGGTATCCGTTTAACAGACGTGATCAGTCAGACTGAACGAATTAAGAAGCTTCGCTAATGAGCATTGGTTCAAAAAGATTGAAGCAAATAGCTGGCGCGCTGAGCGGCACATTAAGTGCGCCACTGGCGCTGGCTTCTTCTGCTTCGATGTCTGCGCCAAGCAGTTTTGATTTGCTGACGACACTCGGTTCTCTGGTGCTGGTTATCGGGGTGATATTGCTGCTTGCCTGGTTGTTGAAGCGCATGCAAGTGCCAGCATTCGGGCAACAAAAAGGCTTAAAAATCGTCAGCCAGTTACCTGTGGGAACCAAAGAGCGAATTGCAGTGATTCAGGTTGGTGAAGAGCAATTTTTAGTCGGCATCACTAGCCAATCTATCCAAACGCTTGCCAAGCTCGAGAAGCCTCTCAAAGAGGAAGAGTTGGCGAATACTGCTTTTGCCAATCAATTTAGTCAGCTGATAAAGAAAAATGACAAACGCTAACCCAATTCGTCTCATCATGAGCACCTTTATTTTGCTGGCGAGCGTACTGCTTTCTTCACTTTCGTTTGCTCAGGTTGAGGAGTCTTCACTGCCTGCTAATTTGGCAGAAGGGAACAGCGTAACCGTTCAGGCTATGCAGAGTGAGACAGGCGCGAGCCGCACGATGTCGGTCACCAATAGCGGTGGAATACCAGCGTTTACCATGACCACCAATCCGGATGGTAGCGAAGATTATTCCATCACGCTGCAAATCCTCGCCTTAATGACCATGCTTGGCTTCTTGCCAGCAATGGTGATTTTGATGACGTCATTTACGCGAATTGTCGTGGTCATGTCGATTCTTCGTCAGGCGATGGGCCTGCAACAAACGCCTTCCAATCAGGTGATCATTGGTATCGCACTTTTCCTTACCTTCTTTGTGATGTCACCGGTGCTGAACGAGATAAACGATACCGCCATTCAACCTTATTTGAATGAGCAGGTGACTGCCAGAGAAGCGTTTGATGCCGCGCAGGTGCCAATGAAAGCCTTTATGCTCAAACAGACTCGAATTAAAGACCTAGAAACCTTCGTCAATATGTCGGGCGAGCAGGTGACAAACCCAGAAGACGTTTCTATGGCTGTACTGATTCCGGCGTTTATTACCTCTGAGCTGAAAACCGCCTTCCAAATTGGCTTTATGTTGTTCTTACCGTTTTTGATCATCGACCTTGTCGTCGCTTCAGTACTTATGGCGATGGGTATGATGATGTTGTCACCGATGATTGTATCGTTGCCGTTTAAGCTGATGCTATTCGTGCTGGTGGATGGCTGGAATTTGATACTGTCGACGCTCGCTGGCAGTTTTGCCCTGTGATTGGCGCGGAGTAGAGGATAAGACATGACTCCAGAAATGTTTGTCGAGCTGTTTCGCGAAGCGCTGTGGATGGTGCTGATCATGGTCTGCGCCATTATCATACCAAGCCTGCTCGTGGGTCTGATCGTGGCCGTTTTTCAGGCGGCAACATCAATTAACGAACAGACCTTAAGCTTTTTGCCTCGTTTGATCATCACTTTGCTCGCTCTGATGCTATTTGGACACTGGATGACACAAATGTTGATGGAGTACTTCTACGGTTTGATTGAGCGCCTGCCTCAAGTGCTGTACTAGGGACGAGCATGGAATACCCGTCTGGTATCATTTTAGAGTGGATTGCCAACTATTTTTGGCCGTATGTCCGTATCTCTTCCATGTTGATGGTGATGACCGTTACCGGGGCACGTTTTGTGTCGCCTCGAATTCGTCTCTACCTGGGGCTCGCCATTACGTTTGCGGTCATGCCTGCGATACCGACTGTTCCACAAGATATTGAGCTGGTCTCATTTCGCGGTTTTATGACTATTGCCGAGCAGATGATTATTGGCATTGCGATGGGCATGGTGACTCAATTCATGATTCAGACCTTTGTCTTGTTAGGTCAAATTCTTGGCATGCAATCCAGTTTGGGCTTTGCGTCGATGGTTGATCCGGCTAACGGACAAAATACCCCGTTGCTCGGTCAGCTGTTTATGTTTTTAACCACCATGTTCTTTCTTGCCACAGACGGGCATTTAAAAATGTTGCAGCTGGTGGTTTTCAGCTTTAAAACACTACCTATCGGCTCTGGCACTCTAACGGCAGTGGATTTCCGTGAGTTGGCGGGGTGGCTGGGCATCATGTTCAAAACGGCATTAAGTATGTCGCTATCAGGTATTATTGCTCTGTTGACCATCAACTTATCGTTCGGTGTGATGACGCGTGCAGCACCGCAGTTAAACATCTTTTCACTTGGCTTCGCGTTTGCTTTGATGGTCGGTTTGTTAATTTGTTGGTACATCTTGGCTGGCTTGTACAGCCATTACGAGTTGTACTGGGCTGTGGGTGAGGAGCAGATTTGTCGCCTCATTCGCCTGGATTGTTAGGAGGCTGGTTTGGCAGAGTCAGACGGTCAGGAACGCACCGAAGAAGCCACGCCCCGACGGTTACAACAAGCCAGAGAAAAGGGGCAGGTTGCTCGGTCTAAAGAGCTTGCGTCAGCGTCGGTATTGATAGTTGGGGCTATTTCGCTGATGTGGTTTGGTGAGACATTAGCACGCGCGTTATTTTCCATAATGAGCCGTCTGTTCAATCTGACCCGTGATGAAATTTTTGATACCGCTAAGTTGTTCGATATCGCGTTAGGCGCGATGACTGAACTATTTTTTCCACTCTTCCTGATTCTGGCCACCTTATTTGTTGCCGCGATGATAGGTGCAGCGGGTGTTGGTGGCATCAGTTTTTCTGCCCAGGCGGCCATGCCTAAGCTGTCAAAAATGAACCCGCTTAGTGGCCTTAAACGTATGGTTGGCATGCAAAGTTGGGTTGAGCTGATCAAATCGATCTTAAAAGTCGTACTGGTGACCGGATTCGCTATGTATTTGATTCAGGCGTCTCAAGCGGACTTGATTCAACTCAGTATGGACGTTTATCCGCAGAATATTCTCCATGCCCTCGATATCTTGCTGAACTTTATCTTACTGATCAGTTGCTCGTTACTGATAGTGGTTGCCATCGACATTCCCTTTCAGATTTGGCAACACTCCGATCAATTGAAAATGACCAAGCAAGAGGTCAAAGATGAATACAAAGAGACAGAAGGTAAGCCTGAGGTTAAAGGGCGAATCCGTATGTTGCAGCGGGAAGCCGCTCAGCGCCGAATGATGGCTGACGTACCTCAAGCGGATGTCATCATCACCAACCCTGAGCACTTCTCGGTTGCGCTGCGCTATAAGCAGAAAACGGACCGTGCCCCTGTGGTTATCGCCAAAGGCACCGACCATATGGCAATGAAAATCCGCGAGGTGGCTCGTGAGCATGACATTACCATTGTCCCTGCGCCACCATTAGCTCGTGCGCTCTACCACAGTACGGAACTGGAGCAGGAGATCCCGGATGGTCTGTTTACCGCAGTGGCGCAAGTACTCGCATTTGTCTTCCAGTTAAAACAGTACCGCAAGCGGGGTGGTCAGAGACCTAAGCTTCAGGACTATGACTTGCCTATCCCACCGGAACATCGTCACTAGACGGAGTAGTGCGTCAAATAAAAGTTCTTTGATTCAATGATTTGTGACCTGTTGAGCCTTTAGTCATTATTTTGGCGTAAATCATGGTACGCAGATTGCTAAGAATGATGTAACTATCAACAATTCCTAAACTTTTAGGCTAAAGCCGTCGCGCATAATCTCGTTACCAACGCGATGCTTTCACTCGATTGAGATACCTTGCAGTATGAAGTTAAACCTGCCATTTGCAGATAAATTGCCACGAATTCCTCAGCGTGAAATGCCAGCCATTGGCGCACCTGTTATGGTCTTGGCCACCCTTGCAATGGTGGTGTTGCCGATACCTGCATTCCTGCTGGATATGTTTTTCACCTTCAATATCGCGCTATCTATGGTGGTGTTGTTGGTGACGGTTTACACCCGGCGTCCGCTCGACTTTGCGGCATTTCCTACTGTCCTGCTTATTGCAACACTACTGCGTCTGGCACTAAACGTCGCGTCGACACGTGTCGTATTGCTGCACGGTCATGAAGGCGGAGATGCGGCAGGTAACGTTATCGAGGCGTTTGGTAACGTGGTAATTGGCGGCAACTACGCAGTTGGTTTGGTTGTTTTCCTCATCTTGATGATCATTAACTTTATGGTGGTCACCAAAGGTGCCGGTCGTATTTCAGAGGTAAGCGCTCGCTTTACTTTGGATGCTCTTCCGGGCAAGCAGATGGCGATCGATGCTGACTTGAATGCGGGTCTAATCGATCAGGAACAAGCGCGCGTGCGCCGTTTTGAAGTGACCAAAGAGGCGGATTTTTACGGCTCAATGGACGGTGCATCGAAGTTTGTGAAAGGGGATGCGATTGCTGGCATCCTGATTCTGTTTATTAATATTATCGGTGGTCTTTCCATCGGTATGGCGCAATACGGTTTAGGCTTTGGTGATGCGATTGAAATCTACACGCTGTTGACCATTGGTGACGGCCTTGTCGCACAGATTCCGTCACTATTGCTGTCGATTGCCGCTGCAATGATGGTGACGCGTCAGAACACGGATGAAGACATGGGCGAGCAGTTGGTGTTCCAAATGTTCGATAATCCCAAAGCGTTGATGATCACTGCAGCGATTCTTGGTGTGATGGGCATCGTCCCGGGCATGCCACACTTTGCGTTTTTATCGTTAGCCGTTGTGGCCGGAGCGGGCGCTTACTTTATCGATAAGCGTCAAAAACAGAAAGCCAAAGAGCCTGCTTTACCCGCGACAGCCGATGAGGGTAATGAGCCATCTTCACAACGTGAGCTTTCGTGGGATGACGTTCAACCCGTTGATATTATTGGCTTAGAAGTCGGCTATCGTCTGATTCCGCTTGTTGACCGTGATCAGGGTGGGGAACTGCTGGAGCGCGTTAAAGGTGTGCGTAAAAAGTTATCTCAGGACTTCGGCTTTCTCATCCCCGCCGTCCATATCCGAGACAATCTGGAACTGACCCCAAATAGCTACCGTATTACCTTGATGGGCGTCGCGGTAGGTGAAGCAGAAATCCGTCCGGACCAAGAACTCGCGATTAACCCCGGGCAGGTTTACGGCATGATTGATGGGGAACCAACCATTGATCCGGCATTTGGGCTTGAAGCCGTATGGATTCGTGAGGAGCAGCGCGAGCATGCTCAGGCGCTGGGTTACACAGTGGTGGATTCGTCCACGGTACTGGCAACGCACCTCAGTCAACAGCTGACCAACAATGCCTCGCAATTGATTGGTCATGAAGAAGTTCAGAACCTGATGGAAATGCTGGGTCGAAGTGCACCTAAGCTGGTGGAGAATTTTATACCCGATCAGTTACCGCTGGGTGTGGTGGTGAAAGTACTGCAAAACCTGCTTAACGAAGCGATTCCAATTCGAGATATCCGTACCATCGTGCAAACCTTGGCGGAGTACTCCAGTAAGAGTCAAGAACCTGACATTTTAACGGCGGCCGTTCGTATCAGTCTGAAACGTTTAATTGTTCAGGAAATCAATGGTATAGAGCCTGAATTGCCAGTGATTACGCTGATTCCTGAACTGGAACAGATATTGCATCAAACAATGCAGGCGTCGGGCGGCGAATCTGCAGGTATTGAACCTGGGCTTGCCGAACGATTGCAGTCTTCACTGAGCCAAGCAACGCAAGAACAAGAATTGAAAGGCGAACCTTCTGTTCTGCTAACTTCTGGCGTTCTGCGCTCCACGTTGGCTAGATTTGTGAAGAACACAATCCCTAATCTTCGGGTACTTTCCTATCAGGAAATACCGGATGAGAAACAGATCAGAATTGTGCAAGCCGTGGGTAATTGATTCTCACGCCTTTTTTAATGGATTGATAGTTTGAAAATAAAGCGATTTTTTGCCAAAGACATGCGAACAGCGCTGCTCCAAGTAAAAGAGGAGTTGGGTGCGGAAGCGGTAATCATGTCGAATAAGAAAGTGGCTGGCGGGGTAGCTATCGTGGCTGCCATCGATAGTGAATCAAACTCGTCTTCACCACAGGCTTCTGCGCAACCTAATCGCGCTACCTCTCTACCTAATCGCTACAACGAACATCGTCAAATGTCCTCTTCAGCGGCTGAGCGCTTTCAGGAACGCAGCTTAGAAGAAGATAAAATCAGCCTGCGTAGCAATAAAACGGATTCTCACGAAAAATCAGGCTCAATGACGCAGCGTTTTGCGAGCATGCTTAAGCATTACAGTGGTGGTGCAGAGGACCCGGATGAGTACGTTGCTGAAAATGAAGATTCACTGTCAGCACTCTTAAAGCGCCAAAACAAGCAACGTGACGAATATAGCCAAGAAAGAACTGCGCCTTATCAGCCCGATTCTCCGTTGGCGAAGCTGATCGCTCAAGACGATCGCTTTGAACGTCCAAAGCCAAAACTCGACCCAACACGTTACGATCGCCGCAGACCTTCAGATGCCCGTGATGACTCACCGACAGAGCTGGAAAACATGCGCGAAGAGATGACATCAATTCGACGTCTTTTGGAGCATCAGGTTTCTGGTTTGATGTGGCAGGAAGTAGAGCGCCGCGAGCCGTTAAGAGCCATGCTCATCAAACGATTAGAACGGATGGGCGTGTCTCCTGAGCTGGCGGATCAAATGGCGTGCTATATCCCAGAAGATACCAAACCAGCACGAGCATGGAAGGCGCTACTTTCTCTCGTCGCGGATCAAATCCATATTCCAAAGCAAGATATTTTAAAGCGCGGTGGTGTGGTTGCATTGCTTGGACCAACAGGCGTCGGTAAAACCACAACCGTAGCAAAGCTGGCGGCCAGGGCAGCGATGGAATACGGTGCCGACAACGTGGCACTGGTGACTACAGATACTTATCGTATCGGTGCACATGAGCAGCTCTCAATTTATGGAAGAATTATGGGTTGTCCCGTAAGAGTTGCTAAAGATTCTAAAGAGTTAGCCGATGTAATATATCAGCTACGAAACAGAAGATTGATTTTGGTTGATACGGCAGGGATGGGCCAACGAGATGTGAGGCTGACCGAGCAACTCGACACCCTTATGCAAGAGAGCGGGGAAGTGATTCACAGCTACCTTGTTTTGCCCGCTACCGCACAACGCCGCGTTCTGCAAGAAACACTGGAACACTTCAGACGCATCCCACTGTCAGGTTGTATAATGACTAAACTTGATGAATCCCTGAGTCTAGGGGAGTTCATCAGTGTGGTGATTCAAAATGCACTGCCAGTGGCTTACATCGCTAATGGTCAGCGCGTGCCAGAAGACATTGTGATAGCACAACCAAAATACATGCTTGCGAAAGCAAATGAACTGTTAGAGAAGTCGATAGAGAACGAACCACACTTTTGGAACAGTGAAAGTGAAGGACTCTAGGGCGACGGATTACTATGACTGAGAATATGATACACGATCAAGCAAGCGGCCTCCGTCGCTTAACACAGCCATCATTAACCAAAGTAATTGCTGTTACTGGTGGTAAAGGTGGTGTGGGTAAATCAAACGTAACACTGGGTCTTGCGATCTCTATGGCTCGTCAAGGCAAGAAAGTAATGGTTCTTGACGCTGACTTAGGCCTGGCTAATGTTGACGTAATGCTCGGGATTCGTTCAAAGCGCAACTTAGGACATGTCCTGGCTGGGGAGTGTGAGTTAAAAGATGCGATTGTTGAAGGACCTTATGGCATTAAGATAATTCCGGCAACATCTGGCTCACAGAGCATGACTGAGCTTTCTCATTCACAGCATGCTGGGCTTATTCGTGCATTTGGCAGTCTTGAAGATGAAATGGATGTCCTACTGGTTGATACCGCTGCAGGTATCTCAGACATGGTGATCAGTTTCTCACGAGCCGCCCAAGATGTGGTTGTCGTTGTGTGCGATGAGCCGACGTCGATCACTGACGCCTACGCACTAATCAAACTGTTGAGTAAAGAGCATCAGGTTCAACGCTTTAAAATCGTCGCGAACATGGTTCGAAGCTATCGTGAAGGGCGAGAACTGTTTGCAAAACTGACACTTGTCACTGAACGATTCCTGAATGTAAGCCTTGAACTCGTCGCCTGCATTCCTTTAGATGATAAAGTCCGTCAGGCCGTTAAACGCCAGAAAATTGTCGTAGATGCGTTCCCACGCTCTCCTGCAGCGTTAGCGATCAGTTCTTTAGCGAATAAAGCATTAACGTGGCCAATACCAAAAACGCCAAGTGGACACTTGGAGTTTTTTGTCGAAAGGCTGCTAAATCGTAGTGAATTCACAGAGGACCCATTTGGTGAATAATGCAGTAACCTACGATCAACGCGGGAAAGTAAACAGTCAACAGGCGTTCATAGAGCGTTATTCTGTGTTGGTTAAGCGTATTGCTCATCACCTTTTAGGCCGCTTACCGCCGAGTGTTCAGGTAGAGGATTTAATCCAGGCCGGCATGATCGGCCTTATCGAAGCTCAGCAGAATTATGACGGCACGAAAGGTGCGAGCTTTGAAACCTATGCTGGTATCCGTATTCGCGGTGCCATGTTAGACGACATGCGCAAAGGAGATTGGGTACCGCGTTCGGTTCATAAAAACAATCGTGAAATTAATCAAGCTATTGCAGAGCTCGAAGGCATTCTCAACCGTGACCCGATAGACTCTGAAGTGGCGGCACATCTCGAAATGACTTTGGATCAATATCATAGTGCGCTAACTGATATAAACTGCTCAAAGTTAGTCGGTATTGAGGATTTAGGCGTTTCAGATGATGTCATTTCTCCGTCAGATGAAAGTGATAACAGCAACCCATTTAAAGGTGTGGCTGACGAATCTTTTCGTAAAGCACTGATTGAATCAATAAAACAGCTTCCAGAGCGTGAAGCATTGGTACTTTCGCTTTATTATGACGAAGAACTTAACTTAAAAGAAATTGGCGATGTTTTGGGCGTAAGCGAATCTCGCGTAAGTCAAATTCTGAGTCAATCGATGCAACGTTTACGCACCAAGCTGAGTGCGTGGACACAAAATAATTAGAAAACACTGACTTTATGATTCAGTGGAGGCAATTTTGAATAAAAATATGAAGATCCTTATTGTTGATGATTTCTCAACAATGCGCCGTATTGTTAAAAACCTGCTTCGTGACTTGGGTTTCAATAACACTCAAGAAGCGGACGACGGTTTAACTGCATTACCAATGCTGAAAAAAGGTGACTTCGATTTTGTGGTAACTGACTGGAACATGCCAGGTATGCAAGGTATCGATTTGCTAAGACATATCCGCGCGGATGCTGAACTAAAGCACCTTCCTGTTCTTATGATTACAGCTGAAGCGAAACGTGAGCAGATCATCGAAGCGGCTCAAGCTGGCGTTAATGGATACATTGTTAAGCCATTTACCGCTGCAACACTAAAAGAAAAACTAGAGAAAATTTTCGAGCGTTTATAACTCTTTTATTCTTTGTTAGTCGAGTCATTCATACCAAATAAAAAAACCTCAACAATGACTCGACTAGTGTTTCCCAAAGCGATAAGAAGAACTAAACGTAAAAGGTCTATTCAGAATGATCTCACTAGAGCAGGCGAAGTCGCTCGTTCAAATGTTAGAGAACGGGCAACAAGAGCAAGCCAATATGCTCGTTGCTTCGTTATATGAAGGCGTTGAGAATCCAATGCTTCAAGAAATTGGAGCCTTAACTCGCGATCTTCACGATTCACTCAAGCAGTTCAACTTCGATCAGCGCATGACCGAAATAGCTCAGGATGAAATCCCGGATGCACGGGATCGTCTTAACTATGTGATTGAGAAAACGGAGCTGGCAGCCAACAAAACGATGGATGCAGTCGATTGCTGCCTTCCCATCGCAGATAACTTGCATGAAGGTCTTCTGCAAGTCCGTCCTCAATGGAATGAACTGATGCGCGGTCGTATAGAGTTAAGTGAATTTAAAGCACTTTGCCATCGTATCGACAAGCTATTGGTTCAGGTAGAAGGCGACAGCACCGAATTGCGCGGTCAATTGACCGAAATTCTCATGGCACAAGACTTCCAAGACTTAACAGGCCAAATCATTCGACGAGTGATCACACTGGTGAATGAAGTGGAAGGCCGTTTGGTAGACATCCTCACCGTATTCTCTGGTAACAAACCAGAAGAACAGACTCAAGTTTTGACAACATCGGCAGATAAAAAGAATAAACCATCAAGTGAAGCCGAGGGTCCGATTCTTCACCCTGAACTGAGAGAAGATGCGGTTTCATCGCAGGACGAAGTCGATGACTTGTTGTCCAGTCTTGGATTTTAAAGGTAACGTATGAGCTACGATTTAGACGAAGATATTCTGCACGACTTTCTCATTGAAGCGGGCGAAATTCTAGAGCTGCTTTCCGAGCAATTAGTAGAACTGGAAAACAACCCGGAAGACAAAGACTTACTCAATGCTATTTTCCGCGGTTTCCATACTGTAAAAGGAGGCGCTGGCTTCCTTTCATTAGCTGAGCTAGTGGATACATGCCATGGTGCGGAGAACGTTTTCGACGTATTGCGTAATGGTCAACGCTCAGTAACGCCAAGCCTGATGGATACCATGCTTAAGGCGCTGGATACGGTCAACACTCAATTCCAGGCAGTACAAGCCCGTGAAGTGCCAGAAGTCGCAGAACCAGCACTCCTCGCAGAGCTACACCGTTTATGTAAGCCTGAATCCGAAGATGAGGCAGTGACAATCGCAGTTGAAGAGCCTGTGACTCCATCAGAGCCAGCCGCTCCGCAGCAAGAACTGTCGTTACCGACTGCTGGTTCAAGTATTGGTTCTGTAGACGAAATTACTCAAGACGAATTTGAAAAGCTGCTGGATGAATTGCATGGTAAAGGCAGCGCTCCGGGTGTCTCTAAATCTGAACCTACACCAACACAAGCAAACGCTTCTGTCAGTGATAGCGGTGATATAACCGACGACGAATTTGAACGTCTTCTGGATGAGCTGCATGGTGTTGGTAAGAGCCCATCATCGTCGACTTCTGCGCCAGTTGAGCCACCAAAATCGCCAGAACCAGCCGCTCCGGTTAGTTCTTCATCATTTTCGGATAACGACAGTGATCTGATGACGGATGAAGAGTTCGAGAAGTTACTCGATGAACTGCACGGTACGGGTAAAGGACCATCGGTTGAAGAGCTCGACATGGCGACTAAGCCCGCCTCTACAAACCCAGCTCCAGTAGCACCGAAAGCGACAGCAGCGCCTGCACCACAGCCAACTGCCAAGCCAGTCGCGGTGAAGGAAGAAACCAAAGCTTCGGCACCTGCGGTTAAGAAACCACAGGCGGAGGCAACGGTACGTGTTGATACCTCCACGCTTGATACCATTATGAATATGGTTGGTGAGTTGGTATTGGTTCGTAACCGCCTATTAAGTCTTGGACTTAATAGTAACGACGAAGAAATGTCGAAAGCAGTGGCAAACTTAGATGTTGTCACGGCCGATCTGCAAGGTGCGGTCATGAAAACGCGCATGCAGCCAATCAAAAAAGTGTTTGGTCGCTTCCCGCGTGTTGTTCGCGATCTGGCGCGTAACCTGAATAAAGACATCGTGCTGGAAATGCGCGGTGAAGAAACGGATCTGGATAAAAACCTGGTGGAAGCCTTGGCCGATCCATTGATCCACTTAGTGCGTAACTCGGTTGATCATGGCATTGAAATGCCAGATGATCGCGTAAAAGCGGGCAAATCACGCACTGGTAAAGTGATTCTTTCTGCGTCTCAGGAAGGGGATCATATTGAACTGGCGATCGTCGATGACGGTGGCGGTATGGACCCGAACAAACTTCGTGGTATCGCCGTCAAACGCGGCATGATGGACGAAGATGCCGCTGCTCGCTTGACCGATAAAGAATGCTTCAACTTGATCTTTGCTCCTGGTTTCTCAAGTAAAGAAAAGATCTCTGATATCTCAGGCCGCGGCGTTGGTATGGATGTCGTAAAAACCGCCATCAATACCCTCAATGGTTCAATCGATATTGATTCTGAACTTGGTAAAGGCACCAAGATTACCATCAAAGTGCCGTTGACTCTGGCTATCTTACCAACACTGATGGTTGGTGTTGGTGGTCATCCGTTCGCGTTACCTTTGGCGTCTGTGAATGAAATCTTCCATTTAGATTTAAGCCGCACGAACGTTGTCGATGGTCAGTTGACGATTATTGTCCGTGATAAATCAATCCCGTTGTTCTATCTGCAAAACTGGCTAGCGACTAAGTCCCCACGAGTTCAGGAGCGTACTGGTCATGGTCATGTTGTCATTGTGCAAATAGGCAGCCAACGTGTTGGTTTTGTCGTTGATACGCTGATTGGACAGGAAGAAGTGGTGATCAAACCGCTGGATAAGTTATTGCAAGGTACCCCGGGTATGGCGGGAGCAACAATCACCAGTGATGGTCACATCGCATTGATTCTTGATGTGCCTGATTTACTGACGCGATACGCATCAGGTTCTCGCATTTAACCGAAGCGGTCGTTTAGAAAAGGAATAAAATGGCGATTAAAGTACTAGTCGTTGATGATTCGAGTTTTTTCCGTCGTCGCGTTAGCGAAATCATCAACTCAGAATCGCGCCTTGAGGTGATTGACGTAGCTGTTAACGGCAGAGAAGCGGTAGAAAAAGCCAAATCTCTTAAGCCTGACGTCATTACCATGGATATTGAAATGCCCGTGATGGATGGCATCACGGCAGTTCGTGAAATCATGGCTGCGTCACCGACGCCAATCCTGATGTTTTCGTCACTGACTCATGATGGAGCGAAAGCAACGCTGGATGCGCTGGAAGCGGGTGCTCTGGATTTCTTACCGAAAAAGTTTGAAGACATCGCGCGCAACCGCGATGAGGCGGTATCGCTACTTCAGCAGCGCATCATTCAGATTGCGTCTAAGCGTGCTTTCTTACGTCGTCCTGTTGTCCGCACATCTCCAGCGGCAACAGCGTCACTGACTCGACCGCTTGCTACGCGCGATCCGATCCCGGCTGCACCAAAGCCTCGCTCTTCGGTGGCGAAGTATCGAGCATCCGGAAAACGATATCAGCTCACGGCCATCGGTACGTCGACAGGTGGCCCTGTGGCACTGCAAAAGATTTTGACGCGTTTGCCTGTGAATTATCCGCATCCGATCGTGCTTATTCAGCACATGCCGGCAACTTTTACCGCCGCTTTCGCCAGTCGCCTGAATACGCTGTGCAAAATTCAAGTGAAAGAAGCGCAGGATGGCGATGTATTACAAGCTGGCGTGGCGTATCTCGCTCCGGGCGGTAAACAGATGATGGTCGATGGCCGCGCAGGTGTAGCGAGACTACGCATTATTGATGGCGGCGATCGAATGAACTACAAACCGTGTGTCGATGTGACCTTTGGTTCAGCTGCGAAAGTGTACGGTGATAAAGTGCTCTCGTTAGTGCTAACCGGAATGGGTGCTGATGGCCGGGAAGGCGCACGCATGTTGAAATCGGCAGGTTCAACCATTTGGGCGCAAGACGAAGATAGCTGTGTGGTTTACGGTATGCCTCAGGCCGTTGCGAAAGCGGGGATTTCGTCTGAAGATTTACCCCTGGACCGTATTGCTGAGCGCATTCTGGTCGAAGTGGGGTTAGCGTAGGATAGATCATGATCGTTTGGAGTGTAGCTAACCAAAAAGGTGGGGTAGGCAAAACCACCACCACAGTGACATTAGCTGGTCTTTTAAGTCAGAAAGGTCATCGCGTGCTTATGGTCGATACCGATCCGCATGGTTCACTTACGACTTATCTCGGTTATGACGCTGATAACGTGGCATCAAGCTTGTTTGATCTTTTTCAGCTTAAGACCTTCACGCATGAAACCGTAAAGCCGTTGATTATTAAAACGGAACTGGACGGTATGGACATCATTCCTGCCCACATGTCTCTTGCGACGCTGGATAGGGTGATGGGCAATCGCAGTGGTATGGGGCTTATCCTGAAGCGAGCGCTCAAAGCGGTTTCCCAAGATTATGATTACGTGCTGATTGACTGTCCGCCGATTCTTGGTGTGATGATGGTGAATGCGCTTGCCGCAAGTGACCGTATTTTGATTCCGGTGCAGACAGAGTTTTTGGCGATGAAGGGCCTTGAGCGCATGATGCGCACCCTGAGTATCATGAAAAAATCACGTCCGAATGGTTTTAACGTCACGATAGTGCCAACCATGTACGACAAGCGCACCCGAGCTTCATTGCAGACCCTGACCCAACTGAAGCAGGACTACCCAACGCAGGTGTGGTCATCGGCCGTACCGATTGATACTAAGTTTCGTGATGCGAGCCTGAAACATCTGCCCGTTTCGCACTTTGCATCTGGCAGTCGCGGTGTCTTTGCGTATAAGCAGTTACTGATTTATCTGGAGAGGTTAGCGCTCGATGAGTAATCATGATGTCATATCCAGTGAACAGGCACTTGATGATTACTTCTGCGCATTGCTAGACGAAGACACTGAGCTTGAAGAGCTGGATGAAGAATTTGACTTACTTGCTCAAGAACTCGCATCTTCAGAGCCAGAGCCAGAGCCAGAGCCAGAGCCAGAATTGCAGTTGCAACCTATTCAAGATGAGCCTTCTTCATTTCGAGAAAACAATACTCCTGAGCTGGAAGCCCCTAACTTAGAAGACGTAGAACGTTTATTAAGTCAGCTTGAGTCGACCAATGTGGTTGACGAACTGGATATCGAAGAGATTCTGGCCCAGAACACCGTGGCGATTGCTCAGCAAGCTAAGCCGAGTTTGGCAGAGGCTTCTCAGTCTGCAGAAATGACTGAAGAAATTCAGGAATGGGTTACCGAAGTGCCGGTTATCGAAGTAAACCAGCCTGAAATAATCTCGGTTCAACCAGAACTTGAACAAGTTATCGAACCTGAGCCAGAACTGGCAGAGGCTTCTGAGTCCAAAGTTTTAGTAAGCTCATGGGAAACGACTCAGCGAAGTGAAGATTTTCAGGTGCTTTACTTCGATGTGAACGAAGTGATGTTTGCGGTCGCTCTCGATGAGTTAGGTGGCATTCATCGTATCACTGAACTGAATCATTTGATTGGTAAACCCGACTGGTATTTGGGGCTACAGACCAATCGAGAGCAAAAGTTTGATGTGGTTGATACCGCAAAGTGGGTGATGGCCGACAAGCTTTGCGGGGAAGAATACCAAGATAACTACCAATATGTCGTCATGCTTGGTGAGAGCATGTGGGGGTTAGCCAGTAACCAGTTGATGGGGACTGAGACGCTCAATGTCGACAACGTTCGCTGGCGTGAAAAGGCGGGAAAACGCCCATGGCTAGCGGGCATGGTGAAAGAAAAAATGTGTGCTTTAATTCACGTCCAAGCACTTATTGACATGCTAAACGCTGGTTTAGATGTCAAATCAATGAATTAGAATGAAGTCGGGAACGACATTAACGAGGATTAACTATGTCTCAAGCTTTTGAAGTTGAAGTGAAGAAAGATTCCACAAATGACGAAGTGCTTCAGTGGGTGACGTTCCAACTAGAAGAAGAAACGTACGGCATTAACGTTATGCAGGTACGTGAAGTTCTTCGTTATACAGAAATTGCACCTGTACCTGGTGCGCCAGATTACGTGCTGGGTATTATTAATCTGCGTGGTAACGTCGTTACTGTTATCGATACGCGTTCACGCTTTGGCTTAATTGAAGGCGAAGTGACGGATAATACACGTATCATCGTTATCGAATCTGAGCGTCAGGTGATTGGTATTCTGGTCGACAGCGTTGCTGAAGTGGTTTACCTGCGTTCTTCTGAGATCGATACCACACCTTCTGTGGGTACGGACGAAAGTGCGAAGTTCATTCAAGGTGTTAGCAATCGCGATGGCAAGCTTCTTATCCTGGTTGATTTGAACAAGCTATTGACTGAAGACGAATGGGATGACATGGCTCATCTGTAATTGGCTGAATGATCATGGCTGAAGTGAATTTTTTATCTATCCCCGTCATTGCTGGTGGTGTCGCTTTTATAGTGTTCGCACTGCTCGTTTTGCAACTGCGTATTCGCTCCGGTTTGCAAAGGAAAATCGAACAGCAAAGAGCCCAAACTCGACACACTGAGAAAGAAGTACAGAAACTGAGTAAGCAGCTACTGGAAGTTCGATCTGTGGTTGTTGGCTTAGGGCAAAAGGTTACCGAGCAACAAGATATTATCCAGCACCTCAACGAGCGTATTCGCGAGCTGGAACATGCCGATACAGACGGGCGCTTGTATAGCCGAGCCTCCAAAATGGTTCAACTCGGCGCGGATATTAACGAGTTGATTGAAGAGTGCGAATTACCTAAAGCTGAAGCTGAGCTAATGTTATCGCTACAGAAAAAGCTGGCCGGGAAAGAGAAAATTCCGCCACTCAGTAGCCGTCCTTCAGAGATGTCGAGGCATCCATCGTCAGGCATACGACGTTAGTTATAAAAGAAGCTTCGGCTTCTTTTTTTAATCTACCGCCCAAAACGGTAGGTTTTCTCTCTTATGAAATTAAGGCCTCATCCTCATTAATCTTTATAACCATTTATGGTTATATTTATCGAATTGTGTAAGTAAGTTAACAAAAATTCATGAACTTACTTACATCTCTTGGCTCTTGTTCTGTTTCGTCTTATCTAAGCTGTGCTAATATAGCCGCTCGTTCATTATTTAGTTGAAGCCCTATGTTAGAAGTGTCTAACCTTACTGCGATCCGTGACGAAAGGGTCCTGTTTGAAAACCTGAAATTTACGATAAAACCAGGCGAACTAGTCCAGATTGAAGGGCGAAACGGAACGGGCAAAACGACGTTATTACGCATTGTTACAGGGTTAGGCGACAGAGAAGACGGTATTATCAAATGGAAGGGAGAAGAGGTTGAAAAGTCTCGTGACATCTTTCACCGGGATCTACTGTTTCTGGGCCACCAAACGGGCGTAAAACGTGAACTTACCGCATTAGAAAACTTACGTTTTTACCAGTCTATTCATAACAACCAAATCTCCGATGAAGAAATCTTTACTGCGTTAACTCAAGTTGGGTTAGCAGGAAGAGAAGATATTCCCGTCGCTCAACTTTCAGCTGGTCAGCAACGCCGCGTAGCGCTGGCGAGGCTTTGGCTAAGCAAGCAAATCTTGTGGATTCTGGATGAACCACTTACGGCGATAGATAAGCAAGGTGTCAAAGTGTTAGAGGCTTTGTTTGCTAATCATGCTGATAATGGTGGAATTGTGATTTTGACCACACACCAAGATATGTTTTCTGATAGCCCGAAACTTAGAAAAATAAAACTGGGTGATTAATATGATATCGGCCATGACTACTATTATCCGTCGTGAACTCTTGATTGCGTATCGCCGTCAAGCCGACATTCTGAACCCACTTTGGTTCTTTATTATTGTTATCACATTGTTTCCTCTGAGTATTGGCCCCGAGCCTAATTTGTTAGCACGTATTTCAGCAGGCATTGTTTGGGTTGCTGCATTGTTGTCTGCATTATTATCATTGGAGCGGCTGTTTCGTGACGACTTTCAGGATGGTGCATTAGAGCAAATGATGCTTATGCCTATTCCATTGCAACTTGTGGTGATTTCGAAAGTCATAGCACATTGGCTGTTAACAGGGTTGCCTCTGATTTTAATAAGTCCTCTGTTGGCGGTTTTACTTTCTCTGGATTTCGATACTTGGCTGGCGGTTGTACTTACGTTATGTATCGGGACACCGGCGTTAAGTTTTATTGGTGCCATTGGAGTGGCACTGACGGTTGGGCTACAAAAGGGTGGTGTACTTTTAAGTTTACTCGTTCTTCCGCTCTATATCCCGATTCTGATTTTTGCAACGTCTGCCATTGATGCCGCAGCGCTTGGTGTAGCGTATAACGGCCAACTGGCGGTGCTAGGCGCGATGCTGATGGGAGCGATGACCCTCACACCATTTGCAATAAGTGCAGCGTTGCGAGTTAGTGTTAACTAACATTAACCAATAGTCCCTTTACTACGATTGGTATTAATAGGACTTAAATAATGATTAAAGCACAGCGATGGCTTCGGCCTCAGAGATTGTGCCCCTATAAAGCAAAAGTGAGATTGAAATATGTGGAAATGGCTACATCCTTATGCCAAGCCTGAAGCAGCGTACCGCCTTAGTGGTAAGTTTCTGCCTTGGTTTTCTGTATTGGCCCTCGTATTTTTAACGGCAGGTACCATTTGGGGGCTGGCATTTGCGCCTTCAGATTACCAACAGGGTGATAGTTTCCGAATCATTTATATCCATGTCCCGTCTGCAATGTGGTCGATGGGCGCTTATCTGTCGATGGCAATTGCTGCTTTCATCGGTTTGGTATGGCAAGTTCGACTCTCAGATATGGCGGCGTTAGCAATGGCCCCTATCGGAGCGGTATACACCTTTATCGCACTTGTGACCGGTGCTGTATGGGGTAAGCCGATGTGGGGGACTTGGTGGGTGTGGGATGCTCGCCTGACTTCTGAGCTCATTCTTCTGTTTTTATATCTGGGTGTTATTGCGCTTTACCATGCTTTTGACGACCAGAAGACCGCAGCAAAAGCAGCAGGTATTCTAGCGATCGTTGGTGTTGTGAACTTACCGATCATTCACTTTTCTGTGGAATGGTGGAATACGCTACACCAAGGCGCAACCATCACAAAATTCGAACAACCATCCATCTCAGCTGACATGCTCTGGCCTCTGCTGCTGAATATCTTTGGTTTTGCGTTCTTCTTTGGCGCTGTGACGATGGTGCGTTTCAGAAATGAAATCATCAGCAAAGAGAGTCACCGCCCTTGGGTACGTCAAATTGCAACAGAAAAAACTCAGTGAGGTAGTGAATTATGTATTTTGAATCTCTGAGCGACTTTTTTGCCATGGGTGGCTACGCATCATACGTATGGAGCTCATTTGGCATCACGTTTCTATCGATGCTGATTCTCTTAATCACCAGCCTTCGTCGCGGTGATGCATTATTGAATGAAGTGAAAGCAAAAATAGACCGTCAAGCTCGAATTGACGCAGCGAAGAATATGGAGAACACCTTATGAACCCGAGACGTAAAAAGAGGCTAGGTATTGTACTGGCTATCTTTGTCGGTATTAGTGCCACCATTGGCTTGATGCTTTACGCGCTCAACCAGAATATGGACCTTTTCTACACGCCTACGGAATTGGTCAATGGTAAGCCTGATGGTACTAAACCTGAAGTTGGTCAACGTCTACGTATCGGTGGCATGGTAGTAAACGGCTCAGTTCGCCGTGATCCTGACTCTTTGAAAGTCAGTTTTGACCTACACGATATCGGCCCGAAAGTGACCGTAGTTTATGAAGGTATTCTTCCGGATTTGTTCCGTGAGGGGCAGGGTATTGTTGCACAAGGTGTCTTGCGTGATGCGACCACTATTGAAGCATTTGAAGTACTAGCAAAACACGATGAAGATTACATGCCGCCAGAAATCGCTGCAGCGATGGAAAAGACGCATGAACCAATGAAGTACAGCTCTGAGCAGACACAAGGAAGCGGCCAATGATTGCAGAAATCGGTCACTTTGCCCTCATACTATCGCTTGCGATGGCAGTGCTGCTGAGCATACTGCCACTCTGGGGGGCATCAAATAACAACACCATGCTGATGAACACCGCTCGTCCTCTGTCGTGGTCGATGTTTCTCATGTTGTTGTTCTCGTTCATTATTTTATGCTGGGGTTTTTATACCAACGATTTTACCCTGCAATATGTGGCAAGTAACTCGAACAGCCAGCTACCTTGGTACTACCGTTTAACTGCGGTGTGGGGTGCACACGAAGGTTCACTACTTCTTTGGGTGTTGATTCAGGCAGCTTGGACAGTTGCTGTCGCGACATTCAGCCGTGGTATGCCACAGGAATCTGTCGCGCGCGTGCTGGCAGTAATGGGGATGATTTCGGTCGGCTTCCTGATGTTTATTATTTTCACATCAAGCCCATTCCTACGTACCTTGCCGTTCTTCCCGATTGACGGTCGTGACTTGAACCCACTTCTACAAGACCCTGGGCTGATTGTTCACCCTCCGATGCTTTATATGGGGTATGTAGGTTTCTCGGTTGCGTTCTCATTTGCTATTGCTTCTTTGATGACGGGTCGTTTAGATACCGCCTGGGCTCGCTGGTCTCGTCCTTGGACAACGGCGGCGTGGGTATTTCTTACCCTAGGTATCGCGCTAGGTTCATGGTGGGCATATTACGAACTCGGCTGGGGTGGCTGGTGGTTCTGGGACCCAGTAGAAAACGCGTCCTTTATGCCTTGGCTGGCTGGTACCGCACTGATGCACTCTTTGGCCGTCACTGAAAAACGCGGCACCTTTAAAGCGTGGACAGTACTGCTTGCTATCTCTGCATTCTCATTGAGTCTGCTGGGGACGTTCCTGGTGCGTTCAGGTATTTTGGTTTCAGTGCACGCGTTTGCTTCTGATCCGGCCCGCGGCATGTTTATTCTTGCTTTCCTTGTATTTGTTATCGGAGGCTCGCTGCTACTGTTCGCGGTAAAAGGCGCATCGGTTCGTGTCCGTGGTAACTTCGATTTAGTGTCACGAGAGAATGTATTACTTGGCAACAACGTACTGTTGATCGCAGCACTGGTTGTTGTTTTAGTCGGTACATTGTTACCGCTGGTGCATAAGCAAATTGGTCTTGGCTCTGTCTCAATTGGCGCGCCATTCTTCGACATGCTGTTTGCATGGTTGATGATGCCATTTGCCTTCTTATTGGGTATTGGTCCGCTTATTCGCTGGAAACGAGATCAATTGTCATCAATCGTTAAGCCGATGGTGATCTCTGGCGTGACTGCTCTGGTACTGGCAGCGGTTTGCGTATACCTATTCGCAGATTTCTTCCAAATTATGGCTTACATCGGTTGGGTAATGGCAATTTGGATCATCGTCATGCACGGCTTCGAGCTTCACGAGCGTGCAACTCACCGACATAGCTTCGTCGAAGGCGTAGGTAAGTTGCAGCGCAGTCACTGGGCAATGATGTTAGGTCACATTGGTTTGGCGGTAACCGTTATCGGTATCGCGATGGTGCAGAACTACAGCATTGAGCGTGATGTGCGTTTGGCTCCGGGAGAACACTTCCAAATCCAGGGTTATGACTTCTATTTCTCTGGCTTGCGAGACAAAGATGGCCCTAACTACGATGGTTATATCGCGGATTTTGAAGTTACGCACAACGGTAACTACGTCAATACGCTGCATGCAGAGAAGCGTTTCTACCGTACTGCTAAGTCTATGATGACAGAAGCAGCGATTGATCGTGGCGTAACGCGAGATCTTTACATTGCGATGGGTGAGCGTTTAGAAGACAACCGCTCATGGGCTGTACGTATTTACTACAAACCGTTCGTTCGTTGGATTTGGGCTGGTGCTTTGATCATGGCAATTGGTGGTGGTCTGGCTATTTCAGACAAGCGTTACCGCTTCCGTAAGTCATCTAAGAAGAGTGCTAAGGCAAAGGAGCAGGTCGCACAATATGAATAAGAAAGTCTTGTTTATCCCGTTAGTCGCTTTCATGGTCCTAGCGGGGATCTTTGCAACCCAGTTGATGCGTAACCAAGAGGGTGATGACCCGACAAAACTTGAGTCGGTATTGGTGGGTAAACCTGTACCAGCCTTTCACCTTGAAGATTTGGCTGAGCCGGGTAAAGAATACGATCAATCTATTTTCAAAGGCGAACCTTTACTGCTCAACGTTTGGGCTACCTGGTGTCCAACCTGTTATGCAGAGCATAAGTATCTCAATGAACTTGCTGGTAAAGGTGTCAAGATCATCGGTATGAACTACAAAGATGATCGCACTAAAGCAGTAGGTTGGTTGAATGATTTGGGTAATCCTTACCTGATCAGTTTGTTTGACGGCAGCGGTATGCTTGGTCTGGACTTAGGCGTTTACGGAGCACCGGAAACTTTCATTATCGATGCTAATGGTGTTGTTCGTTATCGCCATGTTGGGGATGTCAATCCACGCAATTGGGCTGATACATTAGAACCGCTTTACAATCAGTTGGTTGAGGAGGCGAAGCTATGAGAAAGGTAATTTTAGCCGTATTTGCAGCGCTGACATTCTCGTTAGCGGCTCAAGCTGCTATTGAAGTGTACGAGTTTGACAACCTCAAACAAGAACAGCAGTTCAAAGAACTAAGCCACACTCTGCGCTGCCCTAAATGTCAGAACAACACGATCTCTGATTCTAATGCCGAGCTTGCTCAAGACTTACGCCATAAAGTGTATGAAATGACCAAAGAAGGTAAGTCTAAGGAAGAGATCGTTGATTACATGGTGGCGCGTTACGGTAACTTTGTGACTTACAATCCGCCATTCACCATTGCTACGGCTATCTTATGGCTGGGGCCGCTTTCTGTTGTACTGGGTGGCTTTGCTCTGATCGTATTACGTAGTCGCAAAATAAAAGCAAAAGTCGTCGCAAATCGTGATGAACAATGGGACGAACAAAAAGAAGCTCGCCTCAAAGCATTGCTTGAAGAAGAGAACGACGGAGATAAGAAGTAATGACACTATTTTGGATATCTACTGTTGTTCTTACGCTGATCGCTTGTGCTCTAGTAGCCATGCCGTTACTAAAACAAAAAGCGAACAACGATGAAGTACTACGCGATGAACTTAATAAAGCGTTTTACAAAGATCGTTTATCAGAGCTTCAAGAAGAGACCGAAGAAGGTTTGGTTGAAAGCCAGGAAGACCTGATTTCGGATCTTAAACAATCATTGCTAGATGATATTCCAGGCGATAAAGGGCACAAAGAAACAAAAATTTCTCCTATCGCGGTATTGGTTCCTTCTGTGGTGCTGACTGTTGTCTTGAGTTACGGTTTGTATTACCAATTTGGCGCATCTCAAGAAGTGGTTAGGTGGCAAGAAGTGTCGGCAAACTTACCTGAGTTGTCGAAAAAGCTGATGTCGTCTTCATCTGAACCTCTAAGTGATCAAGAGATGGAAGATTTAACCTTAGCACTGCGTACTCGTCTGCATTATCAACCGGAAGATTCAACCGGTTGGTTGTTGCTGGGACGTATTGCTTTGGCGAATCGTGATGTGACCACTGCTATCGATTCCATGGAAAAGTCGTACAACCTTGAGCCTCAAGACCCGGATATTATGCTGGGGTATGCGCAAGCTCTGATGCTTTCTCAGGAAGAATTGGATCAGAATACCGCGCGCTCTCTTTTGGGCCAGCTGGTTCAGCAGGATAGAGTGGATCTGCGAGTCTTCTCGCTGCTTGCATTCGATGCGTTTGAACGTCAAGACTACCCAGCAGCGATCAAATACTGGGGCGTAATGCAACAGATGATCGGTCCTGAAGATAGCCGCTATGAGATGCTTTCTCGCAGTATTGATAGTGCGCGTAAACAGATGGGCGAAGCGGTTTCTCCGGATAAAAGCGTGGCGGTTACCATCAGCCTTGCTCCTGAAGCTCAGGTCGATCCTAACGGAGTACTTATCGTATCTGTCCACCGTGCTGATGGCTCTCCAATGCCAGTAGCTGCGGCTCGTTACCCGTTAGCATCATTCCCGCGAACAGTGGTACTGGATGATGGCAATGCCATGATGCAAGGTTCAAAGTTGTCTTCATTGGATAAGCTTTTGGTGCGTGTACGCGTTGATTCTGATGGTAACGTGGCAACCCGTGATCATGACTGGCACGGTGAGAGTGGTGTCGTAGAGTTCGGGCAACCTGTTGAAGTTATTATCAATAAGCAATTTTAAAAGTTGCGAGTCATATCCGTATAGTGGTATGGCTCTAAACTATCGAGTAGAATGACAAAGGCCAGCTTATGCTGGCCTTGTTTTTATACTTAAGTGACTTCTAAACTGTATCTGAGTCATGCGTTTTATAGCAAGGTTGCTTAAGTATATTAATAGTCGTTATGGAACATAGAATGTATAACAAGGGTAAATCCATCTTCTTGATGCTGTTAGCAATTGGACTGGTTGGCTGTTCAAGTGCGCCTGAGGAGGCAGCAACAGAAGAAACAAATCAAACGACTTCTGATGCGTACGATCCGTTGGAAGGCTTTAACCGTGCCATGTGGGACATTAACTACGACTACCTGGATCCGTATTTAGTACGTCCGGTGTCATTAGCCTATGTGGAATACACGCCTACACCTATCCGTTATGGTATTGCTAACTTTCTGGCGAACTTAGACGAGCCAGCAAGTATGGTGAACAATCTGCTTATGGGTAATGGTGGTAAAGCCGTCGATCACTTTAATCGATTCTGGCTTAACTCCACATTTGGTCTCCTTGGCCTGGTGGATGTCGCCACCGCTGCGGGAATTACCAAATACGATGAAAAAGTTTTCAGTGATGCCGTCGGTCATTACGGTGTAGGTAACGGGCCATACTTTATGGTTCCGGGATACGGCCCTTACACGCTGCGTGAAGTCACCGATACAGTAGACAGTATGTATGTCCCTCTGACCTACCTAAACTTCTGGGCAAGCCTTGGTAAATGGGCTTTCGAAGGCATGGAAAAACGTGCGTTGCTTGTTTCTCAGGAAGCGCAGCTGGACAACTCACCAGATCCTTATGTTTTGACTCGTGATATTTATATCCAGCGCCAAAACTTTAAAGCAGAAGTGGAGACTGTCAAAGAAGTCGATGCAGAAGAAGAAGCTTACCTGGACGAATACTTAGACGAATTTTAAACCTCTCAGGTTTAAATAGCAGATACGAAAAAGGCTTAGCAGTTGCTAAGCCTTTTTTCTTCAATGGTGTATTCGATTAGAAACGGTAGTTCGCCTGAAGACCAATCAACCAAACATTACCCGTTGTTTCACCTACAAACTGACCACCAACTTGTTCTGCTGTATCGTCAGAATCATAACCGCGTGACTCTGTAATTGAGGCATCTTTCGCGATGATATAAGTGAAACCTGCATCTAAGCTGAAATCTTTTGTCCAGTCGTATGTTGCGCCAATGCTTAGCCAGGTACGATCGGTTTCTGGAATAGTGATAGTACGGTTTTTATCGCTAACGGCTGATGTGTCGTATGCAATACCTGTTCTTAACGCCAGTTGCGGCTGAAGCTGGTAGGTCGCACCTAACGCAAAACGGTAGTTATCTTCCCAGTTTTCAACTTTAACCATGTGCGTACCTGCGGTATCAAGGTGCGCTTCCAGTTTTTCGAATGAGCTCCAGTCAGTCCAGTTAAAACTCGCGTGCAGGGCAAGCTGCTCAGTAATCTGGTGGTAGCTTGCCAGCTCCGCAGTCGCTGGTAGCGTCAGGTACATGTAACCGTTGTCGCGGGTTTGTGGCAGTTGGGTACCAAAGCCAAAACCAAGACCTTCAGCATGACCCTGCAACTTCAGTTCTACTTCTGATTTGTATGCGAAGCCGATGCGGTGGTCGTCGTTGATCTGCCATGCCGTACCGACTTGCCAACCCCAAGCCGTATCATCACCTTCCATGTACTTCAGCGTGGTGTCTTGAGGAAGACCCAATGCGTTTGTGGCTGGTGTTGTTGCACCAAAGCTACCTTCACCAAGGATATAGCGAACGCCCCCGCCGATACTTACAGCGTTGTTAATCTTGTAGGCTGCATTCAGGTTGACTTCCATTGTGGTCACGCTGGCTTCGTTGCCGAAGTGTGATGCGGCAAAACCAGTACCAAGATCCGTTTCCATACCGTAGTTGGTTCCCAACGCTAAGCCGACAGCGAACTCGTCGTTGTACTGATGCGATAGGTAGAAGTTAGGGATGATTGCATCGTGAGCGAAGTCATCTGAAGACGCTGGAATGTTATTGCCGTAGAAATCGACGTCACCGTCTACATCAAGATTTGGATTCACATAGATAGCACCAACAGATACTTGTGTGCCTTCTAAGTAAGTGAGCATCGCCGGGTTTCGCCATTGTGCACTTGCATTATCTGCCATTGCTGCTTCACCTGCGTATGCGCGGCCTAAGCCTGTCGCAGAGAACTCCGCAAGTTGGAAACCGGCTGCATGAGTCGCGCTTGCTGTGCCCAGCAGACTTAGTGCTACTGTCATAGAAAGAAGGGTCTTGTTGGTTTTCATTTTGTGTTCGCTGAATTATTTAAAACGTGGGGTAAAATTTTAAAGATAGAGCTTTTACTTTAGAAATGAAAATCCGGAACGGACACGTTTTTAGTATTAAATTCTAACCAATTATCTTATAGAAGATTAAAAGCCTGGCTGTAAAAGAGTTGTGAAAGATATTCAGCGAACAGGTGTGCGTCCTAATATGGGTTTTTAGATACACGTGTTCACTGAAATAGCGTGTAGAATAACTCGCAGGTAAGAAAAAAGGCTGGAAATCCAGCCTTTTATATAGAAAGCTATTTGCAATAGCGACTAATACGTCAATTAGAAGCTACGGCTGTACTGTAAGCCAACTAGAATCGCGTCTGCGTGAGTTGTTGCACTTACACCAGTAGACAGTGTTGGAGTTAGTTGCGTTGTCTCATTCACTTTAACGTCATCACCTAATAGGTAGGTAAAGCCAAAGTCGATATTAGCTTTACTGTCAAGGTGGTACGTGAAACCAGTCGAGAACCACTGACGGTCTGAATCTGGTACAGAAATAGACGTTACATTGTCCTGTGCGCTGGTGTCGTACATGTAGCCAGCGCGAAGCGTCCAGTCATTGTTTAGGAAGTAGGTACCACCAATCGCGTAGTGCCAGCCGTCTTGCCACTGATAGTTTTTAGCGTAGCTGCCTGTTAAAGCACCTTGGTTGAGTTTGTCAAAATCGATTTGGTCAAAGTCTTTCCAGCCAATGTATTGTACGCTGTAGTGCACAGCAAACTGGGTGTCCTTGATTTTGTGGTAGCCAGAGAACTCAGCCATGTCTGGCAGAGGTAGCGTGATCTTCTGACCATCATCATCTTTAGCTTCAAATTCTGGACTGTAGTGGTAAGCAAAACCGAAACGGTTGTTTTCATCTAGCTCAAATACGGTACCTACGTTAAAGCCTACAGCCCAACCATCTGCGCCATCAACATCCAGCAGCGTGCCAAATACGGCATGCTCGCGTTTCATGGTTCCTTTACCGTAAATCACATCCAGGCCTGCACCAAAGCTCCATTGGTCGTTCAGACGGTATGAACCCGCCAGACCAAAGTTAGCACTTTTCACATCAGTCAGACCGCCGTACTCTTTAGCTAAGTAGTTATCTGAGAACTCAGTTTTTGTACCAAAGTTAGAGTAAGCATTCACACCCCAGGCAAACTTATCATTTACCGGCACGATTAGGTGGATGTTTGGTGCGAGAGCGGTATCACCTACATCATCTACATCTCCAACTGAAGTGCTTTGGCCTAGGAAGTTTGTGTAAGTAGCATCTTTAACTTCAATAAGTGAAGTAATAGTTTCAAAACCAACAGACAGTTCCATTTTGTCAAACAGCGCCATTGCTGCTGGGTTACGCGCCATTACTGAAGCGTTGTCTGCGATAACTGCATCACCAGCAAAGGCACGGCCAAGGCCAGTCGCTGATTGGGCATTAATTTGGAAACCTGCTGCCATCGTTTGACCTGAGGCAAAAGCTACCGTTACTGCTAAGAGAGTCTTTTTGAACAGACGCTTATTATAAGTCATGTGTTTTTCCTTATTAGATTCGTCTCTTTGGACGATAATTCGAGCTTTTGCTCAGTGGCGCAGATAGTAGTCACAAGAATGTTATTAACAAATCCGACCATTGGATAAAATTTAGGAAAAATTATAAAAATGATGCTAAATGCAGGGAAATGACATCTAAACTGTAATATTTAGAGCTTATGCTCTAATAACGCTGCGACGGGTTGTAGGCGGTAAACGTTTGCGTCCTACAAATACACAACTGCCGCATAGAGGTCACACTAGGCGGCAGCTAATGGGTTTTACACTAATTATGTTTCAACTTATTACATAGGTTGGATTAGAGGGGTCAGTTTACTGGCGATCACATTTATATCCTCGCCTTGTTGACCGACCAAGATCATACTTGCGCTACCTATAGGTTGAACGACGCCACTCATGCCTTCTTTGTTGAAGTCGACAGCTTGCTCACTTGGGATTCTGGTAATGAACATAGTGACTTTACCTTTTAAACCCTGAAAAACCATATGCACGGCATTAGACTCTCCGAATCCACAGTGATTTAAGTAATAAACGTGGTAAGGAAAGTTCTGGTTGAACTTAAAATTCAGCGGAGACATTTTGGCGTTGATGAATGTGCTTGGCACATCTTCGTCCAAGTGACGGACAAAAGGCTCTTCGTCTATTACATGTTTGATTGCTGTATCCGCCAATGTAGCATGTGCCGGTGAGACGAGAATATTGCTCCAGTTGACCTGACCAACTAACAAGCCAGCTGTAAATGCTAACGATGCAGCCAAAGCCATTGCCTTCTTAGCAAAAGTAGGGCGGACAACGTTTTGTTCAAGAGAGCTCGAACTTTGGCTGAACAAAATTTTGTCAGCAAGATCTTCAGGCACATCGACATTCATAGCCTGTTTGATTTTTTCATCGAGATCCAAAACGTCTTCAACAAACTTATGGTTAGCACTGTTGTCAGCCAAAGCTTGCAGTATCTCTTCATCCTTCTGTTTTGGATCCGACAAAATACGACGACGAAATTCTAAATCATCCATTTTTTTGTCCTCTCTTTGTATCTTGAGAATCCAACATCTCTTTAAGTTGATTACGAGCACGAAATAGTCGAGTCATCACAGTGTTTTTGTTCAGTTCCAGTATGTCGCCGATCTCTTCTCCACTGAAACCGCCTACGACTTGCAGAAATAAAGGTTCACGATATTCGACGTCTAATTTCATGATCTGTGCCTGAAGCCACTCTTGCTGGTGATGAGGGTCGTCGCTGACCTTTGCATCATTGCCATAGTCATCGATATCAACTAAATCAAATTGTTTGCGTTCGAACCGGCGTGCATTTTCTCGTCTTAATATGGTAATAAGCCAAGACTTTGCCGCTTTTTCGTCCAGCAAGCTATCCAGAGATTTCCATGCGCGAAGACAGGTTTCTTGCACCAAATCTTCGGCTACCGCTTTATCTTTACATAACCAGTAAGCATAGCGATATAAATCACGATGATAGCCCCGAACGAGCGATTCATATTTTCTTTGTTTGTCCATATCAGAGTTGACCGGACTGTTGGAATTTTTCTTTCCAAACATTTTTAACATGGCTGCAAGAGCCCCCATTTGTTATTTAACCAGTACTGTATGGTCATTCGGATAGACATACAGAGTTTAGCAGCATCAACTGTTTTGTCTCACAGTAGTCAGGTCCAGGTTTCATTATTACGACTCAGATAGAAAACCAGTAGCCATGCATTTATTTGGAAGATTGAAAAAATAGATCGCTTGATAAGCGCTAAATCAATATAAAATTGATCTATTTCAAAAACTCGATCAGTGAAGCGGTTATAGTTACTCCTGTCATCTCGTTAGTCCTTGTGACTAACATGTTGAGCAAGATGACACTTCCTTTTGAAGGCTGACTTTACTTTCTCCTAATCAGGAAACTGATTAATGTTCAATTGGCGTAAGTTAATTGTTTTTATAGATATTCCGACCACACAGTTCTGTGTGGTTTTTTTTTACCTAAATTTCGCTTTCTAACCCAGTTCTTATTCAACTATCTTCATTGTTCATAGTCGGTTAATCGCGCCGTCAGCATAATGTATTTCATATCAATCAAAGCCAAAAGCTAGTATTTATCTAGGCATCCGGTTTGTGATCAATCTTTATTACACTTGGCGAAAAGTTTACTTAAATCCAGATATTAGGTGACTTATAGCCATTGTAACGTTTTAAAATCGCTATTGGCGGTGCTTTAGAGTAATTGATCTACTTGCTTCACGTTTATCTAAACGCACCTTTGATAAATTTAACAAGTTGATTACAATGCATCAGGTCAGACCTCTTGTTAATTAAGGAGAAACAATGGGCAAGCAGGAAGTAAAGACGCGTCATGGTGAACGCGTTGCTATTGTCGCGGGGCTTCGAACTCCCTTTGCTCGTCAAAGCACGGAATTTAGCCAAGTGCCAGCAGTCGATTTAGGGAAGATGGTAGTAAGTGAAATGCTTGCTCGAACCGATCTTGATCCGAAATTAATAGAACAAGTGGTATTTGGACAGGTTGTACAAATGCCAGAGGCACCAAATATTGCACGTGAAATCGTATTGGGGACGGGAATGAACGTCCATACCGATGCTTACAGTGTGACTCGTGCATGTGCCACGAGTTTTCAAGCCGCCGTTAATGTTACGGAAAGCATCATGGCAGGCACGATTGATATCGGTATCGCGGGTGGCGCTGATTCCTCATCGGTACTACCGATTGGCGTATCCAAAAAGCTTGCAGCCAACCTGCTGGCTCTCAGCAAGACCAAAACTCTCGGCCAAAAGCTCAATGTGCTTAGAAACCTTAGCTTTAAAGATTTAATGCCAGTTCCTCCTGCGGTTGCTGAGTACTCGACGGGTTTGTCGATGGGGCAAACGGCGGAGCAGATGGCGAAAACACACGGTATTTCTCGTGCAGAGCAAGATGCTCTGGCACACCGTTCTCATACTCTGGCGTCGCAAGCGTGGAAAGAGGGTAAGATTCAAGGCGAAGTCATGACCGCTTTCCCTGAACCGTACAAAAAGTGGATTTCAGAAGACAACAATGTTCGTCATGACTCTACGTTAGAGGGATACGCAAAACTTCGCCCAGCATTTGACCGTCAATATGGCAGCGTAACCGCAGCAAACAGCACGCCTTTGACTGATGGTGCTGCTGCTGTGATGCTCATGCGCGAAGGTAAAGCGAAAGAGCTTGGTATGGAAATCCTTGGCTACATTCGCGGCTACGCTTTCTCTGCTATTGGCGTAGAGACCGACATGTTAATGGGCCCTTCTTACGCGACGGCGAAGGTATTGGAAAATACAGGGCTAGAATTGTCGGATCTGACTCTGATTGATATGCATGAAGCCTTTGCGGCTCAGGCGTTGGCCAACGTGAAAATGTTTGCCTCTGATAAGTTTGCTCAAGAAAACCTTGGCCGTTCAAAAGCCATTGGTGAAATCGACATGGATAAATTCAACGTACTTGGTGGCTCGATTGCTTATGGACATCCGTTTGCAGCAACGGGGGCGCGCATGATGACGCAAACACTGCGCGAGCTAAAACGTCGAGGTGGTGGTATTGCATTGAACACCGCATGTGCGGCGGGTGGTCTTGGTGCAGCAATGATTCTGGAGGTTGAGTAATGAGCGAACAAAAAGCATTTAGTCTGAAGATTGACGAGCAGAATATAGCTTGGTTGGCAATTGACGTGCCTAATGAAAAGATGAACACGCTACAGGCGGCTTTTGTTGAAGATATGCAGGAAATCTTCGCGCAGCTAAAAGACTCAACTGGAGTCAAAGGGATGATCATTCATTCCCTGAAGCCAGATAACTTTGTTGCTGGTGCCGATGTACGCATGCTTGACGCATGTACTACCGCAAGCGAAGCGGAAGCATTGGCAAAACAAGGACAAGAACTCTTCCAACAATTGTCTGACCTGCCTTATCCGGTCGTTGCTGCTATTCATGGCCCTTGTCTCGGAGGCGGCTTAGAGCTTGCTCTGGCGTGTGACTATCGTGTCTGCACGGAATCCGACATCACTCGTTTAGGTCTGCCAGAAGTACAGCTAGGCTTGTTACCAGGCTCTGGTGGTACACAGCGACTTCCTCGACTAATTGGTCTGCTACCTTCACTTGATTTAATCCTGGCGGGTAAACAGCTCCGAGCTAAAAAAGCGAAAAAGCTTGGAGTAGTAGATGCCTGTGTACCAGAGACTATTTTGCTTGATGTCGCTAAGCAATTTATCGACAAAGGCAAAAGCAAAGGTAAGAAAAAGCAGTCGACCAAAGAAAAGCTGATGTCGGGCAGCGGGTTAGGGCGCAAGTTTGTGTTTGAGCAAGCCGCGAAGAAAACCAACGAAAAAACCCGAGGCAACTATCCTGCTACAATAGCGATTTTGGAAGTGATCCAGCATGGTTTGGAGAAAGGGTTCGTTAAAGGCCAGGAGCTTGAAGCGAAGCGCTTCGGCGAACTGGTTATGAGCTCAGAATCGAAAGCGCTGCGTTCCATCTTCTTTGCCACCACAGAGATGAAGAAAGAACACGGCACAGATGCTAAGCCTGCTGGCGTGAAAAAAGTCGGTGTACTTGGTGGTGGTTTGATGGGCGCTGGCATTAGTCATGTCTCCGTTGCGAAAGCTAAAGTGCCGGTTCGCATTAAAGATGTGAGCAATGACGGGGTCTTAAATGCGTTGAACTACAACTACAAGTTGTTCGACAAGCAACGTAAGCGTCGCATTCTCTCTAAAGCGGATCTCCAAGCAAAAATGATGCAGCTTTCGGGTGGCGTAGACTTCACCAGTTTCAACCAGATTGATGTAGTTATTGAGGCGGTGTTTGAAGACCTTGATTTGAAACAGCAAATGGTTGCGGATATTGAAGCAAACGCGAAGCCAGATACCATTTTTGCGACCAACACATCGTCACTACCAATCCATAAAATTGCAGAAAAAGCTGAACGTCCAGAGAATATTGTCGGTCTGCACTATTTCAGTCCGGTAGAGAAAATGCCGCTGGTGGAGGTTATCCCGCATGAAACCACATCAGACGAAACCATTTCTACGGTTGTTGCGTTAGCCAAGAAACAGGGCAAAACGCCAATCGTAGTCAAGGACAAAGCTGGCTTCTACGTAAACCGCATTCTTGCACCTTACATGAATGAAGCTGCGCATATCTTGCTGGCAAACGAGCCGATAGAAAAGATAGATAACGCGTTACTGGATTTTGGCTTCCCGGTTGGGCCAATCACACTGCTTGATGAAGTAGGCGTGGATATTGGCGCGAAAATCATGCCGATTCTGGTCAATGAATTGGGCGAGCGCTTCAAAGGTCCGGATGTATTCGATACGTTGCTTAACGACGGCCGTAAAGGTCGTAAGAGTGGCAAAGGTTTCTACACCTACAAAGGTAAGAAGAAAGAAGTCGATAAGTCTGTCTATAAGCTATTGAAACTTGAGCCTGAGTCTAAGCTCAGCGATAACGATATTGCACTGCGCTGTGTGCTGCCAATGTTGAATGAAGCGGTACGCTGTTTAGATGACGGTATTATTCGTTCGCCACGCGATGGTGATATTGGTGCGATTTTCGGTATTGGCTTCCCACCATTCTTGGGGGGGCCTTTCCGTTATATGGATCAGTATGGCTTGAAAGAGCTGGTCGAGAAAATGAATGAATTTGCATCGAAATACGGTGACCGATTTGCACCTTGTGACGGCTTACTCACCCGAGCGGGTGAAGAACGTACGTTTTATTAATTCTCAGCGCTGAACAACTTTGAAAACAAAAAGGCTTGCATCTCGCAAGCCTTTCTTAATTTTGCAGAAGAGATTATTTCTTCTTGTCTTTTTTATCTTTGTGACCCTGACCTGGGTTGTCATCACCGTGAACGCTCGCATTACCTTTCTTGTCTTTATCCCAATTTTTAGAAGTACAGTCATCTGACTTCACAGAGATATTGTCACCGCTCAAGCGTACACAGTCTTTGCTTAGCTCAAAGTCGTCACCTTTCACAGTGATTTCTGCATGAGCTGATGCGAATGGAAGTAGAACTGCAGCAATTAATAGGAATTTTTTCATAGGTGCCTCATATGCAAGTTGTTGTAATTTGAGTATAAGCCAATTGGAGCATAAGCTAATTAGAGCATAAGCTGCAATTGCGTTATTTCAAATTTCTGCCAATTTTATCTGAAACCAAAGTCCTTTATCCTAATCCGCAATCTTTCGGTCGTAGCTGAAACTCTTCTATTGAGCCAATTTCCTGACCTAAGTGAATGCGCGGTTCATCGATGTGAGCCAGACCTTGAGAATGCATAACCAAACGGTTTGCTGTTCTAGGTTTTAGCTCATTTACAACGAAACGGATCATATCTGCACGAGTCAGCTTTTTAAGCTCTGCCAGTACTTTCTCTCGCTGATTAAATTCAGTGTCTTTATTACCTATTGCTACCCAAAGGCGTTGAGCGCGACCACGCAGTGTGGTGTCTGGTGTGGCAATCTGATTCCATAAGCCGCGTTTACTGGTATGCCACTGATAATCATTGAGCTCTAACAGCACCATGTAAAAGGCATTTAAGAACTCATCAATAGAGGTGACGAGCTCCGCAGGCGCTGCATTGGGAGACTGAACATAAAGCACGATTCCAGGGTGTCGGTTAAGCGGCATGTTCCCTGTGCCGACCATGTAGCCTAATTGCTGCTTGGTGCGGATTTCGTGAAAAAACGTCGCCGACATCAAATGGTTTGCCAGTGAATAAAGCGCGATATTACGTGGCTCAATATCCTCGCATTGATGATAAATCACGACAGCCGAGTCCTGCTGGTCACAGTGCACCTCACGCTGAAAACTGCCGTTTTGACCTAGCATCACTAATGGTCGGAGTGCTTCCTCATAGCGCTGCTCTTTAACTCGCAGTGCATCTTTTAATGTGGTGGCCATGTCATGCGCTTGCTGGCGTTGCCAGTCGCCATAGACAAACATCTCTACGTGCAATTCGGCGAGAATCGACTCGACGAACACCGACAACTCATCGACTTCAATTTGCTCAAGTGCTTCAGCAAGCGTCGCAAATGGAGGATTGTTAGGCTGCAATAATCCCGTTAACGAGTTGAACAGTTGCGAAATAGGGCGATCTTGCGCTGAGTTTCGCCAGTTCCTGAGTAGCTGTTGTTTGATTGTGTCAAATCGAGCCTGGCTGAACTCACGAGCGGCAAAGCGGCGCAAAATCATTTCTAATAGCTGGGGAAGCTTTTGGCTAAAGCCGGACAAAGTCAGCGTCACGCCACCCTGGTGGGCATACATGTTGTAGCCCATGCCAGCAATTTCCGCCTGATAAGTTTCTTGCGCGAGTGAGTCGAGAAACATCTCAACGCAGAGACGAGTCTTGACGATGTTTTTAGGTGAAGCGACGGCATGCGAACTGTCTATCGCTACATAGAGTACGCCCTTAGGCACGCGGAATTCATCATCTTGTAAATGCCATAGGCGGAAGCCTTCCAAGTCTTCAATTAACTCGGGGAGGGAGTTGCCGTGTTCCAGAGGCATAGGATCAAGGTTGTAGCATATATACGGGTTCTTCTCGGGCAGTACAAATTGCCAACGTGGGTCAATTTGATGGAAGAAACGTTTTTGCTCGCTGGAAAATGGCGTCACTGAGTACGGAGTAAAATACCATTCTGCGGTACGATCGTAGTCTAACCCTTTGGCAATCAGCGTGACTCTTACATTGTCGATGCTTAAGTAATTCAACAAATCAAGTTGCAGCGCTTCGTCGTAACCTGCCATTTTGTAATCGCCGTAGATGGTATCGTCCGGCTGATAGTGCTGCATATTGACGACAAGGTGGCTAACAAAATCAAGCGGCCTTGACGGTTCCTGAAAACGAAATGCAGACTCGAGCACTGCCTGTTTCTCCAGGTAGCGCCATTCGTCCATGCCTTCTTGACGAATCAGGGTTAAATATTGGAATACTGCCTGAACGATATCATCGACGTGGTCGAGGCCTGTTGGTGTAAGCGTACAACTGACGGTAAAGTCACGGTAATTGCTGCCGCTTGCACCGCCTCCAGCAGAAAGAGAAGTGATCCATCCCTTACTCTTAAGCTGAATCATTAAGCTGCCTTCGCCTTCATAGCCCAGTAAATGAGCAAAATAGGAGAGGGGTTTTGTGCCGTAATACTCGTCCATTCCCGGCATGGGAAAAGTCAAAATTAACTTGCGAAATTCCTTAATGGGCTCAATCTGGACAAAGATTCCGGTGCTGTCTTCCGTGCCAATAGGTACATCAATCGATTTACCTTTCAATTGATGATTAGGGATGGCCGCGAACATGCGCTCTACCCACGCTTGCTGCTCATCAAGGGATTGAGGGCCAAACAGCGTTAGCGTCATTAAATCAGCAGAGTATTGAGAATGATGGAACTCGACGATTTCGTCACGAATAGACTTACCATTTCTGTCGCCGAGCGTATCAATATTCCCTACGGAAAATTTTGAAAATGGATGCTTTGGATTGATGACTTCTTTATTAACCTGATACAACCGACGAGAATCGTCATTCAGTTTTAGCTTGTATTCTGAATCGACCGCCTGACGCTCTTTGTCTAATGCTTCCTCGTTAAATAAAGGGGCGGTAAAGAATTGGCTGAAGCGATCTAGCGAGTTTTCAAAGGCATTTGGAGTGACATCGAAAAAGAAACAGGTGTGCTCTGTTCCTGTCCAAGCGTTGTTTGTACCACCATGTTGGCTAATATAGCTTTGAAATTCGCCTACTTTAGGGTATTTTTCCGTACCCAAAAAAAGCATGTGTTCTAAATAGTGGGCTAAACCTTGGCGATCATCAGGATCGTCAAAGTGTCCGACGTTCACTGCTAGAGCGGCTGCAGACTGTTGAGCTGTATCGGAATGAATCATCAACACGCGCAAATCATTACTCAGCGTAATGTAGCGGTATTGATTTGAATCGTTAGGACTTAGGTGCACGATGCGTCTCCAGATTTCGCATTACAGTAATTATGAACCCTGAGTGGGGCAGCGCAAATGTTGCGCGTCGACAAATACTGCTCCCTGCGTTTTTGTTTTTCGTAAGACTACTGCATAGGCCCATCGCTTTTGCGTATGGGTAGGGCTGTTTGAAGGAATGCACTGAGTTCATGGCATAGCCAAAGCGGTGATGAACTGAGTATATTCTTTTTTAATAGATTGTTAAGAAAGTCGCTATCTTTGGCAAGCTAATTGGTATAATGAACAGACAATTATATCAGTATTTATGTTTCGACATTATTAAAATTAGCCCCGAATATCTTATAAAGATAGCAGTCAACCTTTTGGTAGCGTTAGCTATCCATAGGAAATAACATGAAAATATTCATTATGCGTCATGGCGAAGCCGAACACTTTGCGGATTCTGACGCAGCTAGGCAACTGACCCAAAGAGGCAGAGATGAGTCACAAGCTGTCGCCCGAGCGTGCAAAGAACAAGGTTGTGCTCAATTCGACAAAGTACTCGTGAGCCCGTACATCCGTGCTCAACAAACCTGGCAAGAAGTCAGCGAACACTTTTCGGCCCAAAGCATTGAAACGTTTGAAGATATCACGCCTTACGGACAATCTGAATGCGTATACGACTATGCTAATGCCCTCATAGAAGTTGAAAAGCTTGAGTCGTTGCTGTTTGTTTCGCATTTACCGCTAGTCGGATATTTAACGGCAGAGTTTGTGAGAGATATGGCTCCACCAATGTTCCCGACATCTGGATTGGTTTGTGTCGAATACGATCCTCAAACCCAGCAGGGTGAGGTGTTGTGGCATATCACGCCATAAGCGTTGAACCAAATTTAATCAAAAGGCAGGAATATCCTGCCTTTATTGTTATGGAAAACAGATTGTTATTGAACGAATTTTTACTTCTCTGGAATCGAGAGAAGGACGAGCAGCGCACCGTCACCCCCAAACTCTAAAGGCGCTTGGTGAAAGGCCATCACATCAGGGTGTTGAGCCAGCCACAGTGGCGATTTTTGTTTGAGGATATGCTTGCCAATCCCGTGCTGAACGCAAGCACAGTGAATTTCGTTCTTTACGCAGTACGCGATCATCGCGCCTAATTCGCGCTTTGCTTCCTGCTGAGTCATACCATGCATGTCGAGGAACACGTCGGGCACATAAACACCACGACGTAGACGTTTTACCTCATAGGTGGAAACGTCGTCACGTGCATAGCGAGTCGGCCCTTCTTCATTGAGAAGAGGGACAAACTCATCAGAAAAGTAAAATTCTGAATCACTCGCTTCACGGTTTGAGCGTTTGATTTCTTTTTGCTTAGTATTTTTTTTTGGTTGCTGGATTATGGTATCCTGTCGCAACTTTTTTACGCCCTGTACTGCTTCCTGAAACAAGGCGAAATCGTCATCGTGTTCGGTGTCTTTTTTGCTCATTAGGTAAACAAATTCATTAATAAATTTTATTAGCAGTATTGTAGCGCTTTTCGGAGGCAATTTTGGATAAGATTTTTGTAGAAGAAGCGGTATCTGAGCTACATACCCTTCAAGATATGATTCGTTGGACGGTCAGCCGCTTTAATGCTGCGAACCTGTTTTACGGTCACGGTACTGATAACGCGTGGGATGAAGCCGTGCAGCTTATCCTGCCAACGTTATACTTGCCGATCGATGTGCCTCCACACGTATTGAGCTCTCGCCTGACAACCAGCGAGCGCATGCGCATTGTTGAGCGTGTAGTAAAACGCATCAACGATCGCACACCTACCGCATACCTGACTAACAAAGCGTGGTTCTGCGGTCTTGAGTTCTTCGTGGATGAACGTGTACTTGTGCCGCGTTCTCCAATTGGTGAACTGATCCAAGCAGAATTCCAACCTTGGTTAGTGGAAGAGCCAGTTCGTATCATGGATATGTGTACGGGTAGTGGCTGTATTGCGATTGCTTGTGCCCACGCGTTCCCAGAGGCAGAAGTTGATGCTATTGATATCTCGACAGACGCACTGCAAGTAGCTGAGCAAAACGTTCAGGATCACGGCATGGAACAGCAAGTATTCCCAATGCGTTCGGATTTGTTCCGTGACTTACCAAAAGAGAAATACAACCTGATCGTGTCAAATCCACCGTACGTGGACGAAGAAGACATGAACAGCCTGCCAGACGAGTTCACGCATGAGCCAGAGCTTGGCCTGGCTGCGGGTACGGATGGTCTGAAACTGGTTCGTCGTATTCTGGCTAATGCGCCTGACTACCTGACGGATAACGGCATCCTGATTTGTGAAGTGGGTAACTCTATGATTCATATGATGGATCAATACCCACAGATTCCATTTACCTGGATTGAATTTGAAAATGGCGGCCACGGTGTATTCATGCTGACTCGTGATCAACTAGTGGAATGTGCAGAAGAGTTCAAACTGTACAAAGACTAATAGCCATACCCATCATTTTCTAAAACACCGAGCCTAGTGCTCGGTGTTTTTTTATGCGGAATTCATCAAGATTAAGTGAATATTTACTCTTTACATCAAAACGTAATAGAGCCACTATGAATCCACGAAGAATTGATAAGCAGTTGCGCCTCGATTTGAGAAGGCGTGGCGACAATAACTTGAGGAAGTAATGGCAGGAAACAGTATCGGACAACATTTCCGAGTGACGACATTCGGGGAAAGTCACGGTATCGCACTGGGATGTATCGTAGACGGGTGCCCGCCGGGGTTAGAAATTACAGAAGCAGATCTGCAAGTCGATCTGGACCGTCGTCGTCCTGGCACATCACGTTACACTACGCAGCGTCGTGAGCCGGATGAAGTTAAAATTCTTTCAGGTGTGTTCGAGGGTAAAACAACGGGTACATCAATCGGTCTGTTGATTGAGAACACCGATCAACGCTCGAAAGATTATTCTGAGATCAAAGATAAATTCCGTCCAGGGCACGCAGATTACACTTACCATCAAAAATACGGCATTCGTGATTATCGTGGTGGCGGCCGTTCGTCAGCTCGTGAAACGGCAATGCGTGTTGCGGCAGGTGCGATTGCGAAAAAATACCTGAAGGACGAATTCGGCGTAGAAATCCGCGCTTACCTATCACAAATGGGTGATGTGTCTATCGACAAAGTGGATTGGGATGAAATCGAAAACAACGCGTTCTTCTGTCCGGATGTTGATAAAGTTGAAGCGTTTGACCAGCTTATCCGTGACCTGAAAAAAGAAGGCGACTCAATTGGTGCGAAGATTCAGGTTGTCGCAACCAATGTGCCTGTTGGTCTTGGTGAGCCAGTCTTTGATCGTTTAGATGCAGATATTGCGCATGCGCTGATGAGCATTAACGCGGTGAAAGGTGTTGAAGTGGGTGATGGTTTTGATGTTGTGAACCAACGCGGAAGCCAGCACCGTGATACGCTTTCTCCACAAGGTTTTGGCAGTAACCATGCTGGCGGTATTCTTGGTGGTATTTCTACTGGCCAGGATATTGTGGCAAATATTGCGCTTAAGCCAACCTCAAGCATCACGGTTCCGGGTGACACTATCACCAAAGAAGGTGAGCCAACTCAGCTGATCACTAAAGGTCGTCATGACCCATGTGTTGGTATCCGCGCGGTACCTATTGCTGAAGCAATGCTGGCGATTGTTGTTATGGATCACTTGCTTCGTCACCGTGGTCAGAACTTTGGTGTGACGACAGAGACACCAAAGATTTAACCATTGTTTTGAATAAAAAAAAGGTTGCCTTACTGGCAACCTTTTTTTGTTTTGCATGTTTAATGAAGTGAGCTTTCGGTTTCCAAATGGAAAGATGGCAAACGCCATTTAAATCGAACCGCCGCCATACGTAACACATAGCCAACCACCAGCGTTACGATAGTGGCCGTGACGTCCGGCACATTAAATTCTAATAATGCTAAGTACAGCCCAGAAGCGATTAAGGCTACGGATGCGTAGAGCTCTTCATGCAGTACTAACGGCGTCTGACGACAAATCAGGTCACGAAGTAGCCCGCCAAATACGCCAGTCACTAATGCAGACACCATACAGATGCCAGGGTGCAGCCCCATATCCAGTGCGATTTTAGTGCCGATGATACTAAAGACGATCAAGCCTAGTGCATCGAGACGAATAAACAGACCTTTTAATTTGATCACCCACTTCGCTAGCCCTGTTGTTAAAATCCCTGCAAGGCAAGTGATGGCGAGAAACTCCGGGTTTTTTACCCAGCCGAGCGGATAGTGCCCTAATAAGATGTCACGCACGGTGCCGCCACCGATGGCAGTGGCACTCGCGACCAACATAACTCCAAACCAGTCCATTTTTCTTCGTCCGGCACTTAACGCACCAGTCATGGCTTCAGCCGTGATACCAATGACATACAACACACTTAGCAGCATAAGGGACACTCTACATCAAATACAACCAGGCTTGAAGCGATGGGAAAGTGCCTCAAACCTATCAATACGCTCTACTCATCTGAGAGCATAAAATATTGCGAGAGTGTAGTGGGAAATGTGATCTGTGACGAATGAGAAATTGTATCGAGAAGTAAGGTTTCAGATTAATCCAGCTAATAACCAAACCTGTTGTGTGGCTTTACGAGCTGGATAAAAACAGCGACAATGCGCAGCGTAAGTCCGTATGAAATACAGAATCGATGATGACCCACGACTATCAAGACCTTATCACCCTATTTAACGACACATTTCTAGAACCTTTTAACACGAAACTAGAGCTGGGTGGAGATGAACCTATCTACCTTCCTGCTGATGAAGAGCAACCTCACCACCGGATTATTTTTGCTCGTGGTTTCTATGCGTCTGCACTTCATGAAATCTCGCATTGGTGTGTAGCTGGCCCTGAGCGTCGTTTGTTGGAGGATTTTGGTTATTGGTACGAGCCGGATGGCCGAACGGCTGAGGTTCAGGCTGAGTTTGAGAAAGTAGAAGTTCGCCCTCAGGCATACGAGTGGATACTGTCTAAAAGTGCTGGCTTCCCTTTTACTGTCAGTTGTGACAATCTACACGGCGATTTTGAACCAGATAGGCTTGGTTTTATGCGTAAAGTGCATAACGAAGTGTTAGGTATTCTGGAGACGGGATTGCCACAACGAGTGAAAATGCTGTCTGAAGCGCTACGCTCTTTTTACCAAACTAAGCCGCTGGAAGCGTCTGACTTTATCGTTAAATAACCTCAGAGATACTCCATGATTATTGAATTTGAAGAAAAACTACTGGAACTGATTGATGCTCGAATTGAAACAGCATCAGATGACGAGCTGTTTGCTGGTGGTTATCTGCGTGGTCACATCTCTTTATCTGCTGCATCGTGTGAAGACGAAGGCATCAATGATATTGAAGAGCTGAAAGCTCGCATCGCCAACAGTTTAGATGAAGCTCGTACAGAGCTAAGTCCATCCGATCGCATTATTGTTAGCGATCTATGGCAAGAGCTACAGGCTCAAGCTTAATTATTCCTACCCCATTTCTAAATTTTTCGAAGTAGGCCTACGTACTACTTCGAAAAATTTGAATCTCTCCGTAAAATTTTTGTGGTTGTTGGCAAACTGTTTAACTTTTATTCTGATGGCATAAAGAGTGAACAAAAGGATACAACCATGAAAATTGTCGCATTTGCTGCTTCTACCAGCTCAACATCAATAAACAAAGTACTTGCTACTTACGCAGCCAATCAAGTTGAAGGCGCGCAAGTGAATGTATTGGACCTAAACAACTATCAAGTTCCAATGTTTAGTGAAGATACAGAGAAAGAGATCGGCCAGGCAGAGGGTGCTATCGCCTTCTTAAGAGAGCTAGAACAAGCGGATGCAATCGTGGTTTCTTTTGCTGAACACAACGGTTCTTACGCTGCAGCGTACAAAAACTTGTTTGACTGGGCGACGCGTATTGAACGTAATGTATTCCAAAACAAGCCAGTTGTTTATCTAGCTACATCTCCAGGCCCTGGTGGCGCACAAAGCGTATTGGCAGCGGCAACAGGTTCTGCTCAGTTCTTTGGTGCAGATGTTAAGGCGTCTGTGTCAGTGCCAAACTTCTACGATAATTTTGACGTAGAAACCGGTGCAAGTCTAAATGCAGAAATCGCTGAGCAAGTACAACAAGCAGTCGCTCAATTGGCATAACACAGCCTGGATTTGCTGCCACAGTTATCATTTCTCGGGAATGATACTCGCGTCTAGTGAATGGTAAGCGCCCCCCACCTATCTCTAAGCACAGTCATTCCTTTGAGTTTAGTGTGGTCTGGATGCCTCTACTAACGCATCGTTGTTACAAGCTCCTTGACCACGCTTTTTGTTTCTGCCAAAACTTAACTAAAGTTCAGTAATCGCCTTACCTTTGCGCAGCTTACGAACCCACATCCGACTTGGATGCAATTCAGCTAACACTTCTACAGGCAATGGCAGAGGGTCGCCACAAATTTGTGAAGCCAGCAGTTCAGCCATCAGTGGTGCAGAGCTCAATCCGCGAGAACCCAGACCTAAAAAGCAGAATAGGTTAGGGAATTGATGAATTGCTTCAACTTCCTCTTCCTTCTGGTTTTGCAAGTTTGCGTATTGTGTTTTAACTGACTCAAAATCACTTACATTTCCAATAAATGGCAGGTGGTCGCGACTCACACAGCGAATGCCTTGGCGTGATAAGTTTCCTGTTATGTCGACCTCGTTGGTCCATGTCTGATTTGGCACACACTTGACGAGCTTGTCAGCATTGTCGCGTTGCGCTTCGGCATCAAACTCGTAATCTAAGTGGCTGCGATCGTAACTTGCGCCAATGCAGAGCTGCTGATTATTTGGGTTAACAGGCGTCATGTAGCCATCGTAGCAAAGCACCGATTTCAGCTTAGAAAGCGTTTCTGTCTCTGGTGCATGGCTGACCTGACCTTTAACTTGTCCCATAGGCAGATCGGCTGTTTGGCTCAGCGTTTGGAACTCATGGCCATTGGCAATCACGACAGTAGAATGCTCAAAGGTTTGGCCATTCGATGTTAGTGCCCAGCTTTGACTTTCTTCATTCCAAGTGAGCGCGTCGATTTTGTGTTCAAACTTGGCTTCGAAATTGTCATTTTTTTCAAGCTGAGCGATCAGCCCACGAGTTAACTCCGCAGGACAAAGCCAACCACCCAAAGGGTAGTGCACTGAAGGCATATCGATAGGCAAGCCAATAGCTTCAGCCGTTTCTTCTGCTGAAAGTTTCTGAATGAGCTCGGGCGTGAAGTTGCCTTCTAATATCCTTTCTAACTTAGCTGTGGACTTTTCATCCCACATCAATTGGGTGACGCCACACCACTCATGGTCAAAACTGATTTCTTCCGCCGTTTGCTCAATAAACTGACGAGCGAATAAAAAGGCAGGAGCAAACACACGCGACACACCAGTGTGAGGGCCATTAAGCAGCGGGTAAACGGCGCCTTGTCTATTGCCCGACGCCCCTTCTGCAGGTCGCGTATCCTGGCAATATAGCGTGACATTTTGGCCACGACGACTCAGTGTCTTTGCTAGAGCAGCGCTTGAAATACCGCCGCCAATGATAGCGATTGAATCAGGTTTGCTGGCCGCGGTCCGGTTAAACCAGGGTAAGTGATTGGAGTGGGTTTGACGCTGTTCCATTGTGCCAGCGATCATTTCGCGTTTGGTACCAAAGCCTTTTACTTTGGCCATGGTAAAGCCTGCTTCAATCAAGCCACGACGCACAAAGCCTGCAGCAGTAAAGGTCGCGACCGTACAATCTTGCTTGGCCAGTTTTGCCATGCCGTTGAACAGATTCTGATTCCACATCTCTGGGTTTTTACTAGGTGCAAAACCATCCAGGAACCAAGAGTCGATCAAGCCTGATTCACCATAAGGTACTTGTGGCATGCAGTCTTTGATATCACCAAACCACAAGTCGAGGGTGATTGCGCCATCTTCTAATACGATTCGATGGCACTCTGGTACTGCTGCTGGGTAGTGTTTTTGAAGTTTCGCGGCATACTCTGCTAACTCTGGCCAGGCTTGATGGGCTTTTATTAGATCCGTTTGACTCAGAGGATACTTTTCGAAACTGACAAAATGCAGCTCTTTTAATGTTGCCTCAGGGTTTTCACGACGAAACTCGTTAAACCACTGCCATACCGCTAGGAAGTTTAATCCAGTGCCAAATCCGGTTTCACCAATGACAAAGCGTCTTTGGTCAAACTCCTGCCATCTTTCTGGGAGATGATTTTTTTTGAGGAAAACGTAGCGTGTCTCTTCAAGACCGTTTACGTTAGAGAAGTAAACATCATCAAATTGGTCAGAAACTGGCGTACCAGATTCGTTCCAACCCAGTTCTGCGTTTTTTATTGAAGTCATATTGGTCGTAATTTTGTGATTTGGCACGGTAACAATAGGACGATTGTACGAATTTATAGGAAAGCTGACCACTTTTGTTGACTATCTTAGTTATTATCTAGCGGATTTTTGAATTATAGGAATGTCATAATGAAACGAGTCGTAATCACCGGTATGGGTATTGTTTCAAGTATCGGTAACAACGTCGAAGAAGTTCTAGCGTCTCTTAAAGCGGGCAAATCTGGCATCACTGCATCTGAGCAGTTCAAAGAACACGGTCTTCGTTCGCAAGTATGGGGTGATCTGAAAATTAACCCAGCGGAACACATCGACCGTAAACAGATGCGCTTTATGGGTGATGCGGCTGCTTATGCATACCTATCAATGCAGCAGGCAATTGAAGACGCTGGCCTATCTGACGATCAAGTTTCAAACGATCGTACTGGTATTGTTGCTGGTTCTGGTGGTGCTTCTGCGTTAAACCAAACACTAGCGACAGATACAATGCGTGAGAAAGGCGTGAAGCGTATTGGTCCATACATGGTTCCACGTACCATGTCTTCTACTGTTTCTGCGTGTCTTGCTACGCCATTTAAGATTCGTGGTGTGAACTACACAATGAGTTCAGCTTGTGCAACTTCTGCACACTGTATCGGCCACGCTATGGAGCTTATCCAGCTTGGCAAACAAGACATCGTATTTGCAGGTGGTGGTGAAGAGCTAGATTGGTCTCAAACTATGATGTTTGATGCGATGGGCGCACTATCTACCAAGTACAACGACACTCCAGAAAAAGCATCTCGTACGTACGATGCTGACCGTGACGGTTTCGTTATCTCTGGTGGTGGCGGTATGCTGGTTATCGAAGAACTAGAGCATGCACTAGCGCGTGGCGCGAAAATCTACGGTGAGATCGTAGGTTACGGCGCGACTTCTGATGGCTACGACATGGTAGCGCCATCAGGTGAAGGTGCTGTTCGTTGTATGAAGATGGCAATGCAAGGCGTTGACCACATCGATTACATCAACACACATGGTACTTCTACGCCTGTAGGTGATGTGAAAGAGCTAGGCGCGATTCAAGAGCTATTTGGTGAAAACAGCCCTGCAATCTCTGCGACAAAAGCGATGACTGGTCACGCACTAGGTGCGGCTGGTGTTCACGAAGCAATCTACTCGACGCTAATGCTAGACAACAACTTCATTGCTCCAAGCATCAACATTGAAAACTTGGATGAAGCAGCGAAAGGTCTGGATATCGTGACTGAAGCTCGTGATGCTGAGATCGATACGGTAATGTCAAACAGCTTTGGCTTTGGCGGTACTAACGCAACGCTAGTTATCAAGAAATACCAAGGTTAGTCAGTACACCGCTAATCGAAATTGTTGGGGCCTTTCGTCAGACGAAGAAGTGTCCCAACAAACCAGTTTCCAGAGCTTGATCAGTTTAACTGATCGAACAGACGCAGACTTTATCCCAAGGAGAGCGGGATAAGATCCTTTTGTTCTGGAACTTTGCCCGGCTTAATGCCGGGCTTTTTATTTTGTGTAATAAGAGTCACACCTCTCCGAGTTATCAGCAAATTTCAGGCTCACGCCAAGCGGGGACCCAACTGCAGATATTCAAGATTAATGTAATCCTGACCATATTTTTCAGACTGTTCGATAGCCAGCGGCAACTCGCTTATCTCCAGTGTATATTCACCGGCTTGGGGAAAATGCAGCTCGCCCAAGCGACTGTGAATGTTTTTCCACGGTACCTGAGCATCGTTGGTGTCTGTTTTGTCGAGGTTTAGCTCAAACTCCCAAGACTGATCCGCACAACTTATGCGACCGGTTTTACCGTTGTGCACCCATTGAGGGTCTTTATGATGCATGGTTTCCAAAGAAACCAGATCTAAGGCGAACCGGCCCGGGCGCTCAACTTGGAAGGTCCAGCGGTAAGTGAGTTTTTCAGGATCAAAGTGAGCGATATTGAGCGTGTCCAGGCGCACTTTGGCCAGTCGGTCCTGATGGATGATAGGGTTGATGTCCAGCTCATCGTCATACTCTAGTTCGATCACCAGAGGCATCCGATCATAATTGTGCTCGAATTGCAGGTTGAGGGTGCTGGCTGTAATGCCCGTATCCGTATGTGTTTTCTGCAAATAGGAAACATGGCCTTTGATTTGGTGATCAAGCAATCGCACCTGTTTGATTCGATTGTTGAGACTATGTAAGCAGATAACGTTTTGCTCTGGCTGACGCTGCACATGCAGATACAGCTTATTGGTGGCTGGTCTATGTGTTACCACGCCCCAATTGAAGCCGGTCTGCAGCGGGGTAGCTTCTGTATCGATCACCGCTTCCTGATTTACCTGCATCCATTGGCCTATCTCGCTCAGTAATCGCACAAGGGACTGTGGAATACGCCCGTTATGATCCAGAGTTATATTGAGCAGAAAGTTTCCGCCCCGGCTGACTACAGAACACAGCTGGTTTATCAGATCCTTACTGGATTTGGTATTGTTGTCGTTGCGGCTATAACCCCAGTTGTCATTACTGGTAGCAATGCCTTCCCAGTAATATGGCTTGATATAAAGTGGCTCCATGTAGTTATCATGGCCGGTTTTAATATCCCAATCCAACTGGTACTCACATTCCGGTGCCGTAACTCGGCTATTAACCACCGCATCAGGCTGTTTTTTCCGGATTAATGCCATCAGTTCGCCGATCCGACGTACGTGGTCAGCTTCTTCTTGTTCATCAAAGCCCCCCATATCAAACCACAGCGAACATAGATCTCCGTACTGCTCAAGCAATTCATTAACCTGAGGCACGCACTTGTTATTCCAGTATTCCTGATAATTGGCTTGGTCTGGGTTGAAGTCCCATTCATTGGGGGCTTTTGACACCGCGTTTTCGTCCTCCCAGTCGATCACATGCGAATAATACAGGCCAAAATCCAAGTCCTTATGACGACAGCTTTGACTGAGTTCCGCGACTGGATCGCGTTGAAACGGTGTGGCATCTGTGATGTTGAAAGGATGTGATGGGCTGTGATACATGGCAAACCCGTCGTGATGCTTAGCTGTGACCACCATATAATTCATCCCGGCTGATTTGGCTAACGCCGTTACCTGGTCGGCATCAAATTCGCTAGGGTTAAAGTCAGAAGCGTAATCTTTGTAGTCCCGCATAGGAATACGGGCAAAGTGCGGCAGCCATTCGCTAATGATGTCGTAGTATTGTCCCTGATAATACCCGGCCAGATCCCGGTGGCAATAAAGCCCCCAGTGGATAAACATGCCAAAGGTATTTTTTTTCCAGCGGTTCAGCCCTTGCTTACTGACGCCAGTAAAGGCATTGCGATTGTCCAACTGGCTGTTAGCCTGGCTGCTTGTTCCTGTCAGCTCACCTGCTGTGGGCTTGGTCATGATACACCTGTCTAATTTATGAAATACCTTTTCATAATAATTATTTTGTTTGATTCAATAGAGTTAGGTGCAGTTAGATGCGAGCTTTCTCACGCTATCTTTGGTTTGTTGATGTAAATACGGTCTTACCTAATGAACGGTAATGCCCGTTTCAACCGTTACCATTTTAAATCAGTCATCAACTCATGGTGATCCTTCAACCAAAACGCCCACTTTGCCCGGACTTGCGTGATATTAATCGCACAAACAGTTTGAACGGGTGCAGTGCCTACAATTTTCAACTTAACATCCATTTAATTAAAATGACGTTTCATTAAGTGATATTTAGAGAATGAACAACAGACAAAATCACATTGTTGATCAAGTCCGAAAGCAAGGTGAGGTTAAGGTTGAGGAGTTAGCTGTCGATTATGGCGTCTCTGTTGAGACCATACGCCGCGATCTGAATACATTAGCAAAACACAGCCTGTTATGTCGTACTCATGGTGGTGCAGTCAGCCTGCAGACTCGTGACATAGGCCAGACATTCTCCTCACGACAGAAGTTAAACGCACAAGCTAAGCATGTAATGGCAAAACATGCACAGCACTACCTTATCGAGCGAAGCGTCATTGGGATGGATGCCAGCTCTACCTGTCTGCACGTTGCCCGACAGATGCCCGATATGGCGTGCACTTTGGTAACCAATTCCACTGGCATAATGCAATGTATAGCATCAAAAGAACAGGTGTCAGTCATTGTCACTGGGGGCAGTTTTTCCGTCAAATACTCTGCCTTTCACGGCCCTATTGCCGAACAGGCGTTGTCCCGTCTGAATCTGGATGTGGTTTTACTGTCCTGCAGTGGGGTCGATGAAAACGGAGCCGTTTGGGAGTCGAACGAACTGAATGCCTCTATCAAACGCCGCATGCTGGGCTGTGCGGCTCAGGTGGTACTGCTTGCCGATACGAGCAAAATAGGCAAAAAGGGGCTGATCAAGATTTGTGACGCCACAGAGATAGATATCTTTATCAGTGATGGCCGGGTAAACAGTAAGTTACGGCAGTGCCTAAAGAAAAACCAGGTTCTGGTTATTGATGGATAAGCTCGCTGCCAGCTGCGGCAACGATATTCCTCGCATACCTTATGCAGCCTTTGGGCTGCCAAGCTATCTGAGTGCTGAGGCATCGCCAAGCGCAAGGCTATCCTGCTGCTGCATTAAGGCCTGATCGCCGCTGATGAGAACCTACGCGGTTAACTTCAATTCACGTCGTATCGTGTCGATCTCTTCTTTTATCCTCCCTCCAATTTAATACAGATAGTTTGCGTCAGAGAATTAATGTTGGGTGTGCTTGCCCGTGCGCCAAAGTAATTCTGAAGACGGACAATCGGTTCGGTTAGTGAGAAACGGGCATAGCGTCGACTTTACGATACGCTTTGGGACATACACTTGTTTTGCGCATAAAAAAGCCGGCATGGCCGGCTTTTTCACTCTTAAGTTATATTATTGTGACTCTTTCCACAGCTGCGAAGTACGCATTGGACCTGGAGAAGCAATGGAATAAGAATCCGGTACTTGCGTATCGGTATTGTGTACGCCATTTTTGATTACAACACCTTCATCCAAAGAAGACACTGTACCGATGGTGTAGAAGTTTTCTTTGGAGATCTGGAGGATTTCTTTCATCAGTTTGTTTTGCTCTTCCTGAGATGCAGTTTCCCCCATTTTGCGATACAGCTCGATTTGCTTTTTCACATGCGCCGGCGGCTCAACTGCTGTGGCATGGTTTTTATCAGACATCCAGTAGTAGTAACCAATGCCCCAAGTAGAGGCAGGGTTCTGCACTGCATAGTTCGCGAACGAGTCCAATACACCGATACCACCATCGCCTGGAGGCGGCAGTAAATCGAAGTTGTTGTCGAGGCGCTGTGTCTGCATAAATGAACCTTCAACAATGCGAATATCTAAAAATATACCCACTTCTCGCCAGTCATTTTTAACTAACTCAAGGATGTCGGTGCGCTCGCCTACGTGAGATTGATCCATCAAGGCTTCAATACGCAGACGTTCACCAGTTTTATCCAAACGATAGCCTTGTTCGTCACGTTTGTTCAAACCGATAGCGTCCAGCATCTTATTGGCTTTGTCTGGGTCATACTTGGTAAATTGCGTGGCGAACTCTTCATCATAGAAAGCAGAGCCTTCGGCTGGTGCCGCCTGATAAGCCTTTACTACACCGGAGTAAATGGTTTCACTGATCCCATCACGATCGATGGCATGAGACAGAGCAATACGGAAATCTTTATTGCTAAATAGCTCTTGTTTAACCGGATCTCTATGCGTTTGGTTAAACGGTAAGACTAAAGCGTTCATCCTAGTACTAGGGCGGAAGTCGTATTTGTAGCCACCTTTTTCTTGATTATCCATCAACATAGGGCGATAGGTGCTCAGGCCGATATGGCGGGTTTGGAAATCCGTCTCACCTGCAGCAGCGCGCAACACCATTTCTTCTTTATTCTCAGAATAGGAGAAATAAATACTATCCAGATAAGGCAGTTGGTTGCCTGCTGTGTCTACCATCCAGTAGTAAGGATTTCGCTCCCATACGGCATACTGTGTTTTTGGACCTGGCGGAACTTTCACTTTCCAGGCGTTAACAGTTGGGCGCTCAGGGTTGGTGTAGTGCTCAAAGAAGTAGTGAGCGCGGCACTTGGTCTGGAAGTACTGCTGCCAGCTATCGAATCCTGCTGCCTTGGCGTTTGCTTCGGCGTTATTGTTGAATTCAGGCAGGAACTGTTGGCAATAATGTTTAGGGAACTGAACGATGTTGGAGCCGTCGGTGTTGGCCAGCTTACGGATGAACATACCGTCTGGTTTAGACAGAGTGAACTTAATCGTGTTGGTGTTGATCACTTCTGCTTTGGCGTCGCCTACATTACGGGCAAAAAACGGACGGTTACCAGACCAGTCGTCACGGTTCATCAGATCGATATAAAATGCGATATCTTCAGCGGTAAATGGGTGACCGTCAGACCACTTCATGCCTTGTCGCAGGGTGATGGTGTATTCGGTCAAATCTTTGTTGACCGTGTAGCCAGTGGCTAAGTTTGGCTCAATGCCGGTGTAAGTGCGGTTGAAGTTGAACAGGTTGTCGTATTTAAGCATACGCATACGATGGCCATTGTCTTTCTTCAGACCCAGCAGTCGTAACTCTCCACCGTATTGGCCGATAGATTCAATCGGTTCAACCACCAACGGGTTTTCCGGTAGGCGTTTTTCCACTGCAGGCAGCGTTCCGGAGTTAACTAATTCAGCTAATTGTGGCGCTTCATTGTATGTGGCCGCTTGACTGGAAAAGGAGATTGCAAGCGCAACACTTGCTGCAACTTGGGTAACAAAAAGGGGTAGGGCAGTATTTTTCACAGGGCACCTTTATTATTTATTTCACGTCGAAAGAACAGTCACGGGTTATCCGTGTTCGCCAAGGAACGGGTTAGCAACGATGCTTAAACAAACATTCCGAAACGATGTTTCAACTAATTTATTCGAGTCTGATTAATATGTGGTGGAACGACAGATGTTCTGCGAGTACTCTCTCAAAAAAAGTCAGATAGGCCCATCTGCCATTGCCCATCATTATTTATTTTTGCCCGTTTATCGGGGAGTTAAGTTTATTCGGGCAATGGAAAATAAGACCACGGATGGTCAACAGCGACAAACAAATACTCAACCTGATTCCTATAAATGTTGATGATAATGCTCAACCTAGTTAAAGGTATTTGCGAGACTGAAAAGTTTCTATGCAAAAATGTTTACCGCGTAACTATCCATTGATGAGCTGCGACAAACTCACGCTCTCCTTCGACAGGGGCTGGAAGTCATTTGGGTATATTTCTTGAGATTTCTCGGGAAAAAGGCACAATCACTGCAATTTTTAAAAATGGACCTTAAAACGCTGGCGCTATGAAAATTATTGTTGATGAAAATATGCCGTACGCTGAAGAACTATTCAGCCAAATCGGTGAAGTGATTCTAAAACCGGGCCGTTCACTAACGGCTGATGATCTGATTGATGTTGATGCACTTATGATTCGCTCTGTTACCAAGGTCAATGCGGAGCTGATCAGTAAAGCAAACAAACTTAAATTTGTTGGTACCGCGACTGCAGGTATGGATCATGTTGATCAATCACTTCTACAAGAAAAAGGTATTTTCTTTACGGCAGCGCCGGGCTGTAACAAAGTTGGTGTTGCAGAATATGCGTTCAGCGTAATGATGGTATTGGCACAGCAACAAGGCTTCTCTGTCTTTGATAAAACCGTCGGGATTATCGGAGCAGGGCAGGTTGGCAGCTACTTGGAAAAATGCTTAAAAGGCATGGGCATCAAAGTGCTGCTTAACGATCCGTTCAAGCTGGAAGAGGGTGACCCGCGTAGCTTTACGCCGCTTGAAGAGCTGATTGAAACATCAGACATCATCACCGTGCATACGCCAATTACCAAAGCAGGTAAGTACCCAACACATCATATGTTTGATGAAGCGGTATTAAACGGTCTACGTGCAGATCAAATTCTTATCAATGCCGCGCGAGGTCCAATTGTTGACAACAGCGCATTAAAGCGTCGATTACAGAAAAATGATGGCTTCACTGCGGCTCTGGATGTATTTGAATTTGAGCCAGAGGTTGATATGGAGCTTCTGCCTCTGCTAGCATTCGCCACCCCTCACGTTGCAGGCTATGGTCTGGAAGGGAAAGCTCGCGGTACAACAATGATTTTCAATAGCTACTGTGAGTTCTTAAATAACGAATTACGTGCGCATGCCAGCGATTTATTGCCAACCGCGCCAGTGCCAACCATGATGTTGGACAGAGCATGGGATGAAGCAACACTGCATAACATCACGCAGTTAATCTATGATGTGCGTAAAGATGACGCTCTTTTCCGTCGCGAAATCGGTAAGCCAGGTGCTTTTGACCTGATGCGTAAAAATTACTGGGATCGCCGTGAATACAGCGCTGTCACTCTAATGGGCAATGAATCTTGCAATCTTGCCCCATTAGCAGAACTAGGTTTTCAGATTGAGGTAAGTCAATGAGCCAACAATATAATGTTGCCATTTTAGGCGCGACCGGAGCGGTCGGTGAAACAATTTTAGAAGTGCTTCAAGAACGCAAATTCCCAGTAGGTGAACTGTACCTTTTGGCGAGTGAGCGCAGTGAAGGCAAGACTTACCGCTTTAATGGTAAAACCATACGCGTACAAAACGTAGAAGAGTTTGACTGGTCACAAGCACACATCGGTTTATTCTCTGCTGGTGGAGATCTATCAGCAAAGTGGGCGCCAATTGCCGCTGATGAAGGTGTGATTGTTATCGATAACACGTCACACTTCCGTTACGAGTACGACATTCCATTAGTGGTTCCAGAAGTAAACCCGGAAGCCATTGCAGAGTTCCGTAACCGTAACATCATCGCAAACCCTAACTGCTCTACCATCCAAATGTTGGTAGCACTAAAACCAATCCATGACGCAGTAGGTATTGAGCGCATCAACGTTTCAACTTACCAATCTGTTTCTGGCGCAGGTAAAGCGGGTATTGATGAATTAGCAGGTCAAACAGCCAAGTTGCTTAATGGTCTGCCAGCGGAAACAAAACAGTTTTCACAGCAGATCGCGTTTAACTGTATTCCACAAATCGATCAGATGATGGAAAACGGCTACACCAAAGAAGAAATGAAAATGGTGTGGGAAACGCAAAAAATCTTCAATGACCCAAGTATCACGGTAAACCCAACTTGTGTGCGTGTTCCTGTGTTTTACGGTCACGCAGAAGCCGTTCACGTTGAAACTCGTTCGCCAATCGATGCGCAAGAAGTGATTAACCTCCTTGAGCAAACTGAGGGTGTTGAAGTGTTCCACGGCGAAGACTTCCCAACTCAAGTTCGTGATGCGGGTGGCAAGGACCACGTTATGGTTGGTCGAATCCGTAACGATATCAGCCATCACAGTGGCATTAACTTGTGGGTAGTTGCAGACAACGTACGCAAAGGCGCGGCAACGAACGCCGTACAAATTGCAGAAGTGCTTATTCGCGATTACTACTAAGCTCTTAGAGTTATTGAAACCAAGGCCTCGCATCATGCGGGGCTTTTTTTGTTCTATCCGCGAGTAATTGTGTGAGATTAGTACGAATATGGTTAATGTCACACATTTTTTACACCTAAAGCTATAGTTTTGCTTGATATATCCGATATATTTAACTGATCACCATTTCAAATTGTATCAAGCACAAAACTGAGCCTTCTATGCGCCAAATTTATAAGCGTTTGTTAACAACCTTAGTGTTAATAAGCGCGACTCAGACATCGTCAGTGGTTCAAGCCGAAGGAATTCGTCTTGTTGGACCTTCAGGTGAAGTGCAATCGTCTCCTAGCTATGCTGAAGAGATTGAACGAGCATTACCCGCTCCTCCTGCAAATTCTCAGCCTTCTCGTTTTATCGGGCCTACGGGTGAAAATCAGACGTTATGGTCGATCGCGTCTCAAGTGCGGCCATCTCGCAGCGTGACAGTTCAACAAACGTTGCTTGCTATCTATCGAATCAACCCTCAAGCGTTCGAAAATCAAAATATCCACGAACTGATCCCGGGAAGCAGACTGCGTCTTCCTTCCTTGGAGCAAGTGCAAAGTGCGAGCACAGAGCAAGCCGTCGCAATCATGAAGGCGCATGAGGCGAAACTCAAACAGACTAAGCCTGTCACTAAGCCAAAAGTGGTTAAGCGCGCAGAGCCACAGCCAACAGCACCGCAAGTCAAGCAAGAACCCGTTTCCCCTCAACCAGTGTCTCCTCAACCAGAGTCGGTTACGCCTGTTAACGCTGAACCGGTTAAGGCCAATGAACCAATTGCTGCTGTTCCGCCAGTCAATACGTCTGCAAAAGGTGAGCAGCAAGTCACTGAGCTAAAAGCGAAACTGCAAGGTTCACAGAGCGAGCTCAGTTCTCTGGAAGAAAAAAATCATCGTTTACGCCTGATGCTGTCAGAAGTGCAGAGTGAAGTTCAGACACTGAAAAATGAACTTAACGATGAAGAGCGTATCCGCTCAGAAGTTGAAAAACTGTTGGCAGAAGAGCGCCAGCGTGCTGATGAGCAGCAGCGCATGCAGCCAACCGCATTAGACAAATTCTTATCTAATGGCTGGCTTGTGGGACTGGCGGCGCTTATTCCAGGCGCGTTACTTGCGTTCTTAGTCGTCATGCTACTCGGTCGTCGCAGCAAAGAAGAAGAGCCAGCTCCAGCTTCGCAGCAGCAATCTCCAGCGGTTGATCCACTAGCGGCCCCAATTGGTTTGGCTGCAGCGGATGAGCTCGAAGAAGAATTGAATCTGGATGACGATCTCTTCGCCGATGAAGAGAACGATATTTTATCTGAACAGTCGAGCACTCCTGAGTTAGAGGATGATGTTTTTGCTGGTCTTGAGGATGAAGAGCTTGATTTCAATCTAGAAGGTGATGATGGCGAAGATCCTTTCGCTGGTATCGGTGACGATGGTGACCTTGATGTCGGCTTTGACGAGTTTGAATCCTCAACGAACGGAATCAAAGTCAATGGTGAAGAGAAAGCGCTTGGCCTTGAAGAAATGGAGCGAGCGTTAGACGAGGCCTCGCCGGAACTCGAAGTCCTTGATGAACCAGACTTTGACCTGTCGGAAGGTGAGAGTGAAGAGTTTGAAAAAGAAGACCTCTTCGCAGAACTATTAGCCGACGACACACCGGAAGACGAAGAAGTTAGTGCGCAAATAGACCAAGCGACGTTGGACGAATTGTTAGCTGAACTTGATGATACTACTGGTGACTTGGATGAAGATTCATCAACCGTTTCAGAGCATTCGTTTACTGCCGGTGAAGCATCAGATGATGAAATTGACAACCTTCTGGCTCAGTATGAGCAGTCTGAAGTGCAAACGCCTGCTAGTGGAGTGGAGCCTTCGCTTGATTCCAATGAACAAGAGGGCATGACGAAAACCGAAGAGCTCAGTGCTTCAGAGTTGGATGACAGCCTTTTCGACTTATCCGATAGTAATGACAATATCGATGAGAACAGCACGGACTTATTGGATGAACTTATCGAATTTGATGGCGATGAGTCCGACGACGAATTTGATCCACTTGACGAACTAGAATCATTGTCAGGCTTTGGCAGTGAGGAATTCGAAGAGCTGGATGCAGACAGTGTCGATTTGCTTGATGAGTTGCTTGATGATGACATTAATCATTCGTTAGAAGATGATGTCTCTAGTGAACTCGATCCGTTTGATGATCTTATTCGTGAGGATGATACGCCAGAAAGCGAGCTTAACCAGCGAGAGCAGAGTGCTCCTCAATCAGAAAGAACGCAGGATTTCCCATTAGAAGAAGCCCAAGCGAGTCAAATAGAGCCAGTTCATTCTGCGGAGGATAATCTAGAGCTTGAGTCGGACTTAGATATTGATGCGCTTCTTAATGAGCATCAGCCTGAGCTATTGCAACAGCCTGAGAACCAAGAACCTGAAAAGCAAGCGAGTGAAACGGCTGTTAGTGATGAATTCTTGGAAGATATTGAGGATATCTCACTCGAATACGATCCTTTGATGCGTGAGTTGGATGAGCTTTTTGAATCAAGTCACGATGACGCAAGTTCTGAAGATCAAGACAACAAAGAGGAGTCTCCTGAGCTGGATTCGTTGTCTGATGAGCAAGAAGAATCTCTAAATACAAAAGAAAAGGAATCTGAGCCTGAATTTACACCAACGCCGAATGCCGTTGAAAATGAATTTGGCATGCCGCTCGAAGAGGACTGGTTACTGGATGAATCTGAACCAGAGTCCGAAACAAAACAGGAACTAGAGCCTACTGCTACAACGTCCGAAGAGAGTGACGAAGACGAATTTGCTTTTGATGAGTTAGAGCAGCCAGAGTTCAGCGAAGAAGATGCTTTAGCCTCCATGGCGGATGAGCCTGAGTTAGCCGATTCGGAAAGTGAACGACCTGTAGCTAGTTCAGAAGCGGATGATGAGTTTGAAATTGATGAACTAGAACTGCCAGAGTTCAGCGAAGAAGATGCCTTGGCCTCCATGGCGGGTGAGCCTGAGTTAGCCGAATCAGAAAGTGAAGGACCTGAAGCCATTTCAGAAGCGGACGATGAGTTTGATTTTGATGAGCTAGAACTGCCAGAGTTCAGCGAAGAAGACGCCTTGGCCTCCATGGCGGATGAGCCAGAGTTAGCCGAATCGGAAAGTGAACGACCTGAAGCCGTTTCAGAAGCGGACGATGAGTTTGAATTTGATGAGTTAGATCTGCCAGAATTCAGCGAAGAAGATGCTTTGGCCTCCATGGCGGATGAGCCAGAGTTAGCCGAATCGGAAAGTGAACGACCTGAAGCCGTTTCAGAAGCGGACGACGAGTTTGAAATTGATGAACTAGAACTGCCAGAATTCACAGAAGATGACGCGCTTGCGTCTATGTCTGATAGGACGGCACCAGATTCAGAAGCACCCGTCAGCCCTAAAATTACGCTGAAAGCAGACAACGATCATGATGCACTGTTCGAACTGTTTGCTCAGCAGCAGAATGGCCTAGATGCAGAGCCAGAACCGACTCAAACCACTCAAGAACCAAATATTGCTGGTTTAGCTGAGTCTGATATGGAAAGTCTGTTATCTGAAAAAGGCGAATCTGAAGCTTTTGAAGGCCAGTTAGATCGCGACACGATAGACAGCGCCGGCATGGACTTCGAGACCATGTTTGATATCGGTGACGATTGGGAAGGTTTTAAAACACCGAATGATAATCGCGCGTCGGAAGCCGAGGATGTACCTGAAGATCAGCGAGACATCTGGAACTCAGAAGAGGCTCTGAGCGAACCAGAAATTGCTGAAGAAAACTGGGAACAGCAAACGACCCTGGACGATTTTGATCCTAAGAAAAGTCAATTCATGACTATTGATGAATTGATGGCACAGGTTGATAACGAGAGTGGAGAGTTTGAAGAACAAGACTTGAAGCTGGATGTTGGCTTAAATGAGTTTCCTGATGTGATCGGCGATATCACTGATGTGGACGTCGATTCCGATGCAGAAGGCGCAGGTAAGCTGGATTTAGCTAAGATATACCTAGAAATGAACGATCCGAAAGGGGCGATTAAACTTCTGGAAGAAGCCATTGTATTCGGTGAAGATGACGTTCGCCGTGAAGCGAAAAACCTCATCGACTCCATCAATGGTCGATAAATCAATAGGGGTGGCGTAAGCCGCCCTTTTTGTCTCTGCAAGCCAAGTCATTCTCGCTGAAACTGGCAACTAGAGGTGAGTTGGGTATATACTTCCCGCCCCATTTTAGAGTTCGAAGGTTAAGATGAGAATCGCATTAGGTATCGAGTATAACGGTACAAACTACTTTGGTTGGCAACGCCAGAGAGACGTAAAAAGCGTCCAAGAAGAGCTGGAAAAAGCATTGTCTATCGTTGCAAACCACCCTGTAGAAGTGCAATGTGCAGGTCGTACTGATGCTGGTGTACACGGCACCGGACAAGTTGTTCACTTTGATACCAACGTAGATCGAAAAATGGTGGCTTGGACGATGGGCGCAAATGCGAACATGCCAGGTGATATCGCTGTTCGCTGGGCAAAGGAAGTATCAGACGATTTCCATGCTCGATTCTCAGCAACAGCGCGCCGTTACCGCTACATCATTTTCAATCACGCTTTACGTCCGGGGATCTTAAGTTCGGGTGTCAGTCACTATCATGGTGATCTGGATGAGAAAAAAATGCATCAAGCAGGTCAGTATTTGTTGGGAGAAAATGACTTTTCATCATTTCGAGCAGCTCACTGTCAGTCTCTGAGTCCATGTCGCAACATGATGCACCTGAACGTGACTCGTCATGGTGATTATGTTGTCATTGATATTAAAGCGAACGCCTTTGTTCATCATATGGTGCGCAATATTACAGGCAGCCTGATAAAAGTTGGACGTGGCGAAGAAAATCCTGAATGGATTAAGTGGCTGTTAGAGGCAAAAGACCGCAAACTTGCCGGAGCGACAGCAAAAGCAGAAGGCCTATATTTGGTCGATGTAGATTATCCGCAAGAGTTTGATTTACCACGCGTACCGATCGGCCCGTTATTTTTACCAGATAATTTGAACTAAATTTACAAACTTGCTTCAAAATATCGGTAGCTTACACTGAATGTGTACGGAAACTATGCGCTATTTATGATAACAAAAATAGGTACAACCAGTTTTTTATCTACAGTAGCGGCAAGATATGGTTTAATCCGTCGGTGTTATTTCGAATTACTATCTTTCGCAATGAAGCGGAAGAGTTGAGAGAAAAGGTCTTCCATGAGTTGGCTTGAAAAGATTTTAGAAAAAAGCAATCTTGTAAGTTCACGTAAAGCTTCTATCCCAGAAGGTGTGTGGACGAAATGTACCTCTTGTGAGCAGGTTCTGTACCATGCTGAACTAGAGCGTAACCTAGAAGTATGTCCTAAGTGTAACCATCACATGCGTATGAAAGCGCGTCGTCGTTTGGAAACATTCCTGGACGAAGGTAACCGTGTTGAACTGGGTTCTGATCTTGAGCCTCAAGACAAGCTGAAGTTTAAAGACTCTAAGCGCTACAAAGAGCGTATTTCAGCGGCTCAAAAGAGCAGCGGTGAGAAAGACGCATTGGTTGTAATGCAGGGTGAACTACTAGGCATGCCACTGGTAGCTTGTGCGTTTGAGTTCTCTTTCATGGGTGGCTCAATGGGTTCTGTCGTTGGCGCTCGCTTTGTTAAAGCGGTAGAAGCTGCAATCGAGAACAACTGTGCACTTGTTTGTTTCTCTGCAAGTGGTGGCGCACGTATGCAAGAGGCATTGATGTCTCTAATGCAAATGGCAAAAACCAGTGCAGCACTTGAACGTCTGTCTGAAAAAGGTCTGCCGTTCTTCTCAATCCTGACTGACCCAACAATGGGTGGCGTATCAGCAAGTTTGGCAATGTTAGGTGACATCAACATTGGTGAGCCTAAAGCGTTGATTGGTTTCGCGGGTCGTCGCGTAATTGAGCAGACGGTACGTGAAGATCTTCCAGAAGGCTTCCAGCGCAGCGAGTTCCTGCTTGACCACGGTGCTATCGATATGATCGTTGATCGTCGTGAAATGCGTCAGCGTGTGGGTGGTCTTATCGCTAAGATGACTAACCACAAGTCTCCTTTGGTGGTTTCGGTTAACGAATCTCCAAATGAAGAGCCATATTCTGTACCAGAAGTGGACGAAAAAGGGTAAAGTAACAGCTAACATAAAGCCAAAGAAATTAATGGTTAAAGTTAGATGACCCAAAACTCAATTCCTCAAGCCACATCCTCTCTAGAGATGTGGCTTGATTATTTAGCAAATATTCATTCCTCAGCAATCGACCTTGGCTTAGACCGTGTTCAAGCGGTAGCAAGTAAAGCCAACCTCACAAAACCAGCTCCGACGGTTATCACTGTTGCCGGTACCAATGGTAAAGGCTCAACGTGTGCGTTAATGGAAGCGATTTTATTAGACGCCGGCTATTCAGTAGGTGTTTACAGTTCACCCCACCTGATTCGTTATAACGAGCGTGTACGCATTAATGGCGTAGACGTAGAAGACGCGAAACATTGCCAAGCGTTCGACTTTGTAGAAAAGCAGCGTGGTGATATCACGTTAAGTTTGTTTGAATTTGGAACCCTTGCCGCATTACGAATCTTTCAGACAGAAAAAGTAGATGTTGTCCTGCTCGAAGTGGGTTTAGGCGGCCGTTTGGATGCCACCAACGTCGTTGATCACGATGTCTCTGTCATTACCAGCTTAGCTGTTGACCATGTGGATTGGCTTGGTGATGACATCAATGTGATCGGATTTGAAAAAGCGGGCATCTACCGCTCAGGTAAGCCTGCCATCTGTGGTCAGCCTTTACCTCCTGCAACTGTGGCCGCACACGCGGACGATATCGGTGCAGAGTTTTTCCAGGTTGGCATCCAGTTTGACTATAAACTGACCGACAAAGGTTGGAGTTGGACAAGTGGTGCGTTCGATCTTGAAGACTTACCTGTCCCGTCACTGCCGTTGCCAAACGCGGCGACAGCACTTATGGCGCTTGGTGCGTCAGAATTGCAAATCACTGACATAAACCTCGTCAATGGCTTGAATAATGCTCGACTCGCAGGTCGAATGCAGGTGTTACAGAGCGAGCCAGAAATCGTACTTGATGTTGCTCACAATCCACACTCTGCTGAATATTTAGTGGAAAAGGTGAAGCATCAGTATGCGGGTAAGCACATTCATGTTGTGATTGCTATGCTGCACGATAAGGACATAAAAGCCACCGTTGAAGCACTGGCACCTATTGCCACTCAATGGTACCCAGCATCGCTTACAGGCCCTCGTGCTGCGACTGCAGAAGAGTTGTGTCAATACTTACCTCAGGGGCAAGTTCAGTTCCAGACACCCGTAGAAGCGTTTGAAAGTGCGAAAACAAGCGCACAACAAGACGATGTTATTTTGGTGGTTGGTTCTTTCCATACCGTGGGTGAGGTGTTGGAGCATTGGCAAGCAAGTAATAAATAACCAAAGGTAATTTGATGGCAAGTAAATTTCAGAGTCGTTTAGTCGGCACTATCATTCTGGTGGCAGTGGGAGTGATTGTGCTCCCAGATGTACTAGATGGTAAAAAACTTCACTACAAAGAAGAATTTGCCAGCATTCCTATCAAACCTGAGCTTGATAGTGATGTGGAAAACTTCGAAATACTCGAGCCTGTCGAAGATGATATTGCATTGCCTGACTCTCCAGTAGAGGCAGTGGTGCAGGAGTCAGAAGAGCCTCAGGTTGCCGTTTCAAAACCGCAACCTGAACCTGAACCTGAACCGGTAGCTCAGCAAGAAGAGACTAAACAACCAGAGCAAGTTGAAGTCGCTGCTCGTCCGGTTGTTGAGAAAAATCAATATGAAGATTCTGCATGGATTATTCAGTTGATGGCGCTGAAGAATCATGACAATGCGGTCGCATTAGTTGCCGATTTGCAAAAGCGTGGTTATCAGGCTCACACCAAACAAGAAAATGAATTTACGCGTGTCATTGTTGGCCCAGATGTGTCAAAAAGTAAACTTGAACGACAAGTTCAAGAATTACAAAAAATTACTGGCTCAAAAGGTCAATTGCTTAAATTTAAGCCGTTAAATCCATAAGAAAACGTTTGCGTCAGCATTTTTTCTGTTAAAATGCGCGCCAACTTAAGATGAAGAAAATATGAATTGGTTAGATTTTGTCATTTTAGGGGTGATCGGGTTTTCAGCTTTGATCAGTTTAGTTCGTGGTTTTGCTAAAGAAGCGTTGTCTTTGGTGATTTGGTTTGGAGCGTTTTTTATCTCCAGTAACTACTACACCAAATTGGCGGTATATTTCTCCAATATCGAAGACGACATGTTCCGAAACGGAGCTGCGATAGCGGCATTATTTGTCGCAACACTAATCGTTGGTGCAGTGGTGAATTATGTCATTGGCCAACTAGTACAAAAAACAGGGCTATCAGGTACTGACCGACTTCTTGGTATGGTCTTTGGTGGTTTACGCGGAGTTTTAATTGTTTCTGCGGTACTGTTTTTTATGGATGCGTTTACCGCATTCCCAAGCTCGGATTGGTGGAAAGCGTCACAGTTAGTCCCTGAGTTCAAACGTGTGATCGCTCCCTTCTTTGAGCATTTACAAGCAACGTCAAGTTTTCTTTCTGGCACTATCTAGTAGTGCCAGCTACTGTCGCAAATCGAGGATTAGGACATGTGTGGTATTGTTGGAATCGTGGGCACAACCCCTGTAAACCAGTCTATTTATGACGCGTTAACGGTGTTACAGCATCGTGGCCAAGATGCAGCGGGTATTTGTACCATAGAAAGCAATCGTTTTCGTCTGCGTAAGGCGAACGGTTTAGTCAAGGATGTGTTCGAAGCAAAACATATGCAACGCTTGCAAGGTGAAGTTGGTATCGGTCATGTACGCTACCCAACTGCTGGTAGTTCAAGTGCTTCAGAAGCTCAGCCTTTCTACGTAAACTCTCCTTTCGGTATTACACTTGCCCACAATGGTAACTTAACCAACGCTCACGAAGTTCGCCAAAAGCTGTTTGAAAAAGACCGTCGCCACATCAACACGACGTCAGATTCAGAAGTGTTGCTGAACGTGCTTGCTCACGAAATCGATTCTGTGAAAGGCAATGTAACGACAGAAGACGTCTTCCGTGCGGTGACTAACGTCCATCGTACAATTCGCGGCGCATACGCAGTAACTGCAATGATCATTGGCCACGGTATGATTGCGTTCCGTGACCCGAATGGCATTCGTCCTCTTTGTTTGGGTAAACGCGAAGAAAAGGGTCGTACTGAATACATGGTGGCATCTGAGTCTGTTGCTCTTGATGCAGTAGGTTTTGACTTTGTTCGAGACGTGGCACCAGGTGAAGCGGTTTACGCAACTTTCGATGGTGAGCTATACACTAAACAATGTGCAGATAATCCAAAGCTAAACCCATGTATCTTTGAGTTTGTTTACTTTGCTCGTCCTGACTCATTCATTGATAAAATTTCTGTTTACAGCGCTCGCGTTGAAATGGGTAAAAAGCTAGGTGAACGTATCAGTGAAGACTACGCTGATCTTGATATCGACGTTGTTATCCCAATTCCAGAAACCTCGTGTGATATTGCTCTGCAAATTGCACAAGCTATCGACAAACCATACCGTCAAGGCTTTGTGAAAAACCGCTATGTAGGCCGTACGTTCATCATGCCGGGTCAACAACAGCGTAAGAAGTCTGTACGCCGTAAACTGAATGCGATTCGTTCTGAATTTAAAGACAAGAATGTACTTTTGGTTGATGACTCTATCGTTCGTGGTACTACGTCAGAGCAGATCATTGAGATGGCTCGTGACTCTGGTGCGAAGCGAGTATACATGGTCTCAGCTGCTCCAGAAGTTCGTTTCCCGAACGTTTACGGTATCGACATGCCAAGTGCTACCGAGCTAATCGCTCATGGTCGTGACAACGAGACTATCTGTAAGCATATTGGCGCAGATGCGTTGATCTACCAAAAGCTTGAGGATTTAGTTCAAGCTGTTGGCCTTGGTAACCAAGACATTACCCAGTTTGATACATCGGTATTTAACGGTGAGTATGTGACGGGTGACATTGATCAGCAGTACCTAGACTTCCTAGATGGCTTGCGTAACGATGATGCAAAAACTCAACGTGAGATTCAGCAAGATTTAGCGAACCTAGAGCTTCATAACGAAGGCGCGTAACGCACATTGATCATCCGGGATAACCCCGGTTGATCCTAAATGAAGATAGCCAATATATTAAGCACTGAACGTGAATACGTTCGGTGCTTTTTCATTTCTCAAAGCCTCAAAAATTCAAGAAACACCACCGTTTCACCTCTTTCCAACCATTAGCCAATAATACCGCTGCTGTTATTGGCATAGAAAAATCCTGTTTATATCAACTCATATTTTTAAACAGTAAATCACGACTTTTCACATGTTACAAAGCGTATTTTTTAAAATTAAAACATAATTTCGATATTGTCGTTTTGTTTTTGATTTCCGTCGCAACAATAGTGAAACGGCGTTCCAATTATATTGTTGTGTTTTCTATTATTAGTGCCGCAATAAGCGATGCAGCGTGAAACGTTGTTTATAAACTAGAAAGGAATGAACGTGAGAACATTTAAATATTCGCTACTGGCTATGTCATTGATGGCGGTGACTGGCTGCTTAGACGATACCTCTGCGCCTAGCAATAACCAAAAACCACAAGAGGTGGTTCAGGATGGAGTCCAGGCAACAGCCGAAGACTTTGAAACCCTGAAAAACCGCGTAATCCCTGATTTCGTTGCTAGTGCAAAATCCACAGCAACGAAAAAGGGAACCACTCTGGAAGCGTTGGCAGCAGAATATCTTCAGCTCGAGAGAGAAGTGGAGCAGGAAGATGGCACTAAGGTGAAGGAGAAGTACTGGAATCCTGAAGGTTACTGGCATGATGTCAATTACAAGCAGGTAGAAAAACCAGGTTGGTCGCCAAAAGATCACCTTGAACGCTTAGTTATTCTGGCAGCGACATACAATGAAAACCCTGATCCTGAGTTGGGTACTGCGATCAGCAACGCTCTGATCTATTGGTTAGATGCGGATCCACAAAGCTGGAACTGGTGGTGGCATGATATCGGGATTCCGAAACGAATCGGTTCCAGTGCTGTAATGGCCAAAGATGCGCTGAGTGAAGCATTAAGTAAGAGAGTTGCTGCTTATCTGCCGAGCATTCCGAATTACTCGCCAAACAACCCGAATAGCCCAATTCCAAAAGCGGCTAACCGTACCGATATCGCATTGGCGGTATTGAATCACGGTATACTGGCTGATGATGCAGAGATGGTCGGTAAAGCGATTGCTGACATCGAAGCTACTATTGGGGTTAGTACCGGAGCAGGTGTTCAGTCCGATTATTCATTCCATCAGCACGGTCCTCAATTATATACCTCTGGCTATGGACCGGTGTGGTTTGATTCTGCAGCTAAATGGGCCAACTTTGTGGAAGGCCTGCCTTGGGCATTTGGCCAAGATAGAATCGATGTTCTGGTTGCTTATATGCTGGATGGACAACGCTGGTCAAAACGCCATGGGCAATGGGACTACAACACCATGAGTCGCGGGATCAGCCGCACTAAGAACACTGAATTTACACCTAATAACACGGACGCATTACCAGAAAACACCGCGATAGATATCGTTGCAGGGTGGGCTCCGGAACGAGCTGAAGAGGCTGAGGCTTTTAAACGCCATGAGTTTGGTGGTGAAGGCTCGGGCCTGAACGGTTTTAAGCACTTCTGGCGTAGTGATTATTCGGTGAAAGCTGCTGACGGCCATATGTTCAGTATTGGTATGAACTCTCAACGAGTGGAGCCAGCCGAAGCGGGTAATGGCGAAAACCTGAAAGGCTTCTGGCTTAGTTTCGGCAGCACCTTCCTGCTACAGCGTGGTAACGAATACCATAACATCTTCCCTGTATGGGACTGGAAGCTGGTTCCGGGCGTAACAGCACCTGAATATGTCGCTCAGGGTGCGGATTGGGGACGTATCATGCAGCAGGATGTATCGTTTGTTGGTGGCGTCACCAACGAACGCTACGGTGTTTCTGTGATGGATATGGATATCACTATTCGCCATTCACAAACTGCCCACTCAACTAAGCCGGATTTCTATGAATTCGGTGATGGCAAAGGTCGAACTCAGGCTAAGAAAGCGTGGTTCAGCTTTGCAGATGAAGTTGTCGCGCTGGGTGCGGGTATCAACTCTACCCACTATGAACCGGTTAATACTTCGGTTAACCAGGTACTGCTTAATGGGGATGTGACCGTTGATGGTCAGGTAGTTCAGAAGGGCAGCCGCTTGGTAACGGACGCTAAGTGGGTACACCATGACAACGTGGGTTATGTATTCCCAGACAGTTGGAAGGGTACTGTATCTAATCAGACCCAAACGGGGACGTGGAAATCGATCCGTCGAACCAGCAGTGCGGACGAGGTCAGCAAGGACGTATTTACTCTGTCTATGACGCATGGCTCACAGCCTAACGAGGCTAAGTACCAGTATGTGATTGCCCCGGGTAAGAGTGCTGAGCAAACCGCAGAATACGCGAAGGTATTGCCGGTAGAAGTATTGCAGAACAACAAGCAAGTTCAGGCAGTACATCACGGCGATCTGAACGTGACAGGCATTGTGTTCCATGAAGCGGGCAGCATTAAGCTTGGCGGTGACGTAATGATTACAGTTAACCTGCCGAGTGTTATTTTGCTTGATGAAAGCGGTAAGCAGCCAACAGTCAGTGTGTCTACTCCTGGAGCAGAATATGCTGACCTAGAGCTGGTGTTACAGTCGGCTACTCATGGCAACGTGACTCACCGAGTACTAACGCCGGGTGGTGCAGCTGAGCTGGGTAAGAGCGTGACCTTTAACTGGAACGAAGGACCAGATAACAGTGAACGAGAGGCCGCACAGGAAGCACAGAAGCAGGCTGAACTGGAAGCGGCGAGTCAGCCGGAACTGACACTGCTGGCAGTAGCGGATACAGAGCTACAAGGTGGCAAATATGCTGATGAAAACTTCGACGTTGTATCGCGCTGGGATCTGTGGGTAGGTCAGATTGCTGATAAAGAAGCAGCTGAAGCAGGCGCGACTAAAACGGTGAAGTCGGTGTTGAAGTTTGACCTGAGCCAGTTGCGCGATGCGGCAGTAGAGAAAGCAACACTGAAGCTGCATGTGCGTAATATTGGCGGGGATTCGTCCCAGACGGTTAATGTATCCGTACTGGCAGACAATGACTGGAGTGAAACTGGTATTACCTGGAATACATTACCAGCCAGCAAGTCTAGCAATGCGGCATTGACAGTCAGCAGTGAGCAGAAGAAGCAGTGGGTTGAGCTGGATGTAACAGAGTTGGTTAACAATGCTCGTTCTGACGGCGCTATAAGCTTGCTGTTGGAAAACTCAGGTCTTGGTTTTGTCGCGTTCGGCTCTGATGAAACCGATCAGATTCCTGAATTGGACATCAAACGTGCACTCTAACGGTGAGTGAGTCCTGAATTAATCTGATTTTTAATATTCAACGGCGACCACATCGGGTCGCCGTTTTCTATTAATGAAGAACCTAACTGGAACTGGAACTATAGGTACTGGATGACTTAGTGAATGTTATAAGCAATCACGTAGTCGATGAAGAGGCGTACTTTTTCTGGCAAATGATCTTTATGGTTATAAAGCATATAGATATCGCGAGGGTTAGCACTCCAGTCTGGCAAAATACGAATTAAGTCACCACGCTCGATGTATTCTTTGACCATAACATTCGGCATCAAAGTGATGCCCAGGCCTTCAGAGCAGGTGCTGCGAACCACATTCAGTGCATTAGCCTGAAAGCGTGCACGATCGGTGTTTACGACCGACTCTCCTTTACTGTTTTTCAGTGTCCACTTGATTAAAGGGTAGCCTTTAAGCAGAGAGTGATTAGAAAGCTCCTCAGCATGTTCTGGTGCTGGGTTGGCCGCAAGGTAGTCAGGGCTCGCAACCAAAATGTCTTTTACTTCGCCCACTTTGCGAGCAATCAGGCTGGAGTCACGCTGTGGACCAACACGGAAGATGACATCCCATTCTGTTGGATCGAGTTTATCCGCATTATTCTCTGTTGTTAGCTCAATGTTTATATCGGGGTACTGCTTCATAAAGCCATTGAACATCGGCATCATCATACGTTTTGTTAGATTGTACGGAGCCGATATTTTGATTCGCCCGGATGCGCCACGACAGTCGTCTGTAATTTCCTCGGCGGTAGAAGTTAGGCTTTGCAGTAGTGGTGAACATTCTTTGTAAAAGCGTTCACCAGCTTCGGTAAGAGAAAGCTTACGAGCATGACGGTTCAGTAGTCGAAGATTAACAGAGTCTTCTAGCGCTTGAATGCGTCGGGTGATGGTCGCAACCGGAATCATAGTTTTTCGCGAAGTTGCTGTATAGCTCCCATTTTCGACAACCAATCGAAATAGGTTTAAATCATCTAATTTCATATTTCCAGACACATTAAGTTACTAATTGACGCTAATTTATAATTAACTTTGCTATGAAAGATTGCTTTAAGTCAACATGTTGCACTATTTGACCACACCAGGCCGCTACGAGCAAACATTGATATAGCTATGCTATTCCAATGAATATTTGTATAAACGCCTTTTTCAGACTACGTTTTATAACGAGGTGAGACCACCTAAGCCTTTAAATGGCGGGGGGTTCATCGATAAAAGTACAACAATAATAAAGACTTAATAAAAACTTGTTTTTGACTGACCTATGTGAGGTGTAAAGGTATGTTTAAGGCTCACAGTCATACGGCAATGGTCTCGGCGCAGGAAGCGGTTCATCATAAACTCATTATGTTAGTGGATGATGATGCCATTTTTCGCAATGTAACTAATGCCTATTTAGAAAGTCAGGGTTTTGAGGTAGTAGAAGCTGAAAATGGCTTAGACGCACTTCAACAACTTAGGGAATGCCAACCCGATCTTGTCTTATGTGATTTATCTATGCCGTTGTTGGATGGTATAGAGTTCGTCGAAGAAGTCAGCCTGGAATATCCATCGTTGCCGCTTATAGTGGTGTCTGGCACGGATGAAATGTCAGATGTTGCAAAGGCGTTGCGTTTTGGTATTAAAGACTTTCTTCCCAAACCGATAGGTAACTATAAACATTTAACACAAGCCATCGATAATACGCTTGAGGATTGTGACTGTCATTTTTCTGAACAACGTGACTTTTCAAGTCAATGGTTCAGGGTTGATGATGGTGGAGAAATACCAGATGAACAAGAGCTTCACTGGCATTTAGAGTACTTGCAAGAAAACCCGAATGCGGCAAGAGATTTGCTTCATGCATTATTACCGGATAAGGATGCTTCTCAAGGAGACTGGCGTTGTTCATACCGGCTACTTCAATCGACAGACGTAATGCCGTTGGTGTTCGATTATCGTTGGCTGATGAATGGACAGTTTGCTTTCTACTTGGTGGACTCTGCTTCCCAAAGTAACAGCGGAGTAGGGACCACTTTACTCATACGCGCATTATTTGATGATTACCTACGCAACTTAAAGAACTTTAGTGCCGATCTTAAAGACATGGTGGGAATCATTGAGAAGGGTATTGAATGCTCGGAATGTGCAGGGCCAATTAATGCTGTGTTTGGTGTTGCAGATTTGGCGTCTTCTACGGTCTCGATTTTGCCTGCAGGTTTAGATAGCCAGTGGTCAAATGGTGATTCTAACCAGCATATCGCAGCAGGAAATAGCTTGGGTGGTGGCAGCTTGAAAAACTTCATCACCAGGGACTTACCGTTAAATACCGCTGGGCAGTTGTCTATCGGATGTCTGGGCTCTTCAAGTTTTAGCCTAAATATCACTCGCCACGAATAATTCACTAGATACGAATCTGATAAACGAAAAGCAGCAATAATGCTGCTTTTTTTATATCGTTTTCGAGCCATTCAAACGTATTGATAGATTAATAACCTTACTTTTTGTTTGTGTTTATCACCGCCTGTATAAGGTATAGTCAGCACCTAAACAATAATGACCCATTTGTGTAACGTGCGATTAACGTTGCGGCATGGGAGAAGCAAAGTCAAATAGTGAGAAGAAACATCATGGCAGACAAAGAGTTTAAAGAGCCTTATAATATTTTGTACTTTTTAGGTTTCATTGCAGTACTTATGATCCCAACATTACCTGCAACGTTAACCTGGCTGCGTGTATTCAACGGCTACGCGGGCTAACAAACTAGCTATCGTTTCTGGAGTTCACCATTCGTATTAAGCGTTACTTATTCAATATCGTTGGTGGACTCTGCATTTTGCTCGGCATAGCCGGAATTGTCCTTCCTCTACTACCAACTACTCCATTTATCTTGCTCGCCAGTGCGTGTTTTATGCGAGGCAGCCCAGCATTCCATCATTGGTTACATAATCACAATACGTTTGGCCCTATTTTGTATAACTGGAATCAAAATAAAGCCGTCGAGCCTAAAGTAAAACAACGTGGCGCGATTTTTATTGTGATCAGCTTTACGATTTCAATTGTTGTTGTCCCTGTCGTTTGGGTGAAAATTGCAATTTTAGGAATGGCAATCGTTTTACTTAGCTGGTTTATGCGGCTACCTGTGATTGAGCCGGTTGCTGACCGAGAAGAAAATCACTAATATTGTAGGGAATAGTGTGCCCGCTCTTCGAGTGGGCGTTTGTATTTTCAGCACCTGTGAGTTTAAGAATATAAGCACATAGTGATGAAAACCTATTGTTCGTTGCCCTCGTGATACTGAGATAGCGAGAGGGTGATGAGCCAATCTAAGTAAATCGGTATTATGACTACAGAAACAATTTCACTGATCAAATCTAGCATCAAAAGCATCCAAGATTACCCAAAACCAGGCATCCTTTTCCGTGACGTGACCAGTCTGCTAGAAGACGCGAAAGCGTATCAGGCGACAATTGGCCTATTGGTTGAACGTTACAAAGCGATGGGATTTACAAAAGTTGTGGGTACAGAAGCGCGCGGCTTCCTATTTGGTGCGCCACTAGCGCTTGAGCTAGGTGTGGGTTTTGTTCCAGTACGTAAGCCAGGAAAACTTCCACGTCCAACGATTGCTCAGTCATATGAGTTAGAGTACGGCATGGATACATTAGAAATCCATACTGACGCGATCGTAGAAGGTGACAAAGTACTTGTTGTCGACGATTTGCTAGCAACTGGCGGTACTATCGAAGCAACAACGAAACTGATTCGCCAATTAGGTGGGGAAGTTGAGCATGCTGCATTCGTTATCAATCTACCTGAAATCGGTGGTGATAAGCGTTTAGAAGCGTTAGGTCTAAATGTGTACAGCATCTGCGATTTCGAAGGACATTAATACATTCAATGAGTTATTTAGCTTTAGCGCGAAAATGGCGTCCTAATAAGTTTGACCAAGTCGTGGGACAGAAACATGTCCTGACGGCATTGGAGAATGCGTTAGCGCAAAATCGCCTCCATCATGCGTACTTGTTTAGTGGTACTCGTGGTGTTGGTAAGACGAGTATCGGCCGTTTGTTCGCCAAAGGGCTGAACTGTGAAACCGGTATTACCGCAACCCCTTGTGGTCAATGTGATACTTGCCGCGAAATCGATGAGGGTCGATTTGTTGACCTGCTAGAAATCGATGCGGCCTCACGTACTAAAGTTGAAGACACTCGTGAACTGTTAGACAACGTTCAATACAAGCCTGCTCGCGGACGCTTTAAGGTGTACCTCATCGATGAAGTACACATGTTGTCGCGTCACTCTTTCAATGCACTGTTGAAAACACTGGAAGAGCCACCGGAATACGTTAAGTTCTTATTGGCGACAACCGATCCGCAAAAGCTGCCTGTGACGATTTTGTCTCGTTGTCTGCAGTTCCATCTGAAGCCAATCAGTGTTGATGAAATTCACCAACAGCTTGATTATATCCTTGAGCAAGAGCAGGTCTCAGCAGAGTCTAAAGCTTTGGGTATGATTTCCCATGCGGCTGATGGCAGTATGCGTGATGCACTGAGTCTGACTGATCAAGCGATAGCCTTAGGCAATGGTGTGGTACAAGTGGATACCGTTAGCCATATGCTTGGCACGATCGACACCGATCAGGCGATTCACTTACTTGAGTCGATCAGCAGCAAGCAGCCTCAGCAAGCCATAGAGAAAATCCAACAACTGGCGTCCAATGGCGTTGAGTGGGACGGCTTGTTGCAACAGTTGGCTTCCCAATTACATCGCATTGCAATGTATCAAGCTTTGCCAGCTACTTTAGATCAAGCTCAGCCAGATGCAGAAAAAATAGAATTGTTAAGTAAAGCGCTCAGTCCACAAGATGTGCAGCTTTATTATCAGGTAGCGATAAAAGGTCGTGAAGACCTCTCATTGTCACCAAACGGCCGTGTTGGCATGGAAATGATCGTATTGCGCATGATGGCATTTCGTCCGTCGGCAAATAACGTTGCTAACACTATTTCTACTGCGGCTCCAACGCAACAAACAGCGCCGGCAGCTCGATCGAGCCAGGGTAATGCTACGCCAAATCAACAAGCGTCGGTTCAACCCCCGCAGTCGCGCCCGACGCAAGTGTCGTCACCGCAACCAGTTAGTCAGCCAGTAAGCCAGCCTGTAGTCAATAATCAGGCTCCAATGCAGGAAGCGCCTCAATACCAGCCAGAGTATCAACCGGCTGAGTACGAAGTGCCACCTGCTCAATATGATATGGCGCCACCAATGAGTGAGAACCCTGCGCCTCAGGCTCAGCCTCAACAAGCGTCAGAGCGTGTGCCAGCAGCACCGTCTCGTGGCGGCTTAAGTGGTTTACGTCATCAACTTCGCTCTCAGCGTCAGGGTTTACAACAAAGTGCCCCGCAGCAAAGTGGTGGTCCAAAAAAGCCTAAAGCGACATCTGCTAAACCAGAGTCGGTTCTTGATCGTGTCGCGCAAAGACACGGCAGTTCCGCGCAGGTGTCGCCAAGCTCAATGCCTCAAGCGGAAGAGCAAGTCGTTGAAGAAGCGTATCGCTGGCGTCCAAGCAAACCTGCTGAGACGAAAGTCAATACGAAACTGACACCTACGCAGCTCAAGCAAGCGCTTGAGCATGAAAAAACGCCTGAAATGGCGCAGAAGCTGGTCGATGAGTCTCTAGAGCAAAATGAGTGGGCAAAACTCATTAGTCTGATGAACATGCCTAAGCTGGTGGAGCAACTTGCGCTAAACTCACATTATAGTAAAGAAGGTTCCACCGTTTCTTTGCAGCTGAGAAGTGCTCAGGCACACTTAAATACAGATAGAGCACAAGGTGAATTGCTCAAAGCTCTAAATACGCTTTTGGGTGAAGATTGCCATTTAACAGTGGAAATTAGTGATGCTGGTGAGACACCGTTAGAATTGCGAGATCGACTCTATCAAGAAAAGTTACAACAAGCGCTGAATAGCCTGGAAAACGATCCAAACGTTCATTTTATTGAACGTCGATTTGCTGCAGAGCTTGTGAAAGATAGCGTGCGCCCTATCTAATAATCGAACGGAGTGGGGTTGAAAATGTTAAGTCATAACCCCATTAATTGATGCAACACCTCATAGCAATCACAGTAAATAAATGAGCAGAAATAGCGCAGGAAAAATACTTGAGGACAAGGCGCAATTTTTCGATAAGTAGTTATTCTACAATGAAAAGTTGCAACGATGTTATCGAGTATTTTAACAAGCTAGAATGACCAGTTATTTACTACGATTGGTATCACAAACCAGAGAGATAAACATGTTTGGTAAAGGCGGTATGGGCAACCTTATGAAGCAAGCCCAGCAAATGCAAGATCGCATGCAAAAGCTTCAAGAAGAAATCGCGAATATGGAAGTAACTGGCGAGTCTGGTGCTGGTCTAGTTAAAGTTACAATCACTGGTAGCCACAATGTACGTCGTGTTGACATCGATGAAAGTTTGATGGAAGACGACAAAGAAATGCTGGAAGATTTGATTGCGGCTGCATTCAACGATGCGGCTCGTCGCGTTGAAGAAACTCAAAAAGAGAAAATGGCTTCTGTAACTGGCGGTATGCAACTACCACCAGGTATGAAAATGCCATTCTAATCTGCTGAAATCTAATTAAGCGGATTTTCAATGCGTACCAGTCATATGCTGGAACAATTGATGGAGGCCTTACGTTGTCTACCTGGGGTTGGCCCCAAGTCGGCACAGCGTATGGCCTTTCATTTGTTACAGCGAGATAGAAAAGGCGGCTTACAGCTCGCCGATGCTCTTAGTCAGGCAATGACGGAAATTGGCCATTGCTCAGAGTGCCGTACTTTTACTGAAGAAGACATCTGCCATATTTGTACCAATCCTAAAAGACAGGAAAACGGTCAGATCTGTGTGGTGGAAAGCCCGGCAGACATCGCAGCCGTAGAGGCGACAGGACAATACTCCGGACGATACTTTGTTTTGATGGGGCATTTATCTCCGCTTGATGGTATCGGTCCAAGTGATATTGGCTTAGATGTGCTCGATTATCGTCTTCGCCGAGGTGATATTACTGAAGTGATTCTGGCTACCAATCCAACGGTAGAAGGTGAAGCTACGGCACATTACATCGCAGAGCTGTGCAGAGAGCATCAAGTCGAGGCAAGCCGAATTGCACATGGTGTTCCTGTTGGCGGTGAACTTGAACTTGTTGATGGCACCACCTTGTCACACTCACTGTTAGGTCGACACAAATTATAATAAAAGCCGCTGAATTCAGCGGCTTTTTTCTGTCTGTTTATCGAGTGATATTGTTTTCTTATTGATGGCTTATAGGAAGGTTAATTGTCTGAATCGGAAGCCAGTAGGTTTTTATAGATAATCGCACCCACAACACCCCCAATGATTGGCGCAATCCAGAACAGCCATAATTGAGAGATGGCCCAGTCACCGAGATAAATAGCCACAGCGGTACTCCGTGCAGGGTTCACCGAAGTGTTTGTCACAGGAATACTGATTAAATGAATAAGCGTGAGGCACAAGCCGATAGCAATTGGCCCAAACCCTTCCGGTGCTCGTTTGTCTGTTGCGCCCATAATGACAATCAAGAACATCATGGTCATGACGATTTCTGTCACTAAAGCGGCTAACATCGAGTATTGGCCGGGTGAGTGCTCACCGTAACCATTCGCTGCAAATCCTGAGGCGACAATATCAAAGCCAATTTGACCCGATGCAATCACGTATAGGGCTCCACCCGCGATGATACCGCCAATGACCTGAGCGATGATGTAAGGTAAAACCTCTTTGTTCTCAAAACGACCACCAGCCCAAAGGCCAATTGTCACGGCAGGGTTCAAGTGGCAGCCGGAAATATGGCCAATAGCAAATGCCATGGTGAGAACGGTTAAACCAAATGCCAGCGCCACGCCTAACAGTCCGATGCCGACTTCGGGAAATCCAGCGGCCAATACCGCACTACCACAACCACCTAGTACCAACCAGAACGTACCAAAAGCCTCAGCCAAATATTTATTCATGCAATTTCCTATTTCTTATTCTATAACTTGCTGAACATAGTTGAGAATTGTCAGTTAAGTGTGAGGCAAAACACGAAAAGAAAAGAATAGGAATGGTATGTACGACAGTGTCTCAGAGATGAAACCAAAAGAACGAAGATAGTGCAACGGTGAAGTGGGGAGAAAAGATAGGGCAAGGCCTACGTTAACTGCTCTAATTCAGTAATATTCGTCAGCGCTTCTTGGTTGGTCTTTCCGCACACAACGGGACAAGGTTTGAAATCATGGCAGACTTTTGGTCGCTCAGGCTGACCAAATAGCTTACAAAGGTTGTCATCATTAAGTTGTACGCAACGAACACCAGCGGGCTTACCGTTTGGCATGCCGGGAATCGGTGAAGAGATACTTGGGGCGATACAACACGCGCCACAGCCTAAGCGACAATCCATAATGTAAACCTCTTAAAAATTGAGGTGGCAATTATGGTCATTTTGACGTGGATTGGAAGGGCAACTGCATAAAAAAGTACAAGTAGTTTTGCAATACTTGTACTTTTCTAGACTAGTCGAATGGTCACTTAAGAAAACGGTTATAGACAAACAAGATCACAAATGCCCCTAAAGTCGCCGTAATAATACTGCCGACGTTGATACCGGTAGCGCCACCTTGCCCCAGAAAGCTGCCTAAAAAGCCACCAACAAACGCACCAGCAATCCCCAAAAACATTGTGGCAATCCAACCACCACCGTCATTACCAGGCATTAACCACTTTGCTAATGCTCCTGCGATCAAACCTAAGATTATCCAAGATATGATGCCCATAAGTGACTCTCCCTCTTATCAATATTTAAACCAACTTACACTGGTTTAAGGATAGAGCATGCCAACAGAAAATCTCTGATCGCCGTAAACGAATAAATGCGCTTTGATGATAATTGCTGAATACTTGAACTTTTGTGGTGAGAAAGGTATAAATCGCCCCTAATTCCCTTGGCGAGACCGAAAGTATGAGCACTCCATTTTGGCAAAGTAAAACGTTGGAACAGATGACCGAAGAGGAGTGGGAGTCTCTGTGTGATGGCTGTGGTAAGTGCTGCCTTCACAAGCTCATGGATGAAGATTCTGATGAGGTGTATTACACCAATGTCGCTTGTAGCTGGTTAAACAGCAAGACATGCTCGTGTAAAGATTATCCTAATCGATTTTCTTCAGGAGAAGAGTGCCTGAAACTTACGCGCGAAAAAATCCCGGAGTTTAACTGGTTGCCTTTAACTTGCGCTTATCGTCTTTTGGCTCAAAATAAGCCGCTACCTGAATGGCACCCGCTGATTACTGGGTCTAAATCAGCGATGCACGCAGCCGGTGAAAGTGTGCGTAATCGTGTTGTTTATGAAATTGATGTTGTTGACTGGGAAGATCACATCATCGAACTACCTAACGAGTAATATCTTGAGCAATATGCGTGTCGCTCAAATTTAAAATTACCGTTCTAAGAGGTTTGACACACTTTTGCTGTGTGCCTTACCTCACTTTTACATCTAATACCTTCTTTTGACCTGTTCTTGTCTTCACGTGATGTAAAATAAACACAGGTGATGTTCTCGCCTGTTCCAGCTCTGATCGATTTTGAGATTTCAGTTTTTTACGAGGTAAAAATGACGTTTTGTTTCCCGCAGAAAAATCGCCTGACACCTTGGGTTGCGTTACTTTCTCTTTTCATCGCGATAATGAATCCTTTCTTTGTAAACGCGGCAGAGAAAACAGAAGCGCCTGTTGTATCGGAGGCCGAAGCATCCATCGATAATCTGAACATCGATATTATCGACTTAACGCAGAGCTTAGCTCAGACAAATGGTGACGAGCGTGATGCCCTCCAGTTGCAGCTTTTTCAGAAAAACCAACAACTACGCGCTCAGTTGGCGACTGCGATTGAAAAAGAATCTATCCCGCACAAAAAACTGGTTCAATTAGTTAAAACGCAAGAAAAATACACTAACGATGCGACAGCCTATCTGGCATCGAAAACGAAGTCAGTGACAGAGAAACTGAACGCGGCTAAGGATGAGGAAAAGCTGTCGATCATTAATGACTATCGTGAAATTCAGCACTATCTCGACGTGATTTTTGAGGCAAGTTGGCAAAACTTAGTTTGGTTAGAACGACTGGGTGAACAGAATAAGCGTGCTGAAACTAAATTTAAAGAAACGGTAGATAAGCGTATTCGCTTGCTTTCTGCATCCGTGCAGTACTTAAGTCAGCAGAGCGAAATCATTGGCGGACAGCTGTCTTCTAGCCCTGAATCGGAAAAAGCCTCGCAGCAATTGAGCCAGATGCTCGTTAAGCACAGGTTGGAGATTGCAACTGAGAGCCTGCGTAACTTGATGTCTATTGGTGACAAGATTGGCATCGAAACTTCTGAGTACAAGCGCCAAATATTTGAAGTCACTGGCAGCATTACTCACGATTTACTTAACAGCAAAGTTGTCTGGTCAATCGTCAGTCACTGGTCAAACTCTGCAGTGGACTGGTTAGCTGGAAATGCACCACAGCACCTATTTCAACTGTTTATTTTCGTATTAATTTTGGTTATTGCTCGCGCATTAGCGAAAATAACCCGCAAAGTGATGAGTAAAGCGGTTGCATCTAAAAACTTAAAACTCTCCCACTTGATGCAGGATTTCTTTATTTCGATGTCCGGCAAGTTCGTATGGGTGATTGGTATTATGGTCGGTCTATCACAGATTGGCCTAAACCTTGCGCCTATCCTGACGGGTTTTGGTATTGCCGGTGTAATCATTGGTTTCGCATTGCAAGACACCTTGTCTAACTTCGCGGCAGGTATGATGCTTCTGATTTATCGTCCGTTTGATGTTGGCGACTTCGTTTATGCTGGTGGTGTGGATGGTAAAGTCAGTCATATGAGCTTGGTCAATACCACAATTCGCACCTTCGACAACCAGATCATTATTGTACCGAATAGCAAAATCTGGGGTGATGTGATTAAAAACGTGACGCATGAGCGCATTCGTCGTGTGGATATGGTTTTTGGTATTGGCTACGCGGATGACTTGTTAAAAGCGGAATCGGTACTGACGGATATCATCACTTCTCACCCAGCCGTACTACGCACACCTGAGCCAAATATTAAAGTGCATACTCTTAATACCTCGTCGGTGGACTTTATTGTTCGTCCTTGGGTGAAAACAGACGATTACTGGGACGTTTACTGGGATGTGACCAAGGAAGTGAAGCTTCGCTTTGACCGAGAAGGCATTTCTATTCCGTTCCCTCAACAGGATGTACATCTGCATATGGTTGAGAAGAAAGACGCTTAATTGTTCGTCCTCTATTTGGAAAAGCACTCACATTGTTGAGTGCTTTTTTGTTTCTATCGGGTGGAGAGGTTCAAGTATTGAGTTGAAGGTGATTGCCGAAGTATTGCAAAACAATCAGATGCACAGTTTTGCGTGACCTCAGTTTTCACCCATAAAAAAACGCTCTCGTGGGAGAGCGTCTGAAAAGCCACAAAGTGGTAAAGTAAGTGCAAAGTGATTATTTGATTTGCTGCTTGAGGAATTCGCCCAGCTCAGAGTGATGCATGATCTTAGATACAGGGAGAATTTTCTCAGCAGGTCCCCAAGCAAATACATTTACAGGAGTATGCGTGTGGGTACCTGTGCCCCATACCGTGTTTTGGCCAGTCGCATGCTCACGCGCAATCAAGTTTGTGCGGTCATTATATGGGAAGAACGCATCAAAATCGTGAATAGCAGGTACTTGCTCTTGTGCCAGATAGCTATGACCGTCTACATGATATGGGTTTGGCTTATCTTGCATAATGTGCGCAGCTTGATCTGCCGTGATAGGGAAGTCGCTATTCTCATTGATGATCTTAGCTAAGTTTTCCGCTGTTCTATCTGCTTCAGGTAATGCTGCGAATTTATCCAACATGCCGTAGTAACTGGTTTTTTGGTTGTACAAGCCATCAAGGATAGAGAAATCACCGAAGTTAAAGTTAGGCGCGTAGTCTCTGTTTTTGAACGCTTCGCCGCTGCGCTTCTCTGGTTTTGGCAGATTCGCTGATGAATAGCTAAAGCCAAAAGAGCCAGTTTCATGGTCAGCCGTCACGACGATAAGTGTGTCATCGCGTCCTTTCGCCCATTCGTAAACAGAGTTCACCGCTTCATCAAACTTAATCATTTCGTGAAGCATAGTGCCCGCATCGTTGCTGTGTCCAGCCCAGTCGATTTGTCCGCCTTCAACCATTAGGAAAAAGCCGTCTTCATCTTTGGATAGAACATCCAATGCTTTTACGGTCATCTCTTTAAGAGAAGGTTGTGTGCGTTTTGGATCGTTTTTACTTTGGCTGTACGCGATGCCATCTGCCATACCTGAGTTAGCAAAAAGACCAAGTAATTTGTCACCTTTTGCTTCAGCCAGCATATCGCGGCTAAATACCAGGCTATAGCCTTCTTGTTGAGCTTCAGTCAGCAAGTTGCGCTCGTCTTTACGTTTAGATTTAAGAGCAACGTTACCTTGAGTGAGTTTCTCAAGCTGCTTGTAAGTGTCGCCTTTGTCATTCGCTGAACTTGGAATCCAGTGACGAAGACCACCAGAAAGCAGAACATCTACTTCTGTTTCTAGCATGTCGACAGCAATGTCGTTTTCTAAAGAACGGTGAGGTTGATGAGCGGCAAAGGCTGCTGGTGTAGCGTGCGTCATGCGCGTATCAGAAACCAAGCCCGTTGCTTTACCTTTGCTTTTGGCTTTTTCCAAAATGGTTTCAACGTGGTTGCCCTGGCTATCAATACCAATTACTTCTGAAGCGGTTGGCATCCCAGTCGCTAGCATCGTCGCAGAGCAAGCAGAGTCGACTACGATAGCATCTTCAGGGTTAGTCAAAGAAGATCCAATCACACCTTCTTGTGCCAATTTGTAAAGGGCTGTGGTTTCGCCTTTATAAATTGAGTGCGGGGCGTGGTTTGCGTAGGTTTCAAGTAGGCCTACTTGCTGAGGGCCCATGCCATCACCAATCATCAAAATGACGTTTTTGATCTCTGCTGAAAGGGCATTGAAAGAGAGTGTTGAGGCAGCAAGAGCGGTAACTACAGGGTATGCTAAGCGCTTCATTGTATTTTCCTTGTCTATTAAAAGCGCAGGCATTAAAACAATAAATCATGACACTTTTGTGTAAGTCACGAAAGCTTAACCAGATTGTCATTTTTATTGACTAGCAAATTGCCCATCGAGCCAATAGGTCGTGACCGACTGGGCAATGTTTTGGGCGATTATGCAAGCGCGAGAATAATCCCACCCACACTTAAAGCAGCTGAGAGATATTGTCCGGCAGAATAGGAGCTGTCTTCCTCTTCCTCGATTTTATCAGGGCGATCCATTCCCAAAGCGCCATGCGTAAATGATTCGACCTTCTCACCAACAGTCTTATTTTCTGCTTCCACTTTTTTGCTTTCGTGGTCGATTTCTTGCAGAGCGGTAAGAAGCGCTTTACCTTCAGGAGAAAGTGTCACTTTGTTCTGTTCCACTTTTATTGGTGACGCGTTGACTTCTCCTGCGGTTTTCTCTGTCGACGACAGAGTGGGCTGCAGATTTGCGTAAGTATTAACTTGATTGCTTCCTACTGGATTCATCGAATACTCCTTGAAAATCGACACTCGCTCATTGAGTGTGGGTAAAAAGCAGTTATGGACTTTATCGGCAACGTTTGGCAATTCTTAAATCGTTTAAATAAAAAACAGGCCTGTTCTTGCCGCCTCTTGTGATTACGTAGAGACCAAAGCAAAAAGCAGACCGATATAATTCAATTCACGTTCTGGATAGACTGGATTTACCGCAATGAAATGGCGATTTGTGATCTTAACTCGGGCGTAGTTTATTCACACTCAAGGTCAGTATTACGCGTGATCAGGTGACTAAAGGCTTTCATACGGTTGCTATCCTTCACGTAGCGAACCGGTGGTGCTAACACTTCAAGCTGATAATCCGAACTGTCTGAAGTGATGTCGGTGACAGGGGTTATTACAACAACGTTTAAGCGTGGATCTCGGTTCAGGATCGATGTAGCTGTGCCTAGTCCACCCTCGATATGGAACTTCCCAGCCACATGTACCATTTGAGTTCCCGGATGCTTAGTGAGGTAATCGACAATGGACTCGGCCATGGTCTCGTCCCAGGTCATTTGAGCGGCGTATTGTTTTTCTGTTTGCTCTGGCTTGCCGTGATGCATGGAAGCCATAAACTTGTCTTTGTACTGGCTGTCATCGGTATTGATGGTCTCAGCGACAAAACCACGCTGTTTACTATCAAGTTTATCCAGATAGCCGACACCATTAAAGCCAATGCAGCGCACAATTTTTCTCGGCGCGTTAGCCGCGATTACTGCAATATCTGCACGCTTTGCAAACTCGACAAGGGGACGATAGTCACTCTCATAGTTTGGCCAGGCGTTACTTTGCTGGATGAAGGTTTGCTCACCAATCTGGCCATCTAAATACTCGTCTAATACGCTTTGTTTATCGCGACTGAATTGTTCCATTGAAAGGGCAATGGGGCGTTTTCCGCTCGATAATTGTTTCAGCATATCTGTCTGGAAACGGTGGATACCGGCATGAGTGTGCCATTCACCGATCATGATTACGTCGGCTTGCAGTAACTCAGGGTTCAGGTCAGTCAGGGATAAAGGAGTGCCTGACGGGGTGTGCAACTTGTAATCGTAAAAGCTGATCACGTCAGGGGAATTGAGAGTGGATATCGTTGTTGGGGTTGAGACACAACCAGTTAACACAATGGCAAACGCAAGACCTAAAATAGAAAAGCGCATGAGAAGCCTCCAAAAATGTCTAAGAGATATTTGTGGAGGCGACGGAATTAAAGTGAACGAGAGCCATGTTCACCTGCGTTGAGCTAGGGCAGTACTAATGCGCGGATTTACGATAGACACGCAACATAAAATCGGCCTCACATTGGAAAAGTGTAGCGGATTTTAGCTCTTCTCGGAGTTCGTCAGTCGCTTTCCAGGCGAATGGTGTCATTTGCAGCAGGTCAAATGCGTCTCCGTCTTTCAAGTCCATCACATAGTTAAGTTGGTGTTGCTGCTCGAGTTCATAGCCATCGATGGTTTCAGGTGTTTCATCGTGGAGACGAACGTCTTGGTAAATTCGTTCACGAAGCTGGTAAAGATGTCTGCCTGCTGGCGTAACGGTAACCACGACACCATTATCTTTGATTACACGCTTGAGCTCTTCTGCTTTACATGGCGCATAGATTCGCAGGATTGCATCCAAAGATTGATCCGCGAATGGAAGTCTATGGCTTGATGCGACACTAAAATGACAATCTGGGTAGCGTTTGGCTGCATAGCGAATGGCTATTTTCGAGATATCTAAACCAAACGTGGCGGCTTGCTCATCTTGGGCTAGCAATGATTTTTGTACCAGATCGGTGTAGTAGCCTTCACCGCAGCCGATATCTAACAGCTGGTGAGTCGTTCCTTTGGTGTACTCAGTGCAAAGGCGGGCGACTTCCTGGCGCATCGGATCGTAATACTTTCCTTCCAGAAAGCGACGACGCGCTTGCATCATTTCCTTGTTATCGCCGGGATCTTTAGAACGCTTATGATGTGCCGGCATCAGGTTTACGTAGCCTTCTTTTGCCATGTCGAATTGATGGTTATTTTCACACTTAAACGTTTTTACGCTTAATGTAAGAGGTTGGTGACATAGAGGGCATTGATAGTTCATGACGATCTCGAGCTGAAAGTAGGGCGACAAATTCTATCAAAAAGCACGACTTTAAGTGAAACAAAACCGTGAAATAGCCGTGGTTAGCGAGTGCTTTTACAGATTTATAACGACCAGAAATAAAATTTTTAATGAGAATAGGGAAGAGAAGGGTGAAGTTGAACTGCTAGCAATAAAAAAGCCGGCGTAAACCGGCTGTGATGACGTTATTGTGCGGAAATAACGGTAACCAGTTCGTAGCTTTCACCTGGTTGCAAGGTTTTGCCTTGATCAATACTGGAAGCATGCAGAGCGGATTCGACGCATAGCATGGTTTCGTAACCATTATCAGCCATGTCTCCCATTGACTGAGCTCCTTCGGCCCAAGGGTTCCATAGTACTGCTGAGTTGTGGCCATGGTTTTCTACGCTCAGAGTGCGTCCTAATACAGGGTCTTTGACTAAGATCTGCACTTCAGGCTGCGTGTATACGCGGTCTATGGTGTCGGTCAGTTGCAGGACTTCACCACCTTGACATACCTCGTTGCCTTTCAAGCTGTCGATGTACTCGCTACCCATGCCTGAAGTTTGGGCTTGTAAAACATCGCCAACGTTAAGGTAAGTATGCAATGCACCAGAGAATGCCCATGCCTCATCATCGATATTCAGTACTTTCAGTGTCACTTTCAGCTCATCGCCGACTTCTACCAAAAGGCGAGCTTCAAACATATGAGGCCAAATTTGGTGGGTCTCTTCGCTTGGGAACAACGCAAGTTCGACAATCACACCATTTTCATTTTCACGGTGTTCTATCAGTTCCCATTCTGTAGTACGTGCAAAACCATGAGCCGGTGCAGCAATGCGACCAAACCATGGCCAGCACACTGGAATACCACCACGTAAAGCGGCTTTGCCATCGAATACGGCTTTTTCGCTCATCCAAATTAGATCTTCCTGACCTTGTGGTTTGTATGACACCACATGACCACCGTGCAAAGCGATACCAGCGGTTGCTTTATCGTGAATGATACGAACAACTTTGACCTGATCAATTTCTACTACGGTGACATTGTCAGAAAGGACGGTTAGGGCAGGAAGGGTGTTTAAATCCATCTGATTGTTTTCCTATCGCTGGGAGAGGTTGCGAGCGTTTGAAGCCCAAATACACCCCTCAAATTCCAGATACAAAAAAGGCGACTATAAAGCCGCCTCTTTTTCAACTCAGTTAAGAGCTAATCACTGTTTCTAATTACTTAGAGATGTGTGCGATTAGATCTAGAACTTTGTTTGAGTAACCGATTTCGTTGTCGTACCAAGATACAACTTTAACGAATTTGTCAGTTAGAGCGATACCAGCTTTAGCATCGAATACTGAAGTGCAAACTTCACCGATGAAGTCTTGAGATACTACTGCATCTTCAGTGTAACCTAGAACGCCTTTTAGTTCGCCTTCAGAAGCTTCTTTCATTGCTGCACAGATAGCTTCGTAAGATGCGCCGTTTACTAGGTTAACAGTTAGGTCAACTACAGAAACGTTAGCAGTTGGTACGCGGAAAGCCATACCAGTTAGTTTGCCGTTTACTTCTGGAAGTACAACGCCTACAGCTTTAGCAGCACCAGTTGAAGATGGGATGATGTTCTGAGAAGCACCACGACCACCGCGCCAGTCTTTAGCAGAAGGACCGTCAACAGTTTTTTGAGTTGCTGTTGTAGCGTGAACTGTAGTCATAAGACCAGATTCGATACCGAACTTGTCGTTAAGAACTTTAGCGATAGGTGCTAGACAGTTAGTAGTACAAGAAGCGTTAGAAACGATGTCTTGACCAGCGTAAGTGTCGAAGTTTACGCCGTTAACGAACATTGGAGTTGCGTCTTTAGAAGGACCAGTTAGTACAACTTTTTTCGCGCCAGCAGTGATGTGCTTACGTGCTGTCTCGTCAGTTAGGAAAAGACCAGTTGCTTCAGCAACAACGTCAACACCGATTTCGTCCCATTTTAGGTCTTCAGGGTTGCGCTCTGCAGTTACACGTACAGTTTTGCCGTTAACGATTAGGTTACCGCCTTCAACTTCAACAGTACCGTTGAAACGGCCGTGAGTTGAGTCGTACTTAAGCATGTATGCCATGTAATCTACGTCGATAAGGTCGTTGATACCTACAACTTCGATGTCGTTACGCTCTTGCGCTGCACGGAAAACGAAACGGCCGATACGGCCAAAACCGTTAATACCTACTTTGATAGTCATTATAGTTGCTCCACAACTTAATTTCTGATTAAAGATAACTGGTAGTAAAATTACAGAATCCAGTAAACATCTGCAACAGATAATCGGACTTAACTTGTTTAAAGTCAAAAAAAAGCGACGCTTTTTTTAACAATTCTTCGCAAATGTTCGTTTTTTAAACTTTTTACTGCTTTTACTCTAGCTCAGTTGGCGTAATATAACCTGCGAGATGAGTGCTCGTATCAAATTAATTACACATGGTGTCCTGGTGAGAAAGTATGTGCTACAACTGTTACGAGAATCAAGTTTTTTGCTAAAAAAGTCATTGCGAAAAACAGGAAATAAGGATCTAAAATTAGTGGAACAAAGCGGAGGAAAAGTGACGAAGTCCGATGAATATTGGCGTGAGCGTCTATCTGATGAAGAGTTTCGTGTTTGTAGAGAGCAGGGAACTGAGCCACCGTTCAGTGGTAAGTTATTGCATAATAAGGAAACTGGTATATATAGCTGTACCTGCTGTAATGCCCCTCTTTTTGTCTCTGATAACAAGTACGATTCAGGATGTGGATGGCCGAGTTTTGATGCGCCAGTTAATGACCAAGCGATACGCTATTTAGATGATCTGAGTCACGGAATGGTACGTACTGAAATTCGCTGTGCGACATGTGATAGTCATCTGGGGCACGTTTTTGAAGACGGACCACAAACAACAGGCGAGCGTTACTGTGTTAATTCAGTGTCGTTAATTTTCAACAAATCTGAAGATTAGTAACAAAATTGCAGTTAAGAGTGTTTCATCCTTTCAGAACTGTATCGGTCAACATATAAACACTGAAAACTTGAATGAATAAAAAACTCCCGACTAGCGGGAGTTTTTTTATATATTTTCGGGAATTAAATCGGGGGAATAACTTCCCTCTTCAATATTATTTGCGATCGACTTGGCCAGGTCGTCCAGTTTTTGATATTGGTTTGGATCATTGAAATCGAACATTCTCTGCAGCTGCTTTTCATCGGCTACTGACACACCAAATCTTTTGGCTACCATTGCCCAGAGGTAAGCGCGTTTTTTCTCCCCTTGTCCCTGATGAATACTCGCCAATGATTTGAGTATGGCAGGGTTTAGGTTGTCTTCATTTGACAAACTTAACGCATTATTTAACAAGATAAGCGTTTTAGGGGTGTCTCTGTTGACGTAGAAGGTAGCTAAGGCGTACTGCATTTCCGCAGTGTTTAGTGTCGGTGAGCCTTCCATCTGTAAAAATCGGTGCTGAGCCTGTGTGTCTCCGGTCTGTGACCAAAGGAAATATAAGGTCTCTGGCTTTTCCGATACCTTTAACTCGCTAACGATGCGTTCAAGCTCGTCGATGCTGTGCACCAGCGCATTAAAGCGTTGTGCTTTTAGCTCGCTTTGGTCAATCGGAGCGATCTGGGAGGCTAGCTCCAAGCACTTTCTGTATTCAGCGACGACGCTGTATTCTTCTATCTGTTTTTCTTCGCTTGGGTGTTTGAACTGCTCATAACGATGCCAAATTAAGTTGGTACGCGGGATGCGGCATTGTCCATCGTCGATGTTGAGCTTTTCGCAGCGCAGTTCTGGGTTATTTTCACACAGTTGTTCAGTAGATATGTTGCGTTCAAAGCAACCTGTGATGGATAGAGTGGCGAGGCTTGCCAGCAACCAGTATGTTGTTTTCATGGTTTTGCCTGTGATCCGTTACACCAATTCATTTTCGTGTTCTTGACTCCATTTCTTAACCCGCTATGTTCTGAACAGAATGTAATAAGAAGGTACATTATGGACACAGAACAATTATTAAAAGCGATGACACCAGAAGTTTACGATCGCTTGGTATATGCAGTAGAGACGGGAAGATGGCCAGAGGGTACAACACTTTCTAGAGAGCAGCGAGATTCGTGTATGCAAGCTGTGATGTTGTATCAATCAAAACATAATACAGACGCTCAACATATGACCGTTGCTGCCGGTGGTGAAATCAGTTTTAAGTCTAAGCAAGAATTGAAAAAGCAATTCAGTGGTGATGAGAGCGATATCGTTCGAGTAAATCCAAACTTCGATTGATATGTTTAACGCGTAAAAAGCCCAATGTAATCATTGGGCTTTTTAGGTTTTAAGTGCTGAGTATTGAGTTTTACAGGCTCATTTCACCACGTAATACTTGCTGCATTTTGTCTTTTACTTCTTCGTAAGACAGGTTCTGGCTTAGAAGATAATGCAGTTTGGCTAGTGCAGCTTCAGGCGTCATGTCAAATCCACTGATCACTCCAGCATCAGCCAACGCACAGCCTGTAGCGTAACCACCCATGTTAACTTTACCAGCTAAGCACTGCGTTAAGTTCACCACGATAACACCACGTTCAGATGCTTCTTTCAGATGACCAAGCAGTTCTGGGTTTTGTGGTGCATTACCTACGCCAAACGTTAGCAGAATCATCGCGTTAACCGGCTGAAGTAACGTGTTGCGAATCACTTCATGAGAAATGCCAGGGTACATGGTGATCACACCGATCGGCTGAGGTGTAATGTTGTGTACTCTAAATTCGCCTTCAGGCTGAGCACCAACTGTCACGCTATTGCTAATCTGAATATTGATTCCCGCTTCCAGCAAAGGAGCAAGGTTTGGCGAAGTGAAGGCATTGAAGCCGTCAGCATGTGATTTCGTGCTGCGGTTACCACGCATTAACTGATTGTTGAAGAACAGCGTTACCTCGTTGATAGGGAAGTTAGCCGCGATATGCAGTGCGTTCAGCAGGTTTGCCTGACCATCAGAGCGAAGCTCTGCCAATGGGATTTGAGAACCAGTCACAATAACTGGCTTGCCAAGGTTTTCCAGCATGAAAGACAGAGCCGACGCAGTGTAAGCCATCGTGTCTGTACCATGCAGAATAACGAAACCATCGTACTTATCGTAGTTATCACGAATATCATCAGCAATTTGTTGCCAATCGGCAGGAGTCATGTCTGATGAATCGATCAGCGGATCGTATTCATGGATGGTGTAATCCGGCATCTCTGGACGATGAAATTCTGGCATTGCTGCTAATTGCTTCTCCATAAAGCCAGCGATAGGCACATAACCGTGATCTGACTTTTGCATACCGATGGTGCCACCGGTATAAGCGATATAGATGTGTTTTCTAGTCATCGTTCTATTTACTTTCATGTAGGGGAGCTGTGCGCGGATTATAACGAATTGATGGGTAATAAAAAGGGGCATATCACTAAGATATGCCCCTTTTTTGACTAGTTAAGCACGGCTATTGAACTTGGCAATTCAAACAGAAGGCGTATTGACCTCTTGGGTCATTAAAGCTCTGTAGCACGCTCGCATCCTGTTTAAGCTGCTGAGCTACAGGTTGCAAGCTCTGCGGCAACATGCTTGTGACATCAATACCAAGGGAAACTTTGACGTTATTCATGAATTCGTCGAGGAATATCTCCGCTGGTGAAAGGGGTTCTTCAACCCAGTACAGGTTGTAGTCCGTGATGTTAGCCAGTTTCGCTGCTAAATCGACCGCATCGTCAAAGTCACCCATTTGGTCTACCAAGCCATATGACATCGCATCCTGACCTGTCCATACGCGACCCTGTGCTACGTTATCTACTTCTTCAACAGGCATCCCACGGTTATCACCGACCAAAGAAATAAAGCGCTGGTAGCCGTGTTCAATTGACATTTGGATAGCTTGCGATGCGCCTTCTGACAGACCAGTTGAAAGCCCGTCACCGGAGAATGGCGACGTACCAACGCCGTCAGTATGGATACCAAGCTTATTGAAACCTTTTTCAAAGGTAGTAATCACACTGAAAATGCCGATAGAACCCGTTAGTGTGGTTGGCTGAGCAACAATTTTATCTGCACTCATTGAAATCCAGTAACCGCCTGAAGCCGCTAAGCTTGACATGGACACCACCACAGGTTTACCTGCTTGCTTTAACGCGGAGACTTCGTTACGAATCACTTCCGATGCAAAGGCGCTGCCACCCGGGCTATTCACACGAAGAACAACCGCTTTAACGTTTTTATCGTTACGTGCCTGACGAAGAAGGCTCGCCACCGTGTCACCGCCTACAGTGCCTCTCGGTTGCTGACCATCCATTATTGCGCCACTCGCAACAACCACTGCAATATCATCTTCAGATGAACTGTAGTCAGGGTGCATCGTTGCTTGGTAGTCGTAATAGCTGATCGCGTTGTAGCTGTCTTTACCGTCGCTACCAAACTCTTTGGCAAACAGGGTACGAATGTCTTGGCGAGTAGCCAGTTCATCCACCAAACCCAGTTTGAGTGACAGTTTTGCTATATCGCCATTAACAGAGCGCATTTCCGCTAACAATTCGTCCATGGTTGGATTGAGAACTTTGGCATCAATGTTTCGATTGGTTGCCACATCATCGACAAATGCACTCCATAGCTGAGTGATCCAACGTGTCGCTGACTCTTCCGCAGCATCGGACATGTCGTCGCGCGTAAATGGTTCTATCGCCGATTTATAAGTACCGACACGGAACACGTGCGTCGACACATCTAATTTTTCTAACAGCGATTTATAGTACATCGAGTAAGCGCTGTAGCCTTTAATCAGTACTCCGCCGTCTGGCCCCAGGTACACTTTGTCGGCGTAGCTTGCGAGGTAATATTGACTTTGATTGTAGAAATCGCTGACCGCATAAATCGGCTTACCAGATGTTTTGAACTCGTTCAGCGCTTTTGCGATATAGCGTAACTTGGTTAAGTTTGTTTCTGGCATCTCACGCAGAGATAAAACTAAACCGGTAATTTTAGGGTCATCTTTGGCGTAGCGGATGGTATCAACGATATCAAACAATACGTTTTCTTTTGGTATCTCTTTGCCAAGTAGTGAACCTGTAAAGGAGTCCATCGGGTTGGTGTAGCGTCTTTGTTCGACGATGGGACCAGATAAATTCATCACCAGTGCAGACTCTTTCTCTATCACTGGTCGACCTTCTCCGGTGTAGGTAAACGCAAAGTAAAAAACGGCAAGCATCAGAAGGAACAGCAGATTTGCCAAAGCAAGCCTGACAAAGGTGATGCCTTTCCATATTCCTTTAAATATCAGACCAATAAATTTGAAGAGTTTTTTCATCATGTCTCCATCACGAGATAATCAATTCGTAATTTTACAAATTATGGGTTCTTATCTCTAAGATCTCAAAAGATAACGTGTTTTTAGCTTATCACGCTCCTTCAACAATTGGCATATTTTAACGCTAGATTGATCGGTGTTACAAAAATGTAAACACCTGTTTGATTTTTTGGTTCGCAGAACGTAATGTCACTTCACAAGATAATAAAAATGGATGTTTAGTAATGTCTGCACTGTACCCAAACCTATTAAAACCACTGGATCTCGGTTTCACTCAATTACGTAACAGAGTGCTGATGGGATCAATGCATACCGGCTTAGAAGAAGACAAGGAAGGCTTGCAAAAGCTGGCTGCGTTTTATGAAGAACGCGCGAAAGGTGGCGTTGGTCTGATTGTAACAGGAGGTTTCTCTCCAAACCTTCGTGGCCGACTTCACCCTCTGAGCGCAGAGTTCAGTAAGCCTAAACATGCAGAGGCGCATAAAGTTGTCACTGAAGCCGTTCACAAACACGGCAGCAAAATTGCACTGCAAATTCTGCATGCAGGGCGTTATGCCATGCACCCTTTAGCGCAAAGTGCGTCGGGTATTAAAGCGCCGATTTCTAAGTTTGCTCCAAGTGAAATGAGCGAGCGTCAAATCAAGAGCACGATCGAAGATTTTGCTAAAAGTGCCGAGCTGGCTCAGACCGCTGGCTATGACGGTGTAGAGCTGATGGGCTCTGAAGGTTATTTGATTAACCAGTTCCTGTGTAAACGCACCAATATGCGTTACGACGATTGGGGCGGCAGCTATAAAAAACGTATGCGTTTCCCTCTGGAGATCGTTAAAGCGGTACGTGAAGCGGTGGGTGATAAGTTCATCATCATTTTCCGTCTTTCTATGCTGGATCTCGTCGAACAAGGCAGCACGTTTGAGGATGTCATTGAGCTGGCAAAAGCACTTGAAGAATCGGGTGTTACCATCATCAACACCGGTATTGGCTGGCACGAAGCGCGCGTTCCGACTATCGCGACACAAGTTCCGCGTGGTGCGTTTACTTGGGTCACCGAGAAAGTAAAGCCGCACGTTTCTGTACCGATCATCACCTGTAACCGTATTAATACCCCAGAAGAAGCTGAGCGTATTCTTTCGTCTGGACATGCCGATATGGTCTCTATGGCTCGCCCATTCTTGGCAGACCCGTATTTTGTGGCGAAAGCCGAGCAGGAGAAGGCGCAGTTCATCAATACCTGTATTGGCTGTAACCAAGCCTGTCTGGACAACGTATTTAAGGGTAAGCGTGCGAGTTGTTTGGTTAACCCATTAGCGTGTTATGAAACCGAAATCGTTGTTGAGCCAGCACTGAAGAAAAAGAACATCGCCGTAGTAGGTGCGGGTCCTGCTGGTCTTGCATGTGCGACAACATTGGCAGAGCGTGGCCACAAAGTTGACTTGTTCGAGAAGAATGATCGTATTGGTGGACAATTCCGCCTGGCGATGCAGATCCCGGGTAAAGAAGAATTCCGTGAAACCATTCGCTACTTTGCCAACCGCCTTGATGAGACAGGGGTCAACTTGCACCTTTCAACTGAAGCGAACTTCGATTTACTCACCGAGTACGATGAAATCGTGATGGCATCTGGCGTAGAGCCTCGCAAAGTGAAGATTGAAGGTATTGATAACCCAGAGAAAGTTGTGGATTACCAGACCTTGATTCGTGAAAAGACACCGGTTGGTGAGAAAGTTGCAATCGTTGGTGCGGGTGGTATCGGGGTTGATATTGCGACCATGATTACTGAGCCTGTCGATCATACGTTGGATGACTGGCTACACGAGTGGGGGATTGATAAAGAGATTTCTCAGCCGGGTGGTTTGTATCCTTTCCCTGATTCAGTCAGTGATAAAGAGGTGTGGGTATTACAACGTCGTCAAGGGCAAGTCGGTAAAGGTCCGGGTAAAACAACGGGCTGGATCCATAAACGTACCCTGGAAAAACGCGGAGTTCATCTTCTGGGTGGTGTTTCTTACGAAAAAATTGATGATCGTGGATTACACATTCAGGTTGATGGTAAATCACAAGTTCTGAACGCAGATAAAGTGGTTATCTGTGCGGGTCAGGAGTCGGTTCGACCGTTTGAAGATAAATGGTCTCAGCTAGGTGATAAGCTGCACATCATCGGTGGTGCTGACCACGCTGGTGAGCTGGATGCCGTACGAGCAATCCGTCAGGGTGTGAAGCTCGCAGTGAAGCTATAAAAAGCATACACAAATACTTATGAAAAGCTGCGCATTATGTGCGGCTTTTTTCGTTTCTGGCCGACTGGAATAGGCATTTTGTGGGTTAGGTATAATCCCCAAAAAACAGGTTGTTATTCAGTGGGCTAGATTGTGCTAAAGTGACCAGCAGATAAAATACAAGTTAGATTCAATAAGGACCAGTTCATGGAAGCTCTCGATCTCTTGCTTAACCGCCGTTCTGTCGGCAAGTTATCCGCGCCAGCACCAGAAGGTAAAGTGTTGGAAAATATCATACGTGCTGGCCTGCGCGCGCCCGACCATGCTGGTTTAACGCCTTGGCGCTTTGTGATTTCACAGGGTAAAGGACTAAACAAACTGTCTGATATTTTGGTTAAAGCTGCATTGGCGGATAACAGCGAGGAATCGGTGGTTGAAAAGCTGAAAAATGCCCCATTCCGAGCACCAATGGTTATCACCGTGATCGCAAAAGTGACGCCGCATGAAAAAGTGCCTGCATTGGAACAGTACCTGTCGGCAGGCTGTGCCGTTCAAGCAATGCAAATGGCCGCCGTTGCGCAGGGCTTTCAGGGCTTCTGGCGCTCAGGACCATGGATGTTCCACCCTGAAGTGCATAAAGCGTTTGGCCTGGAAGGTGAAGATGAAATCGTTGGTTTCCTTTACTTGGGCACCCCAGATGGCACACCAATGAAAGTGCCAGAGCGTGACTTGACGAAGTTTGTTGAGTTTCAATAACCGCTAACCACATTCTTACTGTCTATCTATACAGTTTTTCTTGATTTATTAGGGCTACATTCGATAATGTGGCCCTAATTATTATTACTTTCCCAAGCTTATGTCTCGTCTGTTTATTGCTGAAAAACCAAGTTTAGGCCGCGCGATCGCTGCCGCACTACCGAACCCTCAAAAGAAAGACCAAGGCTTTATTCGCTGTGGTAATGGAGATGTAGTGACCTGGTGTATCGGACACTTGCTGGAACAAGTGGAGCCAGATGCTTATGACGAACGCTACAAAAAATGGAACATGGCGGATTTGCCGATTGTGCCGGAGCAGTGGCAGCTAAGGCCAAGAAAAACTTCTAGTAAGCAATTGACTGTGATTCGTAAATTGCTAAAAGAAGCGACGGAAGTCATTCATGCAGGAGACCCAGACCGTGAAGGTCAACTCTTGGTGGATGAAGTGCTCGATTACTGCAAACTGTCTAAAACTAAGAAGCAAGCAACTCAACGTTTGCTGATTTCAGATTTGAACTTACCAGCAGTAAAACGAGCTTTGAGTTCAATGCGCAGCAACCGTGACTTTATCCCGCTTTCTGTTTCTGCGCTGGCTCGCTCCAGAGCGGATTGGCTCTATGGCATGAATATGTCTCGCGCCTACACCTTGCTAGGGCAGAAAGCCGGCTATCAAGGTGTATTATCGGTCGGGCGAGTGCAAACGCCAGTGCTTGGGTTGGTGGTACGTCGCGATGAAGAAATCGAAAACTTTATCCCTAAAGACTACTTCACCCTGCATGCGTTAATCCCATATCAAGATCAAAACGGCGCATTTGATATTCGTGCGAGGTGGAAACCAAGCGAAGCGTGTAAACCTTGGCAAGATGAGGAAGGGCGAGTTCTCAACCGAAAGCTGGTGGAGAATGTTGCTGCTCGCATTAAGAACCAACCCGCCACGGTGAAAGAGTCTGAGCAAAAACAAACCAAGCAATCTGCCCCTTTACCTTATTCTTTGTCTGCATTGCAGATTGATGCGGCAAAACGTTATGGCATGAGTGCCCAGCAAGTCTTGGATACCTGTCAGGCATTGTATGAAAAGCATAAGCTGATCACTTACCCGCGTTCGGATTGCCGTTACCTTCCGATGGAGCACTATGCACAAGCGGGTTCAGTCACTTCTGCAATTGCCAACAATGCCAAAGAGCTGCAAAGTGCCGTTCAGGGCGCGGATTTGTCGATTAAATCGAAAGCATGGAACGACAAAAAAGTGGATGCTCACCACGCGATCATTCCTACGCCTAAGCAAGCTAATGTGAATGCGTTATCGGGCAATGAGATGAAGGTGTATCAACTCATTGCCCGACAGTACCTAATGCAATTTTATCCTGCGGCCATTTACGCCGAAGCGAAGCTGGTATTTGATATTGCTGGAGGCACTTTTATTGCGAAAGGTCGTCAGCTTGTTTCTCCGGGCTGGAAAGCCTTAATGGGCAAAACCGATAAAGAAGACGACGGGATTGATGCCGTGCCACCTTTGGCAGAAGGCACGGTGCTCACTTGCCGGGAAGGGGAAATAAAAGATCGCAAGACCGAGCCGCCAAAACACTTCACCGAAGCGACCCTGTTGCAGGCGATGACGGGGATTGCCCGCTATGTTGCTGATAAAGAGTTGAAGAAGATCCTACGTGATACGGATGGCCTTGGAACCGAAGCTACGCGTGCTGGTATTCTCGATACACTCTTCAAGCGTCAGCTTTTGACTCGGCAGGGTAAATCGATTTTAAGCTCACCAGCTGGCCGAGGGTTGGTTCATGCGCTTCCCCAAGATGCGACTTATCCGGATATGACGGCGCACTGGGAATTCCAATTGCAAGGAATGGCTGAGAAAAATCAAGCCTATCAGCCATTTATGCAAGCGTTGGAGCAAAGAATAGATAGCCTGATGGGAGAGGTTAAGTCAGGGCCGATTCCTGAGTCTTTACGTCACTTACCTAAAGTCGAGCGCCCGGCGTTTAAGCGTAAGAAACGCAGCTATTCGAAGGGCAGTTTCTCTAAATCTGGCGCACCAAAACGTAAGTCATCTTGAAAACAAAGCGGCACTGAAACTTGCCGCTTTAGTCTTAAACTTTACTACTCAAACAAGTTGCCATTCTTCTCAATCGAGCCTTTGACATCATCTTGAGTCAGAGCACGCCTACCAGGGGAGTTCGGTACCATCGTAATTGATAAATTGGCCGGAATTCTTCTGTGTGCTTTGTTCAATCACGTTAGCAAGCCCTGCGGCCGAGAATTCTGCTTCAATTAATGCATTCGACCCGCCCATGTCTGTGCGAACCCAGCCGGGATGAAGGGCTAGGACGGTGAACCCTTGGTCGGATAAGTCGTTGCTTAAACTTTTTACGACGGAGTTAAGTGCAGCTTTGGAAGAGCGGTAGATGTAACCACCACCTGAGGTATTTTCGGTCATGCTGCCGACTTTAGAAGAGATGCAGGCGATTTTCTTCATTTGGCCCTGTTGCAGCAATGGGTAGAATGTTTCGACTAATTTGAGTGGTGCAATGGTGTTGATTTCAAGAACTTTACGCCACTCATCCACATCGGTATTTCCAAACCCATAACCTTTAGGACCGTAGTAACCCGCGTTGTTTATTAACAGGTCGATAGCAGGCAGGTTTTTCGCGAGTTGCTCTACCTGCTTGTAATTGGTGACATCTAGTTCATGAAGCGTTAAAGAGAAGTGCTGGTCGCTTAAACTGACTAATTCGTCGCTGTTCGCTAAGTTCCGAGTAGTCGCATGTACTTGCCAGCCATTGTCGAGATAGAGCTTAGTTAAACTCAGGCCGATACCGCGATTTGCACCAGTAATAAAAACGGTAGAACTCATCTGATTCCCTTATCCCTATTTGTTATCGAGTTATTGTTTTAGCTCTTCAAACCTTAGCAGTGAAATGGCATTTTATTCAATGGTTGAACTTGGTACTATTTCGCCACTATTGTTAAAAAGAACCTTCCATGCTGCCACTTATTTATCACCCGATATATTCAAAACTTGCTTTGCCTGAAGGGCATCGTTATCCGATCATGAAGTATCAATATCTTTATGAAGCAGTGCAAGAAAAGCTAGAGAACGAAAACAGCCAATCGCGGGTTCAGTTTTTCGAGCCTACGGCGCTTTCTGTAGCAGAGATTAAGCGAGTGCATGAGGCCGAATATGTGGATTTATTGGTTAGCGGTTCGATGCCGGCGGCTAAAATGCGCCGTATCGGGTTTCCCTGGAGTGAGGCACTGATCACCAGAACACTCACTTCTGCGGCTGGCACGGTTTTGACGGCGGAGAAAGCGTTGGAACACGGCGTGGCTTTGCATTTGAGTGGTGGATATCATCATGCTCACAGAGACTTCGGCAGTGGTTTCTGTTTGTTTAACGATCTTGTGATAGCCGCAAAGCAAATGTTGGATCACGACGATGTCGATAAAGTCTTAATCATTGATAGTGACGTACACCACGGTGATGGTACGGCAACCTTGTGTCAGGAAGAGCCGGATATTGTCACGCTCTCTTTCCACTGTGATAAAAACTTCCCGGCAAGAAAGCCTGAGTCTGATCTCGATGTCCCTTTAGTTAGGGGTACCGATGATGAAACCTTCTTAATGACATTTAAAGAAGTGGTGCAAATGGCGCTCAATCTGCATCGTCCTGACATGGTGATTTATGATGCTGGCGTTGATATACACACTGACGACGAGCTCGGGTATTTTGATGTGTCTACGCAAGGCATACTAGAGCGTGATCGCTTTTTGATGCAGTTAATGAAAGAGCGCAGTATTCCAGTTGCGGCCGTTGTCGGTGGTGGTTACCGAAGTAATCATGAAGATCTTGTCCCGATTCATATGAATTTGATTCAGGCTAGTTTGGAAGTTTTCGGCTAAAAAGCACCGCAAAAGAAAAAACCGAGCTTTAGAAGCTCGGCTTTCATTTCACAAATACAGTTACAGCACTTTTGCCAAGAACTGCTGCAGACGAGGATGAGTTGGGTCATCAAATACCGCTTGAGGGCTGTCATCTACCAACAATTTACCGTCTTCCATAAACAACACACGGTCGGCCACTTCTCGGGCAAAGCCCATTTCGTGAGTTACGATAACCATGGTCATCCCTTCTTTTGCTAATGACTTAATAACATCCAGTACTTCACCTACCATTTCAGGGTCGAGTGCTGAAGTTGGCTCATCAAAAAGCATCAGATCGGGCTTCATTGCGAGTGCTCGGGCAATCGCAACACGCTGTTGCTGACCACCGGATAAATGCGTTGGGTAGTTGTTCATACGATCTTCTAAACCAACACGTTTGATCAACACTTTCGCCTCGCCTTCCACTTCATGCTTCGGGCGCTTAGCCACTTTCAATGGCGCGATCATTACGTTTTCTAACGCGGTCATGTGTGGAAAGAGGTTAAAGCTCTGGAATACCATTCCAACGTTTTGACGCAAAACGTTGATGTCAGTACTTTTCGCATACATGTCGAAACCATCAACAATGATGGTCCCAGTGCTTATCTCTTCTAACTGGTTCAATGTACGTAAGAACGTTGATTTACCTGACCCTGAAGGCCCGATAATCACCACCACTTCACCACGTTTTACCGTCGTTGAAACTGATTTTAAAGCGTGGCAGCCATTAGGGTAATACTTGTCTACATTGTTGGCGTAAACCATATCTTCGCCGTTGTATTCACTAGTCACTGGCTGATAACCTCTTCTCTAAACGTTGAATTGCCCAAGACAGAGTCCCGGTTACTAGTAGGTAAAGTGCCGCGACAGTGAACCACACCTCGAAAGGTGCAAAGCTGCCACTCACAACTTCACGACCCGCTTTAGTTAAGTCGGTAATAGAGATAACTGAAACAAGCGAAGAGTCTTTAATCAGGTTAATAAACTGACCAGCCAAAGGTGGCAGTGTACGCTTTAGTGCTTGTGGCAGAATGATGTAGCGCATTGCTTTTGGGTAGGTCATACCTAGTGAGCGCGCCGCTTCCATTTGGCCTGTAGGAATTGCCTGAATACCTGCACGAACAATTTCTGCAACGTAAGCGCCTGTAAATACAGATAATGCTACTACCCCTGCGGTGAATCGATCAAAATCGAGTACGGTTCCGATAAAGAAATAAACGATAAAAATTTGCACCAGAAGCGGTGTACCGCGAATCAATTCAACATAGGTAACAGCTAAGTTTCTCGCTGTTTGGTTCTTCGCAACCCGCATGAGGCCGAATATCAGGCCAAGTAAGACGGCAAAAATGAGGGAGATAAAGGATATTTTTACCGTCACCCATAAACCGTGAGCAATCGGTCCGAATTTCCATTCGTTAAGCTGGGCAACAGTGTCACCTTGGAATACCAAGTCACCGTTTCCAACTAAAAGTGTTGTGTAATGATCGATGACTTGAGACTGACTAGAGTCATCAAACTCAATCGTTAACTGGCCAGCGTTAACCACGGCAGTACCGTCACCGTTTGCTCGGAGCTGTTGCATTTCGGTGTTGACGACATACGGCCAGAGGCGATCCCAATGCCAGTTATAGTTAATACTCTTGCCAGAGAAATAGACCGCGCCAATCAGCATGGCCATTATTAGGACATAAATTCCATGTCCTATCCATTTTGAGGATTTAGACTGCATCACTCAGATTCTCTTTTTTCTTTTTAATGAACTGGGCAACTTACGTTACCCAGTTGACTTAGTTTTAGTTCGCTGGGCTTAAAGCTAATTATTGAACTTCTTTTAACCAGTCGTCAGACTTGAACCACTTGTCGTACATACGATCGTACGTGCCATCGCCTTTGATTTGACGCAAGTAGTTATTCAAGAAATTTAAGAAGTTAGGGTCATCTTGACGAATCGCCCAACCTAGAGGCTCGTAAGTGAAAGGTTCAGCTAGGTGTCCAACTTTGCCTTTGTTTTGAGCTGCGTAGATCGAGTTGTATGGAAAGTCATAAACGAAAGCATCTGCTTTACCGTTAACAACTTGTAGAACTGCATCAACCTCAGTGTCGTAAAGGTCAATTTTTGCGTTGAATAGACGTTTCTTCGCCGCTTCTACACCAGTTGTGCCTAGCTTAGTGGAAATTGTGTATTTAGGATCATTTAGATCTGTGTAGCTGTTAATCTTACCTTCAAGAGCTGGAGATAGGATAATAGACTGACCGATAACGATGTACGGGTCAGCAAAGTTAACTTTCAAGTTACGCTCAGGAGTGATTGTCATACCACCCATGATGATGTCACATTTGCTAGTTTGTAGCGCAGGGATAATGCCATCCCAAGCTGTGTTCACAGGAGTGAATTTAACCCCCATAGAACGAGCCATGTGCTTACCTAAATCGACATCAAAACCAATGAAACGGCCATCTTTGGTTTTCATTTCGAAAGGCATATAGCCAGCATCAAAACATACTTTTAGTTCACCTGAACTAATAACACCTTCTAGGTCAGACTTTGCCATGGCTTGATTAGCACCAAGCAGGGAGCAAGCAAACACAAGTCCAGCTGCTGAAGATTTAATATATTTTTTCATAATATCCCTTATAAAAATTTTGTTATTTTTTTGTTCGTCCAATGACAGATACGATGTTGTATTGAGTGTCACGCAAACGCGAACTTACATCAAAAACGACAAGATAATGCAACACAATCTAGTAACGTTTCAATAACATTCCGAATTTAAAACCAATAAATTGCCATACAAATTCAATTTTCATCTAAGAAGGTGACTCAAGTCCCGAATTAAATCGACCGGAGACTCAAGACCGATTGAAAGCCGCACGACTCCTTTACCCGCGTCGCGGCAAAAGTTCGCTTTTTGTTCTGGGCTAAATCGATAAGTAGACTTGTCCAAATCATCAGTTTTCAACACCACCGCTAAGCTTCGCTGATGTCCAATCGAATATGCGTAATAAAACATCTTCGACTCATGCGCAAATCGTTGCTCAATCAGTTCGATGTCCTCTACTTGGAATGCAATAATGCCGCCAAAAAATGCCATTTGCTGTTTAGCTAGTGAAAATTGTTGGTGTGACTCTAGACCGGGATATAAAACCCTTTGTACATTTGGGTTGTTTTCTAACCAATTCGCAATGGCGTGAGCCGACTCACACAGTGTTTTCATACGTGGATAAATAGTCTCCATTCCCCGCATAATTAACCACGCACTCTGTGGGCTCAAAGATGCACCAAAATAGACGCCAGCAACGCTTCTAAGCTTGCTAATTAAGGCTTTCGAGCCTAAAACGCACCCGCCAAGAACATCGCCATGGCCGTTAATGAACTTGGTTAAAGAGTGAACGACCAAATCTGCTCCAAGATCAAGTGGTCGGGTAATAACCGGTGTTGAAAACGTCGAATCTGCACTCAGTAAGATCCCCCGGTTTTTAAGCAATGAAGAGAGCGCTTTTATATCAGAGAGCCTTAATAGAGGGTTACATGGTGTCTCTATATGCACCAACTTGGTGTTTTCGCGTAGAGCCTTTTGCACATTAGTAGTGCATGTAGTGTCAACTGCAGAAACCTCAATTCCAAACTGAGGCAAAACTTGGGTAGCGAACTCAAAAACGGCGGCGTAGCAAACATCGCTGATAACAAGATGATCTCCCGCTTTCAGTAGTGATATGAAGACCGCTGTGATAGCTGCCATACCGCTTGCTGTCGCGAGTCCATCTTCTGCCTGTTCTAAAATAGCCAAACGCTCTTCGAGTAAACGAACCGTTGGGTTTGTCCAACCTGCGTACAGAAAAGGTGCGTCGGCGAGGTCTTGCATACCTTGTGCGGAAAAAGCCCCGTCATTGGGTAAAAAGCTGTGATTTACCGACATCACGATATTCGGTGCGATGGCTTTTGTGTGAGGGTCAGGTCGAACAGCGGCATGAACCGCCAGAGTTTCAGGAGCCAAGGTTTCAGTAGTCAATGCTTGAGAGTCAATAGACTCTGGAGGCAATCCAAATTTGCAATCATCGTTATGCATTATTGTTTAATCCAGTCGTTGTCATTAGCCATAAGTCTGTTTGGCTGAAATCAGTTTTTAGTTCTACTCGAACGAATGGTTTAATTGTGGATTCCAATTGGTGAGTAAAATCCGCTATTCTTGGCTCGACACGGAAGATTTCCCGCATTTAAACCCCAATAATGCGGAATAACAGTAAGAGGAAAACCATGGGTGACGTTTCCACTCTGGATAGTTTCGATAAAAAGATTCTGGAACTGATGCAAAGCAACTGTCGTTTGGCGAGCGAGGTCATTGCCGAGCAAGTAGGGCTGTCTGCTTCTGCTGTACAGAGAAGATTAAAGCGGCTGCGGGAAGAGGGCGCAATCCAAGCCGAAATCGCTGTCGTTAAATCAGAGCTTTCTACGCACCCAATGACGTTTATTGCGGGTATTGAAATCGAAAGAGATAACTACTCAGTACTCAATAAATTCAAACGCTGGGCAGAGTCTCAACTTTCCATACAGCAGGTGTTTTATGTCACAGGTAATGTCGATTTGATGGTTGTGATTACAGCGGAGAATACAAAAAGCTACGACGGGTTTATTGAGCAGATAATGGATCAGTTCCCACAGATTCGCCGCGTCATGACCAACGTGGTACTAGATACACCAAAACAAAGTCTTTACCTGCCTCTTGAGTAGCCTACCTGTAGAGCGGGGCCTATAAAACCCCGAGAGAATGTCTCTTATCAGGGTTCTATTACTTAGTGGGCAATGCACATCGGGGTATTAGCGACAGGATCCTGAATGACTCGCGCATCGAGTGAAAATACGTCTTTAAGCAGGGTTTCAGTAAAAACATCGTGCGGTGTGCCTTGGGCTACGACCTGTCCTTTTTTGAGGACAACTAAGTGATCACAGTAGCGACATGCCTGATTCAAGTCATGTAATACAACGATCACCGTTTTTCCTTTGTTGTTCATTTCACGCATGATCTTCATCAGCTCTATCTGGTGCGAAAGATCCAGGTAGGTAGTGGGCTCATCCAGCATCACAATATTGGTGTCTTGTGCCAGAATCATGGCTATCCAGGCTCTTTGTCTTTGTCCTCCGGATAGCGATTCAACCGTTTGTTCTGCCAAGTCATCTACGCCTGTTTCCCGCATTGCACTCGCGACCATGTTCTTGTCATGCTCGCCCAACTTACCCCAGTGTGAAAGGTAGGGTGAGCGACCGTATTCTACCAGGCGTTTTACTGTGATTCCCTCTGGCGTTTCTAACACCTGAGGCAATAAAGACATTTCTTGAGCCAGGTGTTTGTCACGGTATGATTTCAATGCCTTTCCATTAAGTAAAACCTCACCTCTAGTTGGCATGTTAATTCGAGCCAGTGTTTTTAATAAGGTCGATTTACCACATCCATTTGGACCGATAAGAGCGGTGATTTTGCCTTTAGGCAGCGTGAGATTGAGCGCTTCAATTATGATTTTGTCACCATAAGAAACGTTTAAATTATTTGCAGCTATCATCACCACCCCTTGTAGCGTTGCAGTAAGAAAATAAAGTATGGTGCGCCAATTAAAGACGTTAATACGCCGGCTGGAAGTTCCAAAGGAGGGTGTATTCCCCTCGCTAACGTGTCGGATACCAATACCATTAGTGCGCCAAGTAAGGCTGCGCTTGGAACAAGCAATTTATGATTATGACCAAATAGCATTCTTGCTAAATGCGGTGCCAGTAATCCAACAAAGCTAATCGTGCCACATACCGACACGCTGACGCTGGCAAGAATAACGGCACTAATCAGTGAGAGTAATTTGATGCGCTGCGGTTTAATACCAAGTGAGGTCGCGCTATCTTCTCCCAGCCCCATTACATCCAATCGCCAGGCTAACCAGCAGGAAAACGGAACCATGATAGCGAGTGTTATCCATATAAAAGGGACTTGCTCCCAGTTTCTTCCCCACAAGCTACCCGTCAACCAAACCATGGCGGTGTTGATCTCTATCGGGTGTACCACCATCAAAAAATCAATAAAGCTGGATAGAAACGCGCTGATCGCGATACCGATTAACGCCAGTCTTGCCGCGGTTGGCTGTATTTTGTAGCTGACGAGCAGAATCATTCCGGCGGCAGCAAAGCCACCGACAAGAGCGGCCAGAGGTAAGTAGTTTGTTGGGGCTTGCGGAAACATCACTAACAAGGTCGTTGCTGCTAATCCTGCGCCGGCACTTATCCCCATTAAATCTGGCGATGCGAGCGGATTTCGGATCACGCCTTGTACCAACATACCGGATAAACCCAGACCAGCTCCAACGCCAATAGCGAGAATGATACGTGGTAAACGATATTGATTGATAGTGAAGTTAAACTCTCCACCGCTGAGTAGGGTCGTAGAGATCTGACTTATAGAAATATCAGACGCTCCCACAATCAGGCTTAGAATCGCGATAATCAGGAGTGAAGAAGAGAGCAGAGTGAGTTTTATGTTGTTCATGAAGATTGACTTCTCATGGCTAAAAACACAAAGCAAGGCGTTCCGATAAGGGCTGTAATTACGCCAACCGGAGTTTCGGCAGGAAAAGCAATTGCTCGCGACAAAGCATCAGCCCAAACAATCAATGTAGCACCAAGTAACGCACTCGCTGGAATGAGGGTTAGAAAGTCGTTACCGACGAACCTTTTTGCAATATGAGGGACGAGCATACCAACGAAGCCGATTGGCCCAGCGATTGCGACGCTGGAGGCGGTAAGTAAAACGACGGCGAGATAAGTCAGTGCCCTGGTAAGTCTAATATTTATTCCCAGGCTGGTGGCAACGTCTGAACCCAGCGCAAGAAGATTAAGCTGTCTCGCGACAAAAAGAGACACAATCAATCCTAACACGCTGGTTGGCCACAATGTATTCCATTGTTGCCATTCGACAGAAGAAAGAGACCCAGCCAGCCAACTGATGATGGAATACGCTTTATCATCGGCCAGTATCACCGCCGCTCTGGTCACACCGACAAGAAGTGCATTGATGGCAATACCTGCTAGTACAAGCTTGAGAGGGTGGGGCTTTGCAGAAAAGAAGCCCCCCAGTGTTAATACAACTGCGCCGCTGAGAACGCCACCAATTGAGGCTATTAATACACCCGGCATAGTTTCTAAAAAGGGAACGCCGATACTTGCCAGCGCCATTAAACAGGCTGCGCCTGCATTGATCCCTAAAATGGAAGGGGAAGCGAGAGGGTTTCTGGTCAACCCCTGCATCATTAATCCTGCGACGGCTAGGTTCGCGCCAATCAAAAGACCAGCCAGCACTCTGGGCATGCGAATCGAAGCAATGATTTGTTGCTCCATACTCATAGGATCAAATTCAAACAGATACTGGTATATGTGAGAGACCGATAGCGGAAAACTAGACCAGGCGGTAAGAGAATAACAAGATCCTACAAGTGATAATAAAATCAATGGTATCCAGAGATAAAGAGTGGAGGAAAAAATTCGCATCGATTACTACGTATGAACGCTCAGGCTAAAAATGGTTACAAGCCACAAGGAATAAAAGTTCATCGAGTGTAACCTTTATGATAATCGTAATCAATTGCACTTGTTCATTTGTTGATCGCTTGTTTTTAGTATGCATTGTGAATTGTGGTAATAATTTCAAGCGGTAGATGACGGCTCTCAAACACAAACAGACTCATTAAGTTAAGTTTAACTTGAATTGATAATGATAATAATTATTATATCCGGCTTCATTTTGTATCTAATTATGTACAAATGAAACAAAATAATAATGAATTCATATGCAATAAAGTTAATTTAATTGAGCCGTTTTATGAGATTTGCTGTAAACACAATCACCCAGAGTTTATTAATTACAATGGGGCTTAGCTCCGTTGTTTTCGCCGGAGAAATTACTACCGCAGAGGTAGCAAGTGTGGATGAGAGTATGGTGGTTTTTGGCCAGCAAAACTCATACTTGAACCCTAGAGTAACGACCGCAACCAAAACGGATATTGACCCGTTAGACACGCCTCAAACGGTTAACGTCATCAACCAGCAGTTCTTGCAGGATATCCGAGCGACGACATTGGATGATGCCTATGGATACACCACGGGTTTAACCCGCTCTAATGTCGATGCCGACGGTTTTACGCTGCGTGGTATGCCAGCCGATCTTAATACCATTCAAGTTAACGGCCTACCGGGTCTTGCCTCTCGATTTGGATCGCCGACAACAGCAAACGTAGAAAGAGTAGAAGTTCTCAAAGGTCCTGCTTCTATCATGTATGGTCAAATCCAGCCCGGTGGTATGGTCAATATTATTACTAAGAAGCCGCAAGATACCGCCTCGTTTAGCTATGATGTGTCGGCGACAACATACGCGACCAGCGTGAGCGATTTCGGCGACGATAACGGGTTTACCGGGACAATTGATGCCACCGGGCCGCTAAATGCAAGCAAAACCTGGATGTATCGCCTGATTATCAGTGGCGAAAACGCAGACTCATACCGTGACGATGTTGACCAGCAGAATTACTACTTATTCCCGACACTGACTTATCGTCCATCGGAATTAACTGAACTCACTTTTGGTCTGGAACTGCAGTCAGAACATCGTGTTGCGGACGACGGGCTGGTGGCATTAAACAACGATATCGACCAGGTTGCATCCATTGATACGCACTACCAGTCGTCTGATGATACCGACGAAGACGAAGGGGTAGTTGCGTTTGCCAGTTATAACACCATGCTGATCAACGGATTCGATCTCACTGTCGATTGGCGTAGTGTGTGGCATGAGGACACACGTGACTTACATGAAACCAGAGATGTGGTTGACTCGACCAGCTTGGTTAAAGTACGCGACCGAGATCAAGTCAATAAGCGTGAATATCACTTCGTCGATGTCCGTACTACCGGTAGCCTTTGGACGGGTGACGTTGAGCATCAGCTCCTTTTTGGCGGAAATATTGGTCTAGAGAAGCGAGATTTCCTGCGTGAAACTTATGCGACCACAACGGTAGATTTTACCAACCCACAAGACGTAACTGAACGAGATCAAAGCGCGTATAAAGTGGATCACCGTATTACTGATTACACAAACTATGGTTTATACCTGCAAGATACGGTGTACCTGACGGAGAAATGGACCGTGATGGGCGGACTACGTTACATGCGTCAAGATGTCGATTTCGACTATGTCAGCAAGTCGACGGATGACACTCAATCTACTGATGCCTTCGTTTCTCAGGCAGGTATCGTTTATAAAATTATCGATGGGACTTCTCTGTACACCAGTTATGGCGAAAGCTTCAATCCAAACAGCGTCGAGAAGAAAGATGTTAACGATGATGCTTTCGACCCAGAGGAAGGGCGTCAATACGAAGTCGGGGTGAAAACCGATCTATTGAGCAACAACAGTAACTTAACCGTCGCCTATTTTGACATCGAAAAATCCAATGTAGTAGAGAAAAACAGCAGTGGTGATTACGAATTGCTTGGTGAAGTACGCAGTAAAGGCGTGGAAACCGAGCTACTGATGAAGCCGCTAGAGAACTGGCAGGTTAAGCTGGGGTATGCGTATGTAGACTCTGAAATCTCAGAGAATCCAGACGCGAGTATTCAAGGTAGCAGAACCCCTATGACGGCTTACCATGATGCTTACTTCTGGACGAAATATAACTTCCCTTACCAAATTGCTGGTGGTGTAGTGGGTACGACCCTTGGGGCCAACTATGAAGGTGCGCGTTACACCAGTGAGGACCCGTCTGATCGAGTTGAGCTTCCTGCTTACATGACCGTTGATGTTGGTGTTCACTATGAAGTAAAAGACTACCGTCTATCGCTGAATGTGGCTAACCTGCTTGATGAAGAGTATTACGTAGGCGGAACGGACAGCCATCGATTGTACCTGGGTGACCCGCGTAACGTTACCTTGAGTGTGTCAGGCAAGTTCTAATGGCATTCATGCGCTTACTAACTGTTTTGCTTGTACTGTGCGCTTGTACGGTACAAGCCGCCTCTACGCCAAAATATACGGCACCAACAGATTCCGCACCAAAAAGGATAGTCGTGTTGGAGTACTCTTTTGTTGATGCGTTGGCTGTTATTGGTATTTCACCTGTTGGCGTGGCTGACGACAAAGACCCGACCAGAATAATTCCACAGGTGAGGGATCTCATTGAGCCTTGGACTTCAGTCGGTATGCGTTCCCAGCCAAACTTGGAAGTCATCGCTCAGCTTAAGCCAGATTTAATTATTGCTGACAGCTATCGTCATAAAATTAGTCTGCATGATTTGTCTCAAATCGCTCCGACAATTTTGCTCAAAAGCAGAGGAGAAACCTATCAAGAAGGACTTGAGTCTGCCTTAGCGATTGGTAAAGCCGTCGGTAAAGAGCAGGAAATGAAAGCGCGTTTGGCCAAGCATCGTGAGCTTATGGCGTCTTACAAAGGCAAGTTTAAAGCTAACGGAACGGTACAGTTTGCCAACGTTAATGAAAGGGGCATGTGGATGCATGGCCCACTGTCTTATACCGGAAGTTTATTAAGTTACCTCGGCCTTCAGCCCGCGCTACCCGATCTCAAACAGAGCCATTTAATGGAAGCAAACCTAGAAGTTCTGCTGAAAGTAAATCCAGATTGGCTCTTTTACAGTAAAAGGGCGGGCTATGCGGTGTTAGATAATTGGCATAAGAGTCCGCTTTTTAAACTGTTAAAAATCAATATAACTGGGCAAGAGATACAGGTGTCACCTGAGCTTTGGTCACTTAACAGAGGCATACTCGCCGCAGAGTCAATTGCTAAAGAGCTGGATACAATAATCGAAAAGACTTCGACTTAGCTGCGAGTGGGGCTGGGGTTGCATCCAACTAGGGATTTAGTACAAATCCCTTTCAAACTGTGGAAGCGAAAAAGGCCGCTAATTTCTTAGCGGCCTTTTTACTAAAGGTGGCTGAGTGCCGGGGTTGCGCTCAACTAGGGATTTAGAAATCCCGTAAAATTTTCACATAGGCTAAAACGACGAAAGCCTGCAAATTTCTTTGCAGGCTTTCTAAATGTGGCGGAGAGATAGGGATTTGAACCCTAGATACGCTATTAACGTATGCCGGTTTTCAAGACCGGTGCTTTCAACCACTCAGCCATCTCTCCGTTGTTGACGCGAATAATATAAGGCTTTGAAAAACTTGTAAACCCTAAATCGATCTGTTTGGCTGTTTACTGCTCAATTTTGTGTTGTTTGTTGCTTTAGTAAACAAAAAGCCCTCATTAGAGGGCTTTTTTGAATGAAACGCGTAAAAACAGTATTAATTGCTCTTGGTATAAAAGCGCTGTAACTCCGTTAAACCCTGCATTAGCACCGGCATTTTAGGGCTGTCATCACGCAGACGCTTGTAGTCTTTGTCGTACAGCTTGTAGTTACCAAACTTATCGATAACCGTGGTTTGCGTATTGGTGATTAACGCTAATTCTCTTGAGTCTCCGGCCAATATCCAGCGTCGACGACTTTCATCGAATAAGTTGCGGCCACTACTGTAATCATAAGGGTTCGATGAAACCCCAAGCATGTCTTGAAGCAACGTGACCGAAAGATCTAAGTGGCTGGTGCTATGAGTAAAATCACCTGCTAGTCTGCCTGGCCAATGAATCACCATTGGTACCTGCAGTTGATATCGGCTGTAGTTGCTGTTCGCACCCCAACTATTGGTGTTGGTCTCATTGAACTCACTGCCGTGATTTGAAGTGATGATAACCACGGTGTTTGTGAGTAAGTGCGTTTCTTTTAATTCGTTAATAATGCTGGCAACGGTATTATCCGCTGATTTAACCGCAAACTCGTACGCTTTTTTGAATCGTTCGCTGGCTGGCATTTCTTCATCTGTATTTGAAGGAATCGATTCAAAGTTATCAACTGCGGTAACTTCGATGTAGCTAAACCAAGGCTGTTGTGCGTTCTCTACCAGCCATGTGTTCCAATCTGAGATGGACTGTTTGTCAGTGTGCGTTTGTTGTCCGTCTAGTTTCTCAGCCAAGTTCAAGTTTCTGAAAATGATCTCTGAATAAAGGTCATCTTCAAAGCCATTGCCACTGAATAAACCAAAGCTGTAACCCTGTTCTTTCAGGACATCAAGCATGACAGGTGAAGAGCCTTGTGCCTGAATGCTTGAAGCGTAGCTGGTAGGCAAACCATAGAACAAACCGAATGCACCATAGGTGTCATTGCTTGAGCTATAGTGGTTGCGGAAATTCTGATTTTCCTGCGCAAACCCATAAAGGTTTGGCATCTCTTGTTCATTTAATGCATCCGCTCTCAAATTATTCACGCTGATCATCAAAACGTTAAGTTTGTTTACGCGGCGATTGAACTCTAATTTTTCAAGCGGGTAGTTAACCAGTTCAACATTACCTTGGTTTTCAGCTAAGCGTTTTAGGTACTCTTCACGATCTAATAAGCCGTGTTTTTCCATAAAGCTTTTCGCTGTCATTGGGTATGAAAGCGGGAAGTTAGCGCGTTGACTGGTAATTGGGTTATAGAAATAAGCATCCGCCCAGATGTACACCAAATGACTGGTCATAAAACTCAAGAAGAACAGTATAGCCAACGGGCGGCCAACGTGTTTATGAGAAAGTTTACGTTGTTTTCGCCACACCCACTCTGAAAGCGCAAGCTGGATCAGGAAGATGAATGGCATCACAACAAACAGGTGTTGCAGATCTGAGCTTAGAACGCTTTTATCATCACTAAATAAAAGCTCCCAAACCACGGGGGTCAGGTGTAAGTTGATCGACTGATAGGCTTGGGTATCGATCAATAAAATAGTCTGACCGACCGTAGCAAATATCACTGCCACCAAGCGGAATAGTTTCCGAGATGGCAGGACAAACGTCAACGGGAATAGAACCAGCAAGTAAAGAGCGAAAACAAGGAAGCCAAAATGGCCAACCCAAGAGATTGCCAGGTAAAACTGACCGAGCAAGGTCTCAGGCCAAGGCGATTGAGTAATATAGCGTGTGCCTATCAACATTGAAGCAACAATGTTGAAGAATGCAAACCAATGTCCCCAACCTACCAGTCGAGATACACGTTCGCCGTATGAGTTTCCGCTGTCTACCATGTATGTGTCTAATTATCCGTTATTAATGTGTTTTTGGTGTTTCTAATGAAGACATCAGTGCCTGAGCAAATTTTTCAGCAATCGCTTTACGTTGTGAAGCGGCAACTCGTTGATTTAAGACATTGGTTGCGATATTTCCGGCAATCATTAGTGTTAACTCAGGTGAAGCTGCATGTTTTTCAAGAACTAACGCGACTTCCGCAAGAATGTTCTCTACTTGTTCGTCAGTATATTTAGATGTAATCGGCATAAAGACTCTAATAATGATAGTAAAAGCGGCTTATGATAACCTACAATGCCCATCAACTAAAACCTTGTAGCAAGATAAAATCACTATGAGCCTTCATCTTTCAAACGTTATTCTGCATCAATTATGCAAAAACGATCAGGACGAACTGGTTGTTAAACTTCGTCCCGCATCACTAGAAAATGATTCGTCGACTGAAAACCTTGTCGCGGAACTTCATCGAGTGTTCCATTCTAAAGCTGGTAAAGGTTTTGGTTCTTTCCAGTCAGACAGCGAATTTCAGTTTTGGCTTCAAGAAATGCGCAAAGGTGAGCGAGATTTTTATGATTTCTCACAAATTAGTGCAAATCGACTGAAAGAAGAGTTAATTAAGTACCCATTCGCAGACGAAGGCATTTTGGTTTTCGCCGAGTATCAGAGCCTTGCGACGGATTATTTGTTTATTGGTATTTTGCCAATGAATCAAAGTCTGAAAGTAACTGAAGGCCTGGACATTAGTGCGACCGACTACTTAGACATTACAAAAATGGATATCGCGGCACGAATTGATTTGTCGAGCTACGACACTGACAAAGAGTCCAACCGCTATCTGTCATACATTAAAGGTCGGGTAGGGCGTAAAGTAGCAGACTTTTTCCTCGACTTCCTTCAGGCAGATATTGGATTAGATACGAAGAAACAAAACTTGGTATTGATGCAAGCCGTTGATGATTTTTGTGCTGATTCAAAGTTAGAAAAGCAGGAAGTAAACGAGTACAAAAAACAAGTTTACGACTACTGTAACGAGCAGATTAAATCTGGCGAAGAAGTTCAAGTCTCTGAGCTTTCTGGTGAATTGCCACCTAGTCAGGATGGCACCAGCTTTATGGACTTCACTAAAGAGCAAGGTTACGAACTTGAAGAGTCATTCCCTGGTGATCGTGCAACGGTTCGTAAGTTAACCAAGTACGTTGGAGCGGGCGGTGGTTTAAACATCAGCTTTGACAGCTTACTTCTTGGTGAGCGTATTTTTTATGATCCAGAGACCGATACATTAACGATCAAAGGAACGCCACCGAACTTAAAAGATCAGTTGAGTCGCAGTTAATCGAAACGACGAGTGACAATTCAAATCAGAGAGCCTTAGGCTCTCTTTTTTTATGTGCGTCAAATATCGCGAATGGTATTTGCTCACAATGAATGAAACCTTTCATTGCGTAGCGTTTTTTCTTGAGCTTACGCCCGTGTCAACGCTAAGAACCCTGTATCTTGAAAGATAATGATATATCCTTGTTATTAATGGAAATATGCGAGGGTTAGGTGTTGCAGCAATTAAAGGCAGGTTTAAGACGTTATGTTTGGCTTCTATTCATTTTATGGTGTGTATTAGCGGTTGGCTTTTGGCAGCAATCGAAGCAAACCATTCAAATGCTTTCAACCGTTAATGAGTTGGGAAGTAAAATAGAGGAAGTTCGTAATTTTTTTAATTTCGAACTGACCAATCGCGTGCAGCACGTAGACCCAACTGCTCTGAAACTCCAGCTTGTTTATGCCGTTCGCCTTCAACTTGAGCATGAATCTTCGGGCGGTATATTTCCCCCGGACTTAACCCAGTTATTCTATGCTACGGATCGTTTTCTTGAAAATGCGCATGCTTTTATTGGCAGTGATCATGAATTGGTTTCACTCGCAGAGCAGTTGCGAAACAGTCGTGCCAGAGGCAACAACTCAGAAAAAGTTCACTCAATGTATTATCGCTTGGGGGCGCTGGTATTAGAGTCAATTTTCAGTGATTCAACCACAAGTGCAGACACTTACCGCGAGCTCGATTCTCTCTTCATTGAATCGGATTCATTAATTGTCGAAGAGCGCTCGGCGTTTCAACGCCGACTCGCGCAAACCTCAAATGTACTCGCCGCGAACGCGCAAGGACGTTATTTAGCTAAGCAGCTACTCAAACCTGACTTAGCGAATCAGCTAGCAACGACGAATATGACCCTAGAGCGAGCACTCACGCAGCTAATCGTATTGTTTGGCGGAGTAAGCGGACTATTTTTATGGGTCGTCACCTGGACTGCTTTCGGCAAAAAAGAGCCTAATAACCTGAACAGAATAAAGGTAACGGATACCAGTGCGGATCTTCTTCAGACAGATAAGCCTAACATTAGCATCGATGAAGGATCATCGAAGAAAAATGAACAACAAGTAACAGTTACCCATTCATCTTCAGAAAAAACGCCTGCGTTGGTTGACGTTCCCTATATTGACATTAACAAGATGCTTGAATCTTTGTCTGGCGACGAAGAAGCCGTTCATATGTTGTTAGAAGTGTTTATTCAGGACCATTCCAACGACGGCGTGAAGTTATGTCAATTGTTGAACGCCGATAAAGAACAAGCTCAAAGAGTCGTACATAGTCTGAAAGGCGTTTCAGGCAGTCTGGGAGCGATGCCTTTAAGTTCCATATCGGGTGATATTGAGCTATTGATTAAAGAAAAACAAAACGTACCGGAAAGTAAGCTCAATAAGTTGAAGGATATATTGGAGCAAACCATACTTTTTGCAAAGCGTGTTCTCAAAAGTGAAAAGATACAAAAAACGCTAACAGATTGATATTACTCTGACTTAAACCGTTAGAGGTTGAGGTATTCAAGGGCGCACTGAACTGTTTCTCAGTTCGCCTTGATTCCTGTTCTACACCAATTTATTAAAGGTAATACCATGTCTGCTCATCGAATATTTTCAATGATGGTTATGTGGGTGGCTATGACAATCTCTGGATGTTCACTTTTATCAGTGAAAATTGATAGCCAAACCGTACCGCTTACCAAGCAAGAGCTCAATATGCGTATATTGACGAGAGAATATGCGTTGCAATATTTTGCTCAGGTAGAGCAAGCTGCTGATTCTTTAGAAGCTAAGTATGACCCCAACGACCAAATTAACCAATCTTACCTCCTATTATGGAAAATAAACGCGGAAGAAGGCTTACAGGCCTCGGCTTATCAGGTCACCCCTATGGCTGGCCTGATTGATACGTGGGTATTCGCGCATCAAGTCGACGAGTTTTTTGCTACAGGAGCAGGCAGCAATCTGTTTGCCACGGATGAAGCCAAAAAAGTCTCTGAGCATTTGGCGAATGAAGTCGACAAGCTTGCTCAATCCATATTGAAAAAAGAAGTGTATGACAATACAAAACCGTTTGTGGCTAATTTCGTCAAGCAACATCCCTTTGCTGACCTGAGTATGATCAGAACGCCAGCCTACCGGGCATGGTTGGAATTTTCTCAAATTAGTGAGGAAGAAGCCGTAATGACGTTAGGAACAATGCCAGAAGCTCTGGGGGATGTGTCTGATCGGTTAAGTTTAGCGTCTAAACAAGCACCAAAGATCATGACATGGAAGGCACAATTACTGGCATTAAACAGCTCAGCCAGCATTGAAAAAGTCAACGCGGCGCTAAATAGCCTGCAAGTGACAGCCGATTCGATGAGAGATTTTATCGATAATAACCCAGAATATATGCGCTATTTGGCTGAGCAAATGGCACTTGAACTTCAGCCTCTGGTTGACGATATCGATATGAAAACCGAAGCTCGTCTATCTCAGTTAGGTGAAGAGCGTCAGGCGCTAGAAGAAATGGTGGCGAGAGAGCGTCAGGAAATTGCGTTGATTATTACTCATGAAAGAGAAAAATTTGCACAAGACATAGATCGCGTCTCTCAACAGGTTGTCGATTTGGCAATGACAAAATTGATTGAGCTTGTCAGAAGCACCATTATCTATTTCATTCTGTTCATTATCGCGATCTTCTTTGCTCCGCTAGGTCTTGGCTATGTACTGGGCAAGCGGGCTTCCGTCAAAGCAAACATAAAAGAAAGCTAGTTTGACTGCATTTACCTGAATTCAGCATAAATAAAAAGAGCGCCTTGGCGCTCTTTTGTTTTTGATATCAGTAAACGATATTAAGCCGTTTGTTGTTGTAATTCCGTTTCTTCTTGTGAGGTAGACTCTGCCACTGGCTCGCACTTATCAACGAACCATCCCATGTAAGAGCTAATGATTGTCACAATGATACAGACAAAGCTAAGCCACATGAACGGTGCGTAAGACAGGGTCGCGACACCTAGGATACTTGCCATGTAGATGCCGTTGTCACTCCAAGGAACCATACCAGAGGTTAAGGTGCCACCGAACTCTGCGTTACGAGATAAGTTTTTGCGTTTGTAACCAAGACGGTCGTAGTTTTTAGCACAGATTTTTGGCGTCAGGATGAGAGACACGTACATTGCTGAACCAAATACGTTACCCATAAATGCGGTACCAATGGTGCTGGTTGCCAATGAACCAGAGCTCTGGACACGTTTTTCAAATAGCTTCGCAATGGTTTCTAACACGCCTACTTTATCCAGCAAGCCACCAAAGCCCAAACCAAATACGATCACGGCAACGGAGCCTAGCATAGACGACATACCGCCTCGGTTTAGAATAGAGTCGATGAAATCAACACCAGACGAAATCGCAAATGGCGCCCACGCTGTATTGAATGCCGTCAGAAAATCTACATCCTGAATCATGACTGCCCAGATGATACCCAGTAACGAGCCAAAGCTGATAACGGGGAAAGAAGGCATGCGCATCGCCAGTAGGCCAAGCACGATTATCACTGGCACAAACGAGTAAGGTGTGATGTAGAACTGTTGCTCCATCGCTTTGATCACAGAGTCTACCTGGCTCATATCGACTTGGCCTGCATAGTGAAAGCCAAATGCGGTGAACATGATGCCAGTGATGATGTAGCTGATCAGAGCAATAGGTAACATACCTTTGATATGCTCCATCACTTCGACGTTAGACATGGAAGAAGCAAGGATTACAGAATCAGACAACGGCGACATTTTATCTCCGAAGTAACATCCAGAGAGAACCGCACCTGCTGTAATCGGAGCCGGAACACCCAGACCCTGACCAATTCCCATCATGGCAATACCCGCAGTACCAGCCGCACCCCAAGATGTACCCGTTGCTAATGCTGTTAAAGAACAGATGATCATTGTAGCGAGCAAAAAGATGGATGGATGAATAGCTTGTAGCCCGTAGTAAATGATGGTCGGAACAATACCACCGGAGATCCAGGTGCCAACAAGTGCACCTACGGCAAGGAGGATTAAAACCGCACCCAGGCCATTAGAAATACCATTTAATGCTGCTTTTTCAAGGTCTTTATACTGATGACCCAGCTTTATGCCCAATAGCATAATAATGAACCAACCAATGTATAGCGCTAGTTGGATTGGAAGATCGAGTTTAGCAGTGAACGAAAATGCCAAAAGAAGGAATAAACCTAACGAGATAAATACCTGAATCAGGTTAGGAAGGCGTGTTGTAACTTGCTTCATACGTGCCTCTGTATATCGTGGAGCAATAGAAGAAGACGCTCCTTGTTGTAATAGCGGCATAACATACAGTAACCAGCATTATATTTCGAATCTTTGGTGTTTTATGTTGATCTAGGGCTAGTTAAACGTTTGCATGTGAAGTTATTTTCTAGAAATGTTTAATAAAATTGGTGTTAAATGTTTTGTGGTGTGAAAATAATGTGCTTCAAATGTTACATGTAAAAGAGTGGTAAGACCAATGCGGGTAAAAAATAACTTTTCCTACTTATAAATGACGATTCCACGGAGTTCAAATGCTCAAAAATTACTTCTAAAGCAATTTTTCGGTAGAAAACGTTAAAAATTGCGCTCATTTACAAATTAGGGCTTGAGATTTTGCTGCGAAAATTGAACTATGGGAGAAGGTTTTTAATACATGGAGAGTTAAGGCGATGAGAGTTGGTTTAGTTGGTTGGCGCGGTATGGTAGGTTCAGTCCTGATGCAGCGCATGGTTGAAGAAAAAGACTTCGATCTAATCGAACCAGTATTCTACAGTACTTCTCAAATTGGTATTCCTGCTCCTAACTTAGGAAAAGACGCAGGCTTACTACAAGACGCGTTTGATATTGAAAGTTTAAAACAGCTTGATGCGGTGATTACGTGTCAAGGTGGTGGTTACACTGAAAAAGTGTATCCAGCACTTCGTCAAGCTGGTTGGAAAGGTTACTGGATTGATGCTGCTTCTACTCTGCGTATGGCAGAAGATTCAATCATCACACTGGATCCTGTAAACCTGAAGCAAATCCAGCAAGGCATCCACGGTGGCACTAACACGTTTGTTGGTGGTAACTGTACAGTAAGTTTGATGCTAATGGGTCTTGGCGGCCTGTTCGAGAAAGGCTTAGTTGAGTGGACAAGCGCGATGACGTACCAGGCGGCTTCTGGCGCAGGTGCACAAAACATGCGTGAGCTGATCTCTCAAATGGGCGTGATCAATGATTCAGTGAGCTCAGAACTTGCTAACCCAGCAAGCTCTATCCTGGATATCGATAAGAAAGTTGCAGAGACGATGCGCAGCGCTTCTTTCCCAACTGACAAATTTGGTGTGCCACTAGCTGGTTCGCTTATCCCGTGGATCGATGTGAAACGTGATAATGGTCAGAGCAAAGAAGAGTGGAAAGCGGGCGTAGAAGCAAACAAGATTCTTGGTTCTCAAAGCTCACCAGTTCCTATTGATGGTACTTGTGTACGTATCGGTGCGATGCGCTGTCACTCACAAGCATTGACTATCAAACTGAAGCAAAATGTGCCAATGGATGAAATCGAAGAGATCATTGCTACTCACAACGATTGGGTAAAAGTGATTCCAAACGAGCGAGACATCACGGCGCAAGAGCTATCACCAGCAAAAGTTACTGGCACGATGTCTGTACCAGTTGGTCGTTTACGTAAAATGGCGATGGGTGATGACTTCCTGAACGCGTTTACGGTTGGTGACCAATTGCTATGGGGCGCAGCTGAGCCTCTACGTCGTACACTAAGAATTATCCTTCAAGAGAAAGCATAACGTTTCTCTATTTTTGATGAAAAGAGCTCCTCATTAGGAGCTCTTTTTTTTGCTTTCTCCCCGAACGACACGTTTGTCCGGATCGGCAAGTTCACTACCACAGTGCTTGCAGTAGATGGCGTCTGGGTCATGGCCTGCTTGCGAACAGTTTGGGCATTTGACCAATTCTTTATGTGATTGAATTTCTTGGTGCAACTCTGCGGTAAAGATTCCTGTCGGCACGGCGATTATCGAATAACCCAGCAACATCGTTATTGAAGCCAGTGCTTTTCCTAGGTTGGTTTGGGGAACCAAATCACCGTACCCAACCGTGGTAATGGTCACGATGGCCCAGTAAATGCTTTTTGGGATACTGGTAAATCCATTTTCTGGCCCCTCAACGATATATATCAGTGACCCAAATATGGTGACAAGAATGGCAACCGCACTGAAAAAGATGAAGATTTTCCTGCGAGCCATGAGCAATGACCGAAGAAGAACATTAGAGTCTTGAAGATAGCGTACTAACTTTAAAATTCGGAAAATACGCAACACACGCAGTGCTCTAATCACGCCCATAAATGACGCTGATGGGAAGAATAGCACTAAGTAGGTTGGCAGAATCGCCAGTAAATCAACAATCCCGTAGAAGCTTTTTGCATAAGCGGCGGGTTTAGGTGAGCAATATAGGCGAAGAAGGTACTCGATGGTAAACAGGCCGGTAAAGGTGTACTCCAGGTACTTTAGCTCCTTTGCCCATTCAGCTTGCACCGCAGGAATAGAGTCGAGGACCAGAATAGCCAGTGAGCTTAATATCGCAATAATTAATACGATATCAAACGTTCGACCAGCCTTGGTATGCGTACCAAAAATGGTAACGTAGAGTGTATTTTTCAGAGAGTGAGTCTTCATGACAAAGCGATCCATGGTTGAATCGCTCTATCATACAAGCTTATGGAATATCAGGCTAATCCGGGAAATAGGTTACGTAGCCCGTTAGCGATGAACTCAATGCCGAGTGCACCAAGGATCAGGCCCATAATACGGGTGATTACGTTGATCCCTGTTTGGCCTAAAAAGCGAACGATCAATGGAGCGGAGCGGAACAGCAACCATGAGCAAAAACAGAACACCCCAATAGTAATACTAATGCCTACCGTATCTAGCATACTTGGGTAGCGAGCTCCGTAAACAATAGTCGAGCTGATTGCACCCGGTCCCGCCATTAGAGGCATTGCTAAAGGAACAACCCCGATCTGTTCACGACTGACGTATTCAGATTTCTCTTGTTTATTTTGTTTATCCTCACCCAACTTACCACTCATCATTGAGAATGCGATGCTTAGCAGCAGCAATCCGCCAGCAACTCGAAATGAATCCAGAGAAATGCTGAACATGTCCAGCAGGAGCTGACCTGCGAGTAGCGAGATACAAAGGATTATTGCAACGGCAATGTTTGCGGTTGTGGCTGTTTTACTCTTTTCTTCAGGTGTCATGTGGCCTGTCAGAGAGACGAACACTGGCATGATACCAACTGGGTTAACGGCAGCAACCAGACCTAAAAAAAACTGTAAGAAAATAGCGAGCTCAAAAGTTTGCATAGTGCATTCTCATAAACATTCACATAAGTGAAAAATGGAGAGAGTAGGTTATCTAAATCGTTTGAAGTTAAAGACACTCTATTCAGACGATATGACGTTGGACGCTAAATGTAAGTGAAAACACCACCCAGTAGAAATGAAAAAAACTAACGTATTTCCCATACTATTTGTGAGAAAAACTAATTTTTTAAAAATCTGTATCTAATCTGCAAATCAAATGTTGCATGGAGTGCTATTGTTTAACAGTTGTGTTTTACACAAACATTCACAATGATGCACTTTTGATTAAAAACAAAGGGTGATTGCAGAGGGGTGAGGTAATTCTATATACTATTAGTAGCACATTAAATTAGGCGTACATGTAATTTTTATGTCTAAAAATGAAACTTTTTTACAGTCTGGTGTAGTTAATTTAATTTTTTTGTCTGTTTGCTGCTTTTTTGTTCTATGGTTTGTAAGGTCTAAAGTTGTTTATTATCAGTTGGTTATAATTATACCTGTCGCTTATACTACACTTTGGTGGTATTTCGAGGATGAGAACTGATCCAAGTCAATTATTTTCATGCTTTGAAACATTATACTCAGCCATGAAAGCAATTTACTAAGTCGTTTGTTTGTTAAGTGGCTGATAAGCAGCAAAAAGAGATAAGCAATAGCCTTACTAAAAAGTTTTTAATATTTGTTAATTTTAGGAGAATCCCTATGCCTGTAACTAATATGGCTGAACTAGATGCAATGGTTGCCCGCGTTAAGAAAGCGCAAGAAGAGTTCTCTACTTACTCTCAAGAGCAAGTAGACAAAATCTTCCGTGCCGCTTCTCT